>CAWETC010000015.1:0-448674 GCA_963811915.1 uncultured Alphaproteobacteria bacterium
CTCGCTGCACGACGTCTCGCTGAAGGATGCGCGGATCAAGCGGGATACCGCGCGGCAGCAAGTTCGCGCCGGCGTCGACATCGTTGAGGCCAAACGATCCGCTCGCCTCGAGCAGAAGGCGACCGAGACGGCCGAGGAGTTGCCGACATTCGAGCAATGCGCGCAGCGATACATCGATGAAAATTGGTCGAAGTGGAGCAAGAAACATTGGAACCAGTGGCCCTCCTCGCTCGCGTCGGATCACGGTTCGATCGATCAATTCGTATGTGGAGCGTCGGCTGCAAGAGGAGGCTCAGCGTCGCGGGCGCGTTGCGTAATGGCTTCGCTCGCGGTCGAGCCGACCGCCGATCCCTTGCCGATCGAGATCGACCCGCGGCCTTGCTCGGCATGCGGTCTCACGATCGATCAACACCAGATCGTCGATACCCCGGAAGGGCCTGAGTTTTATTGCGACGAGTTTGAACGCTTGGTTTACTTGCGCGCCGCAGAGCAGGTAGCGCAATGGGAAATGGCGGATCCGCGCGATAGCTGGAGACATACGGGCGAGCGGCCGCCGCGCCCAGATACCGTGCCGAACGCCACGGTGCAGCCCTATCGCACGGCGCAATCCACCATCGACGCGTTTCGGTTTTTGGTCAGCCTTGCGGATCCGCGACGTTTGTTGCGACGTCGACAAGGCGCAGAAGAAATTGCAAAAAATTCGAGAGCGGATCGAGAGCCTGCAGGAATATGCCGCCATAAAGTTGCAGGCGCTCACCACCGCGGACATCAAATTGAGCGCGGCGATCGTTGCCGCTCTGCTCTCAACTCGGGAGGGAAAGAGCGGTGGATCCTAAACGCAAAGAAGAACGCCGCGCGTTCAACGAAGCCCTACGGACCCGAATGAGATTGATCGCCGCACAGCGCGGCGTTCCCGACGACGGGATGAAATGGCTGGGTCGAATACGCCACGAGGACCTGGTGAACTTCGTCAGAAAGCACCAACTCGATTGGGATTGGGTGCTGTCGGGCGTCCCGGAAAGGGCACCACCGCGACCAGCATTGCGCATCATCCTAGGGGGACTGCGATGAGGCGCCGCCGCCGATCAATCAGGAAACGCAACCGGCAGCGGATCGCCGCTCACGCAAGGCGGCTGAGGCGGTAACAGCAACGATTAAGCGCCCACTGAGCCCGCCGGTTCACGCCGGCGGGTTCTTCTTTTGGTGTATTGTCAGGGCCTTCAACGGGAGAATTCCACAATGATCTTGAAGCTCACCACCAGCCAAAGGGCGGATATTTGGGTCAACCTGGATCAGATAGTGCAGATGACCACCATCGACGTTCAAGATGGCTCCCCCTCGACGGAAATAATCATGGGCAATGGCGCGGCGATAAATGTCTACGAGAAACCGGTAGATATAGCGAATTGGACCAAGGCCAGATCAGGCGGCCCGCTCGAGCCAAGCCATGCGCCGGCGCCAATCGGCTAGAAGGCGCAAGCGGCCGCGGCTGGCGATTCGCCATCGGCGGTTGTTAGGACCGGGGACAAGCTAGGTCGCAAAAAAACTACGCCGTCGGGCTCGAAATATCGTGTCCCGGCGGCGTCAATTACTGGGTGAAATCCCCAGCGCCAGAGGGATAGCAGGGCCAAGCCGAGCGCATGTGAACCGGCTCACAATCGGGGCTCATTCTTTCCAAAATGTCGCGGGCAGAGGTCCGCGCCCCTCGAAACGCAGCACCGTTCACGCTTCAAGCCCGATCCGTTTGCGCTTCGTTGGTTGCGGTGCTGCAAAAATGCACCGCTGCCGTGTGGAGAACAAAATTGGGGCGTGCCTGCGCCCTTAGTCAGTTTAATCCGCCGCCGTCGATCGCTTGCTTCGCGAACTCCACCGCATGTCCGTACGATACCGCGCTCTGGGTATCGAGGAACGGTTGCTCTGTCGGGGGAACGGCCGTCTTCAATTTTTTTCCGTCAAGGCGACTGATCCGTGCGCGCCAACGACCGGGCTCCGGCTCGAACGGTTCAATTCGATATCCTTTGTATTCTGTCATCGGGGAGCATTCTGCTGTGCGCGAGCCCGGGAGACCTAGGCGCGGGTCAGCAGACCGCAAGGGGCTTAGAACCGCAAATCCCGGACGAACCAGCGGGCTCGGGTAAAATATTTTTTCGTAACAGCGGTGACTATCCGCATTGCATATTGGGGGCATGGCTGAGACGGTCCCCCGGTTCAAACCCCAAATGATAAAAAGCGGCCGCTGGTTCGTTTCGGTCGTTACAGGAAATGGCCCGAACTCTCACATCGGAGATTTCGAGACCGAAGCAGACGCCAAGAACTGGATTTTGACCAAATCGAAATACTGGCCCAGCAAACCGGATGCGTCCTGATTGCCCCTCCCCAACTCTCGGAAGGCCGGGTCCGAGCGAACCGCAGGTCTCTAGGGATTCCAGCCAGCGGCGAGCAAGAGGAACATAGCGTTGTAGCCCTCAAATTTGGCTTCCACCTGCCCGTCCTCAAAGCCGTTCGCTATCATCTCGCAGTTAGAGGTGACCTGCCACTCCCAGCGCGGAGGCTTATCGGGCATCACTGTGACCTCAAGCATGTTCGAGCGGGGCTGTTTCATTCGTTCACTGGTGGCGAGACTTCGGCGGGGAAACGGGCACCGCGGCCGGGGTCGCCGGAATATCGGCAACCGACTGCTGCAAGGCTTCGAGCTTCTCGGTCACCGCCACGATCTGCTCGGACAGCTTCTTAGTTTCTTCCTTCTGGGCGACGAGCTGATTTTGCACGACCAGGAGCTGGTCGATGGCCTGTTGCTGCGTCGACTGGAGCCCCTTCGTGGTTTCGAGAAGCTCGTTTTCGGCTTGCTCGCGAGCTGGGGAAACCGCCGCGGCGCCTCCGAAGCCCCAAACCAAGGACATACCGCCACCGATGAACAGGAAACCCGCGACTATCGGGATCAGGAGTCGCCGACGCGCAGCGCGCGCAGCGAGATCCTCTCGGTGCCTTTGACGGGAAAATGAAGCGTCCACCATGGCAACTTCCTCACTGGCGTCTTTAACCACACCGTCCGGCGCCCTTCCCCAAAAAAATTTTTTATAATCTTCCCATGGCCTTCCCAATTCGATTCTCTGGGAAGATTTGATCACCGATATTTGAGCTAAGTATTTGATTTTATTGGTCGGGGCCGCTGGATTCGAACACATTTCGATTTCTACCGCAATTTCAAATTGTTATCCCATCTGAGCAGCTGCTTGTAGGTCGCCTTCGTGGGTCGTTCGGGACGACCAATTCCATGCCGTTTTTTTGACCTGCAAGACCCGCGAGCCCGGCGGCACGTCTGAACACGCTGCGCCGGGCCTCATCACCGAAACCGATAGGAGCGGTTCCAATGGCTGTCGACACTTTTGCATCAATCATTTCCTCTGCACCAACCCCAGGCGCGCAACATGCAACGGCTCTGAACAGATGGTTCTTCAACCGATTGTCCAAGACCTGGAGCCCGCGCCGCCAACTCGTGTCCGCGGCGGAAAGGCGCCCCCGGGGGCTCACCTGAGCCCTAGCTCTCGGCTTTGGGCCCTTGCCCTCGCCCTCCGGTTGCGGAATGATCTGCTGCAAGCGAGGGGGCGGGAACGCTGTGGCACTGATCGAATGTCCTGATTGTCGCAATATCTACTTGTCGAAGCTACAGATGTGGCAGCCCTAGCGGCCATTCTGCGTTCTAATATCCGGCGTCTCTGAGATTTGGCGAAAGCAACACTATTGCAACACGGAACTGCGCAACGCTATGCGCAAGAGAAACAGCAAGCGGCAGTGGCTTCAGAGAGCCGGGCTCGCCTTCCTTTTGCTGGGTTTCGTTTTTGGCGCCCTCAGCGTCATCGCCGGTTAGTGGCCGCGAGCGCAGAAATCCCCCTCACGCCCAATTCCCCAGGAGCGCCCCATCATGAGCGACAGCCCCCAAGACAAGGGCGGCCCCGACCCTTCCAATGACGCTAACAGCTATTGGCAGAACCTTCTTGGATTTCCCATCGATCCTTGGCTCGGCATATCCGATAGCGCTCTTAAGGAGTGCTATGGAGCACTCGGAGTTGTATCGGCGCGTTGGAACAGATCAGAGGCTCTAATTCGCTTCTTCACGGCTCATTATGCCGGGATGCCCGAGCCGATCGCCCCTCTCGTCATGAGGCATCTTAACAATCTCTCGATGACCGATCTTTTGTCAGATTGTTCCGACCTCATCGAAAAGGACAGCGCAGATTTTCGAGAAGCCATCGAATTTCTCTGCAAACTGTTTTCGCGATGCCGCGAGAACAGAAATACTCTCGTCCATAGCTCCCGGGTGCTTAATATCCCCAAGCGGAGTTCCGCAGTTGGCCGGCGCAATGTTGGCGATAGCATTCGCCGCCGTGATGTTGGTGGCCGGGCAGTTGTTTATCGAAAATAGATCGGCGAGGCTTCCGGGCGCCCCAGCGGCGCTAATGGCGTCGGTGCCGTGGGATAAACCCTCCGCGAACCTACGTCAGTAAAAACCCGCCGGCGTGAACCGGCGGGCTGGAATTAGGTTCGTAATCGGAGCAAAAGGCTGGCGCCGCGTTCGCTCGGATGGTCACGCGAATTCGACGATCCCATCGTCCTCCCCGAGGGCGAAAAGTTGCGCACGCTGCTAGACGCGGCGACATACGTTACTGGCCTTCCAAAGAAAAGAAGCTGAGCTGCCGGAGTGGCAGGCGGCGATCGAGGCGCTCATACTCGTTCACCCGTGGAGATTTGCTTTGGGCCAACTAAGTGCAGTGTATTCTTGCCGGGATCGATACCAATGGTGGCGACTGCGGTGTTAGACTTCGGCATGGCATAGCGCTCCTTCTGCTGCTGCCCCGCACAAGCATGCTCGCTGGCAGGGCGGAAGCACGGCCGGTCCATCCCATTCTCGGACCTACCGAGTTGACGCACGTTCATGTGCCACAGGCCCGGCAAGATGCCACTTGAGGCAATCGGTCTCCTGCGATTACCGCTCACAGTTGCGCAACAAAGTGCTAGACTCCCCTTGTCCCGGTCTGGCCGTTCGGAGGGCGCTATGGCCGAGCAGCGGGTTCAAAGGCGACTAGCGGCAATCTTGGCTGCCGACGTGGTCGGTTACTCTGCGTTGATGCAACGCGCTGAGGAGGCCACCTACGCCGAGTTCGAGCGGCTCAAGCGGGACCTAATCGTGCCCAGCCTCTCCCGCCACGACGGCCGACTGATCAAGACAACGGGTGATGGCGCGCTCGTCGAGTTCGCCAGTCCCATGGCCGCTGTGAGATGCGCGACTGAGATACAGGGTCATCTCGCCGAGGGTAGCGGTCCATTCAAGCTACGCATCGGGCTCAACCTTGGCGACGTTATCGTTGGGCAGGACGGTGAACTGTACGGCGACGGGATCAACATTGCTGTCCGGCTAGAAGGGATCGCCGATCCGGGTGGCATCCTGATTTCCGAGAAGGTCTACAGCGAAATCGAAGGCAAGCTGGATGTTGGCTTCGAGGATCGCGGCGAACAGCACCTCAAGAACATCGCTAAGCCGGTCCGCGCCTACGCGGTGCGCGTAGGAGCGCACAGTGCGCTGGCCGAGCGGCTAAGTGCGGTCCCTCCGTTGCCGGACAAACCGTCGGTCGCCGTGCTGCCGTTCGAGAACATGAGTGGCGATCCCGAGCAGGAGTATTTTGCGGATGGAATGGTTGAGGAGATCACTACTGCGCTCTCGCGTTTCAAATGGTTGTTCGTGATTGCTCGCAATTCGAGCTTTACGTTCAAGGGTAAAAACGTCGATGTGAAAGAGGTCGGACGTAAGCTTGGCGTGCGCTACGTCCTTGAGGGGTCCGTCCGCAAGGCGTCGGGAAAGGTTCGCATCACAGGACAGTTGATTGATGCGAGTACAGGCGCGCACATCTGGGCGGACAGGTTCGAGCGTGACCTGACAGACGTTTTCGCTCTCCAGGACGAAGTGACGGTCGCCGTTGTCTCGGCTATTGAGCCAAAATTGCTTCAAACGGAAATTGCAATGGCGGTGCGCCGGCGACCGGAAAACCTCACCGCCTATGATTTTTATCTCCGCGCAGTGCAGCAGCTTTACCTATCGACCCGCGAGAGTTTGACCGAGGCGATCAGGCTGGCTCATCGCGCTTTGGAACTGGACCCTCGGTTTGGCCTTGTCGCCGCTCTGGCAGGTGTCCTTCACATGAACAACGTCGTTTTGGGCTACGCCGACGATCCGCAGTTTGATCGCCAAGAAGCAATTCGGCTTATGCGCTTGGCATTCAGCCTCGACGATGGTGATCCGGACACGTTGGCATGGGCTGCATTAACCTCGACGTTCATGGTCGGCGATAGGGAAAGTGAGATCGAAATGGCTAACCGGGCCGTCGCGCTCAACCCGAATTCATATGTCGCATGGATCTGTAGAGGCTGGGTCCATCGAAATGCGGGGCTGCCGGAGGAAGCGATCCGCAGCTTTGAACGTGCCATTCGCGCGAGCCCGGTGGATCCGCTACTATACCGGTTATTTACCGGGATGGGGATGGCCTTGATTGAGCTTGGTCGCTTTGACGAGGCCATCGTCGCAGGGAAGAAGGCCCAACGTCAGAACTCCTCCTTCCCGGCAGTTAACCTCGTTCTCGCGTCGGCTTTCGCCCATCTCGGACGCGACGCCGAGGCGCGAGAGGCGGCGGCGCGTGTGCTGGAACTCGATCCCGCCTTCACAATATCCGCGAGGATGGATCAGCGCAGACAAGCACACGCGAAGCTGGAGATTGAAGGTCTTCGGAAAGCGGGGTTGCCCGCATGAACCGTGCTCGCCAGCATCGACGAGGTGATCGAACAGAGCCCCTTTTTGCTGCGGTGCATGAGTCGGCAATTGGGCACTTTTCGGACCTGACGCGATGTCTGACTTGAGTCCGTAATGCGCTCCAAAGCGGAAGTTGGCGAGAGCAAGCAAGGATCGACATCATGCAGTCGCCGCCCGATCTTCCTTCTCCGCCCCACGCATCACGATCTTCAGCGAGTCATCCGGCAGCGGCCTTTGTAGTGCCCGCGCCTCATCCCACGGCGCGCGCATCCATACGTCCCGCTGCTCGTCGGTGGTCAGGATCACCGGCATTGCCTTCGGGTGGATCGGCTCGACCACCGCGTTCGGCGAGGTGGTCAGAAAGCCGTAAACCTGATGTGGACCCGGCACCGGCTTGGACTTCGTGCCGCGATCACCGTTGAACGTCGTCCAGATGCCAGCGATGGCGCAGAGCGGGCGATCGTCATTCAGCGCGAACCAGACGACATCCTTTTTCTTGGTCTCCGGGTTCGGCTCCGGCGCATATTCCGCAAAGCTATTGAACGGGACCAAGCATCGGTTCTCCGGCTTGAGCCAGCCGCGCCAGTGCGGCGATGACGTGTTGCGGATGTTGGTGACCGGCGGGCCACCCGTGCGCGGTGGCGGCGGCATGCCCCATCGCATCAGCGTCATCTCCGTGCCGGTGTCGGTGTTGCGCACCACTGGAGCCGGATAATCCGGAAACACGCCCGGCATCGGCGCGAGGTTGCCGACATAGCGATTGACGACGCGGAATAGCGCGATGATCGCGGCTTGGTTCGTGGTGATGCTATAGAGGTTGCACATTCGATCGCCCCTGCGGCCTATTCTAAAGGATGGGCGTTCGCGTCGTCCGAACAGTCACCCGGTTTCCCGCCTCGCCGGATACAGACGCGGAAAAGCCAGGGCTCGACATAGCTCCCTGCCCACATCCCTCGCCCGGCTTGTTCAGCTTCACGCTGCACATCATCGTACTTTCGTTTTGAATACTGCGGCCAGTCCAGGGCGAGACCATTGCGCACGAGCCAATCACCGAGGTCTGCGCCGCCGACCGAGCACGTCGCCACGGTGCGACCGTATCGGTCCAGCGAGATCGGCAGGCAGTTTACCGGCCGCCGTGCAATGAAAGCATCGAGATCGTTCGCCGCCTTGGCGCCGCACCGATATTGGAGACTATCCTCGCCTCGGCAAAGCTGACTGCTTTCCGGAGCGTCGATACCCCACAGCCGGATGCGGGTGCCTTGTATCTCCAGCGTGTCGCCATCGATGACGCTGGCCTGCCCTGCCAGGTTGTTGGCTGCGGCGGTGGACGCTGGCGCTAGGATCAGCGCCGCGTGATCGCAAGACAACCCCCCTGTCCTACCGACCTAAAAAAGCCCCCGCTACCAAATTGGTAGTCGAGGGCTGTTGGTTTACCGCCTCAGTGGTTCGAGTTACGCATCAACCAATTCGGCTCTTGCCGCAATGCGAGCACGAGCCCTCTGCACGGGATCGCGAACGTCGACGATGGGTGACAAGGCCAGTCGAAGCAATCCTTGCAGCTCGGCACGGCCACCATAGTGTCGAAAAACCGGGGCGAACGGCTTCATCGCGGGCCGCTCCTCACCCCCATACAGCCTTTCATACTCGACGAAATTTGCGAAACCCTCGCGGCCTGTAGTGATCTGCAATGTTTCAGCAGGCGCACCCTCGGCAAAGATTACTTCATGGGTTTCCAATTCGACATGGAAGTATTCAATGACTTCGCTTTCGTCCATCTTAGCCGGCGCGACCGATCTACCGTTCACCAGATGCTTGACCGCAATGAGAACCCCGTCGACGAAAAGACCGTGCATGGGGGAAAGGTACAAATCGCGACTGGGATATTGATCGCCAAGAGCAAAGCGAGCGACCCGGATCGGAGCTACGCTCGAAGGCCAGCGCGACGCGGTCTTCTTGAAGGTCCGACGACCAATCCACTTGACCGGCAGAGGACCGTTGAGGGTCTCGACGAGCGAACCGATTGTAAGTTCTTCAATCGGAGCCTCACCGTGCGGAGTTAGAATACGCGTACCACGGAGGAAACAATGATGCTGATGTTCATGTTCTGCACCCTCTTCGCTTTCATGATCGGCCTTCGCTCTTTTGGATGTCGATGCAAGGATCGGAAGACTGGTGGCCCCGACCGCCGCAATCCTTCCTGCCACAGCGGCCGAAATTCCCAAGAAATGTCTGCGAGCTGAACTGGGCAACTCACCCGGTCGAACATCAAGCATTGAAACGCCTCCCTCTGAACAAAAAGCACCACCCCAGCGACACCTTCGGCGACGACTGTGACTGATTGGTGGCAGCCGTCCGCTGCCGCTCTGGTCGTTCATGAGCAACCATCTGCTGCATGTTCCTATCGAGCTCGGCGAGCGCATTCAGCCCGACCGCCAGCCGGTTCTGCCGGATCAGCGAGGCGTGGAAGTCACGCGCGTAGAAATCGAAGTCGGGAATGATGATCTGGCTCGGATGCACATTTCGGACCTGACGCGTAATGCGCTTCAAGGGGGAAGTTGGCGAGCGCAAGCAAGGATCAACATCATGTAGCCGCTTGATCTTCCTTGTCGGCACCCCGGGGCGACGATCTTGAGCGCGTTATCGGGCAGTGTCCTTGGCACCGCACCGATACTGGAAGCTGTCCTCGCCTCGGCAAGGCTGACCGCTTTCCGGAGCGTCGATACCCCATAGCCGGATGCGGGTGCCGTGTATCTCCAGCGTGTCGCCATCGGCGACGCTGGCCTGACCAGCCAGGTTGTCGGCCGCCGCGGCGGACGCTGGCGCTAGGATCAGCGCCGCGAGCACGGCTATCGCTGTTCTGATCATCCGCTCTCGCTGTTGAAGTCGATCACCAAGTCCAACCCAGTGTGTCAGGCCAACGGCGCGGGGTGAACTTCACGGGGGCCGTGACTGCAATTGGCGAACCGCGGCCGCAGTATTACGCTTGACCGGCGGATCGACAACAACACCTTCGCAAACGATACGGTCCACCGCTTGCCCGTTGACATTGGACCGAACCATTTTGAATTCGAGCGTGTCATATCGGGGCAACTTCTCACCGGGCTTCGGCGGCAGCAACTTGATCTGTCCTTGAATATTCAGCGCCACATTTCCGGCATCGTGCATACGAGGGTTCCAGAGTTTGATCCCGGTCTCTGACCAACGTCGGCGAATTAGACTTTCTCTCCCGCATTGATCATTCGTTTCGGGTGCTGCAATCGCGTGGTCGCTGGACGACTTCAAACCAGCGGCAGGCTGATCAGCCGTTTGTGTCGTGACGCTGCGCTCTCCGTCGAGAAGCTCGCTGATGACGGGGGCGCCGCTCTCCTTGCTGCGCAGCAGCGTCGCAAGTTTCGCAAATACCAACCACACCGCTGGAACAATGCGCAGCATAGCGGCCAGTTTGGTGAAAACTGCGAGCGGTTTTGAAGCGTACTCAGCGGGCAACGTTGGCATCCCTTTCGGATGGGTCGGCCGTCGTCTGTTCACAGAGTGCGCGGTAGACCGACGCACGTCCAATGCCAAGCGTCTTGGCAATGGCGGAGGGTCCGATGCCCTGCTGCTGGAGCGCCCTCACCCGCACAACATCTACTGTTGGTTTGCGCCCCTTGTAGACGCCGGCTGCCTTTGCCTTCGCGATGCCTTCCAGTTGGCGTTCCTTGCGGAGGTTGGTCTCGAACTCAGCGAACACACCCAGCATGTCGAGAAAGGCTTTGCCGGCCGCGGCGCTTTTGGGTTCAGCCGATCCACGTGCGCCGACGGCGCAGCGCCCTGCCCCGTGGGTGACGACGGCGTGCCCTGCCCGTGCGTTGAATTGATCAGGTGTCGGTATCCATAAAGGTGCCTCTTTCAGCGGGGGCGATACTACCGACACGCGGCCTTGCCTCGACTGAGCAGTTCCTGATCCGCCGCGCTCCCAAACCTCAGAAAGCAGGAGTCCACCCAAACATGGATTTCACCACCCAGCTTGGTCACAGACATGTGGCCCGTCAGCGGCAAGACCTGCGTTGCGAAACCTTCCTCAACGCGCGGAGCGATGACGCGAACCGCAGCGCCATCCTCTAGCAGCACGAAGCCGGTTTCCTCCGACGACTGCTTGTCCATGTAGGCAATTAGCTCGGTTTCTGAAATGTAGCCCTGAAGAAACTTATCGAACTCACGCCCCCTAAGAGCAAGGTCGATCGGAATCCATGCGGTGTTGCCCCGCGTCACGACCTGCGCCGGGACGTTGCTCCTAAGTACAGCGCCTTGCGCCGCAGATAACGGCGCATCGTCTTGAGAGGGGATTTTGATGAAAGCGGTGCGACCCTCCAACATCCGCAAGTGTTCCGGGACCGAGGCCGGGTCGAAGCCGGGGGGCGCCTCAATCGCCATTGCGGAACAGCTGAACAGCATAGCCACGACCAGCATCAACGAACGCATCGTCAGGACCTTCCAGTTTTGCCGCATGATGGCAGGAAACAGGCCTGCCCGTCCCGATCACAGACAGACGCGCGCGATTTTATTTTTTCGGGCCGCGCTCGCCGCCCCGACGTGACGCCGCACCCCCAGCCTGCCATTGTTGGCCACGGTACCGGTGCATGCTCCACGCCCTCGCCAAACGGCTGTGATGCGCCCTGCCCGCTCCATTGCAAATGTTGCATGTGCAACGCGCGCCAGCCATTGAGGTAGCACGGTTATTCCGTTGCAGATGTTACGTGCGACATGGCCAGTAGTCGACACCAACGCCGGCCCGTCGGTGCAATGCCTGCCAGGTCGACGAGTTCCGCGATTAGCCAGGCGGGCGGAGAGCGCCCCGCACGACCGCGATGTTGTGATCAGATTGCAACACCGGCGGAAAATCAGCTCTATCCTTATTCGGAACACAGTTGTGCCCATCGCCATTCGCACGACTTTGGGAAGCTGTCTGGCGATTGAGGGCGACAAAGCGAGTATCCGCGATGACCCACAAAGCGATCACTTTGAAATTCGTCGTTCCGACAGTAGTCGCACTTGGGATCCTCTCGATCGGCGCCGTCTATCTGAAAGACAAATACTTCCCGATCAATCAGGCAGAAGCCGATCACTCCATCGCCGGCAGCGGCGGAATTGATACGTTGCCAAATTCATACGCGCGGTTTTCGCGCGTTCATGTTTTGCTTTCCAGTATGAAGTGAGCCGCGCCCAGATTGGGGAGACTATTACCGATCTTGCGAATTATCGATCCGTGCTGTCCCCCCACGGCACAACCCCCAAAAACGGCCTCAGCTGCCTGCCCGCGCTGGGTCGTTTTTATTGGGCCGCGCTCTCACGCAGAAGTTAATGGCGATGGCGGGTCGCGAACCCACATGAGAAGCGTGCCGGGCCGCCCCCCGGCATCAGTCCAGCGGCGGCCTCAGCTCCGCCCCCCGAGCTGGGGCCGTTTCTTTTGGCCGCAGGTAAGTCCTGGATTTGCGAGCTGGTCAGGTGCCAGGCAATGCCGGCCACCGGATGGCTTGGTTCGCCGCTTGGCACGAAACCATTTTGTAGGATTAATGAAATGATCTTGAAACAAGCGAGGGCTACCAGACGCGACTGTAGTGTAAGTAAGGGTGCGTAAAATGATTGAAGCGGTCACGGTGGTCCTGGGTCTGTTTTGCGTTGGCATCTTTTTAGCCCATGCAGTCGATGCTTATCGCACGCCCTAAGGGCCCGCGACTGACTGCCTTTGGATGATTTTAGGAAGCCCGAGGGTGAGTCCGGGATGCGGATATGTGGGGCGCGCTGTCGGTAATCGATTTTGCGAGCTGGTTGAATTCCCTGGGGCGTTTGAGTTGGGTCATGAGACCACCATGACTTGGAACACGTCCCGATCTGGCTGGACCCACTCAATGAATGCTTGGTCGGCTTGGCCCCGAAGCTCGATTGTCGCAGCAGCCTGAAGATCGGCCCGGGGGCGAAGCAGGGCCGATATGGCATTCTGCTCATCCGCTTCGCGAACTGAATGCGGCTTCTGGGGCGACATGGCGGCAGGGATGTCGTGCCAATAACACTGCCCACTGGCGGCCGGGCGGTCTGTTCCGAAGCCAACCTGTAGCGGCTTCCCTTGATGCGGGCTGTCCGCAATATCGGCCGACAGGTAAAACAGCCCTAATGGACGCTGACTGCAAGCCATGGCGGTTAGCTACCAGCATAGCCCGCGCGAGGTCCCATGGGTAATAAGTCCCACGGAACGTGGTACGTCTCATTTGAACGGCTACGGGGAATGCGAACGTTCGCGAGGGCGACCGAAACAATTCGCGAACGAACGAGAGGCCAAGAAATTTGCGAGAGCGAAATTGGTTGAGAAGCCAAACGTCACCGCGGCACGCTCAATCCTCGTCTGCCGAAACGGACGATCGAGACAACACACATAGTACAATGGCTCGAGCAAGCGGACGAGCCGGAGTGACGGCCGAAGCGGAAGCTGAGAGGGGTAGCCCGACGCGGTTTTGGATCGGGATCTGCTCCGGTGACTATCTGGCGACTTCAATGGCTTATCGTTGCTGGGGCTGGGTTCGCATGCTGGGCGTGGCGGAACGAATGCGTCCGGCGCAACTTAATGCGGGCGACCGGATGCTCCGTCCCCCCACGGGATATCCGATGGATACAACGGCCTCAGCCCGCCCCCGGTTGAGGCCGTTTCCGTCTTGCCCCGCGGAACTGTTTGCCAGCAGTCGGATTGAATGAAGGCCTATCTCGCACGAGGAGGCCGCTGCCATGCGCGTTCTTACGTAGCGCGACGAAAACGAGTCCTTGAGGGCTGGCAGATCAAAATAGATCCCACTAGTAACGCAGAAGTTATGGCGGCGGCGGATCGTCAACCTAGTTCAGAAATCGTGCCGGGCCTCCCCCGGCGCAGTTCCCAGAAGGGCCTCAGCTCACCCCAGCCCCAATCCGACACCGGTCACCCATGCCAGCCGCGAAGATCCGTGCGTCCACGATCCTGGGCGAGTTCCAGCAAGCCCAGGCCGAGCTTGTCGGTAAAGCCGTGATCCTCACCGATGGAACGGCCGGTACGGTGGACGGTGTTTGGCTGGACGACCTGCACGGCCTGCGGATCTCTATCCGAGGCCACTATGGGAAATGGCCCGTCTCGACCATCAAATTCGCACAAAAAGCCTAAAGCAATTCAACAACCGCATCTAGTGGGGCCTCAGTTCTTTGCAGGGGTGTCGCGATGACCGGCCAATATGTTCCGGCACAAGTTACGATCCGGCGTTATCTGGATTCCCCGATTTGCGACGTCGTGGTTGTGGTTCGTGGTCGGGAAATGGTTCTCCGCTGTCCTACCTATTTTCAGGCGGTGAAATGGGCGCGCCTGGAATGTAAGTCATACAAAATTCCCGAGCCCGATATCGACTTTCCGGACAACCGGGAAACCGACGACGTGCCGCTCTTTTTGCGTCGGGACAGAGAGTGAGATCAGCGGATGTTCGCAGCTGCCGTAATTGATCGCTGGTGCCGAGATGTGCGCCGCTGCAGACACCCGGACAACAAAAAGCCCGATGACTTTCGATCACCGGGCAGTCTAGGAGGAGCCGTTAAACGTGAACGGCCTCAGCCTCACTTGGGGGAAGCTGAGGCCGCCTTGTTGGATGCGCCCCGTTGCGCGCGAGCGCATCCGACCGTTCCCAAGGATACTCGTGGTGATTCAGTTCCGACTGTAATGAGAACGTTACCGTTGAGTCCCGGTGCCGAGCATGTGAAAGCCCGCAGAGTGGCGCATGCGCTTTGGGACTGAGCTCAGATTGAGAGATTGATGATTGGGCGGAAATAGGAGGCCACTAAAAGCACAACGCCGCCCTAGCGGAGTATGGTCGCTAGCTAGGCGGCGTCGGCATTGCCATGGCCGGGTGCTGAAATCCCGGCAGCCTAAATGAGCAATACGTATGCCATGCCACATGACCCCAATTGGGACAGATTGAGGAACAATTACCGATCTTGCGAGTTATCGATCGGTGCCGTCCCCCCACGGCACAACCCCCAAGAACGGCCTCAGCAGCCCTGCCCGCGCTGGGGTCGTCTGTTTTGGGTAACCACGGATCTTATTGTTGGGCCATACTAGGGTTGCGATTGTTTTCGACGGCGGAAAGGTGGCGGCGCAGTTCAACTATGGTCGCTACACGCTGCGCATCATTCAGGGTTGCGCGGCGTTTGCGTTAGTGGCCTGTTTTGAATCTGCGAGTGGCCTATTTCGGCCAATACCCCCCAAGCCGCCGCATGGCTCGCCACCATGGGCCGGGCGGAAACGCAAAAAGCCGCCGGGGCATTACTCCGAGCGGCCTGATACGCGACAGCTGGTTTCCCAGTTCCGTCGCTCCTGGCGATAAGCGGCGAGGAGCGCGAAGGTTCCCGGACTGGCCGACCTGCGCCAGCGCACAACGCGCCAGCGCTGATTGAGCGAGACAGAATGGGGCGCGGGTGCAGCATCGGTGATGTTCAGTCGGCCCGGAGGCCACATGAAACGCTTTACCGTTCTGGCAGCGCTAGCCTTTGTCGCGGCCGGTTGCTTTCGCGAAGGCGAAACGACGGGATCAATAAGCAGCTGCGCGAAAGAACTGTTTGCCGACTATAATTCCAAGGTTTTGGATCAGTGCGTAGCTGTCTGCAAGAAATGCGACCGCGGTATCACATCCACCTGTACAACATCGTGCACGCTAAACGGTGCGCACTGAGCGCAGGCACGCACCTGAGCCCGCCCCCCCCGGTCGACGAGCACATCCGTAGCGCTCACCGCGGCGTCGTGCTTAGTTCAGCGCAGAAGCGCTCAGATTTCGACCTTTTACTGCGGCCAATCCTGGTAGAGCATGATCCCGATCATGAACATCGAGCCGGCCGCGACCGCCAGCGAGCAGATCACCGGCAACTCTTCGAGGACAGCGATAACGGCTGCCCGCCCGCTAATTCTCTTCCACCCTGCCACACCCATACGGAAACTCCGTTTGACCCCCAGCAGCAGTGCGGTTTGAGTGTATCAACAAAGGGCCCGCTGTTGTGTGTCCTAACTGCAACGACTCGTTTGTTCCTTCAGTGGGAACAGCAGTTTCAATTCGTCGCCCTTAGGTCGCCATGCAAGTCTCGCCAAACCGGGGCGGACGCGCATTTTCGAAAGCAAGATTTTGAGCCCGGGAGGCCGCCGGATATTGCCCGGCGGCCTTTTCATTCTTTCCCACAACCCGCCGGCGGTTCGCGCCCTCACCGCTCCTCGTCCGGATGGTGCCCGGGGTCCGGCGCGGGCGGGTGCCTGCTTTCTTTCCACATATCCGCGAATTAACTCGCGTTTGAGACCCCTGGAGGCGCATACTGAGAAATCACCGCTCCGCCTCCCCAGGCATTACCGGTGACAGAGAGTGTTGCGCTCCCGCCTGTTCGAGGGAGGCATACATCATGCCCCAATCTCAACGCCTGTCGTCCGTCATTCCATTCGCTGCAATTGAGCGCCCTGCCTGTCCGAGGTGCAAGGCCCAGATGATGCTCGTCAGCATCGAGCCAGCACGCGCCCGGGGCGTCGACTTGCATACGTTTGAATGCGCCGTCTGCAATCAGGTACTTAAGACCCTTGCCGCGTATGAAGACCCCATGAAGTCCAAGGGCCTTGGACGCTGGCTTCAAGGCGATTTGCATGCACCGAGGTAAGACCGCCGGTGTGATCTCGCGCGTGCACGAGGAACTGCTTTGGCAATAGCCGGTTGAATGGCCAACCACGAGGAGGCCGCCATGCATCTTCAGACATATCGGGACGAAAGCCGCTCCAGACACTTCGATTTGACTGGCGGGCGCGGCCACCCTTGGTCAATTGACCTGGTCGCCGCAACGGCTTCGTGCATCCTGCTGGTGGGCTTCGGCTGTGCCGTTGCCGCCTTGTTGATCCGCTAAAAGCGGCGGCCAAGGCGCGGCGAAAAATTTGCGGCGGGCAGTCTGCGCCATTTCGTACCGGGCAGCGCGCGCCCCGGTCCTAGCGCGCGCCTTTGGGAAGAAAGGGAAATGAAGAGGCTAACAACGGCCGCGATCGGCGTGGCATGTCTGGTGCTTGGGGCTGGCGGGGCGGCCTTCTACACGCACGCCGCTACTGGACCGGCGTTCTACTCGGTGTACGAGACTAACGTCACCGACGAAGACGCATACAAGAAAGCACTACCGGACGTGCAGAAGATGATCAAGGAAGCCGGCGGCGTTTACATCGCCGGTGGTTTTAACAAGGCCAAGGTCGACCACGGCGGCCCCCCGGTTGGCAATCGCTACGTGATCATCCGTTATGAAAATGAAGCCGCCTACGACAAATTCTATAATGGCGGCGGCAAGGAGTGGATTGATAAGCACGCTCCAGCGGCTCGCGACCTCAAAGTCGAGGGCGTCGAGCCAAAATAAACTCGAGTGATGCGGCGGGCTGGCGTGCCCATGACGGCACGGGAAATTACGGACCGTCCGCGGACTTGCCGCGCTTCATCGCCAGCGCGGCAACGCGGCTTCAGTGATCGCCGTTCGAGACGCGGCGGACCGCCTTATCCGCATTTCCCCCAACTCGACTCTGTATATCCGGTAGCTACCCAAAATCGATTCTAAGGGGCCCGGGATTCGTTGCCGCCTGTTCCGCACAATCCGGCGCCCATGGGTTCGGCGGACGCTTCGGGATTCGAACTTGCTTGATCTACGATCGGCCCGCCAAGGTTTAGCACAGCCGCCGAAAGATCAAACATAAGAACGGTACAATACGGGCCAAGGTTTAATACTGCGCTCCAGAATATCGAATGAAATCAACAACTGACCAAATCCCACCCCTTCCGCCAAAATAGCAACCAACTATCTGACTTTACTTATCTTTTTTGATTCGGTTGGCGTCTACGCACAATCGAACGTACACATGAACAAGCTCCGGGTGCGTTGCGGCCGATCTTCGCGTGTCACCAATGGACGACCTCTGCAACTCAAGAGGTCGAATCATGTTCACCGAACACAACGAGCTAAGCATTGAATTGGATGGCTGCTTTAAAGGTCACGCGGAAGGGTCACTCGCTATTGGCGGCCTACTCATAATCATCCTCGCATTGTTCTGGACATGGCATCGAAGCAGTCGCTAGAGGCACCCTCACCTCTCCTCGTTCGGATGCTCCCGCGTGGCGACAGATGGCCACATAACGCGTCCGGTTTAGATCTGCTATGATGCGCTGTTCGTCTCTCTGTCATCTGCGTAGGGCAGACTTGAAAGTTGCCGGGATTTAAGGACCTGGCCAGGGAAATGCCAACGCCGCTGAGCGAATATATTCCGGGCCGCGTTGCGCCGGCGCCGACCCAGCCTATTTTTTGCGGCGGGGTGGCAATCTGGGAATGAAAGGGAATTCACCGACAGCACTCAGAGGATAACAGGATGATTGATGAAAACGGGGCCCATTTGCGCGCCCGCCGGCACAACGTTCGCCGCTATCGGCGATTGCTTCAAACCGAACTCACGGATCTAGAGCGCCGATACGTCGAAAGGCGCCTAAACGAAGAGAAATCGGCGATGGAAAGTCTGACGTCATCACCACAGCAGTTTTGATCTCGCGTAACCGGGGCGGAAGGGCATTTTCGAAAGCAAGATTTTGAGCCCGGGAGGCCGCCGGATATTGCCCGGCGGCCTTTTTATGGACGGAAAGCCGGCGTGAACCGGCGGACTTGATGCGCATCAGCGCTTTTAGCCGACTCTTAGATTCTCCGCGGACGTTTTGCCCCGGTTCTCCATTTCTTCGTAACTCACCTTGGCACCCTCGCTAAGGTTGCTCAGGCCGGCTCTTTCCACGGCCGAGATGTGCACGAAGACATCCTTGCCGCCGTTGTCGGGTTGAATAAATCCAAATCCCTTAGTCGAATTGAACCACTTCACTGTACCTGTCGCCACGTTGCAATCTCCCTGAGAAAAACAATTGTTGCAGTAGGTTTCTGAAATGTGGGTTGAATAAGGCAGGACCCGCCGGCGTGAACCGGCGGGCTGTCTCGTTTACGCGGTCAGCCGCGCGATCGATTGCGCAAGTGCAAGCCCTACGAGCTGCCCCGCGCGACCGCGGTAGTGGCCGACTTCGATCGCTGGCAAAAGCAATTGCGCGGCATACCGACGTTAAGGCGACCACGCACGGCTTTCGGTCTACGTTCCGCGATTGGGCTGGCGACATGACGAACTTTCCGCGCGAGGTCTGCGAGCAGGCTCTTGCGCACGTCATCGAAGACGAAACCGAAGCGGCTTACCGCCGTTCAGATGCCCTCGCCAAGCGGCGGCGGCTGATGCTCGAATGGGCTGACTTCTGCATGTCTGAAGCCTGACCGGAGCGCCGCCGGAAGGCCGGCCACCTCTTTTCCGACAACAATGCCGATCAGCGTGCTGCCGAGGAAATCCAGTTCCGATTGCTTGGCGCCTAGCGATCTGCCAGAACGCTTGAACGTCAAAGAAAAGGGGCGCGCATGAATATTATGCGGCGTGGACTTTTCCGGCTGTGGGTGCTCTTGACGGCGATCTGGCTGATGGGCTGCGTCTGGTTCGGGGCCACCAATTGGCACTGGTTCCAACCCAGTCGGGTCTACGAAGTCGCTGACGCTAACGACGAGAAATACAGGGTGGATGTCCCTCCAGGCACCCCCGAAGACGAAGTCGCCCTATTCGTTCAAAAATCTGCCGGCTCAAAATGGCTGCGCAAAGAGTGCGCGAAAGACAGAAGCGCACCGTGGTGTGACGTCGTCGCGTCTTTTCAAATGCCTAGGCAATATTTCACTTGGCAATATTTGGCGATCTCGATAGGTGGACCGCTTTCTCTGCTCATGGTCGGTTCCGCGCTTTATTGGGCATTTTCCGGTTTCCGGCGCTCTGCGGATCGCTGAAAGCAACAGCAGCGCAACACAGATGGAGGGCAGTCTTGCGGAGGCCGTGGGCGCGATAGCTTCGCGTCCGACCATACTCGTCGCCGATCGCGGCGGCCCGACGATGATCGCTCGCATTGGCGTCATGCGGGGCGCTGACTTGCATACGTTTGAATGCGCTGTCTGCCATCACGCACTTACGAAAAGCGCCTAAACGAAGAGAAATCGGCGGTGGAAAGCCTGACGTCATCACCACAGCAGTTTTGATTTGCCCCCCTTGCTCATCAATGCACAATTTTGAGCCCAACGGGCCGCTGGATATACTCCCAGCCGCCTTTTCATTTCGAGGAATTCGGTGCCCGTCATGTCCTACGTTTACGGCACCATTGCCTTCATCGGAGTCGTCGCAATCGTCTTCGCATCCCTCATCGCCCTCGCGCGGGTGCTGGGGTGATCGATGCCCGGGAGGCCGCCGGATCGATTGCCTTATGGCTACTACACTTTTACTCGCGTTATAACGTGTGGCATTGCGGTGCACATGGCTGCTGCAGGCACGGTTCGCGTCCAGATTTATCGAACTCAACGCGCTCCTGAATTATGTCGCGTTCAAGTTCCGCAAATACGCCTAGCATCTGGAACATGGCCTTAAAGCTTGGAGACGGCCTAAATTGAAGTAGTGGTCCAGCCATCGTCACCGCTGACTGCCGTCGAAGGACTGGAGACCCACTTGTCGCAGTTGCCTAGCGACGCTGATTTCATCGCCGCTTATTTTGATATCGAAGTGAGCTGCGCGTCGCGCCCAGACTTCGGCCTCCGCCTCCCAAAACCCTTCGTCTTCGTGTTCCATCTTGGCGCGCTGTAGGCAAAACGCTTGCATAGCTCGATAGCGGATTAGCTCGTCCAACGCATGCCCCCTAAGCTTGTTTGCTCGCGTCCTAGCTCGACGTTCCATTTGGCACGGGAACTTTTCACGAGCGAGCCGGTAATGAGGCCCGCACTTAGGTTGGCCGTCTACACCCGTTTGGGTTAAACTCGAAAATACCCAGAAATAAAAGATCAAGGTGATCAATGGCTTCATGGGATTTTGCCTTAGTTGAACAACGCTTTGCTGAAGCGGCTTTAGACCCCAGCAGGTGGGTTGCCGCTCTCGAAGCGGTGACCGTGGCGACCGAAAGCTTCGGCACAGTACTGATACCGAATACCGGCGGCTTGCTACCAAACGTGCCGTTTACAGAGCAGATGGCACCTTCGGCCGATGTCTACTTTCGCCAAGGTTGGCATCTACGCGACGAACGAAATAACGGCCTTGAAATCATGCGGAAGCGCGGGGTCGTTGATGACCTGGATATCATCAGCGTCGATCGCATTAAGAAGCATCCGTATTATCAAGAATTTCTCGGTCCGCACCGGCTACGATGGTTCGCTGGCGTCAAGGTTGCCTGCGCGGAAGACATCTGGTGCCTCTCCATTCAACGAACGATCGAGCAGGAGCCATTTACGACGCAAGAGAAGCAACAGTTGACCACACTCTCTTCTCGTCTGTCAGCAAGTGTGGCATTGGCGCGGACCTTGGGTGCGTCTGCGTCGACGGGCTTGCTAGAGGCCTTCGAGATTAGCGGCACCGCAGCGATTCTAATCAATCGGCTTGGCAACGTGTTCAAGCTGAACCAGACGGCCGAGAGAGTTTTAGCAAGTGATTTTCAGATTTCAAATGGGAAGCTCGTTTCAAAAAACCTCAGCGCATCAGCAGAACTAAACCAAGCGCTACATCAGTTGCTGTGGAATAACGCAAGCGGTCGATTTTCTCCGCCTGTTTGTTTCCCGCGGGCCACGGGCCGTCCTCTGTTGGCCTATCCGATGCGGCCATCGAGCTTAGCTGCTAACGCGCTTTCAGACTGTCAGGCTATCGTCATCCTCGTCGACCTAAATACAGTGGCGCACCCGTCCGAAGAAGTGTTGAAATCTGCTTTTCGATTAACGGAGGCAGAGGCGCGCTTAGCTGCTCGCATCGCCTCGGGCGAGACCTTGGAGCAAGTTACGGATAGCCTGGCTATCGCTAAAGAAACCGGTCGGAGCCAATTAAAAAGTATTTTTATAAAGCTAGGCGTTAATCGACAGGCAGAGCTGGTCGCCGTTCTTTCATCTCTGCTGGGGAGAAAATGAGCCTCACAGTTTCATGCTCGGCTTGGATAGATAATCAGGACTATTGTCCGTGCCGGCCGCGAAGTAAGTCGATAGAGCACAAGGTTCGTATTCGCGGAATGTTATCATGCCTTGCGACGTTGCAGGCGCCGTTTGGCCTCCCCCGGTTGCTTGCGAAATTTCGAATGGAATTTAAGATTTGCTGACGTGGCGAAGGTCAGCGCGGAATTCGCGCGCGAGCCCGCCAAGGGGAGCCGCTCGCGAAGGGCTCGTCCACGCGGTCAGGATGGTCGCCGGAAACGAATTCGAGAATTGCCGCGCGCCGCGTCGGGCGGGAGACTTTGGCTCCGTCGTGGCGAACAGCGATCATCTCGTCAGGCTGGGTTGAAGCCGGAATTGAACGATCAGCTGACGATGATCGAGCATCCCTACCGTTGGCGAGAGCGGCCGCCGGTGGCATGACGGCAGCGCAGGCTCCATTATTATTTGGCTAGGCGCAGGCTGGGCGCCAGGGACGCTCCGTTCATCCATGGGGCGCGGAAGACATCGATATGCTCCAGCGCCCAGATCGCTACCTGCGTGCGGTTGGAGCATGGAACCTTGCGCAGGATCGCCTTCATGTGGACCTTGACAGTCGCTTCGGCAATTCCGAATGCGCGCGCGATGGTCTTGTTGGACTCGCCTTTGATCAGACCGTTAATGATCTGTCTTTCGCGTTCGGAAAGCGTCGGAATCGCCGCCGTGGTCGGCAAGTCACCACTGCGCGAGGTCGCGACGGGCTGCTCGCGCGCAATACTGTCGGCATGGTAGGAGCCTGGTTTGACATCCGGAACCGGTGACGGCCCGTTGTGGTTTGTGACCGTCGCCATGTCCGACAGGTTCTGCCCGGAGGGGCCACCGCTGCTCGGCCCGATGCTGGTGTCGCTTTTATGCTGCCGGTCCCCGGATGGCGGGATGCTAAGGCATGGCTCATCGGCCAGAACGATGATCCGCGCGGCGCCCGACATGACGAGGTCCAGCGATCTGGTCAGGACGTCCTGAGAGACGTCAAGCGGAACGCAACCGTCTATGGCCGAGTGCACTAACTTCTGGAAATCTTCATCCAGAAGATTCTCCAGAACGGCGACGATCTTGCAGTTCTGGCACGTTCGTCTGACGTCGGCGCACTCGGCCACCGTGAGATCTACCGTGCGTGTGGTGAGAAGTACCATGCGCGGATCTTCCTCCACCAATGGAAGCGACATGTCGGCCGCGGTGTGACAGCTGTCCGTTACCCGATAAGAGTAGCCGCCGAGAAGGGAGGCTAGACTATCGCGCAACAAACCTTTGGGGCCGATGATGGTGGTGGGAACAATGCGGGACGACATGGTACGCAACCCCCTGCAAATGCGAAAAAAAAGAAAAACGAGATCGAAATCGAGAATCTATTCAATGACTACAACTACTGCGCCGGAACGGACCGCCTGTATATGTGTCCAGAAGGTGGCAGGATGTATCTTCCGAAGCCTGAATGCGTATCTTATGATGCTTTCCAATGGCCTTCCCGATGTGGTTCCATCTATGGGCTCATGCGCGCGCCGGGCGCTTCTTGATGGACGATCGGACGGCTCGGATCGCGTCGCGAGCTCACGCGGGGATCGGGCCGATCCGGGCGTGATTGCCTATTTTGAGAGGCCGGGCTTGGAGAGTTGGTCAATATTCCGTGGCCGGGACTGGCGAAACACCATCCAGAATTTAAGTAGCGTGTGAGGTCGTTTAGGTTCAAAAACGTAATGTCGAATGCTGCACAGAGTTGCATTCATATTTTGGAATTTAACTCATGTCCGCGGCAGCCAACAAAATCGCTTTGTTTATCGACGGCGCAAATCTCTATGCCACCTGCAAGACGCTCGGCTTCGATATTGATTACAAGCGTCTGCTCAAGGAATTCCAGAGCCGCGGAACCCTGCTGCGCGCGTTCTACTACACCGCGATCATCGAGGATCAGGAATATTCGTCGATTCGTCCCCTGATCGACTGGCTCGACTACAACGGCTACACCGTCGTCACCAAGGCGACGAAGGAATTCATCGACGCCAGCGGCCGCCGCAAGGTGAAGGGCAACATGGATATCGAGCTCGCGGTCGATGCGATGGAGCTCGCCGAACATGTCGACCAGATCGTATTGTTCTCCGGCGACGGCGATTTCCGCTCGCTGGTCGAAGCGGTGCAGCGCCGCGGCGTCCGGGTCACCGTCGTGTCGACGATTTCGAGCCAGCCGCCGATGATCGCCGACGAATTGCGGCGCCAGGCCGACGTGTTCACCGATTTGATCGAGCTTCGGGCGAAGATCGGCCGCGATCCGGCGGACCGTCCGGCACCCCGCGAGCCGCGTCATCACGCACTGCAGTTCCTGGAGCGTTCGACTGCCCTGGCGGCTCACGGTGACGACGAGCGGTGAACAACCTCCTCCATCGCGCCTCGCATCGCTAAGTCTGGGCACTACTATCAGGGGCCGGCCGATCAGCGCCCGCACAGAACGCGCCACCGCCGCTCGTCCGAGCTAAGTGAAACGGAGAAGCATGCGAACCAGACTTTCCATCCTGATATCGGCGGCGCTTCGCCTTTATTGGGCCGCCGTGACGAACTTGTTGCGCGTGGGCCTCACCGCCTTGACCGGCTAGCCGAACGTAAGGGGTGGGGACATGGCGGCCGGGATGGCGTGCCGATGACCTTGCCCAAGCGAAGGCGCGGACGGCATCTCTCAAAAAACCCGCCAATGGCGACGGGTGTCAGTCTAGGAAGGTAACGCTTCCGCAATACAAGTCGATTCGCAGAAGCGTTGTGTGTCTCAGCCGCAACTACGTGTTTGTTCCTTCGATCGGAACAGCAGTTTTGAGTCGCCCCCTTCGCTTAGCAATGACAAGTCTCGCATAACCGGGGCGGAAGGGCATTTTTCGAAAGCAAGCGATTTTGAGCCCGGGAGGCCGCCGGATATTGCCCGGCGGCCTTTTCATGGAAATCAAACCGGCGGCCCTTACCCCCCTGTCCAGATGCGCAGTTCCATTGACACCCGTTCGCCGCGCACCGGGGTCGCGACTTGCGCAACCTTCAAATGCAAATAGCTATCTGCTCAAACCATGACTTCGGGGAGGGTCACCCATGCCCACCGCGAAAGTACGTGCGTCCACCATCCTCAGCGAGTTCGATCAAGCCCAGACTGAACTCGTCGGCAAGGCCGTGATCCTCACCGATGGCAAGGCCGGTACGGTGGAGAGCGTTTGGCTTGACGAAATGCATGGCCTGCGAATCTCGATCAGGGGCCACGACGGGAAGTGGCCTGTCTCAACCATCAAATTCGCGGAAGCTTATTGAATTCCCCCCTCGGGGCCGGTTCTCAATCGGGCAGCGAGGCCAGCGGCGTACGCACCCGACGAGCGCCGTCTTGTCTGAGGCGTGGTATTTCGCGAAGCGTGTGACCTTAAGTCTGGCTTTAAGGTCATCAGGCGATGCGGGTCGAGGTTTTGGGCGGGTTGGAGCGGCGGCGGCGCTGGTCGCATGATGACAAGGCGCGGATCGTCGCGGAGACGTTAACGCCAGGGGCGAAGGTGACGGAGGTTGCGCGCCGCAATGGCGTTGCGGCAAGCCTGGTGTTCACCTGGCGCCGACAGGCACGAACGGCGGAGCGGGTCGGACCATGTTTTGCGCCGGTGCGGATTGCCGCGGCGGTAGAAACAGGCGAGGAAAATTCGAAGCCTCCGTCCGAAGATGACAGGCGGGTGCGTCAGTTACCGTCCGCCCGGAACGGGCTGATCGAGATCGATCTTGGCAATCGGCGACGCATCCGGGTGGATGCACAGGTTGACCGGGAAGCGCTGGCGCGGGTCCTCGACGTGCTTGAACGCCGATGATTGCCATACCGGGTAATGTGCGGGTGTGGCTTGCGACCGGCCATACCGATATGCGCCGCGGATTCCCGAGCCTAGCGCGTCTGGTTCAGGAGAGCTTGAAGCGGGATCCGCACGCTGGTGATCTCTACGTTTTTAGGGGCCGCCGCGGCGACCTGATCAAGATCATTTGGCATGATGGCCAGGGCGCGTGTCTGTTCACGAAGCGGTTGGAGCGCGGCCGCTTTTTGTGGCCATCGCTGGCGGACGGCGTTGTGACGATCAGCGTTGCGCAACTATCCTATCTCCTGTCCGGAATTGACTGGCGGATGCCGCAGGCAACCTGGCGTCCGCAGGCTTCCGGTTAAGCTGTGGCTTATTAACTCACGAAGGAAATCTGGCGGGATTTTTAGCGGCGAATATGGTGGGATTGTCATCGTGACGACGCCCTCCGATCCGCCGCTTCCCGCCGACCTTGCCGCTGCGCACGCGATGATCCTTGCGCAGCGTGAACAGCTGACGCTGGTGAAGAGCGAAGTGACCGTCGGCCGGCTGGAAATCGAGCGGCTGAAGCTGATGCTGGCCAAGGCGCGGCGCGAACAGTTCGGGCAATCCTCCGAACGCGGCAAGCTGCTGGTCGAGCAACTTGAACTCGCCATCGAGGATCTTGAAGAGACCCAGGCGGAGCAGGAAACCAAGGCCGAGATCGCAGCTCCAGAAGTAGCCAAACAGAAGCGCGCGCAAAATCCGCGGCCGCCCCGGCGCCCCCTGCCAGATAACCTGCCGGTCGAACGTATCGTCGAACCCGCGCCTTGCGCGTGTGGCAAGTGCGGCAGTGTGCGGCTGCACAAGCTCGGCGAGGTCGTCTCGAAAACCCTGGAATGCGAGCCGCGACGCTGGAAGATAATCGAGCACGTCCGCGAAAAATTCTCCTGCCGGGATTGCGAGGCGATCACCGAGGCGCCGGCCCCCTCGCATCCGATCCCGCGTGGTTTTGCCGGGCCAAGCCTGCTGGCGATGGTTCTGGTCAACAAGTTCCTACTGCACCAGCCGCTGAACCGTCAGAGTAAGACCTATGCCCGCGAGGGCATCGAGATCGATGTCTCGACGCTGGCGGATCGGGTCGGCGCCTGCGTGGTGGCGCTTGAGCCTCTTATTGAGGCCATCCGGACCCATGTCATGCGCGCGGAACGCATCCATGCCGACGACACCACGGTGCCCTGTGCTGGCGAAAATGAAGGCCGTGGTCGGCCGGATCTGGACGTATGTTCGCGATGACCGGCCATTTGGCGGCAACGATCCGCCGGCGGCATTGTTCTATTACTCGCGCAACCGGGCTGGAGAGCATCCGCAAGGCCATCTTGCTGGCTACGTTGGTCTGATGCAGGCCGATGCCTTCAACGGCTACAACGATCTCTACAGAGGCCAATCGGAAACCAGCGCCGATCCTTGAGGCAGCCTGCTGGAGCCACGGCCGCAGAAAGTTCTTCGACCTGGCGAAATCGGGAGAGGCGCCGATCGCGACGGAGGCGGTGCGGCGCATCGATGAACTGATTGAGATCGAGCGCACCGTCAACGGACAAACGCCGGAGCAACGGCTTGCCGCGCGCCATGAGAAATCGAGACCGCTCGTCATCGATCTCGAAATCTGGATGCGCCAGCAGCGTGCCTTGCTCTCATCAAGCAACGACACTGCGAAGGCGATCAACTATCTCCTCAACCGCTGGGCGGCGTTCACCCGCTTCCTCGACGACGGTCGTGTTTGTCTGTCGAACAATGCAGCGGAACGAGCCTTGCGCGGTGTGGCGGTGGGAAGAAAGAATTGGACCTTCGCCGGTTCAGATGCTGGCGGCCATCGCGCCGCCGCCGTCTACACCCTCGTCGAAACCTGCAAGATGAACGATCTCGACCCGCAAGCCTGGCTTACAGACGTGCTGGGCCGCCTTCCAGATCACCCCGCCAACAAAGTCGACGATCTGCTCCCATGGAACTGGAGATCGGCACGTCAGCAGAGCGCCGCGGCAGCCTGAACACCGTCGTCTTATCGAGAGCCCTGCATAGGGAGCCGTCACTCATCGTCTGGGTCGGGGTACTGCTCGGGCGCCTCTCCAATGGTTTTGAGAAGTCTTGGATATTTGCCCCCTGGCTCCTTACGGTTCTGGCCGATGGCTTCAATCCGGAACTGCCAGTTGTCACCATAGTCGAAAAGGAATGCCATTTTGGCGCCGACCGTCGGGAAGGCCTCGACGATTTGGGTTCGCTTCACACTGCGAGCCTCACTCTCTCCCATGTCAGCGAACAGCTCGTACTTGACGGGCGAGCCGAAGACATCCCCAGTCAATTTGCTGTAAAAGCCAAAAGCGTGGTCAAAATCAAAGCCGAAGACCCGAACTATCTCGCTGGCCAGGTCGTAGAGACTCTTTGCACTCAGTATCTCGAAATCTCGGTAGACCTTCGGACTAAATGACACCCGAAAAACGTGGGTCTGGGCCTCGGCCATCCGGTTATCCTCACTCCCGAACAGAGAACATCCGTAAGATTGCAAATAGCAAGGCCGCCATCAACCGCAGTCACCCGGCGGTGCTCATCGGATGCGTACCCAGCGGCGGGCTGTGGCCCCGTTATACAGCGCCAAGTGGGCGCCTAACATTTTGCGGGTCGGTTTTCATCTGCGCTGCATCTTTCCGTGTTACGCCGCTGAGCATGCGATCATTCATCTGGATCGGTATCTTTATCGGCTCTACGATCGGCGGACTAATTCCCGAGATCTGGGGCGGCGACCTGCTCTCCTACCGGGAGTGCTGCTCAGTGGCGTCGGCGCCGTTGCGGGGCTGTGGCTCGGGTCTCGAGCGTCAAGCTGATCGGGGCCGGCCTTCGCGCAACCACGATCGGCAGTGGTCAACGCCACTTCAAGCCAACGGGACGATTCGACTCACGCATCCGGCCGCGCTTCAATAGCGCATGCCCACCCTCGCCCGCCGTGCCGAAACGCAATTACCCTGTCGTTTCAGGTCAATTTTGAAATCGTCGGCGTTACCTTTATCCTCGTCACGCTGCGTCGTAACCGATGACGGCCTTGATTTCGAGGTACTCTTCCCGAAGATGCCGCATTCCCGACCGTTACCGGATTGCTTGTAGCCGCCGAACGGGGCTTCGACGTCTTGCGCTTTGCCGTCAGGCGCGTTGTTGAGATAAATGCGCGCTGCCCGCAGCCGCGCGCCCACACGGCGCGCCCTGGCAATGTCGGCGGACCAGACATAGCCAGCCAGCCCATAGACGGTACCGTTTGCAATCTCGACTGCGTCGTCCTCGTCTTTGTAGGACATCATCACCAACACCGGCCCAAAGATTTCTTGTTGAGCCAACGTCATGCTTGGCGTGACATGGGCGAAGACCGTCGGACGCACATAATAGCCGCGGTTCAGTCCCGCAGGCCGGCCGGGGCCCCCGCTGACCACGGTCGCCTTTTCCGCAATCCCTGCACTCGCTCGAACTGCGTCCTGCTGATCAGCGGACCTAGCTGGGTTTTGTCGTCGTGGGGCGAGCCGACAATGACTGCATCCGCCGTCGCCTTGGCGATAGAAATGGCTTCGTCCATTTGATCCCGATGCACCAGTATGCGCGTCGGTGCCAGAATTCGTGAAGCTGCGCATTACGCCGGCGGGAACGGCTTTCGCAAGATCAACATCCGGCAGGAGTATGTCGGCGGACTTTCTACCTAATTCCTGCTGCACGCGCTTCACCGATACCGCCGCGGTCTGAGCCATGAGAACGCCGGCGCGGGTAGAGCCGGTGAAAGAGACCAGATCGATGTCCGGATGCGCCGCGATGGCGTGGCCGACCGTCGGCCCGTCACCATTTACAAGATTAAACAGGCCTTTTGGCAGGCCCGCGTCGTGCAATATCTCAGCCAGGATGATCGAACTCAACGGAGCCATTTCACTCGGCTTGACCACAACTGCGCACCCGGCCGCCAAGGCCGGCGCCAGCTTTGACGCGATCTGGTTCACCGGCGAATTCCATAGCGTGATCAAGCCACATACGCCGATCGGCTCGCGCACGATGCGGGTGCCGCCCATCATATGTTCAAACTCATAAGCCTCGAGCACGCGACAGACTTCTTCAAAATGGTCCAGTGCGGTCTGAGCCTGGACCTTTTTGGAAAACCAAAGCGGCGATCCCATCTCCTCAGTAATGGCAATGGCGAAGTCGTCGAACCGCGCTTGTAAGCAGCGATGATCTGCCGCAGCAATGCGAGACGCTCTTGTTTGCTCGTCTGCGAATATGTCGCGAATGCCTTTCGGGCAGCGACGACGGCGCGATCGACATCCTGCGCCGGCCCAAGGCCGATCGCGCCGATCGGCTCCTCGGTCGCTGGATTAACGAAATCGAATGACTTCGGCACAGCCGGGGAAACCCAAGCACCGTCGATGTAAAACCTGGCGTTGTTGCTGTTCATCGGTTTCCCGATGTAGACTTCCTCGATTTCCGAATGCTCGTCATGGGCCTTGCAGACAGGCTCAGGCTGGTGAAGTCGAGGCGAATGATACGGATGCGCTCGGTCAGACCTTCAAACGCCTGTAACATGGTTTGATTGCGACTTAAGCCTACCAGCCTGCGGGATACCTTCATCTCTGCGGTTAACTCGTGCTCTGCATAACGTTGCCCCGGCGGCATGCGGAAATCGAAAATGCTTCGCTTCAATCGCGCGTAGACGTCGTCCTTCGACAGCGCGTTTTCTTCCTCAATTGCAACGAAAGAGACTTTCAACTCTAGATGGTTAGCGTTAGCCAAGCTCACACCGCGTCCAACACCCGGCGCGCGCCTTTCGACGGGTCAATCCAAAAAAATCTCATCACACGCTTCGTTTGGTTCTTCACATGTTTCATTTGGCTCTGCTGCAGCGCGGCAACGAACATTCTGAGAAATCCGATCACATTAGGCGCGACCGGTGGGGTAGTTGCCAATTCAGAAGTCTAATGGGCGATTGAATTTTCATCATTTGCGCGGTCACAGGCTTTAGCGTGCCATGACACACCTCGACAGACGCTGCTTGAAAGCGAGCCACCGACCGCGGGTGCACCGGGCCGATCTGTTTTGCCTCTGCGCTATTTTTTTGGAAGAAACGCCGATGTCCAAGATCCTGTTGTCAATTGTCTCTGCCTTGTTGCTTTGCGGATTAGCTTCTGCAGCCGTGGCTCAGGACAAATCGGCTGCTCCGATCAGGATCGGCGTTCTCGCCGACATGTCGGGCATCTATCAAGGTCCATCGGGCAAAGGCGCCGCGGTAGCCGTGCAACTTGCAGTTGATGACATAGGCGGCAAGGTTCTGGGGCGGCCGATCGAAATACTGACGGCAGATCATCAGAACAAGACGGACATTGGCAGCGCAATCGCCCGACGCTGGTACGATCAGGAAGGTGTCAGCGCCATTGTCGATGTCGTCGGTTCGGGCGTGTCGCTGGCGGTCGCGGCGGCCGCGAACGAGAGAAAAAAGGTGTTCCTGGCGAGCAACGGAGCCACGTCCGCGCTCAACATGGCCCAGTGCAATCCCTATACGGTGCAATGGCGCAGCGACACGTTCGCCGCTTCGAAGGCTCTCACCGAAGCCACGATGAAGACCGGCGCCAAGACCTGGTATGTGATCGGCGCCGATTATAATCTCGGCCATGCTCTCGAACAGGAGATGACCCAGATCGTAAATGCGTCCGGCGGAAAGATGCTGGGAAGCGTTTTTCACCCGATCGGCGCGTCGGACTTCGCGTCCTATATTCTCTCGGCTCAAGGTTCGGGCGCCCAGATTGTGGCGCTCGCCGACGCGGGCGACGATATGGTCCATGCGCTGAAGACGGCCGAAGAATTCGGTCTTCTGAAGTCCGCAAGAATGGTGAGCGGGCTCGTGTTCATTACTGACATTCATGCCCTCGGCCTTGAGACCACCAAGGGACTGGTGCTCTCGACTGATTTCTATTGGGACATGGACGATAAAACCCGCGCCTGGGCCGATCGCTACTACAAGAAGATGGGAACGATGCCCACGCTAACCCATGCCGCGGATTATTCGGCGACGCTGCAATACCTCAAGGCAATGGAAGCCGCCAAGAGCGACAAGGCTGAAGACGTTCTGGCCATGATGCACAAGATGCCGCTCGACGACATGTATGCGCGCCATGCGGTGCTGCGCGAAGACAATCTCATGACACACGATATGTTGCTGGCGCAGGTCAAAACGCCCCGGGAAAGCAAACGCGCCTGGGATTATTACAAGATTCTCGACGTCATTCCCGCTGAGAAGGCTTTTCGTCCTTTAAGCGAAAGCAAATGTCCGATGGTAAAGAAATGAAACCTGCCGGCTTTCCCCGTCAGGGGTGAACTGCGTTTGGCCACGCGACCGAACTAATCGTGATCGGTGCAGCAGGCGAATGCGGCCTCGGCGGCACCCCGTCAGGCAAAAGCGGTTGCGCTGTGATGACGATCCTCGCGTATCATATCCGACGCCTTCTCCGCGATCATGATTGTGGCGGCGTTGGTATTTCCTGAAATAATCATCGGCATCACCGACGCATCGACCACACGCAGGCGCTCGACGCCGCGCACGCGTAGCCGACCATCGACCACCGCGGTGTCATCCGGCCCCATTCCGCAGGTGCTGGTCGGGTGAAAAATCGTCGCGGTAATGCCGCGTGCGGCCGTTGCGATCTGCTCGTCCGTCACGAATTCCGGCCCGGGCTTGAACTCGGTCACATTGTACGGCTTCAAGGCCGCCGCCGTGCAAACCCGCCGCATGCCGCGAATGCCGGCCGTCGCCGCCTGAATGTCCGTGATGTTATCCAGGAAATTAAGCCGTATCTGCGGAGAGACACGCGCGTCCGGCGATGTAATGCGAACCGAGCCGCGGCTTTCCGGCCGCACCAGGCAGATTGAGCCGGTGAAGGCCGAAAATGTATGAGCCGGCTCGCCGATCATGTCGTAGGTTAGTGGATAGACAACATACTGCAGATCCGGCGCGGCGCGGGCCGGATCGCTTTTCAGGAACGCGTTGACGAGCGCGGGCGGGATCGTCAACGGCCCCCTGCGACGCAACGCGTAATCGAAGACCATGGCTGCCTTGCTCACCCAGCTGGACAACTGATCGTTCAGGGTCCGGGTGTTCTCGACCTTGAACATCATGCGCACGGCCGGATGATCCTGAAGCCCTTCACCGACCCGGGGCGCCGCGTGCTTCACTGCTATGCCCTGATCTCTCAGCAAGGGAAGAGCTCCGACGCCGGAAAGCTGCAATATCTGCGGCGAGCCAACCGCTCCGGCCGACAGGATGACTTCGTTCTCCGCCGCAACGTAAGCCGGCGCGGCGTCTTTCAGGAATTCGACGCCAACGGCTCTCTGTCCGTCGAAACGAATCCGCTGGACCAGGCAACCGGTCAGGATGGTCAGATTTTGGCGCGCCGCCGCCGGCTTTAGAAACGCGCGTGACGTACTCATGCGGCGGCCGTTTTTCTGCGTCACCTGGAAATAGCCGACCCCCTCGCTTTCACCGCTGTTGAAATCGTCGGTCGCGGGAATTCCGCTTTCGATCGCGGCCTTTCGGAATGCGTCGAGAATTTCCCAGGAGGCGCGCAGATCGTCGACGGACAATTCCCCACTCGCCCCGTGGGTTTCGCTGGGGCCGCGGACCTGATTTTCAGAGCGCTTGAAATATGGCAGCACATCGCTCCAGCTCCAGCCGACGTTTCCGAGCTGCCGCCATCCGTCGTAATCCAGCGCATGGCCGCGAATGTAGACCATGCCATTGATCGATGAGGTTCCGCCAAGGACGCGGCCCCGGGGATATTTCAACACCCGCCCGTTGAGCCCTGGCTCCGGTTCGGTTCGATAGCGCCAATCCGCCCGCGGATGATCGAAGTTGAAGAAATATCCGACCGGAATGTGGATCCAGGGATGGCTGTCCTTGCCTCCGGCCTCCAAAAGGCAAACTCGGATCGACGGGTCAGCGGACAGCCGATTAGCCAATACGCAGCCGGCCGAGCCCGCACCGACGATCACGTAATCGAACTTGCCGAGCTCTGTTCTATTCTCGCTCATCCTCAGCGCCGGACCACATCCGAGATGTGGTTATTGCTTGCGTGCGGCGGGATTTCAGCGACACAGGCCACCGTCTTGAACGGACCTCGATTTAGCGGACTTGGGGCGTCCATGGTCTTTTCCCGCTGCGATTTTGCTTTTCGCCGATCCTATCGTGGCCGAGCTTCGGGTCGCCCGTGAAATCTTGTCATGGCGGATATTAAATAAATTCATCCCCGAACGGCCTGGTGGCTCGTTGAAGAAGAATTGAATAGAACGGTCGAGCGGACGGTGGGGCTGCCTCCTATCTAAGGGATAAAGGAGAGAGCCATGAAAATTACAACAATTGCGCTGGCCGCGGCATTCACCCTCACAACCACATTTGCACTGGCACAAACCACCGGCACGGAAGGCTATGGATCAGTCGTGGCGCCGTCAGTGGGCTCCTACCAGTCCTCGGTAGGATCTACAAACGAAGTGCCAACGTGGAGGAACACCGGCCCCGCAGCATTTCCTGGTTCAGCGGAAAGTAGCGCTTTTGGAAACACTAGTATTTCTAGCGGGCAGGCTCACACGGGTACCCGGCTCCGGAGGTAAAGTCAGCCCAGCTTCGCGCGGAGTGCTCATGGCTGAGATGAGCCGACACCAGCGCCAGCTCCGACGTAAAAGCCAGTCCACGGGCGGGGCGAAGCTGACGCCGGTTTAGGCGCAGATGAAATCGGCAGGTTGGCTGAGTGTTCTGACGCATAAGCTGCCGCAGGCGCCAGCGCCTTGAGTTTGGAGCGCTCGTCGGCCTGTGCCTTTGACACCGGCTTGTTAGTTTTAGGATGTGCTTGCGCCGACGACGATGGCTTTCGCACCTCCTGCGGGCCGTTGAGATCGGGGTTGGGTACATCACCAGCGAAAGCGCTGCATGTCATGAGCGAACTCAACGTTAGCCCGAAAAGCACACGTCGCATCATGCGACTCTCTCTTGGTTTTGTCCCAGCTCCGTTAACAGCGATTTGGGTCAAGAATATGAGGGAAACGGCGAGCCACTTATCGTCTCTATCGAAACGGTCGCCTCCCTCACCTTCAGTGACCAAGGCCACCTAACTCTCGTCAGGGTCGAAGGTCCCTGGAAAATGAGAACTGCGCACCGAGTTCGATGCGATCAGCTCCGCCATGTGCGCAAGCCGCTTGTTTCATAGGAGGATCAGGCCGGAATGGGTCCGAAGGCTGGCGGGGGAATACGGCGCTTCGAAGCGGCTTCATAGGCCGACGCGACCTTCAAGACGATATCTTCCTTGCCCGGCTCGCAGCGGAATACGAGCGAAAATGGCAGCCCAGGCTCCGCCAATTCGGTGGGGACGTCCGAGGCTGCCGATATGTAGCGCCTGCCGTCGTCGCTGAGCTTGAACACGGGATCGTAGGTCACATTCACATAGCCCGCCGGGACCAGAACTTCCGTCAAACCGGCATTCGGTCCCATCAGGGATTCCGGCGCCAGGTTCGAGGGAATATCATATTGGTGCGGATGCCCGATCAGGCCCGGCGCCCAAGGCGTGTGCAGACGCACCAGCGCGTCCAGCTTGTTCTCCAATATCACCATCATATCGGCACGACGCAACAATTCGCGCAGCATGATCCGTTCGTTGACGCCCTGCCGGCCGTCGAGCCGGTTACGTGGATCGCCAACTTCTTCCCAATTCTTGAATGCCGCCCGCTGATCGTCACCCCAGAATTTCGATCGTGCGTTGAGGGCTTTCCAATCCGACAACGTTTCCTGAAAGCCCCTCTCCTTCCAGTCCTCTGCGCGGCGCATCAAATATTGCGAAATATGATATCTGAACGTGTTCGACAGCTCCTGCTGTTGAATCGTGCGGATGTCGAGATTGGACGGCGGCGGGATGCGGCCTTCAGCCATCGCCACGCAGTAATCGATCGGCTGCATTGCGCCGCTACCGAAGACCTTTCCAGGCAAGAACTCCGTCGGCACGATGGCGTCGGCAAAATCCGTGAAGAGCGGTTGCCCCTTGCTGTCGAGGCGGAACAGGATGTCCGGCATGATCAGCGGAATGAGCTGCGCCAGGGCACGGGTGTAGTCGACCTTCATTACCTCCAGGTCGGGATCGCATTCCCAGAGGGCATGCCTGGATTCGACCAGCGTCGCGCCGAGCTTGTTGCCGAGAACTTCCTTGATTTCACGCGCCGCCGCCGACACGATCGGCTGCTCGGTTTTCGAGCCCTTGGGATAGATCATGGATTCGCGAATCACACCGATCCGCATGCCAGCCAGCACGCCGGCCGTACCCGGCATCATGGCGTGACTGGTGTAAGGTCCCTCGATCACTGAGGATCGCGGTACTGTCGTGAATGGGTCGCGCGGATCGTAATAGCCGTTTTCCGCGTCCTTCAGCGCATCAAGGATCTTGGCACAGTCGATAAGCGTGCGGGCATGAATGCCGGTGCGGTCGCAATGCACGTCGGCACCGATCGCACCACCATCGAAGCCAAGCATCGCCTTGTGCGGAAGAATAAGCGCGATCGCGTTGTGATTCGATGGGCCGCGACAGGACGCGCGGGTTTCTTCACCCAGACTCGCCATCACCAGATTCACGCTGACCGACAGCGCGGAACCCGAACTCGAGCCCAGCGAGGCCGCACGCCTGGTGTCATAGGGATTGACCGCGTTGCCGCCCCAGCTGCTGCGCTGGTGGCCGAGCGTCGAAGCGAGCACTTTCTCCGGGCGATTTCTCCCGCCGGGATCGCCGGCGCGGCCATTGTATTCGGTGTTGATGGCTTTGGCGAAAATGATAGCTCCCTTGTCGCGCAGTTGCTGGACAAGCAGATGGTCCCGCGCCGGGAAGTCCATGTCGTAGGCCGCATCGCCAGCGCCGGTTGACCGCATGTCGGCCGTGTCGAACGAATCCTTGAACGAGAATACAACGCCGTACATCGGCATTTTCTCAAGATCGGGATTGCGCCCGTACAACGCATCGAGCTCGGCGGCCCGCTCCAATGCGTCCGGCTGCTGTCGAAAGAATTCGCAGACCGCCGGCGCACCCTTCGGCAACGGTCCTTTTGAAGGGTGAAGATCGTATTCGCCTTTGCAGGTGACTGATCGCTCGCCGCGGATGTTGAAGGTTCCGATCGCGTTGACCTGCCCTGCGTTCGTTTTACCGACGATCATCCCGTATTGTTGATGCACGCCGGGATCCGAGGCCGTCGGCTCCATGCGGCCGAACTCAAGCGGCGGTCCCTTGTACTTGTCGAGGTCGGGCAGAATCGTCGATGCCTTCACCGTCTCGGTCGGGAATTGTAACGGTGTCTGGGCGCGAACCGTGCCATTTGCCGCCGGCACGCTGGCGCCATCTTCCGTCAACAGGAGGCAGGCGACCCCGTTATACGCGCGCGCGCGATCGATGTATCGCTGAACTACCTCGACAAGGGTGGTCTTGCCCGCGCGGATCGCCTCATGCAGATCGGCGATAGTCGCCTCCTCCAACCGAAATGACGTCTGATCGCCTTTGGTCTGGTCCAACAAGCGTACTCTCCCTTTTCAAATTCCTTTGCTTCGTCGCAGGCGACGCGTGGCGCGAGCCAGGCAATGGATCGGTGGTCGGTATAACTTCCGAACCGCGCCCCCGCAACGAATGTTGTCGTCCTGGCGCAGCGTTCCCGCGACTGTGACGATTGCCGCGTTAGTGCCAGCTCGTGGCCGCTATTTGGAGGCGCATGCTGTCAGCAAACATGCTGATGGAGAGACTTTGAAGCCCTGCGGCTCAATCGTCTCATGGGTCAATCAAAAAGGCGCGTTTCCATTGAAACAGCGAAGCCACCGTCTCGCGCGGTGGCTCATTTCGGCGGGCGTCGGAACAGCCCTGCTCCCGCTTGGGTCCGCAGGCCGGACGTCTCACCGTCGGCCAGCTTGCTGCAGGCTATCGAGCAACGCCATCCGTTGGGCCGCCACCGCATGCCAGCCATGATTTTTGATCTGATCACTGAACCCGGCGCGACCGATTGGCGCACGATCACTCGCGTGATCGGTTTGAACGCGGTCAGCATCGAAAGCCGGCGCCCCGTGCCACAGGGTAATATCGCGATGCGGGCCGGAGGCGAAATCGATGGCGCCGCTATCAGGCAACACGTTCCAGCCGTGCTTGTCGCCCTTGTGCGGCGTCGGTGCGGACAGGTCGATGGTGAATTCGGTGATCGCACATGTTGCCCTTGGAGTCGCGGGCGAGGACTTCGATCGTGATCAATTGCGGAACGATCGAGGGCATATTGGGATCGTGCGCCTGGCCCGGAATTGCTCCGTCGGGTTCAATGCTGCCGGTCGCCACATTGTTGTCGTCGGGTACCAGACCGGCGAACTGGCCGGTATCGTGGTTCGAATTGCAACCAGGCGGGCAGCGGTTGTCCGTTCGCCAACGTCGCGGTGACCGACGCCACGTCGCCACCAAGCGCCGCCTCCAATTGGTTCAGCGGGAGATCGAAATCGATCGTGCCATTGTCGGCGACCTTGGCATTGACGTCGCTGTGGATCACGTAGACGGCGCCGCTGCCTGAACCAAAGCCCAGTCCAACTGTCCCCTGCGCGTTCACGTTGGTGACCATCGCGGAGAAGTCACCGAACTGGCCGTGGCCAGCGTCGGGCGGAATTTGGCCGACGCCCTGATCATGCACCGGCGGGGGTGCGAGATTGGGCGTGACCTGAAGCGTACTGGTCGCCGTCGCGCTGGTGCCGTTGATCGTCGATCCGTCCTGCACGACCCAACTGATGGTTCGGCTGACGTCGTTCGCTGCGCCGCCTGTCGGATCGCCGGCGGCCGCGGTAAAGCTGTAACTGACGGAGCTGAGCGCGGCCTGGTAGTTGGCGATGCTCGTGGTGCCACTCAGGGTGAGCACGCCATGCACGGCATCGTAGCTGCCGGTGATGCCGCCCTGATTGGTGAAGTTCAAGGTATCGCCGTTCAGGAAACCTGCGCCGATCGAGACCGTGGCGCCGGTCAATCTGCCGCCGCTGTCGACGTCGTTTACCGTCAAGGTGCTGTCGAGCACCGCCGCCGAGCTGCCATCAAACGTTGTGGTCGTGCCGGCCACAATGCTCGGCGCCGCGTGCGCTGTGTCGAGCGTGCTCGTACTTGGCGCACTGATGCCGTTGCTGGTGTTGCCGTCATGGACGGTCCAGCTGATGGCCCGCATGGTATCGGCCCGAGCAGCGGTCGGATCGCCACCCGGGGTGAAGCTGTATGTGATGGAGGCAAGCGCGGCCTGGTAGTTGGCAATGCTCGTGGTGCCACTCAGGGTGAGCACACCATGCACGGCATCGTAGCTGCCGGTAATGCCGTTCTGGCTGGTGAAGTTCAGCGTGTCGCCGTTTGCAATAAATCCGGTCCCGATCGAGACCGTGGCGTCGGTCAATTTGCCGCCACTATCGACGTCGTTTACCGTTAGTGCGCCGTCGAGTGGCCCCGACGACGCCGTGCCGCCAGTGAAAACCACGGTGCCACTAGCCATCACGGTCGGTGCGACGTGCACCGTGTCGAGTGTGCTGGTCGCCATCGCGCTGGCGCCGTTGCTGGTATTGCCGTCGCTGACCTGCCAACTGATGGTCCGCGCGGTGTCGCCACCGCCGCCGGTCGGATCGTTGTTTCCATCATTGTATTGGACCGAGATCAAGCGCAGCCTGATAATCCGCTTTGGTATCGACGCCGCTCAGTGTCAGGGTCGAGCCAGAGAAAGCGTAGGTGATGGTTCCGCTGGCGCCATTGTTGATCGTGCCGCTGGTGAGCCCGTTGATCGTGAGCCTATCGCCGGAGATGAATCCGGTTCTGATCGCAACCGTGGCGCTGCTGAGATCGCCACCGCTGTCGACCACAGCCAGCGTCAAGCCGCTATCGAGTGGCCCCGATGAAGCCGTGCCGCCGGTGAAGGTCACGGTGCCACTGGCCTGCACGGTCGGGGGAACATGCGTGATATCGAGCGTGCTGGTGCCGATTCCGAGGTTATTGCCGTTGTGGCCGTCATCGGCGGCCCAACTGATGGTCCGCGCGGTGTGCGCCCCGCCGCCGGTCGGATCGCTGCCCGCGGTGAAGCTGTACGTCACGGAGTTCAAGTACGGTCTGATACTGCTCCACAGTGGCGCTGCCGATCAGCGTCAGCACACCGTTGCTGTAGATGCCGGTGATGCCGCTCTGGCCAGTGAAGCTAAGCGTGTCGCCGGCGATGAAGCCGCCGATCGTCACCGTTGCCCCGGTGAGCGTGTCGTTGCTGTCGACGTCAGCGAGCTTCAAGGGACCACCGAGCGTCGATACACCGTCGAGCGGCACCGGCGAGCCGCCGCCCATGAAAGTCACGGTGACACCGGCCTGCACGGTCGGAGCCACATGCACCGTGTCGAGGGTGCTGGTGCCGATCGCGACTTCATTGCCGCTGTTGCCGTCATTGACGGTCCAACTGATGGTCCGTGTGGTATCGCCCCCGTTGGGGGTCGGATCGCCATTGGCCGGCGAGAAGCTGTAGATGACCGAAGTTAAGCGCGGCCTGATACTGCTCGACTGTTGCGCTGCCGGTCAGCGTCAGCACGCCATTGCTGTAGACGCCGGTGATGCCGTTCTGGCCGGTGAAGTTCAGCGTATCGCCGGATGTCAGGTTCGATGTGATCGTCACGCTCGCACCGATGAGCTTGTCACTGCTATCGGCGTCGGTCACGATCAGCTACCGTCGAGTGTCACCGGCGGGCCGTCGGCCGTGAAGGTCACGGTGCCGCCGGCCTGCAAGACCGGTGCGGCATGCACGGTGTCGAGCGTGCTGGACGCGGCGGCCGCCTGGCCGTTGCCGGTGTTGCCGTCATTGACGGTCCAGCTGATGGTCCGCGTGCTATCGCCGCCGCCATTGGTCGGATCGCCGCCCGGGGTGAAGCTGTAGGTCACCGGATTCGAGCGCGGTCTGATACTGCTCGACCGTGGCGTTGCCGGTCAGCGTCAGCACGCCGTTGTTGTAGGTGGCGCTGATGGCGTTCTGCGGGGTGAAGTTGAGCGTATCGCCGGATGTCAGGCCTTGACCGATCGTCACGGTCGCGCCGGTGAGCTGGTCGCCGCTGTCGAGGTCGGTCACCTGCAGGGTGGGATCGAGCGGACCCAGGCGGCGGTGCCGCCGGTGAAGGTCGCGGTACCGCCGGCCTGCACGGTCGGCGCGGCATGCACGGTATCGAGCGTGCTGGTGACGATAAGTGAAGAGTTCTGCACGTCGGTCGCCTGCCAGCTGATGGTGCGCGTGGTGTCGCCGCCGCCATTGGTCGGATCGCCATTGGTGGGCGAGAAGCTGTAGGTGATCGATGCAAGCGCGGCCTGATACTCCACGACGGTGGCATTGCCGCTTAGTGTCAGCACGCCGTTGCTGTAGGAGAGCTCGGTGATATCTGCCGTGTTGGTGAAGTTGAGCGTGTCGCCGGCGAGCAGACCGCTGCTGATCGTCACCGTGGCGCCGGTCAGGTTGGTTTCGCCGTCGAAGTCGCTGATCCCGAGGCCGGAATTGAGCACCACGGGCGTTGTGCTGCCGCCGGTAAAGGAGGCGGTTGCGCCGGCCGTGATCTGCGGGCCGACCTCGACCGTGACCGTGCTGGTGGCCACTGCCGACGTCGTCAGGGAATCGCTGACGGTCCAGTCGATGGTGTGGCTGGTGCCGACCTGATTGGTGGTGCTGAAGGTGATCGAATCGAGCGCGGTCTGATATTGCTCTGATGTGGCGCTGCCGCTGAGCGTCAGCTCGCCATTGCTGTACGAGCCGCTGATGCCGTTCTGCGCGGTAAAGTTTAGGGAATTGCCCGGGAGGAATCCGTTGTCGATCTTCACGGTCGCGCCGGTCAGCATATCGCCGCTGTCGGGATCGCTCACCTGGAGCGCGCCGTCGAGCGTTGCCGGCGTGCTGCCGAACTCAAAGGTCGCGGCGGCGCCGGCGATGACGCTCGGCGGGGCGTGCACGACGTCGAGCGTACTGGTCGCCGCGGTCGAACTCGCCAGACCATCATTCACGGCATAGCTGATGGACCGCGTCGTGTCGGTATTGCCGAGGGTCGGATCGCCATTGGCCGGATTGAAGCTGTAGGTGATGGACTCGAGCGCGGCCTGGTATTGCTCTGATGTGGCGTTGCCGGTCAGCGTCAGCTCGCCATTGCTGAACGAGCCGCTGATGCCGTTCTGATTGGTGAAGTTGAGCGTGTCGCCGGCATGGAAGCCACCGATCTGCACCGTCGCGCCGGTCAGCATATCGCTGCTGTCGGGAGCGCTCACGCTGAGCGTGGGGTCGATCTGGTCCGACGAGTCGCCGCCGTGAAGGTGGCGGTCGCTCCGGCCGTCACGACAGGTGGCTCATGCACGAGGTGAGCACGCTGGTCGCGACGTCGGGGACGGGAATGTTCTGGGTAGGGTATTGCCTGACGTCAGCGTAAAGCTGCTGGTGCCGAACTGTTCGCCGAGGGTTGTCGTGGTGCCATTGGTATTGGTGCCGACGCCGGCGACGGTAGCGGCCGACAAGGTCGGGCAGATTGAAAGTGGTGGTACCGTTGCCGCCATAGTCGGTGCCGAGGACCGTGAACAGCGCCTCGTTCTGAGGATCGAAGCTGCGCACCATTGGCCACTGCCCAGCCTTCCGTAAGCATTTGGCCGAGCCCCGACGCCCCACCGGCATAGGCAATAACCTCGCCGATATCCGGCGTGCCGGGATCAAAAGTTCCGTCTGGAAAAATCCCCTGGGTTGCCACAAGGTAGGTCAATGCGACGGAAGGCTGGTCGTTGGAGACGGGCAGGTCAGGCCCAAGCGGAGACGGCGCATTCTGGTTGGTCAGCGTCGTGGAATCCTGCCCGGTCGTGTGCGCCGATCGGCACGGTTTGCTGGGAATCGCTTCCTGCGCCGATAATGGTTTTGCCGTTGAGGTCCGGCAGCGCAAAGGTGGTCCTGCCGTCGCCGCCATAGGTGGTTCCAAGGAGGGCGAACAGGGCGGAATTGGCCGAAATGGACAGCAATTGGCCGTTCGCGAACGCGTAGCCGGTCGGTGCAAAGTCGCCAAGGAAGGGAACGACCTCGCCCATCGCATTGGTGCTGTTGCCGTAAAACTGCCGTCGATATTGATGATGTAGTTGACGAAGCGACGGCTGATCGTTGTCGAAAGCGGCGCCGCTGCCGCCCAATCCGGGCGGCAGATTTTGGTGAGTCAGCGTGAACTGGTTGCTGCCGAAGCTGTCACCGCGGGACCGTCCGACGCCGACGATGACCCTTCCCTCCAGATTCGGGAGGCCGAAAACGCTCACTCCGTCGCCACCGAAACTGGTTCCAAAAATGCTGAACAGCGCCTGCTCCTGGTCGATGTCAAGAGCTGGCCATCGGCTGACGCCGCCGAACCGGCGTTGAACACGCCGTGTTGACACCGGCGAAGGTCCTGATCGCGCCCATCGGGATGCCTTCCAGAGTGCTCCCGGCTCGGGAATGGGCCGCTTTCGACAACGATCTGGTTCAGGCCGAACGACGGTTGATCGTTGTTGATAGCGTTGGTACTCGGGAACGTTTCGTTGGTGCCGTTGACGGTGTTGCCGTCATTGACGACCCAGTAGACGAGTTGCCTGCCGACGGTGCCGCCGGCCGTCGGATCGAGATTTTTGGGACTGAAGCTGACGGTAACCGAGCGCAGCATGGTCGATAGTCGGCGATGGATGCGGTGCCGTGCAGCGTCAGCACGCCATTGCTGTAGGTGGACGTCACATCCGTCCAGCGCGGTGAAGTTCAGCACTTCGCCGGGGTGGGATTGACGATCTGCACCATGGCGCCGGTGAGGTTGCCGCCGCTGTTGCTGTCGGTAATCGTCAGCGTGTTGTCGAGCGCCCCGGAAGCGGCGCTGCCGCCGTCGAATTGCTGGGACCCGCCCGCGCCAATGGTCACCGTCGGCGCCACATGTTGCGTGTTCACCGTGCTGGTCGCGACATTTGATGTCAGCGATGCGGTGTCGGTGACCTGCCAAAGGATGGTCCGGGCGGTGAAGCTACCGCCGGCGGTCGGATCGTTGTTGCCGTCGCTGTAGGTGACGGCGTCGAGCAGGGCCTGGTACTGCGCCGTCGTCGCGGTGCCGGTCAGGGTCAGGGTCCCACCCGAGAATGCGTAGCTGATCGTTCGCTGGTTCCGCTGGTATTTCCGTTGATCATGAGCGTATCGCCGGCCAGGCCGCTGATCGTCACGGTTGCGCCGGAGAGCGAGCCAAAGCTGTCCGTAATCGCGATGGTGGGATCGAGCGTCACCGGTGCGGAGCCGCCGACATAGGTTCTGATGGCGCCCGCGGTAATCGCGGTGCGGTATCGATCAAAATGGTGGAAGACGCCGCAGCGCTGGTGCCCTGGCTGGTGCTGCCGTCGGTGACGGTCCAGCTGATGGTCCGGCTGATGTCGCCGCCGCCATTGGTCGGATCGTGCGGTGGAGAGATAGGTGACAAATTCAAGCGCCGCCTGATATTGTGCGATCGTTGCGGTACCGGTCAGCGTCAGCACGCCGTTGCTGTAGGTCCCGGTAATGTTGCCTAATGCAGTGAAGTTCAGCACGTCGCCGCTGGCGAGACCGCTGCTGATCGTGATCGTGGCGCCGGTCAGGTTATCGCCGCTGTCGGGGTCATTGACCGTCAGGTTGATGTCGGTCGCCACCGCAGTGCCGCCGGCGACGAATATCGTGGAGTTGCCGGCTGTGACGGTCGGCGCGGCATGCACCGTGTCCAGGGTGCTGGTCACCACGGTCGAACTCTGGGGCGTCGTGTCCGTTATCTGCCAGTCGATGGTGCGGCTGGTATCGCCGCCGCCGTTGGCCGGATCGCCATTGCTCGGCGAGAAGCTGTAGGTGACGGACTCCAGCGCGGTCTGCCATTGCGCCAGCGTTGCGGTATTGCCTGCCGAAGTCAAAGTGAGCACGCCATTGGCATAGCTGCCAACAATGTTGCCGTCGGTCGTGTTCGTATTGGTGAAGTTCAGGACATCGCCAGTGATGAAGTTGGCATCCGTGACCGTCGCGCTGGCCAGCGTCGGATTGGTTGCGTCGGCCAGGGTCAGGCTGAAGTCGAGCGTCACCGCGTTGCCGCCGCCCGTGAAGGTCGCCGTCGCGCCGGCTGTCACGACCGGGGGAAATGCCGCATTCACCGCGCTGGTGACTGCGACGCTGTCGTTGGTGTTTCCACCCGCCTCGTCATTGACCACCCAGGTCAGCGTGCGGGTGCCGCCGTTGGGGCTGGTCGCATTGAACTGAGCTTCGTCCAGCGCCTTTTGGTAATCCGCAAGCGTATCGCCGCCGCTCAGCGTCAGCGTCTGCGTGGCGCTGTTGTATGTGGCGTGAATGCTGGTGTTGGGAACCAGGCTGCCGTCACTGACGCCAGCGTCCGAGAGCGTATCGCCGGTCTGGAAACCGCCGGTGATCTGCACCGTGGCGGAACTGATAGAGCCCGTGAAGGGACTTGCGTTGCTATCCGTGATCGCCAGGCCCGGGTCGGCGGTCACCGCAGTGCCGCTCGTGGTGGGCGTGGGGCTATTGGCGCCGATCACGACGGCCGGTCTTGCGAAGACAGAAAGCGAGGTGGTGGCACTGGCGCTGGTCACGAAATCGGCGTCGGAAACCGACCAGCTGATGGTGCGGCTTCTGTCGGCGCCGCCATTGGTCGGATCGCCGGTGGAAGTGTAGTTTACCTCGCGCAATGCCATCTGATAGTCGGCGACACTGGCTGTGCCGGCCGTGGTCAACAGATTTAGAAATCCATTGCTGTAGGTCGCGGTGATCGTGGCATTGTCCGCAAATGTCTGGCTATTGCTGCCGTTGAAACTCAGCCTGTCGGTGCCAAGCTCGCCGGCGCTGTCGATCGTCACTAGCGCGCTGGTGATGCTTGCGCCATTGGGATCGCTGACCGTGATGGTGTTGTCCAGGATCTGCGGCGCCCCGCTGTTCTGGTAGAATTTGGCGCTGACGCCGGAGGTGCCGCCGATGGCTGGCTGGCCGAGGATGTCGACCGTGTCCGATCCGCTACCCGACGCGAGGCCATCGGTGGCCGAAAAACTGATGGTGCGCGGGGTAACCGACGCGGCGGTGGTGGTGAAAGTCACTTCGTTCAGCGCGGTCTGGTAATGGGCGACGGTATCGATGCCGGTCAACGTCAACTCGCCGGTCGCGCTGTTATAGCTTTCCGTGATGTTGGTTCCGTTGATCTGGTTGCCCGTGACCGCCTGGACGCCGAGCGTGTCTCCCAACTGGAAGTTGGTGATCCTCACCGTCGCGGATGTGATTGGCGTGCCGTCATCGGTGACGCTGATCGAGTTGCCGCCCGAGCCGTTGTTGACCACAACTGCCGGGCCGCCCTCTCTATCGGTTACCGTGGTGGAGCCGGTCGAAACCGCGACGTCATCGACGACGACATCGGTCGCCCCCGTACTCCCACTGGCCGGAAGCGTGGCGGAAAAATCGGCGTCGAGTGTAGGAGCGACGCCGGGCGCGGTCAGGCTGCCGACATAAACGCCGCCACCGCCAATCGCGCTATCGACGCCGTAATATTTGCCGGTGACCGTGTCGATCGTGATGGCGTCGAGCTGCACCAGGTTCCCGGTGTTCTGCTGGTAGATGGGTGTGAACGTGCCGGGGCCGGCCGTATTGCTGCTGGAAAGAGAGTACGAGTAAAGGCCTTGCCCGGTCGACGAGTTCGGATGTGCTGTTGACGAGCCTTCAAACAGCGTGAAGTACAGCACCGGATTGCCGTTGTTATCGTCGATCGCCAGGCCACCGCTGCCTCCCGCAACTCCGTGAAAAAGCCGTCCGCCACGGGTATGTTGAGCGGCAATGCCGTGATCGTGGCCGTCGTCGCGGCTGGTGCCAGGTTTTTAGCGACGAAAAGCTCCGCCGTCGCGGGCTCGACCGTATTGCCAAAGATCTCCCCGCCGACATTAACCGCGAACACCGCCTCGGCGCTGTTCGAATTGGTAAAATCCATCGCGAAGCTGACCACCCCGCCATTGACACCGCCATTGCCGGCGGCGTTTTGATTATAGACCGTGCCGAGCACCGTCGGTGCGACCTGATCGTTATCCGCCACCCCTCCGGGCTGTAGCTGAAGTTCTCGAATACCGAGGTCTCATTGCTCGGGAGCCGGCCATTCTCGTTGTCGACAAAATAGATCAGGTGATTGGTGGTATCGACCTGGATCCCGCTGATTTCGTCGGCACCGCCTGGGATGTTGAACGGATTTTGCGTGTTGTCGGTGTAGAGCGAAAAAAGAGGTCCGTTGCCGGCGAGCGCGTTCGAAATCCTGCCTTCGAGAATCTGGGTTTCGGTAGCGTTGGTGCTGACGACAAAATAGAGATTGTCGGCGGTATCCAGCACGATCTGTTCCGGTCCAATGCCACTGCCAACCGTCGCGGTGGTGACGCCGCCATTCTGGTCCACGAGAACCGCATCGCTGCTGCCCAGCGTAGTAACAAACAGATCGGCGTTGAGCACATCGGGATAGGCCGCCATGGTCGCGGCGGTGAACGGTGACTTGGCGTCGATCACGCCCGATTGTGCATTCAGCGCCCAACTGCCGCCCTCGGCGGCGCTGCCGACCGGGCCGGTTGACGCGGCGACATTGACGCCGGTCTCGTCGATGATCTGCGCCAGCAGATTGACGCCTCGAGATTGGCGGCGACATCGCAGCCATAGAGCATCAGATCGCCGCCCGGCTGCAGCGATGCGCCGATGGTCTTGAGCTGGGCCGCGTATTGACCGACCGTGTCATTGTCGAGCACGGCATTGCCGAGAAACAGCATGCCGTCCTGGCCATGCGCCACGATGTCGATCGTGGTGAGGTTCGGATCGGGATGACGCTGCAGGAAATTGGCGATCTGCTCAATGCCGTCGCTGTTGGGATCGAGAACTACGACCTCGATGCCCGGCTTCACGCCGCTGGCGAGGAGCTGATAGTCCGGCGCCTGCTGGTCGATGAAGAGGATCTCGGTCGGGTCTTTGACCCAGGTCGTCACGGTCGGCATCGGCACGGCGGGGGTGGTGTCGTGATGCCAACGACCATCGTCATGGCGGTTTTCTTGGCCGGCTCCCTGGCCGGGCGTGACGCCGGCTGCGGCGCCGCCCGCGATGGGATTCGCCGGTCGACGGATGATCGGCGCGCCGTCACTGTGGTGATGGTGATGCGTGGTCGCCGCGGTCGCGACGGCGGCGCCGTCGTACATCACGCGCGGCTCCAGCGGCATGAATCCGATGGTCCGCCGGCGCTTGTGCTTCGGCTTGTTGGTGTCCGGCGCCTTCTGGTCCAGCGTAATCCTGTCCGACGTCCGCTGGCCGGAAACATCCCGTGAACGGTTCATAAAATGGATTCCCTGCCACACACCAACGCTCACTCGCGCAGCACGTGATCATTAGGCTGGCTCTCTCTCCACGCGCATCGCAGTCACGTGTACCAGCGGACCGGGTGCCGGTACAGCTTAGGGTTTACAATTGGTAAAGATTTTTGGTTTGTGAACTGGTTCATATGTGGACAGCTTTTGACGCGTGCCATTAACTAAATTTGCGCAAGAGGCCAGCGAGAGTGAATGAATTGGCACGGAAAAACGATTCAGTCCCCCCGCCCGCCCCGCGGCCCCTGCCTGAGGTGGTCTATAGGGTTACCCGCTCACCCGATTGCCGGCGGATCACGTCGGCGTATCACTTCACCCCAGCCATGGGCTGGGGACCGGCCTCTGGTCGATGTCCTGGCAGCCATCATTCGGGTCGCACAGGTGTAATGAACCTGAGCTATGGACCGGGTACGTGATATGGCCAGCTACGACGTAGAGTTTGCACGGCGCATTTGTCGTGTGGCATGACCAACAGCACGACCAAAACAAAATTCGCAGCCGCTTTCGTTGTGAATAAAATTTCCCGACCCTCTTCCTGCGTTCGCTTTAAGGTTGTCGAACAAAAAAGTTAATGCTAAAGAGCCCGGCCGGGCGCGGTGCGAAAAGAAAGAAATTGGGGGGACGAGATCATGGGTCAGCCATTCGTCGGTGAAATCCGGATGTTCGCGGGGACTTTCGTGCCGTTGAACTGGGCTTTCTGTGACGGGACCTCTGATATCGATTTCCCAGAATCCCGCCCTGTTTCAGCTGATAGGCACGACCTACGGGGGCAACGGCACCTCTACCTTCGCGCTGCCGGATCTGCGCAGCCGCGTGCCCGTGCATCAGGGCGCCGGCAGTGTGATCGGCCAGGTCGCCGGTCAGGAGAATGTCACGCTGACATCAGCGCAATTGCCGTCGCACAGCCATGTGCTGCAATCGAGCAGCACCACGCCTTCGGCATCCCCGACCAACAATCTGCCGGCGGGCACCGTCAGTACGGCCGGGAACTGCGACATTTATGGACCGGCCACCGCGCGGCAAACCCATCTGAACCCGGCGAGCATCCTGCCGGATGGCGGCAGCCAGCCGCACAACAACATCCAGCCTTACCTGACCATCAATTTCATCATCGCCCTGAACGGCATCTTCCCGTCGCAATAGCCAGCCGATCACCACCGCCCTCGAACGCCGTTCACGCCCCGCATCAGGAGTGCTCAGATGAGCGACCCGTTTATTGGTGAGATTCGTATCTTCCCGTTTCCGTTCGCGCCGGCCGGCTGGGCCTTGTGCAACGGACAGCTCGTGACGGTTTCGTCGAACACCGCGCTGTTTTCCGTGATCGGGACCAAGTACGGCGGCGACGGCGTGCAAAATTTTGCGCTCCCCGATCTTGAGGCCAACGTGCCGCTGGGCGTCACTGCGCTCCAGAACGTGACTTCCCCGCCGCTCGGCGGCGGACTGTCGACTTACGCGCTGGGGCAGTTCGGCGGTGAGCAGACGCATACGCTGACTGACAGCGAGAGCCCCTCGCATTCGCACAACCTCAGCGCGGATGGCAATGAAGGCGTGTCGGCAACGCCGGCGGGCTTCGTCTTCAGAGCGGGGCAAATCAGCGGCGGCACTCCCACTGCCGTGGCGCCCTATAGCGCTCAGGCGCCCGACGTGACGATGAACCCGCAAGCCATCGGCATCACCGGCGGTGGCCAGCCGCACAACAATATGATGCCCTATCTGACGCTGAATTTTTGCATCGCGCTAAGGGGTACTTTGCCGCCGCATTCCTGATCGCAGGCAAGACCGGCAATTTGGCGCCATAGCAGATTTATTTGCTGATACTCGCTGGAGGAGATGACTATGTCCGAGCCGTTTATGTCCGAGATCCGGATCATGTCATTCAACTTTGCTCCCCGTAACTGGGCGCTTTGCAATGGCCAGATATTGGCGATTAATCAGAACAGCGCGTTGTTCACGCTGCTCGGCACCGTCTATGGTGGCAACGGCGTCAACACCTTCGCGCTACCGAACCTGCAAGGCAAGGTTCCGGTCCATATGGGCGACGGCTTCGTTCTCGGCCAAACTCACGGCGAGATGACGCACGTTCTGACGACCCAGGAAATGCCAGCCCACAATCATGGGCTCAGGGCAAAAAATGCTCCAGGCCGATGACACCTTGGCTGGTGCGACGCCAGGGCCTACCGTGGCGCTTGCTCAAGGATTGGTCGAGACATCGCCGACAAAGCCGATGGATATGTATGGCACCCTGCCTGTCAATGCCGCCGGGGCGTTAGCTTCTGCAGCGATTGCCACCACCGGCACGAATGCGGCTCATCCCAACCAGCAGCCTTTCGTCGTGCTCAATTTCTGCATGGCGTTGCAGGGACTTTTTCCGTCGCGCGGCTGACGTGGCGGTTCGCAGTTTTTCCTTTGTTTTTCCCCTCAATTTTTCTCTTGCGGAGATCGTTGATGCACAATTCGATGTGGTTCAAGCTTTTCATCGTGCTGGCCGGCGTGACAGGCGCGGCCTCGGCCGTTTTCCCGACCTCGGCCATGGCTGCAACCAAGGTGCGTAATCTGACGCTGCTGGTGCAGCAGAATTTTTCCGACTGCACCAACGCCAACGTCTCGTCTGCGCCGCCAGCGGTCGTTGGCGGCGAGGGGCTGGTGACGCAGCGCGACGGCGGACAAACCACGGTCAATATCAGGCTCACCAAGGTGGCGCCGAATACCAATTATAATTTTTTCCTGAAATGTCATTTCCTGCTCGGCGTCATCAAGACCGACGGGATCGGCCGTGGCAACAATACGTTCACGTTCCAGACCAACGTCACCGGCCCGGTCTATGCCTTCGACATGTATCCGGATGGCGCGCCGCTCGGGAATAAATATCAGAGCGTGCAGATCAACTTCCAATAGCGCTGTAACGATTCAGCTTTCTGCGACCGGCCCGAGCGCATCGAGCAGCGGGGAAAGCAGCTTGCGATAGGATTGCGACCGCCCGACCGCGCCCCGGTAGAGCGGTTCGCGGACCTGGGTCGCGCTGGCGGTTTTCACCGGGCGTTGCGTGGTGTGGAAGCGACGACACTGTTCCTCCCATTCCAGTCCGCAATGACCCAGGATGCGCCGGGCCTGCGGCTCGAAATCGGCGACCAGAGCCTCATAGTTGCACCTCCATCATGACACCGGCCGGCAGCACCTCGCGCCAACGCGCCATCAAGGCGTCATAGGCGCGATAATACTGGCCGAGTTCTGCCAGATCGTAGGTAAAGGACATCTGGCTGCGAGAACAGTTTGGAAAAGCAAGACAGACAGGTATCGACGGGATCGCGGCGCGCGTGAATGATGCGCGCATTCGGCAACGCCAGATGGATCAATCCGGCGAACAGGAAATTGCCGAGCGTCTTGTCGGTGATCCGCTCGGCGGCTGGCGCGCGCGACTGCGAGGCCGTTGACGTAGTGTGAGCCGACGCGGCGGAATTGTTCTGCGGTCATTTCGGCTGCAAGTTCCGGAAACGGGTTCGGCAGCGCGCCGCCGGGACCGGCGAGGCTCGCTGCGGCGGCGTTGAAATCGGCTATTTCACCGGCGCCGAAAATCCGGGAATGGCTCGCCAGCACTTGCTCGATCAGGCTCGATCCCGAACGCGGCATGCCGACGATGAAAATCGGAACCGCGAAGGATCGCCTTGGCCGGCTGTCGCCGCATCAGTTCGGATGAGAAGATTTCGGCGGTTCGCACCAACAGGCGCAGCGTTTCGGACGGATCATAAGCAATCGCGGCCCGCTTGAGCGCATTGCCCTGGATCAAATGCTGGAACGCGCGCGTGCTGTCGCCGAGATCGTCATAGGCCTTGGCCAATGCGAACTGCAAATGCGTGCGCCCGTTGGCGGAAAGTGCGCGTCCTGCGCTGAAGCTTCCTGCGCCAGCGCCTCCATCGCCGCGAGCTGTGGGTCGCCCGGCGTAAAGCGTTTGACCTCGGCAGGGCGCGATGAAATTCGGCGCTTCGTGGCGCCAGCGAGATCGCTTTCTCGAACGTACGGCGGGCCTCTTCCAACCGGCCAAGGGTCCTTTGCAGATTGCCGAGGCCGACATGCGCTTCCGGAAATACCGGATCGAGGGTCAGCGCCCGGTGAAACGATGCCTGCGCTTCGTCATATCGATCGAGCGCCGCCAGCGCGTCGCCGAGGCCACGATGGGCTTCCGCGAATTCGGGACGGATCGCGATGGCTTCGCGGTGGTGCGCCTCCGCCTCGGCAGGCCTCTCAAGGTTCACCAGCGCGCTGCCGAGATTGTTGTGCGCCTCGGCGTAACGCGGCTGCAACGCCAGCGCCTTGCGGTAATGCGCGACGGCTTCGGGATGACGTTGAAGCGTGGCCAGCGCATTGCCGAGATTGTTGTGCACTTCCGCGAGCTCAGGCCGCAACTGGATCGCCCGGGCGTAATGCGCGAGCGCTTCGCCGTGCCGGTTCAGCGCGGCGAGCGAATTGCCGAGATTGTTGTGCGCTTCGGCGTTGCCGGGCCGGCCGGCGAGCGCCGGCCTCGAAATGCGAAATGGCGGCCTCATGGCGGTCGACTGCCACCAGCGCCATTGCGAGGTTGGCGTGCGCATCGGCATAGCCGGGTATCAGCACGAGCGCGGTCCGGTAGATGTCGAGCGCCTCGTCCGGGCGCCCGAGCGCGACCAGCGACAAACCCAGATTATTGCAGGCTCCGGCGAATTTCGGATTGAGCCTGACAGCTTCGCGATAGGCCGGCAACGCGTCGGCATGACGGCCAAGCGCGGCCAGCGCGCTGCCGAGATTGTTATGCAGCGCGGCCAGATCCGGCTTGATCGCCAGCGCCTGCTTGAGTTCGGCGATGGCGTCGGCGTGGCGGCCGAGGCCGATCAACGCGGAGCCGAGGTTGTTACGGGACTCGACATAATCCGGCTGCAGCGCGATGGCTTTTCGGTATTCCGCGACGGCGGCCTCGAACTGTCGCGTCGCGGCGAGCGCGACGCCGAGATTGGTGAGGGCTTCGAATGAGGCCGGGTTCGATGCCACGGCCTTCCGCAACAGGGCGACCGCCTCGTCGTGCTTGCCTTGCTGCGTGCAGGCCAGCCCGAGATAATGCATCGCGCCGAAATGATCGCGCTCGATCTGGAGAAATCTTGCGATAGAACTGCTCGGCCTCGGGCACCCGGCCGGCGCGATGCAGGTTGACCGCCGCCGCAAAGGCCTGGGCCGCAGTGACGGGACGCCGCCCCGCAGGCGTCTGCGGATCGCTCATGCTGCGGCACCCTGATCGGAACGCCTCAATTGAACACGGCCTGGTAGTCCTGGCGATCGCGGATCGGCGTATGGATCGGGATTACGTAGATCGTGAAGCTGCCGCCGCCCTCGACTTCCAGCGTGTGCAATCCTTCCGGCAGCACATCGGCGGGAGGGCCCCTGAAGATCAGGCTGAAAGGCTGGCGCGGGAACATTTTGAGTTCGGCCTCCGACAGCACCCGCACGTCCACCTCTGCCAGCGTCAGGCCATGCCGGCCGCCTTGCACGCGGAACAGCTTCGACACATGAGGCCGGAAGTACTCGGGTGTCAGTTGCTCGATCATCCCATCCCCACTTAAAAAAAGCTCGCACGGCCCGCGCGTTTCAGGGCACGATGCTTATCATAGAATGCGGTTTGCAAAAAACCTGTGATTGCCGGAGCCACAGACATGGAAGACATCATCGCAATCGGTTCGGCGCAGGGCCGGGCTGAAGACCAGGCTCACGGCCAATTGTCGCTGCGGCCGGAGCGGAAGCAGGATGATGCCTTTCGCTTCCAGCTTTTTTGCGAGTCGCGCCCGGCAGAGTTTGCTCTGCTGCAACTGGAGCCGGCTGCCCTCGACCAGCTCATGCGGTTTCAGTTTCAAGCGCAAACGATGACCTATCGTACAAATTTCCCGAACGCGCGGTTCGATATTGTCGAACTCGACGGCGTGCCGATCGGACGCATCGTCGTGGAGCGTTCGGGGACGGCCCTGCGCATCGTCGACCAGGCCATCGTGCCGGCGCAGCGCAATCGGGGTTTCGGCAGCGCAATCATGCGCGCTTTGATGGACGAAGCGGGGCACGCCGGCAAGACGATGCGGCTCAAGGTTGCCTCCACCAACGATCCCTCGATGCGGCTTTACCTGCGTCTCGGCTTTGTGCCGATCGAGACCGATCCGTTCTATATCGAGATGGAATGGCCGCCACCGGCTGCTTCTCGTAACCCCACGTCACCCCCCTGCCCGACGTCTCCGAGATAACCGCATCTGGCGTTACGGCCATCCGGAGTTCGCTTCACCGTTCCGGGATCGAGAAGGTGGCGGGGGCGGAAACGATGCCCGATAGCTCGGCCGTGCGAAATGCGCCGCGACAATTTTCAAAGGAGATCAGCCTTCATGTTCATTGCCGGCGGGATCGTGCGGGTCTTGTGGCGTTGCAACAAAAGTTACACCAATCCGTTTCTGCTGAATCCAGGCGATCTTGCATTCGTAGACCGACAGAGTCCTTCGCCATCACCAGCCGAAACGCCGGCGGTACAAAGGCGGGATTGTCAACGTCGACGGCGGCGCCCTCGGGAGAGATATTTCGCACCACACAGCCCATGACTGAACCGCCTGACGATATATAGGCCGGCTCGTTTATTTCGGTTCGCGGGTACTTTCGCTTCTCTTCCATCGGCGCGCAGGCCTTGATCACCACTTGTGGAGTGAGATTAGCGGCAAAGCTTAAATAATTAGACGAAGCCCTTTCCGGTCAAGTGGAATTCGGCTGGCAAGTAACGGTGGATCGCGTTTTGCGCAGATGCCTCCGCGTCCGCCTGGGCTTCCGCTCGCCGGGGTGACGCGGTAGCCTCGGTTCCATTGCCCGTGCGTAGGCGCGACGCCGGCTCGAAACGAACATGCGCCGGGGGAAAACGCCATGTTCGAGATGCTCGATCGAGCGACGACTCTGACCGGCAACCAGATCAAGATTCTTCTCGCGGCCATTATTGGCGATGCACTCGAATTCTTCGACTACTTCCTGATCGGTTTTGTGCTCGCCTTCCTGATCGGGCCCTGGAAACTCACCTTCGGCCAGTCGGCCACCGTACTGATGAGTTCCGGCATCGGCGCCATCATCGGGGCCTATGTCTGGGGCTGGCTTGCCGACCACATCGGCCGCCGCAAGGTCTTTATAGGCACCGTGCTGAATTTCTCGGTCGCGACCGGACTTTTGTATTTCACCCCTGACAATGGCTGGATCTATCTTTCGATCATGCGCTTTTTCGTCGGTGTTGGTGTGGGCGGCCTTTATTGCGTGGATTTGCCGCTGGTGCAGGAGTTCATGCCCTCTTCCAAGCGCGGCTGGGTCGGCGGCCTCGTGACCTGCGTGATCCCGCTCGGCACCGGCCTTGGCGCGCTGCTCGGTGCCTCCGTGGGCAGCGGCGAGTGGCGGGTGCTGTTTGCGGTCGGCGTATTGCCGGCGCTGCTCATCTTGCTCGTCCGGCTCTGGGTACCGGAATCTCCGCGCTGGTTGTGCCGCCAGGGCCGCTATAAAGAGGCTCGTGAATCGCTGGCATGGGCGCTGCAGATGGAGCCTTCCGCGCTGCCGCTGCCGACAGCCGAGGACGCCGGCCCCATTATCAGGAGCAACTGGCTTGACCTCTTCAAATATCCGCGCAGCCTGCTGGTCTCTTGGCTCGGCAACGCCGGCGCGCAAACCGGCGTCTACGGCATCACGCTCTGGGCCCCGTCGCTGTTTGTGGTGTTGTTGAAGGTCACGCCGCAGGAAGCCGCGAAAATGATGATCCTGCTGACCATCTTCGGCTTCGTGGGCCGTGTCTCCTTTGCCTTTTTCTCGGAGCTGATGGGGCGGCGCAACGCGGGCGGGCTGTTGGGTTTCGGCGCGGGCATCCTGATCATCGTGGCCGGCTACAACTACGACTCGATGGTCATGGGCGTGTCGGCGTTCTGGCTGATATTAGCCGTCGCATACTTTTTTGCCGATGGCGGCTTTGCCATTGTCGGCCCCTATGCGGCCGAGGTCTGGCCCTCGCATCTTCGGACCTCGGGCATGGGGTCGGCCTACGGTTTCGGCGGCATCGGCAAGATCATCGGGCCGGTGGGTCTCGCCTTGATCGTGGGCTCCGGCAACTACCTCAAGCCCGACGTGCCGCTACCGCAGATTCCGCTGGCATTCCTTTATCTCGGCTGCTGGTTTTTGATGGCCGGGGCGGTGTATTATTTCTTCGGGCCTGAGACCCGCGGCAAGTCGATCGAGCAGATCGACAGGGAACTGGCTATCACCGCCTGATTTAGGACGGACGCCGATCCCGACCTCACCTTCATCTAAGGAGAACCACGATGCCACTTGGCGGACTACAACACTACACGATCGAACCCCAGGATCTCGAGCAAACCAAGAACTTCTATTGCGAGGTGCTCGGGCTCGAAAACGGTGACCGGCCGCCGCTCGATTTCCCCGGCTATTGGCTCTATTCCGGCGGTGTCGCCACTGTGCATCTGATGGGCACGCGCAAGCCGCGCGAAGGCATCGTGGTGCGTGGCACCGAGAAAAAATACGAAGATACCGGGCGTCTCGACCATATCGCCTTTGCCGCGACCGACGTTGAGGGGGTGCGCAAGCGCCTGCAGGCCAGGAACGTGAAATTCCGCGAAAGCATCGTGCCGCGCACAGGCGATACGCAATTTTTCCTCTACGATCCCGACGGCGTCGGCGTGGAGCTGAACTTCCCGAAGGAATGAGGCGCACCTGCCCTTGCGTGATACACCGGCCAGCGCAACGCTGGCTGGGGGCGCGCTTCATTCGGCACGTCTGCAGCGAGTCAATCCCGACAAGGTCATGACCCAGCCATATCTCGGGCGCGAAGCGGTCAGCTTTTCTTCTATTTTGCGTGACGAATTGACGCGCCGCGCCGCTGCGGCAGGATAGCCGGGTGCCGCGCCTAAAACCTACCCCAGGGCTCGTGCGCCCGGCTATTCGCGGCCACCGAAGCCCTTAGAGGCAGCGTGCCACTGTCAAGTATCGATGGCAGGCGGTCTTGTTTTGATCCGTTTTCCCGACGTCAACCGGCCCTCGTCCCGCATCAGACGCGGGACGGGCTTTCGCTCGAAAACGCGTTAATCGAGCCCGCGCTCATGGCTCAAGCGTACCATTTCCTGGATAAAGATCGCCTTTTGCTTGTCGTCGAGGCTGGTGAACAGCGGCTCTGCCGCATCGGCGACGCTGCGTTGATCGACGGCGCGATCATTGAGAAACTGGGCCTCGTTGCGCATCTGCTCGATGATATCGTCGGGCGGATCACGCTTGGCGCGGGCAATTCTGAGATTGAGCCGGTCGGCGCCGTTATGGCCGAGATAATGCATCGCGCTGTTAAAGGCCGTCCAGTTTTTCTCCTGCTCAGGCGTCAGGTTCAATTCGGTCTTGATCCGATCGATGTAGGCATCGCTGTTTGCGACGATCTGTTCGGCGCTCAGTTGCGGTTCGGCCTCTTGCGTCAATACCGCAGGCGTCGAGGACTTGGTGGCAGCGGTTTTGGCACCCTTCGCGGCTTTGGCGTTCTTGGTGGAACCGGCCTGCTTCGTTCCGTTCGTGGCGGGGGCTTGCGCATCTTTACCGCCGACACCGAGCGCGCCGGTAAACACGCCGACAACCCCGCCGATGGCGCCCCCCAACACGCCGCCGACCGGGCCGGCCGCCTTGTTGCCTGCTTCGGCTCCCTGCTGGACGCCTTGGACCAGTCCTTGCGCCTCCGCTCCCTGGGAAGCTCCGAGAAACATGACGACGACTGCTCCAAGCACAAAACGCAATCTCACATGCGCAGGCGTCGCCGGTGTCAGGCTGATCATTATTTAGCCTCCCTGGTCGATCTCGAAACACCACGCTGGCGTTCTTTCATCGAATCCGGAGATTACCGGTTTCGCGGCAAGCGAGTCTACCGCGGCGCTGCGTGCCAGCAGTGAAGCACGCGGTAAATTTGCGCGCGTCCGTTCACCCCTTCCCGTATGCATGTGCAGCGCAACAACGCCCCTATTTCAATCGTCGATTGGCAGTGGACCTCAACAAGACGCACCTGTTAAACGATATCACGTGTGCCATCGCTCGACGCCTTAGAAGGAAGGGGCCTTCGCGGGCGGGGAAAGAACCAGGCAGGGAACCGGGCAAGAAATTGGCAAGGAATTGGGCAGGGAATTGGGCAGGGAATTGGGAATGGCGACCAACAAGAAGAAAATTTTCATCACTGAATCGATGTCGCAGTTAGGACGAGCGCTGCTGAACGCACGCGACGACATCGAGACCATCGAATTTCCCAACCTGATCTCCGCCGGGGATTTCGAGGCGCTGCTCACGGAGCACGCCCCCGTCCACGGCGTGGCGCTAGGCGCGACCCGGTTCGGCGAACCGGAGCTCGAGGCTGCAAAGGACATGAAGGTGGTGACCCGGATCGGCGTCGGTTACGACGCCGTGGATGTACCGGCGCTCAGCCGCCGCAAAATTCCCCTGCTGGTGGCGGGTAGCGCCAATTCCCCGTCGGTCGCGGAACAGGCGCTGTTCATGATGCTGACGCTGGCCAAGCGCGCCGTCGAAATGCACACGCTGGTGAAGGACGGCAAATGGAGCAGCCGGCTCGGCAAGCTGCCCTACGATCTGTTCGGCAAGACAGTCCTGATCGTGGGCTTCGGCCGCATCGGCACGCGAACCGCCAAACGCTGTCTCGCGATGGAAATGAACGTTCTGATCTACGACCCCTACAAATCGGCCGCCGACATCAAGGCTGCCGGCTGCGAACCGGTTGCCGATCTCGATGCGGCGCTGCCGCGAGCCGATTTCGTCAGCATCCACTGCCCGAAGACGCCGGAGACGGTCGCAATGTTCGATGCGGCGCGGTTGAAGCGCATGAAACCATCAGCTTACCTCGTCAACACCGCGCGCGGCGGAATCGTCAACGAGGCGGCGCTGTATGATGCGCTGGTCTCCGGCAAGCTCGCGGGCGCCGGTCTTGATGTTTTCGAGCAAGAACCCCCGCCGGTCGGTCATTCGCTGTTCGAACTTCCCAATGTCATCATTGCTCCGCACGTCGCGGGTGTCACCCGGGAAGCGGTCGACCGGATGAGCGAACAGACGGCACTTAACATTCTAAGCGTGCTCGACGGCGAGCCGATACGTCAGAACATCATCAACCAGGACGTGCTCGGTTGATCGACGCGTGATTGGCTGTCGGTGCTGCTCGGCAAGATGCCGACGCGCGCCTTGCCCAGGAACCTAAACTACCCCGAGTTTGTGCATGCGCCGACAAAACTCAGCCGCATTCGGGGCCGAAAAAAGGCTACATGTGGCGGGATTCGGTTCCGGCGCAATAGGTGGAGGCTAAGGTCTTGAGTCAGAGCGACCCGACCGATCATGCGCTCGCGGCGATCGCCAGCATACTTGATCACCCGGAATCTGTTCGCGAGCCTGAAAAACCCGCAGTCGAAGAAAAGCCCGTCACCCCTGAACGGGTTGAGGCGCACGGCTATTCGAAAATAGGCCCAGGCCCGATGGAAGCGATCCGATTCAAATGGGCCGTCCGTCGCGAGGATGATGGCCGTTATGTTGTGGACGAGACCATCGGCGATAATTCCCGGCCGATCACCAGCGGACCGATGTCTGCCGAGGACGCCATCAGATTTGTGGACGAACGTGAACGAGAGGCGCGGCAGCGATTCGAGTATTTGAAAAGCGAAATGACCGGTCGCGCTGCGGCTGCGAATGTGGTCCGCAACGACGGCGGCGAAATATAGTCGGTTCGGCAGAATTGCCCGGCGCTCGCTGGGTTTGCATTTCACGCATCCGGTGTTCGCCGATTTGGCGTTCCCAGAAAATCCTTTTTGACAAGATCGACGCCGCAATGCCGCAGGATATCGTAGGCCGTTGTCACGTGAAAAAAGAACTGGGGCACGCTGAAGGTCAGCAGCAGTGATTGGCCGGTAAAACTTCGTGTTGATCGGTTCCGAAAGGTAAAGACCACCTCTTTTTCGGCGGTGCCGTTGATCTGAGCGGGCTGCAAACTGCCAATAAAGGCCATTGCCGTCGCGATACGCTCCTTGAGGTCGTGAATGTCAGGTTCGATATCCGGAAGTGCCGGCGGATCGACGCCAGCCAGTAGAGCACAGGCGATCACCGCATGCCGGTTCGCCTCGCCGACTTGGCGCGTGAGGTTGTACATGTTGGGGTAGAGGCGCGCGTCGAGCAAAATTGAAGAATCGATTTTCTGCGCTTCGGCATGAGCAGCCGCACGGTCGAGCAGATCGGACAAACTGCCCAGAAACTGAGTGAAAACCCCGACGGACAATTGATGCATTGAAATAGTCACGGTCGCAATTCTCTTCTCATTAGTGTGAAGTCCGAATATGCCGGAAGCGACTGCAAGTCTATCCCCATATCCTTGCATCGTGTGAAGACCGCGATATACGCAGGCTTGTCATCCGGCCTTCGGAGAAGCTTCATGGTTCGCGTTCTATCGTGCCTCGTTGCCGCATTTTTCGTTGTTGCAGCCTCGGCACAGGCCCAGCAGGCTTCCCGGCTCGACGAAATCCTAAAACGCGGAACGTTGCGCGTCGGCATGACCGGCGACTACTTGCCCTTTACCTATTTCGACAAAGCGACATCGAAATTCCGGGGATTTGACGTCGATATGGCGGAGTCGCTGGGCAAGGCACTCGGCGTCAAGGTCGAATATGTTCAGACTAGCTGGCCCGGATTGACCCGGGATTTTGAGGCCGACGATTTCGACATCGCGATGGGCGGCATCTCGATCACGCTTGAGCGGCAGAAAAAGGGAATGTTCACCGCGCCGATCTTGCGCGAAGGCAAGACGCCGATCGCCCGCTGCGCCGACAAAGGCAAATATGAAACGATCGCCGATATCGACAAGCCGGGCACCCGCGTCATCGTCAATCCCGGCGGCACCAACGAACGATTTGCCCGGGCTCACATCAGAAACGCCGAGATCAGAATTTACAGGGACAATGTCACCATTTTCGACGAGATCGCTAAGGGCAACGCCGATCTGATGCTGACGGATTCATCGGAGACGCGTTACGAGCAAAAACTGCATGCCGGCGTGCTGTGCGCGGTGCATCCGGAAAAGCCGTTCGACTTCGCCGAGAAAGCCTATTGGTTGCAGTCCGACCCCGCCTTCAAGGCTTTCGTCGATCAGTGGTTGCACATTGCGGTCGAGGACGGCAGCTTCAAGAAAATTTATGCAAGCTGGTTCGAATAAATTGCGCAGCAGAAGACTGGCTTTGCCCCAAATTAGATTGGCCCCGAAGATTTGAACCAAAGCCACTCGGTCACGACTCACGTCAAGAAAGTGATGTAGATCACGTTGCCGTAAACTCCGAACCTATGACGTTGAAAAGCCCGGACAGCCTGCGGGTCTAGAGCTGCGCCTTTGGCGGCATGTTCTGCGGCGGCCAGACCTGGAGCCGGTTGAACTAACGGACTCCGGTCTGGTTTGAACGCGAGCCGCTATCCGCCGACCTTTGCTGAATATTCCGCATCGCTCACCGGCTCCATCCAGCTCGAATAATTTCCCTCCAGCGATTCCTGCATCGCGATGTGGGTCATGCCGCTGGTTGGGGAGCCGCCATGCCAATGTTTTTCGTTCGGTGGAATCCAGACGACATCGCCCGGCCGGATCTCCTGTACCGGTCCGCCCATGGTCTGAAACCGGCCGATGCCGGTGATGACATACAGCGTCTGGCCGAGCGGATGCGTATGCCAATTGGTACGTGCACCCGGCTCAAACATGACGCGGGCTGCCACGACCCGCGCCGGCGCCTCGGCCTGGATGATGGGGTCCTGCCAGACCGTGCCGGTAAAATGCTCTGACGGCGCGCGACGTGTCGGCCGCGAGCCGGCGGGATAGATTTTCATGGCACTTCTCCTTTTTTGCGGGCGTGATCAGCCCGGATTATTTTTTTGATGCCGCGTAGCGCGCCTTGGTCTCCGCGTTCATCGGATAGAGGCCTGGCAGCACGGCACCGCCGTTTACCTGCTCGACGATCCAGGCTTCCATTCGTTCCTGCTCGGCGCCTTCGGCCAGAATGAGATCGAGAAACGCCTTCGGGATAACCACCGCGCCATCCTGATCGGCGACGATGATGTCGTCCGGGAAGATCGCAACACCGCCGCAGCCGACCGGTTCACCCCAGCCGACGAACGTCAGCCCGGCCACCGAGGGCGGCGCGGCATAGCCGTCGCACCACACAGGCAAACCGGTACCGAGCACGCCTTCAAGGTCGCGCACCACGCCATCGGTGACCAGCGCCGTGACTCCACGCTTGACCATGCGTGCACACAGGATATCGCCGAAGATGCCGGCATCGGTAATGCCCATGGCATCGACCACGGCGATGCAGCCATCCGGCATGGCTTCGATCGCCGTGCGGGTCGAGATCGGCGATGACCACGATTCCGGGGTCGCCAGATCCTCCCGCGCCGGCACGAAACGCAAAGTAAAGGCAGGCCCGACCAGCCGCTTCTGCCCGGGGCGCAGCGGACGCGAACCGCGGATCCAGACGTTTCGCAGGCCCTTTTTGAGGAGAACCGTGGTGATGGTGGCGGTGGATACGCGGGAAAGGGTCGCGATCGCTTCAGGGGTCAGGGACATCGAACAGGCAACTCCGGGTGGGGGTGGATCAGGCGGGCGCATCTTGCGGGGCACGAGCGGCGCGTCAAGTGCCCTTGCTGGATTGCCGCCATCACCACATCTTATCACCGGTATGGGGATTAGTTTATTGAACTTGCAAGCCGATTTGTATCAAGCGAATTCCACTTCGCCGCAAAACGCGCTAGAGCATGACAGAGATCGAAAAGTTACGAGGCCATGGCCGCGACACTCGCCCCACCCCGCCTTTTGCCGAGCGGCGACAGCGCCATTACGGTAGAATTCAGCCGCAATATCGATGACGCCGCCAATCGGCGCGTGCTGGCGCTCGATCGCACCCTGGCGCGCGAGCCGGTTGCGGGCGTGACCGAAACGGTGCCCACCTATCGGTCGCTGTTAGTGCATTATGATCCCGTGCTGATCGATTTTGGGACGTTGAGCGCGAAGCTGGCCGTTCTGGCGCAACTCCCGGTGCCCGCGGCGACAAAAGCCCGGCGCTGGCGGATTCCGGTGGTCTATGGCGGCGAGCACGGTATCGATCTGGAGGACGTTGCCAAGACACTGAACACCACGCCCGATGACATCGTGGCGCGGCACATCGCAGGCGACTACCGCGTCGCCATGATCGGCTTTACGCCAGGCTGGTCCTATCTCAGCGGCCTTCAGGATTCGTTGCACATGTCCCGGCGGCAAAATCCGCGCTTGCTTACACCGGCCGGCACGATCTCGATCGGCGGCGTGCAGACCGGCGTGCAATGTCTGGCCGGGCCAAGCGGCTGGCATTTGCTGGGGCAAACCGCCGTGCGAACCTACCAGTTGCATCGAGATCCTGTTTTCCTGCTGGAGCCCGGCGACCGCGTGACCTTCTCCGCTGTGGATGCCAAGACGTTTGCGGAACAGGATCGCGCCGCCGAGCGCGGCGAGATTGTCGCCGAATTGATGGCCTCATGAGCAAGCTCGTTATTTCAGCCATCGGCCCTTCGAGTTCGGTCCAGGACGGCGGCCGCTTCGGCGCCCAGCGCTATGGTCTCACGCCGAGCGGTGCGATGGATCGGTTGGGGCTTGCCGCAGCCAATTGTCTGGTCGGCAACGCAATGTTTTCAGCCGGAATCGAAATCGGCCCGTTCGGCGCCGCGTTCACCGCGCGCGAGGGCGCGGTTCGTGTCGCGCTCGCCGGAGCGCCGCGCAATGCCGATGTCGCCGGACGTGCGGTTGCGCCGGACACATCCGTGACGCTGACGGACGGTGAGACGTTGAAACTGGGGTTCGCCCGTGGCGGCTCTTTCAGTTATCTCGCGATCGAAGGCGGAATTGCGGGCGAACCCATGTTCGGGAGCATGGCCGTCAATGGGCGGGCGGGGCTCGGCAGCCCCTACCCGCGTCCGCTGCAAGCCGGGGATGAATTGCAGGTCGCGACCGCAAGTGGTGCGGCCGAGCGCCGGATCGATCTTCCGCCGCCGCTCAAAGCGCCGATCCGTGTCGTGATGGGTCCACAGGACGACGAATTCGCCGACGACCAAAAAAGCCTGTTTCTGGACAGTGAATGGAAGATATCGGCGACCAGCGACCGCATGGGTTATCGGCTCGAAGGTCCGGTGATCAAACATCTGCACGGTCACAACATCGTCTCGGACGGCACCGTGAACGGCAGCATTCAGGTGCCCGGCAACGGCGCGCCCATCGTGCTGGTGCCCGACCGCGGCACCAGTGGCGGCTATCCCAAGATCGCTACCGTGATATCGGCAGATCTCGGGCGGTTCACGCAGATTTCGGCCGGAACCGGTTTCCGCTTCCAGGCGATCAGCATGAACGAAGCGCAGGCTGAAGCGCGCAAATTCGCCGAGTTGCTGCGCACCCTGCCCGATCGCCTCCACTCCATCGAGAACTTTGATCTCAACATCGAAGCGTTGCAGGATGCCAACGTCGCCGGCGCTGCGGTCAGCGCCGTCGACGCCAGAACATGGCAGGTTTCATCGCCTGCGGATGCACTGACACGGGACTAGTTTCGGACCACCAACAAGCGGACAAGAAAAACATGAAAACAGTCGATTTGAACAGCGACCTCGGAGAAAGCTTTGGCGCCTGGGAAATGGGTAACGATGCCGCCATGATCGACGTCGCCACGTCGGTAAACGTGGCCTGTGGCTTTCACGGCGGAGACTACGACACCATGCGCAAGACTGTAGAGCTTGCGAAGGCGCGCGGCGTCAGCGTCGGTGCGCACCCAGGGTACCGCGACATTCATGGATTTGGCCGCCGGCCGTTTTACGGCATGAAGGCCTCCGAGATCGAAAACCTTGTCGCCTACCAGATTGGCGCCCTTCAGGCGATCGCGACCGCGGCGGGCTACAAAGTCACCCACGTCAAGGCGCACGGCGCGTTGTCGAACGTGGCATGCGAGGAAGATACGACGGCGCGCGCCATTGCTTCCGCTATCAAGGCCGTCGATCCCAGTCTTATCTTTGTTGTACTGGCTAATACCAAACTGGTGAAGGCTGGCGAAGCCGCCAATCTGGCACTGGCCCACGAGGTGTTCGCCGACCGTGCCTATGAGGACGACGGCACACTGGTATCGCGCAAGAAACCCGGTTCAGTGTTGCATGATCCAAAGCTGATCGCCGAACGCGTGGTGCGGATGGTGCAGGACGGCGCCGTGGTCTCGGTGACGGGCAAGGTGATCAAAATGCGCACCGACACCGTGTGCATTCACGGCGATACGCCAGGCGCCGTCGATATCGCGCGCGGTGTGCGGAAAGCATTGAAGGATGCCGGTATCGAAGTGGCGCCGTTCAAAAAGACGGGCTAGCGCCCACTAGAACGGATGGACGGAGAGCGTGCCGAATAGCACCGCCGCAATGACCGCAAACGCGCCGTAGACCGCCGCCGCATGAAACCCTGTTCCGGTTCGCCGGGACAGGGAACGCGCGTAAAGGTGCAGGCGGGCTTCCGCCGATAGTTCGCGCATGGTCGATCTCCAACGCAGCATCACCCACCAACACAATATCGTTCGCGGCTGGATGCAAGGTGATCGGAGAAATAGCGATACCATTACTCTGATGGAGTCCATCGCAGTTGAAAATTCTTTGCGAGGGATTTAAGCGAGAATTTTATTCGTTCGAATTTGCCTCTTATTGAAGCCGGTTCCCGCAACTAATAAACGTCTTGCTGGAACCGGCCCTTCTTTTTGAGTTCCCCGACAAAGCTGACGGCCTCGTCGGTCGAGCGAGCGCCGTGCTGGGCGACGATATCGACCAGCGCGCGTTCGACATCCTTCGCCATCCGCTTGGCGTCGCCACAGACGTAGACGTTCGCGCCCTCGGCGAGCCAGGTCCATACTTCGCGGCCGACCTCGCGCATACGATCCTGCACATAAAATTTTTTGTCGCCGTCGCGCGACCATGCCAGCGACAAGCGCGTCAGCAGGCCCGAGGTCTTCAAGGCATTGAGTTCGTCGGCGTAAAAGAAATCGCAACTGCTGCGCTGATGGCCGAAAAACAGCCAGTTCTTGCCTGGCGCGCCAGTTGCCTTGCGGTCGAGCAGGAACGCGCGGAACGGCGCGACGCCGGTGCCAGGCCCGATCATGATGATCGGCACCTTCGGATCCTGCGGCAGCGCGAAACCATGGGCTTTCTGCACATAGACCCTGACGGGATCGCCGGGCTGGATGCGTTCGGCGAGGAATGTCGAAGCCAGTCCAAGCCGCTTGCGCTTGCCGATCACATAACGCACGCAGTCCACCGTTAGCGACAGCTTGGCCGGCGTGGCATTGTGGGACGATGAGATCGAATAGAGTTTGGGTTGCAACGGCTCCAGCGCTTCGACGAAGGCTTCCGGGTGAGGCCGCACGCCGGAGAATTTTTGCAACGTGGCCATCACGTCGAGGGTGGCAGCATCGCCGTCGGGATCCTCGCCCTGCGCCAGTGCCCGCGCCTTTTCACGCAGCGCGCCGCCGGTAATGAACGAGATCAGTTCGAACAGCGAATCCGGCGCCGGCGCCAGCGACACTTCCTCGGTCAAGACCTCCCGCAACGTTCGGCCCCTGATCGGCGTGGTGTGCAAGGCGCCGAGCAAGGCGATAATCTGATCGACATGGCCCAGATCGTTGCGCGCGAAAATGCCAAAGGAGTTGCCTACGACATAGTCGAGGCCGCAGCCACTGAGGTCGAAATCGATGTGCCAGGTTTCCTTTTCAGACCCGGCCTTGTTCAAGAGGCGGCGCGACACGAACGTCGCCGGCACCGGATTGTCGCGTGAACGACCCGGCTGCGCGGTGACCACGGGCGCCGCAGCGGCTGGTGTGGCCGCGGGGCCGGGCGTGGCTGCCGGCGCCTTCTCCAGTTCCTCGTTCAGCGTTTTCAGCATCCGGGCGGTTTCCTTGCCGCCAGGGACGCACAGATTGAGGCGCGGCTCTGCCTTGCTCGCGATCGCTTCGGAGTAGTCGTTGCAATTATAACCGCACTGACCGCAATCCTGCTGCGCCATCGCCGCCATCATGCGCCGGCGTAACGGACGGCCTTCCGCGAGTTTCATGCGATCGGCAATCGGCATGGTCTGATCGTGCCAGGGCGCTTCGCCATCGTCGCCGTCACCAGTCGCCCCCTGGAGCACCGCGGCCCCCTGCTCTGCCGACAATGGCGCAGCACTATCCGTCGAGAGCAATCCGGCAAAGAAGCCATTCAACCATGAGCGCTGTGCTTCGGAAAATGGCGCGCTGGTGGGAATGATCTCGATTTTCGGCGGGGGCGTCATCTGATTCATGTCGAGATCTCTGCATCAGCAAGCTTGCGCAGCGTTTCACCGTCGTGGCGGCGCGCAAATGTCAGGAACGTTTCTTCGGATGATGCGCGGTGCGACAGATAGGCTTTCAGCAGCTTCTCGACGGTCTTCGGCGCGTCTTCTGCCTTGAGGTCGTGGTAAACTTCCTGCCCGATATCGGCATGCGGGCCAAACCCACCGCCCGCGAACAGATGATAGCCCTCGACGGTATCGTCCGCGTCGCCGACGGGCACCTTGGCGGCGATCAATCCGATATCGCTGATGTAATGCTGCGCGCAGGAGTGGTGGCAGCCGGTGAGATGAATGTTCAGCGGAGTGTCGATTTCCACCCGCGGCTCGCACCAGTCGCCGATCTCGGCGGCGTGGCGCTTGGTATCGGACGCCGCGAACTTGCAGCCGGCATTGCCGGTACAGGCAATCAATCCGGCGCGGATTTGCGACGCTCTGGCCGCCAATCCGATCGCCTCGATGGCTGCAATTGCGAGTTCCACATTCTCGTCCCGTACGCCCGGGATCAAAAGATTTTGCCAGACCGTCAGCCTGATATCGCCGTCACCGAGATCGTGAGCAATCTTTGCAAGTCCGCGCATCTGCTCGCAGGATAACCTGCCGAGCGGCAGCGAAACGCCGATCCAGTTAAGGCCATCCTGCTTCTGCTTGTGCGCACCGATATGCGCCATGCGGTCGAAGGCCGGGCGCGGCGCGAGGGCTTCCGCGGGCACACGGGTAAAGGTGCGGCCAATTTTCTCCTCGACCAGGGCCAGGAATTTATCCAATCCCATGCCGTCGATCACATATTTCAGGCGCGCCTTGAGCCGGTTGGTGCGATCGCCGAGATCGATAAATACCCGCACGATGGCGTCGGCGACCTTGGTGGCGTCCGCCGGCTTAACGATGATGCCGGTCTCCTTGGCAAAATCCCTGTGGCCGGTAATGCCGCCAACACCTAAGCGAAACCAGACGCCGGGTTCGACACCAAACCCGTCCTTCACCTCGACCGCGGCAAAGGCAATGTCGTTGGTGTCTTCAAGCACCGCGATCTTGCCGGCGCCATCGAAGGCGACGTTGAACTTGCGCGGCAATCCCGTCAGCGAGCGGTCATTAAGAATGTGGTAATGCCACTCGCGGGTGTACTCGCGGGTATCGATCAGTTCCTGCGGGTCGATTCCGGCGGTCGGCGTGCCCGTAACGTTGCGAATGTTGTCGGCGCCGGAACCACGCGAGCAAAGCCCAAGATCCTGAATGCCCTCGATCAACGCGACGGCATGCTTCGGCGGAATTTCACGCACCTGGAGATTGGCGCGGGTCGTGACATGGCAAAACGGCCCGCACAGCCGCTCGGCTAGATCGGCCATTCCGGCCAACTGCCAATGCTTGAGGATGCCGTTGGGCATGCGCAGCCGGCACATGTAGGAATCCTGCGCCGGCGCGACGTAAAACAGACCGTAATAGCGCCAGCGAAAATTATCCGCCGGCGACGGCGGCGCGTTGTCGAGTGCCTGCTGCTTCAGCCGCGAATAGGCATCGAACGGATGTTCTTCGCGTTTGAATTTTTCCTGGTCGACGAGCTTTTTGCCTGATGCGAGAACCTTGTCCTGCGCCTTGAAATGCGCTGCGTCAGGCCCGCTCGGCTCGGCGTTGGTCTTGGCCGCCGCGCCGCCACTGAGGCCGCGCCCGACCCTGCTGATCTGCAGGCCGGTCGTAAAACCTTCGAGATAGCGCTTCTGCTCGTCAGTAAAGTCGATTGGGAGAGTTTCTATTTTCATGATGTGCGACGCTGCCGTTATTCTGCGGGCACGTGAGGGACCAGCGCCGATGGTGCCGATATGGCCTGGCTCGGCGGCTTGAAGGTCGCGTAAAGCGCCAGGCCGGTGAACACGAAGCCTCCGACGAGGTTGCCGAGCGTGACCGGGATCTGGTTCCACACCCACCAATCGTAAACGCTGACCTTGGCGCCAAGCATCATGCCGGTCGGAATAAGGAACATGTTGACGACTGCGTGCTCGAATCCGAGCGCAAAGAACATGAAGATCGGCATCCAGATGGCGACGATCTTTCCGATTGTCGAATTGCTTGTCATGCCCATCACGACGCCAAGACAAACCAGCCAGTTGCAAAGGATGGCCTTCACGAAAACGCTGACCATTCCAGCCATCCCGATGGCTTCGTTGGCGACCGTCTTGGCCTCCGCAATACTCACGATGCGCGCGGCGATACCAGCCGGTTCGATCTTGCCCATGTTGGTCAGGACGATGACCAGCAAGGCCCCATAGCCGATACTGCCGAGGAGATTTCCGAGATACACCCACGACCAGTTTGCGACGACAGCGCTCCAACTGGCTTTGCGTTCGAGGCGAGCCAGCGGCAGCAAGCCGAAACTCCCGGTCACAAGCTCAAGTCCGAGCAGCACGATGATGATGAGGCTGACGGGGAAGATGATGGCGCCGACCAACGGCTGCCCGGTAGTGATCGCCCCGGTTAATGCCAGGCTGGTGGCAGCCCCCAGCAATGCGCCGGAAAGCGCCCCCCGGATCAGCAGGTCACGTGGGGCAAGGGCCAGTTTCTTCAAACTGACGTCGATCATGGAGGCGACAACGTCGGCGGGTTTGGCGTAATCCATGGCGAAGCTCCAGTCGCCATGCACGGCATGGCGACAACGAGGAAAAGGACGTTCGATCGCTCGGAAAATCGTTCGAAGGGCAGCGCCGTATCGGAAATTTTGGAGCGATCCGGTCAGCCTCGTTGCTGCGGAAATCCATCTTGGATAACGCCAGCAGGCAACTATGGCTGCTGGTTTGGCTTCACCTATTCAAATAGTGTGCCAGTGCAGCATTTGATTAAAAGAGGTGTTTTATCAGCGTGTTGGATGTTGTGCGGCGCAATATAATTCACACCCCGAATGCCACTTCGAAAGGCAAGAGCTCAAACATTGGGCTACGAATTGTTTTGCTTAATTTTTAAGCTGTCGCGTAACGGCTTACGGAATCCGACGAAAAACTTTGAACGAGGCCAGGTAACCGGCGACGTCGGACGGATGGAATGCCGGCCCGGCAAATGCCGCAACCGAACCGGGACGGCTGCGATCCGTCTCCGTGTGCACTCCCAGCGCTGTATCGTAAAGGTCCGGCCTAAACACGGCTTCCGCGACAGCCAGTGCGTCGGGGCTGAACTTGACCTGCCCCCACCGCACCATCTGGGCATAGAGCCAGGCGGCCTGTGCGGGATCTGGCCGCGCCGCATCCTCGCGTCCAACCAGCAGATAGCGACTGCTTTCGCGGATCGCTCCGTCAGGAGAAATCTTCAGACGACCGTCCAGCGTTCGCTGAATAACGTCAGCATCGACGCCAATGCGTTCCGGCCGCGCCAAGATGCGCGCCACCTCGGAGCGATTATGCGGCTGCTCGATGAATTCAGCGGCGCGAAATGCGGCCCGCACCAGCGCGGTAACGACTTCCGGATTCTTGTCCGACCAGTTCTGCCGGACAGCGAGCACCTTCTCGGCGGCGCGGACGAGTATATCCGAAACGAAGTGCAGGATATGCCCGACGCCACGATCAACCGCGATGGAGTTCCATGGCGCGCCGACACAGAACCCGTCGATCTGGCCGCTTGCGATGCTGTCCACCATGTAGGGCGGCGGCAGCACCACGAGCCGAACGTCTTCATCCGGATCGACGCCGCCGGCGGCCATCCAGAACCGCAACTGATAATTATGGGTTGAAAACGGGAATGTCATACCGAAGGTCAACGGTTCGGCTCCGCTCTTGCGCCGCGTGGCAACGACGCGCGATAGCGCCAACGCGGTGGCCATCGGATCGAACGGATCGCCGACGATTTCCACCATGATCGCGGCATGCAACGCCGGCGACACCGTGATCGCATTGCCGTTGAGTTCGAGATTGAACGGGGCCGCGATCGGCACCTTGACGTGACCAATGCCGAGGCTGGAGGCAATTGCAACCGGCGCCAGGAGATGCGCGGCGTCAAACAGGCCGATGTTGAGCTTGTCGCGGACATTCGACCATGAGACCTCCCGCACCAGGGTGACGTCTAGCCCCTCCGCGGCAGTAAATCCCTTGTCGACGGCGACGATCAGTGCTGCGGCATCGACCAGTGGAATGAAGCCAATGTGAACCGGTGTGGTCATTTCAGCAGCTCCGAGGCCGTCAGGATCGACTGCGCGATCTCGCCGATCTTCTTTTTTTCGCGCATCGCCGTGGAACGCAGCAGCACATAGGCCTCGTCTTCGGTCAGCCCCTTCAGCTTCATCAGAATTCCCTTGGCGCGGTCGATCACCTTGCGGTCCTCTAGCGCGGATTTGGCGCGGTCGAGCTCATCCTGCAGCTTCGCAAATGCGTTGAAGCGTGAAATGCAGAGGTCGAGGATCGGTTTAAGGCGCTCTTTCTTCAATCCATCGACGATGTAGGCGGAAACACCGGCATCGACCGAAGCCTGAATCGATGCCGCGTCGCTTTGGTCGACGAACATCGCGATTGGCCGCCGCACCGCGCGGCTGACCTGGAACATCTGTTCCAGAACGTCGCGGCTGGGGTTTTCCAGATCGATCAGGATAACGTCGGGATCGAGCGCGTAGATCCGCGCCAGCAAGCTCTGCATCTCGCTGATATGCGCGACGCTGGTAAAACCCGCTTCCCGCAGCCCCTCCTCAAGGATCGCGGCGCGGATCGGGCTTTCGTCAACAATAACTATCTTGGGAGACAACTCGGTGCCCATCGATCACTCGCATTCCGGCAAGCCACCCATAGCATGCCGCCCGCGGGCTTGAAGCCTTGTAATTATGAGCAATTGGGACTAGTTCCTGCCTTTCAATCAGGCAGATCAAATATGCAACAGGCCGCCGCGCCCAAAGTCAGCTTTGTTTCATTGGGATGTCCCAAGGCGCTGGTGGATTCCGAGCGGATCATTACGCGGCTGCGCGCGGAAGGTTACGAATTGGCGCGCAAGCATGATGGCGCCGATCTCGTGATCGTCAACACCTGCGGCTTCCTCGACAGTGCCAAGCAGGAATCGCTAGGCGCCATTGGCGAGGCGATGGCCGAAAATGGCAAGGTCATCGTGACCGGCTGCATGGGCGCGGAACCCGAGCAGATCGAGGCCGCCTATCCCGGCGTGCTGTCGATCACCGGACCGCAGCAATATGAAAGCGTGCTCGATGCGGTGCATCGCGCGCTGCCGCCGGTTCACAATCCCCACCTCGATCTGGTGCCGCCGCAAGGCATCAAGCTGACGCCGCGGCATTATGCATATCTGAAGATCTCGGAAGGCTGCAATAATCGCTGCAGCTTCTGCATCATCCCCAAGCTGCGCGGCGATCTGGTGTCGCGTCCGGCCAATGATGTGCTGCGCGAGGCTGAGAAACTTGTCGGCGCCGGCGTCAAGGAACTGCTGGTCATTTCGCAGGATACGTCGGCCTATGGCGTCGATTTGAAATATGCCGCGAGTCCCTGGAAGGATCGCGAGGTCCGCGCGAAATTCTTCGATCTGGCGCGGGAGCTTGGCGAGTTCGGTGCATGGGTCCGCCTGCAATATGTCTATCCCTACCCGCATGTCGATGAGGTCATTGGCCTGATGACGCAGGGCAAGGTGCTGCCCTATCTCGACATTCCCTTCCAGCATGCGAGCCCGGAAATCCTCAAGGCCATGAAGCGCCCCGCGGCGCAAGACAAAACCCTGGCGCGGATCAAGACCTGGCGTGAGGAATGCCCCGACCTTACCTTGCGTTCCACCTTTATCGTCGGCTTTCCCGGTGAGACCGATTCCGATTTTGCCTATCTGCTCGACTGGCTCGAGGAAGCCGAAATCGATCGCGTCGGCTGCTTCAAATATGAGCCGGTCGCAGGCGCTTCGTCGAACGCGATCGGCAACGCCGTGCCCGAGGCGATCAAGCAGGAGCGCTGGAATGCATTGATGGCGCGCCAGCAGACCATTTCCGCGCGCCGGCTGAAGCGCAAGGTGGGCACGCGGCAGCAGGTCATCATCGATGAAGTCGGACCGACCGTGTCAAAAGGGCGGTCCAAGGCCGATGCCCCCGACATCGACGGCAACGTCTACCTCTCAAGCCGCCGTCCGCTGCGCGTCGGCGAGATCGTCACCGCGAAAATCGAAAGCGCCGACCAATACGACCTGCATGGCAGCGTCGCGGGGTTTTGAGTTGGACGACAGACCGTCCCCTGTCATTGCCGGCGACAAACGCAAACCGTTGCGCCCGCAATGACGTAGAACTGGGCTACGGTTTCAAAATTGACGCGCCGGTGGTGGCACGGCTTTCCAGATCGATATGCGCCCTTGCGGCATCCTTCAGCGCATAGGCGTGGTTGATCGGCACATGCAATTTGCCATTAATAACGGCGGCAAATAACGTGTCGGCGCCTTCCAGCAATTCGGAGCGCTTGCCGATATAGTCGTTGAGTTTCGGTCGGGTCGCGAACAGCGAGCCGTGATTGTTGAGTTCGGCGATCGAGAAAGGCGGCACTGGGCCGGACGCGTTGCCGAAGCTGACAAACAGGCCGCGCGGCTTGAGGCAGGACAGCGAGCCCGGAAACGTGCTCTTGCCGACGCCGTCATACACGACGTCGCAAAGTTCGTTGCGGCTGATCTGCTTGACGCGGGCCACGAAATCCTCGTCATTATAAAGGATGACGTGATCGCAGCCGTTGGCGAGCGCAAGATCGGCCTTGGCCGTGGAGCCGACTGTGCCGATGACATGGGCTCCCATCGCTCGCGCCCACTGGCACGCCAGTAAGCCGATGCCGCCAGCGGCGGCGTGAATCAGCACCCGATGGTGCGGCTCGACCTTGAATGTCTTGTGCAGCAGGTACCAGACCGTCAGCCCCTTCAGCATCAAGACGGCGCCCTGCTCGTAGGTGATGTGGTCGGGCAGCTTGACCAATTTTTCCCAGGGGATGTTGCGCTCCGATGCGTAACCGCCGAGATTGAAATAATAGGCGACGCGGTCGCCAGGATGAAAATTCGTCACGCCCGGTCCAACTGCGACGACCTCGCCGGCGGCTTCGTTGCCCGCGATAAACGGCAACCCCGGCGCCTTGTAGAGCCCGTTACGATAATAGACGTCGATGAAGTTCAGGCCGACGGCATGCTGACGGATATGCACCTCGCCGGGTCCCGGCGCCGGCACATCGATCGCCTCGTAGATCAGGGCCTCCGGGCCCCCTACCTTGTGCACGCGCACGGCCTTGGTCATGTCAATTTCTCCCTCGGCGTTCTCTTGCGCCGGAGCGAAAGCCATCGGGCCGGCATTGTCAACTCACGGGCGTGCAGACCTCGGCAACCAATTAGTTAACGGACTTTTGGCGATTGCGCTTGGCGAGAACGTTGAAGAGTTCGACCGCCGCCGAAAACGCAATGGCGAAGTAGATGTAGCCTCGCGGAATGTGAAACTTAAATCCGTCGGCGACCAGCGCAACGCCGATCAGCACCAGAAACGCCAGCGCCAGCATCTTGGTGGTCGGATGTTCCGCCACGAATTGCGCGACCGGGCCCGAAGCCGCATACATGATGACACAGGCGATAATCACAGCCGCAATCATGATGGCGAGATCCTGCACCATGCCGATCGCGGTGATAATGGAATCCAGCGAGAACACCATATCGACGACGATAATCTGGACGATCACCCAGAAGAATGCGCCGGCACGCGGCGCGGCATCGAGCGCTTCGTCACGCCCTTCCACCTCGCCGTGAATTTCATGGGTTGCCTTTGCGATCAGGAACAGCCCGCCGCCGATCAAGATGATATCACGCCATGAAAACGCGAGAGCTTTGATAGTGAAGACGGCTTGCGTCAGGCCGATCAGCCAAACCAGCAGGCTAAGCAGCAGAATTCTAAACGCCAGCGCCAGTGCCAGCCCGATCTGCCGCGCCCGCTTCGCTTGCGCCTGAGGGATACCCGAGACGATGATCGACAGAAAAATGACGTTGTCGATGCCGAGCACGATCTCCAGCACGGTCAGCGTCAACAGCGCCGCCCATGCTTCAGGACTGGTGAACAGTCCCATCACGTGTTGAGCGATCGGACGATCCGGATCGCCGCGTCGCTTCCCACGATATAGGCGGCGATCACGCAAAGCGTCGCCGTAACGGGAGCACTGACGTGAAAGTCGTTGACCAGCGTGACGGCCGCGAGCAGCGCCCAGACGCCGATCAGCAACAACGTCAGCCAGCGCAGCCGCGCCACCCGTACTGGGTGAACGACGTGGAAAGGAGCAAAGGTCAGCACAATCAGGATCGCCACGCCAAGGCTCGACAGCGTTGGCGGTAAGTGGAGCAGGAACAGATAAAATGCCGCGATGTTCCACAATCCGGGAAAGCCGCGGAAATGATTGTCCGAGGCCTTCATGCGGCGGTCCGAGAAATAGAGTGCGCCCGACACCGCGATGCCGCCGCCCAATAGTGGGGCCGCCAGCGGCAGCAGCAGGCCGCTCGCGGTGATGGCATAGGCCGGCACAAAAACGTAGGTGACGAAATCGACCACGAGGTCGAGCACTTCGCCGGACCAGTTCGGCTGGACCCGCACGACGTCCAGCCGCCGCGCGATCGGACCATCGATCCCGTCGATCACCAGCGCGACCCCGAGCCACCAAAACATCGCGGCCCAGTGCTCGCGTACGGCTTCCAACAGTGCGATCAGGGCGACGCCGGCCCCCAATGCGGTGAAGATATGCACGGAAAATGCCGCGGCCCGCATCAGCGGCGATGCCAACGAAGAATCCTGCTGGTTTACCTGGCTCATTTGGCCAGCAGTGCTATCAGGAATTGGCTCGATTTGTACATCCGCGGTTGCGGCGTTCGGCCGCGCAATTAAGTGGAAATATGAAGGTTTGATGTGGGCTTGAAAATGCCGCCGGGAACGTCAATTGTCCCGATATGAACGAAGTATCTGCACTCTCCGGCTCCGATAGTTACGACGTCGTCGTCATTGGCGGCGGACCTGCGGGACTGGCGAGCGCGATCGCGCTCGCTCAGACCGGCGCGACCACGGCATTGATCGCCCGCCATGCCCCCTACGCCGACAATCGCACCACAGCATTGCTGGGCGGTTCCGTCGATTTTCTGCAGGCGCTCGAGGTTTGGGCGCGCGTCAAGGACGACGCGGCTGAATTGCGGGTGATGCGCCTGGTCGACGACACCGGCCGCCTGATCCGCGCGCCCGAGGTCCGGTTCTGCTGCGACGAAATCGGTCTCGACAGGTTCGGCTACAACATCGAAAACCGCCTGCTGCTGGCGGCGCTGGAGCAACGCGCCGCGGAGCTTCCCGGTTTGACGCGGTTCGACGATGAGGCGGCCGCGATCAGCCCGCAAGACGATATTGTCGCGATCCGAACGGGCCAGGGAAAATCCCTTTCCGCCTGCCTCGTGGTCGGCGCCGACGGACGGCAATCGCCTTGCCGCGAGGCGGCTGGCATCGCGGTCAAACGCCGCGAACTCAATCAGGCCGCACTGACTTTCAACATCCGCCATTCCAGGCCGCATCGAAATATCTCCACGGAATTTCATACGTCGCAGGGGCCTTGCGTTTTCGTGCCGCTGCCCGGAAACCGCTCCAGCGTGGTGTGGGTCGCGGCTCCAAAGGAGGCCGAACGCCTGATCGCGTTAAGCGACGATGAACTGTCGGAGGCCGCCGAAGCGCAGTCGCACTCCATTCTCGGCCGGATCAGCGTCGAGCCGGGACGACATTTGTTTCCGCTTGCGATCGAACAGCCCAGACCGGTCGCACAGCGTCGCATTGCACTGGTCGGCGAGGCCGCACATGTGCTGCCGCCGATCGGCGCGCAGGGCCTCAATATGGGATTGCGCGATGCCGCCGATATCGCCGACGTCGTGCGCGACGCGACAGCATCGGGAGAAGATCCGGGCACACCGCAGATGTTAAGGCGCTACGCATCGGCGCGGCGTGCCGACGTCGCCAGCCGCACATTCGTCGTCGATATCGCCAATCGTTCACTGCTGAGCGCATTCCTGCCGATGCAATCGCTGCGCGCGGCCGGCCTGCATCTGATCGGCTCAATCGGGCCGCTTCGCCGTATCGCCATGCGCGAGGGATTGGCGCCATCGTGGCGATCGCCAAGGGGTACCCGCGCAGATTTTTCGTCTTGACCCAATTCCTTTCGTTACGCGAACCGGGTTTCCACTTCGCTTGAAACGTTATCTTACGGAAAAGCCAGCCTGCCCGTCTGAATGAACCACATTACGCTCGTCAGTGTGACGACCGACGCGAAGGTTCCGATCATCACGGCGACCGATGCAGGCTCGATCCAGCTATCGTTCTGCCGGGCGATCACGAACACATTTAGCGCCGGCGGCAGCGACGCCATCAGCACGGCCGTGGCCGCCCATGGCTGGGGAAAAGGCCCGAATAGCAGCATCAGCCCCAACGCGACCAGCGGTTGGATCAGAAGCTTTACCGCGATAATTGCGGGTACTTCCCAGGGCACCCGGCCAAATGGGCGTAGTGCGACGGTCACGCCGAGCACAAAAAGCGCCGTCGGCGCGGCGGCGTTTTGCAGGAACACGAGCGTATTGTCGATTGCGACCGGCGGATGGATATGCAGCGCCGCGGCAAACGCTCCCGCGCAAGCCGACATGATCAGCGGGTTCAAGACGATCTGACGGACTACAAGACCGAGCGTGTGCAGCCAATGCCGGCCTTCCCGGTCGGTCAGCCCTATCAACAGCGGCACGACCGAAAACAGGAAAATACTGTCGCAGCAGAAGATCAACGCGGTCGGCGCGGCTGCCTTGGAACCGAGCACCGCCAGCGCCAGGCCAGGACCCATATAGCCGATATTTCCGTACCCGCCGGAGAGGCCGGCCAGCGTCGCTTCGCGCAAAGAGAGCCGCCCGACCAACCGGCCCGCGACCATCGCAAGTGCGAAGGCGGTCATCGTACCGACAGTGGTCGCGATCAGGAATGGCGGGTTGTTGAGTTCCTCAAACGGCGTCTTTGACGTGATCATGAACATCAATGCCGGCAGCGAGACATAGAGCAGGAAGAAGTTCATCCAGGCCAACCCCTGCTCCGGAAGCCCCTTGGCCCTGCCACAGGCATAGCCAATGAAGATCAAGCCGAAATACGGTAGAGCGAGGTTGAGGACGGCGACCATGGGGGCGGTTTCTTTTCATCGTTGTTGGCCCCGATCGGCACATGGGACGGACCGGCCACAGCAAAGGTTAATTCGACCGTTTGCCTCTAGCATCGGCCACAATCATGGTCTATTCGACGAGATATGATAAAAACGCGGACCGCCAAATTTCAGATCGGGCAGATCGTTCGCCACCGGATCTTTTCGTTCCGGGGCGTGATTTTCGATATCGATCCGGAATTCAACAATACCGAGGAATGGTGGTTGTCGATCCCCGAAGACGTTCGGCCGCACAAGGACCAGCCGTTCTATCACCTGCTCGCCGAGAATTCAGATTCGGAATATGTTGCCTACGTGTCCGAGCAGAACCTGCTGCCCGACGATTCAGGTGAGCCGATCCGGCATTCGCAAGTTGCCGAGATTTTCGTGAAGGATAAGTCGGGCGGCTATCGCCCGCGCAATCCGTCGCTGAATTAGGACAGGCCCTTTTTCAAAAGAGGCCTGCTCACCCAACAGACCTGTTCAATAAAAAAGGCGCCCGGTTCGAGCGCCTTTTGTTTGTCGATACGAGCTTAAGTCTAAGTCTTACTTCGCCGCCGGATTGGCTGGGGCCGCGCCGGCAGGTGCGTTGGCCTCAAGCTTCTTGCGGGCTTCTTCAGCGCGCTTCTGCAGCTCCTCTTGCAGCTTCTTCTGGGTTTCCTCGAACACCTTCGGGTCGGTCGGGGGGCCGTCATAGGCCTTGGCGAATTCGGCGAGCGGCAGCGGCAGCGTGAGCGGCGCGCCATTGGAGTTGATCGCCTGCACGACCAAATTCTGGCCCTTCTTCAGGTTGGCGAGCATTTCCGGAGTCACCTCGTAGTCGGACATGCAGCCGTTTTGGAAGCAGATCACATAGGGGCTTTGCGCCGGCGGGTTGTTATCGATGATCACGCGGGTGCCGTGAACCAGCTGCATGCCCAGCGGGAGCGTGACGCGCAGGATCTTCTTGGTCTCGCCTTCGGGCTCGATGACGACGGCCGCGATTACCGGCTGGCCGGACTCGATGCGTCCATCCTTGCCGGTAAAACAGACCTGCTTGGCGTTGGCATCCTGGCCCTTGAGGCAGAATTTGGTCCAGGGTGCATAGATCAGCTGAACCTGCTCGGCGGGCGGAGCGCCGGCGGGAGGAGCTGCAGCCGGTGGCGCCGCCTGAGCGGCCGGTGCGGGTGCCGCGGGAGCGGCTTTCGGCGCCTTCGAAGCCCGGGCCTTCGGCGCCGCGGGCGCGGGTGTCTGAGCCTGGGCATTGGGCGCAAGCAATGCGGCGGTCAGGGTTGTCGCCGCAAGCAGGGCGAGAACCCGCCCACGCGGCCAGACCGGCGCGGCCAAGATACGAAAATCCATTGCGGAAAACCCTTTCTGAACGGGAGCGCCCGAAACCGCTGCGGGCACCGACACCTAGCCGTTTGGGCGGCTGTCTCCTTGCCAATTGAGGCAGATACGTGACAGGCCCTGCCGTCTTGGTCAATTGCACGCCTTCATACAGGCGCAGACGAAAATATCAATGCCGACAAGCATATTTGGCGCGCGTCACGGCCAGATCCCGACGGCTATGGTAAGACACACCAGTGAGCCATTCCGAATCAAATCAACCTGCCGTGTTGAGTGTTCCGAAGCGCATAATGGTTCGCACTTTGATCTGCACTGTCATTGCTTTCGGCCTGTGGTTCACCATTGGCCCGAACAGGGTATGGGCGGAACAGAGCTACGGCATCGCTATGCACGGTGCGCCGGCTTTGCCGGCCGATTTTACCCATATGCCCTATGCCAATCCCAACGCGCCAAAAGGGGGCCGGCTGGTTCAGGGCATTCTCGGTACCTTTGACAGCCTTAACCCCCTCATCGTCCGGGGCCTTGCAGTGCAGCAAATCCGGGGCTTTGTGGTCGAGAGCCTGATGGCACGGGGCAATGACGAGGCCTTCACGCTCTATGGTCTGTTGGCAAAAAACGTGGAGACCGACGACGCCAGAAGCTATGTCACCTTCCATCTCGATCCCAGGGCTCGTTTCTCCGACGGGCAGCCGGTCACATCAGATGATGTGCTGTTTTCGTGGGCGCTGTTGCGCGATAAGGGACGTCCCAACCATCGTCAGTATTATTCCAAAGTCGCAAAGGCCGAAGCGCCCGACCCGCTGACGGTGCGATTCGATTTTGGCGGCGCCCACGACCGCGAGTTGCCGCTGATCCTGGGCCTGATGCCGGTATTGGCCCGTCATGCCGTCGATGCCGCGACCTTCGAGGAAACCTCGATGACGGCTCCGCTCGGTTCCGGGCCCTACCGCGTCGGCGCGGTGAAACCGGGCGCCAGCGTGACGCTGACGCGCAATCCCGACTATTGGGGCCGCGACCTTCCGGTCAATCGTGGTCTGTGGAATTTCGACGAGATCCGGCTCGACTTCTATCGCGAGGCTAACGGCCAATTCGAGGCGTTCAAACGCGGCCTCTATGACTTCCGCGTCGAGACCGAGCCGCTGCGCTGGCACGACGGATATGATTTTCCGGCGGCCCGTAAGGGAGAGGTGATCCGCGACACGATCAAGACCGGATTGCCACAGCCTTCCGAATTCCTGGTGTTCAACACCCGGCGGCCAGTGTTCTCCGACATCCGGGTGCGACAGGCGCTGACGCTATTGTTCGATTTTGAATGGATCAACCGCAATTACTTTTTCGGGCTCTATTCCCGCTCGGCCAGCTTCTTCGCCGGCTCCGAACTATCGGCCTATGGCCGTGCCGCTGACGAGCGCGAACGCGAACTTTTGCAACCCTTCGCGTCGCATATCCCGGCCGACATTCTCGATGGCAGTTACCGCCTCCCGGTCAGCGACGGCTCGGGTCGCGATCGTGCCACGCTGGGCGCCGCGCTGCATTTGCTGTCCGAGGCCGGTTACGATCTCGATCGTACCGTGTTACGGCAGCGCGCGACCAAAGCGCCCCTCGCCTTCGAAATTCTGGTGACCACCCGCGACCAGGAGCGAATCGCGCTGGCATACGCGCGCGATCTGAAGCGCGCGGGTATCACCGCGTCGGTGCGCGCGGTCGACGCCGTTCAATTCGATCAACGCCGCCTCGGCTTCGATTTCGATATGATCCAGAATCGCTTGGATCAGTCCCTTTCTCCAGGCAATGAACAGTTCTTCTATTGGGGCAGCGAGGCCGCAGATACTCAGGGCTCGCGAAACTACATGGGCGCCAAGGACCCTGCGATCGACGCAATGATCGTGGCCATGCTGGCGGCGCGGGAACATCCCGCGTTCGTTTCGGCGGTGCGCGCGCTGGACCGGACCCTGATGTCGGGCTTCTACGCTATCCCGGTATTTAACATTCAGGAGCAATGGATCGCGCGATGGAATCGGATAGAACGGCCTGAAGCTACCGCCCTTACCGGGTATCTCCCGGAAACGTGGTGGCAAAGGCCGGTCCGTTAATTCCGGTTCGTTCAAGCCAAGTTCCTGCAAGCCAAGTTCCCGCAAGCCAAGTGATGTCGTGATCCAGACCAACATATCGCCGACACTGGATGGACTGTTTCGCCGGATCCTGGCGCGGCAGCCGGACGCGCTGGCGTTGATCGATCCACTCAACAAGCAGCGCATCACAGGCCAGGCACCAAAACGCCTGACCTTCGCGCAGGCCGATCGCGCAATATCGGCGTTGGCGGCGCATTTCATCGAAGCGGGCTTGCCTGCCAATTCCGTGATCGCGATCCAACTGCCGAATACCGTCGAATTCATGCTGACCGTGCTCGCGGCGCATCGCGCCGGTTTGATTGTCGCCCTGCTCCCTCAGCTCTGGCGGCAGGCGGAATTGACCGTGGCGCTCAATCGCACCGGGGCGCGAGCGATCGTGGCCATGAGCAAGGTCGACGGTATCAACTATGCCGACCTCGCCATGAATGCCGCGGCCGAAGCATTTTCGATCCGCCATGTCTGCGGCTTCGGTACCGACCTGCCGGAGGGAATGGCCTCGCTCGATCTGGCGTTATCGAGCACCTCGACAACTTCGCGCACGGTCACGCAGGACGGCCGCCGGGCCGCTGTCGTCTCGTTCGACGTGACGGCTGACGGTTTCCGCGCGGTGCCGCGCACGCATCTCAATCTGATTGCCGGTGGTCTCGCGGTTTTTCTGGAAAGCCGGGTGCCTCAGGGGGCAACCCTGATGTCGGCCTTCACGCCGTCGTCCTTCGCTGGCCTGACCTCCTCGCTGCTGGTCTGGCTGCTGTCGGGGGAGCGTTGGCGTTGCATCATCCGTTCGACGGCGACGCGCTCGAACAGCAGATAAACGATGATTCCTGCGATACGTTGATCGCGCCGGCGCCGATGGCGCTGCGGCTGGCCGAGATTGGCCTGCCCTCGCACCTGCCGACCCTGCGAAACGTGATCGGTCTCTGGCGTACGCCGGAACAGGTGGCCTCAAGCGCGCTCTGGCCTGCCGAAACCGTGCGATTCACGGACATCTATCTGTTCGGCGAGGTTGGATTGTTCGGCGCCTGCCGTGCCGCGGATGGCGCGGCCATTCCCATCATGCCGGGACCGCACGGCGCGCCGCGCGATATGCCGGGCACCTCGATCGCCGGCGAAACCCTGCTGACACCACGGGGAACATTGGCCCTGAAAGGGCCGATGGTTGCGGTCGCCGCGTACGCCCCTCCTCCACCTGCGAGCGAGTCCCTGATCGCGCCGCCCCCGCGCGACTACGTCGACACTGACTATGCCGCGCGGATCGACCGGTCGACTGGGGCGATCTGCATCACTGCGCCGCCCTCCGGCGTTGTGGCCGTCGGCGGCTACCGGTTTCTGTCGCACGATCTGCAGCAATGGGCCAAACGGCTTGGACAGGGCGCGCTGTTGACTGCGTTGCCCGACCGGTTGAGCGGCTACCGCCTTGCCGGCCGCGCCCAGGACAATGCCCGCGGTCGCGAGGCGCTCAGTGAGCTCGGGCTTAACCCCTTGATGGTGGAAGCCTTTCGCGATCGGGCCAATCCCGCCTGATTGCAAGCAAATCACTTCGTTGACCTGCCATTAAGGCCCACAAACTAGGATCGCGCCTCCAATCGCGTTGATCCGAGTTTCATATGTCCCAGCAAGGCCCGATCCTCGTTGTGTCGACCGCCAGGCGGCCGTCATTCGTGGCATCGCTCGACGAAGCGAAGATGTTTCCGATTATAGATGCGAACTGGGCCGACGCTTCACGCGCCGTCGCGCAACTGCAACCGGCCGCCGTCTTTGCGCTGCCCGAAGCCGCCGATGCGGACTTCGAGGCCTTGGCGAAACAAATCGCGGCACGGCAGCCTTATCTGCCGCTGATCGCGATCGATCCCACGACATCGCTTCCCGAAAATGCCGTTCCGTTCTCGCAAGCCGAGGGCAATGTCGACCGCCTGACTGCGCGCCTGCGCGCGGCGCTGCGGGTCCGGACGCTGCATTCCACCGTGATGCGCCGGCTTGATGATAATCCGGCAACCCGGCGGCCTTTGGCCGAGATCGATCTCGTTCGCGACGCCACCGTGCTGCTGATCGGCCGTGGCGCGGCCTATCCCGCGCTTTCCGTGTCGCTGGGCGAGCGGATGGGTGTGGTCGGGGCCCTCAGCATCGAGGCTGCGGCCAAACACCTCAACACGCGCGACATCGATGGCATCGTACTCGGCGAAGGGTTCAGCGCCCGCGTGATGGATGCCTTCCTGACCGTGCTGGCCGAGGATCCGCGCTTTCGTAATCTGCCGGTGGTGCTGACGTCCGATGAATTTGCGCCGGCATATGACCTGGCCAACCTCGAAATCATCTGCGGTGAGCCGGCGCACGTGGCCGCCAACGCCTTGCCGCTGATCCGTCAGCACGCCCTGCAGACGCATCTCAGTCGTACTTTGCGGTCGATCGATGCCGGTGGGCTGCTCGATCCGAAAACCGGCCTGCTCACATCCGCGGCCTTCAACCGCGATTTCGCAACCGCCGTTTATCAAACCCTGTCGCGTGGCGGTGGGTTGTCAGTGGCGCGCTTTGCGTTCGATCCAGCCCACCCGCGCGCGCAACTCGACGGGGCGCGGATTCTCAGCCGGCTGATGCGGCAAATGGATTTCGGCGCAGTCCAGGTGGATGGCTCGGTTATCGTGGTGTTCGCCGAGACTGATCTGCGCACCGCGCACATGATCGCGCGACGGCTTTCCAGCGTCATGCGGCATACCGCGTACGGCAAGCGCGACGCGCGGTCAGAGCCGGCCGTTACGCTCGCGACCATGATGCCATCGGATACGGCGCAATCGTTGCTGGCGCGGCTTTACGACGAATCCCGTCGGGCCGCATCGTAATCGTTCCATATTAAGTTTGCGGAACGATTGTGTCGTCCTCGCATTGTAGAGCATTCAACGCTGCAATGAGGAGTACACTTACCCATGAAGAAAATTTTACTGATCGCCGCATCGGTTGCGCTGCTGGCCAGCCCGGCGTTCGCGCAAGACTCCAAGACAACCGGCACCGCGCCCGCTGAGGCCAAGTTCTCGACCGTATCGAAAGACGAGATGTTCAGCTCGAAGCTCAAGGGTCTGAACGTTTATAACCAGAAGGATGAATTGATCGGCGAGATCACCGACCTTGCGATCAAGAACCACGAGGTCGACGCGCTGATCCTGTCAGTCGGCGGCTTCCTCGGAATGGGCGAGCATTACGTCGCGGTATCGCCGTCGTCGGTCAACCTTCGCTACGACAGCAAAAACGACAAATGGCTGGCATCGATGAACACCACCAAGGATGCGCTGAAGGCGGCGCCAGAGTTCAAGTATCCGAAGTAATCGTTGCGTTTGATTGATTTGAAAAATGGCCGTCGGCAGCGATGCCGACGGCTGTTTTACGTTTGTTTCTATCATTGCGAAACCTGTCGGGTCGAAATGACGAATAAGTTCGAAGCTACGCCGCCTTCTTGTTTTCGGCGAGATTGGCGAGCTGGCGCAGGATTTCGGTCGTACCCATCAGACGCTCTTCCGGCGTCTTCCATTCCTGGAAGAAGACCACCTTCATATCCGGCCGCACCCTCGCCGCCTGCCCGTGCTGGCGGATGAAATAGACCAGGCGATCCGGCTGCGCGAACTTGTTGTCGCGGAAGGTGATGACCGCGCCCTTTGGCCCGGCATCGACCTTCTCGACGTTGGCGCGGCGGCAATAGCCCTTGATGGCGGCGATCTTGAAGAGATAGCGCACTTCATCCGGCAACACGCCGAAGCGGTCGCGCAGTTCGGCGGCGAAATTGTCGATCTCGTCGTCGGTGTCGAGATCGGCGAGCCGACGGTACAGCGATAGCCGTACCGAGAGGTCGGCGACATAATCCTCCGGGATCAGCACGGGCATGCCGACGGTGATCTGCGGCGACCAGCGGTCCGCCACGGGTTCGACCACGCCGGCCTTGAGGTTGAGGATCGCCTCTTCCAGCATCGACTGGTACAGCTCGAAGCCGACTTCCTTGATGTGACCGGATTGTTCCTCGCCGAGCAAATTGCCGGCGCCGCGGATATCGAGGTCGTGCGAGGCGAGCTGGAATCCGGCGCCGAGCGTTTCCAGCGATTGCAGCACCTTCAGCCGGCGTTCTGCCTGGGCGGTGATCTTCTGCTGCGCCGGAAGCGTGAACAGCGCATAGGCGCGCAGCTTCGAGCGCCCCACCCGTCCGCGCAATTGATAGAGCTGCGCCAACCCGAACATGTCGGCGCGGTGCACGATCAGCGTGTTGGCGGTGGGAATATCGAGGCCGGACTCGATGATCGTGGTCGAGAGCAGGATATCGTACTTGCCGTCATAAAATGCCGACATGATGTCCTCGATCACCGTCGGCGCCATCTGTCCGTGCGCGACCGCGACCTTCATCTCCGGTACGTTCTTGTCGAGGAAATCCTTGACGCCCGCAAGATCTTCGATGCGTGGCACCACGTAAAAGGCCTGCCCGCCGCGGTAGCGCTCGCGCAGCAGCGCTTCGCGGATCATCAGAGGATCGTGCGGCGCCACGAAGGTGCGCACCGCCAGACGATCGACGGGCGGTGAAGCGATGATCGAGAGATCGCGCACGCCCGTCAGAGCCAATTGCAGCGTGCGCGGAATCGGCGTCGCGCTCAGCGTCAGCACATGCACCTCGGCCCGCAATTGCTTCAGGCGTTCCTTGTGGCTGACCCCGAAATGCTGCTCTTCGTCGACGATCAGCAGGCCGAGGTCCCTGAACTTGATGGATTTGCCGAGCAGCGCATGGGTGCCGACCACGATATCGACGGAACCGTCGGTGAGACCTTTCTTGACCTGGGTCAGTTCCTTCGGCGCGATCAGGCGCGAGGCCTGCGCGACATTGACCGGAAAGCCCCGGAATTGCTCGGCGAAGTTTTTGCTGTGTTGCCGTGCCAATAGCGTCGTCGGCACCACGACCGCGACCTGCTTGCCATCGAGCGCCACCGCGAACGCCGCGCGCAGCGCCACCTCGGTCTTGCCGAAGCCGACGTCGCCGCAGATCAGCCGGTCCATCGGACGTCCGCTTTCGAGGTCTTTCAAGGTGGCATTGATCGCGCTGAGCTGGTCCTCGGTTTCTTCATAAGGAAAGCGCGCGCAGAATTCGTCATAGACGTGCGGCTGCACCGGCATTTTCGGCGCTTCGTGCAGATGCCGCTCGGCCGCGATCTTGATCAGTTCGCCGGCAATCTCGCGAATGCGGTTCTTGAGCTTGGCCTTTCGTGCCTGCCAGCCGCCGCCGCCCAAGCGGTCCAGCTCGACATTGGCATGGTCGGAGCCGTAGCGCGACAGCAGTTCGATGTTCTCGACCGGCAGGAATAGCTTGGTTTCGGCGGCATAATGCAGCTCCAGACAGTCGTGCGGCGCGCCGGATACTTCGAGCGTCTGCAAGCCGATGAAGCGTCCGATGCCGTGCTCGACATGCACCACGAGATCGCCGCTCGCCAGGCTCGTGACTTCCGAGATGAAATTGTCGAGCTTGCGGGTGGCCTTGCGCGGCCGCACCAGACGGTCGCCGAGGATGTCCTGCTCGCTGATGACAGCGACGTTGTCGGTCTCGAAGCCGGATTCCATGCCGACGACGGCGAGCATCGCCTCGTTGCGCGGCGTGGCCTGCACCGTGCGCCAGGAATTGACGCTGGTGAGGTTGAGCAGTTTGTGATCCCGCAGCATGCTGCCCATGCGGTCGCGCGAGCCTTCGCTCCACAGCGCGATCACGACCTTTTTGCGCTGGGCCTGCAACGCGCCGACATGGGCGACGACGGCTTCGAACACGTTGATGGTGGTATCTGCGCGCTCCGGCGCAAAGTTGCGGCCGGCCCGCGCGCCGGCATCGATCACGCCGGCGCTGCCTTCGGGCACCGCGAACGGCGTCAGCCGCGCCAACGCGGCTTGATCCAAACGCTGGGCCCACTCGTCTTCGGTCAGATAAAGCCGGTCCGGCGGTAACGGCTTGTAGATCGCGCCGCCGCCGGGATGTTCCATCGCCTCGCGCCGGGCTTCGTAATAATCCAATATCTGCTTGAAGCGCTCGCGCGCGGCGTCTTCGCCCTGCGGCTCGATCGCGACCGGCGCGTCGCCGAGATAGTCGAACAGCGTATCCATCCGCTCGGCAAACAGCGGCAGCCAATGCTCCATGCCGGGATGGCGGCGGCCTTCGCTGACGGCCTCGTACAGGGGATCATCGCGCTCGGGCGCGCCGAACGCGGCGACATAGCCCATCCGGAAGCGGCGGATGGTCTCGGTGACCAGTTGAAATTCCGAAATCGGCACCAGATCGAGCGCGCGCATGTCGAGCAGCGTGCGCTGTGTTTCGGCATCGAAAGTGCGGATCGAATTCCAGCGAGTCGCCGAAAAAGTCGAATTGGACGGGCTGATCGAGCCCGGCCGGAAATAGATCGAGAATGCCGCCGCGCACGGCATATTCGCCAGGCTCGCGTACGGTGGAGGAGCGATTGTAGCCATTGTGCTCCAGCCACGCCACGATCGAATCGATCGGCACGACGTGGCCGGGCGCGACCGATAGCGCCTGCGCCGCGACCAGTTCGCGCGCCGGCACCCGCTGCACGACGGCGTTGACCGTGGTCAGGACGATCAGCGGCTTATCGCTACCTTTAAGCCGAGATAGCCGGGCCAATGTGGTCAGCCGCTGCGCCAGGATGCCGCCATGCGGCGACACCCGGTCATAGGGCTGGCAGTCCCAGGCCGGGAACAGCAGCACCGGCAAGTCCGGGGCGAAGAATTCCAGCGCCCGTGCCAATTGCTGCATGCGCGGGCCATCGCGGCACACCACCGCGAGGCTGACCGCCGGCGGTTTCGGTCGCGCCGCCACGGCGCGGGCCAGATCCGAGATCACCAGGCCTTCAGCACCTTCCGCGACATTGGCAAACGTCAGTGCGCGGCCGGGCGTGAGCAGTAGCGCGGGCGATTGGATCGGCGCCTTCATGCGAAATCCGCTGGACGAAATGATTTGATGCGGTCGAACAGAGCGCCGGCATGTTCCGGCGCCAACGGCACATTGCCGGTTAGCGCGGCGTAGAGATCCGGTTCGGGCACCTCGATCAGCTGCTCAAGCTTACCCAGTTCATCGTCGGTAAGTCCGACAATTTCGGCGTCGGCAAACCGGCCGAGGATCAAATCCATCTCGCGGGTGCCACGATGCCAGCAGCGAAACAATAGCCGCTTGCGGCGGTCGTCGAGGCCGCTGCTCGATCGTGTAGATCCCGTCATGTTCCGATTCCAGTTCGAACGCCAAAAGCCCGGACGTGCCGGGCGGGTTGATATAGCGATCAGAATGACTGTTGTCAGCCCTTCCTGTTCCCAATTATCAACTGGATCGTCGTTGCCGGGCTTGACCCGGCAATCCATCACCTTTTGATGAGGATGGATGCGCGGGTCGAGGCCCGCGCAGGAGGAGTTGTGAAAGCTCTCAATGCGCCCTGCTCTGCTCAATCCCTTGTTTGCGCCGGTCACGAGTTTGGGTGGCGTCGGGCCGAAACAGGACAAGTTGTTTCGCTATCTGCTCGGCCGTAGTGAAACGCCGCGGCTCGTCGATCTGCTGCTGCATCTGCCGGCCAGCGTGATCGATCGGCGCGCGCGACCGAGAATCCGCGACGTGGTGCCTGGAACCGTGGTGACGCTGGAGGTGACGGTCGATCGCCATCGCCCGACGCCCGCCCGCAATCATCGCGCACCGCATCTGGTCTATGCCAGCGACGAGACCGGCGATGTGGTGCTGACCTATTTCCGCGCCCAGCCCGGCTATGTCGAGAAATTGCTGCCGGTCGGCGAAAAACGTTACGTTTCGGGCACGGCGCAGATGTATGACGGCACCCTTCAGATCATGCATCCCGACCGCGTGGTTGATGAAGCCGGCTTCGCCAAACTGTCGGGGATCGACCCGGTCTATCCGCTGACGGAGGGGCTGGCGCTGGGCTCGTTGCGGCGGGCGATGGCGCAGGCGCTGCAAAAGCTGCCGCCCTTGCCGGAATGGATCAGCCCGGAGGTGATCCGCCGTTGCAAATTTCCTGACATCAAAGAGGCGCTGAATCGCGTCCACGTGCCGGTGGAACTGACGGATATCCTGCCCGACGGCCCCTTCTGGTCGCGGCTCGCCTTTGACGAACTTTTGGCCGGTCAACTGGCGTTGGCGCTGGTGCGTGCGCAATTGCGCCGTCCGGCGGGCGACCGCCACGCCGGCGATGGCCATCTGCGCAACAGGATTATCGACGCACTGCCCTACGCGCTCACGACCTCACAACAACAAGCCGCCGCCGCGATCGCGGACGATCTGCGCCAGCCCGTCCGCATGTTGCGGCTGCTGCAGGGCGATGTCGGGTCGGGTAAGACCGTGGTGGCCCTGTTGGCGGCCGCCGCCGTCACCGAAGTCGGCAAACAGGCCGCCTTGATGGCTCCGACCGAAATCCTTGCGCGCCAGCACATCAAGACCATCGCGCCCCTGGCGGAGCGCGCAGGCCTGGGAGTGGCGATCCTGACTGGACGTGAAAAGGGCAAGGAGCGGCGCGAACTCCTGGCGCGGCTCGAGGCCGGCGAGATCGACTTCCTGATCGGCACGCATGCCTTGATCCAGGATGATGTGGTGTTCAAAGCGCTGGCGCTGGCCGTGGTCGACGAACAACATCGCTTCGGCGTGCGTGAGCGCCTGGCGCTGACCAACAAGGGCGCGGCTGTCGACGTGCTGGTGCTGAGCGCGACGCCGATCCCGCGCACACTGGTGCTGACGTATTTCGGCGACATGGATGTCTCGGAATTGCGCGAAAAACCGGCCGGCCGCCAGCCGATCGATACCCGCGCGGTGCCGAACACCCGTCTCGACGAGGTGATCGATGCCGTCGGCCGCGCGCTGCATGCCCGCAAAAGGGTGTACTGGATCTGCCCCCTGGTGGAGGAATCCGAAGCTGAGGGCATCGAGCATCTCACCAATGCAACGGAGCGGTTCGAGGGCCTGCAAAAGCGTTTCGGCGATCGCGTCGGTCTCGTCCACGGCCAGATGAAGGGCACCGAGAAGGACCGCGTAATGGGCCAGTTCGCCGCGGGCGAGATCGGGCTATTGGTGGCGACCACCGTGGTTGAAGTCGGCGTCGATGTCCCCGCCGCCACCATCATGGTGATCGAGAACGCCGAGCGGTTCGGGCTTGCACAACTGCACCAATTGCGCGGCCGGATCGGGCGCGGCTCCGAGGCTTCGACCTGTCTGTTGCTCTACAAGGAGCCGCTGAACGAGATGTCGACGGCGCGGCTGAAGGTGATCCGGGAAACCACCGACGGTTTTCGGATCGCCGAGGAAGACCTCAAACTGCGCGGCGAAGGCGACGTGCTGGGCGTGCGACAAAGCGGTTTGCCCGGCTATCGCATCGCCCGTTCCGACGTGCATGCCCAACTCATCACGCAAGCGCGCGACGAAGCGCTGCGCATCATGCAGGATAATCCGAAGCTGAAGGGCGACCGCGGCGAAGCGCTGCGGTGTCTGCTCTATCTGTTCGAGCGGGATGAGGCGATCCCGCTGATTGGAGCGGGATGACCTATCCTCACCGTCATTGCGAGCGCAGCGAAGTAATCCATCTCTTCTAAGCCAAAAGATGGATTGCATCGTTGCTTACGCTCCTCGCAATGACGAAAGATCGGAACGACGTCGCTCCTCCAGGATGAGGATCGCAGGGATGCGACGGTAACCTCAATCTACCTTCGCCGGTAGCGGCTGTAGCGCGGATGAATTGGCCACCCGGGCGGCGTTAGCCATGCCGGCCAGGGCCGCGATCTTCTTCTGGGGGTCGGAGCCGGGCTGCACCACACCGGCGGACATGATAAGGGTCGCGGCGTCCTCGGCGCTCATGTCGATTTCGATAATCTTGCTTTTGGGGACATAGAAAAAGAAACCCGTGGTCGGGTTCGGCGCGCAGGGCAGGAACACGGAAATATGCTCCTCCTGGCCCGGAAGATTGTTTGATATCTCCACGCTCGGCGCCTGCGAGATCAAGACGATCGACCACATGCCCGGCGAGGGAAATTCGACGAGGCCGACCCGGCGAAGGCTGGACCCCGAGCCCGAGAACAAGGTCTCGAATACCTGCTTGAGGCCGCGATAGATCGCCCGCACCACCGGCATCCGTCCAAGCAGCTTTTCGCCGAGATCAACCAGCGTCCGTCCGATCAGATTGGCGGTCAGGAAGCCCAACAGCGTCAGCGCGATCACGGCGACAATCAGCCCGGAGCCCGGCAATCCGAACGGCAGATAGGTTTCTGGCCGGTAGGCGATGGGAACAAACGGCCGCACCAGACCGTCGACCCAGGTTACGAACCACCAGGTCAGATAGAAGGTGATCGCGATCGGGCCGGCGACGATCAAACCGGTGAGAAAATAGTTGCGGAATCGGGCCATGAAGCCCCGCGGCACATCCGGCGGGAGTTCGGTCGCAGGCAGATTGTCGCGGTTCATCAGGGTTCCAGGTCGGTCGAAGCGGCCGTTATAGATGTCAGCTAAGCAATCCTAGCAGACTTTTGAAGACCCCGCGTGACCGAAGCCGGAGGGCGGTTATTCCACCGTTACCGATTTTGCGAGATTTCGGGGCTGGTCGACGTCGGTGCCCATCACCACGGCGGTGTGATAGGCCAGCAATTGTACCGGAACAGCATAAACCATTGGCGTGAAGGTGGCGGCCATGTCGGGCAGCACGATTGTCACCAGGGACCGGATGGTCGCTTCCGCCGCGCCTTTGGCATCGGTCATAAGAATAATATTGCCGCCGCGCGCCGCGACTTCCTGCATGTTGGAGACGGTCTTCTCGAACACCCGGTCATACGGTGCAATCACCACCACCGGCATGTTCTCGTCGATCAATGCGATCGGTCCATGCTTGAGTTCGCCGGCGGCATAGCCTTCGGCATGAATGTAGGAAATTTCCTTCAGCTTCAGCGCGCCTTCCAGCGCCAACGGATAGCTGGTGCCGCGGCCGAGATAGAGCACGTCCTTGGACTTAGCGATATCGCGGGCGAGTTTTTCGATCTGCGGTTCGGTGGCCAACGCCGCCGCCATCAACCGCGGGATTTCGACGAGGCCATGCACGAGCTTGACCTCATCCGCATCGGACAGTTCCCCGCGTGCCTTGCCGGCGGCCACCGCGATCGCGGCCAGCACCATCAACTGGCAGGTGAAGGCCTTTGTCGAGGCGACGCCGATTTCGGGGCCGGCCAGGGTCGGCAGCACCGTCTCGCTTTCGCGCGCGATGGTCGAGGTCGGCACGTTGACCACCGAAAGGGTGTGCAGCCCCTGCGACTTCGCGTAGCGCAACGCGGCCAGCGTATCGGCAGTCTCGCCGGATTGCGAAATGAAGATCGCCAGATCGCCCTTGCGCAGCGGCGCTTCGCGGTAACGGAATTCCGAAGCGACATCGAGCTCGACCGGTACCCGGCCCAACCGTTCGAGCCAGTATTTACCGATATAACCGGCATAGCTCGCGGTGCCGCAGGCGGTGATCGAAATCCGCTGGATATCCTTGAAATCGAACGGCAGTTTAAGCGGCAGCGCGACGCGTTCGGTCGCCATGTCGACGTAGCGCGCCAGCGTGTGGCCGACCACTTCCGGCTGTTCGTGAATTTCCTTGGCCATGAAGTGACGGTAATTGGCCTTGTCGACCAGGAACGACGACGCGCCGGATTTCAGCACGTCGCGGTTCACCACCGCACCCTCCGCGTCATAGATCACGCCGACTTCGCGGGTCAAAACCACCCAGTCGCCGTCCTCGAGATAGCTGATGGTATCGGTAAAGGGCGCCAGCGCAATCGCATCCGAGCCCAAATACATCTCGCCGTCGCCATGACCGATCGCCAGCGGCGAGCCCTTGCGGGCGCCGATCAGGAGATCGCCATGGCCCCTGAACAGGAACGCCAGCGCGAAGGCGCCGCGCAATTGCGGCAGCGATGCCTTCACCGCTTCCTGCGGCGAAGCGCCCTTGAGGATGTAGGAATTGACCAGATGCGCCACCACTTCGGTGTCGGTCTCGCTCAGGAATTTGGCACCCTGCCGTTCCAGCATGTGCCGCAACTCGCGGAAATTCTCGATGATGCCATTGTGAACCACCGCGACGTTTTCAGTCGCATGCGGGTGCGCATTGTTTTCATTTGGCTTGCCGTGGGTGGCCCAGCGCGTGTGCCCAATGCCGGCATGGCCCGCCAGCGGTTCGGCCTTCAATCGCAATTCAAGATTTCGCAGTTTGCCTTCGGCGCGGCGGCGCGTGAGACGGTCGCCTTCCAGCGTGGCGACACCAGCGGAATCATAACCGCGATATTCGAGGCGCTTGAGCGAATCCACAATCTGCTCCGCGACCGGACCACGCCCAAGAATGCCGACAATGCCGCACATGCGGATCAATATCTCCAAATCGACGAAAAACCGTCAAACCAGCACTGGCCTCTCTTAACGAGAAACCCAGATCGCCCGATACTCAATAATTATTGCGGTTACCTACAATCCAGCAAAATCAACAGCCCTTTTTTAACCATCACGCCAAAACCTTCCTGGTTTTGACGTTTCCGAGTTCCCAAAACAAAGGACCGCCGCGAAGGCCGCCCCAGTGTCTTCGCGAGATCGTGCCGGGCTGTCAAGTTACCACACCCGCGCCGCCCACTTGCTGGCGACCTTCTTGGCGGTGCGACTCTCGATGGTCGCATCCCATTTGGCGACCGCGTTTTCGTTCGTGTCGTCCTGCTGCACTTGCTGGGCTTAGAACAGCGCCATCTTCGGCGTCTTGTGACCCAGCACCGCCATAATCTCTGGCACCGTGCGTCCGGCCTTCCATCCCGGCGTTCTTGCGCAGCGCGCGTTGGATGCTGGAGTGAGGGAATCAACGGAAGAAACGCTTCGGTGAACTGGACGAATTTGTCAGGGTTCGTTGCGGATGGCTGACGTCCGTTCCATGCGCGACCGAGATGACAGTCGATGTATGCCGAGTTCAACCCTGCCTGACCATCTTCGCGCGGCTTGATCAGAACCCCGCTGTTTGATCGACAGCGAAGCTACCCGGCTTCCTTGCACAGCGTGTTGACCGGTGCGCTTGCACTCGGCAGCCGTCGTCAATCTCTATTCGATCACCACCAACCAAGCAGCCATCAACGCCCTATTCGGGACGAAGGACATCAGCTTGAGCTTGTTGACGGCGCGGATAGCGAAACCGAGCCAGACCGGACTGGCCTGGCGGCAGAAGGCGACCTTCTTCACATACCCCTCGACATGCCATTTGGCATGCGCACCCTTCCGGAAAAAAATCACGTCACCGACGCCATAGCGCTTCGGCGGCAGGCCCTCGCTCTCCAGCACGATCGATCCTTCGAGAATCATGATGGTCTCGTCGCAATCATAGTACCAGTTGAACTTGCCCTCCGTGCAGGACCAGATCAGGGTCATGGCAGTGCCGCACGCGCTGGTCGATAGCGCGTACGAGCGCGCTTCCGGATTGCCTTCAAGGATCCAGGATGGCTCGATCGGCGCCGGCTTGAGATCCACATTGCAATGGCCGGTTTCAATAAGCGCAAGCGGCATCCGTCGCCTCCATGGATTGAATAAAGTGTGCACCAAAGGCATCTTTTTTTATTTCTTCCGATGCTCACACAATCAGATTTTCTGCAAAGGGTATGAAGATGACACTTTGACGCAACGGGCGCTCAACGTGGATTACCTCTAAAGAGGCGTACCAATGCTGCGCCATCGGATATCAAGTGAAAGGCGTCGCGCTGAACCAAAATATTTAAAGCGGTTATGAGTTCCATTCCGTGTCGCGGGGAGGATATTCGCATTGTCTAGCCGGCTGCGACACCGCGCGATGTTGTCGATCACGGTGCGCATAGTCACCCGCTCCCCCCCGAGTGGCGGCTGAGGCACGATCTCATCGCGGGTCGCGAGCCAATCGCAGGCGGGAATCACCGCCGTCCATTCGGCGACCGCCGTTCGCCGTTGCGCGGCATCGCGGCCTTCACGAAATTTTTGCAGGTTGGCGCGGATCGATCGGTCTCTATCCCGCGCCGTTTCGAGTGAGCCCAGATCGCGTCCGGATGGTTCCGGCGGCCGGTGCGTTCGGAGATCGTCCCGGCGTGGACATAGCCGTAATAAATTTCCCACCATTCTTCGCGGTGATCCGGTGATCGGCGGCGAATTAGTTTGGGCATGCGCTATTGAAGCGGCGGCAAGCCTTCCGAACAAGCCCGAGCACCGTGCTCCAGCGAACGCCTGTAGAACGAAAGTGGGAAACCGGAAGTGGGAAACTGTCGATATTGCGGGATACTGCGAAATCATTGCGGATTGAGACAGCGTTAAGCCGAAAGCTTAGCGCTCTCTGCCGTCAGCCGCCTTTCGGCGTCTTGCCACGCATTTTCATCTCGCGATATCGCGCGGCGCCACCCTCGCGGTTGGTTTGCGGACTGCGCTCCACGGCCATCGCGTCATCGGGCACATCTTTGGTGATCACCGAACCCGAACCGACATAGGCACGGTCGCCGATTTTCACCGGCGCCACCAGCGACGAATTACTGCCGACAAAGGCACCCTTGCCGATCGTGGTCTTATGCTTCGAGAAGCCGTCATAGTTACAGGTGATGGTGCCGGCGCCGATGTTGGCGCCCGCACCGACATGGGAATCGCCGACATAGGAGAGATGGTTGACCTTGGCGCCGGCTTCCAGCGTCGCAGCTTTGGTCTCGACGAAATTGCCGATCCGCACGCCCTCACCGAGCGCCGTGCCCGGCCGCAACCGCGCATAGGGACCGACGGAAGCCTTTTTGCCGATCGATGCCTGCACGATGTGCGAAAACGAATGGATCACCGCGCCGTCCGCGATCGACACGCCCGGGCCGATCACCACGAACGGTTCGATCGTCACGTCGTTGCCGAAGGTCGTATCAGCGGCGAGATAGACCGTCTCGGGCGCGATCAGGGTCACGCCAGCCTCGAGCGCGGCCTTGCGCAGCCGCGCCTGCATCACCTGCTCGGCTTCGGCGAGTTGGGCCTTGGTGTTGATGCCGCGCACTTCATCCTCGCTGGTTTCGATCACGACGGCCTCCAGTCCCAGGTCCCGGACGATCGAGACCGCATCGGTCAGATAGTATTCGCCCTTGCTGTTGGCATTACCGATCTTGTCGATGATCGCCAACGCCTTATGACCATCGAACGCCATCACACCGGCATTGCACAGTGTGATCGCACGTTGCGCGGGACTGGCATCGGCCTGCTCGCGGATCGCAACCAGCCGGTCGCCCTCGACCAGCAGTCGGCCATAACCGGTGGGGTCGGCAGCGCGAAAGCCCAGCACGGCGAGTGCCGCGCCATTCCCCAATCGCGCGCGCAAACGCTCAAAGGTCGCGGCCGAAATCAGCGGCGTGTCGCCGAACGCCACCAGCAGGTCGTCGGCGCCGCTGACAATAGCGTCGCGGGCCGCGAGCACGGCATGCGCGGTGCCCCGACGCTCGCGCTGGGTGAAAATCACAGCGTCCGGACGTTCGCATTTAGCCTCGTCGGCCACCGCTTGGTGATCGGGGCCGATAACCACGGCGAGCGACGCGCCGGTTCCCTTTGGCGCCGCGTCCAGCACATGGGCCAGCAGCGATTGACCGGCGACGGGATGCAGCACCTTCGGCAGCGAAGAGCGCATCCGCGTGCCCTCACCTGCCGCGAGCACAATGGTCAGGCTGGTCCTGCCTGTCTTGCCGGTCATCCGAATCCTCGAGCGTTGCGGCTGATGTTGGGCCGGCCGCCGTCTTAAAGCGTTTTCACCGTTGATGGAAACCGATTCGGTATCCGGGGACGCCCGGATTCAGGAACCGGGCGTATTTCCTGTTAATGTTTGTAGCGTGATTCGGTTGGGCCTCAGGGGGGCCGAAATTTCTGATGGCAAAGGATGCCGACAATCTGGCTGATCGCCTGGAGTTTGAGAACGCCGGCGGCATGTGGTCGCGGTTTCTGGCCGAGGAGGATGAATTCGATCGGCGCGCGCTCTGGCGGCTCGGGTCGTGGGCGGTGGGCTCGATCGGCGCTGTTATCATCGCGATGGTCGCCAACCAGTCGTCGATGGCATCGCGGCACGAACAGATCGCGTCCGCCGATCTGACGCGACAATCGCAGCAAATCCAGACCATCGCCAAGGAAAGCCAGAACGAAGCGCGACGGCTGGCGTCGGCCATCGACACGCTGAACGGCGATCGCGACCGGCTATACGCCCGCGTCGGGGTTCTGGAACAGGGGCTGGATTCCGTGACCGGTGCGCTGGCGCGGCAAAATAAAGCCGCAACTTCGCCCCAAGCCGCCGCTGCGCCCACCACCCCGGCCGCTCCCGTGGCGGCGGCGCCGGCCGAGGTGCAAAAGCAGCTCCCCGCTCCGGTCATATCTCCGGTAGCGACCACTGTCCTGACCCCGGCGGCACCCCCGCCGACAGCCGCCGCCCCAACAACTGTGGCCACGGCGGAAAAGCCGCCCACGATTGCCGCGGCGACGGAGCCCCGCCCCGCGACGGTGTCATCGGTGACGCAGGCACCTTCTCATTCGCCAGCGGCAACGGCAGCAGCCGCACCGACGCCTGCGCCGGCAACGCCTGTCCCATTGATGGCCTCGAAATCGATGATGGGTCCGCCCGATCCCGCGGCCGGAAAATTGATCGAATCCAGCGCACCGCCCAAGATCGAAGCCAAGACCGAAGCCAAGACCGAGCCCAAATCCGAACCCAAGGCCGCCAGCGCCCCGCCACCCCCCGAGGTGGTTGCTACGGCTCCGCCCGCCGCCGACGAGGCGCCGGGGGCAACGGGGTCGCTGACCAAACTCGCGGTCCAGCGGACCGAATTTGGCGTCGACGTGGGTGGCGCGAATTCGGTCGCGGGATTGCGTGCGCTGTGGCGTGGGCTTTTGAAATCGAGAGCGAATGCGCCGCTGGCCGCGTTGCGGCCGATCATCGTGATCAAGGAGAACAGTACCGGGCTCGGCATGCAGTTGCGGCTGGTGGCCGGGCCGCTCACCGATGCTGCCGCGGCGGCGAAAATCTGCGCCGGCATGCTGGCAAACGAGCGGCCTTGCGAGACGTCAGTGTTCGAGGGCCAGCGTCTGACCATGAACGGCAATGATCCGCCGGCCCCAGCAACACCGACACCAACAACGCCCCCCCGGTCTTATGGGCACAGGCACAGCACCCCAAAACACGCGGCCAAGGACGAGCCGCCGCCACCACCGAAACCTGAGCCTTCGGTCATGTCGCAGATTTTCGGCACGCGGTAATACAGGCGAAATAACCCCGTCATTGCAGCCGCTTGCGATAGGTTTTTGAGACACGCTCTCCGCCATGACGGAGTTGCTACCGGCGTGCGGCTTGTCCCGCTCCGCATTCCCCAGCATATTGGCCGGGGATAACATCGGTTGGAGGCATCTTCCTGCGGCCAACCGGTTTCCACTCGTTTTGCTGTTAATTCCATCTGGCCGGAAATGCTCCTGTGAAAAAAACTCCCTTTCGGCTGACGCCCTATCAGGTGCAATGGCTGATGCTCGTCGGCTTCCTCACCGTCGGCTATGCGCTCTATTTGCGCTATCTCGCGATCGAGTTTTCGACCGTGGCGCTGGCTTGCGATGCCGGATTGCAGACCATGCTTTGCCAGGCACGGGCCTTGGCGACCGTGCTCTACAAGAATTCGGTATTCGGCATCACCGCACTCGTCATTGCGACGTTGCATCTGATCAGGCCGTCGATCGTGTTGATGACGGGTGGCGTGATTGCGGCGGGGTTCGGCATCGTGCTCTACAACATCGAACTGTCGGGTATCGCGATCGGCCTGCTTATTTTAGGGTTTGCACGTCCCGCGCCTGCCACAGCGTAATACCGAGCAGAAAATACAGGGCGCCGGTCCACAGCGATTGCCAGTTGTTCAGCCCTTCATTGAACACCGTGAAGAGCGCGGCAGTCACAAACAGACCCGCGAACACCGCCTCGCTGATCGGGCGCATGCCCCGCGGCGGACGATTGAGAAACGTGAGCAGCGCCAACGGCAGCACCGCCATTGTCAGCGCTGCGAACGGAAAATCCTTGTAACGGGGGTCGAACACGAGACCCAACGCTGTGTCCGCGGCGATCAGTGTCGTCACGATCAGCGTCATTCCCAAAAAGATTTGCGATACCGAGCGGGTTCTGTCCGCGCGGGGACCCAGCAGTTCCAGAAACGTCGGCAGCGCCCGTCCCGCCATGACCGCGTTGGCACCGAGTAGCGGCGCGGCCACACCAGCAGCCAGCAAGGCACCCCAGCGCAGCCAGCCGCCAAAACCGTAGCTTTCGTAGAGCATCTTGTCCGTGGCGACGCCTAACAGAATCCCGGATGCGGTCGCAAACAGAGCGACCGCGATCCAGGCCGCGAGGCGCGGCTTCCATGGCCGGCGGCGCAGCGTCAGCCAACCGACGCCGAAGACGAAAACGCTCAACGCCATGCCGCAGCCCATCTGCAACTTCCAGAGCGGATAATTGCTGATGGCCACATTGGGCGGATATTTCAGCGCGCGGTGCACGGAATCGAGCAAGCCCCAATATCCGCCGACGGTTCCCTCGAGTTCGCGTTTCCAGGGCTGGTCGTAAGCTTCGATCAGATTGACGCGAAAGTTCTCCCGCTTCGCCAGATCGAGGATCTCCGAAACCACCCGCGCCTGGTTGGTCCGCGACGGCAGCGCTCCTTCGCGCATACGCCCCTCGCTCGGCCAACCGGTCTCGCCGATCAGAATTTCCTTGCCGGGAAATGCCACAGCCATCCGTTTGCGGATGTCGTCGACGTGGGCAGCGGCATATTTCGCGCGGATCGGAAAGTCTTCCCAATAGGGAAGGATGTGGATGGTGACGAAGTCGACCGCCTCATAAATCTCCCGGTTTCGCAGCCAAAACTCCCACACATCGGCATAGGTGACGGGCACCGCGACTTGCGCCTTGACCGAACGGATGGTCGCAGCGAGGTCTGAGGTGGTCATCTCGCCGCGCAACAGCACTTCGTTGCCGACGACGACAGCGGTGATGACAGTAGGGTATTGCTTGACCAGACCGATTACCGTCGAAATCTGGGCGAGGTTTTTCTGGCGGTTACTGGCAAGCCATATTCCTTGGATAACCTTAAGTCCGACCTTCGCGGCGACCTCGGGAACCTGATCAAGGCCGTTTTCAACCGAATAGGTGCGTACGCAATCCGATATCTTGGCAAGCTGGGCCAGGTCCTGGGCGATCTGTTCCCGGTCTATATGCGTGCTCGGCTGCAGCGGCGTCTGGGCGCCGCGGAACGGCGCATAGGACACGCAGAGCAATTTGGCGTTGGGATCGATCGGCGCGCGTACCAGCGTGATGGGCGTGCCCAGCCACCACCACACGGCAGCGATCACGCTGAGCGATATCAGGAGAAGCGCCAGTGGCGTACGAAGAGAAATCGGTTCCATCCTCCGGGCGGGGACCGTCGCTTAGCCGGTCGCCGGCCGTCTGCCAAGGGCCCGACAGGCGCCGACTTTACCACGCCGCGATAAAGTTGTGACTTTGCTGGACAAAATCCGAAATGTCCGTCATGGGAATCTGGAACCGTCTCCGCCGTATTGGGGACCTATTTGAACGGCATCAAAACCGGCCGGATCAGGCCGGTTGATAACAAATCGGGGAATTTATGCGTCGAGGTGTGCTTGGGTTGAAAAGTACGGTTTTGCGCCACCTCGCCGTTTCCGGCCTCGCCCTCCTGATTGGTCTCGGTACCGTCGGCATCGAGAGCGCCATTGCCCAAAGCGGTGGCGCGCAGGACCAATCCACCAAGCCCGGAACCACGAATGCACCGGCACCGGCAGATGCTGCCAAGGAAAATCAGCGCAAGACCGATGAATTCGTCGAGGCGGCACAGGCCATCAACGGGCCGGCCGGAAACCCGGAATGCGTCTGGCTCGGTCGCCGGGTCGTGCGATTGATGTGGCTCGACGATCTCGACACCGCCTTTCGTCACCTCGATCTCTACGACCGGTTCGGCTGCCCAGGCGGCCATGTCCAGGCGACGTTTCGTTGCCTGACTCGTTTTGGCGGCCAGATCGACCCCAAGGTGGCGGAGACGCTTAACAGCCGCGTTCATGCGTGCTGGATCAATCCCGCAGCTCAGCCGCAGGCGGCCGCCGCTGCCGCGCCGGCCGCTCCGCCTTCAACGAACGGTACCGCGTCAGCAATGCCAGCGGCGACGCCCTCGCCGGCCGCGCCCGCCACGCCGGCGAAATAATTCGGGTGACCACCGGACCTATCCGGGACTTTCAACGTTTTGGACTCTTGGCGCCCTCAAAACGCCACGGCGTCATAAGAGTTGTTTAATCGCGTGGCAGATATATGTTTGGTTTGCCGCTGACTTGGTCGGATCTCGGGGACGGGTCCGCTTCCCTGGCATATTGACCCCGTATGGTTTGTCGCGATGCGCGCCGTCGTCGCCGTTTTGTTGTTTGTCGCCGCCGCTCACGCTGCGCTTTGGGGTCTGCTCCAGGAGAAGCAATCGGCGCCCGACTTCCGCGGCATATTGCCAAGCGCTTCCTATGCGCCGTTTGAACCGGGCCACACCGTCGCCGACAGCATCGCCGACTCTGAGAAAGTTCGCGCCGATCTGAAGAAGCTCTCCACGCTGACGCGAGCGGTTCGCCTGTACTCTTCGACGGAAGGCAACGAACTGGTGCCGCCGATTGCCGCGGAATTCGGCATGAAGGTCATGGTCGGGGCCTGGATCGACAAGGACAGCAATCGCAACAATCGAGAGATCGAAGCTGCCATCAATCTCGCGCGGCGCAACAGCAACGTCATCGGGATCGTGGTTGGCAACGAAACCGTCTACCGGGGCGAGCAAGTTCCCATCCAGAACCTTGGGCCGGTACCCGAAACCGGACTCGAATCCGGGGAAGCAGCCGGAATACTTCGCGAGGAAAGCGAGCGGGTTCGCGACGCGGAAACGCAGCCTGACAAGGCCGACGCATTGAAATGGGCACTGGCGGAAAACAATGTTCACCGGCTTATAAAGTTGATCCAGCGGGTCAAGAAGTCGGTCAATGTTCCTGTGACAACAGGTGAAATCTGGAATATCTGGCGCGATCACCCTCAGCTCGCCAGCTCCGTTGATTTCATTGCCGCCCACGTGCTGCCCTACTGGGAAAATTTTACGGACAAGCAAGCGGTCGATCAGGCTGTCGCGACGTTCCAGCTCTTGCGTGATCAGTTCCCCGGCAAGCGGATCATGATTGCCGAGTTCGGCTGGCCGAGCGCCGGCTACAATCTGCGAAACGCCGTCCCCGGTCCGTTCGAGCAGGCCGTGGTGCTGCGCAATTTCGTAAACCGTGCCGAGGCCATCGGCATGGAATACAACATCGTCGAAGCGATCGATCAACCCTGGAAGTTCTTCGAAGGTGGCGTCGGGCCCTATTGGGGCATCCTGGACGCATCGCGCGAACCGAAATTTTCGTGGACCGGTCCGGTCGTCAACGAGAATTATTGGAAGCTCGCGACCATTGCCGTTCTCGTCGGCATCCTGATGTCGCTGCCGATCCTTCGGCTCGCCGAAGCCACCGTGATGCAGTCGCTGATGTTGTCCACCGCGGCGCACGGCGTCGGGGCGTGGGTCGCGACCGTCTTCGCCTACTGGACCGGTCACTACTTCGTATTCGGCTCGGCCTTCGCCTTGACGCTGGGTCTGATCCTGCTGGTTCCACTGGTCCTGATCGCGATGGCGCGGATCGAGGAAATCGCAGCCGTGGCCTTCGGCCGGCACCCGCGCCGCCTGCTGGTCAAGGGCGCAGCCGTCGCGCCGGCCACCATCGGCGAGGCCGTCACCTTCCCCAAGGTCTCGATCCACATACCGGCCTATTTCGAGCCGGTGGACATGCTCAAGCAGACCCTGGATGCGGTGGCCCGGCTGGATTATCCGAACTTCGAATGCGTCGTCATCATCAACAACACCCCTGATCCGGAGTTCTGGCAGCCGATACAGGACCACTGCCGCGCGCTCGGCGAACGGTTCAAGTTCATCAATGCCGAGAAGGTCCAGGGTTTCAAGGCCGGTGCCCTGCGCATTGCGATGGACCGCACCGCCGCGGATGCCGAGATCATCGGCATCATCGATGCGGACTATGTCGTGCAGCCGGACTGGCTGAAGGATCTGGTGCCGGTGTTCGCCGATCCCCGCGTCGGCCTGGTGCAGGCGCCGCAGGAACATCGCGATGGCGACCGTTCCCTGATGCATTACATCATGAACGGCGAATATGCCGGATTCTTCGACATCGGCATGGTTCAGCGCAACGAGGCCAATTCCATCATCGTACACGGCACGATGTGCCTGATACGGCGCGCCGCGATGGAGATGGCGGGCGGCTGGGCCGGCGACACCATTTGCGAAGACACGGACCTTGGGCTGGCGATCATCGAGCACGGCTGGCTGACGCACTACACCAATTACCGCTACGGCCACGGGCTGTTGCCCGACACCTATGAGGCCTTCAAGAAGCAGCGCCACCGCTGGGCCTATGGCGGCTTCCAGATCGTCAAGAAGCACTGGCGGCGTTTTCTTCCGGGCGCGAGCCGGCTCACGCCCGACCAGCGCCGCGAATTTGCATTGGGCTGGCTGAACTGGCTCGGGGCCGAAAGCCTCGGTGTGGTGGTGGCGATCCTTAACTTGATCTGGGTGCCGATCGTCGCATTCGCCAACATCGCCATTCCCGACCGAATCCTGACGCTGCCGATCATCGCTTCATTTGTCGTTTCGCTGATACATTTTGTGGCGATGTATCGCCTGCGGGTGCCCGTGAAATGGGGCCAGATGCTGGGCGCGATGGTGGCCGCGATGTCCGTGCAATGGACGGTATCGCGCGCGGTCGCCAACGGACTGATCACCGAGCATCTGGCGTTTGCCCGAACCTCGAAGGGCGGATTTTCGCTGATGTCGGTCGAGTTCCAGGCGTTCTGGGAAGCCGTCATCGGCGTCCTGCTGCTGATCGGCGCCGCCGTGCTGGTGGTGACCAACAGTTTCAAGGAAGTCCGCGAGATCTACATTTTCGCGGCCGTGCTGGTGCTTGAAAGCCTCCCGTTCCTGTCGGCGGTCGCGATTGCGATTCTCGAGAACTCGCGGATCAATTCGTTCGCGTTCTGGCGCAATACCGGTATCCGCACCGCCGAACTGATTGGCCTGCGCCCCGTCGCGCTGCCGACGGTGGTCGGCACCTCCCAGCCGGTGGCGTCGGAGATTCACCCGGAAGCCAGTTGAGCGCGGGTCGCCTTGGCGCCGGCGGCTGCTTGAAGAAACTTCGCTAAAATGCCGGATTGCTGCAGAAATCCGGGTTTTCCCCGCCCGGCATTTGCGCTGTTTCGCGCTATTGACCCGCACCCAGCGGCCCCCTACACAGCGCGGCAAGTGAGCGCGTAGCTCAGGCGGTAGAGCACGTGACTTTTAATCATGGGGTCGAGGGTTCGAGTCCCTCCGCGCTCACCAAGCAAAATCAATAACTTAGCTGGATTTCGAAAGGCTTACAAAACTGCCCGTGTGGGCACTGTGTTGGCAAATCGATTACGCGCCTGAGGTGCTGTTATGTCGGATCAGGATGATTGGGATTTTGCCGGTCCCGACGATGCCAAAGCGGAGATTCGCGCCGCGGTAGCCTATTTGCTCAACGGCGTCGCCGGTAGTGACCGCGGCGATATCGTGCGGGAGGTCATTGAGATTGTGAAGGAGGTCGCGCTCGGGCTGCCGCCTGGCGCCCAAGATCCCTTCGACGGAGAATTGCCGGGCGGCTGATCGGCGATAGCCCCTCCCCAACTCTAGGAAGCCCGCTGGTGAGTCCGGGATTTGCAGGCTGTAAGACCCTTGCGATCTCCTGGCCGGCGCCTACGTCTCCTCTGCGCAGTCCTAACTCGCCCGCAGGGCTTGAGCTCGCGCACAGCAGAATGCCCCCCATGAAAGAATACCAAGGATATCGGATTGAGCCGTTCCAGCCGGAGCCCGGTCATTGGCGCGCGCGGATCAGCCGCCTTGACGGGAAAAAATTGAAGACGGCCGTTCCCCCAACAGAGCAACCGTTCCTCGATACCCAGAACACGGTGTCGTACGGACATGCGGTAGAGCTCGCAAAGCAAGCCATCGACAGCGGTGGGTTAGACTGAGACTAAGGCGCGGACCTGAGCCCGGGCCCCTAGCGGCGTTTGAAATTGTCAGCTACGTCCATATAGCTTTTGAGAATATGTTCAGCCAATTGGTTTTCATTGAACTCGCGACGCGAGCTTCCCTCTGCCACGAAGCCGCTGATTCCGGGCCGCAAAAGCTCGAACCGATACCTCAGCAGCTTCATCTTTTCAGGCGTATCCCATGTCATGAGTCCCGGAAGCGCCGGTTGATTGCGAAAAAATTGAGCTTCCAAAAAGGGCTCTTTTAGAACGTTCGTATATCGGTTGGCCCAGTTAAAAAGTAGATAGGGCCCCAAGCCATGCAACAGCCAACTCCCGTATTGCTCTATTCTCATCCGCCGCAAGCCGGCATTGGATGTTGCAACCTCCTCGACTGCCTTCTTGAGGAGAGCCATCACGTCGCGGAAAGCGTTTGAGCCAGCCTGCGGACCATGCGTGCGTTCGAAGGTGTCTTTCTCTGCCTTGAAATCTAAACTTCGCTGAAGGCGCTGAGCTCTCTCCTGCGATCCTTCGACGACAGGCGCCAAGCCCAGCTCTTGAAGCTTAAATTCCACAACAGCCGCGGCGCCATCCACACCAAACCTATCGAGTGAGAAATACAACCGAGTACGCTCGACCCATGGTGGCATGGCGGGCTGCTTTTCGGTCGGAATGAATAGAGTGAAGCCGTAGCCCTCATCATATGCTCGATCGCGGATTGCGCGCTGTTCTATCTTTGTAAACGGCGTTTCGCCCCATTCCTTGCGGAAAAGGATCACCACAAACTTGGCTTTTTCCCGAAATATCTCATTGAACTTGTCCTCGCCGTTGCGTCCGGCGAGAATCTTTTGTTGTTCGGAATAAAGGAATGTTCGGTACCGATCCTGAAGACGATCGTTGAGTTGAAATGCCAGGCTTTCGTCAAGCGAGTGGAACGAAAAAGCCACGTCATATTCGAAGTTGTCCGTTTCGGTCATGTCACCCTCCGATGGCATCATTTCATGCCAGAAGATGATTCGGGAATAGCTGAACCGGGCCACCAGCGGTGAGGCGGCGGCCCGGATTGGCCGCTAACCCCTCAGCCGTCTTGCGTGAGCGGACAGCCGGTTCCGCCTTCTGACCGATCGACGCCGGTGCTTCATCGGTCGTGCTCAGTTGCTAAATTTAGGACAGGTTGTCCCAAGGCGGAGACCGGTAAATTTACCGGAAAGTCGGAAGTTTCCGACATGGCCATGACTGCACGGATTTTTGTCGGAGATGGCTTGCTGGATATCCGGCGAAGCCTGACCGTATGCCTCTCCAAACTCCTTCGGTGTCATCACGGCAGCCTCTCGCTGAAGGCGTTCCCGCGCTTTGTCGAGTTCATCGGCGACATACCGCGCGGTGGCCGCACCTGTTCGCAGCTCTTCGCGCCAGCCTGCTGTGTCAGAAGGCAAATCTTGCCCTCGAAGATCGGCGGTGCACATCTTCCCGACGATCGTCGCAGCGAACGAGATCGAGGTGATTTTTTCCCGCAGAGGGCTGCTGCGGAGCTTCCGCCGACTGAAAGGGGAACGATACTCGCCCGAGGCGACTGTGTTGCAGCAGCCTTTGCCGCTCGTTCCTCTGGCGTGCCGTTCTTCGGTCGGCGCGGCTTTTGGGAGTGGACGCGGCGACTGGCGCTGTAGGGGAATTTGACGACATTGTTGGTCATGGCTCAGGCCCTCACTTCTGCGGGTCCGGAAACCAGATACGGTCCGGAGATCCAATACCTGCGCGGCCTCCTTTTGGACGCGAGGGCTTCGGCTCGTTCCAATTCGGCGGATACAACGGCGCCGGCCTCGTCCAGCGTCAGGCCAATCCGGATCAGGCATCGGACAAAACGCAGCAGCGCGAGGTCGACGTCTCCAAACGGGCGGGGAAAGTCGCCGGTGGGGTTTTCGCTCTCGGGCTGTCCGGTAGCGGGTTGCAGGGAAAACGAACTAACGGACTCCGCACGGGGCGGGAATGGGTGTTCGATTGTCATGGGTGGTTTGCTCACTGGTTTGGCTTTTCAGATCCACGCCACGGATCAGCCGCGGCAGCCGGGGGCTGAAAACCTGCCAGTGAGACAGGCGCGGCGCTTTTAGGCCTTGCGGCCTTGGACAGAACGGCGCCCCCCGGCCAAAGGCCGAACAACACGTAATCCATGCGCCTTGTATCCGCGCGAATGCGGACCACACAGCTCAGATGGTGACACGGGCAGCACTGGTTTGGGTTTTCAGACCCGAGGACATGAAATCACTGATCTGGTTAAAAATCCATCCCCATTCGGGGCGCTTTGGCGCGTTTGCCCTTGTGCGCGCCTTGAGGTTGCGGAACCATGGGATTAGTCCCAGGAGCAGCCCGAATACGTCTCATCGATCGTTCCATTGAGCGTGGGCACACGGCGGATGTCGCGACCGCTAATGCCCTGCGCTCGTTCAGTAAGGCGATCCTCGACTTCCTGAAGAACCTTGCGCTGCTCGGCGCACTTAAGTTTTTTGCACAAAGGACCAATAGTCAGCTGATGGAATTCGCCTTCTATGCTGGTGGGATAGCTTTTGTGATACTTGGAATGTCCTACCTCCAACCCTGGCGGGTTCGCATATTCAGTGCCTTCGCTCGGCGCCCCACACTGGAAAGTCTCGACTTTTTGCTCAACGTGGCGGGATGATTTGCTATTCAGATTTGGCTACTTTTAATGACATTGCGACTTGCCGATCAACTTGCTGCCGCGCAAGGACACTGAGGCCAGTACGCCCACGGGCTCGCGCGCCGATTGCTAGCCTTTTGCCACGCCCTCCCTGGGGCCTTCGCAGGTGCAGCGTTGCCTTCGACCTCCGGTTGCGCTTAGTACGTCCGGGCTTGGGGGATCAACACATGCGAATTTTGGGAATCGTGGCGCTTGGCGCTGGCGCCGCGTTGGGTGGCTGTGCCACGAGCACAGGGATACTTCCGGCCGGTCCCGACACGTACACCCTTTCTGAAAGATACTCTCCTATCCGCGGCGGAAGCGATGAAGCCGAGCGTGATGCTCTGACTAAAGCGAACGAATTCTGTAGCCAGCAAGGCCGCCAATTCGTGCCAAATAACATGGGTCAAACCGCCGGCATGACGAACCGGAATACTCTGACCGGCTATTCCGTCACCTTCAAATGTTTGCTTCCCAACGATCCGGCCATCAAAAGCTACCAACTGCAGCCGGCGCCGAACGTCATAATAGAACAGCGAAACCGCTGATGATCGCTGTCGAACAGGCTTCGATTACAAAAAAATGCGGGATCCAATTTCAGGGGCAGCGGCCGCCGGGGACCTAAGAGGTATGACGATAGCAGGTATTTCAGTTTGCGACTTCTCGTCCGGGCTTAAAGTTCTTTCGCTTTTACTCTCCTTCCTAGCGCTCGGACTATCCTAGCGGCAACACGCGCGAGCGAGCATAATTTGCTTGGCGGTTTCGGTGAGTATGCAGTCGATTATCGCCTTCACGCCGACATGCGCCTCAATAATCGATATGCGGAAGATGCCAGTCATAGGTGGTCCGGCGCGTTAGCCGAATTAGGTAAAGGTTTGTGATGTCCAACAAGACGAAGAAGCTCTGTTTTGTAATCGGGCCCATTGGCGAAGCAGGGAGCGACGCTCGGACGCATGCCGACTGGTTACTGGGCGGTGTTATTCGCCCAGTGTTTGTAGAGCATTTTGCGGATTACGAAGTTTTGCGGGCCGATGAGATCAAGGCTCCTGGCGATATCAGTTCGCAGATTATCAACCGGCTCATGGACGCGGATCTCGTCGTCGCCGACATGAGTATGCACAACGCAAACGCTTTCTACGAGCTTGCAGTTCGACACATGATGAGGCTTCCAACAATTCACCTCATACGCAAAGATTTTAAAATACCGTTTGACGTCGCTCCACACAGAGCCATTCACTTTTCGCTGCAACAATTTCGTGATGTCGTCGAAGCAAAGGCGGAGTTGAAAGCTGCCGTTGACGAAGTGATATCGACCGGCTTTGTTGTCGAAAACCCGATTACACACGCCCGCTCAAAGTTTGAGCTGGATCAGCACGCCACACCAGCGATGCAAGCACTCGCTTCCGATCTCGCCGCTCTGAGCAGCAAACTTGACGACGTTCAGGAGCAACTGGACGCTAACCGGGAGTTCGCTAACCTACATCTAGGTATTCCGCCAATGACGGGGCTGGGCAGAGCGTCGAACGGTTGGACATCCGCCCCAGGCGTCTTTGCCACTACGAACATGTCGAGATCGTTTGCCGGCGGAGGACCACCTCTCAGGAATACCCCTATCAGCCCGACCGTTGCCGCAAAGGTGAGCGAGTTGGCAAAAACCATCGCTAACATAGACCAACTTCGGGGGAGCGCGCCAAAAGACGATACCAGCGAATGATGCCTCGTCGAGAACGAATTGGATTGGCAGATCGCAAAGAGATGTATTCGGAAAGCGGAAGCTGGCGCGGCACCGGTGATTTCTGCAGGTCGGTGGGTTCCTGGCGGCATGGACCGTTGCCTATGGGGCCATCCAAGCTATCGCTCCGTCGCTTGTGACGCGTAGTGCGGACGGTCTCAGCCGTGAGGTCCCGTCAGCAAGATTCTAGGCCGCAGTGTTGGCTGCGGTCCCGATTGCTTTGGCCGTCATCATGAATTCAACCAATGTCGCCCGTCCCGATCTTGTTCTGGTGGTCGGATTAACGCTTTTCGGTTTGCCTTTCGCCGTGAATTCGTCCCTGCACTCGTACCTCATTCTGGCCTACGCGGGTTCCGAAAAAGCCGCAGAAGACGTGGGCTTCTATTATGCGGCCAATGCCGCCGGCCCTCTGCTCGGTATCACGCTTTCCGGCGTGCTTTATCAAGTCCGGCGGCATCACGGGCTGTCTGATCGGCTCAGCCGTCATGCTGCTGCTTTGTTGCCTTATCACATTCCTCATTCCGCACAGCGCCGTCGTACGCGCCGGGCGCGATGAGATTGCGAAGGAGGCTGAGCCTTTCGTCGCCCCCGCGAGCTTGGAAACTGCGGTTCAGGCCGTTAGCTGTGCTGGAGCCATTCTCCGGGTCGCATATAAATTCGTTCGCTGGGAATGCATTTCGACAGCAAAGATCTTCGACCAGATCGGCATGGCGTGTTGGACCCTCTCGCTCACGATTTTCGTCTCGCGACTAGGATCGATGCTTGCTTCTTAGGCTCGTTGCCGCTTAGGGATTTGGAAGACATACCCTAAATTACGAACTGTTCGAATGGGAGCTTCACGCCGGCGCCCCCCGATCGCGCGACGCAGCCGAACGATTTCCGCATCGACGGTGCTTTCTTCAATCGTCAAATCTGCTCCCCAAATACGCTCCTTCAATATCTTGCGAGGCAACGGTTCGCCCGGATGCTGCATAAACAATTCGATCATCCGAAATTGCCTTAGGGAAAGCTGCAAGGGCTTATTTCTATGCCACACCCGGATCGTCTCTCGATCGAGCAGGAATTCGCCGACGACGATCAGGTCTTGCGGCGGGTGTTGTCGTTTGTCCGTAAGCTCATTCATAACGTCTTCAGGCTTATAAATCGACCTTCGCAAACCGATCGTCCAGCGCGTAGCCGGCGCCGCGCACGGTGCGGATCGGGTCCTGCTCGCGGCCGGGGTTCAGCAATTTGCGCAACCGTCCGATATGCACATCTACGGTGCGCTCGTCGATATAGATGTCGCGACCCCAGACGCTGTCGAGCAGTTGCTCGCGGCTGAACACGCGGCCTGGATGTTCCAGGAAGAATTCCAGCAGGCGATATTCGGTCGGGCCGAGATCGACCGGACGGCCTGAGCGGGCGACGCGGCGTTTCTCGCGGTCGAGTTCGATGTCGCCATATGTGAGCACGGTGGCGAGGCGCTCGGGACTTGCCCGGCGCAACAGGCCCCTTACTCGCGCCAGCAATTCCGGCACCGAGAAGGGCTTGACGATGTAATCGTCGGCGCCGGTCGCAAGACCTCGAACCCGCTCGCTTTCCTCGCCGCGCGCCGTCAGCATGATGATGGGCAACTGCCTGGTTTCCGGCCGTGCCCGCAGCCGCCGGCATAGTTCAATTCCAGACAGGCCCGGCAGCATCCAGTCGAGCACGATGAGGTCGGGGACACGCTCTTTCAGACGGGTATCGGCGTCATCGCCGCGCCCGACGGTTTCAACCTCGTAGCCTTCAGCGTCGAGGTTGTAGCGGAGGAGTGTGGTCAATGCTTCCTCATCCTCTACAACCAGAATGCGCGCGTTCATGTGTTGTCTCTCAATCCGTTGCAGGGGCGTTAGCGAAGGTCGTCATGTCGCCTTTAGGACGCTTTCCGAGCATCTGCTGGCCTTCGATCATGTAAAATACGGTTTCCGCGATATTGGTGGCGTGGTCGCCGATCCGTTCGATGTTTTTGGCACAGAACATCAGATGGATGCAGAAACTGATGTTGCGCGGGTCTTCCATCATGTAGGTCAGAAGCTCGCGGAACAGCGAAGTGCAGATCGCGTCGACCTCCTCGTCGCCCTTCCAGACCGCCATCGCGGCCGGCAAATCGTGCGCCGCATAAGCGTCAAGCACGGATTTTACCTGCGACTGCACGAGGTCGGTCATATGCTCGAGGCCGCGGATCAGCTTCAGCGGCTGGAAATCGTTTTCCAGGGCTGGCACGCGTTTCGCTATATTCTTGGAGAGGTCGCCGACCCGCTCCAGATCGGTTGCAACCCGCATCGCGCCGACGATTTCGCGCAAGTCCACCGCCATCGGCTGACGCCGTGCGATGGTCAGTACCGCGCGCTCTTCAATCACACGCTGCAAGTTGTCGATATCGGAATCGGCCGCCACGATCCGCTCACTCAAGGCGACATCACGGCGCGTCAGGGCATCGACGGATTCGACGATCTGCCGCTCGGCAAGGCCGCCCATCTCGGCGACGAGCCGATTGAGTTCTTGCAGATCACTGTCAAATGCCTTGGCGGTATGTTCGATAGCCATTGTGTTTTCCTCGCGACGAAGATGCGTCAGCCGAAGCGGCCGGTGATGTAGTCCTGGGTTCGGCGATCCGTCGGCGACGTAAAAATCTTGTTCGTCTCGTCGAACTCGATCAGCTCGCCGAGATACATGAAGGCGGTTCGGTCGGAAACGCGAGCGGCTTGCTGCATGTTGTGGGTCACGATGACAATGGTGTAGTCCTCCGCCAGTTCGACGATCAGCTCCTCGATCTTCGCGGTCGATATAGGATCGAGCGCCGAGCAGGGTTCGTCAAACAAGATCACCTCGGGTCGCACCGCTACCGTGCGCGCGATGCAAAGCCGTTGCTGCTGGCCGCCGGACAGGCTGAGACCATTAGCGTTCAACTTATCCTTCACCTCGTTCCACAGGGCGCCTTTGCGAAGGGCCTGTTCGACCCGGCCGTCGATTTCGCTCTTGGGTAGTTTTTCATAGAGACGAATGCCGAAGGCGACGTTTTCGTAGATCGTCATGGGAAACGGCGTCGGCTTCTGAAACACCATGCCGATCCGGGCGCGAAGAAGATTGAGGTCGATACCGGCATCGAGAAGATTTACGCCATCAAAAACGACCTGACCCTCGGCACGCTGACCGGGATAGAGGTCGTACATGCGGTTGAGCACGCGAAGCAAAGTCGATTTGCCGCAACCGGAAGGACCGATGAAGGCCGTGACCCTGTTTTCGTAAAGAGGCAGACTGATGTCTTTGAGGGCGCGCGCGTCACCGTAGAAAAAATTAAGATTGCGGATGGCGATCTTGTCCCTGAGCTGACTTTCGTCGGCCACATGTTGGGCGCCAGGCGCCGTTGTCGATGGTGCCACGTTCATGTTGATTTCCTCGTGCCGGCGAGCGTCCGGGCAAAAATGCTGAGCGCAAGGACGGCCAGCGTGATGATGAGTGCCCCGGTCCAGGCTAGATCCTGCCAATCCTTGTAAGGGCTGAGCGCGAACTGGAAGATGACCGCGGGCAAGCTCGACATGGGTGCATTGAGATCGGTGCTGTAGAACTGGTTGTTCAGCGCCGTAAACAGCAACGGCGCCGTCTCGCCACTCACCCGGGCGACAGCCAACAGGATGCCGGTGATAATTCCCGCGCGCGCGGCGCGGTAGGCCACCTGTCGGATCATCAGGGATCGCGGCAGTCCAATCGACGCCGCCGCTTCCCGCAACGTATCGGGAACAAGCATCAGCATGTCCTCGGTCGTCCGCACCATGACCGGTACGACCAGGACCCCGAGAACAACGGCGCCGGCGATCCCCGAGAAATGCCCCATGGGCCGCACCATCAACTCATAGATGAATAGACCGACGACGATCGAGGGGGCACTGAGAAGGATATCGTTGATGAAACGAACCAGACTGGTGAGCCGATCGTGACGGCCGTATTCGGCCATGTAGGTCCCTGCGAGAATGCCGATCGGCGTACCGATGACCAACGCGAGCAACGTCATGATGATGCTTCCGACGATGGCATTGAGCAGGCCGCCCGAGGCCCCTGGCGGCGGCGTCATTTCGGTGAAAACGCGCAGGGACAGTCCGCTGAATCCCTTCCAGAACAGTTCGCCCAGGATAAGCGCCAGCCAGGCGAGACCGACCGCAGTTGCAAGATAGGCCGAAGCGGTCGCGAGCACGTTGCGGCGGCGGCGGCTCGCGTACAAGGAGTTATCCATCAGCCGAGCCTCCGTTCAATGCGAAGCAGCAAATAACGGGCAATCGCCAGTACGATGAAGGTGATCACAAACAGGATGAGCCCGAGCGCGATCAGTGAAGACGTATAAAGATCGCCCACAGCCTCCGTAAATTCGTTGGCAATGCTTGCAGATATCGTCGTACCGGGAGCCAGCAGCGAGGCCGATATCTTGTGCGCGTTGCCGATCACGAACGTCACCGCCATCGTCTCGCCGAGCGCACGTCCGAGGCCGAGCATGACGCCACCGATAACGCCAATCCGCGTAAAGGGCAAAACGACGTAGCGCCAGACTTCCCACTCAGTCCAGCCAAGTCCATATGCGGCTTCTTTCAAGACCGGTGGAACAGCTTCAAAAACGTCGCGAGAGATAGAGGTTATGAAAGGCAGAACCATGATGGCCAGGATCAGGCTCGCGGTGAGCATTCCGATCCCGTAAGGAGGCCCCGCGAACAGCGCGGAAAGCACCGGAATATTTTCGAAAGCAGCGATCAGCGGCGGCTGTACGTAGGATTGGAGAAATGGGGCAAACACGAAGAGCCCCCAAATTCCGTAGATAATGCTCGGAATGCCCGCCAGCAATTCTATCGCGATGCCGATTGGCCGCCGGGCCCACATCGGGCACAGCTCCGTCAAAAACATTGCGATCAGCAAACCCAGCGGCACTGCAATCGCCATCGCGATCACGGACGTGATGACGGTGCCGAATATCGGTGCGACCGCGCCGAACTTCTCAGTGACGGGATTCCAGCTTTCGGTGGTGATGAATCCGGGGCCGAATTCGCGAAGCGCCGGAATCGCGCCCAAAACAAGCGAGAGGATCACGCCTCCCAGCATCAACAAGACAAACATTGCTGAAGCGCGAGTCACATACCGAAAGATGTTGTCGCCGATCCTGAGCTTATTGAGGACCGCCGCCCGTTCGGCCGGGTTTTGCGCCCCCACACTCGCTTGTTGCCAAGGCACGTCAACCACGACCCCACTCCTGCATTTGGAAATCTCTGATTGCAGCGCAGCGAACCCAATTACAGGATTCGGGTGCGATCGGTAAAACCTGAACTGTCAAAACTGGTAACGAGGCGGGGAAGCTCGCGCCTCCCCGCCCCGCGCGTCCTCAGTTGGAGGCGGCGAATAACGGCTTGCCGTCCGTATCCTTTATCTGGGTCGACCACATTTTCTTGATGCTCGCAGTGACCTTCGCCGGCATCGGAACGTAGTCGAAGTTCCTTCCGCCATCTTGTCGCCCTTCTCGGAATATGCCCACGAAAAAAACTTGAGGGCTTCGTTGGTTGCCGGGACGTCTTTTGGCTGCGTCGGAATGAGAATGAACGTCGATCCGGCGATGGGCCAGGATTCTGCTCCGGGCTGGTCGGTCAGAATCACGAAATAATGGTCGGCCTTTTCCCAATCCGCGCTGGCGGCGGCTGCCTGGAACGCGCTTGCACTTGGCGCAACGACCTTACCGTCCCTGTTGATCATAGACACCGATGTCATCTTGTTCTGCTTGGCATAGGCATATTCGACGTAGCCGATTGAACCCTTGGTATTGGAGACGTTATTGGCCACGCCTTCATTTCCCTTGGCGCCAATTCCGGCTGGCCATTCGACCGCGGTGTTCGCGCCAACCTTGGATTTCCAATCCGCGCTTACCTTTGAAAGATAGTCGGTCCAAATGAACGTGGTTCCGGACCCGTCAGAACGATGCACGACCACAATCGCCTGCTTCGGAAGTTTGGCGGAGGGATTCAACTTTGCGATTGCCGCATCGTCCCAGGATTTGATGTCGCCCAGGAAAATCTTGGCCAACGTCGGTCCGTCAAGCTTGAGCTCATTGGGCGCGACACCGTCGAGATTGACGACCGGAACGTCTCCGCCATTGATCACCGGAAACTGGACGAGTCCGGCCTTCGCCAATTCTTCAGGCTTCAACGGCATGTCGGATGCCCCGAACGTCACGGTCCGGTTCTGAATCTGCTTGATGCCGCCGCCGGAGCCTATCGACTGATAGTTCACGCCGGTGCCGGTCTCCTTTTTGTAGCTATCGGCCCACTTGGCGAGGATCGGATAGACGAACGTCGAGCCGGCGCCCGAGATATCCACGGCGCGGGCGGGCATTGCCGAAGCGGCCACGAAGCCGGCAGCAACGAGCGTTTTGAAAAGATTCACTGGTTTTCTCCGTTGTGAGCGGGGCGCTCGATCGACGGGAGCGGAGCCCGGGCGGCCTATTTAGAAGCGCCTCATAGACCTCGTATTACGGTTGCATGACAGTTATATGACGGCTGACTGCGTCAGAATGAGACGTCGTGTCCCTGGCGTTCAGCTAAGCTATCGTTCTGAAAGACAAGCCGAATTTGGCACTTGCCCCGGTCCCGTTAAAGCACGGAAGCCGGCCCAGAGGCCGATGGTTCTGACAAGGGACATCGTGCCGCATCGCACGCGACGACGCTCCATTTATCAGCGGCCATATGGACTGGATCCCAGGACCTTTCGGCCGCGACAATGCGTGGCATGGCGACTAATTTGCGAGGTTTGAAAGACCCAACTTCTTGAGTTCCTTTTCCCGGACTTCGTTGGTGATCGGGTAGAAGCCGCTCTTTTCTGTTTGCGCCTGGCCGTCCTTCGACAAAATATATTTGATGAACTCGCGGCGCAACGGATCGATCGGTTCGTTCGGCTTCTTGTTGAGATAGATGTAGAGGAATTGTGCGACAGGATATTTGCCCGAATAGGTCGACTCGGCGGACGCATCATAGCATTCGCGGCCGAAGGTTACGGCCAGCGGCACCGCGCGGACACCGTCCGCCTTATAGCCAATGCCGGAATAGCCGATCGCAAATTTGTCCTCACGTTGCCGACAGCCCGAGCCCGGCGGCAAGGCAAACGGCCGTCCTCGGCGTGCGCTGCGGCACTGCTGGCGCGGTGCACTAAGCGGCTATTTCCTTCAGACCATCGCACTCACCGTCGTGACGGCCAATGGAAGCTTGAACGAACCCCGGCCACCAGAGGTCTTCTTCATCGAAGCTCTAACGGGTGCCGTCGTCGGGGGCATCGCCATGGCGATCGTCGGATTTGTGACCTACGAGACTTCCGCAAAAAAGTGACGAGAGGCGGCGCGCTGGAGACTATTGATCCAGAGAAGCTTTTATTTGCCTTTTTTCTGGCACATGCTAGTGAGCGGCGCGATCGTGCCCCCATCACTAGGTAGAATACATGCGCCGTATTGCCGTTACGACTGTGGTTGTTGTTGCGTCTCTTTCGTTTGGTGCCGTTTCAGTATTCGCGCAGGCGCCCTCCCCCAAGCCGAGATATCCCGGAGAAATAGCTGTCGCCAGCCGGCATATTGCGGAGAGGAAAGAGAGCTGTCGCATCGAAGCAAGACAGCAGAAATTGACCTTCTTGAAACGACGAAGATTTGTTCATGAGTGTATGAGAAAAACACCCTAGGGCGTCCAACTCGCATGCAACTATCCTTGCATGCCTTACCTGACATCACCTAATTGCAGCACGTTGTTAACTGGTGGATCGAATATCCAGTTCACGAGCATACCCAGCGCCGCAAAAGCTTTGCGTTTTTCTTCAAGGTATTCGTAGCGCGGGACATCAGGGTGCGTCCCGTGCGTCGCAGATCGCGCAAAGTCCAGCGTGGTAATGCGGGCTTGCCCGTTGCTTTCCTAAGTTTTCCACCCGTGACAGTTCGGACGATTCAATTGCCAGCGGGCATCGATCGCATTCCAACTTGATATGGACATGATGGCTAAGTGGCTGCGGCTAAGAAATGGAATTGCGCATCAGTTTTCCCAATTTTGGCTGTAGCACGACGGCAATAGCCGACATCTGCCTCAGATCACCTTCACCTGATAAGGATTGCGCGCGGGATCGAGCCAGAACGAATCGTTCTCGTATTTGCGGATCAGTTCGGGCGGCAACAGGGTTCGCCGCTCGTTGGCATGGATGCTGCGGCCGACCCGATGAAGTCCCGGCGTCCCGATGCGGCGGTCGAACTCTTCGGCGTCGAATTCGATGTTGTTGAAGTCGTGCTTGAACGGCTTCTCGCCGATAAATTCGTAAACCGCCGCCAGCGCCTCTTCCGGTTTCGTGGTCAGCGTTTCATAAGTTAGCGCCAGCAGGGAGCCTGTCTGCTCGCCGAAAAATGCCTCGCGTAGCGCATTCCAGGCAAAGCCGACCATACCGTTGGCGCCGGCCAGTCCTTCGACGCGCGAAAAAACCGTTCCTCCTGGCTCGAAATTGAAGATGCCTGATGGCTGAAACTTGTTCTTGCGGATCAGCCGCTCGATGGAATCCAGCACCCAGGGCACCTTGCGGACGCAGCAGATCATTTTGGCCGCCGGAAAAAGCTCGCTCAGCAGCGGCAGCCGCGTGCACCACACCCGGTTGGTGTCGAACACGACATCGCCCTTCGGCATCTCGGCATAGAAGGTCGAGAAAATATTCTGCAGGATCGCGCGGCGTTGCGCGTCGGTGATGAAGATCGCAGTTTCGTTGCTCATGCTCATGCTGCGGAGCATGGCGTCGACCAGTGAACCCACCGGCCCGGTCATGCTGGCATGAAACCTGGGATTCTGGCGCAGGATCGCCGAGAGCAATGTCGAGCCCGAGCGCGGGAGCCCGGAGATGAAATGGATATTTGCTTGCATCGGCGTCAGCAGGCCTCGTTGAACGGGTCGATATTGTTTCGGTGATCGGCGATCAGGTTGGACTGTCGATGACACCAGTGCAAGTGCACGGCGCTTGAGAGGATGGCCTGGAAATGCTGCGGTGTCATCGCGGTGAGTGTCATGTTGTTGTCATCACCGGGGTCGATCGCCGTGTTGCCATGCTCCTCGGAGGCGATGAGCTGCATCCATTGCGTCGCCGCAGGCTGGCTCGCGAAATGGCCGAGTTCGAATGTATCGTACATGGCATCATAGATCAGCGTGCCGCCGTTCCCGTCGGTAGCAAGGTTGAACGTGTCGGTGAACTTGCCGAACGTCAGTTGCGCGGTGTGGGTATCAACGGTCACCGTGAGCACCCCACCCGAGTAGGTCGTGTTGAACCCTGTCGAAGTTGCGCCGATCCCGGCGAGGTCAATGACGTCGGAATGCGCGGCATCCGACGCGGAGCCGTTGAAGCCCACAATCCATGGCGGTGAAATATCCGGGGGCGTCCAGCTGGAGTTCGGCGGTGCCGCTCTCGTCAGGGTGGCGCCGCTCGCGACGGAGCTGCCGAATTCCAGCGCCGCGATTGATCCGGAGTTTCCCGCTGCCGGTCACGGCACTGGCGAAATCGAGCGCAGGACCGCCGGCGTCAGAGGCGGTCGCCGTGCCGGACATCACAAGATTGCCGACGGCAGAGACGGTGCCGTGCGCAGCCGGCCTGGATGACCGTCGTGCTTGTTCGCCGGCATGCAATGTCACCGGGTCAATCATGAACTCTCTGCCGCAAACTGACTTTAATCATGGGATCGTGCCCCTCCCCGCTCACCATGTCCGCCCTGTGTCCGGCCCTGACAAGCTAACACCACGAGCCCAAGACATGGGTGCGGCTCTTTTCGTGTCAGAACCCAATGTGGCCCGACGCGCGACGATTTCCGGACGACACCCGTCGGGGCTGACCAAGCCATTGGATCGAACCGAGGCATGGCTAGATCAAGGGTGAGAACGACAGGAACAATCGACGGGATTGGCGCAATGCGGATCAATCGAAGGTTCCATGATCTGAGCTGCAGCGGCCCCTGCGCGCCCCGTGAATACGGTTCACGCTATTTGGGTTGTGCTTAGTTTGCTTGCCGGTTGCAACCAGCGGCAAATTCGCGCGGACCCAAAGAATAAACGCGCACTGATCCCGTAGCCGGCGGCTTGGTGTCACGTTGATAATACTAAAACGTGAAGAGCGAGCACCTCGCCATAACTAGCGATAGCGTTCTCCGATGTTATTTGCCGACGGACTCAACGCACAACGCGAGTCGCTGCGGGCCCGCTGCAGCGACCAGTTTAATGGAGACCAGGATGCGAAAAACAGCTTTCATTATTCTCGGCGCGTCGCTGATTGCCGGGTCGGCGGCGCAAATGGCCACAGCGTCGTCAGAGCATCACGTGCGCACTGGTCGAAGCCATCACCGGTGGGATCGAGCCTATGATCAATTGAAGGAGCCCGGCTTTTCCATCCCAAAAATGCGCGACGGCTACAATGAAGGTGGCGGACTCCCCAAGCCTGCTGATGGAACTAAATCCTGCGATAGATTGTGGTGCTACTCGGATTGATAAGGGCGCAAAGCACAACGCCGCCCGGACGAAATATGATCGCCTGGCGGCGTTGGTATTTCCGTGGCTGGTCCCCTCAAATCCCCAGCGTCCCAACTTTGCCCCAGATTTCTAAAGGGTCCGTTTGCAGAAGGTGCGGACTTAACCGCCATTTCGTGCAGCGGCCCGCCGCACCATGGCGGTCAACGTGACCTGACCGCGCAATCCACCACGGGAGCAAGGACGCTACAATTGGGCGACGCGTAAACTCCTGAAACAATCTGTCTGGACCGGAAATCAGTCGGAAACAAATCGCTGCTATCATCCCCCCGGCAAACAATAGGGGGCGATCATGGCAACCATCCTCAACGCGGTATACGGCGCGTTTCTCCGGCAGTTCTTGCTCAGGATGCGCAATGTTGCAGGCGGCTGAAGGCCGTGGACTTTATCCGCCCTCTCATTCCTCAAAGGGCAGCGTCGCCTGATTTTCCGACCAGTCGATGACTTCGAAAAGCATTCCGCGTTTGAGCATTTCCTGTTCGAGATCGGCGGCGTGCGTTTTCCATTCGGGAGTTTCTCGAACGCGGAATTGGGTTGCTATACCCTGACGATTCAATGCGTCGTCGGCCGCCAGGGCGCCACGCACGGCCTCGTACATCATGGTGAGGCTGTCATTTGTGAACGCTCGATAATTCATCGGTTCCCATTCCTGCGAAAAAGCCGCCGCTGGGTTGAGATCAGCGACGGCTTTCGATTGTCTGCTCAGCCCAATCGCAGGTTTTGCGCCGTCCGTTTGCCCTTACGGTCCGGCAGCAGTTCGTAGCTGATGCGGGCTCCATCGGCGAGGCCAGTATAGCCGGCCTTTTCGACTGCGGTGATGTGCACGAAGACGTCACTGCCGCCATCGTCGGGTTTGATGAAGCCGTATCCCTTTTCCTGATTGAACCACTTCACAGTTCCTAAAGCCACGCCGGTTTCTCCAACTAGTTCGCAACAATAGTTCAAGCGACAACACAAGCCGCCGGCATCCTGGCGGATATCGTGAGCGCGCGTTAGGCTGATCGTCGTGAAGGATCTGCGTCCCAGCCATCAAGCCTCGGATATTCGTTACTAACAACGAGTCGAAGCGGCGGGAGTGCCAGTGAGGGCGGCTCCTTCGTGATGATAGTTTCGATTGCCGGCGTAGGCTTGGAAGTCGTCGAAAGAGATGCGTCCAGCGACGCTAAAAATTGTCGTCCGCTCTCCGTAATCTGCCAACCATTATCGTCCCGCACTACAAACGAATCTCTGAAGATGTCGAGTTCAGGGGCTCGTGCGGCGAGTTGTTTCGTTCGATTGCTCCAATCCGCACCACTTGAAATCAGGATACTGACATAGCGCGTTAAATCCGCACGCGAAGCCCGTCCTTCCGGATGGCCGGCTAAAACTTTCAAAATGGTGATCTGAAAACTCACCAAATACCTCAAGACGCAACGACTAGAAATTCGCAATCCCCGCACGCTATCCCGCATTTTCCAGGCAAGTCTGTCGGGTAGTAAACATAAACAGCCAGCGAGAAAAATTCTCGCCGACTGTGCTAAATTCGCAACGATAATGATCGAGTGGGGAAAAACGTCGGGTTTATTTTCCGACTCAGCGAAATGTGCTCTTTAAATGATGAAACTGCATGTTGAGCGCGGGAATCAGGGAGATGACTTAGATTTCTTACGCGGTTCTGATCGTGCTGGGTTTGGTGTTCACCGTCTATTTTGGCGCGGCGGCGTGGCGCTTGTCCGGCGACGATCATGCCGAGATCACGGGCACCATTGTGCCCGGGCATAGATGAGTACTTGGCGCAACAGTCGAACATAATCGTCCTTGAGGGACCTTTGGTGACTGTCGTCAGCGCAAGATCGCGCTAATCTCGGATTGCGGAGAATTATCAATCCGCAAACGCCAAGAGACTGGCGATGGACCCATTTGATAAAAAACCATTTGTGCCCGTCGACCTCATGATTACGCTTGGGATCAACATCGTGGTCGCGGTGCTTGGTTACTACCTGATCATGGCGTGGGGGCTGTTCGGTGAATGACTGCTTTTCTTCGAACATTTGCCAGCGGGCGTCACGTCGCACCGCAATCACGGCGATTCAGTGTAGTGGACTGCGAACAGGAGACCGGACGCGCGTGGGTTTCTAACGCGGTTCCACCCTGGAGCGCCAAAGCACGTCGAAAGTAACCGAGTCAGTCGATAGCGCCGTTCGTGAATCGAATGGATTGCCGGACTTCTCTGTTTGCGCGCTTGCAATTTCTCCTTTGGAATCCAATTGCGCCGATGAAAGCGCAGGCCACTCCAACGATGATTTCGATAACATAGGTTTGCCCTCATACCAGCATTTGCGTCCATCGACGAGACGCCAAGACCAGTATCCGTGCGAATTCGAGGGCATCGCCGCACTGCATTGTTGTTTTGCCTGTGCATTTGGCACCACGACTGGCGAGAACGCGGCGACAACGCAAGCGGCCAACGCAACCGACCTAATCTGTTTCCACATTTTGAAAGATCACTCGTTGCTGCAATCTATTCACGGCGACAACCAAATCGGGCCGTTCAAGAACCTCCACCAATTCGTCGAGAATGCGCTCGCTGTTGTGGGGGCGTGGCTCGAGGTATTCCTCCAATAAGCGCTGCGCTTCGTTGACGGCTTGAAGAACCAACTGTTGATCAGTCATCTCTTCTTACCTATTCAATGTCGCCCCATCGCAGGCAAGGGAGAGATCAAGTCAATTTTTGGAATTATCCCCTCAATTTTTATTACGACGTTAAACGTCGGCTCCCTAGGAGGCGGAGCGGTTCCAGGCGCGCCAAGCGTTTCTCAACGGAACTGAGTTCCTTCCCGAAGCATTTTCGCGCGAAACCAGATCGAATGATCGGAATTCAGCCGTGATTTAATGTTCTGGGATGGAACTGCCGAGCCCGACGGCGAATTGATCCTTAGCTCCCGCAGAGGAGGAAAGACCATGCGTCTTCAATTTACGGGCGGATACGTCCAGCGACACAGCGACCTGCTGGCGATACTCTCGCTGGTGGCCATTATGGTGTTGGTGGGGTGCGCGATCTTCTACCTCGGTGAAACGTTCCACGTGCCAGCGCAGCCCAGGATCTTCGCTGGACCGGTTTCCACGATGTAGCGTTGGTTACCGATTGACGCCGTAAGTCAGCGCAGGCGGCAGGCCGGCGCGGAGCCTCATGCATTTGCGGAAAATTCGGGGAACGTAACCGCCTCGTGCCGAGCGGGTTGTTTCTGCTCCTGATCGAAATATCCCACATCATAATCCTTAAAACTGATGCGCCAATCCGCCGGTCGTTTACCCGACGGTCGGCCGGCGAACATTTGGCTGCGATTAATCGATAGGGTCGGGATAAACGGCGGTATCGCTGTGCGGCGCCACCACTCGAAATGCATCACGCCGGTACCTAACGACCACCGGAATTGACCAAGGGGACAATCGCCAGGCCACCACGCAGCTGCCGGTGCCGCATCGCCCCTGCCCTGCCGACGGCGACACGACCTTCCATGGCTACAATGCTACTCCCCGACGCCGATGAAGCATTTACTGCCTATCATATGAATGGATGGTTGGAGGCCGATCGAAGTCCTGAAACTGTGACGCGCCGACATGTCAGTCCGATTTTCGTGGTCCGGAGCCTTGAGTAGCCATGACCGCTTGGAACAAGTCTCAGTCTTCGGTGCTGCGCACCCTTCCATCGGTCACTGCCATTTTGAACACCGCCGTTGCCGCCGAGCTTGTGCAGCGCTTTGGGCGCACGGCTTCAACCGAAGCTATTCGCGAGGCGGTCGCTGAAGCCCGAGAAGCGATGAAGTCCGGTGCAGCGGCTTCTGAAGCCCCGGATCTCGCGCTGCAAGCGTTGGCGCGGCTCGACGCGCGAGACCGGTCGAGCCTGCGTCCGCTGTTCAACCTGACAGGAACGGTGCTGCATACAAATCTCGGCCGCGCCGTGCTGGCTGAAAGCGCCATCGGAGCCGCGACGGCCGCGATGCGCGACGCCGTAGCGCTCGAATTCGACCTTTCAACCGGCAAGCGCGGCGAGCGCGATGATCATATCCGAACGCTCCTGTGCGACCTGACCGGCGCAGCAGATGCAACCGTCGTCAACAACAACGCAGCTGCGGTGCTGCTTTGCCTCAATACCCTCGCGCAAAACCGCGAGGCCATCGTATCCCGGGGCGAGTTGATCGAAATCGGTGGCGCCTTCCGAATGCCCGATATCATGGCACGGGCCGGCGCGACGATGGTCGAGGTAGGCACGACCAACCGAACCCACGCCAGCGATTATCGCTCCGCGCTGACAGCGCGGACCGGCGTCATCCTCAAGGTGCACACGTCCAACTACCGTATCCAGGGCTTCACCGCCGAAGTCGGCGCCCGCGAGCTTGCATCGATTGCCACCGAAGCCGATGTGCCGCTGCTCAACGATCTGGGATCCGGTACGCTGATCGACTTGTCGCGATTTGGCATGCAAAGGGAGCCGACCGTGCGCGAAGCTGTCGCTGCCGGCGCCGGGCTGGTGACTTTTTCCGGCGACAAGCTGCTGGGTGGGCCGCAGGCAGGCTTCATCGTCGGCGCCAAGGCGCTGATCGCACAGATCAACCGCAACCCGCTGAAGCGCGCACTTCGCGTCGACAAGATACGGCTCGCGGCGATCGAAGCCACCCTCAAATTATACCTCGATCCCGATCGCCTCGCGAACCGTCTGCCGACCTTGCGATCACTCACGAGATCCAGGGCTGAGATCGAAATTCAGGCCGCGCGGCTGCGTCCGATTGTGGCGAGATCGCTTGGCGATTCCTGCACAGTCGACGTGTGTGCGTGTGATAGTCAAATCGGGTCCGGCGCATTGCCGCTCGATACCATCGCCAGCGCGGGCCTCATGATCCGCGCGCGAAATGGAGGCGGTGCGCTTGATCGGCTGGCCGCGGCTTTGCGCGGGCTGAGACGGCCTGTGATCGGACGGATAGCGGATGATGGACTGATGCTCGATCTGCGCTGCCTGATAGACGAGGATGAGTTCGCTTCCGTCGTTTCCGAGTTGAATATCGACTTGCTTGCTTGACGGGCTTCGGGACGGACGCGCCTGATGATTATCGGTACCGCCGGTCATATCGACCACGGAAAGACTGCGCTGGTCAAAGCCTTGACCGGCGTCGATGGGGACCGGCTGAAGGAAGAAAAAGCGCGAGGGATCACGATCGATCTCGGTTTTGCCTATCTGCCGATTGAAAACGGCAAGACGCTCGGCTTCGTCGACGTGCCAGGTCACGAGCGCTTCGTCCACACGATGCTGGCGGGGGCAAGCGGAATCGATTTCGCGCTGCTGGTCGTCGCCGCTGACGATGGAATCATGCCGCAGACGATCGAACATCTTGCCATCATCGATTTGCTCGGTATCCCTCGCGGGCTGATTGCGCTGACGAAGACTGACGTCGTTTCGCCCGAACGGCTCGCCGATGTGGCTGCACAAATCAACCGCGCGACCGCAGGGACGGTGCTCGAGTGCGCGGAGGTTCTGCCGGTCTCGGCCTTGACGGGAGACGGTATCGCGGCATTGGCTGACCGGCTGGCTGTAGCCGCGAACGAGATCACCGATCGCGCCGCGCGTGCCCGCTTTCGTTTGGCCGTCGATCGTGTGTTTACGCTGGCTGGTGTCGGCGTTGTCGTCACCGGTACCGTCATGTCCGGTTCAGTCCATCTCGGAGATCGCGTCGTTGTCAGTCCGTCGGGACTATCGGCCCGGGTGCGTTCGCTGCATGCCCAAAACAAGCCGGCAGATGCCGGACATGCGGGAGACCGCTGCGCACTTAATCTGGCAGGCGAAAGCATTTCAAAGGAAAATATCCGCCGCGGGGACGTGGTGCTCGATCCCGATCTGCATGCGCCGACCGACCGGATCGATGCCCGACTGTATCTGTTACCGGCCGAAGCGAAACCAGTTCGGCAATGGTTTCCGGCGCGCCTCCACCATGCGTCGGCCGAGGTCGGAGCGCACATCGTCTTGCTTGGTGACGAGCCGATTCAACCCGGCGAAACCGCTGATGTGCAACTGGTGCTCGACCGGCCGATTGCGGCTGCGATTGCAGATCGCTATGTGATCCGCGACGCCTCGGCGCAACGGACCATTGGCGGCGGTCAGTTCATCGACCTGCATCCTCCGTCCCGAAAACGGCGCTCACCGGACCGCCACGCGCAGCGCGCCGCTCATGCCATCGGCGATCCGCTGGCCGCTTTTGAAGCCCTGCTGGCGACGCCACCTTTTGCGTGGGATTTTGCAATGTTCGTGCGCGATCGCGCTTTACCCGCGATCGAGACGAAGCGGATTATCGCTACCCTGGGATTCGTTCTGCTCGAGACCGCGACATCGCGGATCGCCATCGCGCCGGATCGCTGGCAGGCATTCACCGCCATGCTTGTCGAGCAACTCACGGCCTATCATGCCGAGAATCCCGACCTTCAGGGGATTGGCCGGGAGAAACTGCGGCTTCTGACACAACCGCGGTTGCAGGCCGCCACCTTCGCCATCGCGCTCCAGAAGCTCAGCGCAAGCGGCGCGATCGTTCTCGACGGCTCCTTCGTGCGACTTGCGGCGCACAGCGTGCGGCTGGCGCCGAAAGATGAGATGGCCTGGTGCACCATCGCGCCCCTTCTCGGTGGCGAGGCCCGCTTCCGGCCACCCCGCGTCCGCGATATCGCGGCCGCGACACCCTATCCGGAACGCGATGTCCGCCGGCTTCTCAAACTGGCGGGACGCCTGGGATGGGCTGACGAAGTGGCGCATGATCATTTTTTCCTGCGCGCGACCGTCCAGGAAATGGTGACCATCGCGGTTGACGTTGCGGCTCACGCCAAGGATGGCGCTTTCACCGCCGCACAGTTTCGCGACCGCCTCGATAATGGCCGGAAGGTCGCCATCCAGATACTCGACTTCTTCGACCGTCACGGCGTCACTCTGAATCGTGAAGACTTGCGTCGGGTCAACAAGCATCGTCTGGACTTGTTCAGCCATTCGTCAGACGGGAATACCGGAAGAGAATCGTTCCTGGTGGGGCGCTCGGACTTCAAATCCGAGTGAGGCAGCGAGCCTGTCTCTGGTGGGTTCGACTCCCGCTCTCTTCCGCCAATTCCACAGATGGCGTTCTGGAACGCCACCCTGGACAGGTCCCCATGAACGGAAAGCAGGTTGAGGCGCTCCTCGAATGCTTGCTCGAAAGCGCCGACGACGTCGCGTTGAACGGCCCCCTCCAGTAGCCCGCCGCGGGGCGCCGGTCCGCAACAAGCGGCAGTGAACGTACCAGCCGTTCTGCTGTAGCGATCGTCGGCCGTTGCAGACGATCCATCCACAACATGGATCGCTGTATGCGCTGGCAGGGACTACTCGCTGGTGCAGATTCCCCCTACAAGCCTGACATCACGCGGCCGGATGGCCCCTTACGCTGCGCAGCAGATCGACGGTTTTTGATGAGTGATACGAAATGTGCGCCCGGCAGCGCGCCGGTTGCCGCCAAGCGGTCCTTTGCGGCGATGCGCCATCCGGGTTTTCGCGCCCAGTTCATCACTTATGTGACCGCCATGATGGCGGACAATATCGAGCACGTGATCAGCTACTGGATGATATATCAGAAATTTCACTCGCCGGCTTTGGGCGGGTTCGCCATCGTGTCGCACTGGCTGCCATTCCTGCTGTTCTCGGTCGCCTCTGGGGCGCTCGCGGACCGCTTCGATCCGCGCCGGATCATCCAGACCGGCATGGCTCTCTTCGTCATTGCATCCCTGAGCTGGGGCTATTTCTTTGTCACCGGTACCCTCCAGATGTGGCAGGCCATGGTGATTTTGGTCATTCACGGCTGCGCCGGGGTGCTGTGGCAGACGCCGAACCAGATGCTGCTCTACGACATCGTCGGCCCGTCGGATCTCGAGAGTGCGGTACGGCTCAACGCGATGGCGCGTTATCTCGGCATTCTGATTGGCCCAGCCATGGGCGGCGCCATCCTGCTGGCGCTCGGACCGGCCCCCGGCATCATGGTCAACACCCTGTTCTATTTGCCGCTGGTGCTGTGGCTCGTGAACGCGCCTTACGGCCCGCGCTACCGCACCGGCGCGCCCGCGCCGCGCCGAGCCGTCCGAGGACTTGGCGACATCGTGCAGACGGTACGCGACATCAAGCATCATTCTGTCATCATCTCGATGACACTGCTCGCCGGCACGGCGTCATTCTTCGTAGGCAATGCCTATAGTTCGCAGATGCCGGGTTTCGCCAACGATCTCGGCCATGGCGACCCCGGTGTATCCTACAGCTTGCTGCTGGCCGCGGATGCGGCCGGTGCGTTGCTTGCCGGCATCGTGCTCGAAGGCAGAGGATTGCTGCCGCCGCGGCCGCGCAGCGCGATCATGCTCGCCATGTTGTGGTGCGCCGCGCTGGCGATCTTCTCGCTGTCAAAAAGCTATCCGCTCGCTTTCGTTTTCCTGTTCGCCGCGGGATTCCTGGAGTTATCCTTCAACGCCATGGCGCAGACCCTCGTCCAGTTGAATGCTCCACCCGACAAGCGCGGGCGCGTCATCGGTCTGTTCAACATGTCGAGCCTTGGTCTACGCGCCTTCAGCGGCATTTCCGTTGGCCTCGTCGGCAGCCTGATCGGCGTGCACTGGTCTCTGGCGCTGTCGGCTCTCGCCACGATGGCGGTCGCGGGCGGGCTGCTGGCGCTGCCGTAGTCCTATCCGGATGCGAACGGCCGGCTGTTCGGGCGAACTTCGCCCCTCCCCCAAACCGGCTCACGAAACCATTTTCCGGAGCCGACGAAGCCCATCTGAAACCGGGACCTGCTTGGTTGTGACCGATCCAACAACGAGGTTCGGTCATGTGGGCACTCATCCTCAGCCTGGTTTACGACCAATCCTGCAAAAGCATCCTGGCCGGTTTAGCCAAGCATCATCATCGGTGGATATGAGGCGGCGGCTGGGCCGCCGGCGTAAAGCGGTGACTTTCATGGGTTTGCGCGGCCGACCGTCGACGGCTCGGAGACAGGCACGGTCCGCGGCACAACCAGATGAACCGGCCGTTCGGTGGGGGTCAGGGTAACGCCGGCCCGTGACACCGTCGCGGAGGTGATCATGCCGTCTCCGTGACCCAGCGAATCGTTACGAAGGTCCGACCACAGGCAAAATGCTCCCAACGCCGCCACAACGGTGGCGATGATCACCGGGACCAACTCTCGACGCTCGTCATTGGCAGGCATTTGTCTCGCTCTTCATTCGATTCCCAGGCACCTCTTTGCCGGAACTCGTTTCGAAATAATTAACAATGTCGGGCACGCTCGCCGGGATAAGAGGAACCGGCGTCGACCCTGTTCACAGAGACCAGAATTCATCCAATGCGCTTGGGTAAATTTGCGCGTTCCGGCGGAAAATCGCCGTGCTCGCTGACAGATCGGGTTCGGAAAGCCGCGCTGCAACCCGCAGGAAGTTCAAACTAACTTGATAGCGTGGTTGAATAGATCGTCATACTGCCAATGGCAATAGTGACGGCTCTGATCGCCCCCCTGACGAACAAGATACTTAAGTGAATACAGCACCGCGAGCCCTCTCGGTTTCGCGGTGCTGCCAGCCATATCAGCCCGTCACCTCTCCCGCGCTTCGCGACGAAACTGCAGCACCGTGATCAGTGCCCGCGACAGGGATCATAAGCCTAATGACTTCATGGGGGTCGCTGATTGTAGTCTGTTCACGTTCGCGGAGCCGAATTGATCTGCTGTGACGAACACGTGCCTGCAACCGGATTTTTCGGTACACGACACCGTGTAAGGTCGATCCGCATCCCGATCGAATGAAGGCCAAAGGAACGCCGGGAAAGAGCTGGGAAACAACCGGAATGGCTCGGAAGCCCACCAGCAAGAACTATACGATCCAGCCCTTTCGGATCGGGCCGGATCGGCGCGAGATCGATCTTCTGACGATCAATTTCCTGGCGGAAGACCTCGCCTCAGCTCGGGCTCAAACCATGGTCTACGCCAGCAATGCCACTTTTGTGGAGGATATCCACGGCCTGAAGTTGATGCGCAACAGCGCCGAGGTTTGGCGTTGGGAGAAGGAAGAAGAGCCTGGGCTGAATGCAAAACAGCAATAACAAGTCGAGAAATTATTTCAGGTTTCACCTTCTTGCTGCACGCACGGTCCTCCCCTGATGCGCAACCAATGAGTTGAGGGTTTTGCGACTTCCGGTATCTCCAATCCCTCCATAGGGAATGACGAACTGAAATCGATAAAACTGTTCCCCCTACTCGGCCGGCACAGTCCGGTTGATCAGTTCGGCCGGCTTGGGGCGGAAAACAAGCCAGCCGAAGATCAGCATGTCGACGAGAACCAGCAGCGAGGATACCGCAGCGATAGGATCGCCGATCTCGTGCCCTGAATGCACCAGAGCGACACCGATCGTCAGGATAATCGTGCCGGCAATCCAGACCCAGACCTGCAGGGAAGCCAGCGCGGTTCGATCAACTGCCGGGTGCAGGTGATAGTAGATGCCGAACAGAAAGAGAGACACCCAGCCCAGCAGATTGAGATGAGCGTGGGCCGGCAAAGTGGAGTGATCCTGGCTGATACCCATGACGATCCCCCAGATCATGCCCGCGATAACCATCAGCACGGCGGCACGGAAGCATATTATCGAAGCCTTCATTTCGACGATCCCCATTTGACGAGGCGCTAGCCTACGCAGTTCCCCGCAGATCCGGCAAGTCGCGGCGCAAAGAAAAACCCGCCGACGCAAGCCGGCGGGTTTGGCGTCGCGGCGCAGTCGATCGTTTTAGATCTTCACGCGGAAGCCGGTCATCATGGTCGTGGTGTCGACGCTGGTGCCCGTTCCGGCAAAGCCGAACTTCGCGCCCGGCGTGCCGGGGAAGGCTGAGGCCAGACCGTTGTTCACCCTGGCGTAGGTGATACCGGCATAGACGTCGAGGTGCTTATTGATGATGTAGTCCGCGAGGAACGAAACCTGATCGTAGTTACCCGAGCAGTCCGTCTTGCTGGCGCCGCCAGCAACACAGGGAGCGCTATCAGCCACATAGGAATTCTGGCTGACGTGGTAATAGGCGCCGACAAGATTTCAAGCCCCAAGCCATTTCATACTTGGCACCCACCCAGAAAAATTGGAGGATTTTGTCGGTCGTGAAGGCGTTGTTGTCAGGCAGCGTTCCGGTGACGGTCAGTACATATCCGCCAGCCGTGGTTCCGGAAAAAATCGGAGCGTTCGGGTTCGCCTGATCGATATGGGTATAACCGGCGAAGAATGACAGCTTGTCGCCCGGAGCTTCGGGAGCCTTTACAGCCTTGGTGTACATCGGGCTAACCGAATGTCCGCCGAAATCAAAGGTGTACTTGGCCATAATGGACCATTCCGTATTGTCCGATATGTTGGCGGCGAGAGTTTGGCTGCCAACCGTATCGTTCACCGCGGACTGCAGGTTCACGGCGCCATGTTCCTTCATGTAGGTACCGTCGATCGAAAACCCTTGATAGCGTCCGCCGACCAGGAAGCCCAGGGCGTCGCCGAACATTCCCGTGTCCTGGTCGCCCATGGAGTACATGGCGCCGGCGTGGAAGATGTCGCCATAGGTATAGACGTATTTGGCCGAGTTATCCCAGCGGGCGGCTTGCGTGCTGCCTCCGCCACCGTTCGTGCCGGAATAGCCGAGCAGCGAAAACGCGTAGGACAAATTCATCGGATCATAAATGGCAATCTGGTCGAGCTGAAACGATTGCTGACGGCCGATCGTCAACTGGCCGTATAACGAGTTGCTGATACCGCCAAATGCCACCGCGTTCAAAGGCTGGCCGCAGCGACCGCTGTCCGCGTTCGAGTTTTGTGCGGTATAGGTAAGGCCGGCGTTTTGCACAAAGGAGGAGCAACCGTCTGCGAGTTGGCCCGTCAGCGGGTCGAAGCCCGTCTCGAGCTGGCCGACGATTTTCCAGTCCCCGCCGATTGGTGTGTTGACCCTGATACCGATATTCGATTGCTGCAGGCCGTTTGCAGCAAGCGTCGATATTGCCTGACCGGTGTAATTTCTCGTGGTCGTGAAGGGGGAGTATTCCAAAGTCGACACCACGGCGCCGGTCGGGCGGCCGTTGGTCTGATAGGCATAACCCACATCGACCGTCGCATAGAAAGTGATGCCGTGCCAGGTCAGACTATCGGGAAGCGGGTCGTAAAAAGGAATGGGTGACTGAGGCTGCAGATTGATATCCGCAGCGTGTGCAGTGGCTGCCAAGCATGCGAGGCCAAGCGCCAGGACTAGCGTCTTTTTCATCTTCCGTTCTCCCCAGATAGAAATTGCCGCGAACAGACATCGAAGCCGTCTGTTTTTCGCTGTATACCATCGGAGATAACGCAGCGGGCGCACGCGACGAAAGTGCAATTGAGCAACAGTCGGGAACTAAAATCGCTTTTTCGCCACTTTTGGCGTCGCTGCGATGTCGGGCGGTATATTTGTCAGGATTTAACGGTTGCAGAGTGCTTACGACACTCTTTGGGCTAGAACCTTTTCCGCTCCGATTGAATTGGAGCGGAGGTTTTACTTCTTATTTTGGCGCGTTTTCTTCACGCGAAACCGGTACCCACTTCGCTGGAAAACGCTATAGGCGGCCGAATCTGGGGTCGGCAGTCCAATCAAGCCATCAGGCATAAATCAGACGCAGCCGGTGGCCGACCCTCAATCGGTGGTCAGGCAGATTGGGAAGGAGCCCGGCTCAGGCTTTTCGGCGAGCGCCCATGTCCGCCCGCAATGCAAGCAGTTCCTTGCGGGCCGCGCTCTCCGCGGAGCGCTCGATCTTCCGGTAACGGGTAATCAGCGACAGGCCGAATGGCGTGAGGATCGCCCCCCCGCCGTTCTTGCCGCCGGTTTGCCGCTCGACGGCAGCACGCCCGCAGATTCGATTGATCTCGTCCACCAGATCCCACGCCCGCTTATAGGACATGTCCATGGCGCGGCCCGCGGCCGAGATCGAGCCGCAGGTGTGAATCTTTTCAAGCAATTGGATCTTGCCGGGCCCGATGCGGCCTTCCGCGTCGAGATCGATACGAACGCTCAGGGACGGCAGTGATGTCGCCGAAGACTTATGCATGCCCGGCTGGCTCATGTTCGATTTCCCGCAATGACACTAGCGCTTCTGGATCGGCGACGGCAATGCCGGAAGTCCCCTCAATAGCCGAGGATTCCGAATACCCCGGAACGGATGAGAGGCATTCGAAATGATGCGGCATGGCCGACAACTCACTGGTCGCGCGCCAGACCGTAGCGGTTGTGACACGAGCGTCAAACCAGCGGCAGCCGGCAGCCAGGCGTCTAGTCTGCCGGCATCTCGGTGCCCAAAGCGGCGCGCGCTTCAGGTCCGTTTCAATAGCAACTGCGAGGATCGACCTGAACGTATTGTCCGGACGGATATCGGTAATAACAGTTGCCTTGCGCCAGATAATAACCGGGCCGGTTCGCGGCTTGGGCGCCGGCGATCGCGCCAACCGTTCCGCCCGCTAACGCGCCGGCGATCGCTCCGCCTGGCCGTCCGGAGATAAGACCGCCAAGTAACCCACCGACCACGGCGCCCCCAACGGCGCCTGCGGCCGCATCCGGTGGAGGCGGCGGCGGTGGAGGCGGCGCATAGGCTGGCGCGTACGCGACTGGCGGCGGCGCAGGATATTCTCCTGCCTCAACCGGTAGCCCATCCGGGCCGCCGGCGTCGTCCATGACCTCGACGTCGGACACATAGGCCGGGGGACCTTCCATCGGTTGCGGGTAGAAATACCAGGCGCCCCCGACATCCCACCACCAGCCGTCGCGCCCGTTGTGGATTTCGTGGCGCCAGCGCCCGCCTCCCCAGGCCAGCCGACCGTGATAGGCATGTCCGCCGAAATTGTGCGCCGGCAACCGCGCGAAATGTCCGTTTTGTGGCGCTCGGGCCGGCCCCGGATGTCCGGGACCCGGGTGGGCTGCCTGAAGCCCCGGCCTGCCTGGGGGCCCCTTTGGCTGCTCCTGCGCCTGCGCCGACAGCGCAAATGCAGTCACCACGATCGAAACCATGGGAAAGATAATCCGAGAGCGCCTGGACGTGCTCATGCTCACACTGCCTCCATTGCCATGCCTAGTTTAAAAGCCATGCCTAGTTCAAAACAGGCCGTAGCTCAAAAAAGGGATATTTGGAACAGCGCTCCCCCCGCCAAGCCGGCTTTGATCAGTGGCGTCCGCAACATTGCTGACGAGGTTCGCGCACTTTGTCTTGTTAAAAATCTGTAAGTTCGCGTTCACGCCGTAATTTTCCTCGTCCAAGAATCTCCTCGGCAGGATTTTCTGCCGTGCTTGTTTCCCAATGTTGCGAATCGGACACGACCTTGAATTTTCGTGTTCAGGCCTTCATTGGGAATATTTCCGCGAGAATCCGCGAAGATGTTGATGGAGATCTTGACCTGCAAGCAGGGCGAGAACGCGGCAGAAAAAACGCACTGGCGAAGCCATTCCGCGCCTTGTAGAGAGCTTGGGTTCAAGACAAAGGGGACATCACATGAAGAAGACGCTTGCGCTGATCATATTGCTGTATTCAGCAGGAGCCTTTGCACAAAGCGCGCCTCCGGCGGCGGACGATGCAAAGCCCCCGGCAGCCCCGGCACGGGTGAAACCGCACAAGAGCGCGCCTGGCAAATCGATCGCGGAGAAGTTGCAGGATTGTCTCACCCTGGATGACGGCACAAAAGACCGGCTGGATTGCTACGACGTCATCATCCCGCCGAAACCCAAACCGAATCCGCCTGCCGCGAAAGGTGTGATGGACTGCCGCTTCGTCCAGGAGCAGGACGAGCGACTGGCGTGCTTCAATGGATTTGCCGAATCGATTCCAAAGTTCTCGCGCCGATAAACATCATCATCATGGCTACATATTAGTTCTTTACGGGATGATCCGGCGTGGCCCATGATCATCTGGTTTAATTATCGCAATTCGGGGGAAAAACGAATGAACAGACTTGTCGCTCTTGCTTTCATCCTGGGACTATCGGGCAGCGCCGCGCAGGCGTTGCCGCTTGCCCCTGGCCAGGCTCCGGCCAACATGATCATCAAGGTAGCTGGTGGCTGCGGCCCGGGCTTTCATCGCGGACCCTACGGCGGATGCCGACCGAACCGCGGGGCCGTCGTTGTCGTTCCCGGCGCGGTAGTCGTGGCCCCTGCTGGTCCCTGCGGCGGCCGCGGAAGGCATCGTGAATGTTCCCCGGAAGGACGTTGCGTGATGGTTTGTAACTAAACCGCCCGCCAAAACACCACCATAGACGACATGAAGACCGCCTCGGGCGGTCTTTTTGTTTGCCAAGGCTATTGTTTCCCAAGACTTTTTGTTTGCCGGTTTTGTCTGCAACGGCTTTTTGTCTGGAAACAAGTGGTTTTACTCAAAAAACAGCCTGGTCTGGGGGGTGTGACCCGACAACGCTACTGACATATAATGGCCCTCCGCCGGGTCCTGTTGATAACCCGCCGCCGCCATTTCCGGCGTCGTGACAGATGCCTGTGACGTGTTTATCGACGGAAGATTGTGTCTCACCCGTGACGGAAGAATTTACCATGCGGATCACCCTCGTCGGCTCCCGCCATTTTGGCGTGACGACATTGAACATGCTGCGCCAACACGGTGTCGACATTGTCAGGGTCGTCGTGGCCGACGACGAAGACCGGCTTGCTGCGGCTGCCCGTGCCGCCGGTATTGATGTGACCGTGCAGGCCAACCCCAAGCTGGTCGTGGCCTCGGAGATCGCCGATGGCACCGACCTGATCGTCACCGCACACAGCCATGCGCGCGTAAGCAAGGAGGCCCTTGCCGTGGCTCGGCTCGGAGGGATCGGCTATCACCCATCGCTACTGCCGCGGCATCGTGGCCTCGCTGCCGTTGAATGGACGATTCGGGAAGGCGACCCGATCGCAGGAGGCAGCGTCTACCATTTGGCCGACCGCATGGATGCCGGAGCCATCGCGGCCCAGGAGTGGTGTTTTGTCAAAAAAGGGGAAACCGCCCGGGAGCTATGGGAACGCGCGCTGGCGCCATTGGGCCAAAAGCTCCTGGGTGAAGTCATCGATTACGCCAAAACCCACAAGGAATTGCCGGCAAAGCCCCAGGACGAGCAGTTTGCAACAAAGGCACCAAGCCTTTCCTGACTAAATCTCCCCGAACGAGCCCTCGCTCGCGGTGTTTCGGCCGTGCGATGCGCGTTTTAGCTTTGAATTGGGTTCGGCCGCTTTGGTCGAGAATTCTGGCCGTCTCTCGCATCTCTTGTTCCCAGCGCGGAACTATCCCCAGCCCAAATATTTGTTTTGTCGGCTGCTTTTCGTCTTGCTGCGTTGCATCAATTTTTAGACACATTGCCCCTCGATAAGCCGGCAATGTCACACAATCAGGGATTTCATTCATGCGCCATAATCGTATTCGCAAAGCGTTTTCAGCATCCATGCTTATTGCCGCGACGGGTCTCGCCGTCACTCCTGCGGCCGCTCAGACGCCTTATGACGGGCTCTGGAATGTCACCATTGTGACCAAAACAGGATCCTGCGAACCCTCAACGCGCTCGACGCTAACCGTCGAGGACGGTAAAATTTCGGCCTCCGGCGCCAACATATCCGGCAGCATCGGACGGGAAGGACTTGTGCGGGTATCTATCAATGGTGCATATGCGAACGGCCAGCTCAGTGGCAATGCCGGAGGGGGGAAGTGGAATGGAGCATCTGCAGGCGTACCGTGCAGCGGTCGGTGGGAAGCGTCTCGGCAATAGAGATCACCGCGTGGCTGCTTCCTTCGCGATCGCGAGACGCTTGATCGTCGCCGCTAGCGTGCTGTTTGCGGCCTCCGTGTTCAGCTCTGCGAGCCATGCGCAATCGGGAGCGTTCGCCGGCATGGCCGGAAACTGGTCCGGTGGGGGTACTGTTACTCTGGACGATGGGTCGACCGAGAGGATCCGCTGTCGCGCATCCTATGCGGTGGGTGCCGGCGGAAACGGCCTCAACCAGACCCTGACCTGCGCCAGCGACAGCTACAAATTCAATCTCAGCAGCAATGTCATCGCGCGGGGCTCAGCACTTTCCGGGACATGGAGCGAAAGCAGCCGAAACATCAACGGCGCCATCGAGGGGCGTGGCAGCAACGGCAATTTCGAGGTTGTCGCGACTGGACCTGGATTTACCGCCAACATCGCCCTGACGACGCGAGGCAACAAGCAGTCGGTCGTGATCCGGGCCGAAAGCCAGTTCAGGGGCGCCACCATTTCGCTGTCTCGCACCTGACCTGCGAATAACCGAACATCGAACCAGGATGGCCCGGCGGCAGAGAAATTCCGCCGGACCTGCGATCAAACGCGCATCTACGCCGTTGGGACGAACGCGGTGACTTCGATCTCGACCTTGGCGCGCGCGTCGACAAGGCCGTCGATGTAGAGCAGCGTCGAGGGCGGGAAATTTCGCCCGAGTGTTTCGCGCCAGGCCGCGCCAATACCGGCGCCCGCAGCTTCGTATTCGCTACGGCTGGTCAGATACCAGGTGAGGCGGACGATATGCTCGGGACCGGCCCCGGCCTCCGCGAGCAATTTGATGATCCTTCGCAGCGCAACTGTAACCTGCCCGGCCATATCGGGTTGATATTCACCCTTGTCGTCGCCGCCGGTCTGGCCGGCGAGCACGATCCATTTGCCGGGACCATCGACCACAACGCCGTGAGAAAAGCCGCGTGGCTTTGACCATTCGGCCGGTTGCAAGATACGCATGAGCAGGTTCTCCTTTTGGCTTTAAGGGATTGTCATACCGGGGTGGTTCGAATTACCAGACCTCGGATGTGCATTTGCACATCGGAAAAACAACCAGCAGCAGGAACGGCACGATCCTTAACACCGATCCAACGGAATTCCCACCTCAAAATAATGCGCAAGCCTGCATCGGCATATCTGCACGTTGCAAATTGGCACGAGGTCGCCGATACCCCCCTGCCCGCTCGCCCGCCGCGTTTCAGCAACATGACTGGCATTTCTCGCTGATGGACCGAACACCTTCGAAACCAAAGGCCGCGCTGTGGATGGCGGGCTGGCTCACTCTGATGCTGATCGTGGCCGTGGCCGGCCGGGAGGCGACACGTGAAGTGAACGTGTTTGAACTCATGCAAATGCGCTGCGTTATCGGCTTCGTCATGCTGTATCCGTTGATCCGCATGAGCGGAGGTTTCGCCGCGATGAAACTTCGCGGCCGCTGCAACACATCGTACGCAATCTCGTCCATTACACTGCGCAGCTCGGCTGGTTCTTCGCGCTGACGCTAATTCCGCTGGGACAGGTGGTTTCGATCGAATTCACGATGCCGATCTGGACCGCCATCCTTGCCGCAAGCTTTCTCGGCGAGCGCATGACGGTGTGGAAAATCTCGGCGATCGTGCTTGGCCTGGTAGGCGTCATCATGATCGTTCGCCCGTCGACCGGCGAGATCAATCCTGGCCAGTTGATTGCACTTGGCGCAGCCGTTGGATTTGGCGTTTCTGTCGCCATGATGAAATCTCTGACTCGCACCGAAAATAGACCGTGACGATTATTTTCTGGATGCTGGTGATCCAGAGCGTGGCCGGTCTTTTTCCTACGATCTACGTCTGGAAATGGCCCTCTGCGTACACTTGGGGATGTTTGGCCGTGATCGCATTCTGCGGCACATTTTCTCACTACTGCATGGCGCGTGCGATGCTGCACGCCGATGCAACCGTGGTGTTGCCGATGGATTTCATGCGCGTGCCGCTGACCGCGACCGTCGGCTGGCTGATTTATTCGGAACGGCTCGATATGCTCACCGTGCTTGGCGCGGCGCTGATCCTCACCGGTAATCTCTTGAACCTGAAAGCCCCCGCTCCCGTCGCCGCACGCGTTGCAACCTGACGGGATGGTCCCGCTGCGCGACCAACACTATTTCCCGGCCGCCTTTCGCAGGGCGTCGTTGATCCGATCCTGCCAACCGGGGCCGCCCTCCTGAAAGTGTTCGAGAACGTCCTGATCGATCCGCAGCGACACCAGCTCTTTCACGCTTGGAAGGGCGGCTTTTTTTGGCGGCAGTTCCGGCGTTTTGGTAGTGACCTTCTTGAACACGGACTCGGCTTCGGTACGCGCATCGTTCAGCGTTCGCGGTCGTCGCGGTTGATCGGGCACGATTCAGATTCCTTCAAACAGCGCCGTCGACAGATAACGTTCGGCGAATGACGGCACGATCGCCAGAATGGTCTTGCCGGCGCTTTCCGGCCGCTTGCCGACCGCCAGCGCCGCGGCGATGGCGGCGCCCGAGGAGATGCCGCCCGCAATGCCTTCGTGGCGCGCCAAAGCGCGTGATGTCTCGATCGCGGTCGCGCTGTTGATCTTGACGATCTCGTCGATGACGGACCGATCGAGAATCTCGGGAATGAACCCGGCGCCGATCCCCTGGATCTTGTGCGGGGAATGCTGACCTCCCGACAGCACCGGGCTTTCCTCGGGCTCGACGGCCACGATCCGCAGCGACGGCTTGCGCGGTTTCAACACCTGCCCCACCCCGGTGATGGTACCGCCGGTGCCGACCCCGGCGACGAAGAAATCGATGTTGCCGCCGGTATCGTTCCAGATTTCCTCCGCGGTGGTGCGGCGGTGAATTTCAGGATTGGCGAGGTTCTTGAACTGCTGCGGCATGACCGCGTTGGGCGTCGTGCGCACCAGCTCTTCGGCGGTCGCGATCGAACCCTTCATGCCCTGGGCTGCCGGTGTCAGGACGATTTCTGCGCCGAGAAACGCCAGCATCTTGCGCCGCTCGATCGACATCGATTCCGGCATCACCAGCTTCAGCCGGTAGCCGCGCGAAGCGGCAACGAATGCCAGCGCGATCCCCGTATTGCCCGAGGTCGGCTCGATCAGCACAGTGTCGGCGTTGATCACCCCCGCTTTTTCCATCGCGATGATCATCGCCGCGCCGATGCGGTCCTTCACGCTCGCGGCCGGATTGACATATTCGAGCTTGGCGAGAATGGTCGCATGCGCTCCGTGCTGCTGCGGCAATTTGCCCAGGCGCACGATCGGCGTATCGCCGACGGCGTCCACGATGCTGTCGAAAATACGGCCCCGGCCGGGACGGTGCACTGCACTCGAAGTGGGGGATGCCTCCATGACGAACTCCTGTGGCCGCAACGGCAAGAATTTAGGGCGCGGTAAAGGCTCTTCTCTCATTAGGGCTGCCTGGGCCCGTGTTGCAAGTCTGAATTCGAGAGCCAAAATTCGCTGCATCGCAAAATCCAGAACCCAGCTAAATAATGCAAAACCAACGCATTTGTGTTGCGACATCGTCAAACAGATCGGTGTATGGTTGCGCCTAAGGTTCAGATCGCAAGGAGGTCAGGATGCCGGCACTTGCTGAAGCCCTGTCGACCATCGCGCATAGCCCCGATCCGCGTGGTTGCGATCTGCCGACCTGCCCTGTTTGCGCGGATTCCATGGTAGCGGCGGAAGCTTCCGCCTATTTGGCCGACAACGTCGTGAGCTATCTGTGGACGTGCGATACTTGCGGCTATGGTTTCGTGACCAAGCATTCGCTCAAGCGATTGGCCCGCAACTAAGCTTTCGATAACGTTTCGGTCGATCACATTTCAGCGCGGCGTGATATCGCCCCGCGACCAGTCGGCGCGCGTCCGGTCACGAAAGCTGTCGAATGTTCCCGCTGCTACCGCGTACCTGATGTCGTGCATCAGGCGCTGGTAGTACGCGATATTGATTTCCGACAGCAGCATCGCGCCCAGCGTTTCGCCCGATCTCACCAGGTGATGCAGATAGGCGCGTGAATAGTCGCGGGTCGATGGCCACGCGCTGTCCTCGTCGAGTGGCCGCGGATCGTCGGCGTGGCGCGCATTGCGCAGATTAATCTGGCCGAACCGCGTGAACGCCATCCCGTGACGGCCATTGCGCGTCGGCATCACGCAATCGAACATATCGACACCGCGCGCAACCGCCTCCAGAATGTCTTCGGGCGTGCCGACGCCCATCAGATATCGCGGCCGATCCTGCGGCAGGATCGGTACGACCTCCTCGATCATGGCGAGCATGACCGATTGAGGTTCGCCGACGGCGAGACCTCCGATCGCGTAACCGTGAAAACCTGTCTCGACCAGGCCCCGCGCGCTGGCTCGACGAAGCTCCGGCACGTCGCCGCCCTGGGCGATGCCGAACAGCATATATCCCGGCGGCGCGGTCTCGAACGCGCGCCTGCTGCGCTCTCCCCAGCGCAACGAAAGCTGCATCGCCCGCTCGATGTCGCCGCGCTCCGACGGCAGCCTGACGCATTCGTCCAATTGCATGGCGATATCGGAGCCGAGCAGCCGCTGCACCTCGATCGAACGCTCAGGCGACAGCTCGACCTTGGCGCCGTCGATGTGCGAGCGGAAGGTCACCCCGTGTTCGTTGAGCTTGCGCAGCTGCGCCAGCGACATCACCTGGAAGCCGCCGGAATCGGTCAGCATCGGTCCGTTCCAGCCGGTAAAGCGCTGCAAGCCGCCAAGAGTGGCGATCCGCTCGGCGCCGGGCCGCAGCATCAGATGGTAGGTGTTGCCGAGCACGATATCGGCGCCGGCGTCGCGGACCTCGCGCCAATGCATGCCCTTCATCGCCCCCGCGGTGCCCACCGGCATGAAAGCCGGCGTTCGCACCACGCCGTGCGGCGTCGTCAACCGGCCGGTGCGGGCTTCGCCGTCGCGTCCCGTCAATTCGAAATGATTGGGCAGGGTCATCCGCTGGCCTTAGCACGAAACAGCAGGCAGGCGTCGCCATAGGAATAGAACCGGTAGCCGTCGCGAATGGCGTGGGCATAGGCCTGCTTCATGGTGTCGAGTCCGCTGAAGGCCGAGACCAGCATGAACAGCGTCGAGCGTGGCAAATGAAAATTGGTCAGGAGGATATCAACCGCGCGAAAACGATAGCCCGGCGTGATGAAGATCGCGGTCTCGCTGGCGAAAGGCTGGATGGTACCGTCTTCCGCCGCGGCACTTTCCAGAAGCCGCATCGAGGTGGTGCCGACGGCGACGATGCGGCCGCCCTTGGCACGTGCCGCATTCAGCGCCGCGGCGGTCTCGGCGGAGATGGTGCCCCATTCGGAATGCATCTTGTGCCCGGCGGTGTCGTCGACTTTGACCGGCAGGAAGGTCCCTGCCCCGACATGCAGCGTGATCCGATGGATCCCGACGCCGCGTTCACGCAGCGCTGTTTCCAGCGCCGTGGTGAAGTGCAGGCCGGCGGTCGGCGCCGCGACCGCGCCTTCGTTGACGGCGAACATGGTCTGGTAATCGTCTTCGTCGCGTTCGTCAGGCGCACGCTTCGAGGCGATATAGGGCGGCAACGGCGGGCTCCCGAGATCGGCGATGGCCTGATCCAGCGTCGGCCCGTGGAAGGTAAATGACAGCGTGACCTCGCCGTCGTCCCCCTTGTGCTCGACCTGCGCGTCGAGATGGCCGAGCAGGCATACCTTGCCCTCATTGCCGAACCGGACCACATCGCCCTGCGACAGTTTTTTGGCTGGCTTGACCAGCGCCTGCCAGCGCGAGCCGTCGACGCGCTTGATCAGCGTCGCCTCGATCTTCGGCTCGGTGTCGCGGCCGATGCGGCGGCCCCTGAGCTGAGCCGAGATCACCTTGGTGTCGTTCACCACAAGCTGGTCGCCCGGCGCCAGCAACAACGGCAAATCCTTAACGGTGCGGTCGTGCAAGCCGCCATCGCTTTGCACGATCAGCAGCCGCGCGGAATCGCGCGGGCTGGCCGGGCGCAACGCGATATTGTCCGAGGGGAGTTCGAAATCGAAAAGATCGGTGCGCATGGCCCACGCTCCTGCGGCGCGCCTCGTCCCGAGGAGCGGCGTTTCCGCCGCGTCTCGAAGGATGAGATCGAACGCTCTAGATCATGGTTCGAGGCGCGTGCTTCGCATGCTCCTCACCATGAGAGGAGTTCACTCCGCCGCATCTACGGCCATGTGAGCCTTGATGATCTTGTCTGGATCCTTTACCGGCTCGCCGCGCTTGATCTTGTCGACGTTCTCCATGCCGGACGTTACCTTACCCCAGACCGTGTACTGGCTGTTGAGGAACGAGGCATCGTCGAAGCAGATGAAGAACTGGCTGTCGCCGGAATCCGGATTGGCGGCGCGCGCCATCGACGTGGTGCCGCGGACATGCGGCTCCTTGTTGAATTCCGCCTTCAGTTTCTTGCCGGATCCGCCGGTGCCGGTGCCGTGTGGACATCCGGTTTGCGCCATGAACCCTTCGATCACGCGGTGAAACACGATGCCGTCGTAAAACCCCTCGCGCACTAGTTCCTTGATCCGCGCGACGTGGCCCGGCGCAAGGTCGGGCCGCATCTCGATGGTGACCGGTCCCTGGGTGGTTTCGAGGATCAAAGTATTTTCGGTGTCAGCCATGCTCTCTTCTCTATGGGTTGGGGTGGAACTTTCCGGTTGCGAAATCGGACGGCGAACGGACGACCGGCAACAGCGCCAGCCAGCCCTTCTGTAAATGGCATCGGCGTGCAGCGCTGCAACGTCTCCATCACCGCTATGCGGTACGCCAGCCGGTCGTTGTCGGTGGCCTGTGCCGATTCATAGGTAATCCTCGGATGGCCAAGAATGTTTCCCGCGCGGTTGAAGCTCACAATCACTGTGATGTCGATATCGCTCGAGGCCGGCGGCGGTCTCCAGCAGGTTCGAAGTCTCGCAAATACGTCGCTGAGGGTATTGACCTGCGCCGGTTCGGCTTGAACGCAGTTCGACGACAACAACAACAGCAGCGCTGCAATCCGGAACCGCGGGTAGCGACCTCGCGTCACCGCCGGTTACTTGATGTCCGATGCGACTTGCACCTTCACCATCTTGTCGGGGTCGGTCACCGCGCCGCCGGCCGATCCTGGCGGGGCCTTCTTGAGCTTGTCGATCACGTCCATGCCCGACACCACCTCACCTATCACGGTGTACTGGCCGTTCAGGCTCGGGGCGTCGGCAAACATGAAGAAGAACTGCGAATTGGCGCTATCGACGCTGTCGCCGCGCCGGGCCATGCCGACAATGCCGCGCTTGAACGGAACGTTGGAGAACTCCGCCTTCAGATTGGGATATTTCGAGCCGCCAGTGCCGTTGAAGTTCTGGCCGTCACCGGTCTGCGCCATGAAACCATCCATTACGCGGTGGAACGGGACGTTGTTGTAGAAACCTTCGCGGGCCAGTTGCTTGATCCGTTCGGCGTGCAACGGCGCGAGATCGGTTCGCAGCCTGAACACGATCCGGCCCTTGGTGGTATCGACGACGATCGCATTCTGCTTGTCGAGATTGGCGGGAAGCGGCTGGGCGACAGCGGGGGCCACGCATACCAGCGCGGCGAGAACGGCGAGAATTCGGATCATGAAGGCTCCAAAAGAGGTAAAGGCTAGCCGGCGAATTTGGTCTTGAGACGTTTGGCGACGGCCTTGGGCACGAAGTTCGAGACGTCGCCCCCCATCCCCGCGATCTGACGCACCAGTGTGGCGGTGATCGGGCGGACGGTCGGCGACGCCGGCACGAAAACCGTCCGGACTTCCGGCGCCATGGTCTCGTTCATACCGGCCATCTGCATTTCGTAATCCAGGTCGGTCCCGTCGCGCAGGCCGCGAATGAGGATGGTAGCGCCGGCCCGTCTCGCGGCCGTGACGACGAGGTCATCGTAGGTGATCGCTTCGAAGGCGCACCCGGCACTGGCAGCCACCGGACCAAACACCTCCTTAATCATCTCGAGGCGTTCTTCCGCCGAAAATAACGGCTTTTTGCCGGGGTGGATCCCGATGGCGACGACCAGCCGGTCGCAGAGGCCGACGGCATGCCGAACCACGTCCAGATGGCCGTTGGTGACGGGATCGAATGAACCGGGATAGAGCGCGATACGTGGCATAAATCCGTCTACCCCGCCCCGGGCGCCCCCGCAAGCCGGTCCGGTTCCCGTTTCCCGGCACCAAAGGTCCGTTTTTATATTTGATCGGCCACCGAACCAGTTCGGGGGTCGGCGCGTCTCCTCTGCGAGCCGGCTTTGTTTCGTCCGGAACGGGCGATGAAACAAAACTCCGGCAGAACGAAACCACTTCTGCATCGGGCGAAGACATCCGGAAACCGCCGCTGCGTATCAGTCGACCAACGAAACAACGGGCCAAAGGCCCAATGACAGGGGACCGTTATGATTAAAGCTCTTTCAGCCGTCACGATCGCTGCGTTTGTCGCTGCCGCCCTCGCTGTTCTTCCCGGCTTTGCCCCCCAGGTCGAAGCCAGCGTGCCCCATGCCCTCGCCAAGGGTGACCGGCTGGATATCCATACCGTGGGCGCGGGCTGTTCCCAGAAGGCCTGGCCGAACTTCGAAGCTTCCTGCCTCCGCGTCGCCGGAACCAAGAACAGCACGATCCAGGAAGCGCGCCTGGTGACGGCTGACCGCACACCATAAGGCCGGACAAACCGCAGCATCGAGATCGCCTGATTGAAATGGAGGCTGGGCAGACGCCCTCGCCTCCATTGCCGTTTTCGGCGTCCCGGTGGCGGGTATTCGATCGCTTTTCCCTGAGCTATTAGATTTCACGACTAAGATCGGCGAGGTCGCGATCCGGCGTGGCGGCCTGAATGTTTTGGGGGAGCGAAGCATCATGAGATTTCACCGCAGATCCATTTTGAGCGGCATGTCGTCGCTGGCGATCGCGTCCCTGGCCGTTCCGGCGACGTTGGCTACCGATCCGGCCGGCGCGGCTGAAAAAATCAAGATCGGCTTTCTGCTGAAGACCATGCAGGAGGAACGCTACCAGCGCGACAAGGCCGCGTTCCTCGCCAAGGCCAAGGCGCTCGGCGCCGACGTGATCTTCGATTCGGCTAATAACGACGAACAGACGCAACTGGCGGCATTCGAGAATATGCTGTCGCGGGGCGCGCAGGTCATCGTATTGCAGCCGGTCAACACCGGCACGGCCGGCAGCATGGTCACATCGGCGCACAAAAGCGGCGTCAAAGTTGTCGGCTATGATGCGATGCTGCTCAACGGTCCGCTCGACGCGATGGTGATGCAGGATAGTTGGGCAGTCGGCAAGCTTCAGGCCGAGGCCATGGTGGCGTGGCTCAAGGCCAAAAACGGGTCGGTCAAAGGCAATGTCGCACTGATCCGGGGGCAGCCGGGCGATTCCAACGCCAACACGATGAGCAGCGGCGTTCTCGAGGTTCTCAAGGCCAACCCCGGCCTCAGGCTTGTCATCGATCAATCGCACGAAAGCTGGTCGCCCGACAAAGCGATGGCGACGACGGAAAACATGCTGACCAAGCTCGGCAACAAGATCGATGCGGTCATTTGCAACAACAGCGGCATGGCGCGCGGCGTGATCGCGGCCCTCGACGCCCAGGGACTGGCCAGCGCCGACAAGGTGTTCGTGGCGGGCTCCGACGCCGATCTCGTCAACATTCAATATGTCGCGCAGGGCAAGGAAGCCGCGGAAATCTGGAAAAAGATTGCCCCGTTCGCCGAAACTGCGGCTCAAACCGCCGTGCTGCTCGCCCAAAACCCCGACAAGGATCCCAAAGCTCTCCTCAAGATCGACCGGATGATCAACAATGGCGCCGTCGACGTGCCGACCATCGTCACCCCCGTTGTACTTGTTGATAAGAGCAACCTCGACAGCACGATCATCGCCGAGGGCTTTTATACCCGCCAGCAGGTGTACGGAAAGTAGAAGGGCGCGTGTCCGAAGTCATTCTGAGGATGGAACACATCGTCAAGGAATTCCCGGGCGTGAGAGCGCTCGACAACGTCAACTTTGAGGCGCGCTCGGGCGAGCTTCTGGCGCTGATGGGCGAGAATGGTGCGGGGAAATCCACCCTCATGAAAGTGCTGGGCGGCGTCTGGCCCTATCCCAGCTATCAAGGCGACATTTTCATCCAGGGAGAAAAGAAGCGGTTTTACAGCCCCCGCGACGCCGAACAATGCGGTGTCGCCATCATCTTTCAGGAACTGAACCTCATTCCTGAATTATCGGTGGCGGAGAACATCTACCTCGACCGCCAGCCGACCAATCGCTACGGCGCGATCGATTGGCGCCAATTGAATTTTGGCACGCAGATCCTTCTTGATGAGCTTGGTATCCCCGACGTCAAACCCGGCGATCAGGTCAGGAGCCTCACGGTCGGCAAGCAACAGATGGTCGAAATCGCCAAGGCGCTGTCGAAGCGCGCAAGCATTCTCGTCCTCGATGAGCCGACCTCTGCGTTGACAGAAAAGGAAGTCGCGGACCTCTTTCGGATCATACGCAAGCTGAAGCAAGACGGCGTCTGCATGTGCTACATCTCTCACAAGATGGAGGAGATCAAACAGATCGCCGACCGCGTCGTGGTGTTGCGCGATGGACAGACCATCGGGGACGTCACGCCGATCGCCGACATCACCCTCGACCAGATCATCGCCAGAATGGTCGGCCGCGACATCAGGGACATGTTTCCGTTGAGCCAGCGCCGGCGCGGCGAAAAAATCCTCGAAGTCAGGAATCTCGAAGTCGACCATCCTGATTTGCCGGGCGAAAAAAGCGTCAAGAAAGCATCGTTCTCGGCCTATCGCGGCGAAATCCTCGGCATTTCCGGATTGATGGGGTCCGGGCGAACCACGCTTGTCTCCGCCATCTTTGGCGCCTACCCGGCGGCCACCCACGGCGACGTCCTGATCGAAGGCAAAAAGGCCGATATTCGCTCGCCCACCGACGCGATCGACCATGGCATCGCGCTTCTGACCGAGGATCGCAAGGCGCTCGGTTTGTTTCTGGACCAGCCGATCACCTTCAACACCACGATCGCGTCACTGCAAACCATCAGCGCGCCGCTGACCGGCGTGATCGACGCCGGCCGCGAACGCGCGCTGGCCGAGAAACAAGTCACGCAGCTCGGCATCAAGGCGCCTGGTATCGACACCATGGTCGGGACACTCAGCGGCGGCAACCAGCAAAAGGTCATCCTGGGACGATGGCTCAATGCGGGTCCGAAGATTTTCATCCTGGACGAGCCGACCCGCGGCATCGACATCGGCGCCAAGGTCGAAATCTACAAAATCCTCGATCGACTGGCCGCGGAAGGCGTGGCTGTGATCATCATATCCTCGGAATTGCCTGAGGTTCTCGGCATGAGCGACAGGATCCTTGTCATGAGCGAGGGCGCCATCGTCGCGGAATTCGCGCGCGAAAACGCGACCAGGGAAGCGATCATGGAATTTGCGACCGGCGCCCGCCGGACGGCGGAGTAACAGGTCGTGCAACAGAACCAGATGCTCAAGTTCGTCAAAACCAACGCCACGCTGATCGCCCTTGTGGTCCTGACAATAGCCCTCGCCCTCGCCGACCCCACCTTTCACAGCGCGCGTAATCTGAGCAATGTTGCGCGACAAGTGACGATCGTCGGTATTATCGGGGTCGGGATGACCATGGTCATCCTGATCGCTGGTATCGATTTGTCGGTTGGTTCGGTGGTCGGCGTCGCGGCCGTGGTCGTGACCCTGCTCATGCAAATCGGCCTGGCCGCGTGGATTGCCGTTCCGGTCACGCTGGTGGTGGTCGGCGGCGTCATTGGCCTGTGGAACGGCTTCTGGATCGCGCGTTACCGTATTCCGCCATTTATAATCACGCTGGGAATGCTGACGATCGGGCGCGGTGTTGCACTGACCCTGTCCGGGGGCAGTTCGGTTCCAGTCGCCGATCCCTCGTTTGCCAACCTTGGAAGCGCTTACATCGCGCCAGTACCGACATTGGTCATCCTTGGTATCGCCGCATTGCTCTACGTCACCCGATTGGTCCGAAACCTCGACGCGAGCAGGAAATCGGGCAGCCGTGCCGACGTCGACAAACTGGTCGCAGGAATCATCATCGCCGCCGCAGGATTCGCCCTCGCCGTCTATATTTTCGGCGGGGGTGACGGCCTTCCGGTTCCGGTGGCGATCTTTGTCGTCATCGCAGGCGCCGCGATCTTCGCACTGGGTCATACCAGGTTCGGCCGGCGTCTTTACGCCCTCGGCGGCAACGAGGAAGCGGCGCGTCTGTCGGGCATCAACATCCTTCAGACCAAAATGATCGTCTACGTGATCGTGTCGCTGCTCGCGGCGCTGTCGGGAATCCTGCTGGCATCGCGCCTCAACGGCGCCTCACCGAATCTCGGTACGATGTTCGAACTTGATGCGATTGCCGCGGTGGTGATCGGCGGCACCAGCCTGTCCGGCGGCTCGGGCACGATCGGCGGCACGATCATCGGCGCCCTGATCATCGGCGTTTTGAACAATGGCATGAGCTTGCTGGGTGTCTCGTCGTTCTACCAACTGATCATCAAGGGTCTCATCATCAGCCTGGCCGTATGGTTCGACGTTTTGCAAAAGAAGAAATGGGGCGGCTAAACCTGTTGGAACGCCGTAGGGCCAAGGAAAAATCTCGCCGTTTAAATCGCCATCCGGCGCGCGCCAGTGGAGCGCTGAAGCAGACAAGGGACCATGTGCCAGTTTGGCTGGCTCGCAACCGGGATGTCGCATCCATCTCTTGTTTTGTCTCTCAGATTCAGTCGTTCTCCATCGAAGGTGAGTTGCCAGCGACGCACTTCGCCTGATCCCAAATATTGGAGATCGAACAGCCCATTCGAAGTCCGTGAGTCCATACCGCATGCTTCGAGGCTCCGGGTTCGAGCGATGGGTCAGTCCAGACCGATGCCCGCAACAGCCAAAACCTGACAACCGGCATTACCGGGATTACTCTCTAACCGGACATGACGCGGACATGCCAAAATCGACGCGATTGACCGCGGCGTAACTTTCGCCGCTAATCGCGCTTGAATTGATCTCTGTTTAAATACAGTCTGAGCGCGAATGCGCAAGTCGGAACGCGCGTCACCTAATCGCTTCAGACGGCCGACTGCCCGTCATCAAGAAAGGGCCTTGTCTTGTCCAACCCACACGACTTTCACACCCCGCAATCGTTCTACACGAAGGAAGAACTGCTCAAATCAAGCCAAGGCGGATATTTCGGCCCGGGCAATGCCCAGTTACCAGCGCCACCCATGCTGATGATGGACCGCATCACGGAAATCAGCATGGATGGTGGTCCTTTCCGAAAAGGCAACATCATTGGAGAGTTGGACATTGCGCCAAGCCTTTGGTTCTTTCATTGCCACTTTCCCGGCGACGCTGTGATGCCAGGATGTCTGGGTTTAGACGCCATGTGGCAGATGATTGGATATTGGCTTGGCTGGTCGGGTTCACGGGGTAAAGGCCGCGCCACTGGTGTTGGCGATGTAAAGTTCAAAGGCCATATCACGCCAGACGTCAAACGCGTGCGCTATGAGGTTGACATGCGCCAAGTGAGGCGCGGCAAACTGGTTCTCGGAATTGCTGACGGCCGCGTGCTCGCCGATGACACATGCGTTTACCTTGCCAAAAACATGAGGGTTGCTCTAATAGCGCCCACGGCCTGAGCTACGGTCGCAGCCGATTGGTTTTGAATAGGCTCGGGGCGGTTGCCCAATGTTGCTACGGCGTGTCCGCCATTGGCACGAAACGGTCTGACGATGTCCATTCATCGGGTTGGAGCGGACTCTCCGCGAATGGCTCTCCACTTCCGAGTTTGGACCCAGAGCGGTCATCCCACGGCGTTTGATCTGTATCAAACTCGGGTACGCTCAATCTGAGCATTCTTGAGCTTCGTGCGCGACCCTTTCCGCAAAAGCAACGCTTCACGGGAGTTCATCGCGATGAAGATCAATCGCAGCATCCTTGCATGCTCCAGCCTTCTCGCCCTCAGTTGCATCTCGGCCTCGGCACAGCAGGTCACGGGTGTCCTGGGTTCGCCCGAAGCCACCACCACGATCACCGGCAAACAACTTCCGCCCTCCGATCCGGCGTTCGGCGGGGTGATCAAGGAGCGGGCCTCGGAGTCGAAGGCCTGGTGGGCCCCGCGCGTCGTACCGCCGAAGGGCGCGCCCAACGTGCTGCTCATCATGACCGACGACCAGGGTTTCGGCGCACCTGGCACCTTCGGCGGGGTCATACCTACGCCAACCATGGATCGCATCGCAGCCCAGGGGCTGCGCTTCACGAATTTCCACTCCACATCGCTCTGCTCACCGACACGGGCGGCGATCATCACGGGACGCAACCATCACTCGGTCGGCTTCGGGGTGGTAGGCGAGATTGCGACGGGATTCCCAGGTTACGATTTCATAATCCCGATTGAGAAAGGTACCGTCGGCACGATCCTGAGGGATAACGGCTACGCGACCTCGTGGTTCGGCAAGGACCACAACACACCCTTTTTCCAGTCGAGCCAGGCTGGACCGTTCAATCAATGGCCCAACGGCATGGGCTTCGATTATTTCTACGGCTTCGTCGGCGGCGACGCCAGCCAGTGGCAACCGAACCTGTTCCGCAACACGACGGCGATCTATCCGTTCCAGGGCAATCCCGGCTGGAACCTGGAGACGGCGATGGCGGACGAGGCCATCAAGTACATGAAACAGCTCAAGGAGATTGCGCCCGACAAACCGTTCTTTGTCTATTACGTACCGGGCGCTACCCATGCGCCCCATCATCCCACACCGGAGTGGATCAAGAAGATCAGCGACATGCACTTGTTCGACGACGGGTGGAACAAGGTGCGCGAGACGATTTTCGCCAACCAAAAGCGTTTGGGCATCATGCCCGAAAACGCCAAGCTGACGCCGTGGCCGAATTCGCTGCCGCAGTGGGATTCCCTGAGTTGGGATGAGAAGAGGCTCTTTATCAAACAAGCGGATGTCTATGGGGCTTACTTAGCCTACGCCGACCATGAGATCGGCCGGGTTATCCAGGCCGTCGAAGACCTCGGCGAACGCGACAACACCTTGATCATCTACATCGGTGGCGACAACGGCGCGAGCGCCGAAGGTATGCTCAACGGTACCCCGAACGAGTTCACCACCTTCAATGGTATTGAAGTGCCGGTGAAGGACCAATTTCTCTGGTACGAGTTCTGGGGATCGGACAAGACGTTCCCGCACTTTGCCGCGCCTTGGGCGTGGGCGATGGACACACCGTTCAAATGGATGAAGCAGGTGGCATCACACTTCGGCGGGACGGCCCAGGGTATGGCGATTTCCTGGCCCGGCCACATCAACGACGTCGGCGGCATCCGTCGCCAGTTCCATCACGTCATCGACGTCGTCCCGACCATCCTCGAAGCAACCGGCATTCCGCAGCCCGATACGATCAACGGCATCAAACAGCTTCCCATCGAAGGCACGAGCATGGCGTATACGTGGGATAAGGCGAACGCCAATGCCCCATCCCGACACACGACGCAATACTTCGAGATGCTCGGCAATCGCGCCATCTACAACGACGGGTGGGTGGCGACCACGACGCCGGTAACCCTGCCATGGGAGCTGAGCTCCAAGACGCCTCCGGATGTGATCACCGGGTACAATTGGGAACTCTACAACGTTAAGGAGGACCCCACCCAGTTCGACGACCTCGCCACCAGGATGCCTGACAAGCTCAAGCAGATGCAGGACCTCTTCTATGCCCAGGCGGCAAAGTATAACGTGCTGCCGCTCGACAATTCGACGCTCGCGCGCTGGAATACCGAGCGCCCAAGCCTCACGGCAGGACGAACCGTCTTCACCTATTCGGGCGAACTGAGCGGCGTGCCGGACAGCGCTGCCCCGAGTATCCTGGACAAGTCCTACACCATCACTGCCGAGGTCACGATCCCCGATGGCGGAGCGGAAGGCATGATCGTCACCGAAGGTGGGCGCTTCGGCGGCTATGGCCTGTTCCTGAGCAAGGGTGAATTGGGCATCGACCGGGGCAAGGTGGTATTCCTCTATAACCTGCTCGACCTTAAGCGCACCATGTGGGAAGGGCCCGAACTGGTGGCCGGAAAACACACCATCGTCTTCGACTTCAAATCCGACGGCCCAGGGTTGGGCAAGGGAGGTACGGGTGTGCTCTCCGTGGACGGCAAGCAAGTGGCAAGGAACTCCATGGCGCACACCACCCCGATTACATTCCCCGAGGACGAAACCTTCGACATCGGCCAGGACACGCGCACTGGCGTCGCGATGATCGAGTATCGTTACGACACTCCGTTCAAGTTCACCGGCAAGATCGACAAGCTGACCTTCAAGCTTGAGCCGTTCACGAAGGAGCAGGAGGCTAAAGCCAAGCCCTAACAGCTCCACTCATTGGCAGGTGCCTCGCAACGTGAATCGCGGAACGATGAAACATGCGCTGACTTTCACCGCTGTCGCCGAAGCCGCAACCGGATTGGGGTTGCTGATCATTCCGTCGCTGGTCGTGCAGTTGTTGTTGGGAGAGCAGCTTACAGGCGTCGCAATACCGGTTGCGCGAGTGGCGGGCATCGCCATCATCGCCTTGGCAATCGCTTGCTGGCCGGGTCCGCCACTCGTCGGAATGTTGATCTACACCGCATTGATCACGCTGTTCTTTGCCTACCTCCTTTTCGTAGGTGGTTTGACCGGTGTCCTTCTGTGGCCAGCGGCAGCGCTTCACGTGGTTCTGACAGTTCTTCTCGGCCGCGCTTGGCTCGCCGCCGCGCGGCAACATAATGGAGCAGCCGATTTTCCGGTCGGGACGAGACGTTGATTTGGTGGATGTCCGAGTCTGGGCACTTTCCCGACTTCACGCGATGTCCGATTTGAGTCCGGAACGCGCACCAAAGCGGACGCCCGCGGACCATCCGGAATTTATGGTTCACGCCCTAGCTCAATGGCACGCTCTGGGCATGCTTGAAGATGTTTTTCGGATCGACCTGCGCCTTGATCTTCATCAGCCTTGGCAGGTTATCGCCCCAGCGCGCCCGGAGAAGCCAGAATCATCGCAACGAGAGCGAGGAACCTCAAGAGGCACGAAGCCATGAGTGAACGGGAACGGCGCCGTAGGACTCGCTATCGTCCAAACCGGTTGGCGGGGACCGTCTGCGAACCGACAGCGAGTTTAGCCTATCGATAGTTCAGCCAGATGATTAGTCGCATCGTTGCCCGACAGCCAGCGCCTTTCTGTGCCGATCACCGCCAGCCGCGAGACTATCCATTTTCGCTCGCCACATGCGCCGCGTAGCGAGCCTCCATCAGGTCGAAGGCCTGCTTGTCGACCAGCCTCTGACGCTCCGCGAATGACGTGACGGCGCGCTCATCGAGGACGCCCTTCTGTTTGAGCGCCGACAGCGTCGACTGCATGCCATGCACGGCTCCTTGCAAGGCGGCGTTGGCGTAAAGCACCAGGCTGAAGCCCATTTCGGCCGCTGCTTTCTGGTCGATAATGGGCGTCTTGCCGCCAAGCACCATGTTGACCAGTTGAGGCGCCTTCAGACGATGGGGGACCGATTTGAGGTCTTCGAGGCTTTCAGGAGCCTCGACGAATGTGACGTCCGCGCCCGCCTCGATGTAGCGGCCGGCCCGCTCAATGGCTGCCTCGAAGCCTTCGACGGCACATGCATCGGTGCGTGCGATGACAACCAGATCCTGCCGCCTTGTGTCCACCGCGGCCCGCACCTTGCCCACCATCTCCTCCAGGGGAATCAACTCCTTGCCGTCGAAATGACCGCACCGTTTGGGCGCGTGCTGGTCCTCCATTTGAATCGCACTGGCGCCGGCTTGCTCCAGGATCCGAACCGTATGAGTGACGTTGATGGCGTTGCCGAAACCGGTGTCGATGTCGACGATCAGCGGCAGATCGATCACACACCGGATCGCCATCACATGACCGGCCACCTGGCTCAAGTCCATGAACCCGAGGTCCGGCAAGCCGAGGTACATGTTGGTGAGCCCAGCGCCAGTCAGATACACGGCCCTAAAGCCGAGATCGGCAACGATCCGGGCGGCGAGCGCGTTCGGCGCGCCGGGCAAAATAATTCCTTTCTCCTCGCGAAGCATCATGCGAAGCGTCTGGATATGAGATGTCGTCATCATTTCGCTCCCGCGTTTTAAAATTACGAAATCTGCTGCAGACTAGGAACTCGCCGACCGGCGTCTCGCTCGAGACACAGCCCGGCAAGGCTTTGCTGCTTTGCTCCGATCGACACTACTCCCGATCGGACAGCTGAGCGCCGTCCCGATCGTATCGACAAGCCCATCACGTCGGGTTCGGATGAGACGCCGACGACCAATGGCTAAAGCGTTTTCGAGCGAAGTGGACACCGGTTCGCATGAAGAAAACGCGTCAAAACAAAAGACTAGAGCCCGGTTCTGATTCAATCAGAACCGATAAGGCTCTAGATCGGATTTTCTTCGAAAAGACGCGCGACCATGGCCGAGTCGAGATAGGCCCTCACCCGGTCGATGGTGTCACCATCGAAGTGGACGACCCAGCAGTATCTGTTGTCGAATCTCAATCCGTTCTTCGCCGTGGCCAAGGAGTGAAGTTCCACGACAGCCTGGTCATCCTTCACCAGCAGATACTCGACGACGAGTTGAGCCCCATTGGGCAGAACCTTGCCGAGCTTGGTGAAGGTCCCAGCCAGGAAATCAGATTTCGAGGTGTAGTGACCGGCCAGCGGATGCGTGCCTTCGACGATCCAGTCGACCTTGTCGTTGACATGCTCGAAAAAGCCCGCACCATCGCCGTGCTCAAGGTTCTTGAAAATCTTTCGGACGTAGTCTTCGGTGACCATGAAATCCTCCTGTGCATAAGCGAGCAATTGCCCGCTCGACGTAGGACGGACTATCCTGCCCCAAAACCAGGAGCTGTGCCCTCATTGGTCCAATATGGGATAGAGGCATCCAATATGAGATAGAGGCAATTGTGATCTGTTTTGGAGATGGCCATGGAGCTGGTTTTCGCGCTCCGCGGCCGAAACACTAAGGCCAATCCTGACGCGGGCATTTTTCAACGTCCGGCCGATCGCCGCCGGCAAGTGAACAAATAACGAACCACGTCCGCTATTCGCTACTCGCCATTGCCTCCATTGCCGTTCTCGGTTTCCTCGCCGATATGCTCGACCGACACCACATGCTCGTCTTCGGCGGTATCGAATACGATCACACCCTGGGTCGAGCGGCCGGCTATCCGGATACCCTCGACCGGACAACGGATCAACTGACCCTTGTCGGTCACCAGCATGATCTGGTCGGAATCCTCGACCGGGAACGACGCCACCAGCTTGCCGTTGCGGTTGTTGACCGACATCGCCACGATGCCTTTGCCACCGCGGCCGGTGGTCCGGTATTCGTAGGACGAGGTGCGCTTGCCGTAGCCGTTCACCGAAACCGTCAGTACCACCTGCTCCTGCGCCGACATCTCGACATAGCGTTCGGAACTGAGCTGAATGCTGCCTGAGGTCTCTTCGGTGTCGGCTTCCGGAGCTTCCTCGGCCACCGCTTCCCCATTCGCGGCGTCGCCGGCGACGGCGCGGCGCATCTTCAGGTAGGCCGACCTCTCATCCGATGTCGCCTCGACATGGCGCAGGATCGACAACGAAATCAGCCTTTCGTTTTCCGGCAAGGCGATACCGCGCACGCCCATCGAAGTCCGCCCGGTAAACACCCGCACGTCGGTGACCGGGAAGCGGATGCACTGGCCGCCGGCGGCGGTCAAGAGCACGTCATCGCGCTCGGTACAGATCTGGACGTCGACAATCGCCTCGTCGGCGTCGAGCTTCATGGCAATGATGCCGGAGCGGCGGACGTCGACGAAGTCGGACAATTTGTTGCGGCGGACCGTGCCACCGGTGGTCGCGAACATCACGTCGAGATTGCCCCAGGACGATTCATCCTCGGGCAGCGGCATGATGGTGGTGATGCGCTCGCCCTGCTCCAGCGGCAGCATATTGATCAGCGCCTTGCCGCGGCCATTCGGCGCCGCCACCGGCAACCGCCAGACCTTTTCCTTGTAGACCTGGCCACGCGACGAGAAGAACAGCACCGGGGTATGGGTTGAGGCTACGAACAGCCGGCTGACGAAATCCTCATCGCGGGTCTGCATCCCCGAACGGCCCTTGCCGCCACGCCGCTGCGCGCGATAGGCCGACAGCGGCACGCGCTTAACGTAACCGGCATGCGAGACGGTGACGACCATGTCCTCGCGCTGGATCAGGTCCTCGTCCTCGACCTCGCCTTCATGCTCCATGATGACGGTCTTGCGCGGTGTCGCGAATTCGGACTTCACGTCCGAAAGTTCGGTCTTGATGATGGCCTGAACGCGGGCGCGCGAGCGCAGGATGTCGAGATAATCGGCGATTTCGACCGCGAGCTTGTCGAGTTCCTCGCCGATCTCCTCGCGGCCGAGTGCGGTCAGGCGCGCCAGCCGCAGGTCGAGGATAGCCTTGGCCTGCTCGAACGACAGCCGCGCGGTGCCATCTTCCGCGAGCCGATGCCGGGGATCGTCGATCAGCGTGATCATCGCCGCGACATCCTTGGCGTCCCAGTCGCGCGACATCAGTGTGTCGCGCGCGGTGTTGGGATCCGGCGATGTGCGGATCACGTGAATGATCTCGTCGATATTCGCCACCGCGATCGCGAGGCCGACCAGGATATGGGCGCGGTCGCGGGCCTTGTTGAGCAGGAACTTGGTACGGCGCGTCACCACCTGTTCGCGGAAGGCCACGAACAGCGTCAGCAAATCCTTCAGGTTCATCAACTGCGGTCGGCCGGCGTCGAGCGCCACCATGTTGGCGCCGAAGTTGGTCTGCAGCGGCGTGAACTTGTAGAGCTGGTTCAGCACGACCTCGGGGACCGCATCGCGTTTGAGCTCGATGACCACGCGCATACCATCGCGATCGGATTCATCGCGCTGTTCGCTAATGCCTTCGATTATCTTCTCGCGCTGCAGCTCCCCGATGCGCGCGACCATGGTGGCCTTGTTCACCTGGTAGGGAATCTCGGTGATGATGATCGCTTCGCGATCTTTCCTGATGGCGTCGATTTTGACCTTGCCGCGCATCACGATCGAGCCGCGGCCGAGATGATAGGCTGATCGGATGCCCTGGCGTCCGAGGATGATGCCACCGGTGGGGAAATCCGGCCCCGGGATGATGTTGGTGAGCTCGTCGATGGAAAGCGCGGGATTTTCAATCAGCGCGATGCAGCCGTCGATCACTTCGCCGAGATTGTGCGGCGGGATGTTGGTCGCCATGCCGACCGCGATGCCGCCGGCACCATTGACCAGCAGATTTGGGAATTTCGCCGGCAGTACCCGCGGTTCGCGGAAGGAACCGTCGTAGTTATCCTGGTAGTCGACGGTATCCTTGTCGATGTCGTCAAGCAGCAGTTGCGCGATCTTGGTCAGCCGGGATTCGGTGTAACGCATCGCGGCGGCCGTATCGCCGTCCACCGAACCGAAATTGCCCTGCCCGTCGATCAACGGCACGCGCATGGAGAAATCCTGCGCCATGCGCACCATTGCGTCGTAGACCGACTGATCGCCGTGGGGATGGTATTTACCGATCACGTCGCCGACGGTGCGGGCCGACTTGCGGTACGGCTTGTTCCACTCGAACCCGTTCTCGTACATCGCATAGAGAATGCGGCGATGGACCGGCTTGAGACCATCGCGCGCATCCGGCAACGCACGCGCCACGATCACGCTCATGGCGTAATCGAGGTAGGAGCGTTTCATCTCGTCGAGGATGGATACGGGACGAACATCGGAAGGGCCCGGCGGCTCTCCGGGCTTGGTATCTTCAGGTTCAGACAAGTAGGAAATCCGGTCAGTTTTAGGTGGAGAATCATATAGCTCATCGGGGTCCTCGAAACCACCCCTAACTGGTTCGCGCGACCGGTTTTTCCCTTCGTTTTTCCAGAGACTTACGGGGCACATGCACCCGCCTCCGCGACCGCAAAATCAACAATTGGAACCGGCCTCGCTAGCTCGTGCAAATGCCGCTCAGGGACCATGTTGCGAGGCTCGCTAGTGGCCGAACACGACGGGGTGCATGATCCGCCCCGGCAGCAACGTGAACAGCCCGGCGATGACGAGCGCACCGGAGAAAACCAGGATCATGATGCGGCGATGATCGGTGACCTCGTGTCGATGCGCCTTCCATACGCCGAACGGAAGCATGACGAGCGTAGGGATCGACAGCAGATGGATCGGGCCGCAGGGACCGACCAGCCGGATCTTATGGACCCAGAACGAACTGACACCCCCGTATCAGGCTGAGCCAGATCCAGCCCAGCGTGCGATGGGGCAGCGTTCCCTTCGGCGCGGCAAGCTGGACTACGCCGAGTACGAACACGGCCATCGCCGCGAAGGCATGAACGGGCATCGCCGACGCGGCGTTGAGCAGCGGTGCGAGGCTCATGACGGCACTCCAGCGCCATCCGGGATGGAATTTTTAAGCAGTCTTTATCGAGCCTTATCGAACCACGTTAAAGACTTCACTTCAAATCTCAATGAAATGACCTCAGCAGCTTAAGGGCGTCCGCAAGCCAGACGCCCAAGCCTCTTCGGCCGCCTGAACAAAGCCCCAAGACAGCTGATCCGCTGGAAGGGCAAAACCCTTAAAACGGCAAATCCTTAAAATGGAATGTCATCGTCCATATCGCTGTTGCGGGCGCCGGCCGCGACGGCCCGGCGCGGCGCGGCGCTCGACGACGGGCCGCCGGCGCCGAAATCGCCGCCCTGCTGGTCATCGGACCCGAAATTGCCGCCCCCGCCGCCGCTGCGGCCGTCGAGCATGGTCAGCGTCGAGTTGAACCCCTGCAACACCACCTCGGTCGAGTATTTCTCGACGCCCTGCTGGTCGGTCCATTTGCGCGTCTGCAACGCACCCTCGATGTAAACCTTGGCGCCCTTCTTGAGATACTGCTCGACAATCTTGCAGAGCGGTTCGGAGAAAATCACCACCCGATGCCACTCGGTCTTTTCCTTGCGCTCGCCGGTGCCCTTGTCGCGCCAGGTCTCCGATGTCGCGATGCTCAGATTGGCAATCGGCCGCCCATCCTGAGTCCGCCGGATCTCCGGATCCTTGCCGAGATTTCCGACCAGAATCACCTTGTTCACGCTTCCCGCCATCGCCGCTCTCCACTCTCGTCAATTACTGGCATCAATTTCCGAATCGGCCCGGCGCTACGCCATATCGGCCCGAGCTCCGCCGCCTTCGCATCCCGCCTGGAAATCAGAATTCCCTGGGATCACCTTGAACCGACCCTATACGCTCACCGGTCCCGCAATCCCCCTCGATCCCCCGGTTATCCACATATAGCAGTCCCACCCCTAATGTTCCAGTTTTGTTCCAAAAATTTCACGAACGGCGGTACGATGATATATTTGCCGGATATGCCGGCCGGCGGAAGCGCTTTTGACGGCCGGAAAGTTCCCCGTCGAGCGCCCTGAAAACTGTTACAAATCATTCACTTCCGGGCATTTCACTTCGCCTTCGATTGTTGCATTTCGGAGACGGCATTTTGTCCCCGCGGCCGGTAATACTGCGGTCAGAAATCGAATGATCTGGGCGTTCGCGCCTGATCCAAAAACGCCTGGGGTTACCCCGTTAATCAACGACGCAAACAGATTATCCGGAGAAATACATGAGGAAGATTTGGCTGTGTACTGTTGGTCTCGTCGCGTTGGGCATGGCCGCTCCCGCGCTCGCTGCGGATCTTCCCGCGCGGACCTACACCAAGGCACCTGTCATGATACCCGCACTCTACGACTGGAGCGGCTGGTACCTTGGTATCAACGGCGGCTGGGGAACTGAGAACCGCTGCTTCGACTTTACGACTACCGCCGGTGCCTTTCTCGCTTCCGAAGGGTGCCACAACTCGTCGGGCGGTGTCGCCGGTGGCCAACTCGGCTATCGCTGGGAGATGATGAATTCATGGGTGTTCGGTGTGGAAGCCCAGGGCGATTGGGCCGGGCTGAGTGGCAGCAACGCCAGCACAGCGTTTCCCGGTGATGTCAACCGGTCTCGGATGGATGCGTTTGGTCTGTTCACCGGCCAGATTGGTTACGCCTGGAACACCACGCTGGTCTATGTGAAGGGCGGTGCCGCTGTTGTCGCCGATCGCAATGACATCCTCGTCGGCGGCGCGGTTGCCGCGACGGCTCCTGGCGATAACCGCTGGGGTGGCACAGTGGGTGTCGGTGTTGAATACAGCTTTTATCCGAACTGGTCGGTGGGCGTTGAATACGACCATATCTTCATCGGCAACGAGTTGGCCAACTTCACGACTCCCGCCGGCGCGTTTGCCGGTACCGACCGAATTCATGGCGACGCCGACCTCGTGATGGCGCGCATCAATTACCGCTTCGGCGGCCCGATCATCCCGAAATACTGATCGCGATTTTCTTCTCGATTTAGCTACGAAAGGCCGGCCTCGCGCCGGCCTTTTTGCTGGGCCGCCCGCGGCGCTGCTGCCGTCTGCCGCCATCGCGATTTGTTGGATGCGTTTTCTTCGCACCAACGGTTCCGCCTCCCTTAAAAATGCAAGGCTGCGCAACAAACCGTTGATGGATTGCACAGGGCACTGGAAATCGATTCCCGTTCTTCCTATGTTCCGAACTCACCCATTTGGCGTCTGATCGCAGGTCACCGGCGATGCGCCCCCGAACGCAGCGCATCTGCCGCGCTTGAACATGCCGATCTGGAAATGCCGATATGGATGAAGTGATCAGGGCGAAGCGCCAACAGAGTGCCAGCAGCATGCGCGCGATCACCATTCGCGGCGCGCGCGAGCACAATCTCAAAAACGTCGACGTGGAAATTCCGCGCGACAAGCTCGTGGTGTTCACCGGCCTGTCCGGCTCCGGCAAGTCGTCGCTCGCCTTCGATACCATCTACGCCGAGGGCCAGCGGCGCTATGTCGAATCGCTGTCGGCCTATGCGCGCCAGTTCCTGGAGATGATGCAGAAGCCGGATGTCGACCAGATCGACGGCCTGTCGCCGGCGATCTCGATCGAGCAGAAGACCACCTCGAAGAATCCGCGCTCGACGGTCGGCACCGTGACCGAGATCTACGACTACATGCGGCTGTTGTGGGCGCGAGTCGGTGTGCCCTATTCGCCCGCCACGGGACTTCCGATCGAAAGCCAGATCGTCTCGCAGATGGTCGACCGCGTGCTGGCGCTGCCGGAAGGCACACGGCTCTATCTGCTGGCGCCGGTCGTGCGCGGCCGTAAGGGCGAATACAAGAAAGAACTCGCCGAATATCTCAAGAAGGGATTTCAGCGGGTCAAGATCGACGGCACCTTCCACGAACTGGCGGAAGCGCCTGTTCTCGACAAGAAATTCCCGCACGACATCGATGTCGTGGTCGACCGCATCGTGGTGCGGCCGGACATCGGCCAGCGCCTGGCCGAGAGCTTTGAGACCGCGCTGAAACTCGCCGACGGACTGGCGGTGATCGAATATGCGGATGCGCCGGCTCCTCAGCCTTCATCCTTCGAGACGCGCCCTGCGGGCGCTCCTCAGGATGAGGAGGGAACGCGACGATCCAAGGCAAGCAAGCGAGGCTCTTCCCCTCATCCTGAGGAGGCGCAAAGCGCCGTCTCGAAGGATGAGCCTGCGACAAAGAAAGTCGCAAAGATCCACGACAAGAGCGGCCCGGAACGGATTCTGTTCTCGGAAAAGTTCGCCTGCCCGGTTTCCGGCTTCACCATTCCGGAAATCGAGCCCAGACTCTTCTCTTTCAACAATCCCTATGGCGCCTGCCCGGCCTGCGGCGGGCTCGGGGTCGAGCAGCATATCGACGAAGATCTCGTCATTCCCGACAAGGAAGTGACCTTGCGCAAGGGCGCGATCGCGCCGTGGGCGAAATCGTCGTCGCCCTATTACATCCAGACCCTCACCGCGCTGGGAAAATTCTATAAGTTCACGCTCGATACCAAGTGGAAGGATCTGCCGAAGAAAACGCAGAATGCGATCCTGCATGGTTCGGGGGAAGATGAGATAAAATTCTCCTATGAAGACGGCGTGCGCTCCTACGATACCAAGAAGCCGTTCGAAGGCGTCATCACCAATCTCAACCGGCGTTTTCGCGAAACCGAAAGCGAATGGGCGCGCGAGGAACTCGGCAAATATTTCTCCGACATTCCCTGCGAGGCCTGCCACGGTTATCGGCTCAAGCCGGAAGCCTTGTGCGTCAAGATCGGCGGCAAGCATATCGGCGAGATCTCCGAACTCTCGGTGCGCCGTGCCGGCGAGTGGTTCGAGACCGTGCCGAAGGCGCTCAATGCGCAGCAGAACGAAATCGCCGCACGGGTGCTCAAGGAAATCCGCGAACGGCTGTCGTTCCTGCTCGATGTCGGCCTCAATTACCTCACGTTGGCGCGCGCCTCCGGCACGCTCTCCGGCGGCGAGAGCCAGCGCATCCGGCTGGCGTCGCAGATCGGCTCGGGGCTGACCGGCGTGCTCTATGTGCTGGATGAGCCCTCGATCGGCCTGCACCAGCGCGACAATGCGCGGCTGTTGGAAACCCTGAAGCGGCTGCGCGATCTCGGCAACACCGTGATCGTGGTCGAACATGACGAGGATGCGATACGGCTCGCCGATCATGTGCTCGACATCGGCCCCGGCGCCGGCACCCATGGCGGCCATATCGTGGCCGAGGGCACGCCATCGGACATCATGAACAATCCGGACTCGCTGACCGGCAAATATCTCACTGGCGAGCTGACGGTCGATATTCCCGAGCGCAAGCCGCCGAACCATCGCCGCACCATCAAGGTCATCAACGCCCGCGGCAATAATCTGAAGAACGTCTCGGCGGAAATTCCGCTGGGGTTGTTTACCTGCGTCACCGGCGTGTCCGGCGGCGGCAAGTCGACGCTGTTGATCGATACGCTCTACAAGGCGATCGCGCGCAAGCTCAACAATGCCAGCGAGGGCGCGGCGCCGCACGACCGCATCGAGGGCCTCGAGCATATCGACAAGATCATTGACATCGACCAGTCGCCGATCGGCCGCACGCCGCGTTCGAATCCGGCGACCTATACCGGCGCGTTCACGCCGATCCGCGAATGGTTCGCCGGTCTGCCCGAGGCCAAGGCGCGCGGCTACGAGCCCGGGCGGTTTTCCTTCAACGTCAAGGGCGGTCGCTGCGAAGCCTGCGAGGGCGACGGCGTCATCAAGATCGAGATGCACTTCCTGCCCGACGTCTACGTCACCTGCGATGTCTGCAAGGGCAAGCGCTACAACCGCGAGACGCTGGAAGTGCTGTTCAAGGGCAAGTCGATCGCCGACGTGCTCGACATGACCGTCGAGGAAGCCGCCGAGTTCTTCAAGGCGGTGCCGCGGGTGCGCGAGACGTTCAAGACGCTGCATCGCGTCGGCCTGGATTACATCCATGTCGGCCAGCAGGCGACGACGCTGTCCGGCGGCGAAGCCCAGCGCGTCAAGCTGGCCAAGGAATTGTCGAAGCGCGCCACCGGCCGCACGCTCTACATCCTGGACGAGCCGACTACCGGCCTTCACTTCCACGACGTCAAGAAACTGCTGGAAGTGCTGCACGAGCTGGTGTCGCAGGGAAACACAGTGGTCGTGATCGAGCACAATCTCGAGGTGATCAAAACCGCCGACTGGGTGATCGACCTCGGCCCCGAAGGCGGCGACGGCGGTGGCGAAATCGTCGCCTGGGGTCCGCCGGAAGATATCGTCAAGGCGCCGCGGAGCTATACGGGGAAGTTTTTGGGCCCGGTGCTGGCGAAGGCGGATGGCGGGAAGCGAAAGCGCGGGACGAGCGAGGCGGCGGAGTAAAGCGAGGGGCAAGCCGATGCGCGACGGCAACAATAGTCGCATTGCTAAGAGGCCGATTCATGATTTCGATAAAAGGGCGCCTCGGATATCCTCTTGATGAATCTGACCGAGAGGTCTTGCAAGACTGGCGAGAAAGACTGCGACGTGTCTGTAAACCTTGTTGGGAGCTTAAGTACTGTCCCTACGGCCCCCCGTAGAGCAATCCCCTTTGTTGCCGTCTGAGCGAGTTGGGGCGGTCGAGCACAACGAATACTTAAAGCGGGTACTAACAACGGGTTTTTTAGGACAGCGTTCCGAGTTGGACGACGAACGTCGTGCGCTTTACGAAGAATGGTTAGCCGATGAAAGGATACTTGCGTCACAAGCTCTTCATCAAATTCAAAACGAGCGTCGCGACGCACGGATTGCCGCCAGCGAGAAGCCAAGCAAAGAATTTATCGAAATATTTCGTGGAGATCTGCCCCAGATCCATGAATACCGCGTTGATTTTGATCTGAATGTCGACGTTGATTTTGGCTCTCTAAATTCCGAAGACAAAGCTCTATTGAAAGTGAAGATCAAGGAACAAAAAAAGAAACTCAGACAAGCCCTAAAGGATGGATTTGAAGACAATCGACGTCCTCTCGATGACGCGCGTCGAATAGTTTTCTCGGAGGAGGTTAAGCGTTTTGACCCAAAGGATCACCCGGAGGAAGTGCCCGAAGTTTTTAGGGACGGCGAATGTAATATTTTTGGGCACATTTGCCCGGTATTCTTTGCTGAAGGATGACTGAAACGAGTGTGACGAGACGACGGGGTCGTTACATCCCTTTTGCGGTAAAAATGCGAGTTGTTCGGCGTGATAATCACACGTGCCAGCACTGCCATAAACATCTCGCTGACGACGAAGTCGAATTCGACCATAAGATCCCAATTGCCAAAGGAGGCAGTTCGGAGGAGCATAACATTAGGCTGACTTGTTATGACTGCAATCGGGAGAAAAGAGATAACATTGAAATTTAGCAAGCGTTACCCGCATGAGTGTCAGCGATATGCGGGAGTTCATTTCCTGGCGTATGTAAGCGTGCTTCGCTTAAATGCATGGCGGACCTCCCGCATTTCGCTTCATGCGGGCTACAAGCCGACAGCGCCGCGCAGCGCTATTCCGCCATCACCGCTTCCACAAACCCCGCTGGGTCATCACAAAACTCCCGCATGACCTTGTAGTGGTCGGTCTGCTGGACGGTCACCGGCTCCAGCCCGTATTTCGACAGCCGCAGCAGGCGCGCGTTCGGATAGGCCATCAGCATCGGCGAATGCGTGGCCATGACGATCTGGCAGATCGTGGACTCTTCCATCCGCCGCATCAGCTTGAGGAATTCCATCTGCCGCGCCGGCGACAGCGCCGATTCCGGCTCGTCGAAGATGAAGATGCCTTGTCGTTGGCAGCGCTCTTCGAAGAAACGCAAAAAGCCTTCACCGTGAGAATGGGAAAGGAAGTCTGGCCCTCGCTCGCCAACGTCGTGCGCGGCCTGGTCGAGATATCTGGCGATCGAAAAGAAACTCTCGGCCCGGAAGAACCAGCCATTGGTAATCTTCGGCAGCCAGCTTGCACGAAGCGCATTCGAAAGTTCTCCACCCATCGTCTCCTGCGCATTCGAATGATCGACTGGCCGATAGCCCTTGCCGCCGCCCGCTTCGTCATACCCGGCCAGCACCGCGATCCCCTCAAGCAAGGTCGATTTGCCGGTGCCGTTCTCGCCGACAATGATGGTGATGGGCCGATCGAGACTGAGCTCAAAATCGTCGCGAAGAAACGGCAGGCAAAATGGATAGGCCTTGCGGTCGGCGATGCGCGACGGATCGAGCCAGAGCCGTTTGAGATATGGCGCAGGCATGTTGATGGTGCGATTTCGCCGTGAACTCATGCCGACCCCCAAAGCCATCCAAGCGTTGCGCCTATCGGAACGTAACAGGAACATTGTTTGTTGGGAAGCCGTATCCTGGCCATGGACGGCGGATCTCGCGGAACGCGATCGCCCGCCACGTTTATACTGGGGTGGTCCGGCGACGCCCGGACCATAACCCCGGCGGTCCTTCTTCCGATGGCTAGCGCGATCTACGCCCTTTTCCGAAATGCAATCCTGCGGGAGTTGCAGGTGACGTGCTCCTATGGCGGGCGATATCGTGAATTGTGTCCGCATATCATCGGCACCAACAAAGCCGGCGAAGAGGTCGTGCTGGCGTGGCAGTTCGCCGGCGAGAGCAGCGGCACACTGCCGCAATGGCGGTGTCTGAAACTGGCGAATGTCGGAAATGCCCGCGCCCGCGACGGGCGCTGGCATGCGGGCGGTTCCCACAAGACATCCCAGAAATGCGTGACCGAGATCGATCTCGACATCAACATTCACGTGCGCAAGCTGCGATAGCGCCACTTGCGAATTCCGAAACAACGAGTTCACCGAGCACGCCCTGGCGATTTGCCCGTCGTGCCAATCTGTCGCAACCGGCGGCGTTGATCTCGCCCCCAAATCAAAACCAAAATCCACGCCATCCCGTCCCGATCAGAGGGGCGTTTCGCGATCGTCACGGACGCGGGGTGGGATGCGATGGACGCAGCGGCGCGACTGACGAGCGCACTGTGTTGCGGACGGCGAAATCGTGTGGTCCTGACGCCCCGACGCTGGCGTCAAGTTCTTGAGAAGCGAGCTTCTTGGGAGCGACGGTGGCAAAAAAGCCCGGTCACCGGGGAGATCACGTTATAAGCCGTTAAAACCATTGCGCAGGAAATGCCGGGTGTTCCGGTGAACCTGTGGTGACTAACGCGCGTGTTTACTACACACCACGCGCGGCCGCGGGTGCATCGGGCACCCGGCGTTTCCTGCGCCCTCTGTTTTCAGAGGGAATGGGTTCTTGCACAACTCGGGCGTTTCGCGCCGCGGGAATGTGAAGCTGTATCTGAACGGCATTGCGAGCCAAGGGGTCGCGCGAATGCGCGCCCGATGACAGGCTCCGCGAAGCAATCCATCCGCAAGCAAGCTGGATTGCTTCGTCGTTTCACTCCTCGCAATGACGATTTAAATCCTGGCTGTTTGACAATGGAATCGGAAACCGCGAGGCGGCGAAGTGCTACCGTTCCCCTCACCTGCGCCCCATCCACATCCCTGCCGCCAGCAGCACCAATCCCGCCACGCCTGCGACAATCCCGTGCTTGGTGTGCGCATGCGTCACGCCGGCCTCGTGTCCGGGAAAGAAGCTCGGCAGCTGATCCGCCGGCATCATGAAATAGACGGCGGCAACAATGAGGAGGACGACACCGAGCAGGCTGAGAATGAGTTTCATGGATGATCCTCTTGATATGGACGTATCGACAGGCCGGTCTTCGTCGGATCGGCCTCGCCGAACCTTCAAGCAGATTCAGGGACGGTTGTTAATGGGGCACCCGATTGCCTCCTTCGTCATGGCCGGGCTTCGTCCCGGCCATCCACGTCTTTCTCGTTCGATGACCGTCAAGACGTGGATGCGCGGCACCTAGCGCGAAGACGCGCGCGTCGCGCTAGGTGCTGCGCATGACAGACAAATAATTCAGAGCTGCAATTTGGTATCGCACCGGATCACATCGACCGTTGAGCGCTGGTGGCCGATGACTTCACCGCAACCCCGTCCCGCCGCAACGCTGGCATTTCACTACCTTGTCGCCCTTCTTCAGCAGACCCTTGCCTTCGCAATTCTTGCACTTTTGTTTCTTCTTGATGTTGGGACCTTTTTCATTGGCCATGATAGTCTCCCGGCGAGGATGTTCGCGCACACTTACGAAGGCCGCATTTCCGATGATAAGCAAGGCCTATTCGAGTTGAGGACCACGATGATTACCCGACGCAAATTCATTCTCGCCGGCCTGTTGGCCGGCGCCATTGTTCCTCGCGCCTTTGCCGCGCAGCCTTCGCCAAACGATCCCGTCGCGATCATCAACGCGATCTATACGCGCGCGGCCAAGGGCAAGGGTGACGGCGGCGGTGCATTCGTGATCGAGAACAAGGCCGCCAAGGCAAAGTACCTGTCAAAATCGCTGGTCGATTTGTGGGCGAAGGCCGATGCCAATACACCGAAGGGCGATGTCGGGCCGATTGATTTCGATCCCGTCACCAACTCGCAGGAGCCGGATATCAAATCGTTCAAGGTGGCCGCGGAGAAGCGCGACGCCGACAATGCCGTGATCGCCGTGACCATTACCGGCCGGACTGCGCGCGCCAAACCCTCCGACGACATCGTCCGTTACAATTTCGTTCGCGATGACGGTAAGTGGAAGATCGACGACATCAGCGGCACCCTCGACGGCGAAGCCTGGTCGATCCGCGATATTCTCAGGGAATCCCTGAGTGACTTGGCATAAAGAACTTCCGTTCGTGAAGGCCTTTATCGACAAGAACGCGGCCGATCAGGATTTGCTTGCAGTAACCACTTAAATGAGATCGACATGAACAAGGTACGCGACAACAAGGCGCTCAGCCGCTTCGAACTCGACGTCGAGGGCGTCGTGGCGTTTGCGAATTACCGCCTCGCCCCGTCGAAGGTTATCATTACCCACACCGAGACTCCGCGCGCATTGCGCGGCCGCGGCATCGCGTCAGAACTGGTGCAAGGCGCGCTGCAACTGATCCGTGCCGACGGATTAAAGGTGGTCGCCGGCTGCGGCTTCGTAGTGGACTATTTGCAGAAGCATCCGGAATTTTCGGATTTGGTGGGATGAGACGCAGTCAACCACACACGCAGGTCGTCCCCGCGAACGCGGGGACCCCAGCGTGAGCGCAAATTGCGCTGATCGCGGCGCCGTGACTTCAATCGTTGAAGGCGATGTCAAATCATGATGCCGCGCCACTCGTGCCCATTGCGAACATCGGTGGCTATGGATCCCCGCGTTCGCGGGGACGACGAGGGAATTATCGTCCCTCACACGATCCTGATCGACATATCCGGCAAGCCTTCCAGCTTGCACAAAAGCACGTCGCCCTTGACGACGGGGCCGACGTTCTCGGGCGTACCGGAGTAGATGATATCGCCGGCCTTCAACTCGAACGCTTCGGACAGTTTGGCGATCTGTTCGGCGACGCTCCAGATCATCTTTTGGAGATCGGAGGACTGGCGCACCGTGCCGTTGACGGCCAGCGAGATCGCGCCCTTGGTGAAATGCCCGGACTTCGACACCGGGTAAATCGGACCGAGCACGGCGGCGTGGTCGAAGCTTTTGCCGATTTCCCACGGCTTCTTTTGCGCCGACATGCCGTTCTGCAGATCGCGCCGGGTCATGTCGAGACCAAGCGCATAGCCATAGACGTGCTGAAGCGCCTGCTCCGGCGCAATGTTGGTGCCGCCCGACTTCAGCGCCGCCACCAGCTCGACCTCATGGTGATAGTTCTTGGTGAGCGAGGGATAGGGATGATCCGCGACCTCGCCAACCCCGACGTTCTGGATCGCATCGGTCGGCTTCTGGAAGAAGAACGGCGGCTCGCGGGTCGGGTCGGAGCCGCGCTCGATCGCATGCGCGGCATAATTGCGGCCGATGCAATAGATGCGGCGCACCGGAAACACACCGGTCTCGCCCGCGATCGGGATAGTCGTCGCCGGCACCGTGAAGATGGGCTTCGGACCCGGTTGGGCCTCGGCGGGAACAGTTTGCGCCGCGGCCCCCGCCAGCGCCAATGCGCTTGAGGCCAGGATGGTCCTGCGATCGACGGTTTTCATGGGTATATTCCCTGTTTTGCTCTTGCTGGAGCGCCTGTCTAGCCCCGCATCCCGCGCCGGGCAAGACGGCGGTTACCGTCAAGAAAAAGGCCCACGCGGAGGCAGGCCTTTCTGGATTGCGGAGCTTCTAAATTGATGGGAGGCGATCGCTCACCATTTGACGTCGGAGGGCAGCTTGCCGCCATTGGCGGCGAGCTTGCTCATCACCTGCTTGTGCAGCCAGATGTTCATGCTGGCGGAATCATTGGTATCGCCGGTGTAGCTAAGTTCCTTCGCCAGTTCCTTGCGCGCGGCAAGACTGGAATCGATATCGAGCGCTTTCATCAGATCGACGATCGAGGTGCGCCACTCCAGCTTTTCGCCCTTGGCCTTGACCGCCTTGTCCAGGATGGGCGCGACATCGACGGATTGAGCCGGCGCTGCCGGTGCGGCCGACGAGGCTCCGCCGGAAGGTGCAGCCGCCGGACTGGAGGCCGGGCTCGCGGCCGTGCCGCCGCTCGCCGGCGCGGCGTCCGCCTTGGTGCCGAAAATCCCGCTCATGATTTTTCCGAAAATGCTCATCATATCCTCCCAGTGATCACGTGAAGGGCTCGAACGGCACGCTCGTGGCTAGCCGGCTGCACTGGGCCGGGTCGCGACAAAGCTTAGCCGCCTCAGCTGCACTTGCCAATGTACGACCGAGACCCGGGAACAAGCTTAACGGAGACGGAATGACGCAGGAATGACATGCGCGGTTGTGCGTCGCCACAAACGAAAATTCACTCAAGCGTGAGCGACACCACGCGTAATTAGACGTCACGCGTAATTAAGAGTACGCTGACGGCTCAGTTCGCGACACGGCCAGTTTTTGGTTTCCCTGTCTTCGCGTCTGGCCTGATCGTGATTGTTTTCTGCTGACGGCCTTGCGTGCCTTCGAGCGGCGCGAATTCCGGCCGCTGCGTCAAGGGAGACAACGACCATGGCCACAACACCATACTCCGACGATGTCACGCCATTGGCGCAGCCCGCGCCAGATAACGCGGCAATGCCTGTCGTTCGCAAGATCGGGCTTTCAGATCTGCACGACGCCCTGCGGCTCGGCTGGGAAGATTTCAAAGCAGTGCCAAGCCACGCCATTATCCTGTGCGTGATTTATCCGGTGCTGGGATTGGTGCTGGCGCGAACGGTGCTGGGCTATTCGGTACTGCCATTGCTGTTTCCGCTGGCCGCAGGTTTTGCCCTGCTCGGCCCGTTCGCGGCGCTCGGTCTCTATGAACTCAGCCGCCGCCGCGAGAGCGGTGAACGGGCTTCCGCCTGGGATGCCCTTGACGTGCTGCAGTCACCATCGTTCGGCGCCATGCTCGGACTCGGTACGCTGCTGCTGGCGTTGTTCGTGACCTGGGTCGCCACGGCGCAAGCCATTTACGTGGCGGCGTTCGGTTACGAAGCCGCCGCGGAAATGCCCGACTTCGCACGGCGCGTGCTGACGACGCCGCAGGGATGGTGGCTGATCGTCGCGGGTTGCGGCGTCGGCTTCCTGTTCGCTGTCGTCGCGCTGTGCATCAGCGTGGTGTCATTCCCGTTGATGCTTGACCGTCACGCCGGCGCCGGCGATGCGATGGTGACGTCGCTCCGCGCGGTGGCACGAAATCCTCTGCCGATGGCGGCCTGGGGATTGATCGTCGCGGTACTGCTGTTGGCCGGATCGCTCCCGGCCTTCCTCGGCCTCGCCATCGTCATCCCGCTGCTCGGCCACGCCACCTGGCATCTCTATCGCAAGGTCATCGCACCGGATCCCAATCCTCGGCCGATCCCCCCGCGCCCGCAGCGCCAGCGGCGTTCCGCGGCGGATTTCCCGGCCGCGCTATTTCCGTGGCGGCGCAAGGATGGCGCATAGATTTCCGTGCAAGTCGCCAGTGGTAATTGCCATCGGGCCGCCGGTCGTTTGTTGACCGGCGGTTTGGCACCCGCGCGCGCCCGATGACGTTCTCGTGCGAACCGGGGCTCGCGAAAAGCCTTGTTTTGGCCGCGGTTCCCGCCGACATTTCGCGCCGCCTGATATTTCCCAGCAAAGCGAATCGATTCCGTGCAAAATTCATCGGTCTTCCGTTGCCTTTTGAGCGCCGCCGCCGTGGGCGCTGTCGTGATGATCTCAGGCGCATCCGCGCTGGCAGCACCGTGCGGCACCGGCAGTTTTCAGGCATGGCTCGACGATTTCAAAGCTGAAGCGGCTGCCAAGGGAATTTCGCAAGCGGCCATCACATCCGGTCTGAATGGCGTGACGCTGGATCAGGGCGTGTTGTCCCGGGATCGTTCGCAAAAGGTGTTCAGCCAGAGTTTTGAGGAATTTTCCGGCCGCATGGTCCCTCCCCGCCTCACGCGCGGCGCCAACATGTTGAAGCAATATGGTTCGGTGCTGGGACGGGTCGAGCAGACCTATGGCGTGCCCAGCGAGGTTGTTGTCGCGATATGGGGACTGGAGACGGACTTCGGGGTCAATATCGGAAAATTCCCGACGATGCGTTCGCTGGCGACGCTGGCCTATGATTGCCGCCGCTCGGACATGTTCAAGGCCGAGCTGATGGATGCGCTACGCATTATTGAACGAGGTGATATAGCGCCCTCGGAAATGCGCGGCGCATGGGCCGGCGAGATCGGCCAGACCCAGTTCATGCCGTCGTCCTACATCAAATTCGCTGTGGATTTCGACAACAATGGACGCCGCGACTTGTTCCACAGCGCGCCTGATGTACTGGCCTCGACCGCGAATTTCCTGGCCAGCTACGGTTGGCAGCGTGGCAAGGACTGGCAACCCGGAAGCGCGAATTTCAAGGTTCTCCAGGAATGGAACAAGAGCGACGTGTATGCGAAGACCATCGGATACTTCGCAACACAGCTTGCCCATGCCCCCTAGTCACGCCCGGTTAATAATGATTTTCAGTTCATTTTTATTGCATGCGAATCGTGCATGATTGAACGGCCCAAGCTACGCTGAAGAAGAGCTTGAATACCGTCGTCGTGGGGCCACTTCCTTAGCGAGCTAGGGCCTTTCATACCCGCCAGATGAATTTTGGAGAAAAATACCGCCATTAGCGAGATTTCGTGGAAATTTGCCAGAACATACCCTTGCCAGCAGGACTTCAGCCGCGGCGCCGAACGGTTAATCATTCCTTACCTCGCTATGCATTTTACGATTAGCTGCACCGCAACATAGGAACTTCTGCATTGCAACATCTCCCTCTATATTCATTTCAACGATGAGGCTGCCTTCCAAGAGCTGAATCGATGAGACTAAGGAGATTACCATGTTGCTTTCGCTCATCCGCATGATCCAGGCGTTCCGGGACTATCAGCGCAATGTCAGCGAACTGTCCCAGCTTAGCGATCGCGAACTGGCCGATATCGGCCTTGATCGCTCGGACATTCCGCGCGTTGCAGCCGGCAACTATAACGGCTGAACCCTTCGGCCGATTGTTGAGACGGACAACGCCCGCTGAAAAGCGGGCGTTGTCGTATATCTTGTTGCCGTCGCGCATTTCACTTCTGCCGGAAACGCGCTACTTCAGTGCCCATGACAGGCACCAAATCTATCTCTGAACCCGTGCACATCGTCGGCGCCGGGCTCGCCGGCTCGGAAGCAGCGTGGCAGGTCGCAAACGCCGGAATTCGCGTCGTTCTGCACGAAATGCGTCCCGCCAGAATGACCGAGGCCCATCGCACCGATGGCCTCGCCGAACTCGTATGCTCCAATTCGTTTCGTTCTGACGATGCCGCCAACAACGCTGTCGGGTTGCTGCACGCTGAAATGCGCCGGCTGGGCTCGCTGATAATGCGCGCAGCCGACGCCAACCAGGTTCCGGCTGGGGGCGCGTTGGCGGTGGATCGTGATGGATTTTCCGCCGCCGTCACCAAGGCCCTCCACGACCATCCCCTGATCGACATCCGTCGCACTGAAATCGATGCCCTGCCGCCCGCGGACTGGCGCAACGTCATTGTGGCGACCGGACCGTTGACCTCCGCGCCGCTCGCAGATGCGATCCGCGAAATCACCGACGAAAATGCGCTGGCGTTTTTCGATGCGATCGCTCCGATCGTGCACCGGGATTCCATCGACATGTCCGCGGCATGGTTCCAGTCACGCTACGATAAGGTGGGACCTGGCGGCACCGGCGCCGATTACATCAACTGCCCCATGACCAAAGAGCAGTACGACGCCTTCGTCGATGCGCTCATCAGCGGCGAGAAGACCGATTTCAAGGACTGGGAAACCAATACACCCTATTTCGATGGCTGCCTGCCGATCGAGGTGATGGCCGAGCGTGGCCGCGAGACGCTGCGTCACGGTCCGATGAAGCCCGTCGGGCTGACCAACCCGCACGATCCGACCGTGAAGGCTTACGCGATCGTCCAGCTTCGCCAGGATAACAAGCTCGGAACGCTCTACAACATGGTTGGCTTCCAGACCAAGCTAAAGCATGGCGCGCAGCAGCGTGTCTTCCGCACCATCCCAGGGCTTGAGAATGCCGAATTCGCCCGGCTCGGCGGACTGCATCGCAACACCTTCCTCAATTCGCCGAAACTTCTCGATGCGCAATTGCGGTTACGCGCGCAACCGCGGCTGCGTTTTGCCGGACAAATGACCGGCTGCGAGGGCTATGTGGAATCCGCCGGCATCGGTCTGATTGCGGGTCTTTACGCCGCCGCCGATGCGGGTTCTCAATCGCTGGCGCCGCCGCCATCGACGACGGCGCTGGGAGCGCTGCTCGGCCACATCACCGGCGGTCACATCGAAACCGTCGATGCCGGACCGCGCTCGTTCCAGCCGATGAACATCAATTTCGGGCTGTTTCCGCCGCTCGCCACGCCTCCCACCAGAAAACCGGACGGCACCCGGCTGCGCGGCAACGAAAAGACCGTGGCGAAGAAGCAGGCGATGAGTGCACGGGCACTGTCGGATCTCGATCGCTGGATCGCCGACAATCTGCACGTTGCCGCAGCAGCGTGAAGCTTCCATGAGTTTGCCCAGGGAAGATGCCGCAGTTCTGGCGGCGCGATGGACCGAAGGCGTGCTGTTGAAGCGCGACGTGTTCTCGACGATCGAGCGCGGCCGCTTTCGCAGCGATGCCGGCGACGTCGACGCGGTGTTGCGCCGGCTCGATCAGGTGCCATGGTGGTCTTATATCCCGGCGCGCCACCTGTTTGGCCGCGAACGCCGCGCGTTGGCACTGGCGCGCGACCTACGCGTCGGACCCGAACTGCTTTGGGCTGGCCGGCACGCGCTGGTGCGCGGGTTCATCAGCGGGGTGGCGCTGCATCTGGCGAAGCCGGTTGGCGATGTCGCCTATTTCCGTTCCGCCAAACAGGCGTTGCACAAACTGCATCGCGCCGGCATCTGCCATAACGATCTCGCCAAGGAGCAGAACTGGCTGGTGGGCCACGACGGCCGCGCCTATCTCACCGACTTCCAGCTTGCGGCCTGCTTCCGGACGCGCGGCCGGCTATTCCGCATCGCCGCCTATGAGGACATCCGGCATCTGCTGAAGCACAAGCGCAGCTACGCGCCCGAGGCGTTGACGCCGAAGGAACGCCAAATCCTCGCGCGCAAATCGATGGTCGCCAGCATCTGGCTCGCAACCGGCAAGAAGGTCTACCGCGCCATCACCCGCGGCCTGTTCAATTTCACCGATCGCGAGGGCGGCGGCCGACGGCTCGTCAATGACGCACCGGTGCTGATCGATCTGATCAGAAAAAACACGGCCGTGCGCGACGTCGCCATCGTCGCATTTCCTGACCGGCGAACCGGCGTCGGGCTTTATGCTTTCGTTGAGGCGGATCAGGCTACCCTTGAAGCGCAGCTACGCAACGAGCTGACGGCGGCGAAGGGACCGAAACCGCCGGAGCATATCCAGGTGGTGCAGGCTCTGCCGCGCGATGCAAACGGCAAACCTCGCACCGAGGTCCTGCAACTGGTCGCGACCAACCAGCTCGATCTGATCGAACCGATGATGACGAGCGCGACGGATCGCGCGTTCCTGAAAGACATCCTGGAGCAGCGCAAGAATTTGCGGGACCGATTTAATTTCGAAACGGCCAATCTGATGCCGCCGTCAACTGACGTCATCACCCGCGAAGGCGGATGATCCAGTATTCGGAGTATCAGGGTCAATCGAGAAGTCGCGGCTTACTGGATACCCGCCTTCGCGGGGATGACAGCGGGGCTGTAGCACAATAGCGGGCTAGCTTTCTTCCTATGAAAACATCCGCGACCGCGACGCCCGCCACAACGTCCACAGCGTCCGAAACCTTGACGTCATCTGGGGTACGAAAGGATCATGATCGGCGCGCGACATCCGCGCGAGGTCACGGTCGACCATCGCCAGCGGCAGGAAAACCGGCCTCGCCTGCGGCGGCACGTCTGCCAGCAGCCCAAGGGCCGTTTTTAGATGCCCCCGCGCCTCGCTCAGCAACTGATCCAGCGCGGCGCGCAGTCTTGGGGTTTGCTTGCCCGCGAACACCTCTTCGATCCCGCAGCCGTGGCTCTCCAGCAACTGCTGCGGCACGAACAATTGACGCCGCGAGGCATCCCGCGGCAATGCGGCTATCACCTGCACCATGCCCTGGGCCAATCCGGCGTGACGCGCGAGATGCTCGACCTCTTCGGAAGGGCGCGCGGCGATCTCTGCCGCCAGTGAAAACAGTGCCGACGAGGTGTCGTTGATGTAGCCTTCCAAGGCCGCCATGGTCGGCATCGGATCGTTGTAGAGATCGAACTGATGCTCATCGATCAGGCGCGACAGCCGATCGACCGGCAGGCGCCAATTCCGGATCGCCATCATGAGTTCGGCCGCAACCGGATTACCCTCGACACCGCCGTGACCGGCGCCGGCCAGCATGTCGGTCCACCATTGCAGGCGCACTTCGCCCGGCAGCGGCTGACTTACCTGCTCATGCACGCGGGAGATTTCAACGTTGAAGGCGTACAGCGCCAGCAGGGAGCGGCGCTGCTCGGCCGGCGCAAACAGCGTCGATACATAGCGGGTAAAATCATGGGTCCGGACCAACTCGGCGCAGAAACCGGCGGCTTCCCTGCCTGCGTCCGCGTTGCTCATGGAACCGCAATCAACCCGGCGGCGACCCGACGCCGCTCGCCGATCATGATGTTGTAGGTGCGGATCGCGGGTCCGGTCTGCATCGTGTCCAGCACGACACCGACCTTGCGCAACGCCTCGCGAAGCGGCTTCGGCGGCAACCATACGTCGGTGCCGGTACCGATAATCAGCGTATCGATGACGTTGGCCGCGGCGAATACGCGGGCCAGTGAGACCTGATCGATTTCCTCAGGCTTGACGATCGACCACGCCCAGATCGCATCCGGCAGGCACAGCAGCGAGCCGCGATGCGACATATCGGCGAACGCAAAGCCACCCTTGCCGTAGGCTTCGATCGGCGCCGACCTCGGAAGATGCGGAGCGTCCGAGGGAACTGGCATTTTCATTTCTTGGTAGGTTTGTCCGGCGCCTCGCGATGGGTGCCGACGCCCAGATAGATCAGGATCGGTGCCGCAATGAAGATCGAGGTATAGGTGCCTACCAGCACCACGCCGAACATCATCACGGCGGTAAAGCTGTGGATGGCGTTGCCGCCGAACAAGAGCAGCGCCAGCAGCGCCAGGGTCACCGTCACGTGGGTGATGATCGAGCGCGACAATGTCGAATTGATGGATTCGTTAAGCAGTTCCGGCATCGGCATTTTCTTGTAACGCCGCAGCATTTCACGGATCCGGTCGTAGATCACGACCGTGTCGTTCAGCGAATAACCGAGAATTGTCAACAGCGCCGCGATGCTGGTGAGATCGAAATCGACCTGCGAGATCGACATGAAGCCGATCGTCAGCACGATATCGTGGACGTTGGCGATCATCGCGCCCAGCGCAAACTGCCACTCGAACCGGAACCAGAGATAGATCAGGATCGCGACGATCGCGAGCATCAGCCCCAACATGCCGTAAGCCAGCAATTCTCCGGAAACACGCGGACCCACCACTTCAACACGGCGATAATCGACGGCATCACCGAGCGCACCGCGGACCTTCTGCACGGCTTGCTGTTGTGCGGCGTCGCCGCCAGGTTGTTCAGCCACCCGGATCAGCACCTCGTCGGGACCGCCGAACTGCTGCAACTGGATGTCGCCGAGGCCAAGACCGCTCAGGGTCTTGCGCATCGAGGCGATGTCGGCAGTGCCCGACTTGGCCTTTACTTCAAGCAGCGTACCGCCCTTGAAATCGATGCCGAAATTGAGCCCGTGGGTAAAGAACAGGGTGATCGCGACAATCGAGAGCATTGCCGAGATCGGAAAGCTGATGCGCCGAAAGCGGGTGAAATCGAAATGCGTATTGTCGGGAACGATCCGCAGCGACGGCAACAGGCCAAGCGCGCTGACCACGGCCAGCACGGCCACGAGCGTGCCGAGCCCAATGAGAACCAAATGTGTCACAGCCGGCTCCGCATTTTCAAATCGGCACGCTTTGCGGCCGCTTCCACCGCACCCAGGTCGCCACGATCAGGCGGGTAAGGGTAAACGCAGTGAAAACCGTGGTGATGATACCGATGCCGAGGGTTACGGCGAAGCCGCGTACCGGTCCGGTGCCGATATAGAACAACACTGCGGCAGCGATGAAGGTGGTGATGTTGGAATCCAGGATCGTCGACAGAGCGCGCTTGAACCCGGCGTCGATCGCGGAAATGGCGTTGCGCCCGCCGCGGATTTCCTCGCGGATGCGCTCGTAGATCAGCACGTTGGAATCGACCGCGATGCCCACGGTCAACACAACGCCGGCGATGCCGGGCAACGTCAACGTGGCATTCAACAGCGACAGCACGCCGAAGATCATCGCGACGTTGATGGCGACCGCGATGTTGGCGAACAGCCCGAACAGACGGTAGGTCAGGAGCATGAACACGATGACCATGATCGAGCCGACATAAGCGGCGAGTTCACCCTTTTCGATCGAATCCTGGCCGAGCCCCGGACCGACGGTACGCTCTTCGATGACCGTCAGCGGCGCAGGCAGGGCGCCGGCGCGCAGCAGAATTGCGAGATCGTTGGCCGCCTGCACCGTGAAGCTTCCGGAAATCTGGCCGGAGCCGCCGGTGATCGGTTCGCGGATCACAGGCGCGGAAATCACCTCATTGTCGAGCACGATCGCGAAGGGTTGCCCGACATTCTCGGAGGTGGCCTGCGCGAATTTGCGCGAGCCCGACGAGTTGAAGCGGAAGCTGACGATCGGCTCACCCGAGCGCTGGTCAAACCCGGGCTGTGCGTCCGTCAAATCGCCGCCGGATACCAGCACCTGCTTTTTGACGACATAAGGCGTCTTGGGCGAGGTCGAACTCATCAGGACTTCGGAATCAGGCGGCACCCTGCCCTGCAAAGCCTGATCTGGCGGCACGGTGGTATCCACCATGCGGAATTCCATCTTGGCGGTCTTGCCCAGCAGCTCTTTCAGGCGGGTCGGGTCTTGCAGGCCCGGTACCTGCACCAGGATACGATCGGTGCCCTGGCGCTGAATCACAGGCTCGACGGTGCCCAGTTGGTTGACGCGGCGCTCGACGATCTGGATCGACTGCTCGATGGTCTGGCGAATGCGGTCGGTGATGGCCGCTTGCGGCACCGTCAGGCGGATCAGGCCTCCGCCGGCGTCGTTGACTTCCAGGCTGCGCTGGCCGCTGGAGCCGAGCAACCCGCTCAGCGGCTGCGAAAGTTCACGAAGTTTCGTGAGCGCGTTTTGCAGATCGGCTTCCTTGACATGGACCTCGACACTATCGGGACGCGAAGCGAGGCCGGTATAACCGATCTTGGCTTCGCGCAACACGCGGCGCGCATCGTCGCGGACCTGATCGAGCTTCTCTTTCTTGACGTAATTGGAATCGACTTCGAGCAGGAGATAAGAGCCGCCCTGCAGATCGAGGCCGAGCACCAGACGACGCTGCGCCCAGGCCGGCCAAGTCTTCACCTGGGCCTCGGGAAAGAAGTTCGGAACGGCGCAAAGGCACACCACCAGCGCGGTCAGAATGATCGCCAGCGCCTTCCACCGCGTGAAATACAACATCGAGTTGACCCGTCAATTCTCTACTATGCGCGATCGGAAAACGCGCTAACTCGCCGAATTGTCTTCCTTGGCGGTATCAGCTTTTTCCTTCGCCGGCTCGCCCTTGGCGCGTACGCCGGAGATCATCTGCCGCATCTGCCGCACGCGGACCCCATCGGAGATTTCGAACTCGATCTGGTCGTCATCGACGACCTTGGTGACTTTGCCGACAAGGCCGCCTGTCGTCACCACGGTGTCGCCGCGACGGATGTTCTTCACCAATTCCGCGTGGTCCTTCACCTTCTTCTGCTGCGGCCGCAAAATCAGGAAATACATGATCACGAAGATCAGCGCGAACGGCAGCAACGACATCAACATGCTGTTGGTATCGCCGCCGCCCGCGGCCTGGGCAAACGCAGGGGTAATCAGCATTCGGAGAATCCTCGTGGAACGGGAATGAACCGGCAACGCCTGAGCGTCAAGCCGGTCCGGGCAAATTCGCGCGGACTATAGCGGCCGCGGTCCCAATTGCAACGCTGCCAGACCCCTCATTTGGGCCGCTTGCGGCCTCCTGCAAGGCCCGTTAAGGGTGCGTCGTCAGAAGGGCCAAAGATGTCAAAAAAACCCGGTAAAACAGCCTCTCGTGCCGCCTCCAGGGCAGGTCAACGGAAATCGTCTGATACGGCGGCAAAACGTCCCACAGCGTCTAGCGAAGGCGACACCGCGGAGCGGATCGCGCGCGCGCTCGAATCCATTGCGTCGCACCTTTCCGCTGCATCGCCAAAATCCTCCGCCGCCGATTTACTCGGCAGCGCCGACGCATTCGTCTGGCATCCGGATGGGCGGCTGGCGCCGGTGCCCCGCGTTAGCCGCGTCGATATCGACCTGCTCAAAGGAATTGATCGGATGCGCGACATCCTGATCGAGAACACCGAACGCTTCGCCGACGGGCTTCCCGCCAACAATGCGTTGTTGTGGGGCGCCCGCGGCATGGGAAAATCGTCGCTGGTGAAGGCGGCGCATGCCAGCATCAACGCCAACCGCAAGCCGGCCGATCGATTGAAGCTGATCGAGATTTACCGCGAGGATATCGAGAGCCTGCCGGTTCTGATGGACCTCGTGCGCAGTTCGCATTTCTATTTCATCGTGTTCTGCGACGACCTGTCGTTCGACGGCAACGACGCCTCCTACAAATCGCTCAAAGCGGTGCTGGAGGGTGGCATCGAGGGCCGCCCGGAAAACGTGATTTTGTACGCGACCTCCAACCGCCGGCATCTTCTGGCGCGCGAGATGATCGAGAACGAACGCTCGACCGCGATCAATCCCGGCGAGGCGGTTGAGGAAAAAGTGTCGCTTTCGGACCGGTTCGGATTATGGCTCGGCTTTCACCGCTGTAGCCAGGACGAATACCTCGCGATGGTCAGGGGCTATTGCGGCCACTTTGGCATCAAGCTCGCGGAAGAACAGCTTGAACGCGAGGCGCTGGAATGGTCGACCACGCGCGGTTCACGTTCCGGACGGGTCGCCTGGCAGTTCACGCAGGAACTGGCGGGGCGGTTGGGCGTGAAGTTGACCGGGAAGTAATCAGCATCCGTCGTCATCCTCCGCGAAAGCGGGGAATCCGGTACGCGGCGGCCTCACGGCTCCACCACAGTGGTCTCTGGAACACTGGATCGCCCGGTCAAGCCGGGCGGCGACAATTGCAGGTTTTTATCCGAGCCGCGTCGCTTAGCTCACGCCCCGTTCAGGAACTGAAGCGGGTCGACCGGAGATGATCCCTTGCGGATCTCGAAGTGAAGTTGCGGCGAACTTACTTCGCCGGACTGGCCGGATTTGGCAATGACCTGGCCGCGCTTGATGGTGTCGCCGCGCTTCACCAGCAACTCGCTGGCATGGGCGTAGGCCGTAACGTAGCCGTTGGCATGGCGGATCAGAACCAGATTGCCATAGCCCTTGAGCTCGTTTCCGGAATACGCGACGACGCCGTCTTCGGCCGCCTTCACCGGCGTGCCTTCCGGCACGGCCAGATTGATACCGTCATTCGCCTTGCCGTTGGTCTTGGCGCCGTAGCTCGTAATCACCTTGCCGCGCACCGGCCAGCGGAAGGTAGGCAGTGCGCCCGTTGCCTCGGCGGCCTTCACCGGGTTTGCAGCCGCAGTTTCCTCTGCCGTTGGAGCGGACTGCGCCAGCCGGGCCTTTTGCTGGGGATCGGGTGTCACCACGGCCAATTTGGTCGCGGGCGCGGCGAGCGGTGCGGCAGGTTGCACTGTGGCCACAGCCGGCTGCACAACCGCCGCCGCCGCGGCAGCCTTCGCGCCGGGCACCGTGAGCTTCATGCCGAGCTTGAGCTTGCCGAGGGTTCGATGCCGTTTGCTCTGGCCAGTTCGGCCACCGAAACGTGGTTACGGCGTGCGATGCTGAGCAGGGTTTCGCCGGGATTGACGACATGAACCGAAGACGCCGCGCTTGCAACCGCAACGGGTTTGCTTGCGGGTGCCGACAGTGCGGGCGCGGCAGCAACCGCGCTCGGATGCGGAATGATCAGTTGCTGACCCGGGGACAGCGTGCGTGGCCCCTTGTAACCATTGGCCTGCAGGATAGCGGCTGCCGAAACGTTATATCGGCGCGCCAGGGTTTCCAGCGTATCGCTGGTGCCGACGATGATCGTGGTGCCGCGTACCGGGGCGTGGGTCGCCGCCACCGAGTGCGGCGGAACGCTGCCGGTGGCCTCGATCTTCGGCCTGGCAGGCGGCTCGTAAGAGGCTATTCCGCGCCCTCCTCCAGACACCCCGGTGCTCGCCGCCGGATAGGACTGCGGAGCCGAGATCGGCGGAGGCAACGCCTGCGACTGGTATTGCGGTTGCGGACGGGCGTATTGCGGAAGTTCGCGGCGCTCGGCCGTGGCGGAGGGCACCGAACCGGTGGCGTCCGATTGTGCAGCAAAGGGATTTTGGGAGAGGCGCGTCGACATGTCGGCGCTGCAACCGGCAAAACCAATCGACATCAGCGCCAGCACCGCGACTTGCGGTACGCGGCGCGAGTAAAGCAACTCGACGACACGGGACATGGTTACTCACTCGTACGCAACAAATTACTGTTTTGAGTAAACACGTCCTGAGTAAACAACCGCTTAAGCCTGGGAATAAGACGTTGGCGGCACAGCCAATCCGGGTTTTTACAGCTCGCGGGCAATGCCGGGCAGCGCCGGCACGAAGCGTACGTCGACGAGCTCCTTGCGCTCAAAGCCTGCATCGGTCCTGGCCAGGCGGACCAGGGTCTGGACGCCCTGCGGGGGTCCGACCGGCGCGATCAGGACACCGTCCGGCTCAAGCCGCTGCGCCAGCGCGTCGGGGATTTGCTCCATCGCGGCGGTCACGATGACGCGATCGAAACTGCCGACACCGGCCGGTATGTCGAACCCATCCCCCAGCATCACCTCGACATTGTCGCAGCCAAGCTTCTCGAGCCGAACCCGCGCGCTATCGGCCAGCGTCCGGTAACGCTCGATCGTCAGCACCTGCCCGCCGAGCCGCGACAGGATGGCGGCCTGGTAGCCCGAACCGGTGCCGATCTCGAGGACGCGGTGATTTTTCTGCAGCTGCAACTGTTCCGTCATGTACGCCACCACAAAGGGTTGGCTGATGGTTTGCCCACAGGCAATGCCGAGCGCGCTGTCTTGCCAGGCATTGGCGCGGTCGGCGGCGGTGACGAACAGGTCGCGCGGAATCTCCTCCATGGCCCGAAGCACCGCCTGATCGCTGATCCCGCGCCGCCGCAGACTGAGCTGAAACATCATCTTTTCCGGAGGATTCTCAATGTTGGACATTTCGATCCCGTCTGGTCGCACGCCGGGCCTTGGCGCCCGCAAGGGTTGAACGAATTGATGCCATAAGCGCTGCCGGCTTAAGCAAATATTTCATTTCGAATCGCTGTTCCCGCCAGGGAACCGGGTATATACTTTTCATGTTAGTGCGGCGGCAATCAATCCTGCTCGCGAATCGGAAGCTGGCGGGCTAAGCGGCTGGCAAGCTGCGTGTTCGCTGACATCATTGCGCCTGATCGCATTATTTGCGAACCTTCGATCCTGGGACGGGCAAGGACTTGAACAATATGACTGCGACGCGGCCGCCGGGCGGCTCTGTGTTTCTCGTCGAAGACGAAGTCATGATCCGAATGATGGTCGCCGACATGCTCGAGGAGTTGGGCTACAGCGTCGCGGCCGAGGCCGGTGAGATCGGCGAGGCAATCAAGCTTGCGCAATCGGCCGAGTTCGACCTCGCTATTCTCGACGTCAACGTCAACGGCAAGGTGATTTCGCCGGTCGCCGACCTGATCAAGGCGCGCAACCGTCCCTTCATCTTCGCGACTGGCTATGGCTCGTCGGGTCTTCCCCCGGAATACCGCGACCGCCCTGCGCTACAGAAGCCATTCCAGATCGAAACACTCGCGAAGTTGATCGACACCACGCTCAATAACACGGCGGTTTAGCGCAACGCCGTTCGCCGGGACGACGACCATGATCGGTCGCCCAGCTCAGCTATTTCAACGTCGCGGTCAGCGCTTCGGAAAACGCTTCGTCGGTGCGATCGAGCCGTAACGGCGTCACCGAGACGTAATGCGCCGCCAGTGCCGCGAGATCCGTCCCCTCGGCCGGCACGTCGATTTGCGCGAGGCGCTCGAACCCGATCCAGAAATAAGGATTGCCACGGCCGTCGCGGCGCTGGTCGACCTTCAAAAATCCGAGATTGCGCTTGCCTTGCCGCGTCACGCGCACGCCCGCGACATCGTCAGGCGCGCAGGACGGAAAGTTGACATTGATCACGGTGTTCCTGGGCACGCCGGCGTCGATCACCTTGCGCAGGATCGGCGGTCCGAATTTCAACGCCGTCTCCCATAGCGGAGACTGGCGGGTCTCCATGCTGAACTCCTGCGACAGCGCGAATGACGGAATGCCAAGAATGGTGCCTTCCAGCGCACCGGCAATGGTCCCGGAATAGACCACGTCTTCGGCCACGTTACGGCCCTTGTTGACGCCGGATAGTACGAGGTCGGGCATGGTTTCGCCGAGGATGTGGCGTGCGCCCATGATCACGCAATCGGTCGGCGTGCCCCGCACCGCGAAATGACGTGGTCCGACTTCACGCAAGCGCAGCGGATCATTGAGCGAGAGTGAATGCGACACGCCGGACTGATCAAGTTCTGGCGCCACGACCCAGACATCGTCGGACAAGGCCCGCGCGATTTCCTCGACAATTTTCAGGCCGGGGGCATGAATGCCGTCGTCATTGGTGCAAAGAATTCGCATCGGCTCAAATGCTCTTTTCGGTCGATTCCGGGACGGTCAACGCGCCGTCTTATCCGGCTATCACCATTTGGGCAAACCCGGCCATGCCTGTCAAAACGGCAATCTCACCGCCACTTTCTCGGCGGCAGGCAGTCTGGTTTGTCCGGCAGCCCTTACGTCGGCGGTTTGAGCTCACCGGCGAGCCATCCTCGCGCATCCGAGGTCATGGGATCGCCCGACGCGACGGTGGTTTGAAGGCGACCGCACTTGCGGCATTCGAAGGTCGAGATACCGCAGCCGGACCGCGCCGTCTCATGCTTCGAGAGCAGCATGCGGTTGTGCTGGCAGTCCGGGCAGCGTGGGCGCTCGATGGCCGCAATATGCGCCGAAGAGACCGGTTGATGTTCAGGCATGACGCATCCTGGTCAGCATTATCGCATTCGCCGTCTTTGGTCCCGAACGGCGACCACGTCTGAATTTCACCATCGCACGCGGTGGCGAAACGTACTTGTCCTCGAAAACCTTAAATTGCGAGGGTGAACAGGCAGGCTCCCGATCGCCGCCACTGCAATTTAAATCCGAGCTATTTGTTTTTTCAGCGGCCGTGGATGCGAATACGCCAGACGGGAACAAATTTCGCGCGCAAATCCTTGCTCCGAACATCGAACATGCGAACCGCAGGCTTCGGCGGCTCTTTTGTCGGCTCAGTGGAACCGTTGGTTTTGACGACGGCCTCTTTCTTGCCAACGATGTCTTTGGGGCCGGCCTCCCTCGAACGTAAGGTCACATCAGGCGCAGGCGGAGCTTTTCGGGGCGGCTCCGGGTAATATTTGCGGGCGACAGAAACCGCCTGTTCGAAGTCATCAGGATTGAGCCACTTCAGCGCACGCACACTTTCCAGCACGCCGTCTTCCCATAGCCTTGCGGCCTCGATATCGAATTTGCCCCTCTGCTTCTGATTGCAGGCCTGGATACCGATGCGGGTGACGGCCCATTGCTTGCCAACCCAATAGATATCGCGATGCAGGGCCATCGGTATTTTCGTTTCCGGAAAAAAAATAGTGGCTCGCGCCGCAACGGAAACGAAGATACCGGGACGTACCGTCCGCGCAACATCGAAGGCGGTCCCGGAACTGGACAAATTGCCGCAAAATCAGGTTTCGCGGGCGACGACTTTCACCCCGCCCATATAGGGCTGCAAAACTTCGGGCACGGCGATCGAGCCGTCCTCCTGCTGGTAGGTTTCCATGACCGCGATCAGCGCCCGGCCGACGGCCGTGCCGGAACCGTTGAGCGTATGCACGAAACGCGGTTTGCCGTCAGGGCCGCGATAGCGCGCATCCATGCGCCGGGCCTGGAAATCACCGCATACCGAACAGCTTGAGATTTCCCTGTAGGCGCCGCCCTCGCCCTGGCCCGGCATCCAGACCTCGATGTCGTAGGTCTTCTGGGACGCAAAACCCATGTCGCCGGTGCACAGGGTCATCACTCTGTAATGCAGATCGAGCCGCCGCAGCACTTCCTCGGCACAGGCCAGCATGCGCTCATGCTCGTCCTTGCTTTTTTCGGGCGTCGTGATCGAGACCAGTTCAACTTTTGTAAATTGGTGTTGGCGGATCATGCCGCGGGTATCGCGCCCGGCGGCGCCGGCTTCCGCGCGAAAGCACGGCGTCAACGCCGTCAGCCGCATCGGCAATGCTTTTTCGTCGAGGATGGATTCACGGACGAGGTTGGTCAGCGGGACTTCGGCGGTAGGGATGAGCCCGAGACGTTCGCTCCTGAGCCTACCGAGACTTCCTGCGTCGTTGACAGTTGCAATCAACTCACCGCTTACAGCCCAGAACTGATCGTCCTCGAATTTTGGCAGCTGCCCAGTACCAAACATTACGTCATCGCGCACAAGCAATGGCGGATTCACTTCAGTGTAGCCATGCTCGTTGGTGTGCAGATCGAGCATGAACTGCCCGATCGCGCGCTCCAGTCGCGCCAGGCCCTTCTTCAGCACCACAAAGCGCGCGCCACTTAACTTCGCCGCGGCTTCGAAATCCATGTAACCGAGCCCGTCGCCGAGATCGTCATGCGGTTTTGGCTTAAATGCATAGTCGCGCACGGCGCCGAAAACGTGCCGCTGCACGTTGCTGTGCTCATCGACGCCGTCGGGCACTTCCTCGAACGGCAAATTCGGAATCGCCGCCAATTCCCTGGCAAGCTCTTCGTCCGCCGCCTTGGTCGCGGCTTCGAGCTGCGGCATCGTGGTTTTGAGTTCGGTGACCTCGGCCATCAATTTCGCCGCGCGCGCGTCGTCCTTGGCCTTCTTGGCGTCGCCGATTTCCTTCGAGGCGGCGTTGCGCCGAGCCTGCGCCTGCTCTGACGCCATGATTGCTGCACGCCGCTTCTCGTCGATCGCCAGCAGCGAGGCGGACAACGGCTCCAGCCCGCGCCGTTTCAGCGCAGCGTCGAAGGCGGCGGGATTGTCGCGGATCGATTTGATGTCGTGCATGGCGGAACAGTCCTGGGTGCGAACTTTCCTTTCTAATGCGGAAAGTCAACGGTGAGCCGTACCACAGTCGTCATCACCCGCGAAAGCGGGTGATCCAGTATTCCAGAGTAGTCGCGAATAAACCGTGAGGCCGCGGCGTACTGGATACCCCGCCTTCGCGGGGTATGACGGTCATTATCGGACGGGCAACGGGCTACGCGCCCCTACTCCGCCGGCGTCGGATCGGGCGGCGGGGCCGCCGGGGGCGGCGTGGACGTGGTCGTCTTGGCCGCGGCGGCGCGCTTTTCCACGATGCGCACGGCGATGATCGAGCCTTCATACAGCGCCAGCAGGGGCACCGCGAGCGAGGCCTGGCTGAGCACGTCGGGCGGCGTCAGCACTGCAGCGATGATGAAGGCGACCACGATGAAATAGCGGCGCTTGTCGCGCAGCTGTTTCGATGTGATGAGGCCGATACGGCCCAGCAGGGTCAGGATGACCGGCAACTGGAACGCGATGCCAAAGGCGAAAATCAGCGACATCATCAGCGAAAGATATTCGCCGACCTTGGGCAGCAACTGGATTTGCGCGGTCTCCGCACCACCGGCCTGCTGCATGCCGAGCGAGAACCGCACCAGCATCGGCAGCACCACGAAATAGACCAGCATCGATCCCATCACGAAGAAGAACGGCGTCGCGATCAGATAAGGCAGAAAAGCGCCGCGCTCGTGCTTGTAGAGGCCGGGCGCGACGAACTTGTAGATCTGCGCGGCGATGATCGGGAACGAGATGAATCCGGCGCCGAACAGCGCCAGCTTCAACTGGGTCAGGAAATATTCCAGCAATGCGGTGTAGATGAACTTCGAATTCTCCGGCCCCGCGATCCAGACGAACGGCCACACCAGCACGTTGTAAATCTGCTTGGCAAAGAAGAAGCAGAAGATGAAGGCGACTCCAAATGCCAGGAGAGCCTTGATCAGCCGCGAGCGCAGCTCGATCAGGTGATCCATCAGCGGCGCTTTGCTGGCTTCGATATCTTCGGCGCTCATGACGCTTTGGCGTCCCGCGGCGGATCGAGCTCAGCGGCGGCAGGCAGCGTGTCCTGCGGCACCGGCTGCGGCTGAATTTCGTGCGTTACTGCGGGTAGGTGTTCGTGCGTCACCGCGGGCAGGTGCGTTTCGGCGGGTACGATCTCGCTGGATGTTTCCAAGCTAGCCGCGGGCACATCAAGTTGCGACGGCGCTTCGAGATGAGGCGTTGCCGGCGCCTCGACACTGGCTGCCGGCTTGTCTATGTCGTCGATCCGCAGCGCCTCGCCGACGTCCTTTTGCAACGAGGTCATGATGTTGCCGCCGGTAAAACCGCTGGCAGCTTCCTTGACTTCGTCAAAACTCTTTTTGAGGTCGGCCATTTCGGCCTCGCGCATGGCTTCCTGGAATTGGCCCTGGAATTCGGAGGCCATCCGACGCGCCTTGCCCATCCATTGTCCAACCATGCGCAGCACGCCCGGTAATTCCTTCGGGCCGATGGCGATCAGCGCGACAACCGCGATGACGACGAATTCACTCCACCCGATATCGAACATGAAAAATTCCGCTTGCGCGAGCCAATATCAGCCCCACTTCTCCTGAACAAGAATCCTGAACAAGATTTGGGCCGCCCGCGCCTTTCCTCAGCCTGTCTTGCCGCACGCCGGTCGCAAGATCAACGCGCCGCAGCAGATGTGCCGAAACGTGCGCCGGGACGTTCAGACAGCCTTGCTGCCGACATCCGACCGCGCCGCGGTGGATGGCGTCGCGTTATGATCAAGCGTCTTCAAGGGCTCAGGCTTTTCCGCAGTCTTTTCATCGTCCTGCATGCCCTTCTTGAAGGCCTTGATGCCCTGCGCGACGTCGCCCATCAGATCCGAAATCTTGCCTCGGCCGAACAACAGCAGGACGACTGCGATCACGACGATCCAGTGCCAAATGCTAAGCGATCCCATCCCGCAATCCTCCAAACACGTGAGGCCGGCGACCCGGCCTATTCCAATCGGAAAGTAGGCTCGGGAAGTGTCAAAAACAAGGACCTAAGCCGCGTCAAATCGCTGTTAGGCAGCTACCGTTAATGAGCGCCGGCAGGCGGCTCGTTGCATTGTCGCGATCACGACGGAATTAGCTTCCGTCGCCGCTTTCCGGCTCGACCGCTGGCGCCAGCGCCAGTTCCAGGTCGCCGACCTCAAGTGGATCCTCGTCATCGCGCAAGGCCGGATCATCCGACGGCGTCGGAACGCTGAAGCCGGAAGGCAGCCGCGAATCCAACAGGCCCGTACCTTTGAGTTCCTCGAGGCCCGGCAGATCGCCAAGCGCTTCCAGACTGAACTGCGAAAGGAAGGCTTCCGTGGTTCCGAAGGTCAGCGGACGTCCCGGAGTCTTGCGGCGGCCGCGCGGGCGAATCCAGCCGGTTTCCAGGAGGACATCGAGCGTTCCCTTGGACGTGACCACGCCGCGGATTTCCTCGATCTCGGCGCGCGTGACCGGCTGATGATAGGCGATGATCGCCAACATCTCGATCGCCGCGCGCGACAGCCGCCGCGTCTCGGTGCTCTCCCGCGTCATCAGCCAGGACAGATCGCCGGCGGTACGGAAGGTCCATTTATTGGCAACGCGAACGAGATTGACGCCACGCAGGGCGTAATCCGCCTGCAACTGGGCCAGCGCGACCTTGATATCGACGCCTTCAGGCATCCGTTTTGCCAGCGTCGCCTGATCGAGCGGCTCGGTGGAAGCAAACAACAGGGCTTCCAGCAGCCGTAATTCCTCTGGCCGCACCTCCGGATCTACAGAGAGTTCCTCGGCATCGGCTATGCGTTTTTCCGCCAGGCTTGCCATGGCTCGGTCTCCTTCTTCCACTTACTCGGCCGGCAGATCCGGCGCGGTCATCGCGTCGGATGCTGGTTGCGGCTGACGCTTTCGAAAATACAGCGGAGCGAATGGCTCCTGCTGGTGCAATTCGACCTCGCCTTCCCGGACCAGTTCCAGTGCCGCGGCGAAGCTGGATGCAAACACAGTGGCCTTCTGGCTGGGATCGACGACGTAGTTGATGAGATACTGGTCGAGGCGGCTCCAGTCCTCGGCCATTCCGACCAGCCGTTCCAGCGACGCCCGGGCCTCCGCGAGCGACCACACCGTGCGTTTCGCCAAATGCACCGTCGCCAGCACGCGCTGCTGGCGCTGCGCGGCATAGGCGGTAAGCAGGTCGAACAGCGTTGCCGTAAACCTGGGATGGCGGACTTCGGCAATGGCTTCGGGATTGCCGCGCGGAAAGATATCGCGCTGCAATTGCGGGCGATTCATCAGCCGGTTCGATGCCTCGCGAATGGCCTCCAGCCGTCGCAGCCGGTTGGCCAGCGCAGTCGCCATTTCCTCCGCGCTCGGTCCGTCCGGCGTGGCGGGCTCGGGCAGCAGCAGCCGCGATTTGAGGAACGCCAGCCAGGCTGCCATCACCAGATAATCGGCGGCAAGCTCAAGGCGGATCTTTCGGGCCGCTTCGATGAACACAAGATATTGGTCGGCCAGGGCCAGGATCGAAATCTTGGCGAGATCAACCTTTTGCTGGCGCGCCAACGCGAGCAAAAGGTCGAGCGGCCCCTCATAGCCCTCGACGTCGACGACCAGCGACGGCTCGTCATCGGCGATTTCGGCGGGCCGCCCGGTTTCAAACGATAGAATTTCTGCGCTCATGCGCCTGTCGTCCTTACCCGAGAAATCAACGCATCCAGCTCAGCCCGTGCGGCCACCCGATCGAATGGCTGCGGTGCCCGGCGCGATGCCAGCGCCTGTCGGGCGCGTTGCAACGCCCTTCCCGATAATTTGGGCGTCTCTGCCGCGATTTCACGCATTTCGTCGAGCTTCCCGCTGCAATGCAGAACCACATCGCAGCCGGCGGCGAAAACGGCCCGGGTGCGCTCGGCGAAAGAACCTGCCAGCGCGTTCATGCCCACGTCATCACTCATTAACAAACCTTGGAACCCGATCACGCCGCGAATCACCTGTTCGACGATTGTCGCAGAAGTCGTGGCCGGATGGGCGGGGTCCAGCGCGCTAAACACAACATGTGCGGTCATAGCCATCGGCAGGTCCGCAAGTGGTTGGAACGCGGCAAAATCGGTTCGTTCGAGTTCTTTTTTCGGTGTATCGACCGTCGGAAGCCTCAAATGGCTATCGGCGGTGGCCCTTCCGTGGCCGGGAATGTGCTTCAGCACAGGCAAAACGCCGCCCTGTTCCAGTCCGTCCGTGACGGCACGGGCAATCGCCGCGACCTTTTTGGGCTCGGCTCCATAAGCCCGGTCGCCAATTACGGCATCGGCGCCGGGAACCGGCACATCTGCCAGCGGCAGGCAGTCCACGGTGACGCCCAGATCAGCAAGATCGGCTGCGATCAGGCGCGCGCTCAGACGCGCGGCGGATATCCCAAGCGCCGGATCGATGTCGTAAAGATCGCCAAAAGCAGCCCCCGCTGGATAAAGCGGCCAGTTTGGCGGTCCGCAGACGCTGAACCTGGCCCCCTTCCTGATCGATCAGAACCGGCGCATCGGGCTCACCAACCGTGTCTCGCAAATCATGAAGAAGCCGAATGACTTGCTTGGGTGTTTCAACGTTTCGTTTGAAGAGGATAAATCCCCACGGCCGCTCCGCGCGGATGAATTCACGCTCAGTGGCCGTCAGTTCCAGTCCGGATACGCCTGTTATGAATGCGCGCGTGCTCATGCGCGCCGATTAGCCCGCTGACGGCACAAGGGTCAAGGAAACGGGCGCTAATTCCTTTGGACGACGCACTGTCCGCCGGCGTTTTTCAGGTTGCCGCAGAAATGTGAGGCTTCGTCCGGTGAGCCGAACGGGCCAACCATGGCGCGGTAGTAGACCCCCTTTTCGCCGAGATCGGCACGCTTGATGACGGGGCTGCGCGATCCCAGCACCGAGGGGAACTTGCCCTGCAGCGCTCTGTAGGAGGCCTGCGCGTCGGCTTCATTTCGCTGCGAGGAGACCTGAACCAGGTATCCGCCACTGCCTGATGCAGCTTGCGGCGCGATTTGAACCGGGGTCGTGGCGGCCACCCGGGTACGGGGTTCTGCAGCAGGCGCCTGAGCGCCCTGCGGCGACAATGAGAGCGGCGTGTTGGCCGAGTCATTCGCGTTGGCCAACGCTGGCAGGGTGCGCGGCGCGGCCGAGGCAACCCGTGTGTTCGTCGCTGGTTTTGCTGCGCCAGTGACCGGCACGGCGGCACTGTCAGGCTGCTCCCCGCGAACCGAGAACGTCTTGATCTTTCGCGGTTCGCTGTTGGGCAGCGTGCCGTTACCGGCATTGGATGGTGGCAGCGGCGCGCTCGGCGCCACGCTGGCGGTTGATGGTGGATTGGCGTTTTGGTTTAGCGGCGGAAACACCACGCGCGGACCGGCCTTGGCATTGACATCGACCGGCGCTTCTTCACGCGGAACGATCTTTTCGGTGCCGTCGCCGGCAGCCAAGCGGTCCGGCAGTTTGGAACTGCCGTCGGCGGGCGCAGGTACGATCTTGGTCGGACTTGCGTCAGCCTTGATGATCGGCGGCTCGCCGCTGCGGGGCGATCCGATATAGGTTCTGTAGGCAAAAGCCGCGCCCGTCCCCAGCACCGCCAGCGCAAGCACGACGACCACGGTGACCATGCCGCCGCGGCGCTTCGGGACGTGATGCTCGCGCCGTCGCCATAACCATCCTGATAGGCGTAAGCGTCTTCCGCATAGACCGGATCGTGCAGCGCATCCTGCTGCGCGCCGGAATCAAGCGCACCGTACAGCGCATCGTCATAACGCGACGGATCCGGCTCATGATCGTCATCTGCAAATGGCAACGTTGATGCCGGATGATAATCCTGCTCGGGCGCCGCATGTGTCGCAGCATAGCGATGCAGCGGATGCACCGCGCTCGGGATAATCCTGCTCCGGCGGCGGCGCTTCCTGCCTGACGGCGCGTTGCATCCACGGCGGCGGACCGGCGGCCGAAGTCTCGTCTGCCGGCGGCAGTTCATACGGATCGCGCTCGCGGCCCCGCGGCTGTACCGGCGGATTGGCCCGCCCATACCGCCGAACGGATCGGTCTGACCGATCAGCCGCGCGAGTTCGGCCAAAGGATCGCTTTCGCCCTTGGCGGACGCATACTGGTCATCGCCGTGACCGTAGTCGTCATCGGCGGGAAAAGGTCTGTCTTGATATCGATCAGCCATCGTGATGATGCGTCCCCTTCGGGAAAGCCGCCAACCCACCCGCTCTTACAAACGAACCGGCTTCTGCCGATGCCCTCACGAGGTCCCCAACCACCCCGTGAGCGGCGCTTGCCCTGTCTACCGCATCTCGGCCGGGGCATCGACGCCGAGAACGGCGAGCCCGGATGCCAAAACCGAGACGACGCCCTGAACCAATGCCAGCCGCGCCTTCGTAATCTCTGCATCATTATTGATAATGAAGCGTAAATAGGGCAAATCGCGCCCCCTCGTCCACAGCGCATGAAATTCGCTGGCAAGATCATATAGATAAAAAGCGATTCGGTGCGGTTCATGCGCCGATGCCGCCGCCTCGATCATCCGGGGGTAGAGCGCCAGCCGCCGCAACAGATCGAGTTCCGCGGGGTCGGTCAGCCGCTCCACCGCTGCATCAGCCAGAAATGCCGCCCGCGCACCGGTCTCCTCCGGCAGGTCCGGGATCGCTTCCCGCGCGTTACGGAAGATCGAGTGACCCCGGGCGTGGCCGTACTGGACGTAGAAGACCGCGTTGTCCTTGGACTGCTCGATAACTTTGGCAAGGTCGAAATCCAGCACCGCATCGTTCTTGCGGAACAGCATCATGAACCGCACCGCGTCGGAACCGACCTCGTCGACCACTTCGCGCAAGGTGACGAAGTCGCCGGAGCGTTTCGACATCTTCACCGGCTCGCCGTTGCGCAACAGCTTGACCAGTTGAACGATCTTCACATCCAGCGCCGCCTGCACCTGAGGTGACCGCCTTGATCGCCGCCTGCACGCGCTTGATATAGCCGCCGTGATCCGAGCCCCAGACATCGACCAGGTTGCGAAAACCGCGGTCGAACTTGTTCTTGTGATAGGCGATATCCGAGGCGAAATAAGTGTAGCTGCCGTCGGATTTGAGCAGCGGACGATCGACATCGTCGCCATAGGCGGTGGCGCGAAACAGCGTCTGCTCGCGATCCTCATAGTCCTCGACCGGCGCCCCCTTCGGCGGTGGCAGGCGGCCTTCATAGACGTCGCCCTTCGTGCGCAGGTAATCGATGGTGGCTGCGACCAGATCGGTCTGACCGTCGATCAGCGAACGCTCTGAAAAGAAGGCGTCATGCCTGATATTGAGCGCCGCCAGATCGCCCCTGATCTCGTCCATCATCATGGCGATGGCCTTGCTGCGCACGGTCGGCAGCCATTCGCCTTCCGGCATCTTCAGCAGCGCACCGCCATGCTCTTCCGCCAGCGCCTGCCCGACCGGCTTCAGATAGTCGCCGGGATAAAGCCCTTCCGGAATTTCGCCGATGTTCTCGCCGAGTGCCTCGCGGTAGCGCAGGAAGGCCGAGCGGGCCAGCACATCGACCTGGGCGCCGGCATCGTTGATGTAATATTCGCGTGTCACATCGTAGCCGGCGAAGGCCAGCAGGCTTGCCAGCGCATCGCCGAACACGGCGCCGCGACAATGCCCGACATGCATCGGTCCGGTCGGATTGGCCGAGACGTATTCGACATTGACCTTCTCGGCCGCCCCTGCCGTGCTTCGCCCATAGGCATCGCCCTCGCGCAGCACGGTGCGCAGTGCATCCGACCAGGCCGACGCCTTCAGGGTGAGATTGATAAACCCGGGACCGGCGACATCGACCGACGCAATCAAATCGTCGCTCCGCAGCCGGTCGGCGATCGCTTCGGCGAGATCGCGTGGTTTGGTCTTGGCTTCCCTGGCGAGAACCATGGCGGCATTGGTTGCCATGTCGCCATGCGTCGCATCACGCGGCGGCTCGACCACGATACGCGATAGATCGATGCCCGCGGGCCATCCGCCTTCCACCGCGAGTACGCCGCAAACCACATGCACGCGCGCCAGCACGTTGGCGAAAAGATGCGGCGGGGAAGCTTTATCGACCATGACGGGTGCCGGAAATTGCGCCTGATATTGCAGGCTGGTGAGGCCGCCGCCTAACGCAAATCCGGTGTCGAGTCAAAAAGCCTTCGATGCTCGGTGATGGCAAAACGGTCGGTCATCCCGGCGATGAAGTTGCCGATCCGCCGCGCCTGCTCGGTTTCGGTTTCGCCGGCACCTCCCGCGGGTGGCAGCCATTCGATGGGCAGATCGTCTGGCCTGTTCTGGTAGCGCGCGAACAGGTCGAACAGGATTTGTTCTGCATCCCCCATCACCCGCATTACCCTTGGGTGCCGGTACATCCGAAGCTTCAGGAACGCCTTGATTTCGGCTTCCGCCTGCGCCACCGCAGCCGGAAACGCGATCAGCACCTCGCCATAATTGCGAACATCCTCGACCGATTTCGGTTTTGCGGCCTCCAGGCGCCGCTGCGCTTCCAGGACCACCGCGCCGATCAGGTGTGAAATCAGTTCGCGCACCAGTTCGGCTCCGCGTCTGATGTCATCGAGACCGGGATAGCGTTGTGCGATCTCGGCGATGATCTGCGCCATAAGCGGCATGACCTTGAGATCATCGACCGCGAACAAACCGGCGCGCAGGCCGTCGTCGATGTCGTGGGCGTCATAGGCGATATCATCGGCGATCGCGGCCACTTGCGCCTCCAGCGAGGCAAAGCTCCATAATTCAAGATCGTAGGTCCTGACGTAGTCGGAAATCCCCACGGGAACGCCGTGGTCGCGATAACGCCCGGTTGGTGTCCCGTTTTGCCCGGTCAGCGGGCCGTTGTGCTTGACGATTCCCTCCAGCGATTCCCAGGTCAGGTTGAGCCCGTCGAAATCGGGATAGCGATGCTCCAGCGAGGTGACGACGCGCAGGGTTTGCGCGTTGTGATCAAACCCGCCATGGGCCTTGAGGCAGGAATCCAGCGCCCGCTCGCCGGCGTGGCCGAACGGGGGATGTCCAACGTCATGCGCGAGTGCCAGCGTTTCCGTGAGATCTTCGTCGAGACCAAGCTGCCGGGCCAGCGCGCGGGCGATCTGGGCCACTTCCAGCGAGTGCGTCAGCCGGGTGCGATAATGGTCGCCTTCGTGGAACACGAAAACCTGGGTTTTATGCTTAAGCCGGCGGAACGCAGTGGAATGGATCACACGGTCGCAATCGCGCCGGAACGGGCTGCGGGTCCGGCTCGACGGTTCATCGAACAGCCTCCCGCGGCTGCGATCGGGATCGCAGGCATAGGCCGAGCGAGGAGCAGCCATTCCGACCGACACGGCGTAATATCCCCTAAAGGTTTGATTCCGGTGCCCGGCGCACTTAACTATGCTGTGCGCCGGATACCAGCTAATTTGAATATGGCATCCGCCATCGGAGATCTCGTCCATGACCACAGCCGTCACCATCAGCGAGCGGGCCGCCCGCCGCATTGGGGAAATCCTCAAAACCGAGGGCGACGGCGCCATGTTGCGGATCAGCGTCGAGGGCGGCGGCTGCTCCGGGTTTCAATACAAATTCGATGTCGAACACGCGCAGGCCGAAGACGATCTGGTGATCGCGCGCGACAGCGCCGTGGTGCTGGTGGATCCGGCCTCGGTGCCGTTCCTCGCGGGATCCGAGCTCGATTTCGTCGACGATTTGATCGGCGCCTCGTTCCGGGTGGTCAATCCCAACGCTACCGCGTCCTGTGGCTGCGGCACCAGTTTCTCGATCTGATGCGCATAGCGACCTGGAACGTCAATTCGGTCCGCCAGCGGGTCGACCATCTCGTGACATGGCTTGGGGATTGCTCGCCCGACATTGCCTGCCTGCAGGAAATCAAATGCGTCGACGAGGCGTTTCCGCGCGAGGCGATCGAGGCGCTCGGTTATAACGTCGTCACCCATGGCCAAAAGACCTTCAACGGCGTCGCGCTGCTGTCGAAACTGCCGTTTGACGAAACCACGCCGCGTCTCGGCGGGGACGACGAGGACATTCACGCCCGGTTCCTCGAGGGCGTGGTCACGCTCAAGCGTGGCGTGCTTCGCGTGGCATGCCTCTACCTGCCCAATGGCAACCCGCCCGAAACCGAGAAATATCCTTACAAACTCAAATGGATGTCGCGGCTTCTTGAATATTCGAAGCAACGACTTCAGACCGAAGAACCACTAGTACTGGCGGGCGATTTCAACGTCATCCCGAAGGCCGAGGACGTTCATAATCCGGCGGCCTGGGTCAACGACGCGCTGTTCCGGCCGACCACCCGCGAGAGCTTCCAGTCCCTGCTCGGCCTTGGACTGACCGACGCGCTGCGTGCCGTCACCGACGCGCCCGGCCAGTACACGTTCTGGGATTATCAAGCTGGCGCCTGGCAGAAGAACCACGGCTTGCGCATCGATCATCTGCTGCTGTCGCCGCAGGCCAGCGACCGGCTGATTGATGCCGGTATCGACAGCTATGTGCGGGGCTGGGAAAAGCCGTCCGATCACGTGCCGATATGGATCGATCTGGATTTGGAGGCGTGAATTCCCCCGTTCGCTGCCAGCGTGCGGACTGACTAAGAATCAGTCCCTGCGGCCCTGCACCCAGTGCTCGAGCATCTGCAGCGCCATCGCGCGGTCGTCGTCGGACGCCTTGCTGATCGCCTTGTTGTAGCTGTCCTTGATCCAGGTTTCGTCCGGGCGCGGCGCTGTCGCGCGCCAGCGTCAGCCACATCAGCCCGCGGGCGGCCTGACGCGGCAACTGGTCGCCGTTGAACAGCATCTGGCCAAGCATGGCCTGCGCCTGATGCTGGCCCTTCTGGGCGGCAAGGCCGAGCCAGCGCGCGCCATAGCGGAAGTCATCCCGCGACGTGCCGGCGCCCTTGAGATAGAGCCGGGCCAGATCATATTGTGCGTCGGCATTGCCGAAATACGACGCCGCGTAGGAGAACATCTCCCTCGCCCGCTCCGGATCGGACTTGATCTTCGAATTGGGAATGCCGTTGAGATAATACCGCCCCAGCGCGACAAAGGCGTTGGCGACGATCGCCGCCTGCGGCGCCGACGGGCTGTCTTCGGCATGCGCATTGGCGATGCGGCTGAAATATTCGAAGGCGCGAAGATCGTCCTGGGTGACACCGTCGCCATCGGCATACATCCGCCCGAGCTTCCATTGCGCGATGGGATGGCCGCCCTCGGCGGCATATTGCAGCGAGGTCAGCGAGAGTGTCCGTGCGTGGACCGACGGGACCGCCTTCTTCAGGGCCGCCGCGGCCGCCGGGCTGGGCCGCAGCCACCGGAATAGTCGCATCCTGGTTGGCCGGCGCGCCATCAAAGGCCGATGCCGGGACGGCCACCGGCGTGGCCCCTAAAATCAACGCAAAAATGATACGCTCAGATGTCCGCATAACACTGTTTCTCGTGCGCCCCGCCCGGATGGGTCACGGCGCCATCCACCGCCGGTCCAACCTGCTGGGCATATTTCCACAGCGCACCTGATGTATGATTGGTCGCGCGGGGCTTCCATTTGGTCTTACGTTCGGCCAGCTCCGCGTCGGTCAACTTTACGTTAAGTGTCCCGACCTCGGCGTCGATTTCGATGATATCGCCGTCCCGCAACAGCGCGATCGGCCCGCCCACCGCCGCTTCCGGCCCGACATGGCCGATACAGAAGCCGCGGGTCGCGCCCGGAGAACCGGCCGTCGGTGATCAGGGCGATCTTGCCGCCCATGCCCTGCCCGGTCAGCGCCGCGGTGGTCGAGAGCATTTCGCGCATGCCGGGGCCGCCGCGCGGTCCCTCATAGCGGATCACGATGACCTCGCCTTCTTTGTAGGTCTTCTTTCTGGACCGCCTCGAAGGCATCCTCTTCGCGATCGAAGCAGCGGGCCGGTCCGGTAAATTTCAAATTCGACATACCCGCAACCTTCACGATCGCGCCCTCGGGCGCGAGATTCCCCTTCAGGCCAACCACACCGCCGGTAACGGTGATCGGCTTGTCGGCGGAGCGCACCACGTCCTGGTGCGGATTCCATTTTACGCTTTTGAGGTTTTCGGCGATCGTCCGGCCCGTGACTGTCAAGCAGTCGCCGTGCAAATGGCCGTTATCGAGCAGCGTCTTCATCAGAAGCGGTATGCCGCCAACCTCGAACATGTCTTTGGCGACATAACGACCGCCCGGCTTCAAATCCGCGACATACGGTGTCTTTTTGAAGATTTCGGCAACGTCGAACAAATCGAACTTGATGCCGCATTCATGGGCGATCGCCGGCAGATGCAGTGCAGCATTGGTCGAACCGCCGGATGCGGCCACCACGGCCGCGGCGTTTTCCAGCGACCGGCGCGTGACGATGTCGCGCGGTCGGATATTCGGCGGCGATCAGCTCCATGACCTTTTCGCCAGCGGTCATGCAAAAGGCATCGCGGATTTCGTAAGGTGCGGGCGCCCCGGCCGAATAGGGCAACGCCAGTCCGATGGCTTCCGATACCGTCGCCATGGTGTTGGCGGTGAATTGTGCGCCGCACGCGCCGGCGGACGGACACGCCACCCGCTCGATTTCATCCAGATCGGCATCGGACATCTCGCCGACCGAATGCTTGCCGACCGCCTCGAACATGTCCTGCACCGTGACCTGCTGGCCGCGGAAATTGCCGGGAAGGATCGAGCCGCCATAGATGAAGATCGAGGGCACGTTGAGCCGGACCATCGCCATCATCATTCCCGGAAGCGATTTGTCGCAGCCGGCGAGACCCACCAGCGCATCATAGGAGTGGCCGCGCATCGTCAGTTCGACGGAATCGGCGATACATTCGCGCGACGGAAGCGACGAGCGCATGCCGTCATGGCCCATGGCGATACCGTCGGTCACGGTGATGGTGCAGAATTCGCGCGGCGTGCCGCCAGCGGAGGCGACGCCCTTCTTGACCGCCTGGGCCTGACGCATCAGCGAGATATTGCAGGGCGCGGCCTCGTTCCAGCACGACGCCACGCCGACAAACGGCTGGTGGATCTGCTGGGTGGTCAGCCCCATGGCGTAGAGATACGAGCGATGCGGCGCCCGTTCCGGGCCCTCCGTCACGTGACGGCTCGGCAGTCTCTTCTTGATGTTGCTCTTGGCGTCCATCTCGAACCTGTTTCCCCAGCCGTCTCTTCTCGAACCAGGGAAATAAGCAATTTCCCATCGCCTTCGCGAGTGCCGCGGCCTCAGCTTACGAAGCGATGATTTCATGGAGGGGTGTGGCTAAAAAGCGGCGCAGACGCGAACTGGGTCGAATGAAGGTTAAAACTTCAGGAACTGTTGCGCAGGAGCAACAATCGTGGCACGGAAGCAACCCTTTTTGCCCGAATTCGAGATTCCGGCAAAGGCCGGTTTCCTGCGATCACCCTTCCCTTTTTAAAATCCTGCTTCAACGAACCCAGCCTATCAGCGGCCGGGCGACGCGGAATATCCAACGCTGCCTGACCACTCCGGCTGCATCCCGTTGCCCTCACGTACCGCACGCAGAATAAGAAAAATCTCCGATCGCCTGCGGCACACGGATGCCCGATGCCAAGTGGCCTGGCCATCGACACCGCCATGACCAGACCGCGCGCCTTGAACGAGCCGGTCGGCAATCGCCCCTCATCTTTGACGATGATCTCGCCGCCGCCGATTTTTGCCGCCAGCCTGGGCAACCGGATCAGCGGCGTGGCCACTTCGCCGAGGCTGACGATGTCGGTCACCTTGCGCACCGCCAACAATTCGCGGTAGCGCCGCAGATCGGATCTGCCGCTGCGCCGATGCGTCTTTTGTCAACGCCTTCTTCACGCCGGCCAGGTCGTAGCGCACCAGCAGCGGCTTGTTCGCCTTCAAGAGATTATGAATCTGGTCGGCGGGATAGGGATCGCCGACCATCGCGCATTCGAGATGGGTCACGAATGTCGATTATCGCAGTCTTTCACCGATCGCGATCCCGGGTCATGCACGCACGCCGCGCGCTAGATATTCAGCACGCGGCCATAGGCGTCGAGCACTGCTTCCTTCATCATCTCCGACAATGTCGGATGCGGGAACACCGTGTGCATCAGCTCTTCTTCCGTGGTCTCCAGATTCATCGCCACCACATAGCCCTGAATCAGTTCAGTGACTTCCGCACCAATCATGTGCGCGCCGAGCAGTTGCCCGGTCTTCTTGTCGAAGATCACTTTAACCAGGCCCTGATCCTCGCCGAGCGCAATCGCCTTGCCATTGCCGACGAAGGGGAAGCGGCCGACGCGGATTTCGCGCCCACCCTCCTTGGCCCTGGCTTCGGTCAGGCCGACCGAGGCGATCTGCGGGTTGCAATAGGTGCAGCCGGGAATGAGGTTCTTGTCCATCGCATGCGGGTGCAGACCCTTGATGGCCTCGACGCACACCACGCCCTCATGCTCTGCCTTGTGCGCCAGCATCGGCGGTCCGGCGACGTCGCCGATAGCATAGATGCCGGGCACATTGGTCTTGCCGTAGCCATCGATCACGACGCAGCCGCGATCGGTTTTGACACCGAGTTTTTCCAGCCCAAGATTTTCGATATTGCCGACCACGCCGACGGCCGAAATCACCCGGTCGAATTCGACCGTCTGCGGCTTCTTGCCGTCATCGATGGTGGCGACGACGCTGTCGCTCTTCTTCTCGAGTTTTGTCACCTTGGTGTTGCTGAGAATCTTGATGCCTTGTTTTTCGAACCGCTTGCGCGCCAGCGCTGCGATCTCGGCGTCCTCAACCGGAAGGATTTGCGGCAGCACTTCGACCACGGTCACGTCGGCGCCCATGGTGTGGAAGAACGACGCGAACTCGATGCCGATCGCGCCGGAGCCGACCACCAGCAGCGATTTCGGCATTTTGTCCGGTACCATCGCCTCAAAATAGGTCCAGATCAGTTTCTTGTCGGGCTCCAGTCCCGGCAACACACGTGGCCGCGCGCCGGTGGCCAGAATGATGTGCTTGGCCTGGTAAGCGCCCTCGCCCAACACGCCCTTCGGCGCCTCGACGGCGGATTTCTTGACGGCGATCTTGCCTGGCGCATCGATCGAGGCTTCGCCCCAGATGATCGTCACCTTGTTTTTCTTCATCAGAAAGCCGACGCCGTCATTGAGGCGCTTCGAGACGCCGCGCGAACGCTGCACCACCGCTTTAGGGTCAAACGAAACGTTCTCGGCCGACAGCCCGTAATCCTTTGCGTGCTGCATGTAATGGAAGATTTCCGCCGAGCGCAGCAGCGCCTTGGTCGGGATACATCCCCAGTTCAGGCAGATGCCCCCGAGATAGGATTTCTCGATGATCGCGGTCTTGAACCCGAGCTGGGCCGCCCTTATGGCGGTAACGTAGCCGCCGGGGCCGGAGCCGATGATGATGATGTCGAAGGACGTATCGGCCATACAAGGGCTCCCGTTAGCTCAGGCGATATTGGGTGATGTGGAGATGGTTTCATCATCCGCGGTCTGCCGCGACAGATAGGTATGCAGGATCAGCCACTGCACCAGCGCTACGATCCATAGCGGGACGAACATCTGCCCCAAGCCGAGGGCCTCACGCGGCCAGTCGATGTGGTGAATGCCGTTGTCGATAGCGCCGAGAACGACGATCAGAAACGGCACCAGAAACAGAATGCGCAGCGCACGCTTGAAGTGCCGCGCCCGATCATGGCGCCAGGCCGCGAAACCATAGAGCATGATACTGAGGATCACATAACCCGTCGTCAGCAACGCCCGAAAGGCCTCACCAAGGCCGCGGCCGGCGCCGTCATCCCAATCCGGCAGCAGCGATACCGCGGCAAAGGCCAGCATACCCACGACGGCCGAGGCGATAAAAGCCAGGATGAAAACTCCCGCTGACCGCATGATCGCCCCTGTTGCCGAACGACCGGCGTTCACACCATCATCATGACGGGGTTTTCGATCAGCATCTTGAACGCGCCGATCAATTCGGCGCCGAGCGCGCCGTCGACTGCGCGGTGATCGCAGGACAGTGTCACGCTCATGATGTGCGCGGCTTCGATCTTGCCATTGCGCACAACCGCGCGCTCTTCGCTGGTGCCGACCGCCAAAATGGTCGCGTGCGGCGGGTTGATAACCGCGGTGAAATCCTTGATGCCGTACATGCCGAGGTTCGAAATCGCCGTGGTGCCGCCCTGATATTCCTCGGGCTTGAGCTTACGCGCCCGCGCGCGGGCGGCGAAATCCTTCATTTCGCTCGAAATCGCCGACAGTGATTTGGTTTCGGCGTGGCGGATGATTGGCGTGATCAGCCCACCCGGCATCGCCACCGCGACGCCGATATCGGAGTGATGGTGCTTGACCATGCCGCCTTCGGTCCAGCTCACATTGCAATCGGGAATCCGCTGCAGCGCAATCGCCATCGCCTTGATGACGAAATCGTTGACCGAAAGCTTGTAGAGAGGCTTGCTTCTCCTTGTCCTTCGGCGCACTCGCGTTGATTTCCTCGCGCGCGGCGAGCAGCTTGCCGATTTCGCAATCTATTGTCAGATAGAAATGCGGAACGGTCTGCACCGACGCCGTCAGTCTTTGGGCAATCGTGCGGCGCATGCCGTCATGCGGCACGATCTCGTAGCTGCCCGGCTCGAACAGCGCGCGGATCTGCTTGTCCGACATCGCGGGAGCGATCGACGGCGCACCGGCCGGTGCCGCCGCAGGCGCTTTGAGGCCCTTGCCTGATTTGGCTTCCTCGACATCGCGGGCGACGATGCGGCCATGCGGGCCAGTACCGTTAATGCGCGCCAGCTCGATACCGGCTTCCTTGGCGAGGCGACGGGCCAGCGGCGATGAAAATGTGCGGGCGTGACCGTTGGCCTGTGGCGCAGATGCCGCTGCCTGGGGCGCTGGCGCAGCGGCGGCAGGCGCCGGAGCCTTTGCCGGCGGAGCCGCAGGAACCGGCGCTACAGCGGGGGTCGGCGCTGGCTTCGCCGCCGGTGCTTCCGCCGCCGGAGCCGCTTTCGGAGGCGCGCTGGTGCCCGCAGCCCCGGCCGCCTTGACGTCCTCGCCATCGCCGGCCAACACCGCGATCACGTCGTTGACGGCGACGTCCTGGGTGCCCTCTGGCACCAGGATTTTCGCGATCGTGCCTTCGTCGACCGCCTCGACCTCCATGGTCGCCTTGTCGGTCTCGATTTCCGCGATCACATCGCCGGACTTGACCTTGTCGCCCTCTTTCTTGAGCCACTTGGCAAGGTTGCCCTTCTCCATCGTCGGCGACAACGCAGGCATCAGAATGTTGATGGGCATACTGACCTCACAGGATATTCTTGCTCGTTGTCTTCCAACCGCTGGAAGGCCAACTAGGGAACGTTTGGGTGTTATGCGCACCCGATGAAAGATCGAAGATCCGCTTCAATTGCCGATATCGCCTTGCCAGAGGCGTTCGTTAGCTGGAATCGATCGCCATGATTTCATCATGTTAATCGATCGCTCGTCCTCGAGATCGATATAGGGAATGCCGAACTGGGTCAGGATGTCCTTGCTGCCCGGAAACGTGATGGACTCGCCAATCACCAGCAGCGACAACTTGAACAGTCCGACCGCGCCTGCGCACATCGAACAGGGCGACAGCGTCGTATACATGACCGTGTCATGAAACGGGATCAGCCCGGCGTTGCGCATGCATGACATTTCGCCGTGCAGGATGACGTTCTGCTCCTGCACCCGGCGATTATGCCCGCGCGAAATGATTTTCCTGTCGCGCGTCAGGACCGCGCCGATCGGCAACCCACCCTCGGAGATGCTGGTCTCCGCCTCGCGAATGGCTTCGGCCATGAAGTCGAAATGATAGGATTCAACGGCCACGATCAGTGTCCTTGTTGCGATCTCGTCGTGGTATTGCCCACGTCGGTCGGTCGAGCGATTTCGGATTCGAACATGTCGACGACGCGCGCCAGCGCTTCTTCCTCGGTGTAGGAACTCTCCTGCGCATAAGCCCGCGCGGCATGTCGTGCGATATCCACCAGAAGCAGGCCCCACATGTCAGGTTCTTCGAACGCGCGGGTGAACGCGATCGAAAGTCCGCCATCGACGACGAAGGCACGCAGTACCTCAGTGGCGTCATCGCGGCCCATGACGTCTGGCGGCAATGGCTGCTCCTTGGGACCTGGCATGCGTCACCGGTAACAAACGGCTTTGGCGGCCTCGACCACCTCCGCCACAGAAGGCAATGCGAGCTTTTCGAGATTGGCTGCATAAGGCATCGGCACATCCTTGCCCGACACCCGCGCCACGGGCGCATCGAGGTAGTCGAACGCATGCTCCATCAGCCGGGCCGCGATTTCGGCGCCGACGCCGTTTTGCTGCCAGCCTTCTTCCACCGTGACGGCACGGCCGGTCTTCTTCACGGAAGCCACGAGTGTTTCCGTGTCCATCGGACGCAGCGTGCGCAGATCGATCACCTCGGCTTCGATGCCTTCCTTGGCCAATTCGTCAGCGGCCTTCAATGCGTAAGACATGCCGTTGGACCACGAAATGATCGTGACATGCCCACCCGAGCGCACCACGCGCGCCTTGCCGATCGGGATCACATAGTCGTCGAGTTTCGGGACCTCGCCGGAATGGCCGTAGAGGATTTCGTTTTCGAGGAAGATCACCGGATTGGGATCGCGGATCGCAGCCTTCAACAGGCCCTTGTAATCGGCGGCCGAAAACGGCGCGACCACCTTGAGTCCGGGAATCTGCGAATACCAGGCCGAATAGTCTTGGCTGTGCTGCGCGGCGACGCGGGCTGCCGCGCCATTCGGGCCGCGGAACACGATCGAGCACCCCATCTGTCCGCCGGACATGTACAGCGTTTTTGCCGCGGAGTTGATGATCTGGTCCATCGCCTGCATGGCGAAGTTGAAGGTCATGAATTCGACGATCGGCTTCAGCCCCGCCATGGCGGCGCCGATGCCGACGCCGGCAAATCCGTGCTCGGTGATCGGCGTATCGATGACGCGCCCGGCGCCGAATTCCTGCAACAGCCCTTGGCTGACCTTGTAGGCGCCCTGATATTCCGCGACCTCTTCGCCCATGATGAATACGTCGGGATCACGCCGCATTTCCTCGACCATGGCGTCGCGCAAGGCTTCACGGATGGTCATCGTCACCATCTCGGTGCCCGCGGGTACTTCAGGATCGGGTTCGGCGGCGGCTTTGGGAGCGGCGGGGATCGGCTGCGGCGCCGGAGTTTCGTCTTTCGGTGAAGGCGCGGATTTCGTCTCGGCGGCGGGCGGCGCCGACTCAGCGGCTTTCTCCTGTTTCGGCGGCGCGCTGGCCTTGCCGGCATCATCAGCACTTTCGCCGTCGGCCAGAATGGTCGCGATCGGCGTATTGACCGCGACGTCCGCGGTCCCTTCCGGGATCAGTATCCTGCCAAGCGTGCCCTCATCGGTGGCTTCAACTTCCATCGTCGCCTTGTCGGTTTCAATCTCGGCGATGACATCGCCCGACTTGATGGCCTCGCCCTCCTTCTTCAGCCACTTCGAAAGGTTGCCTTTCTCCATGGTCGGTGACAGCGCAGGCATTAGCACTTGAATTGGCATATCCGCTCCGGAAAATTCACTCTTTAGGCTGCGCGTATCCTGCGGGATAAGCGTTTCGCGCGTTTAACGATAGACGTCGGTCCACAATTCGGCGGCATCGGGTTCGGGATCGTGCTGCGCAAAGTCGGCGGCGGCGTTGACGATCTCCCGTACCTGGGCGTCGATCGCCTTCAATTCCTGTTCGCTCATCTTGGCCGCCAGCAAGCGTTCGCGAACCTGCTCGATCGGGTCGCTGTCGTGCCGGACCTTGTCGACTTCCTCGCGGGTACGATACTTGGCAGGATCCGACATCGAGTGTCCGCGGTAGCGATAGGTCTGCATTTCCAGAATGAAGGGGCCCTTGCCGGCGCGGCACCAGGCCACGGCCCTGTCCCCCGCGGCCTTCACGGCGCGGACATCCATGCCGTCGACCTGTTCACCCGGAATGTTGAAGGAAATGCCGCGCTTGGAAAAGTCGGTCTGCGCTGACGAGCGCGTGACCGAGGTGCCCATCGCATAACGATTGTTCTCGATGATGTAGATCACCGGGAGCTTCCACAGCTCGGCCATGTTGAAGCTCTCGTAGACCTGGCCCTGATTCGCAGCGCCATCACCGAAATAGGCAAGGCTGACGAAATCGTTACCGCGATAGCGATTGGCGAAAGCGAGACCGGTGCCGAGCGAAACCTGCGCGCCGACGATGCCGTGGCCGCCAAAGAAATTCTTCTCCTTGCTGAACATGTGCATGGAGCCGCCCTTGCCCTTGGAGTAGCCGCCATGGCGTCCGGTCAGCTCTGCCATCACGCCCTTGGCTTCCATGCCACAGGCCAGCATGTGCCCATGATCGCGGTATCCCGTTATGACCTGATCGCCCTTTTTCAGGGCCATCTGCATACCGACGACGATCGCTTCCTGGCCGATATAGAGATGGCAGAAGCCGCCGATGGCGCCCATTCCATAGAGCTGGCCGGCCTTTTCCTCGAATCGTCGGATCAGCAGCATGTCGCGCAGTGCGCTCAGCTCCTGCTCCCTGGTGAATTCCGGGGGAGTATCTGCGCCATTTCCCTGACTTGTTTCTTTCGCGACGCTTTTCTTCGGTGCGGCCATGGCATTTCCGGATGAGAGAACGAATGGCTCTCTCTAACCCAACTCAAACCGCCTTGAAAGGATTGCGTGAGCTTGCGAATGTTTCGCTATGCCGCAGTGCAACCCGGCGCGACATTTTCGAAATCTATTTCGTGCAAATTTGTAATTGTCGATCAGTTCGGATGGACGGTCCGAACCAAGTCATGCGGATTGACGTAATCGAGCTGATAGCGCGCGCGCTCGTCGAGCATGTCAGGGTCGACCCGGTCGGACCGCAGCAACGAGACACGCTGCTCGCCCGCAGCCCGCTCCTGCTTGAGGCGAGCCAATTCCGAGGTCAGCGCGATGATCTCCTGATCGAGTTCCTGGCGCGCGTTCAATCCATATTTGCCGGTATAGGCGTTGACGCCGAAATAGCCGACCATGGCCGCCGCCATCGTATAGAGGGCCAACCCGGTAAGCAGGGATTTAAGTCGGCTGCGCGAGACCATGGCCGGAGCATGCGACGGCCCGGTTAACGGAATCCTAAGATAACGAACCGGGCCGGCCCTGCGCGCCTATTTGTTGTGCTTTTGCACGAACGCCGCAAAGGCGTCGATATACTGCTGAAGCACCGCCTGCAGCGATTCCTTGACGAGTTCGCCCTTGTCGTTGAAGGCATCCCCGATCCCGGTCAGGTAGATTTCGGGCTGCCCCATGATCGTTCCGCTATAGCCCGGCAGGATCTGCTTGAGGTTCATCGCCGCGTTGACGCCGCCAAGCGGCCCAGGCGAGTTGCTGACAACGCCAATCGGCTTGCCGAGGAAAGAGCTTTTGCCGTAGGGGCGAGATCCGACGTCGATAGCGTTCTTCAGCACGCCAGGAATCGAACGGTTGTATTCCGGGGTGACGAACAGCACGCCTTCCGACTTCTGCAATTTTTCGCGGAAAGCCACCCAGTCGGCCGGCGGCGTCGCTTCCAGATCCTGATTGAAAAAGGAGATGCCGTGCAACGTCACGACGTTGAGCTTGATCGTATCGGGCGCCAGTTTGGCCAGTGCGTTGGCGACCTTGAGCGAGAAGCTCTCTTTGCGCAGGCTGCCGGGAATAACGACGACATTGTGGGTGGACATGATATCTCCTTTTGACGCGGGCACGGGGCCGCCTGGCCGCTACCCTAACGGCGCCAACGAAAGATGCAAGTGCATGGATTTCTCTTCCGTACTCTCCGCATCATTCCGGGCGCAACCGAGCGCCCGGAACGCTTACGGCACCAGGTGGCTGAACTCGCAAATAACGGCCGATGACAATCCGACCAGTCAAACTTTCGCGAGCAGCGATTGGATCGCGGCATGGAAGCCCACTACCACCGCCTTCTCGGCCGCCGCCATGTCATAAAATCTGTGCCGGGTTTCCTGCGCCAGGTCCGGGTCCGCTGGAGATCGCATGTGCGCCTATTTGACGAATTCCCAGAAGATTCCAACAACCGCCACGTAACCGAGCGTGAAGATCAGCGTCCGCAGATAGGGAATGCCGAGCAGATATACGACGGCGTGGGCCAGCCGCAGCCAGAAGAACGCCATCGCCCAGAACGCCGTCATCGGATTGGCCTTGCCGGCCAGATGAACCGCGATCACCAGCGCCGCAAACGGCGCAAAGGTTTCCACGGCGTTGATATAGGTCCGGTCGGCGCGCCTGCCCCACAGCGGCACCGGCCGCGGTGTGGGATCAAGATAATTCGGTGGCGCCAGCGGCCCATTGGTCATCACCTGGCAAACTATGTAGGGAATCCACAGCGACGCGGTCAGAATGGCCGTAAATGCGAGATATTTGAGATCTGTAGACATTGATTTCCCCCGTTTTAAAAAACTGTTTTCAACAACTCCTGTCGCGTAATCCGTCAGTCATTATTTGCGTGAAATCGTGGCCGAGCCGTAGGCGCAGAAAATCGTCAGGCCTTGTTCGGATTGATCAGGTATTTTTCGCCGGTCGCGCGCTTGCCGTAGACGGCGATGTGCGAGAGCTGCAGCGCCTCCTGCAACGAGACCACCTGGGTATAATGGCTGGCAAAGGTCGTCTTGAGTTCGGCGACGACGCGCTGGCGCAGCTTCATTCCATCGGCCGGGCCGATTTTCTGCAGAAACGGAAACAGCAGCCAGCCGCCTACTCCCCAGGCCATGCCGAATGCCCGGTTCAACTCGATCGGACCCGGGTCGAGGCTGCCGTAGATATAGACCTGCTTATGCACGCTCGATCCGTAGCGGCTGTACACCTTGGCGGTCTTGTTGGCCGCGATTTCCATGCAGGTGAGAATCTGGCCAGCGAGCTTGCCGCCGCCGATCGCATCGAACGCCAGCGTCGCGCCGGTTTCCACCAGCGCAGCCGTCAGATCGGACATAAAGGTCGGCGCGGTGGAATCGACCACATGTTTCGCACCGATCTTGTGCAGGATTTCCGCCTGCTGTGCGCTTCGGACAATATTGACGAGATCGATGCCATCCTTGAGGCAGATCTTGTTGAGCATCTGGCCGAGGTTGGAGGCGGCCGCGGTGTGCACGAGGGCTTTATGGCCCTCGCGCCGCATGGTCTCGACCATGCCGAGCGACGTCAGCGGATTGACAAAGCACGAGGCGCCTTCGGCGGGCGTGATGCCGGCAGGCAGTACCAGACAGTCGCCCGCCCTGATCGTGCGGTATTGCGAGTACATGGCGCCACCGATCATCGCGACCGTCTTGCCCATCAGCGCCTTCGCCGCGTCGGACGAGCCGGTCTTGATCACAACGCCGGCGCCCTCATTGCCGACCGGCATGGATTCATCCAGCCGCGCCGCCATCGCCCGCATCGCCGCTTCCGGAACTTTCGCCGTAACGACCGGCGCGTCTTTGGTGCCGGACGCCTTGGCGGATGTCATGTCGGCGGCTCCAACGAGGAGGCCGAGATCGGACGGGTTGATCGGCGCGGCCTCGACGCGAACCACGACTTCGTCGGCCGAGGGCTCAGGTGTCGGAACGCTTACCAACGATATTTCGAGTTCGCCGCTCTTCTTGATCAGCGAACGCAATTGCAGCCCGGTTTTGCTGTCTGAACTCATCGTAACCCTCCCTGTTTCGGCTGAGCCGAATTGGCCGGGAGTGTTCTCACGTTGGCCGGGAAACGCAAGCCTCATAGCTTGGCACAATTCAAAATCGCCCTTGCTTGGGCTAGGCTGTGCAACAACGAGGAGGATGCCATGGCCCAAAGCGAGATCGACGTCGTTCGCACGTTGCTGAGCTCAAAGCCACGTCCGGTCGGCTGGCAAGCACGCCGCCAACGCATCGAGGAAGTCGGGTCGGCTTGGCCCGTCGCAAGCGACATCCGGCTCGAGGAAGTCAATCTTGGGGGAATTCAAGGAGAATGGTCCATTGCGCCCGGCAGCGATACCTCTCGCGTGTTGTTGTTTTTTCACGGAGGCGGCTATTGTTCGGGCTCGATCCTCAGCCACCGCCGGCTGGTCAGTGAGGCTGGACGAGCAGCCAAGGCACGAACGCTCGCGATTGAATATCGCCTCGCGCCCGAAAATATTTTTCCTGCTGCGCTGGATGACGTGCTCTCGGCGTGGAGGTTTCTGACAAAACAAGGCATTGCGGCCGAACATATTGCGGTCGGCGGCGATAGCGCGGGCGGTGGTCTCACGGTTGCGCTGATCAACCGGCTCCGCGATGCCGGCGAATTCTGTTCCGGGCTGCGCCTGGCTTATCTCACCATGGACGGACCTGACATTATCCGGATCGACCCTCGCTACCAAAGACGATGTCGATCCGATCATTCACAAGACCTACCTTGCCGAACTGGTAGACGCTTACTTGCCTCCGCTCATCGACAAGAGGGACCCGCGGGTCTCACCGCTCTATGCCGATCTGCGCGGGCTTCCGCCGACTTTGATTCAGGTTGGCTCCTGCGAGACCCTGCTCGAGGATTCCACGCGGTTCGCGGCTGCCGCCGGGGCAGCCGGAGTTGCGGTAACGCTGGAAATCTGGCCAGAGATGATCCACGCTTGGCCGATATGGAACGCCCATCTGGCGGAGGGCCGACGCGCGCTGGCGAATGCCGGCGAATTTATCCGCCGCCATCTCTAAACTCTGGCGGCGAACGCTTACCTCATCGCCTTCAGCGCCGCCCTGCCCGCGTATTTCGCCTGGCTTCCCAATTCCTGCTCGATCCGCAGCAACTGATTGTACTTGGATGTGCGGTCGGAGCGCGCCAGCGAGCCGGTTTTGATCTGGCCGCAATTGGTAGCAACCGCAAGGTCGGCGATGGTGGAATCCTCGGTCTCGCCGGACCGATGCGACATCACCGCGGTGTAACCGGCCTTGTAGGCCATCTCGACCGCGCTCAGCGTTTCCGTCAGCGTGCCGATCTGGTTGACCTTGATGAGAATGGAGTTGGCGCGACCGTTCTTGATGCCGTCGGCAAGCCGCGCCACGTTGGTGACGAACAGGTCGTCGCCGACCAGCTGGCATTTCCCGCCCATGAGGTCGGTCAGTTGCTTCCAGCCATCCATGTCGTCTTCGGACATGCCGTCCTCGATCGAAACGATCGGATAACGCGACGCAAGATCGGCGAGATATTTCGCCTGTTCGGAGGCCGAGCGGGTCTTGTTCTCGCCGGCATAAACGTAATTGCCGTCCTTGAAAAATTCAGTGGCGGCGCAATCCAGTGCCAGCATGACATCGCTGCCTGCCTTGTAACCGGCCTTGCCGATCGCAGCCATGACGAATTCAAGCGCCGCATCCGCCGACGGCAGGTTCGGCGCGAAGCCGCCTTCGTCACCGACATTGGTGTTGTGACCGGCCTTCTTCAACTCGCTGCGCAAGGTGTGGAAGATTTCCGAACCGCAGCGCAGCCCCTCGGCAAAGGTATTGGCGCCGACCGGCATGATCATGAATTCCTGGAAGTCGATCGGGTTGTCCGCATGCACGCCGCCATTGATGATGTTCATCATCGGCACCGGCAATGTCCTCGCCGAGGTGCCGCCGACATAACGATACAGCGGCATGTCGAAGGATTCCGCTGCGGCCTTGGCGCAGGCCAGCGAGACGCCGAGGATGGCATTGGCACCTAGTCGGCTCTTGTTCGGCGTTCCGTCGAGATCGATCATGATCTGGTCGATCTGGACCTGCTCCTCGACGGCCATGTCGTCGAGCGCGTCGAAGATTTCGCCGTTCACGGCCTCGACCGCCTTCTGCACGCCCTTGCCGAAATAGCGCGCCTTGTCTCCGTCACGAAGCTCAACCGCCTCATGCGCGCCGGTTGAGGCGCCCGACGGCACCGCCGCGCGGCCGATCGAACCGTCTTCCAGCACGACATCGACCTCAACCGTGGGATTGCCCCGACTATCAAGGATTTCGCGGCCGATGATGTCGATGATAGCGGTCATGGGTGCCTCTTTGGAAAAATCGGGATTGAACGGTTGGCGCGGCTTCTACGCCAAGCCTTTACAGCAAGCCTTGGCGGCGGAAAAGGTTGCCTTGCCCGTGACGCCGCCTTGCGAATTGTCTAATAACGCGACAACGGAGACAAAGGTATGTCCAGGAAGCCCCGCGAATCGTCCAAGAAATCGTCCAGGCCGCTAGCGGATCCATCAGGCCTGCAGCTCGGCCGCGCTGTGGAATGGCCCACATCGCCTGACACGGCCAAGCTCGACCGCGTGCCCAATCCGCAAAAAGACACGAATTACGTGGTGCGGTTTACCGCGCCGGAATTCACCTCGCTGTGCCCGGTCACCGGCCAGCCAGACTTTGCGCATCTCATGATCGACTACGTGCCAGGCCAATGGCTGCTCGAATCGAAATCGCTGAAACTCTATGTCGCGAGCTTCCGCAATCACGGCGCGTTTCACGAGGACTGCACGGTCGCGATCGGCAAGCGGATTTCGGTGGAAATCAAGCCGAAATGGCTGCGCATCGGCGGCTACTGGTATCCGCGCGGCGGCATTCCAATCGACGTGTTCTGGCAGACCGGTAACCTGCCAAAGGGGATGTGGATCCCCGACCAGGGCGTCGCGCCCTATCGCGGGCGAGGCTGATCCGTTCGCGCCCAGACGATCGCCACAGGGAATAGTTGCCCGAATGATCAGCGGGGGTCCCGTTCGGCGGGCGCAGTTTTTGAGCAACCAAGCTATAAAATCGATTGTTTTTACTTTTATTATCTGTTGGATTGATTGATCGGGACTTCCGATAGTGGATGGGCAATCGACGGAGCCCAATCATGACCAACGCAGCTTGCCAACTCGTCTCCAGCGCCAATCCCGCCATTTCACTTCCGCGGAATACATCCGAAGCGACGCCGTCGGGACCAGGCCATAAACTGGCCCGAACCATCCTGACAACGCTGCCCGGCGTGATGCTGGCATCGACCGTCGCGGTCTCGGCCTACCTGGTCCGGCAATTGCCGGGGATGGCGACGTTCAGCCCTTTGATCCTTGCCATCGTGATCGGCATCGCCTTCCATAACCTCGTGGGCACGCCGTCCGCCGCAAAGCCGGGCGTCGCCTTCAGCCTGCGGCGATTGCTGCGCATCGCCATCATCCTGCTCGGTCTGCAATTGACTATCACTCAGGTGATCGAAGTTGGTGGCCGCGGCATCGGCATCATCGCCGCAACGCTGGTGGCTACCTTCGCTTTTACGGTCTGGATGGGGAAATGGCTGGGCGTCGACCGCAAGCTTGCCCAGTTGATCGCCGCCGGGACATCTATCTGTGGCGCTTCCGCCGTGATCGCCACCAATACGGTGACCAATGCGCGTGATGAAGACGTGGCTTACGCGGTGGCCTGTGTGACCGTGTTCGGATCGGTCGCAATGTTCAGCTATCCGCTGCTCCCCGGGCTGCTGCATCTCGATCCCCATGCATTCGGATTGTGGAGCGGCGCGTCGATTCACGAGATCGCACAGGTCGTCGCCGCCGCTTTCCAGGATGGACAAAAGGCCGGCCAGTTCGGAACCATCGCCAAACTGTCGCGCGTCATGCTGCTGGCGCCGGTCGTGATCGGCCTGGGATTGATGGCGCATAGCACCGGCAAGGACGATCCGACCGCGAGCGCATCGTCCGCCCGGCCGCCAATGCCCTGGTTCGTGCTCGGCTTCGTGGCACTGGTCGGCATCAACAGCCTGATTACCATTCCGGCCGGAACAAAAATCTGGATTGCGGCGGTAACTACGTTCCTGCTGTCGGTTGCCTTGGCAGCGATGGGGCTGGAGACCGACATCCGCAAGCTGATGGCGAAGGGCATTCGGCCCGCATTGCTGGGGGCCCTTGCCTTCCTCTTTATCGCCAGCTTCAGTCTTGCGCTCATCAAGCTCGTTGGATAGCGGCCCATGACACTGGAACAGCTTCGCATCTTCATCGCCGTCGCGGAAAAGCAGCACGTCACGCAGGCCGCCGGCGAACTGAACCTGACGCAATCCGCAACGAGCGCCGCCATTGCGGCGCTCGAAACGCGTTACGACATCAAGCTGTTCGACCGCATCGGCCGTGGCATCGTACTGACACAGACCGGCCGCGACTTCCTGATCGAGGCCCGCGCTGTCCTGGCCCGCGCCCGCGCCGCGGCGCAGGTTCTGAACGATCTGGCGGGATTGAAGCGCGGTTCATTGACGATTGCCGCAAGCCAGACGGTCGCGAATTACTGGCTGCCGGGACGCATCCAGACCTTCCACACCGCCTATCCCGGCATTGATCTGCACGTCACCATCGCGAATACCGAGCAGGTCGCCCGTGCCGTCCTTCAAGGGAGCGCCGACCTCGGTTTCGTGGAAGGCGAAGTTGACGAAGCCTTGCTCGCTGCCAAAAGGATCGACGGTGACGCGCTGGTGATGGTCGTCGGCGCCAAACACCCCTGGGTCGGCCGGAAGAAAATCACGCCGAAGGATTTGCCGGCGACGCCTTGGGTGTTGCGGGAACATGGCTCGGGCACGCGGTCGATGTTCGAGGTCGCGCTTCGGCAGTCCGGCCTCAAATTATCAGATCTTCGGATCGCGCTGGAACTCCCCTCCAACGAAGCCGTCCGCACCGCCGTCGAAAGCAGCGACTGCGCTACCGCGATTTCCGACCTCGTGGTCACGCAATCGCTTGCCGCCAAGACCTTGCATCAGGTCAAGTTTGATCTGCCTCGACGTTCATTCTACATTTTACGCCACAGGGAGCGGCATGCGAGCCGCATCGAACAAGCCCTGCTCAAATCGCTCCAACGCTGAATTATCCGACTGGCTATAGCGCCGGACAGGCTTTACCGACGCAACAAGAAAGCCTGCTAAGGTCTACGCATGGAAATGAATTCAGACATCGCTGATTTCACCAGGCGCGACATCAGCCTGCTGGGCAAGACCAAACCCGTGTTGGTAACGGGGACGACCGGCCCGGCAATCATCGTCGTCCACGAGATCTATGGCTTTACCCCGACCCTGGCGCGCTTCTGCCGCTGGGTGCGCGATGCAGGCTTCCGCGTCTATGCACCCATCCTATTTGGTGAACCGGACGCCAGCAACCCTGAACAACCTTCCAACACGCGCATCGTTTCGTTGTGCATCTCCCGCGAGTTCACGATGCTGCGCGCCAATAAATCCAGTCCGGTGACGGAATGGTTGCGCGCCCTCGCCCGTCTTACCTATGACGAATGCGGCGGGCGCGGGGTCGGGGCCATCGGCATGTGCGTCACCGGCGGCTTTGCGCTTTCGATGGCGCTCGATCCGGTCGTGCTGGCCTCGGTTCTCGCTCAGCCGGGTCTGCCCGCGCTCAATCCCGCCGCCCTCGACATCGCTCCTGACGATCTTGCCCGGGTCCAGGCCCGCACACAGCAGGGACTACGGCTGCGCGGCTACCGCTTTGAGGGCGATACGCTTTGCCGCGCGCCGCGCTTTGCAACGTTGCGCACCGTATTCGGTACGGCCTTCACCGGCACCGAATTACCCGACAGCGCGGGCAATCCCGCCGGCATGAAGGCGCGGGGAAAGCCGCCCCACTCGGTCTTCACCGCTGACCTCATCGACGCCCCCGGCGAGCCGACGCGCGCCGCGGTGGATGAGGTGATCGCCTTTTTCCGCGGCGCGTTATCGTGAGCCCATCCAGCGGCGCAAACCAGAAACGGCGACGGGCGATCAGCCTGCGGCCTAGGTCACGCCCACATCCGCCGGCCTCTTCTGCCTCAATAGCTGCGCACAGGCAAAGCCGAGCGCAATCATGATCGCAGCGCTGGTCAGCAGGGTCGGCAGCTTGCCGACGCTTTGAATGCCAAATCCGTAGACGATCGGCCCCACGGTCTGGCCCATGTAAAAGAAGAAGGAATGTAACGACATCGCGGTGGCGCGGGCTTCCACCGAGAGTTCGCTGGCAAATACCTGCAAGCACCCGTGAATGGTGTAGAAGCCCCAACCCATGAACAAAAGGCTGATCGCCTGGACCTTCCAGCTCGGGCCGAACGCGATAACGGCGAGTTGCAGACCGACCATCGATCCGCCCATGATCATCATGCCCTTGACGCCGAGCCGCGGCAGAAAGCGGGAAACCGTCAGCGTATAGAACAGGCCGCCAAGCGCGAAGCCGGCAATGACGATTCCCGCGATCGAAAGGCTGGTCTCGCCGAGTTCGAACAGGAACGAGGCGAGATACGGAAACAGCCCCAGCACGCAACAGCCCTCGACAAAGACCGCTGCGTAACAAAGCGCGTTCGGATTGGAGAAGATGGTGCGATAGCCATGCCTGAGCGCCGACAGATTTGTTTTTGGCGGGTGGGCCAGCGCCGCGCCGCGAAAGCCGGCAGCCACGGCAACCGATGCCACGATCACGAGAACACCGAGTACCCCAGCACGCCCCGCCAGCCCAGAAAGTCGCCGATAATTCCGGAAAAGGAGGCGCCCAGGAGATTGCCGGTCATGGAGCCAGCCAGCGTGCGGCCGATCGCGACCTGGCGCTTCGCTGGAGCCACGAGGTCGCTGGTCAAGCCCAGCGCGACGGGAAATACGCCGCCAGAGCCGATGCCGGCAAGAATTCGCGACGCGAACAACAGCGGAAACGATGTTGACAAGGCGCCGAGGATGCTCGCCACACCGAGCAGCACCAGGCACACGATCATCAGCCGCGCCTTGCCGAACAGGTCGGCCGCCGCCCCCAGCACCGGCTGCACGATCGCAAAGGTGAAGGCAAACACCGCCGAGAAACTCGCAGCGGTGGCGATGCTGATGCCGAAATCGTCGGCAACGTGCGGCAGCACCGGATCGAGTGCGCGGGTCGACAGACTGGCAGCGAAGTTCGCGAGCGCGATGATATTGATGGCCGGCGGCAGGCGCTGCTCCTGCGGCCGCAATGCTGTTTGCAGCATCAACGCGCTACATTCTTTTCGGGATTTTGTCAGGATTGTTGGCGAGATTCTTGGTGAGCGCATCGAACGCCATCAGCGTCCGCAGCAACCCTTCGAACTCGCGCAGCGGCACCATATTGGGACCGTCCGACGGCGCATGATCGGGATCAGGGTGGGTCTCGATGAATACGCCGGCGACGCCGACCGCGACCGCGGCACGCGCCAGTACCGGAACAAATTCGCGCTCACCGCCCGATGAGGTGCCCTTGCCGCCCGGTTGCTGCACTGAATGGGTAGCATCGAAGATAACCGGCGCGCCTGTCGTGCGCGCCAGGATCGGCAGCGCCCGCATGTCCGACACCAACGTGTTATAGCCAAACGAGGCGCCGCGTTCGGTGACCAGCACGTTGCGATTGCCGGCTCCCGTGATCTTCGCGACGACGTTGGCCATGTCCCATGGCGCTAGAAACTGGCCTTTCTTGACATTGACGACCCGGCCCGTCGCGGCCGCGGCCAGCAGCAGATCGGTCTGCCGGCACAGAAACGCCGGTATCTGAAGCACGTCGGCGGCCTGCGCCACCTCGGCGCATTGCGTCGCCTCGTGAACGTCGGTGAGTACAGGCAGTCCCAGCGACGAGCGTATCTCGGCAAAAATCGGCAGCGCCTGCTTTAGCCCGATGCCGCGCGCAGCGGATACGCTGGTGCGGTTGGCCTTGTCGAACGAGGTCTTGTAGACGAGACCGATCTTCAGGCGCGCCGCAATCTCCTTCAGAGCCGCGGCCACCTCGAGCCCATGCGCGCGGCTCTCGAGCTGGCACGGGCCTGCGATGATCGACATCGGCAGATCATTGCCGAATTGAACCGATCCTGCGGCAACCACCCGCGCAGCTGAAACCGTGGCGTTCAAGGCTTTTCCTTCTTAACGCGTCCGTAGACCATGCCGTGCAGCGCCCGTGGGATCAACCCGCGCGCCGACCAAAAGTGGGTACCGGCTTTGTGGGCAGAATACGCGCTAAATATCTATGCCCTCTCGAATATCAGGGTTGCGCCGTAGGCGATATCGGGCGGCACGACCAGGCGCCCGTCATGGGCCTGTGAGACAATTCCGTTTTGCCTATGCAAGGCTTCGGCCTGCGCGACATCGACGACCGGAAAACGCATCGCGCCAAGCGCCATCCCCTGCCCCTTCACACCGGAGCAAATGCCTGACCGCTCGCGAAACGACATCGATTCCAGGATTTCAATATCGCCATTCTCGGTGTGGGCCGTGACGCCGATCGAGCTCAAATACAATTCGCCCACGCCGGTAAAGGACTTCAAGAAGGACTGATGGCCGGCCGGATTGTCGGCGACGAGTGCCGCACCGGACACGGCTTTGGCGCCGTTGGCGTGGGTCTGAAACGCGGGGTCCCAGAAGTTTTCCGGGAAATGGTGCTGGCACGCTGCGAAGCGCACATCCGGCGAAGCCGGGTCCTGCGCAAAAGCCAGCGAGAACGCCAATTTCACCGACGTGCCGTCGGGTTTTGTGCCCTCACGGGCAAAATCGAATACCTCGAAATCCGAGATTCCAGCAGACTCGAACATGCGCGCATCCTCAACCGCGTTGCGGCTGTTGAGAATCAGCATTGAGAACCCTTCGCGATGCGCAAGGAACTCGCGATTGAAGGCGCCGAATGAAAACGAGCGCACGCCGTGCGGCACGATCTTTTCGGGTTCAGCGACGGTGAGAATCTCGATGTAGCAGTTCTTCAACTGCACAACCCGGTTGTGGGTGCCCCACGGATGGCGGTTGCGCGCGCCGACCATAAAGCCGGCGCTCGCATAGAACGCCGCAGCCGCGTCGAGATCGCGGACGGCGTGCACGATGTGGTCGAGACCGTGAGGCATCCGGCGAACCAGCCCTCTAACCGCCGGTCACTTCACCGATGAGAATGAGGTCGGGACCAGCAGTTGATTGACGATGTTGCCGACAATCTGGCCATCCTCCTCGGTTTTCGCGCGGGCGGAAATCCAGTCCGGGTCGCTCTGAAAAGCGGTCCATTTCTTTTCGCGCTCGGCCAGCGATTCCCATGCCAGCAGATAGGTCAGTTCCTGATTGGATTCGCCGACCAGGGTGGTGAAAAAACCGGCCTGCTTGATGCCATGCTTCTCCCACAGTTTCAGCGTGATCGTCTCGAAACGCTTCAATAGCGCCGGCAGCCGGCCGGGCAGGCAGCGATAGACGCGGGTTTCATAAATCATCGGCATAACTCCCTGATCTGTTCTTGCGGTAGCGCGACTGTTTTGTCGCAACAATCGGCGTGTTCGTCAAAGGCCGCCGATGCATGGCATCAAACCAGCCGCGATTGCACTACGGCGGCCTGAACGAACGATGCGAACAGCGGATGTGGTTCGAAGGGGCGCGATTTCAGTTCGGGATGGAACTGCACCCCGATGAACCAGGGGTGGTCCTCGTATTCGACGATCTCCGGCAGAACGCCGTCGGGCGACAAACCTGAAAATCTCAGGCCGTGCTGCTCGAGCCGATCCTTATAGGCGGTGTTGACCTCATAACGATGACGGTGGCGTTCAGAAATCTCTAGAGCGCCGCCATAAACTTCCGATACCCGGCTGCCGCGCTTGAGCGCAGCGGGATAGGCGCCAAGGCGCATGGTGCCGCCGAGATCGCCGGCCTTGGATCGCTTCTCCAGTTCATTGCCGCGCAGCCATTCCGTCATCAGGCCGACCAGCGGTTCAGGCGTGGGACCGAATTCCGTCGAATTCGCCTGCTCGATGCCAACCAGATTGCGCGCAGCCTCGATCACCGCCATCTGCATTCCGAAGCAGATGCCGAAATAGGGCACGTTGCGCTCGCGCGCGAACTGCGCCGCGCGGATTTTGCCCTCCGCCCCGCGCTGGCCGAAGCCGCCGGGCACCAGAATGCCGTTGACGTGTTCCAGGAACGGCGCGGGGTCTTCGTTCTCGAACACCTCGCTCTCGATCCAGTCGAGATTGACCTTCACCTTGTTGGCGATGCCGCCATGCGACAACGCTTCGATCAGCGATTTGTAGGCATCCTTCATGCCGGTGTATTTGCCGACGATCGCGATCGTCACCGCGCCCTCGGGATTTCGCACCCGCTCGTTGATGACGTGCCAACTTTCCAGCGCGGGCGGACTCTTGGGCTCGATGCCGAACGCCGCCAGCACTTCGTCGTCGAGGCCGGCGGCGTGATAGGCCTCCGGCACGGCATAGATGTTGTCGACGTCGCGCGCCTCGATCACCGCGCTTTCGCGCACATTGCAGAACAGGCCGAGCTTGCGCCGCTCTTCCTTCGGGATCGGCCGGTCCGTGCGGCACAGCAAGATATCCGGCTGGATACCGATCGAACGCAGTTCCTTGACCGAATGCTGGGTCGGTTTGGTCTTGAGTTCGCCAGCGCTCGGAATGAAGGGCAGCAGCGTCAAATGAATGTAGATGGCGTGGTCCCGCGGCAGGTCGTTCTTGATCTGGCGGATCGCCTCGAAGAATGGCAGGCCCTCGATGTCGCCGACCGTGCCGCCGATCTCGCACAGCACGAAATCGAAATCGTCATTGCTGTCGAGGATGAAATCCTTGATCGCGTTGGTGACGTGCGGGATCACCTGGATGGTGGCGCCGAGATAATCGCCGCGCCGCTCCTTGGTCAGGATATCCTGATAGATACGCCCGGTGGTGATGTTGTCGGCCTTGGTGGCGGGACGTCCGGTAAAGCGCTCATAGTGACCGAGGTCGAGATCGGTCTCGGCGCCGTCATCGGTCACGAACACTTCGCCGTGCTGGTATGGCGACATCGTTCCAGGGTCGAGATTGAGATAGGGATCTAGTTTCCGCAACCGAACTTTGTAGCCGCGCGCCTGCAGCAGCGCGCCAAGAGCCGCCGAAGCCAGACCTTTTCCGAGCGAAGAAACCACGCCGCCGGTGATGAAGATGTACCGCGCCATGGGGCTTAACCTTTAAGGCCACCCGCACGATTCGCCAAAACAAATCGCACGCCGCGGCGAACATTTTGCTGGGCTGTGGGTGACTTGAAATCTAAAGTATTGTCAGTGCGTTGGTAAGGATTGCTGATGCAGGAGGGTAGATGCCGTTCCTGCATGGCCATCCTGCTTTATTGCGAACGCGGAGCCTGCGGAGCGGATGGTGCGGGCTGATTCTGCTGTTGCTCGTCGGACTTCTTCAGTGAATCCAGGACACCGCCACCGCTGGTCGGCGGCGCGACCGGCGTCGCTCCACCTGCCGGCTGCGATTGTGACACCGGATTGATGATCGAACTCGGCTTACGGTCGTAGCTCGCGAGCCAGGAAAGGAACAGGCTGGTCACGAAGAAGCCCACTGCCAGAACCGCCGTCGTGCGCGTCAGCAAATTGGCCGTGCCGCGGCTGGACATGAAGCCGGCGCCCCCGCCAACGCCAAGGCCGCCGCCTTCAGACTTTTGCAACAGCACAGTCGCGATCAGCGTCGCGACAATCATCAGATGAATTACGATAACGACGGTCTGCATCTCTACCTTCCGTCGCAAACCAAAAAGCGCCGGCGTCCGGCAGCATGTTGAGCTTGCGGTGTTTGAAGTTGCGCGGTGTTACACGATCGGATGGGGGATTGTCACCCCCGGGAGCATGGTCACCCCTGCACCGCTTCGCTAGTTAATTAGGGACAATCACCTGCAATCGCAAGAAAGTCCGCTGCTTTCAGGCTGGCACCGCCGACCAGAGCGCCATTGACGTTCGCAACCGCCATCAATTCCGCCGCGTTCGCGGGTTTTACCGAGCCGCCATACAGGATACGGATATTGGCCCCCTCGCCGCTAAACCGTGCCTTCAAGGTTTCGCGGATAAACTTATGAATTTGTTCAACATCTCCGGTGGTGGGCGTCAAACCCGTCCCGATCGCCCAGATCGGTTCATAGGCCACTACCAGCTTGGCTGCGGTGGCCCCGTCCGGCAGCGATCCCTTGAGCTGGCCGCCGCAGATATCAAGGGTTTGTCCGGCATCCCGCTGCTGCTGGGTTTCGCCGATACAGACGATGGCTGTGAGGCCCGCCCGCCAGGCCGCCTCGGCCTTTTGGCGAACCAGCATGTCACTCTCGCCGTGATCGGCGCGCCGTTCGGAATGGCCGACAATGACGGCGCTGGCGCCGGCATCCGCCAGCATCTCGGCTGAAATGTCGCCGGTATGCGCACCTGAGGCCTTGGGGTGGCAATCCTGACCGCCAATCGCAAGGGCTTTTGAGCCGCGTGCCTTATCGGCAAAGGCCATAATCAGGGTCGCTGGCGGGCAAACCAGGAGATCGGCCCTGCCCGCAACCTTGGAGGCGCCCGTGAGCATGGCCTCAAATTCGGCCAGGGACGCCTTGAGTTCGTTCATTTTCCAGTTGCCGGCGATCAGCGGTCGGATGGCGTCGGTCATATCGGGTTCCCCTAAAGTTGGGTCAGGCAAGTAGCAGAGCCGATACAGGCCCGCCAGATACTGGCTGCGGCGTCCCGGAAAGTTAACCGGGTCAATTGGCGCGCCCCGTCAAGGTTGCGACGGGGCGGCCGCCACTTTATGATGCTTTATCAACTCGGTGAGGCCCGTTTGCGGAATTCGGTATCGAATTCTGCGAATTTTTCTTGGGGCGCAACCCGGTTCCCTCCTGCCAACAAGTTGGACCCATGCTTCGAGGAATGCGCAAAGCCTCATCAAACTGGCTCGGCAAAATCATAATGGCCACAGTGATGGGCGTATTGATCATCAGTTTTGGCGTGTGGGGCATCGCCGATATCTTCAGGGGTTTCGGACAATCGACGGTGGCCAAAGTCGGCCATACCGAGATCTCGACCGAACAATTCCGCCAGATCTACACCGACAGGCTGCAGCAAATTGGCCGCCAGTTCGGCCGCCCGTTGACTGCGGATCAGGCCCGCGCCTATGGGGTCGATCGCCAGGTGCTGCAACAGACCATTGCCGAAGCCGCGCTTGATGAGGAAGCACGACGGCTCGGACTTGGGCAGTCCAACGACGAAACGATGCGCACGATTTTCGCCGATCCCAATTTCAAGGGTGTCAACGGGGCGTTCGACCCCAACCGCTTCCAGGCCGCGATGCGGCAATACGGCTTCAGCGAACAGCGTTATGTCTCCGAACAACGGCGGGTATCGCTGCGGCGTCAAATTGCAGGCTCGATTACGGCCGGCCTCGAACCGCCAAAAGTCCTGATCGACGCCCTCACCCGGTTTGCGAACGAACAGCGCAGCATCGACTACGTCAAACTCGACGCCGCGCAGGCCGGAACAATCGACCCGCCGTCGCCGGAGGCGCTGGCCAGCTATTTCGACGACCACAAGACCCTGTTCCGCGCACCCGAATATCGCAAGATATCGTTTGTCGCGGTCACGCCGGAAGACATCGGCAAATGGACTGAGGTATCCGACGAGGACGCCCGGAAGGTCTTCGAACAACGCCGCGACAAGCTTGGCAAGCCGGAACGGCGCCAATTGTCGCAGATCATGTTTCCGAACATGGAAGAGGCTGCGGCAGCGCGCAATCGTATCGCATCTGGAACGTCGTTCGAGGATCTGGCCAAGGAGCGCGGTCTCAATGCGTCCGATATCGACCTCGGTCTGATCACGAAATCGGAGATCGGTGATCCCGCGATTGCGGACGCAGCCTTTTCGCTGCCGACCGGCGAGGTGAGCCAGCCGGAGCAAGGCCGGTTCGGCGTCGCCTTGGTCAAGGTCGGCAAGATCGAGCCGGGCGTCGAGGCTTCCTATGAGAGCGTCGCCTCGGATATCAAGAAGGAGATTGCGGTCGAGCGGGCGCGCGCCAAGGTGGCGGAACTGCGCGACAAGATGGAAGACGAGCGCGGTGGCGGCGCGAGCGTGATCGAAGCCGCGCAGAAACTGGGGCTCTCGGCGGTGACCATCGATGCCGTCGATCGCTCCGGCCGCCTTCCCAATGGCCAGCCGGCAGCCAGCATTCCCCGCGGGCTCGACGTGGTCTCGCAGGCATTTTCCAGCGACGTCGGGGTCGACAACGATCCTATCCAGTTCAACGGTGGCTATGTCTGGTACGATGTGCTGGGCATCACGCCGTCGCGCGAACGCACCCTTGACGAAGTCAGGGGCCAGGTCGAGGCAAGGTGGCGCGACGATCAGATCAACAGCCGGTTGCGCACCAAGGCGACCGATATGGTGCAGAAGCTCGACCACGGCGGCAAGCTTGCAGACGAAGCCGCCGCAGCGGGATTGAAGGTCGAAACCGCCAGCGCGTTCAAGCGTGACGCCTCGGTGCCCGGCGTGCCCGCCGGGGTGATTGCAGCAGCCTTTCGTACGGCCAAGGACGGCGTCGGACAAACCCCCGATGCCAGCGCCAATGCATGGATCGTCTTCCGCGTGACCGACATCAGCGTCCCGCCCGTCGACCCTGCTTCGGAAGAAACGAAGAAACTGAAGGATACCGTTCTGCGCGCACTTACCGACGAACAGCTCGCGCAATATATCACGAAGCTTGAGTCGGAGATCGGCACCAGCGTCAATCAGGCTGCCTTCGCGCAGGTGACCGGCGCGAATAATAATGATTGAAGACGCATCCTCATGGTGCGAGACGGCGCGAGAGCGCCGCCTCGCCAGAAGGCGTCGATTTGAAAGCACGTGATGGACACTCTCAAATCTATCATCGGTAAAGTCGCCACCGGGGCGACGCTGTCGAGCACCGAGGCTGCGGCCGCCTTCGACAGCATGATGTCCGGCGAGGCAACGCCCTCGCAAATGGGCGGACTGCTGATGGCGCTGCGCGTACGCGGCGAAACCGTCGATGAGATCACCGGCGCGGTATCGGCCGTGCGCGCCAAGATGCTGCGCGTCAAGGCGCCCTCCGATGCCGTCGACGTGGTCGGCACCGGCGGCGACGGCTCCGGCTCAGTCAACGTGTCGACCTGCGCCTCGTTCATCGTCGCGGGCGCCGGCGTGCCCGTCGCGAAACACGGCAATCGGGCGCTCTCGTCGCGCTCGGGCGCCGCCGACGTGCTGTCTTCGCTCGGCGTCAAGATCGACATCACGCCCGAGCATGTCGGCCGCTGCGTTACGGAGGCTGGCATCGGCTTCATGTTCGCGCCGTCGCACCATCCGGCCTGGAAGAACGTCGGCCCGACCCGCGTCGAACTGGCGACGCGCACAATTTTCAATTTGCTGGGACCGCTGTCCAACCCCGCTGGCGTCAAACGACAGATGGTCGGCGTGTTTTCCCGGCAGTGGGTGCAGCCGCTGGCGCAGGTACTCAAAAATCTCGGCGCCGAAGCGGTCTGGGTGGTGCACGGCTCAGACGGCCTCGATGAAATCACCCTCACCGGGCCGACCTTCGTCGCGGCGCTGGAGAATGGCCATATCCGCACATTCGACGTGACGCCGGAGGAAGCCGGTCTCGCGCGCGCCGGCGGCGACGGGCTGAAAGGCGGCGATGCGACTGCCAACGCGGCCGCGTTGCAAGGCGTCCTCGACGGGAAGCCAAGCCCTTATCGTGACGTGGCGTTGCTGAACGCCTCGGCGGCGCTGATCGTGGCCGGAAAGGCTGCGAATTTGAAGGAAGGCGTAGCGCTCGGCGCCAAATCGCTCGACAGCGGTGCGGCGGCGGCACGGTTGAAACATCTGATAGCAGTGTCCAACGATCGACGAGCATAGCGTGTCCGACATCCTGACCAAGATCGAGACCTACAAGCGCGAGGAAATCGCCGCCGCCAAGCGCGCGCATCCGTTGTCGAGCCTCGAAGCAAAAGCCAGGACGGCGTCCGCGCCGCGCGGCTTTGTCAGCGCAATCCGCCAAAAGCTCGCGCAGGGTGATTATGCGCTGATTGCCGAGATAAAGAAGGCTTCGCCATCCAGGGGCCTGATCCGTGCCGATTTCGTTCCGCCCGCGCTTGCGAAGGCCTACGAAGCCGGCGGTGCCGCTTGTCTCTCGGTGCTGACCGATACACCATCGTTTCAGGGCCATCTCGATTTCATGGTGGCGGCCCGCGCGGCCACCGCGTTGCCGGTGCTGCGCAAGGATTTCATCTACGACACTTATCAGGTGGTCGAGGCCCGCGCCCACGGCGCCGACTGCATCCTGATCATCATGGCAGCCCTCGACGACGCGACGGCCGGCGATATCGAGCAAGCGGCCGTTGCGCTCGGCATGGACGTCCTGATCGAAATCCATGACCGCACCGAACTGGACCGTGCCTTGAAACTCCGGTCACCGATGATCGGCGTCAATAATCGTAACCTGCGCACCTTCGAGACCACGCTTGCGACCAGCGAAGCGCTGGCACCGTTGATCCCGAGGGATCGTGTGATGGTCGGCGAGAGCGGCATCTTCCAGCCCGCCGATCTTGCGCGACTCGCGCGCGTGGGCATGTCGACCTTCCTGGTTGGCGAAAGCCTGATGCGGCAGGCTGATGTGACGGCGGCGACCCGCGCCCTGCTGGCGCGCGCCGATAGTGGCAACGCGAGCGGGACGGGCTGACGCATGGCGCGGCCATCAGCTAAAGGCAAACCCGCATCCAAGGCCGAACCCGCCCTCACCCATATCGACGCCAAAGGCGATGCGCGAATGGTCGACGTCTCCGCCAAGCCCGCGACCGAACGCACAGCGGTGGCCGAAGGTCACGTCGTCATGAGCAAGGCGACGCTGGCCCTGATCGTTTCGGGCAATGCCAAAAAAGGCGATGTGCTGGGTACGGCACGCATCGCCGGCATCATGGCGGCGAAACGGACATCGGAACTGATACCGCTGTGCCATCCGCTCGCCCTTTCGAAAGTCACGCTGGACATTACGCCGGACGCAAAGCTGCCGGGCTGCGTTGTCCGCGCTGCCGTGAAGGTCACAGGCCCGACCGGCGTCGAAATGGAAGCGCTGACCGCGGTATCGGTCGCCTGTCTGACGATCTACGACATGATCAAGGCAGCGGAACGCGGCGTTCGTATCGAAGGCATTCACCTGGTCGAGAAAATCGGCGGCAAGTCCGGCCACTATCGCGCTGGGGATTGAAGGCAGCCGGATTGTTCCGTTGACCGACGTGAACTTCGCGTTGAGCTGGGCAATGCCGCAGGCCTAGCCGGACTTGCGATGGCGCTCGCGGTAAGTTCGGGTCTTGGTCCGGTTCCCACACAACGTGGACATGCACCATCGCCGAGTTGCCGGCTTCGATCGGTCGAAGAACACCCGGCGGCACTCCTCGGCCGCGCACGTCTTCAGCCGATCCAGCGTTCCCTTGACTGAACCATTATAAACTTCGGCAGCGATTGCCGATAACCCCGCCAGAGCATCGCGGCGCGCGGGGCCGAGCGCCATCCCGCGATCGTGCCCCATTTCCACGACAAGCGGAAATGCCTGCAAGGCAGAGGTCAACGATCGAACGACATCCTTGTTTTTGCGTCGTTCAATCGGATCGCACGCCAGGTAGGCGCGAACGTGATTCCGCAATTGGCGCGCGGTGTCGAGCATCGCAGGTGTGATCCTGACCCCCTCGGCCAGCAATCCACGCTCCAACATCCAGGCCGCCAGATCCCGTGGAACCGTCAGTTCGTCGCCTTGCACATGCCGCAGGCCGTGATGCGTGAAATGCCTGACATCGAGCGAATTGGCGAAATCATAGAGATTTGCCAGTTCATCCGGAACTTTGAATTTTCTGGACTTTTTCGACATCTAAACACCAGTAAATCACGTTTACAGGTTGACATCAATAAACACTATTTAAATACTTATACTGGTGTTCCAAGAGATGCTTACCATGGAGGCCGTTATGAGCCGCAAAGCCGCATCAGCTAATTCCCGCATCTTCTATGGCTGGTTCGTCGTGATCGCCGCGTTCGCGGTAACCTTCGTCGGCTTCGGCTGCGCCTATACGTTCAGCGCCTTTGTGGAACCGCTGCAGCAGAATTTCGGGGCCTCGCGGGGCTCGGTATCGCTGGTGTTTTCGCTCGCCGGATTTCTCTATTTCGGGCTCGGGGTGGTGAGTGGTCCCCTCGCCGATCGCTTTGGCTCCCGCCTTTTTGCCGTTGCGGGCATGATCCTGACCGGTCTTGGCCTCGCTGCCGCAAGCGTCGCGCGCAGTCTGCCGGAGGTATACGCAGCCTACGGACTGGGTGTGGGACTCGGCGTCGGCTGCGCGTATGTTCCTGCGATCGGAGCGGTCCAGCGATGGTTCGTCCGCCGTCGGGGCTTTGCGTCAGGTCTTGCCGTCAGTGGTATCGGCGTCGGTACGCTGCTGATGCCGCCATTGGCGTCGTACTTAATCGAAGCCGTGGGATGGCGCGCCGCGTATCTGGTGCTTGGCATTCTCGCCGCCGGCATAGGCGGAGGGTTGGCACTTTTTATCGAGAACGATCCTCGCGACCGCGGCCTCGGGCCCGACGGCGATCCACCGCGATCGGGCACGCAACAACCGACGCGACTTGAAGACAGTTCGGTCCGTGACGCAGTCCGATCGCGTCGCTTTATCGGCCTTTACGCCAGTTGCTTGATCTGTTCGTTCGGGGTCTTTGTGCCATTCGTCCATCTCGTGCCCTATGCGCGGGATCATGGCGTCGCGCCGTCGGCAGCGGTGGTGTTGCTGGGCGTCATCGGCATAGGCAGCACAGCGGGCCGCTTCTTTCTGGGCGGCCTCGCCGACCGGATGGGCCGCCAGCTTTCGCTCCTCCTGATGTTTGCGGGCATGGCGCTCGCATTGGCGACCTGGGTGGTTTCGGTCAATGCCTGGTCGCTGGCTTTATTCGCCTTGGTCTATGGGGTGTTCTATGGCGGATGGGTCGCAATCCTTCCGACCATCGTGATGGACTATTTCGGTGGCCGCAATGTCAGCGGCATCATCGGCATACTTTACACCAGCGTGGCATTCGGCACCCTGATCGGTCCCAGCGCCGCCGGCTTCGCCTTCGACCTCAGCCATAGTTACACGCTGCCGATCCTGGCCAGCGCCGGCACCAACATCGTCGCCGCCATCATTATTGCCGCGGTATCGAAAGTGGCCCCGGCCTCAGGCCAGACAATTGCAACAAAATAGGCGCATCGCGATCCGGACCGGGACGCCCCTTAACCCGCCATTAACCTAGATTACTAACGTCGTTTCCATCCCGACAAAGTAGCTATGTGTCGGCCGGAGCGTCACAAACTGTTTCGGCGTCGAGCCTTGGCAGTGATCCAGACCCATGATGGCAACCGGTACGCCCGCCTCCAACATTAAAGCATTCTTTCGCAATGGTCCGATCCGCTGGCTTGTTATTGGCGGTGCATGCCTGATTGCGGCCATAACGATCGGCACGACGATCATGGCCGGCAATTTTCGCGAACGCGCCTTGACCAGCCGCGAACGCGAACTCGAAAACACCGTGTTGTTGTTGGCTCGTCAATTCGATCAACATCTCAACGACTTCACGATCGTTGAGAAAGATCTCGCCGCACAAATCCAGTCGACCGGAAGCACCTCCGAAACCCTCAAAAGGAAATTGGCTACTCTGGAATGGCATGAGGTGCTGAAGACGAAGGTCGGCGCCTACTCTGACATCGCCGGCATCAACGTGTTCGATGCGGAGGGAAAACTGATCAACTCGTCGGAGACGTGGCCTGTTCCAGAAATCACCATCGCCGACCGAGCCTTCTTCAAGGCCTTCAAATCGGGAACCACCACCTCGCCGATCCTGATGGAACTGGTGGAAGGCCGTTTCGCCGAAGGCTGGGCAACCGTCATCGCTCACAAGGTCGTCGGGCAGAAAGGCGAGTTTATCGGAATCGTCACAAGGGCCATCGCGCCCTCCAGTTTCGAGAGGTTCTTTAAATCCATGGCGCTTGGAGATGGCGCGGCGATTACGATGTACCTTCGTGACGGAACGCTGCTGGCGCGCTATCCGCATGTCGAGCGGCTGATCGGTCGGAACTTCAAGACCGGTCTAATTCACCGCCAGATATTGTCGAGGTCGGACCATGGGACGATGCGTTTGTCCAGTCCGATGGATGGCCTGGACCGGCTGGCGGCAGTGCGCGCGCTAACCCATTTCCCGATTTCGATTATTGCAACCACGACCGTCGCGGCGGCACTGGACGATTGGCGGGAGCAAACCAGATATCTGATCGCGGCAGCCAGTCTGTTCGTGATGTTGATAGCGGCGTTGTTGCTTCTCGTCGTGCGAAAACTGTCGCGGCAACATCAGATGGAAAAGCAGCGCCTCGACACCGCGATCAACAACATGACGCAGGGCTTGCTGCTGTTCGACGCATCGCAGCAGCTGGTCGTCTGCAACCAGCGTTATATCGAGATGTATGGCTTGTCGGCGGAGGTCCTGAAGCCAGGTTGCTCTTTCCGCGAGGTCATTGCCCATCGCAAGGCCACCGGATCATTCGGCGGAGACCTCGACGAATACTGCGCGCTGGTCCTGCGCGATATCCGGTTGAGAAACTCCATGGTGATCGAAACCAACGACGGCCGTTCAATCCAGATCATAAACGAGCCATTGGCGGATGGCGGATGGGTTGCGACCCACGAGGATGTCACCGAACGCAGACACGCCGAGGAACGGATCACCCATCTGGCGCATTACGACGCGCTGACCGATCTACCGAACCGCGCCTTGTTTCGCGAGCGGCTGAAGCAGGAACTGACTCACATCGCTTCGGGCCAGCAATTGGCGGTGCTGTACATCGATATCGATGAATTCAAAAGCGTCAACGATTTGCTCGGACACATGATCGGCGATGAATTGCTGAAGTCCGTGGCGGTAAGCCTGGGCCGTTGCATCGGCGACGCCGATTTCGTCGCCCGGTTGGGCGGCGATGAATTCGCTATCGTTCAGACCGCCGTCAAGACCGAGGCCGACGTCACCGACCTCGTTGCGTGCGTTTTCGACGCCATCCGCGCACCGTACGAGTGCCTCGGTCACCAGGTCGCTACCGACGCCAGCATCGGCATTGCCTTGGCTCCCCAGCATGGGGCGGATCTCGATCAAATCCTGAAGAACGCGGACCTGGCGATGTATGCGGCCAAGGCGGCGGGGCGCCGAACCTATCGTTTCTTCGAGCCGGCCATGGACGCGCAGGTAAAAGCGCGCCGCATCCTGGAAATGGATTTGCGCCAGGCAATAGCTGACGAGGCACTCGAGGTTTACTATCAACCCTGTGTCAGTCTTCAGGACAACAGAATCAACGGTTGCGAGGCGCTGGTGCGCTGGCGGCACGCCGAGCGTGGCATGATCTCACCCGCCGAATTCATCCCGATCGCGGAAGAGACCGGCCTGATCAACCAGCTCGGTGAATGGGTGCTGGCCACGGCCTGCGCGGAGGCCACGACATGGCCAGATGCCATCAGGCTCGCGGTCAACGTCTCACCGGTTCAATTCAGGAGCGGCACGCTGGCATTGAAGATCGTCGCCGCGCTTTCAGAGTCCGGTTTTCCCGCCAACCGGCTGGAACTGGAGATCACCGAGGCGGTGCTGATCCGTGATGACGACGCCGCGCTGGAGATTTTGCATCAGCTTCGCGCCATCGGGGTGCGAATTGCACTGGACGATTTCGGCACCGGCTATTCCTCATTGAGCTATCTGCAGCGTTTTCCTTTCGACAAGATCAAGATCGATCGCTGCTTCGTCGACGACATCGCTGAACCAAGCGGGTCATCCGGGATTGTGCGGGCGGTGGTGAACATCGCCGCGGAGCGACATATGACGACCACGGCAGAGGGCGTCGAGACGCAGCAGCAGCAGGAATTGCTCCGCGCGCTTGGTTGCACCGAAATGCAGGGCTATCTGTTCAGCCGGCCGAAGCCGGCCCCCGAAATCAGGCAGTTGCTGTGCGCACATCGCTCCAGACACGCAGCCGTGGCCTGAACACTTAGCCGGATCGGAGTGGCGTTCCGCCACTCCGATCGTTGCGTCGCGGATCAGTTGGGAACCGCTGCCTTCGGCGATGACGGCACCCCGGCATTGACAGTGACGCCGCGCAGAAGGTTATAAGCCGCGCCAAGCGCCTTGTCGTCCTTCTCGGCGGGCGGCACGTAGGATTGCGAACCGGTCTGCTCGGCACCCTCGGCGGAGAGATGGCCGCGCATCGAAGCCTCGCCCTTGATTTCCGAACGGCTCTTAAACTCGTCAGGCACATCCTGCAGCACCTCGATGTCGGGCGCGACACCCTTGGCCTGGATCGATCGGCCGGACGGGGTGAAGTAGCGCGCGGTGGTGAGCGCCAAGGCGCCATTGCCGGCACCAAGCGGGATGATGGTCTGCACCGACCCCTTGCCGAACGAGCGGGTCCCGATAAGGGTCGCTCGCTTGTGATCGTGCAGGGCTCCGGCCACGATCTCCGATGCGGATGCCGATCCGCCGTTGATCAAAATGACCAGCGGCTTGCCCTTGGTGAGATCTCCACCGTGCGCCGTGAAACGCTGGGTTTCCTCCGGCGTGCGGCCCCGCGTCGAGACGATCTCGCCCCGCGCCATGAAGGCGCTTGAAACCGAAACCGCCTGATCGAGCAGTCCACCCGGATTGTTCCTGAGGTCAACGACATAGCCGGCCAGGCTTTCCGAAGGGACCTGTTTCGATATGTCGCTGATCGCGCTCTTCAACTCATCGGTGGTCTGTTCGTTGAACGAACTGATCCGGATGTAGCCGATGTTGCCGCCGTCGACGTGGTAGCTGACCGGGCGCACGCGGATAATTTCACGCACGATCGAAACGTCGATCGGCGCGTCCCTGCCCTTGCGGACGATCGTGAGCTTGGTTTTGGTATTGATTGGCCCCTTCATCTTGTTCACGGCCTGCTCGAGCGTGAGACCCTGGACCGCTTCGTCGTCGATTTGAGTGACGAGGTCGCCCGACAAGATGCCGGCCTTTGCTGCCGGGGTATCATCCATCGGCGCGACCACCTTGATCAGACCATCCTCCATCGTGACCTCGATACCGAGCCCGCCGAACTCGCCGTGGGTCGTCTCCTGCATTTCATGCCAGGCGCTGTCGTTCATGTACCGGGAGTGAGGATCGAGCGAGGAGATCATGCCGTTGATCGCGCCCTCGACCAGTTTGGCATCGTCGGGCTTCTCGACGTAGTCGGTCTTGACGCGCTCGAACACCTCACCGAACAGATTAAGCTGCGAATAGGTGTCGGCGCCGGCCGCGGCCTTGGCCGCCGCGATCCACTGCGATCCCTGCGGTCCGGTGACGAGAAGGGTCAGGCAGATGCCGGCTGCCGTGCCGAGCAGAAATATGGAATTCTTGCGCATGGTTAGCGAACCCTCTCGCAGTCAGTTGGTGCCCCGCTTCGGGCCAGGAAATAAGCATCTCGCTCGAGTTCGGCCACTAGTTCACAATACCTTTCAGGTATCATTACCTTTCAGGTACCATTGAGGCCGCTCTGCCCGTTAAGGCTGCCGAGACGGCTATTGGCCGACATCAGCCAACAACCGAACTGCGGCGGAACATTGCCGAACGCATCGGCGCATCGTGGCAAGGATATACGCGCTCTGGCGCCGCGGCAAAGCCGGAATATCGCTTTATGTCGAAATTGTAATCAGCGGATAACTTTAGCATGATAACCACGCCAACGACCGCGAAGGGTGGTGCGGGGGTGCTGCTTTCAAGGCTGCTTTGAATCCATCAGCACGAACAGAATGCGGCACATCTCGGTTCCGTGATTGACCCAGGCGTGATTGGTAGCCTGTTGCACGATGGTATCGCCGGGCTTGAGATGAACCACGGCGTCATCGAGCATCATGTCAATCTCCCCCGACAACACCACGGCGTAATCGACGCTGCGGGTGCGGTGCATCAGCGGATGCGTCACCGGCACGCCTCGCACCGGCGCGGCGGCGCCGACCGTCTTCATCAAAAACCCCGGCTCCATCTTCGCTTCGGTCGCAGCATCGAGTGGCGGAAACTCGACCACGCGGAATTTGGTGCCGTTGTCGAGCGGCGACACGCCGACCGGGATCGCCGAGGTATCTTCCTTGAATGAAAAGCCGAGCGGATAGCTGTTGGTGACCCACAGGTTTGTCGCATTCAAACCGTATGGCCCCGTCTGCAATGGCATACGGCTGTCGAACATCACCACCGACCTGTTGTTGGCATCCAGGCCGGTGACGACGCGACGGATATCGGAAGCGTCTGCAGATGAAATTATGAGCAGAACGCCGGCGAGCGTGCAGATTGTGTTGCGGATCATCATCAAACTCCCCTGGCGGCGATTAAGGCTGATCTTGATGTCAGCACGTGCCGAGGAAGCGAAGATGGCAGCAGCCGAGCAAGCTGGTCAACTCGCCGTATTGGCTTCGGGCGATCTGTGCTCAGCGCCCGTAGAGACCGGTCAATGTTGCTTTCGCCAGGGTATGAAAGTGCAGATCGAAGCCGACCAACGCGGCCGATGCGTTGTGGTCCTTGGCATCCGGCAGTTTGTCGACATCGACCGCAAATACCGTGATCTGGTAATGGTGCGGCTTGTCGCCGGGCGGCGGACACGGGCCGCCATAGCCATCCGTGCCGAAGTCGGTTCTGCTCTGGATTGCGCCCTTGGGCATCAGCTTCTTCTTCACATCGCCGGCCCCTTTGGGCAACGATGTCGTATCCGCCGGAATGTTGAACACGACCCAGTGCCAGAAGCCGCTGCCGGTCGGCGCATCCGGATCGTAGACGCTGAGAGCCAAGCTCTTGGTGCCGCTCGGCGCGCCGCTCCAGCTCAGGGCCGGCGAGAGGTTGCCGCCGGTGCAGCCAAAGCCCTTGAATACCTGTTCGTTGGCAATCGTGGCGCCCTCTTTGATATCGGGGCTGGTTAAAGTCATGCTCTGCGCGATCGCTGCACTTGCACCTAGTGCGCTTACGCCGAGTGCTGCAACCCAGACTACCAGTCTCGTCATAACAATTCCTCCCCTGTGATGGTCGGGCTATTTTGCTTTTGTCCCGTAGCCGCCTGCCATAGCAATTTTTGCGATGCCGGGGAAGCTCCCGCAACCGTCGGGCGACGGCTTACCCGACCCTGCGCAATCGGTTATGGATATTTGCGAAGCCGGGTCGCCAAGCGCAACGCGCGGCCGATGTCCGTGATCGCGACCAACGCGCAAACCAAATAACCGCGCCAAATAACGGGGCCAGCAAGCGCCACCAGTCCAGTCATGCATCAGCCGGGTCTACGGTTGCCGCCTGGACATTTCTCGATTACGGCCAGATGCGCTTACTTGGTGCATCGACGGCCTTTGCGGGACGGCGAGACAAGAGCAGTCCGATATTTCCAGGAGAGTACGATGAACGAAGCCACCCGCATCCAGCCAGCGGCATCCGAGCTCGGCGCCAGTGCCGAAGAATTCCAGAACCTTCACGAATTCGTGCGCAAGGCGCGCGCCAACCTCAACCAGAATGCCTGGGATTATATCGTCGGCGCCACTGAAACCGAGACCACCATGCGTCGCAACCGCATGGCCCTGGACGAGATTGCATTCCGGCCGCGGGTGCTGCGCGATGTCGCCCGGGTCGACGCATCGGCCGATGTGTTCGGCCGTAAATTGCGCCTGCCGGTGATGATGGCACCAGTCGGTGCGCTCGAAATCTTCGATCCCGCCGGTGCTGCCGCAAGCGTTGCGCGAGGTGTCGGCCGGTTCGGCGCCGCCCATATGCTGAGCTCGGTGTCCGAGCCGGGCCTCGAGAAGGTCGCTGAGGCTGCGCCTGATGCATTGCGGATTTACCAGCTCTATGTCCGCGGCGACGACGCCTTTGTCGAAGATCGCGTCAGCCGCGCGATCGCCAGCGGTTATACGGCGTTCTGCCTGACCGTCGACACCGCGCATTACAGCCGGCGCGAGCGCGATATCGCCAAGCGCTACGTCCGTGAAAGCCGCTTGCGCGCCACTGGTGGCGACTTCCAGAAGGGGCTGGAGTGGCGCACCGTCAAGCTGATCAAGGACAAGTATCAAATCCCGCTGATCCTCAAGGGCATCGCGACCACGGAAGACACCGCGATTGCGCTCGATCACGGCGTTGAGTGGATCTATGTGTCCAACCATGGTGGCCGCCAACTCGATCACGGCCGCGGCTCCATGCAGGTGCTGCCCGAGATCGTCGCCGCCGCCGCTGGCCGCGCCAGGATCATGGTCGATGGCTCGTTCTGCCGTGGCACCGACATCGTCAAGGCCATCGTGATGGGCGCCGATCTCGTCGGCATCGGCCGCCTGCAATGCTGGGCGCTTGCCGCCGGAGGTGAAAACGGAATCGTGCGGATGCTGGAGTTGCTCGAAGACGAAGTGATCCGCTGCCTCGGCCTGCTCGGCGTCACAAAATTCGCCGAGCTCGACAAATCCTACCTGCATCCGGCTACCCCGACCAACCTGCCCCATGTGTTCAGTGCGTTTCCGCTATTGGACATCGAGCCATATCGTTATTGAGGGCGGACTAGGTCAAGGATCGCAGCATGCCGGATCGATTTCCCTTCGATTGTCGTGAACCGCCGCAATGACCCGGCCCCTGCTCGTCCCCGGCGCCGCCGACGCGCTTCTGTTCGATCTTGGCCGTGTGGTGATCGATATCGACTTCAACAGGACGCTGGCCTGTTGGGCTGGTCATGCCGGCTGCGAGGTAGCCCAGCTTGATGGGCGATTTTTGCCCGACCAGACCTTCCGGCGCCATGAGACCGGCGAAATCAGCGACGCCGAATTCTTTGAAGGCCTGCGCGCCTCGCTTGGCATCAAGTTATCGGATGCCCAGTTCCTGGACGGCTGGAACTCGATCTTCGTCGGCGAAGTGCCAGGCATGGCCCGGTTGCTCGCGCGCGCTGCTAAACACCTGCCGCTCTACGCCTTCTCCAATACCAACGGCGCCCATATCGAGCATTTCTCGCCAAGATACGCCGCCGTGCTTGGCCATTTCCGCAAAATCTTTCTCTCCTCTGCGATCGGGCTTCGGAAACCGGATGCGAAAGCTTATGATCACGTCGTGCAGGCGATCGGCGTGCCCGCCTCGCGCATCGTGTTCTTCGATGATCTCGCCCTGAACATCGAGGGCGCGAAGGCGCGGGGCTTGATCGGCATTCACGTGACATCGCCAGACGACGTTGCGGACGCGCTGGCCGGGCTCGGAATTTAGGAGTTTCGGCTTTGAGAATTTTGACTTTGGGAGTTTCCATTTGACATTGATGCCGGTCACCGAGGCGCTGGCGGCGGTTCTGGCAGGCGCCGACCCGCTGCCCGAGGAAATAATCGCTCTCGATGACGCCCATCACCGGGTGCTGGCGCGCGACATCGCCGCCTTGCGGACCCAGCCGCCACAGGCGATGTCGGCGATGGACGGCTATGCGGTGCGGTCAGTCGACGCCTCACGCGTGGCGGCAGCGCTTAAAGTGATCGGCGAGGTCGCAGCCGGCCGGCCGTTCGAGAAGGCCGTCGGCGCCGGTGAGGCGGTGCGGATCTTTACCGGCGGCGTGATTCCGGACGGCGCCGACGCGGTCGTTATCCAGGAAGATACCGTCATCGAGGGACCTGGCATCACCCTCACCGAGCCGGCGATGCCGGGCCGGCATATCCGCCCCGCTGGCGTCGACTTCCGCAAGGGTGACGTGTTGCTGGCCGGGGGTACCCGCCTCACCGACCGCGACCTCTCGCTGGCCGCCGCCATGAACCATCCTGATCTCGCCGTGCGGCGCCGGCCTAAGGTCGCGATCCTGGCCACCGGCGACGAACTGGTGATGCCCGGCTCGAATCCCGGCCCCGGACAGATCGTCTATTCCAATGGCTACGCACTGCGGGCGCTCGCCCGGGACGAAGGCGCAGATGTCATCGACCTCGGCATCGCCGCCGATACCGTCGAAGCGACTACGCAAGGCATCCGGCGCGCCCGCGATAGTGGCGCGGATGTTCTCGTCACCACCGGCGGCGCGTCGGTCGGCGACCACGACCTCGTCAAGCGGTCGCTGGAAGCCGAAGGTGTCGCGATGGCTTTCTGGCGGATCGCGATGCGGCCAGGCAAACCGATGATGCACGGACGACTCGGCGCCATGCGAGTGATCGGACTGCCAGGCAATCCCGTGTCGTCCTACGTCTGCGGCTTCCTGTTTCTGGTGCCGCTGATTTGCCAATTGTCGGGGCGATCCGTCGTCGATCACGCCCGTGAGATGGCGCTGCTCGGGCGCGATGTCACAGCCAACGATCAGCGCGAAGACTATCTGCGGGCACGCCTCGAGGTGCGCGACGACCGCGCTTTGATCGCCACGCCCGTCAGCCATCAGGACAGTTCGCTGTTGGGGAATCTCGCTGCGGCACGGGCGCTGGTGATCCGTCCGCCATATGCACCCGCGGCAGCGGCCGGCTCGGTTTGCGACGTCCTGCGGCTGCCCTACTGACCCCAAAAGACATCAGCGTCACAAAACCGATTTTGTTGACGGGAAATTAAGTGGTTGCGGAACACATATGGAACATATAGTGTTCGTTCATGATTTGTTTCTGACGTTGACGGCTACAAATGGGGTCACTGACCCCGCAGTCTCAAACCTAGACGTCTCGGAATTGAACGACACTGCAACCTGGGGACTGGTCGAGATGCTCACGCGCAAACAATACGAACTTCTGCGATTTATCAGCGAGCGCCTGAAGGAGTTGGGCGTCCCACCGTCCTTCGACGAAATGAAGGACGCGCTCGACCTGCGCTCGAAGTCCGGTATTCACCGCCTCATCACCGCGCTGGAAGAGCGCGGCTTCATTCGCCGTCTCCCTAACCGCGCCCGCGCCATCGAGGTGATCAAGCTGCCGGAATTGACAGGCGGCGGCAATGGCAATGGCCGCCGCGGCTTCACGCCCAGCGTCATCGAAGGCACGCTTGGCAAGGTGCGCAGTGGTGGCAGCATTGGCTCCGAGGATGATGGCAGCCGACCGGTCGCGGTGCCAGTCATGGGCCGCATCGCCGCCGGCACACCGATCGAAGCGTTGCAGACCCGCAGCCATACCATCAGCGTGCCCCCGGACATGCTGGGTTCCGGCGAACATTACGCCCTCGAGGTGCGCGGCGACTCCATGGTGGATGCAGGAATCCTGGACGGCGACATGGCGCTGATCCAGCGCAACGAGACCGCCGAGACTGGCGATATCGTGGTAGCGCTAATCGACGAAGAGGAAGCCACATTGAAGCGCTTCCGCCGCCGCGGCGCCTCGATCGCGCTGGAGCCAGCCAACACCTCCTACGAAGTCCGCATCCTGCCGCCGAACCGGGTCAAGATTTCAGGGCAAGCTGATCGGGCTGTATCGGAAGTACTAACCCATTCGGGGAATGTGCAGTGCACATTGGATTTCCCCCTGACGTCGGAGCCTCACACCGGGCCGCGTGATGCACGGACGGGTCGGTTCGCCGCGGAATGATGCTGGTTTGAACCCAAGTCTGCCAAATGCACAGGCCGCCAAACGCGAAGGCCGCCCAACGCATTTGTGATTTGGCTCATCGGCCGGGAGCCGCACATTTGCCTTCAACGAGGTAGATGATATGTTGTTGGTGTCCACTCTGATAGAGGCCTGCGCCTCTCTCGTTTACGCATGATCTCTTTGTAAAATCGGCTGCCATTTTTCGGGATCATGCACGAAGGGTGCGGGTTCGCTATCTCGAACGAGGAGCAATCCGATGTGTGACTATAGTCTGCACGCTGTGGCGTCACGCCCCGCTCAGGTTGGGGAGACGTTGATCACCACGAGGTTCCGCGGCACCTCGACACGTGGCTTCGCATCCGAACGAGAGCCCGAAGTCGCGGTCTGCATGCTGCCCGGAACCGAACTGGCATTTGCCGAAAACGTCCGATACGACAATCGATGGATTTGGACGCGTGAAACCAGTTTCCGCGTGGGAAAATTCGGCGTCATGGATCAACATGCGCCGGATCGACACCATGATGCGATCGAATTTCCGGATGGAAGCCGCGTGCTGGTGACGCTGCTCTGCGAAGGGCAGCACGTGACTGTGTTGCAATTACCAGTGGTTCAGCGGGCTATGGAACCCGCACCGGCCGTTACCGGCCTCAACGTAGCGACGCCCATCTCCGCCCGTTAAAGGTCGCGTGGACGCCCCCGGTTCCAGCCGGCGGATGTCCACGCGCCGCGGCGGGAGACAACGCTCGCCCCAAACTGCAGGCACGTTCGCCATGAAGCACGGGGAAGATGCCCGGATCGACGAACTGAATAATCTGAGGTTGGCACTGGCGACGTTCGTCTTGCATCTCGATGCTTTCGAGATGCGGACGCACGAGGGATTCCTCATGGCCAGTAAGCCCGGGAAGCCTGTCCCGCGGACCGAGGGCGGCCGCGACTCTCGGAAGGACAAAATGATTGGCGGTCAATAAAGTCACCTGGCAACAAGTCGGACACGTGACCGAACCCGGACGTTACATGTTCAGGTTCGGCTGGCTCACGATTGCGGCGGATGACCTTGCTGTCTGGGAGCAATTCCCCGAAGCAGCATTTGCGCTGGTCAAAACGGCGGCAACGACAGCGACAGACGCGGACACAGACGTGGACGTGGCAGAGGAATTTCACCTCGGTGCATTCGGACTGCCGGAGAAATCTACTCTTGGTGAGCACTGAGGCTGTTTTGCTCACATGGTTCGATGCCACCTCACTCGTCCGTCTGCACATCAGCTTCTGACGGGGTCGCATCTACACCTTTGGCACCGGCCGAACGCGGTATCAGCGTGGTTTCGGCCTCCCTTTCACCCGCTGACGCCGGCGACCATGGCCGGTCGACACCTTTTGGCTTGACCGCGTCGACGCTAAATCCGCCACGGGTTCGCCGCAGCGCCATCGCACCTTGTCTGCGCAGACGTTCAAGGTCGATGACCGCGGCTGAACATACTGACGGCGCCTGCTTCGCAGTCACCACCAGCGCCGCGCGCTCGCAATCGTCGCTCAAGGCATCGGGCTTGAGCGCCAGCGTGACGAACCCGCCATCCGCCATCTGCGTCACACACCCTGCGTCATCGCAGGAGACGCCGTCCTTGAGCGACGCGTCGACGGCCGACCTTGCATCGGCGTCGGCGGCGAGCCATTCCTTCAGTAGAAACGCATCCTTGGCCGTCCGCATCAGATGCAGATGCCCATCCCGGCCACGAACGCCGACATTGTGGCCATCGGCCGAGATCAGGATATCCGGCTGTGTTACCGCCAACGCCCAGACCACGGAGAGCATCAGCACGATCGCGCCAGACCAGCGCAGCGGCGTCCGCAACAACCCGAGCAGCACGATCCCGGCGCTTGCCGCGATCAGCGGCCCCGTGCCGAACGCGGCCATGCGGCCGATGGCACCGGGAAGTGCTGCGACCCATTCCGTCACTACGATCATCCAGTCGATGCCCACCCCCATCAACCACCAAAAGAAGCCATCGAAACCAAAAGGCATCGCGACCAGGCCGAGCATGCCCGCAGGCATCACCACCGCCGACACCACAGGCATCGCCGCCAGATTGGCGAGCACGCCATAGGGCGTGACCCGGTGAAAATGAAAGGCGGCATAGGGCGTAGTCGCCAGCCCCGCGACAAACGAGGCTAGCGTCAGCGTCATGATCTCCCGTCCACCCCACAACGCGACCTTCGCGCTGATCGAATTGTCCGGCGAGGCAAACAGGCGGGGCATGCCGATCTGCACCAGCGCTACAAGCCCCAGCGTGGCCGCGAACGACATCTGGAAGCTAGGATGCACCACCGCCTCCGGCGCCAGTGCCAGCACGATCATCGCCGCCACGGCCAGCGTGCGGAACGTCACGGCGCGGCGGTCGACCATGACCGCAATCAACACCACTGCCGTCATGAAGAACGACCTCTGGGTTGCGACATCGCAGCCCGACAGCAACAGGTAAAAGGCGGCGGCGGCAAGGGCGGCAGCGGCCGACCATTTCTTGATCGGAAACGAAGCCGCCAGGGCCGGGAATAGCGCCAATAGCGCCCGAATAGTGAAGAACACCACGCCGGCGACAACGGCCATATGATAGCCCGAGATCGACAGCACATGCCCAAGACCGGAAATGAACATGGCGTCGTTGACCGGCGTTGTGATCGCGTCACGGCGGCCGGTCAGCAGCGCGGTTGCTATGGCGCGTTTGTCGCCGTCCAGCGTCGTTCGTATCCGCGCATCGATCGCGTCGCGCAGCCCTTGCATGAAGGCGGCGTAACGCAGCGACAGACCGCCAGCGACCGGCGGCTCGACGGTCTTGATGGCGCCCGTGACAAAACCGGAGGCGCCGATGCCCTGGAAAAACATGTCGCGGCCGAAATCGTAGCTACCCGGCCGCAACGGTGCGAGCGGCGGCTGCAGCCGGGCTTTTAGTTCAACAAAACTGCCGACGGCAGGCGCAGTGCCCTTGCGCACCGACAGCCGCACACGCTCGAGTTTGGTTGGCAAACGTGGGGCGTCCATTTGCGCAACGCGCAGCACGAACCGGTCGGTGCGCTCGCGCACGTCGCGGGTCTCGACAAAGCCCGAAAGCGACACCGAATAAGCCGGCCTGGCCAGCACACCATGGGCGATCCGCGCGGTTTTAAATGTTGCGGTTGCGAAACCAGCGGCGACGGCGGCGATCAGCACGGCCGCCGGAAACAGCTTATGCCGCCGCAGCAAAAACGCCCCCACGCAAAGTCCGGCCGCGGCGAGAATGGCAACCGAGAGGACCGGCTCATGGTCGGCGGCGAAATAGCAGGCGATACCGGTGCCGAAGGCGATCGGCACCCAGGGCAGCAACCGGCCGGCGCCGGCCTCGGCGCGCACCCAGTCGCGCAGCTTGATCGTGACGGCCGACCAAGCGTCAAAGCCGGACGGCGCAATGCCGCCTGCCCGCACGGCCTCGCGCGGCGGCCAAGTCCCCGCGTAACCCCGCGTCCGAGCCCCGCCCGGCTCCGACATTTGGCCGCCCCCCTGTACTCCCTACAGGCCGATGCTACCGTGGGGTGTCACATCGAAAAAGCAGAACGGAACCAGAATGCTTGGAAAAGCCCGAATTCCTGGGCACGCCTGAATCGACTAGCCCTGACGTCTCGCAAACGGATTCCCGAGAGAACGTCCGCGACCTCATCCAACAAGGGAATAGCCACGGTGACCGGCCCGGAACTGAAACAACTTCGCCAGGATCTCAGCGACGCGATCGGCAGGCCGCTGTCGGCGGCGGATATGGCGAAGCTTTGCGGCCTGGCGCCCGGCGGCGGTGCTGACACCATACGCCGATGGGAGGTCTCCGGTCCCAACGGTCCGGCGGACAAACTGCTTCGCATCCTCGCCATGGCCAGCGATCGTTACCCGATCCTGGAAAATTTTAACGTGTTTGATCAATTCAATATTCCTGAAACCGAAAGACCGGCACGCCGGCAGGAATTCCGCGAAAAGATGCGTGACGAAATTCGCCAGCGTCTCGAATAATGGATTCCGGGCGGGAAATCTGCGTTTAGGTCATCGAGTGAAGCGGTACTCGAAGGGCCTCCCCAGCCAGCGTGGCATCCCGGCTATCCACCACATTAATGTGCCGCTCACACAAATCGATCATCCTTAGTCTTGCACGCCGATGCCCATTGCAGGAAACTCTCTTCGCTTGGTTGCGTGGTGCGGGGGTCAATCGTGGGTAAATCGGACGCGGGATACGATTACGATCGCTACCGCAAATTGCTGGCGGAAGCGGACGATAAATCAAAGCGAATGGCATTCATCAATCTGCTGATCGAAGAGAAAGCCAGAGACAAACTGGCCGTGCAATCGCTTCGCGCCAGGCTTTCGGTGCTCGGACTGAAGAACAATCCGAGGGCTGACAAGTTCCGACCACTAGCAGCGCTGCGGCGAGGAAGTGCCCCCCGCACGAGGCCCCTGTGTGTCTGTCAGCCCTTGCCGACTTCTTTCGCAAAGGTATCGCGCAAGCCGATCGTTCGGTTGAACACGGGATGATCGGGCGTCGAATCCTTGTCACGCACGAAATAACCCTGCCGCTCGAACTGCATCACATCAGACGAATTGGCCTGCGCGACCGCTGGCTCGATCCGGGCGCCCTTGAGAATCTCCAGCGACTGCGGATTGAGATCGGCGGCGAAATTGGCGGCATCCGGTGAGGGCTTTGCGAACAGCGGATTATACACGCGAATTTCGGCCGGCACCGACTGCGCGGCCGACAACCAGTGCATGGTCGCCTTGACCTTGCGCCCGTCCGGGGCATTGCCGCCCTTGGTGGCGGGATCATAGGTACAGCGCAGCTCGACAACCTCGCCGGCCGCGTTCTTCACGACTTCCCGGCATTTGATAAAATAGGCATAGCGCAGCCGCACTTCGGTGCCGGGCGAGAGCCGGAAAAACTTCTTCGGCGGATTTTCCATGAAGTCGTCCTGCTCGATGTAGAGCTCGCGGCCAAATGCAATTTTGCGCGTGCCGGCGGCCGGATCGTCCGGATGGTTGACGGCCTCTAGCTCTTCGCTCTGGCTTTCGGGATAGTTCTCGATCACCACCTTAAGCGGCCGCAGCACCGCCATGCGGCGCTGCGCCGTCCGGTTGAGAATTTCGCGGATACAGAATTCGAGCATGCCGACATCGACCACGCTGTTGGCCTTGGCAACGCCGATGCGTTTGATGAATTCACGGACCGCCGCCGGCGGCACCCCGCGGCGCTTCAATCCGGCGATCGTCGGCATCCGCGGATCATCCCAGCCCGCGACGTGACCGCCACGCACGAGTTCGGTCAGCACCCGCTTCGACAGCAGCGTATAGGTCAAATTGAGCCGCGCAAATTCGTACTGATGCGGCTTTGAGGGCACCGGCAGCTTGTCGAGCAGCCAGTCGTAGAGCGGCCGGTGGTCCTCGAATTCCAGCGTGCAGATCGAATGGGTAATACCCTCGATCGCGTCGGACTGCCCATGGGCGTAATCATAGCTCGGATAGATCGCCCATTTATCCCCGGTGCGGGGGTGCGTGGCGTGGAGGATGCGATAGAGCACGGGGTCGCGCATGTTGATATTGCCCGAGGACATATCGATCTTGGCACGCAACACCCGCGCGCCGTTGGGAAACTCGCCCGCCTTCATGCGGCGAAACAGATCGAGGTTTTCGTCCGCGGAACGTTCGCGAAACGGGCTATTCCGGCCGGGTTCCGTCAGTGTGCCGCGGCTGATCCGGATTTCCTCCTGCGACTGGTCGTCGACATAGGCGAGGCCGGCGCGAATGAGGCCTTCCGCCCACTCATAGAGACGTTCGAAATAGTCCGACGCGTAGAAAAGATCGGTTCCCCAGTCGTAGCCGAGCCACTTCACATCCGCCTGAATTGAATCAATGTATTCCTGTTCCTCCCTGGTCGGATTGGTATCGTCGAACCGCAGGTGGCAGCGTCCGGAAAACTCCTCCGCGATGCCGAAATTGAGCGCAATCGACTTGGCATGGCCAATATGCAGGTAGCCGTTCGGCTCCGGCGGGAAGCGCGTCACGATCTGGCTGCGTCTTTTGGCGTCGAGATCGGCCTGGACGATGTCGCGAATGAAATCGCGCCCCGCCTCTGCGGCCGCCGGTTCTATGGTCATTCTTGTTTCCTGTTCGGGAATCAACTGTCTATCTGCCAAATCCGTCCTCCCCAAGGAAGGCTTTAGTTGCGGCCGGTTCCTGCTATACACCCTCACCGCCCTTTGGGCGTATCCCAGCCCTCGCCGCTATTGCTATATAATGACCAATCAGATCGTCACACGCTTTGCTCCCTCGCCAACCGGCTTTCTCCATATCGGAGGGGCCCGCACGGCGCTGTTCAACTGGCTTTACGCGCGCGGTCGCGGCGGCAAGATGCTGCTCCGCATCGAGGACACCGACCGGGAGCGATCGACCGAGCCGGCGATCGCGGCCATTCTGGACGGACTGAAATGGCTCGAACTCGATTGGGACGGCGAGGTCATTTACCAATTCAGCCGGGCTGCACGCCACCGCGAGGTTGCGGAAGCCTTATTGGCCGGTGGTAGAGCCTATCGCTGCTACGCCACGCCGGAAGAGCTCACGGCCATGCGCGAAAAGGCACGCGCCGAGGGCCGCACGCGCCTCTATGACGGCCTCTGGCGCGACCGCGACCCCTCGGAAGCCCCCCCGGGCATGAAGCCCACGATCAGACTCAAGGCGCCCCAGAGCGGCGAAACCGTGATCGACGATCAGGTTCAGGGCCGCGTGGTCTGGCAGAACGAAAACCTCGACGACCTCGTGCTGCTCCGTGGCGACGGCAATCCGACCTACATGCTCGCAGTCGTGGTCGACGACCACGACATGGGCGTCACGCACATCATTCGCGGCGACGATCACCTGATCAACGCCGCGCGCCAGAAGCAGATCTACGATGCGCTCGGATGGGACCTTCCCAGCATGTCCCACATTCCGCTGATCCATGGACCCGACGGCTCAAAACTCTCCAAGCGCCACGGCGCGCTGGGCGTCGACGCCTACCGCGCCATGGGCTATCTGCCGGCAGCGCTACGCAATTACCTGGTCAGGCTCGGATGGAGCCATGGCGACCAGGAGATATTCTCGACCGAAGAAATGATCGCCGCATTCGACCTGCCGGGCGTCGGCCGCTCGGCCGCCCGGTTCGATTTCGCCAAGCTCGAAAGCCTCAACGGCCACTACATCCGTCATTCCGACGATCAATCCCTCGTGACTATGTTCGAGGGCGTGCTGGACTATATTCCCAACGGCTCGGGCCTCAAGGCGAAGCTCAACGACACCACGCGCGCGCAATTGCTGAAGGCGATGCCGAGCCTGAAGGAGCGCGCCAAGACGCTGATCGAACTGATTGACAGCGCCTACTTCATCTTTGCCGACCGGCCACTCGAGATCGAGCCAAAAGCCGCCGCGCTATTGACGCCGGACAACCGCGAATTGATCGGCAGGCTTCGCCTCGCCCTTGAGGAAGTCACGATGTGGACCGCGGAAACCACCGAAGCAGCCATGCGCGCCTTTGCGGACCAGAACAATCTCAAGCTTGGCGCGGTCGCCCAGCCGCTGCGCGTCGCCCTGACCGGACGTACCACCTCGCCGGGGATCTTCGACGTCCTGGCGGTATTGGGACGGCAAGAATGTTTGGCCCGGCTCGGCGACCAAGCCCCTTCATGAGTTGGATGACGGCCGCAATGCCGACATCTTGCAGCGCACACTGCAATCAGCTACCCAATTGAAGGTACTTCCAATACCCGGCTTCCCGCGCCATCTGTATGGATATGGCGACCGCGGCCGCCGGCTTTTCGCAACGATCTCATCGGGGACTTCACGATGGACGCAACATCCAAATCCAAAACCGCCACGCTGACGGTAGGCAACAAGACCTACGATTTCCCGATTTTAAGCGGCACCGTTGGGCCAGATGTCGTGGACATCGCCAAACTCTACGCCCAATCCGGGATGTTCACCTATGACCCTGGCTTCACCTCCACCGGCAGCTGCCAGTCCAAGATCACCTATATCGACGGCGACGCCGGTATCCTGGAATACCGGGGATACCCGATCGAACAGCTCGCCCAACATGGCGACTTCCTCGAAACCTGCTACCTGCTGCTTTACGGCGAGTTGCCGACCAAAGCGCAAAAGGCGGATTTCGACCGGCGCGTGATCCTGCACACCATGGTTCACGAGCAAATGGCGCGGTTCTTCCAGGGCTTCCGCCGCGACGCCCATCCGATGGCGGTGATGGTGGCCTCCGTGGGCGCGCTCGCGGCGTTCTATCACGACTCGACCGACATCAACGATCCGCAGCAGCGCATGATCGCTTCGATGCGCATGATCGCGAAGATCCCGACACTCGCTGCGATGGCGTTCAAATACACCATCGGCCAGCCCTTCATCTATCCGAAGAACTCGCTGAGCTTTGCCGAAAACTTCCTGAACATGTGCTTTGCGGTGCCTTGCGAGGAGTACAAGATCAATCCGGTTCTCGCCGACGCGCTCGACAAGATCTTCATCCTGCACGCCGACCACGAGCAGAACGCCTCGACCTCGACGGTGCGGATCGCCGGCTCTTCCGGAGCCAATCCGTTCGCCTGTATCGCCGCCGGCATCGCCTGCCTGTGGGGACCGGCGCATGGCGGCGCCAATGAAGCGGCGCTGGCGATGCTTGCCGAGATCGGCACGGTCGACAAGATTCCGGACTTCATCAAGAAAGTGAAGGACAAGAACAGCGAAGTTCGCCTGATGGGTTTCGGGCATCGCGTCTACAAGAACTACGATCCCCGCGCCAAAATCATGCAGAAGATGTGTCACGCCGTGCTGGCGGAGACCGGCCACGGCGACGATCCGATGCTGAAGGTCGCGCTGGAGCTGGAAAAGATCGCATTGCACGATCAATATTTCATCGATCGCAAGCTCTATCCGAATGTCGATTTCTACTCCGGCATCACCCTGAAGGCGATGGGCTTCCCGACCTCGATGTTCACCGTGCTGTTTGCCGTCGCCCGTACCGTTGGCTGGATCAGCCAGTGGAGCGAGATGATCGAAGACCCGCAGCAGAAGATCGGCCGACCGCGCCAGCTCTATACCGGCGCCACCCATCGCGACTACGTCGATATCGACAAGCGCAAATAATCGAAACTTCGGAAGACGAACCTCCGTTCCGGTTGAATCGGAACGGAGGTTCTATTTTTTATCTTAACGCATTTTCTTCACCCAAACCGGTACCCAAAACGCTTTAGTCAGAAGCGGGGCTTTGTTCTGTTGACGCGCTAATTTGATCCGCGCGCCTTTCGCAAGGTCGCCAGCACGATATCGGCTGCGCGCACGCCGGGGGGTTGATCACCTGTCGTCATGATCCTGTCGATCCGCGCAAAGGCCTCGACCTGGCGACGCCGTAACGGAGAATCATCGAGCATCTCGCGCAGCGCAGGCGCCAGTTTGTCCGGCGTGCAATCCTGCTGCAGGAACTCCGGAACGACGTTCTCGCCGATCACCAGATTGGCCAAAATGACTGACCTCACATTGATCGCCCGCAGCACGATCCACGCCTCGACCGCGCCGGTCCGATAGGCTGTCACCATCGGCACTCCGGCCAGCGCGAGTTCGAGCGTCACCGTGCCTGACTTGGCGAGCGCCGCATGGGCGATCCGAAACGCCGCACGCTTTTCCTGCTCACCGACGACGACCCGTGGCGCGACCTTCCAGTCTTTCAGGCCTTCACTGACCGCTTCCATTAAATGCGGCATGGTCGGCAGGATCAGCTCAAACGCGACACCTTCGTCGCGCAGCCGGCTCAGAGTCTCACCGAAGACCGCCATGTGATACCTGATCTCGCTGCGGCGGCTTCCCGGCAAGACCAGCAGCACCGGCGGCGCTTCGGTGCGGCGTTTCTGCTCGTCGGAATTGGGCCGAAGCGTTCCGATCTGCTCGATCAGCGGATGACCGACATAGCTGCAGGCCGGACCGCGCAACCTGCGATATTCCTCCGGTTCGAACGGCAGCAAAGCGAGGACGTGGTCAACATAGCGACACATCGCCCGCGCCCGGCCGGACCGCCACGCCCAGACCGAGGGCGAAACATAATCGACAATCGGGATCGAGGGATCGCGGGCGCGAACGCGTCGCGCCACCCGGTGGGTAAAATCGGGACTGTCGATGATCACGAGGATGTCGGGCGAGGCTTGGGTCACCGCATGGGTGGTTTCCCGGATCAGCCGCAGGATCTTCGGCAATTGCCTGGCGACCGCTGCCAGTCCGATGATCGACAGCTCCTCGATCGGAAACAGCGACGCCAGTCCTTCGCGGGCCATCGATTGGCCGCCGACGCCTTCAAACTGTACGGCGCCGCCGAGGCGCTGGCGTAGTACCTTCATGAGGTTGGCGCCGAGCCGATCGCCGGATTCTTCCGTCGCGATCAGGAATATCTTTCGCGCGATGCTGCTGGTTGCTCGCGCCGGCATCACGCAGGCAAACCGGTCACAAAAAGACCCGCCGCGTCAGCGACTTCGATCACGGTTTGCGGTTCGACGACAATGGTATTGCCCGCGACGATCGCGATCCCCGCGAGCTTCGCTCCAACCACGCCCTCGACGGTGCGCGGCCCGATGGTCGGCAGATCAAAACGCAGATCCTGTCCGCTCTTGGGAGCCTTCACCAGCACCCCGCGTGTGGATCTGCCGCGAATACGGCCTTCCATGCGCAGGCGCGCAACCCGCGCCAGCAAGCCGTCGGTGCCCTCGATATCCTCAACCGCGACCACGTGACCGTCGATCACGATGGCGGCCTGGCCGATGTCGAAAGGACTGAGCGCCCGCAATACGGCCCTCCCCTTGGCAATGTCGGCAGTGGCATTTTCATCAGGCGACACTCGCGTCAGGCAGCCCTGTGGCATCAGCACATCGGGCGCGACATCCCTGATTCCCAACATCCGGAAACCGTCCTGCTCGAGAATGCGGCCGATCCCGGACAGCAGATGGTCGTCCCCACCCCGGAAGGCCGCCCATACCCGGCCGATGACACGAACCGTGGCCCAATCGAGTCTGATCTCGGATAGCGCCGGCCGCACCAGCGTGCCGATGAAAACCAGGTTTCGGCAATGCTCGGCGCGAAACAGCTTCTCCGCCCTGCCGAGCTGGCCGACCGATATCCAGTGATGGCGAAAACGTTCCGCAGCAGCGGGATCACAGGCGCCCTTCAGCGCAAAAACAACGGGATCGATGCCGCGGGCGATCAGGGAATCCGCGACCGCGAACGGCATCACACCACCGCCCGCGATCAGGCCAACCGGCGATGAAATCTCCAAAGCCCCAGATGTCATGGCTCCGGTGGCCTCGTCTTCATTGTCCGTTGCGTGGGTCGGCCGGGAGGCATAAAGCGCGATGCTTGCCATCGTCGATGAACGCCAGGATTTGCGCGATCGCGGGGTCCGCGCCTGCCAGAGGCTGCACCGCGCTCAGCCGTTCGGCAAAAATACCGGGTCCGTGGAACAGTTTTTGGTAGAACGAACGCACCGTGGCCAGCCGTTCTCGCGTGAACTTGCGGCGCTTCATGCCGATGATGTTGAGGCCTTCGAAACTCGCGTATTGACCGTTGACGAGGCCGAACGGAATCACGTCACCGCGAACCCCGCAAACTCCGCCGACCATCACCTGCGGTCCGATCCGCGTGAACTGATGCACCGCGGACAACCCGCCGATAAAAACAAAATCGCCGATCTCGCAGTGACCGCCAAGCGTCGCAGAGGTCGCGAAGATTACGTCGTTGCCGACTTGGCAATCATGACCGACATGACTGCAATTCATGAAATAGCCGCGCTCGCCGACACGGGTGATGCCGCCTCCGGCCACGGTCCCGGCGTTCATGGTCACCGATTCCCGGATGGTGCAGCCCCGACCGATCTCAAGCTTGGTCAGTTCACCGCGATAGCTCAGGGATTGCGGCGGCGTGCCCAATGAGACGAAGGGGTAGATCGTGGTTCCGTCGCCGATTGTAGTCTGCGCCGTGATGTGGACATGCGCTATCAGCTTGCAGTTCGCGCCGATAACGACGTGGCGGCCGACAATACAATAGGGACCGATCGACGTGCCCTCGCCGATCACAGCGCCATCTTCAATCCGCGCGGTGGGATCGATCGTGCTCATCGAGAGTCTCTCATCGCCTGTCGTTCGGGTGGGCATCTGTTTGATTTTGCAGTGGTTAGCGCGGGCTGCCGAGGCTGTCCAGTGACGTCTGGTTACGTTCTGTATCGTCGTCGGCGGCTCCGAGCCGAACAGCGACCGCATGCCAATTGTTTGGGCTTGGCCATGCTCAGACTTCGAGACGCTTGGGCACCATTTGAGCGGCAATGGCCGCCGCGGCCTCCCTGCAATTGCGTGAGGGCCTATAGGGGGCAGCGCAGCGCGATGCTAATAGGGCTTACCATCTCGGCGGTGCCCGACACACTCATTGCGATCGGTGAAATTCGCAAGACGCAAGGTCAGCCAGCCAAAGGCGAGGATCGAGAAGTGTCTCCAGACGGCCTTTCGCCATGCAGGCGAGGGTCCGCCGAAGGGCTAATTCATCGTGCGCTGCACGAAGGCAGATCCCTGCGTTATCACGCACATGTAGGAATAGGTTTGCGCCGCACCTAAATCCTCAACGTCGACATCGATGATAATCGGCCGCGACTGGCCCTTCCACGTAGCCAAAATCTCCGGCGAGACCGGACGCGTCCGCGACTTCTTGACCACGAGCCCGGAGATGTGCGGCAACGCTTGAGTGGCCTTGGATATGCAGGTTTGCCCGGCGTCGGCCCGGCCGCTCAGGATCACCAACAGTGCAGCCCAAACGGCAGCTGTGATCGCGATACGCATCGGATATTTCCAAATGTGTCACGGAAATTAAAACACACAACTTCCGTCCTGTCGATTGGAGCGTCGTGACAGGAACCGATGACGCCGACCATGCCTATCGGTCTTCGGTCAATCCGTCAGCATGGCCCCAACGTCGGCTTCAGCGACGGTTACGCCATTCACCTTGGCGTCGCCGTGAAACCACCACATCGCCTTGCGTCTTCCGATGCTGCGCATGTGGTATTCGATGGTATCGCCCGGCATCACCGGTTTACGGAATTTGCACTTGTCGATGGTCAGAAAATAGACCGCGCGCGGTTTCTCGGTGCCTTCGACAGACTTGATGCCGATCACGCCGGCCGTCTGCGCCATGGCCTCGATCATCATCACGCCCGGATATACCGGGCGGTCCGGAAAATGCCCGAGAAATGACGGCTCATTGATGGTCACGTTCTTGATTCCGACGCCGCTGTAATCGCTCCGGATATTGATGACCCGGTCGATCAGCAACATGGGATATCTGTGCGGGAGCGTCTTGAGGATCTCATTGATATCCACGAGCTCAAACCTGACCGCTGCCTCCTCCATCAATCCTGCCCTTTGCCCTTCGGATCGGCCGCACTGTCGCGCGCCAAACGTTCCACCGCCACGATCTCCCGGAACCACTGTCTGGTCGGCTTTGCAAAGAAGCCACCCCAGCGGCCGTTAGCCGGAATATCGTCCTTGACGCCGCTCATCGCCGTAACCTGAGCACCATCGCCGATGTGAAGATGGTTGTTGATGCCCACCTTGGCGCCCAGCGCCACATTGTCGCCAATCGTCAGGCTGCCGGCGAGTCCTATCTGGGCCGCGAGCAGACAATGCCTGCCGATCGTCACATTGTGGCCGATCTGGACCTGATTGTCGATTTTCGTGCCTTCGCCGATCACCGTATCGCGCAGGCTGCCGCGATCGATGGTCGTTCCGGCGCCGATCTCCACGTTGTTCTGGATCAGGACGCGGCCGGTTTGCGGTACCTTCACATGGCCGTCCGGGCCAAAGAAAATGAAGCCATAGCCGTCCTGTCCGATACTGCAGCCCGGGTGGATCAGGACATTGTTTCCTATCAGCGCAAATTGAATGGAGCACCGCGCACCCACATTGCAATCCCTGCCGATTCTGACATTGGCCGCGATCAAGGCCCCCGCACCAACAACCGTTCCCGCGCCTATTTCAACGTTTGGGCCGATTACCGCGAGCGGATCGACGATCACGCCATCTTCCAGATGCGCGGTCGGGTCGATCACGGCAGAGGCCGCGATGCCGGCATTACCAAACCAGGATTGGGGACGAAGCGCAGCGCTATGGAGCTGGCGCGCAACTCTCACGAATGCACGGAAAGGATGGTCCACCTGCAATGCTGCAACATGAGCAGGGACCCTGGCCTCGAATCGCTCGCTGACCAGGCACGCCCCCGCCCGCGTCGAAGCGAGCTGATCGGCATATTTCAGGTTGTCGAAAAAAGTCAGGTGCATCGGGCCGGCTTCGTCGAGCGAGGCCAGCCCAGTGATCTGAAGACCACCCTTTGACACGTCAGCCAGACGCGCCTTCGTCAACGCGGCGATGTCAGCCAGCGTCGACGAAGGTGGTTGTTCAAAAATTTGGCTGCGCCATTCCACCCGTCGCGGTCCGGCCCTTGATCAAGCTTGCAGAACGATGTGCCGCCGCCAAACAAGAATTGCTGGACAACGTCGTGCGGCCCTTGAGTGATTGGGACCGAATAGTCGAAGCGCAGCGGACCGAACGGCGACGCCCAGATCAGACCGAAACCCACCGAGCTGCGAACGACGTTAGAACCGTCATATTGCAATCCCAAACAGGTTCCCGGTGAGGGCGGAAGCTTCGGATTATTCGTCGGCGGGATACAACCGGGCGTGTTGACCTCGCCCGTGGCCGCCCAGGACGTCGGCCCCGTGTAATCATACAACCCGCCAGCATCGAAATGGAGGGCTCCCTTCAGCCCTATTTCTTTCGGCAAAAACCAGAACGGCATCTGCAACTCCAGCGACGCACCCCAATACTTCGTGCCGCCAAGCGCGTCCTGTGTGCCGTATGGATTGATATCTCGTGGACCGATGCCGTTCGGAGCAAAGCCGCGGACAAGATTCGGGCCCATCTGGAACTGGTCGAGCATACGGATGGGATTGTTGCCTACCTGCGTAAGAATGCCGCCCTGAAGGTGGACCAGCCCGACAATATCGGCAACCAGCGGTGTGTAGTATTTCGCGTCCATTGCGGATTTCAGATAGGTCACGTCGCCGCCGACGCCGGCGAAGTCCTGCTTGAAATCAACGAGCAGACCATCGGTCGGGTTCTTGTTGTTATCCAGCGTATTGTAATCCAACGAATAACCGAGCGCTGACGTCAATGTGGAACCGTTCGCGAGTTCCTTGCGAACCGGCAACGACGCCTCACCGTCGCTGTAACACCAAAGGCCCAGGCCCGAAGAGTCCACTGCACCCAACGCATTCGCTGCTGCAGCTCCGCCGGCGGGATTCCTGTCGGATTTGCAGCCACCCACGCTGGGGACGGGTTGAACGCGAGCAAGCCGTTCGATGGATTGTTGTTACAATTGTTCAGATAACTCGGCAGCGAGATATCCTGCTCATAGATCGAATAACGAAGCTGCAGGGTGAGATCTTCCCGCAACGCCAGGCCAATTCGCGGGCTGAAGCCGAGGGTTCTGGTGCCGTACGAAATATAGGCGTTGGGAAGCTGCTCGCGATAATACGTGTCGAGACCAAGGGCGACGCGATAATCCAGCAAGTAGGGTTCGACAAATGAAAGCGATATGCCGCGCGCGAACTCACCGTAGGTCACCGACGCTTTCGCAAACAGGCCGCGTCCGAGGAAGTTGCGCTCGGAAATGCTGACCTCGGCGAGCGGACCATCGGTGGTCGAATAACCGCCCGACACCGAGAAGTCGCCGGTGGATTTCTCTTCGAGGTCGACGTTGAGGATCACACGATCGCTCGATGACCCGGGTTCGGTCGTGATTTTAACGCTCTTGAAGAAATCGAGGTTCTTCAACCGGCGCTCGGCACGATCGACCAGCGCGCGATTGTACGCGTCACCTTCGGAAATATCGAATTCGCGGCGGATCACGTAGTCCCGGGTGCGGGTGTTGTTGCGTATGTTGATTCGCTCGATGTAGGTCCGCGGCCCTTCGTCGATCGTGAAGACGATGGAAACGGTATGCGCCTCGAAATTGCGATCACCGCGCGGGCGCACAACCGCAAAGGCGAAACCGCGTCGCGAGGCCTCAATCTGCATTTCCTCGACCGACTTCTCCAGCGCTTCGGCGTTGTAGAGAGACCCGACAGAGACGCGAGAGAATTGGGCGAGCGAATTTCCGTCAAGCGAGGCGATGCTGGACTGGAAATTGACCGAGGCAACGCGGTACTGCTGGCCTTCCTCGATCTTGAAGGTGACCAGGAAGCCTTTGCGCTGCGGATCGTATTCCGTCAGCGCGGCCACCACCTGCACATCGGCGAAACCATGCTTCAGATAGTAGCGGCGAATCAGATCGCGATCAGCCTCGATCCGATCCGGATCATAGGTGTCACTGCCACCTAGGAAGCTCAGCAGATTCGATTCGCGAGTCTTGATGACGTCTCTGAGGCGATATGACGAATAGGCGTTGTTGCCGACGAATTCGACCGATTGAATGCCGGTTTTCGGGCCCTCGGTGATCGCGAAAATGAGATCGACGCGGTTATTCGGCTGCTCGATGACTTCGGGCGTGACGGTCACGTCATAACGGCCGGAATGGCGATAGATTTCGGCAATTCGCTGGGCGTCGGACTGGACCATGGGACGCGACAGCGTGCCACGCGGTTTGGACTGTATTTCCGACGTGAGCTGTTCGTCCTTGATCTTTTTATTGCCCTCGAAGGCAACGCGGCCGATGACAGGGTTTTCGACCACGGTCACCACCAGATGGCCGCCCGCCTGATTAATTTTCACGTCCTGGAACAGACCGGTCTCGATCAGGGCCTTCAGGCCGTCATCGATATGGCCCTGATCGAGGCGCCCGCCGGGGCCCGCCTTGAAGTAGGAACGGATAGTGGCGACTTCGACGCGCCGGTTGCCCTCGACCTGGATTAAATCCACGGTCTGGGCGACAGCAGGCGATGAGACAAGCAAAGCCGCCAGAGAGGCAGCCAGCGGCGTCGCGACCATGATCAGGGCGGCCAATACGCCTCCCCGCACTCGCATTCCAACATTCATGCGCGACGCGCCCTTGTCATTCCAGTGCCGGACCGTAGCTCTACGAACCGACAAATTCCCATTGATTGCCCTGCTTGTAGCTAATTTTAACAAGCCGGCAAACGTTCTATCGCTGTGCGATTTCATTTTCGTTCCAAGACGTTGCCCATCGGCCACGCCATAAAAAAGCCGCGTCACGATGCGGCCAGGTGCAAGATGTCATTGTAGGTGGCAAACACCATCAGCATCAGCACCAACCCCAGCCCGATTCGGAACCCCATCTCCTGCGCCCGGTCCGACAAGGGGCGTCCACGCACGGCCTCAACCGCGTAGAACAAAAGATGACCACCGTCGAGCAGCGGCACCGGGAACAGGTTCAACAGTCCGATCGATATCGAAAGAACCGCGGCGAGATGGATCAGCGCGGCAAGACCAATCGTGGCGACTTGACCTGATATCTGGGCGATCCGCAGCGGGCCACCAACCTGATCGGCCGCTTCACGCCCGGTGAAGACACCCCCGATATAGGCCAGCGTACGATCAACCACGAACCAGGTTTCCTTGACGCCAAGCCCGAGCGCGGTCGCGGGATCGACGCGTTCAGTGGTGACGTCGCCGGCCGAGGTCTGGCGGGTAATGCCGAGCACGCCGAGCCGATGGGCATTCCCAAACGCATCCTTTACTTCCTTGAGTTCCGGCGTCCCGCGCAACTGCACCGTGGAGTCGCCGCGCTTGACCGTGAACGACAGTTGATCGCCTGCATGAATGCTGACGATACGCTGCATATCGGAGAAGCTCCCGATTGCCTGATTGTCGATGGCCGTTACGACGTCGCCGACCTGAAAGCCGGCTGCGGCGGCCGCACTGCCCGTCTCGATCTTATCGACGCGCGCGGTGGTGCTTGGCTTGCCGAAAAACGTGAACAGGAGCGTAAAGATCACAATCGCCAGGACGAAATTGGCGATCGGACCGGCGGCGACAATAGCAGCTCGCGGCCCGACATTCTTGTGATGGAAACTACCCGCACGTTCTTCCTCGGTCATGTTGCTGAGCGTTTCCGAGGACGGTGTGGAGGCCTCGCTGTCGTCCCCGAAGAACTTGACGTAACCGCCGAGCGGGACGGCCGAAATCTTCCATCGAGTGCCGTAGCGGTCATTGAACCCGACAAGTTCCGGCCCAAAGCCGAGCGAGAAAGTTAACACCTTCACACCCGCCCAGCGGGCGACCAGGAAGTGACCAAGCTCGTGGAAGAAAACAACGATGGTAAGAACGAACAGGAACGGAACAATGTAGCCAATGAAACCATGGCTTAATGTATTGAAACTATGGAGAAAAAACTCAGACATTCAGTTCCCCTTACCCAGAGCCAAAGGCCCTGCCCCAACGATCTAGGATGCCTTTAAGGCAATTTGAGGCAAGAGGGTGGCCGCTTTATTTCGAGCGTTATGGTCAACAGCGATGGCATCGTCGGCCGATGTCAATGGCGCCAGATTGCCGGAGCGCACCCAGGCGTCCATGGTCGCTTCGACGAGCCGGGCGATGGCGCCAAATCTGATCTTGCCGGCGATGAACGCCGCCACGGCCACCTCATTGGCCGCGTTGTAGACCGTGGTGGCGCCGCGACCAGTCCGCAGCGCGTCGTAAGCGAGCCGAAGCCCCGGGAAGCGATCGAAATCGGGCGCCTCGAAGGTCAGTTGTCCGATCTTGGCAAGGTCAAGCTTTGCGGCCGGGCCGACAATGCGATCGGGCCAGCCGAGGCAATGCGCGATCGGCGTGCGCATATCGGGCGCGCCCAGTTGCGCCACCACGGACCGATCGGAGAACTCGACCATGCCGTGGATAATCGACTGCGGGTGCACCAGAACGTCGATCTCCTCCGGCGCCAGCGCAAACAGGTATGAGGCTTCGATGACCTCTAGTCCCTTGTTCATCATCGATGCGGAATCGATGGTGATCTTCTGCCCCATGCTCCAGTTCGGGTGTTTCAGCGCCTGTGCAAGCGTTGCCTGCTCGATATCGGCGCTGGCCCACGTCCGGAACGGTCCGCCCGATGCGGTGATGATGACGCGGACCAGTTCTTCCCGGTTACCGGAGCCGAGCGCCTGGAACAGCGCATTGTGTTCGGAATCGGCTGGCAGGATGCAGGCTCCGGCCTTCGCCGCACGCTGCATGAAGAAATCACCCGCACAGACGAGGCACTCCTTATTGGCAAGCGCCACGCTTGCGCCGCGATCGACGGCCGCAAGCGCGGGCTTTAATCCGGCCGCCCCGCTGACGGCGGCCATGACCCAATCCGCCGGACGGGCCGCGGCTTCGATAACAGCGCTTTCGCCGGCGCCGCACTCGGTGCGTGTACCGGCCAGCGCTTCCTTCAATTCAGCAAGGCGAGCAGGATCAGCTACGGCGGCAAAACGCGCGCCGAATTCCTTCGCCAGCTTCGCCAGCCCCTGCACATTGGTATGCGCGGTCAACGCTTCGACCTGGTAGCGGTCGCGCGAAGCCCTCAGCAAATCCATCGTGCTGTCGCCGATCGAGCCTGTGGCACCCAATACGCTCACCGAACGTACGGCGGGCGCCACGGCCTTGTTGTTACGCAACGGAACTGCGCTCATGACCTCACCAAACCATAAGACCGCGGCCGACGCCATCCACGCCGCCCCGCAAAAAACCGAAAATTGCCGCCAGAACGATCGCGGCGACGAAGCCATCGAGACGGTCGAGCAGACCGCCGTGGCCGGGAATGATGTGGCTGGAATCCTTGACGCCGAATCGGCGTTTCACGGCGGATTCGAACAGATCGCCCAGTTGGGAAGCGATTGAGAGCGCCGCGGCCAGCAACAGAATCGGCCCGGTTTTGCCAAGTCCCAATGCCGCAAATCCGCCAGCAACAGCCAGGCTCGCCACAAAGCCGCCGATGGAGCCGGCCCAGGTCTTCTTGGGGCTGACCCGCGGCCAGAGTTTCGGGCCGCCAATGCCGCGGCCGGCAAAATAGCCGCCGATATCGGTCACCCACACCACCAGGAGGATCAGGATGAGGGCGGCAAATCCCTTGGTTTGATCGAGCCGCACCAGCACCGACGCGATCTCGGCGGCAGCGGCGTAGAGAAATCCTGTCACAGTCCAGCGACGCCGCTCCGCCGAAAGCAACGCCAGGCCGGCCAGGCCGACGACGAGAGCAAGGAGCGCGACATCGATCGACTCGGTGGCCAGACCAAATCCCGATGCCGCGAGCGTGACGACACCGGCCGCAACAACACGCGCTTGGCGCGCTGTCCCTACGATTGTCAGCCATTCCACATAGAGACCGATCGAAGCCAGCGTGACCAAAACGGCCCACAGCCACCCTCCGGCATAAGCGATCGCAACTGCCAGCGGCGCCAGCACCAGCGCGGCGATCACGCGCATCAAGAGATTGTGCGTCCCCTGCTCTACCGCAGCCGCCGGTGCGGCGTCGCCCTCGGTCACGATCCGGTTTTCGCGGCCAGACCGCCGAAACGGCGCTCCCGTCTGGCATATTCGGCGATCGCGCCTTCAAGTGCGGCTTTGTCGAAATCCGGCCAGTGAATCGGCACAAATACCAGTTCGCTATAGGCCGCCTGCCACATCAGGAAATTAGACAGCCGCTGCTCTCCGCTGGTGCGAATGATCAGATCGGGATCGGGAATATCCGGCGCGTCGAGGTATCGGCCGAGCATGTCGGCATCGATCGATGCAGGATCCCGTTTTCCCTCCGCAACCTCCCGCGCCAACCGCTGTGCCGCTTGCGCGATTTCCTGCCGCGATCCGTAATTGAACGCCACCACGAGATTGAGGCGGTCATTGTCCCGTGTCAGGTCTTCTGCCTCTTTCAGAAGCGCACAGATGTCCGGCTCCAATCCGTTGCGCTCGCCGATCACCCGGACCCGGACGCCATCGCGATGCAATGTCGCCAGATCGTTACGGATGAAACGCTTGAGCAGGCCGAACAGGTCGCCGATCTCGGTCGCGGGACGCGACCAGTTCTCCGAACTGAAGGAGAAAATCGTCAGGTACAAAATGCCGAGCTCGCTTGCGGCGCGAACGACGCGCCGCAACGCCTCGACACCCCTGCGATGGCCTTCCGCGCGCGGCAGACCACGGGCCGCCGCCCAGCGCCCGTTCCCGTCCATGATGATCGCCACATGCAGTGGACCGTCGGTTCGATCCGGTCCTTCAGTGGCGGGGGCAGCGGCGTTCGACATCGATCAATCCTTTAGAGCATGATCGGGAAAAGCGGGAACCGGCTTTCCCGAACGAACGGCTTCGTTTGTTCTGAAACCATGCTCAAACAAAAAGATAACCTAGACAGTGAGGATTTCCTTTTCCTTGACCGCAAGCAACTGATCGATCTCCGAAATCGTCCCATCGGTCGCCTTCTGCACATCATGGGCCAGACGTTCCTGATCGTCCTCGGAAATCTCGTGGTTCTTCTCGAGTTTCTTGATCGTATCGAGGCCGTCACGGCGGACGTGCCGAACCGCGACCTTCGCGGCCTCGGCATATTTGTGCGCGACCTTAACGAGTTCCTTGCGGCGGTCTTCATTGAGTTCGGGGATTCGCAGGCGAAGCACCTGCCCTTCGGTGGCCGGACTCAAGCCGAGATTGGAATCGATGATTGCCTTCTCCACGGCCTTGACCATCGACTTGTCCCACACCTGCACCGAAAGCAGCCGTGGCTCGGGCACGCTGATCGTTGCGACCTGGTTGAGTGGCATATGCGTACCGTACGCATCGACCTGCACCGGTTCCAGCATCGAGGCCGCGGCACGGCCGGTGCGCAACCCGCCCAGTTCGTGCTTGAGAGACTGCGTGGCACCCTGCATGCGGCGCTTCAGTTCGTTGATGTCGAAACTACCCGTGGGCATGACGCTCTTCCTCCTGAAACTTTTCGTCGAGGCTGCCAGTCTTTCGCGCGTTGGGCGCTTTAGCTCGTCAGCCGGCGACGATGGTGCCTTGGCCGCTGCCGCGCAAGATCGCACCAATCGAACCCGGCTCAGCGATTGAAAACACGATGATAGGCAGCGACGTCTCGCGGGCAAGCGCGAAAGCGGTCGCGTCCATCACCTTGTAGTTGCCCTCGATCGCCTGCGAATGAGTTAAACGGTCGAATCGCCTGGCTGAGGCGTCCTTTTTGGGATCGGCGCTATAAATGCCATCGACATTGGTGGCCTTCAGCACCGCCTGCGCACCGATTTCGGCGGCGCGCAATACCGCGGTTGTATCGGTTGTGAAGAAGGGGTTTCCGGTTCCACCGCCCAGCAGCACGATGCGGCCCTCGGACAGATATCTCTGCGTGGCGCTCCGGGTGAACAGCTCTGAAATCTGCGGCATGACGAACGCCGATAAAGTACGCGCCGGAGCCCCCCGCCGTTCGATCGCGGCCTCAAGTGCAAGGCAGTTCATCACGGTGGCGAGCATGCCCATGGTGTCGCCGGTCGGCCGCGAAACGCCGCGCGACGATACTTCGACGCCGCGAACGATGTTGCCGCCGCCGACCACGACGGCGATCTCGGCGCCCAATTGACGGGCGGCAATCAGATCGCCCGCGATCCGGTCTACGGTTGGCTGATCGATGCCGAAGGATTGCGCGCCAGCGAGATATTCGCCCGAGAGCTTGATCACCACGCGACGATAGATCGGCTCAGCCATTGCGAATCGCTTTCCCTAACCCCGCCCGGCGGCTCCCGGAGCAAACCGACCGAAAGCACCGTTCGGGCGGTTATTTCTGGCCGCTAACCGCCGCGACTTCGGCGGCGAAATCGGTTTCCTGCTTTTCAATTCCCTCGCCCAGAGCATAGCGCACAAATCCGGTGATTTTCACAGGGGCACCGATCTTGCCCTCAGCTTCCTTGACCGCCTGGGCGACTGATTTGGCGCTATCATGGATGAAGGCCTGCTCAAGCAGGCAAACTTCCTTGTAGTAGGTCTTCAAACCGGACTCGACGATCTTTTCGATCACATTCTCGGGCTTGCCCTGCTGGCGGTATTTGTCGGCAAGCACGTCCTTTTCGCGTTTAACGGCGACGGGATCGAGCCCGGCCGGATCGAGCGCCTGCGGGTTGGCGGCCGCGACATGCATCGCGAGTTGCTTACCGAGCGCCGCCAGTTCATCGGTCTTGCCAGCCGATTCGAGCGCGACAATCACGCCCATCTTTCCGGCGCCTTCGATCACGGCGTTATGCACATAGCTCGACACCACGCCCTTGCTGACCTCAAGCGAGGCCGCACGGCGCAGCGTCATGTTTTCTCCGATGGTCGCAATCGCGTCCGCGATCGCCGTCTCGACCGTCACGCCGCCGACTTTGGCAGCCTTGATCTTTTCAACGTCGGCTCCGACTTCGAGCGCGACCTGCGCGACCATCTTGACCAGTCCCTGGAACTGACCGTTACGCGCCACGAAGTCGGTTTCGGAATTGACCTCGACAACGACGCCTTTGTTATTCGACGTCACGGCGCCGATCAGACCCTCTGCGGCCACACGGCCGGCTTTCTTGGCGGCTTTCGACAGGCCCTTTTTGCGCAGCCAATCCTGCGCAGCCTGCATATCGCCGCCGCTCTCGGTGAGCGCGGCCTTGCAATCCATCATGCCTGCACCGGTTGACTCGCGCAGGTCCTTCACCATTGCAGCTGTGATTGTTGCCATTGTTGTACGTCCTCTGCCTGTCAGGGCAGACGCGGCGTGGCCCTCTCGCCTCGCCACTATCCACCATCAGGAATGTCGTCAATTGGAAGGTGTTGGCCGGGATGTTCCGGCCAACGCGTCGCTATTCGGCTTCTGCGGTCATCGCCTTGGCCTGGGCTACCCAGCCATCGGCCCGGCTCGGAAGTCCGACCTCTTCGCCGATCTTGTGCGCGGTATCGTGATCGAGTTCGGCGAGTTGCCAGTAGTGGAAGATGCCGAGGTCGTTGAACTTCTTCTCGATCGCGCCGGACACGCCGGTGAGCTTCTTGAGGTCGTCGGCAGAGCCACGCGGCCCAGCCAAGCCCTGGAAGCCGGCAGGCTGCGCCGCCACCGCCGGAATTTCCTCGCGAACGGGATGCGCCGACGCGCCGATATCGATCCCGGAATCGCCCTGCGCGCGCGAAATGCCATCGATGACCGCCCGGGCAACCAGATCGCAATACAACGCGATAGCCCGGCCGGCGTCGTCATTGCCAGGCACGACATAGGTGATGCCCTTGGGGTCGGAATTGGTATCGACGATCGCCGCGACGGGAATATTGAGCCGCTGGGCTTCCTGGATCGCGATGTCTTCCTTGTTGGTGTCGATCACAAAGATCATGTCGGGCAGACCGCCCATGTCCTTGATGCCACCGAGCGAACGATCGAGCTTGTCGCGCTCGCGTTGCAGCGTCAGCCGCTCCTTCTTGGTGTAGGCATTGGCATCGCCGGAATTGAGCACCTCATCGAGATGCCGCAATCGCTTGATCGAGCCGGAAATCGTCTTCCAGTTGGTCAGCGTGCCGCCGAGCCAGCGCGAATTGACGAAATACTGCGCCGAACGCTTGGCGGCCTCGGCAACGCCATCCTGCGCCTGCCGCTTGGTGCCGACAAACAGGACACGGCCGCCCTTGGCGACGGTGTCGCTGACCGCCTGAAGCGCGCGATGCAACAGCGGCACGGTCTGGGCGAGGTCGATGATGTGGATGTTGTTGCGGGCACCGAAAATGTAATCCGCCATTTTCGGATTCCAGCGGTGCGATTGATGACCAAAGTGAACGCCAGCCTCAAGCAGCTGACGCATAGAAAAATCGGGAAGCGCCATAGTCTAATTCTCCGGTTGGTTCCTCCGGAAACGTGTGAGCAAACGAGCCTTATGGCCCGGTTGCCACCGGACGGCCTTTCGAGCCATGTTTCCGTGTGAGATGGCGCGGTATATAGCGGGATTTCCGGCAGAAGCAAGGGAATCCCGGGCTTTTGGTCGCCTGAGGCCAGGCAAACAGGGCCCCAAAACAGCAAATCCCGGGGGCGGAAGTCCAAATCTCGCCGAGAGCGCTGTTTTGCGCCTCGATTGAGGGCTTAGCCCCAGATCGGCCAATTCTCAGGTAACCATATCGACCCGGCCATCCCCGAGACGATAAACGCCGCCGACAACCCTGATTTTGCGTTGCTCAACCGCAGCACTGAGAATGGGCGTGGCGGACGTGAGATTGGCGACGGTATCGATCACATTCTGCCGGATCGCCTTCGAAAGTGTATCACCGCCCTGCTGCGATACGGCTTTGACCGCGGGGGCTATGCCCGCGACAAGCGACGGCATGTGCCCTGGCAATGTGGTGTTGTCGGCGAGAGATTTGATGGCGGCATCGACCGCGCCACAGCTGTCGTGACCCAGTACCAAAATCAAAGGCGTATTCAGCACCGCAACGGCATATTCCAGGCTGGCGATCGTTTCGGTATTGGCGAAATTGCCTGCCACGCGGCAAACAAAAAGGTCGCCCCGGCCGCTATCGAAGGCGTATTCGGGCGCGATGCGCGAATCGGCGCAGCTCAATATGGCGGCATAGGGATTTTGACCTCCCGTCAATGCCTCCCTTTCATGCTTGAAATCGTGGCGCCGCGACACGCCCTCAACGTAGCGCGCATTGCCTTTCAGCAGCAGTTCGAGCGACGCATCGGGCGATACGACGTTCTGCGGCTTCGGCGGCGCTTTCATTTCCTTGGCGCCGGCCGCGTTGGCCAATAACAGCCCCATCGTTGCGGCCGCCGTGTGAAGCAGGGCGCGCCGCGTAGGCCCGAACCTCGAAGTCACATTTCGGTGGCATATCTCGCACATGGGAAAATCCTCTCCGCAAGTTCAAGTTACAGCGTCTGCACGTCCACCACACCTGAAACCGCCTTGATCGCGCCGGCGATCTGCGGCGACACCTTGAAGCGGCCCGGCAGCTTCATTTCGACTTCGGTTTCAAGGTCGAGCATCATGACCAGCGAAACATCACCATCCGCGCTGCCTGCTGGCGCGGGAGCTGGTTTTGCCGGCTGCGGGCCACGCGCCGGGCCGCCCTGCCCAGGCTCGGGCATTTGCAGCCGCCTGGCAATGGATTCGAGCGGCTTGGTGTCACGGACGAAGATGCGCAGCCCCTTCTGGGTCTTGGCCGCGGCGTCATCCAGCGGCTCGGCGTGCAGCACCCGCGCACGAACGTCCTCGCCCTGCAACTCGGCGCCGAGCTGCAGAAGCACCGCCGCCCCGGGCTCCAACACCTCGCGATACTGGGCAAGCCCTTCGGAAAACAGCACCGCTTCGAAATGGCCGGTCGGGTCTGACAATCCAATGATGCCCATCTTGTTGCCGGTCTTGGTGCGCCGTTCCATTCGCGACACCACGGTAGCCGCGACCTTGCCCGCGGTCGCACCGGTTTTGACGGCGCGCGAAAATTCTGCCCAGGACTGCACCCGCAAGCGTTTGAGCACGGTCGCATAATCATCGAGCGGATGGCCGGACAGGAAAAAACCGATCGCGTCGTATTCGCGCCGCAGCCGATCGGCCGGCAGCCACGGCTCGACCTGCGGCAGCATGATGGTCGGGGCGTCGGCGGCGCCGCCGAACATGTCGTTCTGTCCGAGCGTCGCGGCCTCATGGCTGCGCTGGCATGCCGCCAGGATCGCCTCGGAGCCCGCGAACACCCGCGCGCGATTGGAATCCAGCGTGTCGAAGGCGCCGGCTGCGGCCAAACTCTCGATGACGCGCTTGTTGATCGCGCGCGGATTAACGCGGGCCGCGAAATCGGCCAGTGAAGTGAACAGCCCATCGCGGCGGGCCTCCACGATCAGTTCGACCGCCTGCGGGCCGACGCCCTTCAGCGCCGCCAGCGCGTAATAGATCGTGCCGTCGCTGACCTCGAAGGTGGCGCCGGAGCGATTGACCGAAGGCGCCTCGACCTTGATCCCGAGCCGCTGCGCCTCGGCGCGAAATTCCGACAGCTTGTCGGTATTGTTGAGGTCGAGCGTCATCGACGCCGCCAGGAATTCGACCGGATAATGCGCCTTCATATAGGCGGTGTGGTACGACACCAGCGCGTACGCGGCGGCGTGACTCTTGTTGAACCCGTAGTCGGCGAATTTTGCCAGAAGCTCGAAGATGGTATCGGCCTGCCCTTTCGGCACGCCATTCTTGACCGAACCGGCGATGAAGCCGGCGCGCTGCTTTTCCATCTCGGCGCGGATCTTCTTGCCCATCGCGCGCCGCAACAGGTCGGCTTCACCGAGCGAGTAGCCGGCCATGACCTGTGCGATCTGCATCACCTGTTCCTGGTAGATGATGACGCCGAAGGTCTCCTTCAGGATCGGCTCCAGCATGGGATGGAGATATTCCGGCTCTTCGTCGCCATGCTTGCGGGCGCAATAGGTCGGAATGTTCGCCATCGGGCCGGGACGATACAGCGCCACCAGCGCGATAATGTCCTCGAAGCGGTCAGGCCGCATGTCCACCAGCGCACGGCGCATGCCCTGACTTTCAACCTGGAACACGCCGACCACATCGCCCTTCGCCAGCATCTGATAACTGGGGGCATCGTCGAGTGGCAGCGTCGGCAGATCGACGTGGACCCCACGCTGCTTGAGCAGTTTCACCGCGACATCAAGCACCGTCAGCGTCTTGAGACCGAGGAAGTCGAATTTAACGAGGCCCGCAGGTTCGACCCATTTCATGTTGAACTGGGTCACCGGCATGTCGGATTTCGGATCCCGATAAAGCGGCACCAGCTCGCTCAGGGGCCGGTCGCCGATCACGATACCCGCGGCATGGGTGGACGCGTGGCGGGTCAGGCCCTCCAGACGCTGCGCGATGTCGAAGGCACGCGCCACCACCGCATCCTCGTCGCGAAATGCCTGCAGCTTCGGCTCGCTCTCGATCGCTGCCGCCAGCGTTACTGGTGCGGCGGGGTTTTGCGGCACCAGTTTTGTCAGCCGGTCGACCTGCCCATAAGGCATTTGCAGCACGCGTCCGACGTCGCGCAGCACGCCGCGCGCCTGCAGCGTGCCGAAGGTGATGATCTGCGCCACCTGATCGCGGCCGTAGCGCTGCTGCACGTAATTGATCACCTCGCCGCGCCGGTCCTGGCAGAAGTCGATGTCGAAGTCCGGCATCGACACGCGTTCAGGATTGAGGAATCGCTCGAACAGCAGGCCGAACCGGATCGGATCGAGATCGGTGATGGTCAGGGCATAGGCGACCAGCGATCCCGCGCCGGAGCCGCGGCCCGGTCCGACCGGAATGCCCTCGGATTTCGCCCATTTAATGAAGTCCGCGACGATCAGGAAGTAACCCGGATACTGCATGCGGGTAATGACGTCGATTTCGAAGGCGAGCCTCGCCCGGTAGTCTTCCTCCGACACCCCCGGCGCAAGTCCGTGAACCCTGAGCCGATTGGTCAGGCCCTCCTCGGCCTGGCGTCGCAATTCCACCGCCTCGTCGCTGACCGCGTCCGCCATGTTGGCGGCCGCGCCCACCGTGAAACGCGGCAGGATCGGCTTGCGCGTCTTTGGGCGGAACGCGCAGCGCTCGGCAATCTCGACCGTGGAGGACAGCGCCTCCGGAATGTCGGCGAACAGCACCGCCATTTCGGCGCGGGTCTTGAAGCGGTGATCCGGAGTCAGCTGATCGCGGTCGGTCTCGGCGACGAGACGGCCGCCGGCGATGCACAGCAGCGCATCATGGGCTTCGTAATCGTCCGTGGTCGCGAAATAAGGCTCATTGGCCGCGACCAGCGGCAACCCCTTGGCATAGGCGAGATCGACCAGCGCCGCCTCGACGCGGCGTTCCTTCTCAAGTCCGTGGCGTTGCAGCTCGATATAGAGCCGGTCGCCAAACAGGCTCGCCAGCCGGTCGCAGCGAACCGCCGCCAGGGCGGCCTGATCGGCATGAAGCGCCAGTGAGATCGGCCCTTCCGGCCCGCCAGTCAGCGCAATCAGGTCCTCAGCGTCGCCTTCCAGCCATTCGAACTTGATGTGCGGGGACTGATGAGTCGGTGTTTCAAGGAAGGCGCGCGAATTCAGCCGCATCAGGCTGCGGTAGCCGCGTTCGCGCGCGGCCAGCAGCACGATCCGTGACGGGCTTGCGGCGAGCGCATTGCGGGCATTCGGGTCCTGATCGCCAAAATCGACCGCGATCTCGCAGCCGATGATCGGCTGGATGCCGTAGCCGGCCATTTTATCGGAGAATTCCAGCGCCCCGAACATGTTGTCGGTGTCGGTCAGGGCCAACGCCGGCTGACGGTCCGCCTTGGCCAGTTCGCCGAGCTTCTGGATCTTGATCGACCCCTTCAGCAGCGAATAGGCGGAATGAACGTGGAGGTGAACAAATCCGGCATTGGACGGATTTGCCGAAGACTTCTGCGTCATGAACGTTAGCAATCACTGGGCCTGAGGAAGCGCCAGACGGCCTCAGGGGCCGACTTGCTCCTCAATGGTGAGCCCTGGGGCCGGATGTGTCCACGCGGAAGGCGCAATTGCCTCCCGCCGTCCTGATTTTCCCCAGGCTAGGCCCCGGTTCGAACGCTCTTTTTGGGGGGTCTCAGAGCTGGGGAAGCAACTGCGCCCAGACCGCAACCATCCCGACAAACAGCACAATCGACGCCAGCGCCGCGGCTTCTTCCACAAACACCTTCAACATGCCTGCCTCCTGATGTGTGAACATAGAGGGAACATAGTTCTTCTTTTGTTCTTTGGTCAAGGGGCGGTAGTGGGTCAGTTTGAAAACTGACCCTGAAATAAATCCCTTGGTTAACGCTGGGGATGGGGTGACCGGGACTTGCGCCGAACGGAAACGTATGACTAGGATCATCCAATGGGGGATTTTATGCCGCAACGGATGCAAGACGTTTCTGCGGGCTGGCCGATGATCCGGGCCAACCTGTCCACCTTCTTTGTCATCCTCGTGTTGATGATCGGCGCGGTATGGATCGTGGTCAATTGGTCTTACAGCGGCGTGCTGTCTAGCAAGAACGGCCAGATCGAATTACAGGACAGGCAAATAGCCGATTACAAGGACAAGCTAAGAGGCGCCTCCCCTGAAGAGGCCAAAGCCAAGATCGATTTATTAGAACAAACGGTCCGCAAGGTAACCGGCGCGCCGTGGATGCCTTTGACCGCAACACAGATTGCCGCTCTGGCGTCGAAACTCAAAGACATCAAAGCAAGCCGAGCACAGATTATGTATGAAAACGCGCTGGGCAAGGAATTAGCGGCAAGCATCTTTGAGGCATTCAAACAGGCGGGATGGAGTGAGGCGTGGCTAAGTCCCGGAACCACTCTTGGCGATGGAATAGTTGTTGGATGGAGTTCGCGAGCCGTCGCCGTTAAAGGTGCTCTGGAATCCGCCGCGGGCCTGAAAATGGTTTGGGCCAAAGATACTGAAAAAGAGATACCAAGCCCTATAATTGTGGGTGTCGGCCTCAATCCTTATTAGCCAAAAGCCATCCTTGCGACTTCTCCCTGATCCACTCCAGCGCGTCGTGTTCGGTTTCAAATCCGAGGATCGTATCAACTTCTCCGCCGCGCCACAGAACGCTGACCGAATGTCCCTTGCCGATCATGTACTGGCGGATATTCGGGCTTGTAATTCGCTAGCTCTCACTGCTCCAGCACTTCGACGATATCGGATACTTCCCAGAGCTTCTTGGTCACGCCAGCGGCCATTGCCGGGGTCACCTTGAGCGTCTGATGAATGCGGACGAAATTGTAATACATCGTAGGAAGCGCAATCACAGCAGCGTGGTTCTCAACCGTCTTTCAAAGGACATTCGTCAATCGCATGAAGCGGCGGATGTGCATCCGTATCGTGAGATTGTTTCGCTCAACGTGTGACGTGCTGATGTGCTTGTTATCCGGGCTGCCGATCTTCGGCTTTCTTTCTCGCTCCTATACGCTTCGCGGGGCTGTAACGAATTTCCGCCTGCGGATTGCAGCCATAGATTTTGACCAGCATGGCGCAGTCGACCTTCTCGCCGAAGGCGTCTTCAACGGCCTCCAGATACAGCTTGGGCCGTCGCTGGTTAACTAGACGCGATTAGCGAAACGGTCCCGAAGATCGCCAACGAATGCAACGGCGGCACGGGCATCGCGCTCGATCGCCGCCTGGTTTTTCCCCCGTAACTATATCGATGATCGATTTAGCAAGCTGGTCGGGTCTCCAGGGCGTTTGGGGTGGGTCATTGGCAGGTCATCCCGGCCGACATATCGCCCCAGAAGCCGCATTCGGTCACTTGCCCGTTATGCGCGTGAAGTTCGCTCCGAAGGACCAATAGGATTGCAGCCACAAGAAGGGCCATCGCTAGCAGGGCTGGGAGTCTGGTTCGCATCCTGCCAATATGCCCTGCCCATCGTCCCTTTTCCAGTTCGGAAAGCTGCCAGCGAGGAAATGGCATCGCCGCTGGAACCGGTCCAGCCATTGGCGGGCATTGCTGGCCCCGATTTGGCCCCGGCGCCTGCGCTGATGGATGCTGCGGCTTTCGCTCCCCCGCCAGTCAATCATCGACTCGGCGAGTTGGTTTGGGGTCTTGAGGCGTTTGGGGTGATTTGTTCATTCGAAATGATGTCAGCAAGAACAGGAAAAGCGCGCGGTGGGCCTGATATCGGGCGGCTTCACGAGTTTTTTCCCAACCGGAGATAATGGCCTTCCCGCTGCGGTCGCACACCTGCCACCTCCACCTGGTTCGGCCACGATTTTTGACGACCAATTCGTACATGCTGGTACGCGCATATCGCTATCCTGTCTTCGTGATCTTGATGCAGGTCAAATCCAAGGCCGTTCGCGGCCGCAATCAAGCAACCTCACAACCAGGGAGCGAATGTGAATTGGTCTGAACAGCGAACCTCTAAAAACCGCGTGGGGCCCGGTGTTAGCGCCTTGCTTGGCGGGGTCACTCGGGGGTTGGCGGCGAGGTTATTTAGGCTTGCGAAGCCTCTTGCCGAAATACTCTGTCACCACCAGCAGCCCGATAACGGCGGCAGCGATCAGGGATGGCGTACTAATTTCGCGGCGCGTGAAACCAAAGTCATCATGGGCGACGTAGGCCAGCATGGAGGCCGTCGCGACCGCCGTACCACCGGCAAACCACCACGAGATCGCAAATTCTTGAGGGTCCTGAGGCTCCATCGGACAATTATGCGCTCGAGTTGGTTGGTTTTCCAGTCCGGAAGTCTGTCCCGGCCATGACGAACATCGCACTCCGCCCCTGCTATTCCAGTTCGACGACTTCGCCGTCCACCAGCGACACGCGCCGGTCCATCCGGCCCGCCAGTTCCATGTTGTGCGTCGCGATCAACATCGCCACCCGTGTCGCCTTGACCAGTTGCATCAGCGCTCCAAAAACATGGTCGGCGGTGTTGGGATCGAGATTGCCGGTCGGCTCGTCGGCCAACAGCGCTCGGGGCGCATTGGCGACCGCGCGCGCGATTGCTACCCGCTGCTGCTCGCCGCCGGACAGTTCGGCCGGGCGGTGTTTGATGCGATCGCCGAGGCCGAGATAGGCCAGGATTTCGGTGGCGCGCTTGACGGTTTCGCTGCGCTTGAGGCCGCGGATCATCTGCGGCAGCATGACGTTTTCGAGCGCGGAGAATTCCGGCAGCAGCCGGTGCGATTGATAAACAAAGCCGATATCGGTGCGCCTGATCTGCGTTCGCTCGATATCCGTGAGTCCAGAGGTCGGCGCGCCCCCGACATACACCTCGCCCTCGTCGGGACTCTCAAGCAGGCCGGCAATATGCAAAAGCGTGGATTTACCCGCGCCCGATGGCGCCACCAGCGCGACCGACTGCCCCGCCCACAGCGCGAGTTTGGCGCCATTGAGAATGGTCAGCGTCGTCTCCCCCTGGGTGTACTCGCGCTTTATCTCGTGGAGATAGACGACCGGTACATCTTCCGCCCCCTGCTCCATCGTGCCCTCACTCGTACCGCAGCGCGTCGACAGGGTCGAGGCGCGCGGCACGCCACGACGGATACAGCGTGGCAAGGAAGGAAAGCGTCAGCGCCATGATCACGACGGCACTGGTCTCGCCGAAATCGATCTCGGCCGGCAGCTTGGAGAGGAAATAGAGCTCCGGCGAGAACAGTTCGGTGTGGGTGAGCCACGACAGGAATTGCCGGATCGATTCGATGTTCAGGCAGATCACCATGCCGACCAGAAATCCGGTCAGCGTACCGACCACGCCGATCGCGGCGCCCGTGATCAGGAATATCCGCATGATCGACCCTTGCGAGGCGCCCATGGTGCGCAGGATCGCGATATCGCTGCCCTTGTCCTTTACCAGCATGATCAAGCCGGAGATGATATTGAGTGCCGCGACCAGCACGATCATCGTCAGAATCAGGAACATCACGTTGCGCTCGACCTGGAGCGCGTTGAAGAAGGTCGAGTTGCGCTGGCGCCAGTCGACAAGGAATACCGGCCGGCCCGCCGCTTCGGTCACGGACTTGCGGAAGCCGTCGATCTTGTCGGGATTGGTGGTGAATACCTCGATCGCGGTCACATCATTGGTGCGATTGAAATAGTTTTGCGCCTCGGTCAGCGGCATGAACACAAAGCTTGCGTCATATTCCGACATGCCGATCTCGAACACAGCCGCGATCTTGTAGGGCTTGATGCGCGGCGTGGTGCCCATCGGGGTCACCGCCCCCTTTGGCGAGACCAGGGTGATGCTGTCGCCGGCATGCAGCGACAGCGTATCGGCGAGCCGGCGGCCGATGGCAACACCCTGCCCTTCGTCGAATCCCTCGAGCGTGCCCTGCTTGATGTTCTTGGCAATCGAAGTGAGGTTGTTGAGGTCGTCAGAGCGAATGCCACGAACGAATACGCCTGAGGCATTGAACGGCGAGGACGCCAGCGCCTGGCCGTCCACGACCGGTGCAGCGAGCCGTATGCCCGCGACCTGGCTGATGCGCTCGGCGACATCCTTCCAGTCGGTCAGCGGCGATTCCAGCGGCTGCACCAGGAGATGGCCATTGAGGCCGAGGATCTTGTCCAGCAATTCCTTGCGGAAGCCGTTCATCACGGCCATCACGATGATCAGCGTGGCGACGCCGAGCATGATGCCCAGAAACGAGAAACCCGCGATGACAGAGATGAAGCCTTCCTTGCGGCGTGCGCGCAAATAGCGTCCCGACAGCAGCCACTCGAATGGCGCGAAAGGTCTGGTTCGAACTGGCTCGCTCATGGCTTCATCCATTGCTCGATTTTCACACGATTCGGGCTAATTGTGGCCGTGCTGAGCGATATCCGGATAACCGCGGTGGATAATTCCACTAGCTCAGCCGCGCCACGACTTCGGCCGGGCTCAGATTCTCGCGCGTTCCGTCGCTGCGACGCTTGACCTCGAATTTGCCTTCGGCGAGGCCCTTGGGGCCCACCAGAATCTGCCAGGGAATCCCGATCAGGTCGGCTGCGGCGAATTTGGCGCCGGCGCGCTGGTCTGTGTCGTCGTACAACACATCGACCCCCTTGGCCGTGAGCTCGCGATAAAGCTGCTCGCAGGCCGCATCGGTATCCGAAGCGCCCTGCTTCAAATTCAGGATCGCCGCCTTGAACGGGGCGACCGCTTCCGGCCATTTGATGCCGGCGTCGTCATGGCAGGCCTCGATGATAGCGCCGACCAGGCGTGAGACGCCGACGCCATAGGAGCCGCCATGGATCGGCACCTCGGCGCCGTCGGCGCCCGCGACCAGGGCTCTCATCGTGTCCGAATATTTGGTGCCGAAATAGAAGATCTGGCCGACCTCGATGCCCCTGGTGTGCACCTTCTTTTCGGCCGGCACCTCGCGATCGAAGCGCGCGGCGTCGTGAACGTCCTCGGTCGCGGCATAGACAGAGGTCCATTGCTTGATGACCGGCGAGAGATCGCCGTCATAATCGATCTCTTCGCCCGGTATCGGCAATTTGAGCACGTCGCTGTCGCAAAACACGGCAAACTCGCCGGTTTCCGCCAGCACGATGAATTCGTGGCTGAGATCGCCGCCGATCGGTCCAGTCTCGGCGCGCATCGGGATTGCCTTCAGCCCCATCCGCGCGAAAGTCCGCAGATAAGCGACGAACATCCGGTTGTACGAACGCCGCGCCGCGGCCTCATCGATATCGAAGGAATAGGCATCCTTCATCAGGAATTCGCGCCCGCGCATGACGCCGAAACGCGGCCGCTGCTCGTCGCGAAACTTCCACTGGATATGGTAGAGATTGAGCGGCAGGCTCTTGTACGATTTCACGTAAGCGCGAAAAATTTCGGTGATCATTTCCTCGTTGGTCGGCCCGTAGAGCAGTTCGCGCTTGTGGCGATCGGTGATGCGCAGCATTTCCGGGCCATAGGCATCGTAACGGCCGCTTTCACGCCACAGGTCCGCCAGTTGCAGCGTCGGCATCAACAGTTCGATCGCGCCGGCGCGATTTTGCTCCTCACGGACGATCTGCTCGATCTTCTTCAACACCCGCAAGCCTAGCGGCAACCAGGCATAGATGCCCGCAGCCTCCTGCCGCATCATGCCCGCGCGCAGCATCAGGCGATGCGAGACGATCTCGGCCTCCTTTGGATTCTCTTTAAGGATGGGCAGAAAGAACCGCGACAGTCGCATGGGGCTACTCAGAAATCGGTGGACCACTGGAAGGGAGCAGTGAAACCGGATCGGGTGCAAAAACACAAGGCCAGCTTTCGGCAAAAAGGCCGCTAAGGCTGCGGATTTCCTGTTGTTTTGCCAAGGACTTTGAGCGCGCGATTAAGGCGCGAACGCGTCGCAAACCGCGCTGAAACGAAAAATCCCGGTATGGTTTCGTGTTTATGCGGACTTCGATCGCAAAACGGGCCCCTTCCCGATCAAGTCCAGGGGCATGCTAGCGCGCCGGCACATCCACATCGTCTTCCAGCGCGATCCTGTTGAAATCCGTAACCAGGGCATCGATGCGCAGATGCCAGCGGCCGGGATAGGGAATCGGCACGCCAGCCACGTGCCAATCGCCGTCGGCGCCCAGTATGGCCTTGCGTTCGAGCGGTTCGATACCGCGCTCCGGCAGGCTCAGAGCCAACGTGGCCTCCTTCGCAACCAGCGGGCTCGCATCGCCGTTCATCAATTGCAGCACGAAGCTATCGGTGCCGGCGGTACCGGGCGAAATCAGCACCTGAAACATGGCCGTCTCGGTGTGGATATGGATCGCCAGCGGCTTGCCTACGGCCGCAACGAGCGCGCGCGGCGGCGGCGTGAAGCGCCAACCGGCGACAACCGCCAGTATGGCTGCTGCCATCACGCATTCGGCCAGAACCGATCGAACCAAAGCCCGCGTGTTGTGCGGATCGACGGCAAGCGCCGGCGTCAGGCGAAAACGGTTCAGCGCTGCAAAAACCAATAATACCAGCACAAGCACTAATTTGACCGACAGGATCAGCCCGTAGCTGCTCTCGATCAATGCGCTGAAGTTGCCGACCTGCACGATCGCAAGCACGAGCCCCGTCAGCACCAGCACGGCCACCACCGGAACCGCTACGCGTGAAAAGCGGTGCAGGACGGCAAGCAACGACCCCAATGGTCTCCGCGCCATCGCAGCCAGCGGCGTGAGTGCGCCGATCCAGAACGCGACGCCGATCCCATGCAGGGCAATCATTGGCCGGCTCAACCACTGCGGCGGCGCCGTGCTCGCGTGTCCGCTGGCTGTCAGCGACAGGCCGACGCCCACGATCGCCACGGCTGACAGCGCACGGGTCATGCGAACGAAGGCGCCCAGCCAAGCAACGATGGCTGCGGTGATTGCCGCAATGGCGATCAGCAATGAAGGGAACAAACTTGTATCCGCGGCGGCTTTCCACGGTGCGAATGTCCCGATGTCGGCGAGCGGAATATCCAGGAGATCGAGGCCTTGAAGCCCAAGCGAGGCCACGGCGCTGAAAAGGCCGACCATCAAAGCGGCGATGATTACGCTTGAGCCTGCGCTGATGCGAGCGATCCAGCCGCAAAAGAACACGCCGCCGACCCCCGCGAACAATCCGAAGTAAACGCCGATCCGTGTCAGCCAGATCAAGGGGGCAAGCCCTGTCGTGCCCTCGGCCCGCGCAGCAACCGTTCCCTTGGACATGCCGATCGAAAACACCAGCGATCCCCCGACCGGATGTCCATCGGCCGAGAACACGCGATAGCTGACGAACTGAGCACCGCGCGGAAGGTCATCCGGCAGCGTGATTTCAATGAGATCGTCGTGCGCGCTGACGCGTGCGTCGTCACGCCTTCTGCCCTCACCGTCGATCAGTTTGACGGCCGCCGGTCTCACCGGTTCATTGAATCGCAACCGCACCGTCTTCGGCGCTTGCGGCATCATGCTGCCGTCGCTGGGCTCGGTCGAAACCAGCGACGCATGCGCAGATGCCCCGCTGGTGAAGAGAAAAACCGACAGCAGGATCACCAGCCCCTGGACAAGACGCATCATCCGGGCCGGTTAAGGTTTCGGCATCAGTTTGACACCGGGCGCCGGCCACTTGTCCTCGTGCATGTGGGTGGAATTGCCGCCTTGGGGAATATCGATCCACCGGCTGACCCCCTGCTCGCATTCCTGCACGGTTGGGAAGTACAGAACAGTGTCCGGTTTCAGAACGCTGGTCAGGAAGGTGCTGATGACGAATTCATCGTAGTAGTCGTCGGGCAGCTTGCCTCCACTCCAGACCACCTCCTTGACGCCTTCCGAGTATTTGGCGCCGTGATAGTCGTATTCGGTGGCATATTTGCCCTTGATCGTTTCGACATTCCAGCCGGCCTTCGGCATCGGCTTCACCGCGATCACGCCTTCGGGAATTTGAACGCGGATCTTGATGGTAGCCGAACCGGCGCAGCCATGCGGCACCGTGAAGATCGCCTTGTATCCTGCACCAATCGTGGCCTGACGATTTTCGAGCGTGATATGGGCGCTGGCCGACGACGCCGCGACCGTCGCCACCGTGGCGTAAAATAGCAGATGGCAGGTCTTCGACATCATCGATCTCACATCTTCATGCCGGAATGGTCAGGCATCTGTTTCATGTCGATCTGGCCGGACGGATTTTCCGCGCCTGGGGGGCCTTTCGCGCCGATGCTCCCCACATCGAGCGAGACCGTCACTTTGCCGGCCTTTTCGAACTCAAGCGTGACTGGCACCTTGTCACCCTGCTTGAGCGGGCTTTTGAGATCAAACAGCATCAGATGAAATCCGCCCGGCGCGAGCTTGACCGTCTTGCCGGGTTCGATCGTGAGACCATTGTCGAGCGGGCGCATCGTCATCACGCCATTCTTCATGGACATTTCATGGACCTCCACCTTGCCGGCGATGTCGCCAGAGCAGTGGATCAGTCGATCCGGCGTCGTCCCCTTGTTCTCGATGGTCAGATATCCGCCGCCGATCTTGGCGCCTCCCGGCGTGGCACGGCTCCAGGCCTGCGAGATCACGAGATCGCCGGCCTTGATATCCTCGGCGCATGCAGGTGCAGCGACCGCGACGAGGAGAGCGATACCCAAAAGCCCCCTTATGATTTGCTTCATGATGTTTCCTTTCTGCCGGTTTCCTGCTGTTCCATTTTATTTCAAAGCGTATATTTCGCCGCAAGAACGAAGGTTCTGCCGGGAAATGGATGGAACAGGAAATACTGCTCGTTGAAGATATTATCGACGCCGAAATCGAATGTGAATTTCTGGGTCGCATTGTAGTGGATCTTCATATCCACCACGAAGTAGTCGTCGAAGGCCCCGTAGACATGCGGGATGATATCGGTGTTGTCGAGTGTCGAATATTGCTTGCCGCTGTAGCGCGCGGCGACCGTGTAGGCCCAGCTCTCGTTCTGGCGATAGGTAACTCCCAACTTGGCGCGCCAGTCAGGCACATAGGGGACTCGCTTGCCGACCACGGTGTCCGGCAGACCCGTCAGCGGATTGGTGCCTGCCCATGTCGGGTCAGATAAGATGCGAGAGTTCGACATAGGTCACGCTGCCAAACAACTGCAGACCTTTGACGACCACATTGCTTTTTTCCGCAGCGAGTTCGACGCCCTGCATCCGGATCGCGGCGACGTTGCTAAAGGTCGTTGCGGTCGATTGGGTGCGGTCAGGAGCAGTTACCGTGTTGGTTTGCGATATGATGGCATTGTTCACCCGCTCCTCGAACAGCGTCAGCCTGGTGCGGCCATCGGTCCATTTGCGCTCAATCACAAATTCGCCGTTGAGGTCTTGCTCTGGGGTCAAATTCGGATTGGCAAAGGTCGCGACGTTGTTGACCGTTATGTTCTGGTAAAGTTCGGTAACGGTGGGATAGCGGTAGGCTTCACCTAAATTCGTCGTGACATTCCAGTCCTTATTCGGATCATAGGACAGAGACGCTTTTGGCGAAAAATTCGTCGAGTTGAGTTCCGGCTGCATCTGAGATGCCGCGGACAATTTGGGTATCGGGTCGGTTGTGGTACCGGTGCCAGATTGGGCGACGGAATTCAGATTGAAACCATCCAACGCCCGCCAGGTTTCCAGCCGCCCGCCGAGCGTCAACTTCAGTTCAGGAACGATCTTCCAGGCGTCCTGCAGCCACAGGGCGCCCGTACGGGTTTCACCGACGCTGTCGGTGAACAATTGACCGGTGCCGGTCGACGAGGTCGAGTACCAGATCGAGGACAGGTAGCCGGGATCGTTCAGATAATAGCGATCGCCGTGGACACCAAAGCTGATCTCCTGGGCTCCGTCATAGCCGTAAGGCCGCCAAATGCCCTTCGCATCAGCGTTCTGCCAGTTAGTCCCATCATTGCGCGTGATCTTGCCGTTTTGGGAATAGCCGACACCCGACGGCGACACCGTGTAAGGGTTGTACAAGATGTCCTGTAGATAGTTGTAGCTCGAGGCCGTGAGATCGAAATCGTAGATGCCCTTTGTGTCGCTTTTGATCGACACGGCGTTGCTCATATGGGTTTGATCCCAAATGTACTTGTTGCTGGCGAACGAGGAGAGGCCCGCGAATGTCGGCGTACCCGTTGCGGTCGACGTCAGATAGGTTTGCGGGTTGGACGTCTGGACGTTGTTCCATATTCCCGACGAATACGTCGCCTGGACCAGAGGCGTGATGTCGTAGGCCAGCCTCAGGTTGGCCGAGGTCTGCAGCGAATGGGCCAACGCGCCGGTGCCGACGACGTCCGCCGGCGTTCCTTGCTTGGTCAGCGCCGGAAAGGTCCCAGTCGTCCCGGCGGGGATCGTGGCATTGGTCGTGTATGTCAGTGGCTGCTGATAGCTGTCTTGATAGTTGACGCTGAGCAACCAGGAAAATTTGCCCTTGCGGTCGCCAGCCGACGCGCTGGTAACACTGCTGACATAGGTGTCCCTTGTGCCGTATTGACTCCATGGCATGATGGACACTGTCTCTTTTACCGAGGCAAAGGCGTGGTCCGGCCTCTTCGAGGTGATCAGCAGCACTCCGCCAATGGAGTTGCCGGGATAGGCAGCGGCGAACGGGCCGTCGAGAAAATCGATCCGCGCGATCGCGTCGGACGAAATCAAATTCCAGTGCGGCGAAGCTCCCGAATTGTTGTTGCCGATCAGCGCCGAGATCAAGAGATCGTCGTAATAGATCAGGGTGCGCGCGCTTGAGTTGAGACCCCAGGTCCGGGTCGCAAGCACCGCCTGATTATCGCCGTCGTTGCGCTTGCGTACAAACAGGCTCGGGAAATACTTGATCGCGTCTTCGGGATCCTTGAGGTTGATCGTCTCGTCAATCTGCTTGGCGGTGATGCTGACGGCTTCCTGCGGAAGCTGAAATCTCTGCTTGATGGGAGGCGTGCCCGGCGATGCATTGGTGCCGCTGTCGTTCGGCGCGACCGGTGGCCCGGCCGCGGCGGTCGCGACCAGCTTCTTGCGCCGCGACGTCATGGCGGTGCCGGGGGGCGGCTTCCTGGCCGGCTGGAGCGACTGTCGCTCGGTCGGCGCCTCGATGGTCACGGGTGGCAGCGGCTGGCCTGCCGTCTGGGCGCGGGCCATCGAAGGAATTGCGGAAAGTGTACTGCAAAGCACAAGGGTGCTCGCGCTGCTTGGGGCGCGATAACGAAACATGGAATAATCCTGACGCCGGCACGACCGCCAGCTTATTGAGCTCACAAATCGGCACGGCCGCGGCCGCACCCATCGTTCGGATGTTCGCTAGGTCAGGAAATGGACGGTGGCGCGCGCGCTTGCGCATTCGAGCCGACACGAATGGTCGGCACGGAATCCGCGGCTTCCAGCCACGATATGCGCTGGTATTGACGCTGCAGGGTTACAAAAATCAGTGGCGGTGGATCGATGGCAGCGCTAGCGCCATGGCCCGCGCCGCAGAAAGCGCAGCACTCTCCGTGAGAGTGTTGCGTCTTGACGGGAGCCGTCTGCGAACTCGGAGAAGACGCCGTTTCGGTACAGATCGACGCCAAATAGAGTGGATCGCTGGTGGCATAGGCGACCACGCGAAACGCCGCGATCGGGGCAATGAGTTGCACCAGGATCGCCAGCAATACGATTGGAATGAATAGCTCCAGCCGCCGTCGCATGATTTCCTCAAAAAGTCTTCAGTCTCCTATCATCGACCTTGCGGCGTGTCGAGATTTCCGGGGGCTCGCACGCGGGCGCCGCAGTTGCGGCTGCGAGCAGAGCGACGCCCAAGAGCCCGCTTATGATCCATTTATAGGATGTTTCCTATCCACCGGATTTTTGCTATTACTTAAAACAACTTCCGGCAAAATGAATTAAATCCGGATTTTTATATCAACATAGGCTCGTGAAGATGGGTATCAGGCCGAACCATACCAGCCTGGACCGGCGGCGGGTCTGGCAAAGGCTGGTCGGCGCGGCGGCCATCTATGCGTTGATTATGCAGCCGCTCTTGCTCTCCTTAGTAAGCGCGCAGTTAGCCCAAGCCTCTGCCCTTGAGGGCTTTTCCCTATCCCAGCTTTGCCTGCACGCGACGGACGGCAGCCCCCTCTCTCCTGCCGATCCGCACAAGCATCCGGCGGATCACCATTGTGATCTTTGCTTTGCCGGAGCATTTCACCTCCTGGACGCGCCACGCCCGATAGCTGTCCAGAACGTTAGTTTCGAAATCGGGAAGGTGCGGCAATCGTCGCATCCGCTGCGCCTACCCTCGTTCGCGAGGTATTCGGTCGCACGACCCAGAGGTCCTCCGCTCAGCGCGTGATGCAATGCAGTCGCAAGGCTGTTCACAACTGCTTTCACGTTTTCTGACCGGAGAAATGCTGATGGCCCGATACATCCCGCTCTCGTTGGTACTATCGAGTTTTATCGCGTTGGCGTCCACTTCCGATGCCCTTGCTCACTGTTTCGTGGGTGCCCGTTTTTTTCCAGCGACGCTCGTGACCGACGATCCCTGCACCGCCGACGAAATGTCGCTTCCGACCGTGGCCTGGTCGCAAACCGCGGATGTGCCACCTGCCTCTCAGTGGGATCTCGGGGTCGATTTCTCAAAGCGGATCACCGAGAATTTCGGTATAACGATCAGCCAGGACTGGACGCAAATACGCCAGGCCAACGGCACCGTGACGCAGGGGTTTTCGAATTTCGAGACCACATTCCAGTATCAAATCCTGAAAAATCGCGAGCATGAACTGGCGATCCTCGCTGGAGTCATCGTCGACTGGGGACACACCGGCTCGACCGCTTCGGGTTTCGCGACCGACTACAGTCTGCTCACCCCGACGCTTTATTTCGGAAAGGGCTTCGGCGATCTGCCGGACAGCTTTTCCTGGTTTCGCGCTTTCGCGGTGACGGGACAGGTCGGCTATCAGGTTCCCACGAACTCCTTCGACTTCACCCAGAACGCCTTTATCCCTCAGCAATTGGTCTATGGCGCATCGCTGCAATACAGCATGCCTTATCTAAAGTCGGAGATCGTCGATCTCGGATTGCCCGATTTTTTCAACCACCTAATTCCGATCATCGAAGCGAGCCTGACTACGCCGGTCGCCAACAATTTCGGAAATCCCTACACCACGACCGGCACCGTCAATCCCGGCGTCATCTGGGTCGGGAGCTATTTCCAGGTCGGCCTCGAAGCGATGATCCCGATCAACCGCGAAAGCGGCAGCGGCGTCGGCGTGATCGGCCAACTGCATCTCTATCTCGACGACATGTTCCCGAGCACCGTGGGACAACCGCTGTTCGGCGGCACTGCGGCGGCTCCTCGCAAATTGACCTTTTGAGGCAACACCATGCGAATACTGACGTTTGCAATATCGGCCCTGCTCACTGTGACGGCGGCCGTCACCGCCGAGGCTCACGCCTTTCTCGACCATGCGGAACCGCGGGTCGGAAGCACCGTGCCAGCCCCGCCCCGGGAGCTTGTTCTTTCTTATACCCAGAATTTGGAGCCTGCGTTCAGTTCCGTCGAGGTGAGCGATGCCAACGGCGCGCGCGTCGATCTGGGCAAGCCGAAGATCAACGCGAGCACCATGCGTGTCGGACTGAAGCCATTAGCCCCGGGGGCATACCGGGTGCGTTGGCGAGTCCTGTCGGTCGATACCCACACGACTGAGGGCAGCTTCACCTTTCACGTTGGACAGTGAAAACCGAAGTGCCTGAACAGATGCATGAAGGTAGGGCGGCTGACAGGCTGCTCCGGGATCAATCGCGGCCGCCGCACCGAATTTGCTCGACTTGAGTTCTGTTCGACTTTTTTGTTCGATTTGGAGGACACTTTGCTCAATCCGCTGATCGCAGTGCGGGATATTCACTTCGGCTCGTCTGTGATTGTCGCGGGGATCGTATTCTTTGATTTGTTCGTCGCTTCGCCAGCCTTGCGGCGGATGGATGCGCGACCAGAGGCGACCGTCGCCGCATTCAGAATCCGCACCGCCGCAACATTGTGGATCAGCCTGGCTTTGTCGGTCGTTTCAGGCTTTGCATGGCTGTATCTGGTGGCCGCGCGGATCGCCGGCAAACCGTTTGTAGATGTTATTGCGGACGGCACTATCTGGATCGTTCTTTCGCAAACGCAGTTCGGCTTCGCCTGGCAGCTGCGATTTTTGTTTGCTGCCGCGCTGACCGCTTGCCTGCTGGTGCGGCAGACAAAAAAAACCGGCGCACCGATCTGGCCAGAAAGTTTAGCTGCGTTGCTGGCCGCCGCGTATCTCGGGGCGTTGGCCTTTGCAGGGCATGGTGAAGAGGGGCTGGGGTTTGAGAGATATTTCCATCTTGCCGCGGACTTTTTTCATTTGATCGCAGCCGGGCTCTGGCTTGGGGGCCTTATCCCGCTGGCGTTGCTGCTGGTATATCTGCGCCGGTTTCGTGAAGAGAGTTGGATCCCGGTCGCATGTGACGCGGCCAGCCGCTTTTCCAATCTCGGCATCGTGGCTGTCGGAACCCTGCTGGTGAGCGGAACAATCAACACGCTGTTCCTGATTGGCCGCGTGCAGGCCCTCGCCGGCACCGGCTATGGCCGATTATTGCTCTTCAAGATCACCCTGTTCGCCGCGATGGTCGGTTTGGCCGGGATCAACCGGCAATATCTGCTGCCGCGGCTTTTCGGCGATATCGGAATGGATCAGGGGTCCCGTACCGTCCGATGGCTGATACGCAGCGCGTTGGTCGAGATTGCCTTCGGGCTTGCCGTGATCATCATCGTGGGAGTGCTGGGCATCATGGAGCCGGCCAGCATGCCGGCGCATCTTCACTGATCTCGCCCACGCTTCGCGCCACCTCCTGGACCACCAGTCCCCCTTTTAGCTCTTGCGTGCCCTCCTTTACCACGATGGCCGATCATGGAGCTAAATGCACCCGCCAGTGGCGAAATTCCATTCATTTCAGGAATTGCTCGAATTTTGAACACACCTTGCTGAAATTGATGACAAGATCAAAAAAGTGGTCTACCAGTACGGGCTCAGGCTGACCGCAAGGTCGAAGTCTGGTGGTCCAAGTCTCGGGAGGAGCCCTGGCGCGCACAAGCAGCGTCGCCCCCGTCAATCAAGATTAAATCTAATTTTTCGGGGAAATAGGGTCGACACAATTTTTAGAGCAGGGCTTCCCGCCCTGCTCTTTTTTCTTTTGCAAGCCCGGTTCTTTTGCAAGCCTGTTCTTTTGAAAGCTTTTTCTTTTGCCGCCCGGTTCTTCTGAAGCCTGTTTCCTGGCGCAGAGTTTCCGGCGTTGCAGCGGCTTCACACTAAGACGCCGGGCAGAACGGCGGTCATCATTCCCGCTCGAGGAAATTCGATCCGATATCGGCCTTCTTCTTGATCGGATCGAAATCGCAATAGATGCCGTCGGCGACCAGCGTGTAGCTCGAAACGGTCCTGTACTTGTCGAGCTTGACCGAGTTCAAACCGATTACGTTAGTACGAGTCCCCGCATTCCATTTGAACGGCGTTGTGGTTGGCGCCTTCTCGCAGGCGGTCACGGCTTCGGCGAAAACAGAGCCTTCAACAAAGGCCTTCATGGTCTGGAGTTGGCTCGCCATTCTCCAGTTTAGATAGAAAGACCCTGCAAGGCCGGCAATGGCCAGAATCAAAAGCCCCACAATGATCCGTTGAAACGTCATTTCATTCTCCAAACCCGCAGATCCCAATCAAAATCAATCAGAGCGGAATTCCTATCAGTTATTATCGACCGAGGCTGTTCGTTGCTGTTCGATTTCCACAATGATTGCAGGTGCTTCTTGAATTCTGTTCTGGCGTGTTCGCGATCGCCTCCAACAATTCGATGCTCATCTGTGGGGTGATCTATAAAAAGGTTGATGCGATGCGCCGGCAGGTTAATCGACTTTCGATGATCGGCCTAGCGAGCAAACCGTCGGGCTTCCACGGGAATGGAACGGCACTGGTGCGCGAAGCTGAATTTTACGCTATATCTACTGTGCGGCAAATCTCGCGACCTTGCGGGTATTTTGAAGCCGATAGGACCGGCCGCGGCCTGCAAGGCGAGGCGCTTGGCGGAGCCTCAAGCTTTCCGCTGGGCGTTGCTTTCGGTCCAAACGGAGGACAGCGGTATGAAAACCTTTTTGATCGCGGCTCTTTTTGCTTTTGCCGTCGTTGCCAGCATTGCTCCTGCTAACGCCGCAGACGGATGCGGACCTGGTTGCCATAGCACAGCCGGTGGTGCCTGCGTCGTCGACGGCTGGGGTACCGGCGCCGCCACATGGAACGAGTGCCCCGCCGGGGCCCATGCCCGTCCTCCGTGTGGTTATGGTGGTTATGGGTACTATGGGTACACTTGGCGTGCGCGTATGCGAGCGTGTTTTGGGGCGAACTGAGGGTCGTATCGAGCCGTGCGCAAGCCCTGCTCCGGCACCGATCGGGTCAGAGAGCGAAACCGTCAACGGTTGGCCGCGCATGCGAGGCGGCTGAAGAGATAGCCGCAGGCGACTATCTGTCACCAATCCCGCCGGTTCATGCCGGCGGGTTTTCTTTGGCCTTTGCCGCACTGCGCGGCGGACCGGTCGGCTTTGACGGTGCGGGTTTCGTCCCGACGTCCTTCGACGCGTTTGACGCGGCAGGTGCGGTGAGCCGCAATGCCCATCGCTGTTCTACGCGTCTTTGGATGTGAAGCGGAATTGCTCCCATGACAAACTCCCAGGCATTCGCCCCCGGAAGTGAGCCGGCAACTCATGGCGTTGAATACGGATCCTTCACACCTTCGTCATCAGGCCGAACGGGCGCGGGGTCTGATCCGGCGATTTCCATGAACAGAAATCTTTGGAAATCTGTAGCAAAGATCAGCTGCTGGGGACGTGAAGGGACCAGCCGCGGAAAGATCAACGCCGCCAAGGTCTAACAGGCCGCTTGGCTCCTTTTTTGAAAGTCGTCCAGTCAAGACAAGCCGCAACTCTCGGACTCACCGAAATGAAAGAGGCCGCCTTTAGTTGGCGGCCTCGATCAGGAACTTTCGGCAACTCTAAAAATTTTACTCGCGGCCGGTCATCGCCCCGAATTGAGGCAGGGCAATTGGAAGTGGCTGGCAAGGGGCCGCCAGCCCATTTTGATCCGGAAGCTGGCGGTCCCGCCTCACGTTATGTCCGTAGCCTGACAATGGTTCCATCGGCGGCCCCCTCGGCATCGCCCGAGACCATTTTTACAAGCCCGTCCGGGGCACCTCAGTGTCGTGACTTTGGCGGCGAAACAGGCGTAGCGACGGAGGGCGCTGGAATATCGGCAACCGACTGCTGCAAGGCTTGAAGCTTCTCGGTCACGGCCGCGATCTGCTCGGATAGTTTTTTTGTTTCCGCCTTCTGGGCAGCGAGTTGGTCCTGAACGACCTGGAGTTCATCGACGGTCTGCTGCTGCGTGACCTGGAGCCCCTTCGTCGCCTCGAGCAGTTCATCGGAGACGCGGTCTCGGGCCGCAGTGGTAGCGGTAGCGGAAGGCACAACACCTACCCTGTTGCTGCCGAAACCTCGCTGCAGCAGCCCGTAGCCGAGGCCGATCAATATCAGCGCCACGGCCACGACAAATATCGAGCGCTGACGAACACCCCCGACGCGATCTTCCAAATATCTCTGGCGAGAAAATGAAGCGTCGACCATGGCAACTACCTCCTCGTGCCAAGGAAAATGGGCCGATTTATGGGACGCAATTATTTTATAGTTTCAACACATTGAAAAGACAAATGAATTTTTCGCCTTACAACGGAATTCCCATCAGCTTCGACAGCCGTTCGACGCTGAGAAGATCCGCGTTGTATGCCCATACCGCGATGGCAAAAATGACCGCGGATAGGACGGTGGTCCAGATCAGCTTGCGCCCCATGTGGCTCGCGATCGGCGCGCCGGGGTCGGTGCCGGGGCTGCCCTCACCGTCTTCGTGCTGGCTGCGCACGCCGAATGGCAGGGTCAGGAATAGTACGATCCACCACACCACGAAGTAGATCGCAAAGCCGGTTGAGAGGGTGTAGGCCATCGTGCTCAGGCCTGTTCGATTTCGACGAGCGCGCCGGAAAAATCCTTGGGATGCAGAAACAGCACCGGCTTACCGTGGGCGCCGATCCTGGGATTTCCGTCCCCGAGCACCCGCGCGCCCTCCTTGATCAAGGTATCCCGCGCCACGACGATATCGGGCACGTCATAGCAAATATGGTGAATACCACCGTCGGCATTGCGCTCAAGGAATTTGGCGATCGGCGAGGATTCGCCGAGCGGCTGGATGAATTCGATTTTGGTATTGGGCAGCGTCACAAACACAGTTGTGACGCCATGCTCTGGCAGCGGCACCGCCGCGGAAATATCGGCGCCGAACGCCGCGCTGTAAATCCTGGCGGCCTTCTCGGCATCCCTGACCGCGATCGCCACGTGATTGAGTCGGCCCAGCATGACACTCCTCCGTCTGTTCCGAAACGGACGCTATTTTAAACCGTCAGGACGTGAACATAGCACAATGGCTTTTTTCCCCACTGCTCGTTCAGCGTGGCGCGCACCGCACGGCGCACCAATTCAGCCATCGCGTCGGGATCGCGCCGGCGCGCACGCGGCAGCCCCTCCACGGTCGAAACGACGGCGTCGAACACGATCTCGTCGATGATTTCACCCGCCATATTCTTCTCGGGTATTCCGACCAGATCAACCTCGGGATCGTCAGCCAGCTCACCCTTTTCGGTCACGGCGATCGCCACGAACGCGCAGCCGGCGAAGGCCATCCGGCGCCGTTCGACGACGGCGCGCGATTTGGAATCCTCCAGGATCGAGCCGTCCTTGTACAGCCGGCCCGACGGCAGTTCCTCGATAACGCCGGGATCACCCGGCCCGAGTTTGACAAGGTCGCCGTTGCGACAGATCAGAACCTTCGGCACGCCTACGGCCCGCGCCAGCTTGGCATGCTCGAACAGATGCAGCGCTTCGCCGTGAACCGGGATCAGCAGTTGCGGTCGCACCCAAGATATCATGTCGCGCAGCTCGTCGCGACGTGGATGGCCGGAGACATGGACGAGGTGAGTCCGGTCGGTGATCACCTCGACGCCCTGCGTCACCAGGCCATTGATGATGGCGCCCACGGCCTTTTCGTTGCCGGGAATGGTGCGCGAGGAAAAGATCACACTGTCGCCCTTGTTGAGCGTCACCTGCGGATGGTCGTCATTGGCGATGCGCGACAGGGCCGCGCGCGGCTCGCCCTGGCTTCCCGTACATAGCGCCAACACCTTGTCGGGCGGAAAATGACCGTAGAGATCGGCGCCGCGGAAATTCTGCACGCCGTCGAGATAGCCGGTTTCGCGCGCCACCTGTACCACGCGCTCCATGGCGCGGCCGACCACCACCACCTCGCGTCCGGCAATGCGCGCGGCGTCCGCAACCGCGCGCAGGCGTGCAACGTTGGAAGCGAAGGTGGTCACCGCGACCCGGCCTCTCGCCGCCTTCACAAGTTCGGTGATGGTCTTGGCGACTTCGGCCTCAGATGGCGAGCGCCCTTCCCGCACCGCATTGGTGGAATCACCGATCAGCGCCAGCACGCCGGCGTCGCCGAGTTCACGAAGCCGCCGCTCGTCGGTCGGCAGGCCGATAATCGGCGTCGGATCGATTTTCCAGTCGCCGGTATGCAGCACCGTGCCGGCAGACGTATGGATCGCCAGCGCATGGGATTCCGGTATCGAATGCGCGACCGGAATAAACTCCACATTGAAGGGCCCGAGATCGATGCGGCCGCCCGAAGGCACCACCGTGACCGGGATTTTCGGCGGATCTGCGTTCGGAAGCACATTTCGCCTCGAACAGCGCCGCGCTGAATTGGGTCGCGTAGATCGGGCATTTCAGCCTGGGCCACAGATCGATGATGGCGCCGAAATGGTCCTCGTGCGCATGGGTCAGGACGAGGCCGACCAGTTCTTGCGTTCTTGTTCCAGGAAGCGAACGTCGGGCATGATGGTATCGATGCCGGGCAGATGCTCCTCATCGCCAAACGACACGCCGAGGTCGACCGCGAGCCAGGAGCGTTGGTGGCGATTGCCGAGGCCATAGATCGACAGGTTCATGCCGATCTCGCCGACGCCGCCGAGCGGCGCGAAGGTCAGTTCATGGGTCGGGTCATCAGGCTGCTCCCGCCGATGCCGCGGCGCCGAAATAGACGTCTCCGGCCGATAATCGAAACCCGCGTACCGTCCGAGGTTCTGACCACCATGCAGCCGGTTATATCGATGGTGTCGAATATCCCCTGTACCGTGGAGGCGCCGGTCTGAACGGCGACCGGCTGTCCAAGCCCGGCGGCGCGCTCCAGCCAGAGCCGCCGGATCTCGCCAAAGCCGCGTCCGCCGTCCCAGATGCCGCGAAATTCCGCCCAGCTATCCGACAGCGCGCCGAACAGTTCCTCGGCGCCGACCTCAATACCCAGCGCCGCCAGCGAGGTCGCGGGCGTCGGCGTACCTTCGGGCGCCGCGATGACATTGGTGCCGATGCCGACCACGACGGCCAGGCGATTGTCAGCCACTGCCTCGGCTTCCAGGAGGATGCCGGCGAGCTTCTGTGGTCCTGCCAGGACGTCGTTGGGCCATTTCAGCGCAAACTTCATGGGTTCCGTTCCCGCCGCCTTCGGCGATGCCTTTTCGCATACTCTTCGCAGCGCCGTCTCCAGCGCAATCCCCGCAGTAAATCCCAACGTCGCCGCGACCGACGGCGAAACGTCGATGATTTCGAGGATGCTGCTGGCGAGATTGCCGCGCGGCGCGATCCATGGACGATTGCGACGGCCACGACCTGCCGTCTGCTCGGACGTCACAAACCACATCGGCCCACGCTCGCCATCGCGCGCGCGCGCCATGGCTTCCGCGTTGGTTGAGCCGATGCTTTCGAAGGCAGCGAGGCGATAACCCGCCGATATGGCTCGAGGACCGAGCGAGAACGGCATCTAAAACAGTGACTTCGCCGCAGCCGTTGCCACGCTCACCAGCGGCCCCGGATAGACGAAGAAAAAGATGTTGAAGAGGCCTGCGACCGCCAGCACCGTGCGCAATTCCATGCGCATCGGGTCGAGCTTGGCGAGCGGCTCATCGAAATACATCACCTTGATGATGGTGAGATAGTAAAATGCGCCGACCACACTGGCGAGCACGCCGATCACGGCCAGCGTGAACAATCCAGCCTTGATGGCAGCCGTGAACACGTAGAATTTTGCAAAGAAACCCGCGAGCGGGGGAATGCCCGCCAGTGAAAACAACAGCATAGCGAAGAAGAAGGCCAGCAGCGGGTTGGTGCGCGACAATCCCGCGAAGTCGCTGATGTTCTCGAAGTGCTGACCATTCCGCTTCATGGTCAGGATCACCGAGAAGGTGCCGAGCGTCATCGCTACATAGATCGCGATATACACCAGTACGCCCTGCGCGCCCTCGGCGGTCCCGGCGGCGAGCCCGACCAGCGCGAATCCCATATGGCCGATCGACGAATATGCCATCAGCCGCTTGATGCTCCTTCTGGCCGATGGCCGCGAACGATCCCAGCACCATCGAGGCGATCGACACGAACACCACGATCTGCCGCCATTGCGGGAACGAAACCAGGAAACGCCGTGAGCGCGACGCGGGTAAACACCGCAAGTGACGGCGACCTTCGGCGCCGAGGCGAAGAACGCCGTCACGGGCGTCGGCGCCCCCTCATAAACGTCAGGCGTCCACATGTGGAACGGCACGGCCGAGACCTTGAAACACAGCCCGGCCAGCAGGAACACCAGCCCGAACACGATGCCGATGCTCCGGCCTTGGCGATCGCCGGCGATGCCGGCGAAGCTCACAGTGCCAGTAAAGCCGTAAATCAGCGAGGCACCATACAGCAGCATGCCCGACGACAACGCGCCCAGTACGAAATATTTCAGGCCGGCTTCGGTCGATTTGGCGTTATCTCGGTTGCTCGCCGCGACCACGTAGAGCGCGAGCGAACATAAGCTCCAGCCCGAGATAGAGCATGATCAGGTCACCGGCCGAGATCAGCACCATCATGCCGAGCGTCGAGAGCAGGACCAGGATAGCATATTCGAAGAGCGCCGGGGACGGATCGGCCAGTGAATTCCGCCGACAGGATCAGCGTTGCGGCTGAGCCGGTCAGCGCCAGGATCTTCAGAAACCGGGCAAAGTCGTCAACGATGAAGCTGCCGTTGAACGTGGTGAGTTTTCCGCTCGGTAACCAGGAGCTCAAGCGCGCCGACCACCACCAACAGGCAAACCGCAAGGCCGGTGACAAGGCTGGTCTGTCTGCCTGGCCCTCGATAGGCTCCAATCATCAGCAGCACCATGGCACCGATGGCCAGGACAAGCTCCGGCAACACGGGCAGCAACTGATAACCTGCAACGTTCATAGTAGCGCCTTCACTGCAGCAAGGCGGCTGCCTTGATGGCAGTCACCGCTTGGCCGTAATTGGTAACGAGTTGCTGGACCGAGGCCGCCGACATGTCGAGTACCGGCTTCGGATAGACCCCGAGCAGGATGGTGAAATAACCAGCGGCGCCAGCGTCAGGCTCTCGCGGAAAGTGAGATCCTTGATGGTCGCCAGCGACGGCTTCATCAGCGCACCGAAAACGATTTTCCGATAGAGCCAAAGCGCATAGGCGGCCGACAGGATCACACCGTGGTGGCGAAGGTCGCGGTGGGAACCGAGACCTTGAAGGTACCGATCAGCGTCATGAACTCGCCGACGAAGCCGGAGGTGCCGGGCAGACCGACATTGGCCATAGTGAAGACCATGAACACCAGTGCATAGAGTGGCATGCGGTTGACCAGCCCGCCATAGGCCGCGATCTCGCGGGTATGCATGCGGTCGTAGACGATGCCGACACAGAGAAACAGCGCACCCGATACGATTCCGTGCGAGATCATCTGGAACACGCCGCCGGCAACGCCTTGGATAGTTCCGGCAAAAATCCCCATGGTGACGAGGCCCATATGCGCCACCGAGGAATAGGCGATCAATTTCTTCATGTCTTCCTGCATCAGCGCCACCAGTGAGGTGTAGATGATCGCAATGGCAGAGAGCGAGAAGATCAGCGGCGCGAAATCATGCGAGGCCAGCGGGAACATCGGCAGCGAGAAGCGCAGAAACCCGTAGCCGCCCATCTTCAACAGGATCGCGGCCAGGATCACCGATCCGCGGTCGGCGCCTCGACATGTGCATCGGGCAGCCAGGTGTGAACCGGCCACATCGGCATCTTCACCGCAAAGGAAGCGAAGAATGCCAGCCACGCCCAGGTCTGCAACGAACGCGGCACCGCCGTGTGCATCAGGGTCGGAATGTCGGTGGTGCCGGCATTCCAGTACAGCGCCATGATCGCCAGCAGCATCAATACCGAGCCCAGCAGCGTGTAGAGGAAGAACTTGAAGGACGCATAGACCCGGCGCGGGCCACCCCATACCCCGATGATCAGGAACATCGGGATCAGGCCGCCCTCGAAGAACAGGTAGAACAGCACGAGATCGAGCGCCGAGAACGTGCCGATCATCAGCGTTTCCAGCAGCAGGAACGCCATCATGTATTCGCGCACGCGCACCGTGATCGATTTCCAGCTCGCGAGAATGCAGAACGGCAGCAGGGCCGTGGTCAGGATCACGAATGGCAACGAAATGCCGTCGACGCCCATGTGATAGGTGATGGCATTGGCGAGCCACGGCGCCTTTTCGACGAACTGAAAGTCCGGCTGCGTGGGATCGAAGCGCACGACAAGGATCAGCGACACAGCGAACGTGATCAGCGTGGTCCACAGCGCAATCCAGCGCGAATTACGCTGCGCTGCTTCGTCGTCACCGCGGTTAATATAGATCAACAGCGCGCCGACCACGGGAAGGAAGGTAACGACGGAAAGAATGGGCCAGGTTGTCATCACTGGCCTCCCACGCCAAACATGAACCAGGTGATCAATCCGGCAACCCCGATCAGCATCGCAAAGGCGTAGTGATAGAGATAGCCGGTCTGAATCTTCACAACGTTGCGGGTGACATCAAGTACCCGCGCCGACACCCCGTCGGGGCCGAAGCCGTCGATGATGTAGCCGTCGCCGACCTTCCACAGGAAGCGTCCGATCCACTTGGTCGGACGAACGAAGATCAGATCGTAAAGCTCGTCAAAATACCATTTGTTGAGCAGGAACTTGTACAGCAGCGGTTGCTGGCGGGCGAGTTCGACCGGCAGATAGGGCCGCTGGACATAGAAAACGTAAGCTATGTAGGCACCGATCACCATCATCACCGTCGGCAGGAATTTTATCCGACCCCGGGATGGCTTCCATGTCTTCGATGATATGCGGGTTCATCTTGATAGACTCGCGGAAGAACTCATCCACGCTGCCGCCGGCGAACAATTCCTTGAATGGGAAACCTGCGAAAATTGATCCTACCGCGAGGACACCGATCGGAATCAGCATCCACAGCGGGATCTCATGCGCGGCCTCATAATGTTCCTGGTCGTGTGGCTCACCGAAGAAGGTCTTGAGGATTAGCCGCCATGAGTAAAACGAGGTCAGGCCGGCCGCAATCACGGTCATCAGGAAGCCATAGAGCGCAAACGGATTGTGCGAGGCGTAGGCAAATTCGATGATCGCATCTTTGGAAAAATAGCCTGCAAAAAGAGGAAAACCGGTCAGCGCCAACGTTCCCACGCACATCACCGCGAACGTATAGGGAATCTTGCGCCAAAGCCCGCCCATGTTGCGGATGTCCTGCTCGTGATGCATCGCGTAGATCACCGAGCCCGAGCCCAGGAACAATAAAGCCTTGAAGAAGGCGTGCGTGAACAGATGGAAGATGCCGACAGAGTAAGCGCCCGCCCCCATCGCCACGAACATGTAGCCGAGCTGCGAACAGGTCGAATACGCCACGATGCGCTTGATGTCGTTTTGCACGAGCCCCACGGTCGCCGCAAAGAAGGCGGTGGTGGCGCCGAAGAACATCACCACGGCCTGTGCATCCGGTGCCAGCTCAAACAACGGCGACAACCGCGCCACCATGAAAACACCGGCGGTGACCATGGTAGCCGCATGGATCAAGGCCGAGACCGGCGTCGGGCCTTCCATGGCGTCCGGCAACCAGGTGTGCAGCAGGAACTGCGCCGATTTTCCCATCGCGCCCATGAACAACAATAGGCAGGTCAGGGTCAGGGCGTCGGCGTGCCACCCAAAGAAATCAATGGTCTTGCCGGTCAGGCCCGGCGCGCCCGCGAAGATCGTCTCGAAATCGGTCGAGCCTATCAGCATGAAGACCGCGAAAATACCGAGCGCAAAACCGAAATCGCCGATGCGATTGACCACAAAGGCCTTGATCGCCGCAGCATTCGCCGACGGCTTTTGATACCAGAAGCCGATCAGCAGGTAACTTGCCAGACCGACGCCTTCCCAGCCGAAGAACATCTGCACGAGATTATCCGCGGTCACCAGCGTCAGCATCGCGAAGGTGAAGAACGAAAGATACGCAAAGAACCGCGGCCGGTACGGATCCTCGTCCATGTAACCGATCGAATAGAGGTGCACGAGCGACGATACGGTGTTGACCACCACCAGCATGACAGCGGTCAGCGTGTCGACCCGCAGCGACCAGGAGACCTGCAGATCGCCCGAATTGATCCAGGGGAACAGCGCGACCCTGACGTCGTGATGCATGAAGCCGACGTCGACCAACGCGAACCAGGACAGAGCCGCCGAAACCAGCAAAAGCCCGGTCGTAATCAATTCCGCCGCCCGCGAGCCCGCCGCCGGCGGCTCGACCACGGCGTGATCGTCATGGCCGTGATCATCGTGTCCATCAGGCTCATGACTCGATGCATGTATAACGCCGGCAGCCTCGTTGACCGGCACGGCACCGTGGCCATGCGCGCCATCATGATGCTCGACCGCATCACCGCTCGGATTGCGCGCATGCGCGCCAAATATGGCGATCAGCCCCGCCAGAACAGCGCCGATCAGCGGCAGAAAGACGATTGCCTGAATCATTTGCCGCGTTAACCCTTCATCAGATTGACGTCTTCAACCGCGATCGAACCACGATTGCGGAAATACACCACCAGTACCGCAAGACCGATCGCCGCTTCCGCCGCCGCCACCGTGAGCACCAGCAGTGCGAACACCTGGCCGACGATATCGCCGAGAAAGGTTGAAAACGCCACCAGGTTGATATTGACGGCGAGCAGGATCAACTCGATCGACATCAGGATGACGATGATGTTCTTGCGGTTGAGGAAAATGCCGAGGATCCCAAGCGTGAACAGGATCGCGCCGACCGCGAGATAATGCCCGAGACCGATCGTCATTGTACCCACTCCGCCGCGTCCGCATCCTGAAGGCCCTGTCCGGATGCGACCTTGCGCACGCTCATGGCGAGTTCGGGCGTCCGCGCGTTCTGCACATTGATATCCTGCCGCTTGACGCTGACCTTGTGGCGCAGCGTCAGAACGATGGCGCCGATCATCGCGACCAGCAGCACCATGCCGGCGATCTGGAAATAGTGGATGTATCTCGTGTAGAGCACGAGACCGAGCGCCTCGGTATTGCTGACATTGGTCGGGATCGCCGCCGTAATCGATTTTGCCGTGCCGGGATTGATGACCCAGCCGCCGCCGACGAGCAGCAATTCGGCGAGGAATATCGCACCGATCACCAGACCAATCGGCAGATATTCCAGAAAACCCTCGCGCAGTTCGGTGAAATCGACGTCGAGCATCATAATCACGAACAGAAACAGCACTGCGACCGCGCCGACATAGACCACGACCAGGATCATCGCCAGAAACTCGGCCCCCATCAGCACGAACAGGCCGGAAGCGTTGACGAATGCCAGGATCAGAAACAGCACGGAGTGCACGGGATTGCGCGACACAATCACCATCACCGCCGAGGCGACGCAGATGCCGGCGAACAAATAGAAGAACAGCGCGGGAAGGATCATGCCCTCACCTCACCGGTACGGCGCGTCGAGTTCGATGGACTTTGCAATCTCACGCTCCCAGCGGTCGCCATTGGCGAGAAGTTTCGCCTTGTCATAATAGAGTTCCTCGCGGGTCTCGGTGGCGAATTCGAAGTTCGGTCCCTCGACGATGGCATCGACCGGACAGGCTTCCTGGCACAGCCCGCAATAGATGCATTTCACCATATCGATGTCGTAGCGCACGGTACGGCGGGTGCCGTCGTTGCGGCGCGGACCCGCCTCGATCGTGATCGCCTGCGCCGGACAGATCGCCTCGCACAGTTTGCAGGCGATGCAGCGCTCTTCGCCATTGGGGTAGCGGCGCAACGCGTGCTCACCGCGGAAACGCGGCGAGATCGGCCCCTTTTCGAACGGATAATTCAGCGTCGGCTTCGGCTTGAAGAAATAGCGCATCGCGAGAAAAAACGCCGACACGAATTCGGACAGGAGCAGCGAACGGGCTGTGGCGTTGATGTTGACACTCATAGCGACCTCATTTCGGCGCGATCCCCGCGAACTGCAGTACACCCGCGACAATAACCACCATCGCCAGCGACAACGGCAGGAACACCTTCCAGCCGAGCCGCATCAACTGGTCGTAGCGGTAGCGCGGCACGATCGCTTTCGCCATCGCAAACAGGAAGAACATGAAAAATACCTTGAGCACGAACCAGATCACGCCGGGGACCCAGGTGAACGGAGGCAGCGCGATCGGCGGCAGCCAGCCGCCCATGAACAGGATCGCGGCCAACGCGCACATCGTGGTGATCGCAACATACTCGCCGAGCATGAACAGCAGATACGGCGTTGAGCCATATTCGACCATGAAGCCCGCCACCAGTTCGGATTCGGCTTCCACCAGGTCGAACGGCGGGCGGTTGGTTTCAGCCAATGCCGAGACGTAGAAGACCACGAACATCGGAAACAGCGGCAGCCAATACCAGTTCAGGAACGTCAACCAGGGCAGTCCGATCAGACTGCCGAGACCGCGGGTGTTCTGCGCCTCGACCACGGCCGACAGATTGAGCGAGCCCGCGCACAGCAAAACCGTGATGATGACGAACCCGATCGAGACTTCGTAACTCACCATCTGCGCCGCCGAGCGAAGGGCGGCAAGGAACGGATATTTCGAGTTCGACGACCACCCGGCCATGATGATGCCGTAGATCGACAGCGACGAGATCGCGAAGATAAAGAGCACGCCGACATTGATGTCGGCTATCACCCAGCCCAGATTCATCGGGATCACCGCCCATGCGGCCAGCGCGAGCACGCAACTCACCAGCGGCGCCAGCAGGAAGACACCCTTGTTGGCGCTCGCGGGAATGATCGGCTCTTTCAGCACGAACTTCAGAAGATCGGCGAAGGATTGGAGCAGGCCGAAGGGACCGACGACGTTGGGACCGCGGCGGATCTGCACCGCCGCCCAGATCTTGCGGTCGGCCAGCAGGATGTAGGCGATCGCGATCAGGAGCACCACGAGCAGCAACAGGCTTTCCGCGACCATAATGATCAGCGGCCACAATGTACTGGTCCAGAATTCGGCCATCACGTTACTCCGCCGCCGTCAGCATTTGCCCGGACGCCAAGCGGGAGCATTCCGCCATCACCGCTGAAGCGCGTGCGATCGGGTTGGACAAGTAGAAATCTTCCACAGATGCCTTGAACGGCGCCTTCTCGATATTGCCGCCCTTAGCCGCGAGCGTCCTGAGATCGGCTGCATTGCCGGCTTCAATCTGGTCGATGCGCATCAGATGCGGCGTCGCCTTGAAAATCGCCTGCCGCAAGGCGGCGAGCAAATCGTAGGGCAGCTTCTTGCCCAGAACGTCCGACAGCGCACGAATGATCGCCCAGTCCTCGCGCGCCTCCCCTGGGGGAAACGCCGCGCGGTTAGCCATCTGCACCCGCCCTTCGGTATTGACGAAGATACCGGACTTCTCGGTATAGGCCGCACCCGGCAGGATGACATCGGCGCGGTGCGCGCCGCGATCGCCATGCGTACCGATATAGACCACGAAGGTGCCGTCCGGCACCTTGACCTCATCGGCGCCGAGCAAGAACAGCACGTCGATGGTGCCGAACGTCGTCATCTCGGCCATGCTCAGGCCACCCGCGGCAAACCCGATATCGAGTGCGCCCACGCGTGACGCCGTATCCTGCAGCACCGCGAACCCGTTCCAGCCGTCCTTCAATGCGCCGATATCCAGCGCCAGCTTCGCCGCGGCCGCGAGAACCGCAGCGCCGTCATGCCGCGCTGCCGCCCCCGAGCCAACCAGCACAATTGGATGTTTCGCCTTCTTCAGCACATCCGCGAAGGAATGCTTGCCGGCGGCGAGATCGCTGAGCGAATCCGTGCCCGCGCCGAGATAATCGTAGCCGTAAGTAAGATCGGCCTTGGTCCCGATCACGCCGATCTTGAGCTGGCCGCTGCGCCAGCGTTTGCGGATGCGGGCGTTGAGAACGGCCGCCTCCTTGCGCGGGTTCGAACCCACGATCAACAGCGCGTCGGCCTGGTCGATGCCGGCGATGGTGGGGTTAAAGATGTAGGAGGCGCGGCCGATCTTAGGATCGAAGGCGTCGCCACCTTGAACGGCGAGATTGGCGGAACCGCACTTCGCCAATAAATCTTTCAGCGCGAACATCTCCTCCACCGCGGCGAGATCGCCCGCGATGGCGCCGATCCGCTTGCCGTCGATGCGGCCGGCCTTCGCTGCGATAGCCGCGAATGCTTCCGACCACGACGCGGCGCGGAGCTGGCCGTTTTCCCTGATATAGGGACGGTCAAGCCGCTGCGTGCGCAAACCATCGACAACGTGGCGGGTCTTGTCGGAAATCCACTCCTCATTCACCGCCTCATTGACGCGCGGCAAAATCCGCATCACCTCGCGGCCGCGGGTATCGACCCGAATCGCCGAGCCGACGCCATCCATCACATCGATCGACTGGGTCTTGCCGAGCTCCCAGGGCCGTGCCGCGAACGCATAGGGTTTCGAGGTCAGCGCCCCGACCGGGCAGATATCGACAAGATTGCCCTGCAGTTCCGAAGTCAGCGCGGACTCCAGGTAAGTAGTGATCTCCATGTCCTCGCCGCGACCGGTCGCGCCCATTTCGGGCGCGCCGCAGACTTCTGCAGTAAAACGGACGCAGCGCGTGCACTGGATGCAGCGGTTCATCGAGGTCTTGACCAGCGCACCGATATACTTGTCCTCAACCGCGCGCTTGTTTTCTGCAAAGCGACTGGTATCGACGCCGTAGCCCATCGCCTGATCCTGCAGATCGCACTCCCCGCCCTGATCGCAGATTGGGCAGTCCAGGGGGTGGTTGATCAGCAGGAATTCCATCACGCCCTCGCGCGCCTTTTTTACCATCGGCGAGCGGGTCGAGATTTCCGGCGGTTCGCCCTTGGGGCCAGGGCGGCAATCGCGAACGCCCCAGGCGCAGCTTGCGACCGGCTTCGGACCGCCCTTCACCTCGACCAGGCACATCCGGCAATTGCCGGCAATCGACAGCCGCTCATGGTAGCAAAAGCGCGGAATTTCAGCGCCCGCGGCCTCGCACGCCTGCAGAAGCGTGTATTCCGCGGGTACATCGATCTCTTTGCCATCGACGATGAGTTTGGTCATTGCCTCAAGTCTTTCCCAGCTTGCAGTCAGGTGGTGTGACGCTGGCGGTCTTCATGGAAGCCTTCACCCATTGCTGGGCGTCAGCGCTATAGGTCGCGAGATAAGCCGGCTCGGCCGCATTCTTCTCGCACAGGAACGGCAAATGCGGCTTCAGATCGTAATCGCACGACGCCAGCCATTCCCGCCGGCTTGCGAACGCACCGATCGCTTCCTCGCAGGCATAGAGGAAATAGGAAACAAAACTCTCATATTGAACCTGTGCATCATGGCCACTGGCCTTGATCGCCTCGTAATCGGGTGCCGCGAATTTCGGATTCTTGAATGCCAAATCGGTATAACCAAGAAACACCTGTCGGGCGCTGAGTGCCCGATTGCTGGTGCGAATTTCGTTGATCTGAAACAGGATCGCGACAAAGCCGAGCAACGCCACGGCCGCCTGCGCCATTTGCGCCAGCGTCCCGTATCTCTGCCACCAGAAAATGCTCGGTTGCGACATCGACCCTACTCCGCCGCGACCATGTGCGCGGGATCGAGAATGCCGACATCGTCGATATCGGCCTTGCGCGAATATTCGTCGATGCGCTCCTCAATCTCGTGACGGAAATGCGCGATCAGGCCCTGGATCGGCCACGCCGCGGCATCGCCGAGCGCGCAGATGGTGTGACCCTCGATCTGCTTGGTCACTTCCAGCAGCATGTCGATCTCGCGCTTGTGGGCGCGGCCTTCCGCCATCCGGGTCAGGACCCGCCACATCCACCCGGTGCCTTCGCGGCACGGCGTGCACTGGCCACAGCTTTCATGCTTGTAGAAATAGGAGATGCGCGCGATCGCCCGGATCAGGTCGGTCGACTTATCCATGACAATGACGGCCGCGGTGCCGAGACCGGAACGCAGCTTGCCCAGGCTGTCGAAATCCATCGGCGTGTCGATGATCTGTTCAGCCGGCACCATGCGCACCGAAGAGCCGCCGGGTATCACCGCCTTGAGATTATCCCAGCCGCCGCGGATGCCGCCGGCATGACGCTCGATTAACTCGCGGAACGGAATTCCCATCGCCTCTTCGACGTTGCAGGGCCGCTCGACGTGACCGGAGATGCAAAACAGTTTGGTGCCGACGTTGTTGGGCCGACCGATGCCGGCGAACCACGCTGCGCCACGCCGCAGAATATCCGGGGCTACCGCGATCGACTCGACGTTATTGACCGTGGTCGGGCAGCCGTAGAGACCGACATTGGCCGGAAATGGCGGCTTCAGCCGCGGCATGCCCTTTTTGCCTTCGAGGCTTTCGAGGAGCGCGGTCTCTTCACCGCAGATATAGGCGCCGGCGCCGTGCGTCACGTAAAGGTCGAACGGCCAGCCGTTGATATTGTCCTTGCCGATCAGCTTGGCCGCATAGGCCTGATCGACCGCGGCCTGTAGATGCTCACGCTCGCGGATAAATTCGCCACGCACGTAGATATAACAGGCATGCGCATTCATCGCGAAGCTTGCGATCAGACAGCCCTCGACCAGAAGATGCGGGTCGTGCCGCATGATCTCGCGGTCCTTGCAGGTGCCGGGTTCGGACTCGTCGGCATTGACTACGAGATAGCTCGGACGGCCGTCGGTCAACTCCTTCGGCATGAACGACCATTTCAGCCCGGTCGGAAACCCCGCGCCGCCGCGTCCGCGCAATCCCGAAGCCTTCATCTCGGCGATGATCCAGTCGCGGCCCTTGTCGATGATCGCCTTGGTGCCGTCCCAGGCGCCACGACGGCGCGCCCCTTCGAGGCCCCAGTCCTCGAGGCCGTAGAGGTTGCGGAAGATGCGGTCCTTGTCGTCGAGCATGACTTGAAGCTTCCTCTGGGGTCAGCGATTGGACTGCACGAAGGCGAGCCCGGCGGCGCACCCGCCGAAGGTCAGCGCCCACAACAGGCTTGTATCAAGCGACGCATTCAACCCATAGCGCTGCAACAGAAAAATGAATGCACCCGCAGTCAGGGTATGCAGAGCGATATAACGCCATTTCTTCATGGCACCGCCGCTCCCCGGCTCTGACCCCTGCAATGTTCGGTCACCCGTCATGTGGTTTCCTTCAGCGTGGTCGGGCCGCCGATCGGGGCCGAGAACTGACGGCCGTTCTGGGGACCCGGCTTGGGAAGATTGCCGGAGGCGAAGCCGTCCAGCACCTTGCCGAAGTTTTCCTTGGTCAAATCCTCGTAGGTGTCCTTCCAGATCAGCACCATCGGCGCATTCACGCAGGCGCCGAGACACTCGACCTCTTCCCAGCTGAAATCCCCATCCTTCGAGAGATGAAAGGGATCATGATGGATACGGCTCTGGCACACCTCGATGATGTCGGCGGCGCCACGCAACCGGCATGGCGTAGTGCCGCAGACCTGGACATGGGCTTTCTTGCCGACCGGCTGTAGCTGGAACATGGTGTAAAAGGTCGCGATCTCAAGCGCCCGGATGTAGGGCATCTCCAGCAAATCGGCGACCGCGCGGATCGCGGCTTCCGAAACCCAGCCGTCATGCTGTTCCTGCACCCGCCACAGGATCGGGATCACCGCCGACGCTTGACGGCCCGGCGGATGCTTGGCGATCTGCTCTTTCGCCCAAGCGAGGTTTTCCGCGGAGAACGTGAAGTTCGCGGGTTGCAGTTCCTTTGGTGCGAGGCGGCGGACGGACATTGTGTTTCAGTCTCTCATTGCATGCGGCGCGCGACGTTGGCGTTCAGGGCATTGATCCGATTTTGCCAGAATGCGCTTGCGGTGCCGAACACGTTATAGCCTACGTGGGATGAAACCTTGATGCGGTCGAGTATCGAAAGCTCGGTCAAGGTTTCGAGGCGATTGCTGCGCGGATCGTAGACAATCAGCTTGAGCGGCGTCTGCTCCAGGATAAAGCGCGACACGGTATGATGGGGGTCGTTGCCATGCTCTTCGCACAGAATGACGCTGTCGCCTTGCAACAGGCGCACGCCACCCTTGATGGCTTCAATCTCGACGCCCTCGACGTCGAGCTTGATCAGGTATTTTCCGCTGGGCGAAATCTTGCCGTCGTCGAGCAGATTATCGAGAGCGACGACCGGCACGTCCTCGCCCCTGCCGCCGTTAGCGCCGGCGATGCTGAACGCTTCATGCTTGGTGCCGGACAGCCGTGCGGTACCCCGCGCCGCGCCGATCGCGCACTTCATCAACTCGAAACGGTTATCGTTGATCTCGGCGTTGTTCTTGAGCTTGGCAAAATTCTGCGACGATGGCTCGATCGCGATCGCCTTATGGGCACCGAACGGTGCGCTGGAGACAAGCACCGACCAGTAGCCGAAATTGGCGCCGCAATCGAGCAGCGTGTAGTCGACGCCGGCGGAATCCCGGAACAGCAACTCCAGTTCATTCTCATAATGATACGAGCGATTGAGCAACTTGCTCCAGTAACCATCGCCATAGGGGAATTCGAACGTCGCGTCGGCGTTGAGTTTGATTGCGATATTGCGCTCGGGCAGCGTCTTGCGCAGCAGGTTGGCGCAACTGATGTAGCCGCGATGCGAAAAATGCGAGGATATCTTTGAGCCCGTCGCCAACGCCACCGCAGCCGTCCGCTCCCACAGGTTGGCTCCTTCAAGAGCGCCCGATGCCCGGTCAAACCTGATCGGCTGCTGCGACGTTACTGTGGAGAGTTGGGCGGACATCAGGATTACCGCTAGTTCGGATTCTGGCTTTGATAACAAGCCCAATCCTGAAAGGACACACAAGCGAACTCGCTGTCGTCACCTTTCAAAAGTTTAAACGCCCGGTAGGTCACATCGCCGGTAAAACACATTTGCGGGGTTTGCTGCCTTATCTCCCTAAGCGTAACGGGAGCTGATTGAGGAGCACACTCAACCGCTCCGACCAACTGCCCTTCAGCGATCACCTCGAAGTCTCGATCAAGCAGGCCTTGAAGATCGCTCGCTGAAACACGATTGGCGGACATCGCAACCGTTGCTGTCGTCCCTAGGATCATCAGCCCTATTGCGTTTGTCGCCATCATCACCGATCGACCTCTCCGAACACGATGTCGAGCGAACCCAGAATTGCGGAGACGTCGGCCAGCAGATGGCCCTTGCAGATGAAATCCATGGCCTGCAGATGCGCAAAGCCCGGCGCGCGGATCTTGCATTTGTAGGGCATGTTGCTGCCGTCGGCGACCAGAAACACGCCAAACTCGCCCTTCGGCGCCTCGACCGCGACATAAACTTCGCCGGCGGGCACGTGGAAGCCTTCGGTGTAGAGCTTGAAATGATGGATCAGCAATTCCATCGAGCGCTTCATCTGGCCGCGGCGCGGCGGGAAAATCTTGTTGTCTTCGATGGCGACCGGTCCCTGCCCGTCGGCCGCACGCAGCTTCGCGATGCACTGTTTCATGATGCGCACGGACTGGCGCATCTCCTCCATGCGAATGCAGTAGCGATCGTAGCAATCGCCGTTCTTGCCGATCGGAATATCGAAATCCATTTCGGCGTAGCATTCGTAAGGCTGAGCCTTGCGCAAATCCCAGGCGGCGCCGGAGCCGCGCACCATCACGCCGGAAAAACCCCATTCCCAGGCCTGCTTCAGCGAAACCACGCCGATATCGACGTTGCGTTGCTTGAAGATGCGGTTGCCGGTGAGCAGCCGTTCGAGATCGGCAACCACCCCAAGGAACGGATCGCACCAGGCCTCGATATCGTCGATCAGTTTCGGCGGCAGGTCCTGATGCACGCCGCCGATCCGGAAATAGGCCGCATGCATCCGCGAACCGGAGGCGCGCTCATAGAACACCATCAGCTTTTCGCGCTCTTCAAAGCCCCACAAGGGCGGGGTCAGCGCGCCGACATCCATCGCCTGCGTGGTCACATTGAGAAGGTGCGACAGGATGCGACCGATTTCGCAGTACAAAACCCGGATCAACTGGCCGCGGCGCGGCACCTCAATGCCGAGCAGCTTTTCCGCTGCCAGACAGAACGCGTGTTCCTGATTCATCGGCGCGACGTAGTCGAGCCGATCGAAATACGGGATCGCCTGCAGGTAGGTTTTATGCTCGATCAGTTTTTCGGTGCCGCGATGCAGCAGCCCGATATGCGGATCAACCCGCGCGACGATTTCGCCGTCGAGCTCCAGCACCAGGCGCAATACGCCATGGGCAGCCGGATGCTGCGGGCCGAAATTGATGGTAAAGTTGCGCAGTGCTGCTTCGGTCATGATCAGACTTTCGGCCCCGCCTTCTCGTCTCCGGGCAGGATCGGGTAGTCCGCGCCTTCCCAGGGCGAGAGAAAATCGAATTTACGGAATTCCTGGTTGAGACGAACAGGTTCGTACACCACCCGCTTCTCCTGGTCGTCGTAGCGTACCTCGACGAATCCCGTGAGCGGGAAATCCTTGCGCAGCGGGTGACCATCAAAGCCGTAATCGGTCAACAGCCGCCGCATGTCGGGATGGCCGGTGAAGATCACGCCGTAAAGGTCGTAGCATTCGCGCTCGAACCAGTCCGAACCGGGAAACACTTCGATGATCGACGGCACCTGTGTGGTCTCGTCGGCCTCGGCGCGCAAACGGATGCGCGCATTCAGCGTCGGCGACAGCAAGTGATAGATGACGTCGAAGCGTTTCTCGCGCCCGGGATAATCCACCGCGGTGACATCGATCAGGCTGACGAACCGGCAAGCGGGGTCGTCGCGCAGGAACTTTACGACATCGACGATTTTGCCGGCATGCACCGTCACGGTAAGCTGGCTGAACGCGACCATGTGACCAGTCGCGGCACCCGGAAGCGCGCTAACAATCGTCTGCCCCAAAGCGTCGAGCTTGCCGTCGTCCATTCTGAAAAAACCTTAGCGTTCGATGGTCCCGGTGCGCCGGATCTTCTTCTGCAGCAGCATCACGCCGTAAAGCAGCGCTTCCGCCGTCGGCGGGCAGCCGGGCACGTAGATGTCGATGGGCACGATACGATCGCAACCGCGCACCACCGAATACGAATAGTGATAGTAACCGCCGCCATTGGCGCATGATCCCATCGAGATCACATAGCGCGGCTCAGGCATCTGGTCGTAGACCTTGCGCAGCGCCGGCGCCATCTTGTTGGTCAGCGTGCCCGCCACGATCATCACGTCGGACTGCCGCGGGGAAGCCCGCGGCGCGAAACCGAAACGCTCGACGTCATAGCGCGGCATCGACACCTGCATCATCTCGACCGCGCAGCATGCGAGGCCGAACGTCATCCACATCAGTGAGCCGGTGCGCGCCCATGTGATCAGGTCGTCGGTGGCGGTGACGAAGAAGCCCTTGTCGGACAGCTCGTGATTGACCTCGAGAAAATACGGGTCATTGGCGCCGACCGGCCGGCCGGTCGAGGGATCGATAATGCCGGTCGCGGCGGGAGCGACCACCGGTGACAACCCTTGCTTTGCGGCAGCGGAGCTCAATCCCATTCGAGCGCGCCTTTCTTCCATTCATAGGCGAAGCCGACGGTGAGGACGGCGAGGAAAACTATCATCGACCAGAAGCCGGTAGAGCCCAGCTTGCCGAACGCCACCGCCCAGGGAAACAGGAAGGCGACTTCCAGGTCGAAGATAATGAAGAGGATCGCTACCAGATAGAACCGGACGTCGAATTTCATGCGGGCGTCGTCGAAGGCGTTGAACCCGCATTCATAGGCCGACAGCTTCTCCGGATCAGGCTGCTGGAAGGCGACGATAAAGGGCGCAATCAGCAGCACCAAACCGATCAGGGCGGCCACCCCGATAAATACCACAAGTGGAAGATAATTCTGCAAGATGCCGGTCATCGGCGGGGCCTTTTCCTGTGGTCGCTGGACAACCGCAAATTCGCTAATTGGAATTATTCTGTGGCTTAGCGCAGCGCAACAGGGGGCGCAAGACAAGCTATTTTGACGGCTCCATACGATCCCAGGCGCTACGGGAAACCCTGGTAAGGCCTGAAAACACAGGCCGCCGGTGCCCTGTCCCCCATAATATGGTGCCGCTTACCCACACAACTTTCCTCCAGCCGACCCGCCATCTCGATCAGCCGACCGGGTCGGCCGTCGTTCCGCCGGGCGAAGCACGGTCGCCCGAAAGCGGCGCGAAAAAGCGCCTGAAGAGCGCCCACGAAACCATTTTGGGGAACCCGCGAAACCGGCCGGAAACAAACGGGGGGTAAACCCATATCCAACAACGCGGCGAAGGACGCGAGGAGGCTGTCATGAACCACTCAATTCATTCGGCGGATCGCGCGACCCACCTGAAGATCGTGGTGGTGGCGCTAGTGGCCGGAATCGCAGTTGCCGGCTTCGGTGTCTTTGCCCACACCAGTTCGGACTACACCCAGACCGCGCGCGTCGTCAAAGCCGGCAAGCCCGTGGTCGTGACCAGTTCGGATGCGTCCGTCGTTCGCTAGGGCGGCCCCCAACGCCCTGGCGAAACGAAGCAAGGCCGCCCCCTCCCCAGGGGCGGCCTTTTGCTTTGCGATAGGTTGGACAAGCCGTTTCTATGCGGGTTGCATGACGCCGGATTTCTGGATGTTTCCGACGAACCTTGATCGGCCAGCGATCAGATTTAGCCAGAGGTGTCGGGAATTCAGCGTTTGCAGTCGCTAAGCCATTGAAACGCTAAGCCATTGAAACAATGGCGCGAGAGACGGGACTCGAACCCGCGGCCTCCGCCGTGACAGGGCGGCGCTCTAACCAACTGAGCTACTCCCGCGGATGTCGAAACCAGAGACTGATCCGCACAGGAATGAGGACTTAAAGGGGCGACTTAGCCAAGTCAAGGATGTTGCAAATCCCCATGCCAGTCAGGCCTTTTTTTGATGTCGATGCAAAAAACAGGCTGTTTACAGGCAAAACAGCGTAGGCATGCCACATCCGAATCGTTTAAGGCCTGATACGTCTTAAGTTCCTAAGCCATTAACAACGAGGAGGGCCAAATATGGCGAAGAAGGCAGCGACCCCGACCACAGTCACGCTCAAGCATCTCGCAGCGGCGATCGCCGACGAGCAAGAGTTATCCAAGAAGCAGGCGGAAGCGATTCTGAACGATCTGGTCACCCGGATCACCAAGCATCTGAAGAAGGGCGAGCGTATCCGCATCGTCGGTCTTGGTATCCTGCAGGTGCGCAAGCGCGCCGCCCGCATGGGCCGCAATCCCGCCACCGGCGAAGCGATCCACATCAAGGCCAGCAAGAAGGTTGCCTTCCGCGCAGCCAAGGAATTGAAGGAAGCTGTCTGACAGACTAGGTTTTCCACCCTGACTTGCGTCATCCCGGCTCGGCTACGCGGCTTCCGGGATGACACGTCAACTACAGCTTAAACTGTCCTGTCTCACCCGCGGTCTGGATTGTGGCTTCGCTCCCAAGGTTCACCCATAGCGTAACCGAGCGCTTTCTGCGCTACGTGGTCATCGACACCCAGTCGGACCCTGCCTCTCCCACCTGCCCGTCCACCGAAAAGCAGAAAGCCCTGGGCGCCCTGCTCGCGTGCGAGTTGCAGGCGATGGGGATTCGCGACGCCCATCTCGACGAATTCGGCTACGTCTACGCAACCATCCCGGCCAATACCAACAAACACGTGCCGGTCATCTGCTTCTGCTCGCATATGGACACCTCGCCCGATTGCACCGGTGCGAACGTCAAGCCACAGATCGTCAGGGATTACCGTGGCGGCGACATCGTGCTGCAGGCCGATCCGACCCAAATCATCCGCGCCGCGGATCATCCCGCACTGGCCGATCAGATCGGCAACGATATCATCACCACCGACGGCACCACGCTGCTCGGCGCCGACAACAAGGCCGGCCTTGCCGAGATCATGGATGCCGCGCAGTTCCTGATCGACAACCCGCAGGTCAAACACGGCACGATCAAGATCCTGTTCACCCCCGACGAGGAAATCGGCCGTGGCGTCGACAAGGCCGACCTGAAAAAACTCGGCGCCGATTTCGCCTATACGATCGACGGCGAAACCGCTGGGAATATCGAGGACGAAACCTTCTCCGCCGATAGCGCCACCATCACCATCGAGGGCGTCAGTACCCATCCCGGCTTTGCCAAGGGCAAAATGGAGCACGCGATCAAGATCGCCGCGGCCATCGTTGATCGCCTGCCCAGGAATACCTGCTCGCCCGAAACCACCGAAGGCAAGGAAGGGTTTCTGCATCCGATCGGCATCTCGGGCGCGCTGGAGAAGGCTACGCTCAGCTTGATCGTGCGCGATTTCACCGATGCGGGATTGAAAGAAAAAGAAGCCCTGCTCGAGAATATCGTCAAAGAGGTGATGCAGGACTTTCCGAAGTCGAGCTACCGGCTGGAAATCAAGCCGCAGTACCGCAACATGAAGCAGGTGATCGACCTTCACCCCGAGATTATCGACAACGCGATGGAGGCGATCCGCCGCGCCGGACTTACGCCGGTGAAGACCTCCATCCGTGGCGGTACCGACGGCTCGCGGCTGTCGTTCATGGGACTGCCCTGCCCCAACATCTTCGCCGGCGAGCACGCCTTCCATTCGCGGCTGGAATGGGTCAGCCGGCAGGACATGGAAAAAGCCGTCCAGACCATCGTCCATCTCGCGACGATCTGGGAAGAACGCGCCTGAGCGACTTCACGAAGCGCGCGCGGTCACGATCCAGATCGATGCGGGAAGCGGCACCGTCTCCCCCTTGGCAAAGGTCGCCAGTGCCTCACGGATCGAGTTCGTCGCAGCCGCACGAACGTCCGCCGGATGGCCTTCCAGTGCGCGGCTGGCCGGACCGATTTCGAGCGCGCCCTGCACCGCAGCATCGAGGCCGCGCCCGATCGCGACATCGAGGGCCAGATTATGCGGCTCCATCGCAATCCCGGTGAACCCGGCTTCGCCCAGGATGCGGTGGACGCGCGCCTCCGAGGCGAACGAGAACGGTCCGGGATCTTCCGGCCCTTGCTGCGGCAGTTTGGGGACGTGTTTGTAAACAGCCTGGAGCGGCGCCATGAAAAACGGATTTTCGCGCGGTTCGCGCCAGCAGGCGAACGCCAGCCGGCCCGATGGCCGCAGCGCCTTGCGCATGTTCGCAAACGAGCGCGAAGGCTCCGCGAAGAACATCACGCCAAACCGCGAGGCCAGCAGATCAAAGCTTGCGGGATCGAAGGGATAGACGGTCGCATCCGCCAGCACGAAATCGACAGGCAACTCCTTGGGCGCACTCGCTCGCGCCCGGGCCAACATCGGGCCTGATATGTCGACGCCGAACACATGACCTGACGATCCGACCTCTTGCGCGAACGCGATGCTTGTGGCCCCACTGCCGCAACCGACATCGATTACCCGTTCGCCGGCCCTCGGCTTCGCGCGATCGATCAACGCGTCGGCGATCGGCTTCAGCAGGATATCCTGCGCCTGTTGCCGATCGGCCCAGCGCTGGCCTCCGGGTCCGTTCCAATACGCGATCTGGTCGGCGTTTTGTTCGTGGCCGGTGGGTGTGTCCATTGGTGGAAACTCGCTGGTAGCCGCCCACGTTGCCTTGCAACTTCGGCGCGATAGTCTTTGCTCTGCGAGTTCCCCGGCTCGGAAAGCCGAAGCTCGGAGAGCGAAGGCTGGTAGGCGGCGAGAGATTCGAACTCCCGACCCTCTCGGTGTAAACGAGATGCTCTAACCAGCTGAGCTAGCCGCCCTCACCCTCTGTTTAACGCCACCGTACCGTCAGGCGCAAGCCGGGCTTTGCCCCATACAAAAGCGGCGCTCCCGAGGGAACGCCGCTTTCGTCATATTTGATACGTTCAGTGCGCCGTCAGGCCACCGGCGGCCTCATCACCCGCCTCTGGCTTGACCGGCACCTTGGTGTCCTCTTCCCAGACGATCGGCACCGGCGGACGTACCAGGGCCTTGGAGATCACGTCGTCGAGGCGAGCGACCGGAATGATCTCCATGCCGCCCTTGATCGCATCGGAAATCTCCGTGAGATCCTTGGCGTTGTCCTCGGGGATCAGCACCGTCTTGATGCCGCCGCGGGCGGCCGCCAGCAGCTTCTCCTTCAAGCCGCCGATCGGCAGGACGCGCCCCCGCAGCGTGATCTCGCCGGTCATGGCCACATCATGCCGGACCGGGATCCCGGTCATGGTCGAGACGATCGCGGTTGCCATCGCCACGCCGGCCGACGGACCATCCTTCGGGGTCGCCCCCTCCGGCACGTGGACGTGGATATCGCGCCGATCGAACAATGGCGGCTCGATGCCGAAACCGACGGCGCGCGAGCGGACGTAGGACGCCGCCGCCGAAATCAACTCCTTCATCACGTCACGCAGATTGCCCGTGACCGTCATCTTGCCCTTGCCGGGCATCATGACGCCTTCGATTGTGAGCAACTCACCACCGACATCGGTCCACGCCAGACCCGTGACAATGCCGACCTGATCGTCGCTTTCGATCTCGCCGAAGCGGTACTTCGGGACACCCAGAAACTCTTCCAGAGTCTTCTCGGTGACCTTGACCGACTTCTTCTTCGAGATCATCAGCTCCTTCACCGCCTTGCGGGCGAGTGTTGAAAGCTCACGCTCCAGGTTACGCACGCCCGCTTCGCGGGTGTAGCGCCGGATCATCAAGAGCAACGCGTCGTCGTCGATCGACCATTCCTTCGAATCGAGGCCATGCTTGGAGATCGCGTTCGGGATCAGATGCTTGCGCGCGATCTCGACCTTCTCGTTCTCGGTATAGCCGGCGATCCGGATGATCTCCATGCGGTCCATCAGCGGCCCCGGAATATTCAGCGTATTCGCGGTCGTGATGAACATCACGTTGGAGAGATCGTAATCGACTTCAAGATAGTGATCGTTGAAGGTCGAATTCTGTTCGGGGTCGAGGACCTCAAGCAGAGCCGATGACGGATCGCCGCGGAAATCGGCGCCCATCTTGTCGATCTCGTCCAGCAGGAACAGCGGGTTCGAGGTCTTCGCCTTGCGCATCGACTGGATGATCTTGCCAGGCATCGAGCCGATATAGGTGCGGCGGTGACCACGGATCTCGGCCTCGTCGCGCACGCCACCGAGCGACACGCGAACGAATTCGCGTCCCGTGGCTTTCGCGATCGACTTGCCGAGCGAGGTCTTGCCGACGCCGGGAGGGCCGACCAGGCACAGGATCGGTCCGGTCAGCTTGTTGGCGCGCGACTGCACCGCGAGATACTCGACGATACGGTCCTTGACCTTCTCAAGCCCGTAGTGGTCGCTGTCCAGCGTTTCCTGGGCCGCGACCAGGTCCTTCTTGACCTTGGACTTCTTGTTCCACGGGATCGACAACAGCCAGTCCAGATAGTTGCGCACCACCGTGGCTTCCGCGGACATCGGCGACATCTGGCGCAGCTTCTTCAACTCGTGCTGTGCCTTCTCGCGCGCTTCCTTGGAGAGCTTGGTCTTGGCAATCTTCTCTTCCAGATCGGCCAACTCGTCACGACCTTCGTCGTCGCCGAGTTCCTTCTGGATCGCCTTCATCTGCTCGTTGAGATAGTATTCGCGCTGGGTCTTCTCCATCTGGCGCTTGACCCGCGAGCGGATCCGCTTCTCGACCTGCAGCACCGAAATTTCGCTCTCCATCAGCCCGAGCACCTTCTCCAGGCGCGCGGTGACCGACAGCGTCTCCAGGATCGCCTGACGGTCGGCGATCTTGACGGCCAGATGCGAAGCCACGGTGTCGCCGAGCTTGGCGAAATCCGTGATGGCCTGCACCACGCCGACGACTTCGGCGGATATCTTCTTGTTGAGCTTCACATAGCTTTCGAAGTCCGACACGACCGAGCGCGACAGAGCTTCGGCCTCGACGGAGGTCGCATCGGTGTCGGCGAGCGCAATCGCGGTAGCTTCGTAGTATTCGGCGCGGCCGGAATATTTCTGGACGCGTGCGCGCTCCAGCCCTTCCACCAGCACCTTTACCGTGCCATCGGGCAATTTGAGCAGCTGCAGCACGCTGGCCAGCGTGCCAGTTTCGTAAATCGAATCCGGGGTCGGATCATCATCCGACGCGTTCTTCTGCGTCGCGAGCATGATCAAGGCGTCATTCTTCATGACCTCCTCGAGCGCGCGGATCGATTTCTCGCGGCCGACGAACAGCGGCACGATCATGTGCGGGAAAACGACGATATCGCGCAGCGGCAGCACTGGATACGAATGGCTTTCGCCGTGGACGATAGATGGCCGGGGTTTTGGAGTCGTCATGGCCTTTTCCTTTTGTTGTGCCCCCTTGCACGCAGTCCGCTCTGTGCGCAACCGCCACAAGGTGCCGAGATGCTCCGGGGTGGTACGACCGCCTCTAGTCTGCTTCCCGGATCGTTGTTGCGGCGAATCTCACATTCGATATTCCGCCACCGACAGCATTAGGTGGCTATCGACCATGGGGGTGTCAAGTCGCTGAAAAGGTCCCGACAAGTGGGACGAAACGAGCGCATCATCTGCACAAATACGGCCGCCGAAAGGCCGGCAGCCGTCTTCATTGCGTGCGCCGGTCGCCTGCGATTGATCAGGCGCTGGCGCTGCTTTCCACGGCGCGGTCGGAACGGTCGGCGTAGATGTAGAGCGGGCGAGCCGTGCCCTCCACCACTTCGCGCGAGATCACGACCTCTTCGACCCCTTCCAGACCCGGAAGATCGAACATGGTTTCAAGCAGAATGCTTTCGAGAATGGAGCGCAGGCCGCGCGCGCCGGTCTTGCGTTCGATCGCCTTGCGGGCGACCGCGCCAAGCGCTTCGTCGGCAAAGGTCAGCTCGATATTCTCCATCTCGAACAGCCGCTGATACTGCTTCACCAGTGCGTTCTTCGGATCGGTCAGAATTTTCTTCAGCGACGCTTCGTCGAGATCCTCCAGCGTCGCGACCACGGGCAGGCGGCCGACGAATTCGGGGATCAGGCCGTACTTCAGCAGATCCTCGGGCTCGACGTGACGGAAGATTTCGCCGGTGCGGCGATCTTCCGGCGCAAGCACCTGGGCGGCGAACCCGATCGAGGTCGAGCGTCCGCGCGCGGAAATGATCTTCTCGAGGCCCGAGAAGGCGCCGCCGCAGATAAAGAGAATGTTCGTGGTATCGACTTGCAGGAACTCCTGCTGCGGATGTTTGCGGCCGCCCTGCGGCGGAACTGACGCAACCGTACCTTCCATGATCTTCAGCAACGCCTGCTGCACGCCCTCGCCAGATACGTCCCGGGTGATCGACGGATTGTCGGATTTCCGGCTGATCTTGTCGATCTCGTCGATATAGACGATGCCGCGCTGCGCACGTTCGACATTATAGTCGGCAGATTGCAACAGCTTCAGGATGATGTTCTCGACGTCTTCACCGACATAGCCGGCTTCCGTCAGCGTCGTCGCATCCGCCATCGTGAACGGTACATCGAGAATCCGTGCCAACGTCTGCGCCAGCAGCGTCTTGCCCGAGCCGGTCGGTCCGATCAGCAGGATGTTCGACTTCGCCAGTTCGACATCATTATGCTTGGTCTGGTGATTAAGCCGCTTGTAATGATTGTGGACGGCGACCGAGAGCACCTTTTTGGCATGGCTCTGCCCGATGACGTAGTCGTCGAGAACCTTGCAGATTTCCTTCGGGGTTGGAATACCGTCGCGCGACTTGACCAGCGAGGACTTGTTCTCCTCACGGATGATGTCCATGCACAGTTCAACGCATTCATCGCAGATGAATACGGTGGGACCCGCGATCAATTTGCGGACTTCATGCTGGCTCTTGCCGCAGAACGAGCAATACAGCGTGTTCTTCGAGTCGCTGGTGCCAACTTTACTCATTCTTATCTCCGTCCGCCGTTCGATCCCGTCCGCTCGATCGCCCTATTCCGGGAATTACCGGCACAGAGTTGTAGATAGAGCAAAATCCGTACCAAAAAAGACCCTACGCTCTAGATGCCACGCGAATCGCGGTCCATTCGATTCCCCGCGATCATAACCCATTCAACATAGCCAACCATGGTCGCACCCGACTATCAAGAATTCGCTAATCGGGGGGCCCTCCGATATCCGTGACAATACCGTGATTTGCCATTTTCGCACCGGCGAACCCGCGAAATCAGCCCAGCGTTGCGCGATTGCAACGCTACCGACCGGCATGAAAGTGGAACTTTCCGCCCTGCGGGAGCCGAAAACCTTTGCCGGTTGGCCAAAACCGCGCTCGGCCGCGGCCGGAAACGCCTGTTCGGCCCCTCATTCCACCCTTAATGTGATCCACCCTTTATTCGATCCCTTCGGATCATCATTCGATCCCTTCGGATCTTCGGCAGACCGCAATGTCAGGGGGTTTTCGCCGCGGGATCTTCCGACCGCTTGTCGATGACCTTGTCCACAATACCGAAGTCGCGAGCCATCTCGGCCGTAAGGAACTTGTCGCGTTCCAGCGCATCCTCGATCGCCTTGTAGGTTTGGCCAGTATGCTTCACGTAAATCTCATTGAGCCGCTTTTTGAGGTTCAGGATTTCCTGGGCGTGTAGCATGATGTCGGTGGCCTGCCCCTGGAAGCCGCCGGAGGGCTGGTGCACCATGATGCGCGAATTCGGCAGCGAGAAACGCATGTCCTTGTGGCCCGCGGCCAGCAAAAGCGAGCCCATCGAGGCCGCTTGTCCAGTACACAGCGTCGACACCGGCGGACGGATGAACTGCATCGTGTCGTAAATCGCAAGCCCCGACGTCACCACCCCGCCCGGCGAGTTGATATACATCGAGATTTCCTTCTTCGGATTCTCGGCCTCGAGAAACAGAAGCTGGGCGACGGTCAATGTCGACATTCCATCCTCGACCGGTCCGGTCACAAAGATGATGCGCTCTTTGAGCAGGCGCGAAAAAATGTCGTAAGCACGCTCGCCGCGGTTGGTCTGCTCGACCACCATCGGCACGAGGTTCATGTAGGTTTCCACCGGATCGCGCATTAGTCACCCAAGGGTTAGTAGACACATTGGCGGCGGCGCACATCCATCGGCAACACAGAACGCGCTGAAATTTGCCGGTCGCGGACGAACGTCCCGTGATGCAGGACTTAAAAGACAGGGTTCACAGATATGGGCCATTTCTCCGGTGACAAGACCGGAGCAATTTCGAGCTCAATTGACCCGCAGTTGAAGCTGATTTCGCAGAACCTCGCATAGCGACCGAAACCGTCGCCACGCTCCTTTCATCGCACATCCTTAACGCCGACTAACGCCGTCAGGCGGCGCTCTTTTCCGCGTCGTCGTCCCTGTAAAGCTCCTCGCGCGTCACCTTCTTTTCGGTAACATTGGCGAGTTCGAGGATGAAATCGACGACCTTGTCTTCATAGATCGGCGCACGAAGCTGGGCCAGCGCATTGGGATTGTTGCGATAGAAGTCCCAGACCTCCTTCTCGCGTCCGGGCATCTGGCGAGCACGCTCGATCACCGCGCGGCTGACTTCATCATCAGTCACCGTGATCTTGTTCCTCTCGCCGATCTCGGACAGCACGAGACCGAGCCGGACGCGGCGATCGGCGATCTTGTGGTACTCTTCCTTGGCGGCCTCTTCGGTGGTGTTCTCATCCGCGAAGGTCTTGCCGCCGGACTCCATCTCGGCCTTGATGGAGGTCCACATCTGATTGAATTCCTCCTCAATCAGCGACGGCGGCGCCTCGAAACGGTGGGCCTCGTCGAGACGGTCCAGCAGCATCCGCTTGACCCGCTGGCGCGTGGCGCCGGCGAATTCAGCCACCAGCCGCTCGCGTGCGGCTTCCTTCAGTTTGTCGAGCGATTCCAGGCCGAGCGTCTTGGCGAATTCATCGTCGATCACGGTTTCCTGCGCCGCTTCAACCAAAGTCGCCGATCGTCTCGAATTCGGCCGCCTGGCCGGCCAGCTTCTCGCTGCCATAGTTCTTCGGGAAGGTGACTTTCAAAGTCCGCGTTTCGCCCGCCGCAATGCCGATCAGTTGATCCTCGAAGCCGGGAATGAAGGTATTCGAGCCGATCGTCACCGGCATGTTTTCGCCAGCGCCGCCTTCGAACGGCGTGCCGTCGATCGAACCCTTGAAGGAAATCGTGACCCGATCTCCAGTTTCGGCCTTCGCACCCTCGCCCTTGGGGGCGAAGCTGCGGTTCTGCTCGGCGATACGCTTGATGGCCTCGTCGACCTCGGCGTCGGTGACTTCGGCCACCGGCTTCTCGACCGTGAAGCTCTTGAAATCGGCGAGTTGGATCGCAGGCACCACCTCGATGGACACGGTATAAGTGAGATCGGATTTTCCGGCGAGGATGGCCTCAACGGCTTTGTCCTCGGTCGGCATGGTCACTTTGGGCTCGGTCGCCAGACGGAACCCGCGCTCGGTGAAGATTTGCGAGTTGGTATCGCGGATCGTCTGATCGATAGTCTCGGCCATGACCGAGCGGCCATACACCTTCTTGAGATGGCTCACCGGCACCTTGCCGGGACGAAATCCGTTGAGACGAACCTTGCCCTTGAGATCTACCAGACGGGCGTCCGCCTTTGCATCGAGGTCCGATGCGGGAACGCTGATCTGGAATTCGTGCTTCAATCCCTCGGCGAGGGTTTCGGTGATCTGCATGGCGTCAATCTTCTTCCCGCTTGGTCCGGCCCAAAAGGCCCGGATATTGTCAATCTGTTCGACGCACGGCCTTGAAGCCTGCGCCGGTGGTTCGGCGGACCATTTCCATGGGCAAGACTGCCCGTTTGGAATAGGCCCTCCAGCAATCGTCATGCAAACGCTATCGGCGCTTGGTGCGGGCGGAGGGAATCTCGGCTTTTTGGGGTCCCAAGGTAACCCGAGGAAACCCGCCTAAGCCTTTGCCAGCGCGCGTCTATTCACCGGCTTCGACTTGAACACCTCCCGCAGAGGCCCGATATAAACCGTAGAGACCTGAAAGTCCAACCGAGGGGCAGGCTGGTGGACAAACCCCAACCAGCCGGAGGCAGCGAGCGGAAGGTCCGTCCGCCCCACATTATAGAGAACGCGAGTCATGGCACGCGAGACCGGCAACCTCAAGTCAAAGGCGGTTGAGAAACTGATCCGGGCTGGCGAACCCGGCGCTCATTATGATCGCCGATCCGAAAAATCCTGCCGAACAACAACAATGTTTGCTGTGCTGCTTTGCCGTGACGTGGCCAACGCCGCGCTGCGTCTTTGGGCGCACACAACTAGGCCGCGGCGCAGGTCGCGGCGGCGATCTATCGTCGGTCCACAATGGCCGATGAACTCTAAGACGCCGGTCGCGCGATCGCGACCGCCCGACGGACGGTCGCGATGCGGCAAGGCCTCACCTTGGCTAGTGCAGCGGCCTGGTGAGGAGGTTGGCCTGCTGCTGGGACGCCGGGGACGATGCCGTCGCCGCCTGAGCGAAATGCGACTCCCCGCCAAAGTCGCGCGCCATCATCTGATTGAGCAGGGCGTACGCCGTCGCACTGGCACTCGGCGTGGGGTTGGCCGTCGTGGTGGCGAAGCTAGGCACCGAGATCGACCTCGACGTTCCGGCCTCGCTGAGCGTCGTCGCCGCGGGCGTGAAGCCGGGGTGATCACTGAACCACTGGGCGATGTTGGTGCGGCTCGTCGGCAATTGGCCCGACGGGGCGGTTGACGTCGTCGTTGACACAGCAGGGCTCGTGATTGTCGAGCTGCCCGAGCTTGTTGTTGTGGCTGGGGGATCGACGACAGTGATCGTCTGCGCCGCGCTCGTCACCGGCATTCCAGTGTTGTCGGTGGCGGTGACCGTCAGGGTCGCAGTCGGATGACCGTGACCCTTGTAGGAAGAACTCAGCGAGAGACCGCTGTCGACCTCGGCCGCGGTCAGCGTGACCGAACTGCCGCTGAAAGTCTTGCCGTCGAGTTTGTCCGTGATGGTCTCGTACCTCGGCAATCCGGAAATGTTGACCGTCACGTTATCGCCCGCATTCGGCACGCTCACCCCGAGCCCCAACGAGACGCTGCCGCCAGGGCTGACCGAGAGCGAGTTGTTGGCGACCGTGAGAGTTCGGCGCAACCGGCATCGTCGTGCCCGATCCACTTGTGCTGCCCGAGGAAGATCCGGTGGTGCTGCCAGAGCTCGTGGTGCTGCCGGACGCGGCTGCGAGCGCGTCCGCCCCCGTCGCGATGGTCAGATTGCGATAGTCGGCGGCCTGATCCTGGTTTGTCGTCGAGCGATAGAGGCCTTCCTCCCAGTAAGTCGGCAGGCCATAGCCGAGCGGACCACTGTAGTTCACGACCTGCTGGCCATCGATCGAGACCTGCAGAGCCCCGCTCGAATTGTTCTGAACGTTGGCGTTGATGCTGATGTTGTAGTACTGGCCGCGCACGATCGGGGTGGGATCGGTCCAAAGCACCTTGACGGTGTCGTTGCCGGCGCTATCGGCGGGATTGACGCCGGTCGGCGCATAGCGCGCGACGACCTGGAGCTGGTCGTTATTCGTCAGCTGAATGGCAATCGGCGGAGAGCTGGACCAGCCATTCGGAAGTTGGGTGTCGGCGTTATGGATCTCGCCGACCACCATCCACGAGGCCGCGTTGGTCTGGCCGGGCTCCATCATGAATTGGTAGTTGATGTTGATCGGCGTGCCGACCGGGAACAACGTGCTGGCGCCCGAGAGTTCCGAGCGATCGACGTTGCTGCCGTCGAACCACGCATGATCGCCACCTTGGATCTCGAAGCGCGCGGTCTGACTGTCGACCTCTGAGAGGCTGTAGCTCTTGCCAGCATCTTGCACGTTGTAGCCGAGGCCGCCGATGGCAATCTCCTGGCCTGGCGTGGTGGAGAAATTGCTGATCGTGCTATCGTAAATAGTCATCCATCATCCCCGGCTTTCAGCCGGGGTCCCTTTGGTTACGAAGTTGAGACTGGGAATTCCACTGCCGCGCATCCAGAGGCGAGCGACGGTTGGTATTGGCGAGCAGACTTCAAAGCAGCGGAGATCGGATGTTGCCTCCGACTACGGGGCGGATGGCTAATGAGCGAGTATGGCGAAAAAAATAGGGAAGCGTGGCGACAATTCGCACCGCATGGCCCACCTGTGGCCCCCAGCGGTACAGCAATATGGTTTTTGACTGGATTTCGACAGCGCAACACTATCGGTTTGCTTGTACCGCCGCAGGCTCGTCGGATCGGGATTATCGTCACCGAGGTGGACCGTGGTTCGGTTTCTTGCCCATTGCTCGCGTGTTGGCCATTGTCGCATGACGCTTTATTCCTCAGTCCTCATGAGCAGTGCGGCGGTGGCGAGGCCGAATTCTAGGAACGCTCGTCTTCTGGCTGCGGTTGACGATCAGCCGCAGATGTTGCCGCCGTCTGGTCCGCCTGATCTGGCGGTTCTCGACCAGCCAGCGGCAGAATTCGTCCGTGGTCACGCCACCGGCATCGCCTTCGCATGGATCGGCGCGACCACGGCGTTCGCTTGGGTGGTGAGGAAGCCGTAGTAGCCGTCATACTTCACTTCGTGCAGCCAATCCGGGCCGGTCGGCAAGGCGTCGGATTTGGTGGGAAGGCAAAAATCAAAGGACATGTGGCTAAGGTAGGCGTTGGCGAGGCATTTGCGAATCGCTCAGGCCCGGTTGGCCGCCTCCAAGAACGCCAGAACCGATTCCGGCGGTACATCGTCGAACTCGACGTAGCGGCGGCGCACTTCGTCGGCAATGTCGACCGTCACGTCACGGGACCAGCCTTCGGCTGTGTTAAAGGCGACGATGCGGACCGGATTGTTATACTCGCCCGCGAGCAGGTCGCGGACCAGCGTCGCACGGTTAGCAGCATGCTCGTCAGTCTCGCGCCAAGCCCGCCCGATCCGGCGGCCAAAGTCGTCGAGCACGAGATAAATATCTTGACCCGGTCCGTCGGGCGCGATTGATGGCGAGGAACGCATTTTAACCGGAACTCCTCGGCGAGTAACTGCACTATGGCGCAAAGATTTTCAGGTTTTCCGCCGCCTTGTTGAGCAAATAAGTGGTAGCCCCCCGCATGCCGCCTTAGTGCCGCGACGACGCGTCGCAACTTGCGGCGGCTCGACGAGCGTCGATTTCGTGTGGACGGCGGCAGCAGTAGGCTGAGGGGTCGGCCAGGATTTGGCTGCTAAGTCATTGAAAACATTATGGTGCGGGCGGAGGGACTCGAACCCCCACAACTTTCGTCACTGGAACCTAAATCCAGCGCGTCTACCAGTTCCGCCACGCCCGCTGATAGCATCACGTCCGGCCGCGATGCCGCGAGCGGCGGGCTTATAACATGTGCCCACCGGTCCGCAGCAAAAAAATGGCCCTTTTTGGTGCCTGCTCAAAAGCCTGCTTACAAAAGCCTGCTTAAAAGTCTCCTTGGAAGTAGCCGCGGTAACTGGACATATCCAGCGGAAAATGGTCCGCATCGGTCTTATGGCAGATCGAATTCCTCGGCTGGACCGACGCGAGCTGATAGCCGGATTGGGCGCCGCGGTCGTTGTCAGCCCGGCGATACCACAAAGGGCGGCCGCGCAGGACCGTCCATCGCTGACCCTGCAGGCCAAGGCCGATGTCGTCGCCCTGCGTCCGGGCGAGCCGGATACGCCGATATGGTCGCTCCAGGACACAAAGCCCAGCCCGGGCCCGCGCTTCAAGCGCGGCGACACACTTCAAGTTACGCTCGGAAACGAGTTGCCGGTGCCGACCGTCCTGAACTGGCGCGGGATCGAAGGCGTTCCGGCAGCCGAAGCACTGGCAACGCGGCCGCCGTTGGCACCTGGAGCTACGGAAAGTTTAACGATTCCATTGCGTCACGCCGGCACTCTCTTAGGAGACTTTCGTCTGTTGGGCGACGGCCAGGCGCGGCCATCGCGCGCGTTACCCTTGATTGTTGGCGAGAGCGAGCCGGTCGCTGTCGACCGCGACGAGGTGTTCCTGATTGAAGACTGGCATCTGCGTCCGGACGGCGCCGCAATCACACCCGGCACCGATCCCAAGGACACGGTACCGATTTACACCGTCAACGGACGGACGGCGCTCGATGTTCCCGTTCGCACCAACGAACGATTGAGGCTTCGCTTTATAAATGGCTTCCAGCGCAATGTTATTGCTATAAAAATAGAAAAATATGAGGTTCGCGTCATGGCCCTGGACGGCCAGCCGAGCGAACCCTTTTTAGCGCGCAATGGCACGCTCGTGCTGGCACCGGGAACCCGGGTCGACGCTTTCGTTGATGCCACCGCGCCACCGGGTTCGACATCGTCCCTCCTCCTGCATGACGGCAAGGGGGCTCGTCCGATCGCCCGGCTGGTGACCGCCGATGTGTCCCCGATCCGGGATGCGCCGTTGCCGGCAACTCCGCCACTGCCATCCAATGGCCTGCCGGCGCACCTCGACCTGAAAAACGCATCGCGGGTCGATTTGACGCTTGGGGCGCGGACGCTCAGTGGCCCGCAAGCCGATTGGGTAACGCCGGCGAGTTTCGTCAACTCGGCTGCGCCGGCCTTTCGCACCAGGGCCGGCCGCACCGTCGTACTGGCCCTGACCAACCGCGCCGACATCCCCGCTGTCTTTCATCTGCACGGGCATCATTTCAGGCTGCTGGACCGGCTCGATGACGGCTGGAAGCCGTTCTGGCTGGATACGCTCGCGATTGACGCCGGACAAACCCAGCGCATCGCATTTGCCGCTGAAAATACCGGCCGCTGGCTGATGGAGTCCGTCGCGACCGACTGGGCCGCCCCCCGGTTGGTACGTTGGTACAATGTCGCGTGAACTTAGAGCCGCTCAATAGGCGATATCGAACTCGTCGTAGAGATGGCGGAACACCGCAGGCAGGACCTCCGGCAGATCTTCGGCGATCAAGCCCGGCCCTGCCTCGCGCGCGGCCTCGCCATGCATCCAAACCCCGATGCAGGCAGCTTCGAACGCCCGGACACCCTGCGCCATCAGACCCGATATCATGCCCGACAGCACATCACCTGCGCCGGCGGTGGCGAGCCAGGGCGGTGCATTGGCGGCGATGGCGGCGCGCCCCTGAGGTGACGCCACCACGGTATCGGGTCCCTTGAGCAAGACGACCGCCCCGGAGCGCTCCGCGGCTGCCCGCACCCGCTCAAGTTTCGAACGAACCGGATGCTCGGCGCTGATGTCACTGAACAATCGTGAAAATTCTCCCTCATGGGGCGTCAGAACGACCTGAGGATCCGGGAATGCTTTAATCGCCTCAAACAGATGATCAGGCGTCTCGGCAAAACTCGTCAGCGCGTCCGCGTCCAGTACCAGGCTTCGTTTTGCGGATATTGCGGTCAGGACAAAATCGCGGATACGCGCGCCAAGGCCGGCGCCCGGACCGATGACACAGCTATTGAAGCGCTTGTCGGCCAATAGTTCGGCGAACTCCACCGCCGTATCGACGGCGTGCACCATCACCGCTGACAGCGCGGAGGCATTGACCGCGAGCGCATCCCGGGGCGAAGCGACCGTGACCAGCCCTGCTCCAGCCCGCAGCGCGCCACGCGCAGAGAGCCGCGCCGCCCCGGTCGAAGCCATGTTGCCGGAGACGACGACGGCATGGCCGCGGCTGTATTTATAGCCGTCGACCCGCGGCACCGGAAAGCTCGGGCGCCAAAGCGCGGGAATGTTTTCGAATGTCTGTGGCTGAATTTCCGTGAGGACATTCGCGTCGATCCCGATATCGACGACGCGTACGCGACCGCAGTGAATACGGCCGGGTAATAGCAAATGTCCCGGCTTTCGCCGGAAGAACGTAACGGTCTCGGTGGCGCTGACGGCAACGCCCATGACGGCGCCGGTGGTGCCGTTAACGCCGCTTGGCAGATCAACGCTGAGTACGGCTGCACCGTTGGCATTGATCGCCTCGATCATCTGCTGTGGCTCGCCGTTGACGCTTCGATCGAGACCGGCGCCAAACAGCGCATCGATGATCAGTGCCGGCCGGCCGATTGCCTGGGGATTGAACGGCAGGACGGGGTATTTCCACCCCCGGGCCGCTGAGGCCGCGTCGCCTTGCAGGCTATCGCGCTCGCAGAGCAGGATGACAGAGACCTCGCGGCCCCGCGCCGCCAGTTCAGCCGCCGCGACAAAGCCGTCACCGCCATTGTTGCCGCGCCCGGCGACGACGAGGATCGGCCCCTCCTCGACAAGATACATCGCGGCCTCCGCAACGGCCTGCCCCGCGCTCAGCATCAGCGCGAAGCCCGGAGTTCCCGCCGCAATGGCGAGCCGATCGGCGCGTTCCATTTCAGCAGTCGTTAGAACTTCCATGCCAATTCCCCCGACAGGAGCGCCTTTTCATGAGGCATATTTTGCTTTGTACACAGTACGATCTTGATGAATGCACGCCGATTGGGCTAGTTGCCTATTTCATAGGCTGGGGTATGGTGATCGCTTCGCTCCATCCCCCTTCGAACACCCGTTAAAAGCCTGACAACGTTTCGAAATCGGGCATCTTAACAACTTGGCATAGACCCTGCTTTTGAGAAAGCCAGTTCCAGATCGTCTTGCTGACCGGTAACATGGAGATGTGCGTGGCCGCGCGTCGCAAAAAAGATCGAACAGCTGCGCACCAGACGCAATGTGGAAGCTAGCCTGAAGTCCGAAATACGAAAGTGCCCGGGAGGCGTTCAGTGAAAAAAATCGAAGCCATCATCAAGCCATTCAAGCTCGACGAGGTCAAAGAAGCGCTCCAGGAAGTAGGACTGCAAGGCATTACCGTCACCGAAGCCAAGGGATTCGGACGGCAAAAGGGCCATGCCGAGCTCTATCGCGGCGCCGAGTACATCGTGGATTTCCTTCCCAAAGTTAAGATCGAGATCGTGATCTCGGACGAACTGGTCGATCGAGCGATCGACGCCATCAGGCGGGCAGCCCAGACCGGGCGCATCGGCGACGGCAAGATCTTCGTGTCCAACATCGAAGAGGCCATTCGGATCAGAACCGGTAAATCCGGGCTCGATGCTATCTGAGCGGAAGTTGCCGGCATTCTGATATTGTATTGAACATCCCCCAATTGTATTGACCATTGCCCACGGTCGCCGCCCGCGGCCGGCCTCAACGCAACCAAAATCCTAAGGGGGATTCATGAAGACCGCCAAAGATGTCCTGAAATCGATCAAGGACAACGACGTGAAATACGTCGATCTGCGTTTTACCGACCCGCGCGGGAAGTGGCAGCATGTGACGTTCGACATCAGCATGATCGATGAGGACATTTTCGCGGAAGGAACGATGTTCGACGGCTCCTCGATCGCTGGCTGGAAGGCGATCAACGAGTCCGACATGTGCCTGATGCCCGATCCGGTCACCGCGACGATCGATCCGTTCTTCGCTGAAACCACCATGGTAATCACCTGCGACGTGCTGGAGCCGACCACGGGCGAGCCCTACAACCGCGATCCCCGCGGCATGGCCAAGAAGGCCGAGGCCATGGTCAAGTCGATGGGCGTCGGCGATACCGTCTTCTTCGGACCGGAAGCCGAGTTCTTCGTGTTCGACGACGTCCGCTTCCAGACCACCCCCTACAACACCGGCTTCAAGCTGAATTCGTCGGAACTGCCGATCAACTCGGACACCGAATATGAGGGCGGCAACCTCGGTCACCGTATCCGCACCAAGGCGGGCTACTTTCCCGTTCCGCCGCAGGATTCGGTCCAGGACATGCGCTCGGAAATGCTCGGCGCGATGGCCAAGATGGGCGTCAAGGTCGAGAAGCATCACCACGAAGTGGCATCCGCCCAGCACGAACTCGGCATGAAGTTCGACACGATGACGCTGATGGCCGACCAGATGCAGATCTACAAGTACTGCATTCATCAGGTCGCCCACATCTACGGCAAAACCGCCACCTTCATGCCGAAGCCGGTCTATGGCGACAACGGCTCGGGCATGCATTGCCACCAATCGATCTGGAAGGACGGCAAGCCGGTGTTCGCCGGCAACAAATATGCCGACCTCTCTGAGACCTGCCTCTCCTACATCGCCGGCATCATCAAGCATGCCAAGGCGATCAATGCCTTCACCAACCCCTCGACCAATTCCTACAAGCGCCTGGTGCCGGGCTACGAAGCCCCGGTGCTGCTCGCCTACTCCGCGCGCAACCGCTCGGCGTCGTGCCGCATTCCCTACACCGCCAATCCGAAGGCCAAGCGCGTCGAGGTGCGGTTCCCTGATCCGATGGCCAATCCCTATCTCGGTTTTGCCGCGATGCTGATGGCCGGTCTCGACGGCATCAAGAACAAGCTCGATCCGGGTCCGGCGATGGACAAGGACCTCTACGATTTGCCGAAGGAAGAGCTGAAGGCGATCCCGACGGTATGCGGCTCGCTGCGCGAGGCGCTGGAGAATCTCGACAAGGATCGCGCGTTCCTCAAGAACGGCGGCGTGTTCGATGACGACTTCATCGATAGCTACATCGAGCTGAAGATGACCGAAGTGGCGCGGTTCGAAATGACCCCGCACCCGGTCGAATTCGAAATGTACTATTCGCTGTGATGGGTGGGCGGGCTTTTCCCGCCGTCGTCACGATATGAAAGCAAAAGGCGCTCCCGCGGGAGCGCCTTTTTTGTTACCCGACGCCGTCAGCATCATCCGCAAACGGAGGCTTCCTCGATCAGACCTTGAAAATCTTGGAATAGCGCGCCTTGATCTCCTCGCTCTGGGCCTGCACCGCGGCCGGATCGGCTTTGAGCAATTTCAACGCCGATAGCGGCGTGTGGCCGGGCTTCTCCTTGACCTGCGCGTGAAACGAACGAAGCGCATAGTCGTCGACCAGCATTTGCTGGGTTTCCACGCTGAAGAAAAAGCTCTGAAACAGCCGCGCCGCATTCGGATTAGGCGCGCTTTGGAAAACGCCAATCGGGACGATGATCAGCGGTGAGCCTTCGGTCGGGTAGACCACCTCGACCGGCTTACCCTGGTCCTTGAGCAGCACCAGATTGTAGTCGTTGCCGTCGGCCATGATGGCGCGCTCACCGAGCAGTACCTTTTTCGGCGGGTCGGCCGCCGACTGCACCTGCATTACCTTCTGCTGCGCCAGTTTTTCAAGATAAGGCCAGCCCAGTTCGCGTGATAGCACGAAGGTCGCGGTCAAGATGGCGCCGCTGTAGCCCGGATGGCCCTTGACGATCTTGCCCTGCCACTTCGGATCGAGCAGATCGGCGTAGCTCTTTGGCGCGTCCTCGGGTTTGACCAGATTGGTGTTGTAGCCAATGGCTTCCGTCCAGGCGCAGGAAGTGGCGTACATCCCATCGGGATCTAACTGATCGGCCGGAAAATGTTTCGCAACATCCTCGGGCATATATGGCGCGAGCCAGCCGCTCTTTTTCCAGTCGAGATAGTGCGAGGGATCGGTGCTGTTGGCGACGTCGACCGCATTGATGCCGCTACCCTGCTCCTGGGCGATCCGCTGGAAAATTCGTTCCGCCCCGGAACGCTCGACCCGCACGGCAATGCCGGGATATTTGGCTTCGAACATCTTTCCGAGGCGTTCGGCGACATTGAGTTCGAGCGCCGAGTAATACGACAGCTTGCCTTCCTTGCGCGCAGCCTCGATCAAAGCCGGCGTGACCGCCGTCGGCGGCGGTGCTGCGGCTCGCAGCGGCTGCGCGAAAAGCGCGCCCGCCATCGACGCCGCCGATGCCCTGAGCACCCTGCGCCTCGACCATTTTTGGTCCTGCACGGCATCCTCCCCGTGATCGCGCGACCGTTCATCGGCCGCCTTCGTTGAGCGTCTATATCGGACATTGGCCCCTTTACCAATGATACCAATGATGCAGTGCATGGTTGGCGAATACCGACACCGGGACTAAAGTGATGAAAGAGCGGCGCAACCTACACAATGACGCTGCCACGCAGGGAGATCGCAAATGGTAAAATGGATTCGTTTTGAGCAGGACGGAAAGACCGGCTTCGGCACGCTGGAAGAAGACACCATCGCGGTTCACACCGGAGATATGTTCGCCGACGCCAAACCGACCGGCGCGAAGCTGAAACTTTCCGGCGTTGAGGTCCTGACGCCCTGCGATCCCTCGAAGATGATCTGCTTGTGGAATAACTTCCATCAGCTTGCGGCCAAGAACGATTTCAAGCAGCCGAAAGAACCGCTGTGGTTCCTCAAGGCGCCGAATTCCTACTGGCCCGTGAACCGGCCGATTGAGCGCCCCGCCACCTATGCCGGGAAAATCATCTACGAGGGCGAACTCGGCGTCGTCATCGGCAAGAAGTGCTTCAACATCTCGGAAGCCGAAGCCGGCGATTATATTTTTGGGTACACCTGCGTGAACGACGTCACCGCCGTCGATCTCTTGCGCAAGGACAAGTCGTTCGAACAATGGGCGCGCTCCAAGAGTTTCGACACCTTCGGAGTGTTTGGTCCCGTGATCGCGACCGGCCTCGATCCGATGAAACTGTCGATCAAGACTATCCTGAACGGCAAGGAACGGCAGAACTATCCCGTCGCGGACATGTTCTTTCCGCCGCACAAGCTCGTTGCCGCCATTTCCAAGGACGTGACGCTGATGCCGGGCGACATCATCGCCTGCGGCACCTCGCTCGGCGCCGGCACCATGGGTGACGCCCATAACGTCGTCGATATCGTGATCGATGGCGTCGGCAGCCTCGGCAACGTTTTCGACCAGGTGCTACCGAGCCCGTATTTGCTGGGCGCACCGCCCAAGCCAAAAAAGATCTGCGTGGTCGGCGCCGGCGCCATCGGTGGCCTGCTGGCGGCCAAATTTGCGCTGGCGGGCGAGGACGTGACTGTCATTGACCAGGGTGCGCACCTCGCTGCGATTCAGAAGAACGGCCTCAAACTCGAATGGCATGACGGCAAGGTTCAGACCGCCAAGATGAAAGCCGTCAACAAGGCGACCGAGGCCGGCAAGCAGGATATCGTGGTGCTCGCGGTGAAAGCGCATTTCCTCGATCAGGTGGTGCGCGATATCAACTCGCTGCTTGGTCCCGAGACTGTCGTGCTGACGGTGCAGAACGGTTTGCCGTGGTGGTATTTCCAGAAGCTCGGCGGCCAGTACGACAATCACCGGCTGGAAAGTCTCGATCCCTCGGGCGTTCTGACCAAGAATATCGACCCAAATCGTCTCATCGGCTGCGTGGTCTATCCCGCCGCGGCGGCAACGGCACCCGGCGTCATTCACCACGTCGAGGGCGATCGTTTCCCGATCGGCGAACTCGACGGCAAGGAGACCCCGCGTGTCAGGGAGTTGCACGACGTCTTCATCAAGGCCGGGCTGAAATCCATGGTGCTGCCGGATATCCGCTCGGAGATCTGGCTGAAGGCATGGGGCAACCTCTCGTTCAACCCGATCTCGGCACTGACCCACGCCACGCTGGTGGATATCTGCCAGTTTGCCGAAACCCGCGACCTCGCCGCCACCATGATGAAGGAAGCACAGGACATTGCCCAGAAACTCGGCGTCACCTTCCGCGTCACGATTGAAAAGCGTATCGCCGGCGCGGAAGCCGTCGGCGCTCACAAAACATCGATGCTGCAGGACGTGGAAGCCGGCCGCTCGCTCGAAACCGAGGCCTTGATCGGCTCCATTCTGGAAATGGCCAAGTTGACCAACACGGCGGCGCCCGCGATCGAGTCGGTCTATGCGTTGGTGAAACTTCTCAACAGGGTCATGCTGATGGAAGGCGGCGGCGTGAAAGTCGAGAAGGTGAGCAAGGCAGCCTAGACTAGACGAATCCGGCGCCTTTAACCGAGGCGCCGGATCCGGATCGCATCGGTCGCCGGTTACCCCCGGCGTTGATGTCCCAGTAGCGCCTCGCCGAACGCCTGAAACAAGACGCGGTTGATCGGATTGCGTTGCGGATCGTATTCAGCGTGCCATTGCACACCGAGCGCGAAACTGGGCGCATCGGCGATCCGAATCGCCTCGATCGTGCCGTCTTCCGCCGTGCCCTCGACCACGACCCGCTCGCCTGGCTCAAGGATGCCCTGGCCGTGTAGCGAATTGACGCGGATCGTCTCGCACCCGAGCAGCCGCGCAAAGGCACCGCCCGGCACAAGACTGACATCATGACGATCGGCAAAGATGACCGTGGGGTCAGGATGGATTTCGCCGTTTTCCAGCCGCGGCATGCGATGGTTCATGCGTCCAGGCAATTCGCGGATTTCGGGATGCAGCGAGCCACCAAAAGCGACGTTCATCTCCTGCAAGCCACGGCAGATACCAAACAGCGGCACACCGCGGGCTACACAAGCCTCCGACAGCGCAAGCGCCAGATCGTCACGGTGCAGATCGTAGGGTTCGTGCCGGGGATCGGGCTTGGTGCGAAAATGCGTCGGATGAACATTGGCACGGGCTCCCGTCAACACTACGCCATCGACCGTGTCCAGTAAGGCGCCGATATCCGTGATTTCAGGTGACGCCGCAAACATCAGCGGCAACGCGCCCGCGACTTCGGCCACCGCGCGGAGATTTCGTTCACCGACCATCTGTGTGGCAAATCTGTTTTCGATGCGATGGGCGTTCCCGATCACACCGACCACTGGCCTCCTCATCCCTGGCTTCCAATCCCGCGTCGCAAAATCAAGAACGGATCATGCCTCGCGGTCGGCTGCGGATCAACATGTTACGCCCCCTTCTTCCACTTCGCTGCCCTGCAAGAACCTCAAGGCGGTGCGCCTTCTCCGCTTGATCCCGGGCACGTTTGGCGAAACAGTGCCGCTGGAATTGACCTGAAAGGAGCCAAAGTGGCAGGTTCGGCCGACAATCGCCTTGAGGTTCGCGGTGATCTGGCATGGGCGATATCGGTCGGCGGCATTGGCGTCGTCATATTCGCGGCCCTGTTGCTGTTCGCCTGGTATTTCGCTGCGACACTGTTTCTGATTTTCGCGGGGGTGCTGCTCGGTGTCGCGCTCAACGCGATGACCAATATGCTCGGCCGCATCGTCAGGCTGCCGCATGCGCTACGCCTGACAATTGTCTGTCTGGTGCTCACGGGGCTGCTGTCCGGTGTGATCTTTCTTGGCGGCGCCACCATCGCCCAACAGGCCACCGCGCTGAGTGATACGATCAAATCGCAACTGATCAACGTCAAAGGTTTTCTCGAACGGAACGGAATCGATACCAGCTATCTCGACCTCGGAAATCCGGCAGCCAAGCCCGCGGTCACCTCGACGCCTGGAACACCCGGCTCGGTCGCGACGCACAACCTTCCAAGTGCCGGTGAAATCGCCTCAAGCGGCGGTGCGATCGTAAGCCAGACATTGAAACTTCTGCTCGGCACCCTGAGCGCCGTCGGCAATTTCTTTATTGTGCTGTTTCTTGGGCTGACATTCTCGGCGCAACCAGGTGTTTATCGCAAGGGGCTGCTGTTCATGGTGCCCGCGGTTCATCGCGCCCGCGCAACGATTATCGTCGATCGCATCAGCGAGACCCTGGAGCGCTGGCTGATCGCGCAGATCCTCACCATGGTCGTGGTGTTCTTGGTGACCTGGATCGGCCTTCGGATCATCGGCATCCAGGGTTCGTTTATCCTGGGAATTCAGGCCGGGCTCCTGACCTTTATTCCGACGGTTGGCGCGTTGATCGGCGGGCTGATCGTGGTGCTGGCAAGCCTTTCGTCCGGATGGGTCGCCGCTGCCAGCGCGTTCGTGCTCTTTCTCGGCATTCACGCACTCGAAAGCTACATTCTGACGCCGATCCTGCAACGTCAGGCGCTCGAGATTCCGCCCGCCACATTATTCGGCTTCCAGATCCTGTTGGGTGTCGTGTTCGGTATCTGGGGCATATCGCTCGCCCTGCCGCTGATGGCGATCGTGAAAGTTCTGATCGATCATTTCAAGGCCGATGAAACCGCGCCCGACGCGGCGGCGGCTTGATGCCGCCAGCCGCTCGATCCAGGTTCAGGACAGGACCGTCTCGGTGTGTTCGACTTCGGGGGGCGCCGCAAAATACTGCCCGACCAGTGCGCGCCAGGCTGCGAAATCTTCGGACCCTCTGAAATCGACCGTATGGTTTTCCACCGTCGCCCACTTTGCCATCAGCCGGTAACGCGACGGCTTCTCGATCGACTTGTGCAGTTCAATTCCGAGCCCTCCCTTGGCGCGCAGGAACAGCGGACGCGCTTTGGCGACAGCGGCTTCAAAGTCTTTCTCGGTACCCGGTTTGACGTCGATTTGTGCGATTTCGGTGATCATTCGGCGGCGGCCTCTGGTTGGAATGCACTTAATTGAGAATGCATGTCTCTAACCCAATCGGTTCAATAGCAAAACTAGCAGCAGCCATTGCCTGCCTGTATCGGTGGACATGGCACGGAACCGTAAGAGCAGAACACGCAGCAATCGCCCTGCCTGGGCTTCAGCCGTTCTTCACAGTTTTTGCAGTCGTAGAAGAACTGGCAGGCGTCGGTCGGCATCGTCTCGGTGGCTTGATGACCGCAATACGGACAAGTGAGCGTTGATTCCAGCTGCATCAGCGACGTGCCTGTGCGATTTTGCATTTCCGGTAGGTGGGAAGATAAACCCCGCGTTCGGTCGGACACCAGTCACATGCCCGGCACCCGACCAGGTCGAATTGTCGCCAAAAACCAGAGAAAAGGCGCCTCGCGGCGCCCAGATATCGCCTGCTCCAGCAACAACTCAGTTCAGGAGCAGCACGGTACAGGCGACCATCAGCGCACAGCCGACGAACATCAAGGCAGGCCAGCGGCTTGCCGGCTGATCGTAGCGGCCTTGCGCCCGGCGCTGCGTGATCAGTGCGGTCTCATATTCGTCCGAGGTCGAGAACATGCAGGCAAAACCGCCGCGCGCCAACGTGGCTGCCGCTTCAAGCGAGGTCAGGGCGGAGCGAGACCTGGGGCTGCGTGGCGTGTTCATTGCGCCGGATGATATGGATCGAATGGTAAACGGCGGGTTACCGCCGCCATCCCGCTCAATCTATGCGAGGCTCGCAATACTCGGCCGTTGCGCCTCCGGACGCGCAGCGCCCGCGGTCTTTCGCCGCCAGTTTTCCAGCGATAGTGGCAGTTCCTCGGCCGCCTCGACCCGATTACGGCCGCTGCGCTTGGCCTGATAGAGCGCGGTATCGGCTGCCGCCAGCAGCACCTCGAGTTCGGTGCCCGCCGGGCCACCGGCGACTCCGATGCTGACGGTGGTGTCGACCGGCCCGGTCTCATCCACAATTCCCGAGGCCTCGAAGGCCTCGCGCACCCGTTCGGCGGCCACCACGCCCTCCTCCAGCGAGCAGGGCAGTAACGCGGCGAATTCCTCGCCGCCGATACGCCCGGAGAGATCGGTGATCCGCAACGAGTTGACCACGACGGCGGAAAACAATTTGAGAATCTCGTCGCCGGCCGGGTGACCAAAGCGATCATTGATCGACTTGAAATGATCGATGTCGAAGATCAGCACCGTCACCGGCCGGCCGGCTTTCGCTTCGCGCTCGATCACCCGCGACGTCGCCTCTGCAAAGCCACGGCGATTGAACATGCCGGTCAGCGGATCCATCGACGCCGCCGTCTTGTGCGCAGTTACCGTGCGTTCCGACACCAGCATGAAGATCACGAATACGGTGCCGACCGCATAAAGCACAAGTTCGACCGCAAACACCGTGACCCAGATGCTGGTGCCGAAGGCATGATCCTTGTGATGCAGGAAATCGCCGAGCAGGATCGGCAGCATCAGCACGAAGCCATGCAACACCGGAACCGCGATCGCCGGCCAGCGCCGTTGCAACGTCCGGCGCCGTTCGGACCACAATTCTGTGGCGGTCAGCGCGGCATACACTGCAACGATGCCGGAGCCGATCGTCATGCGCAGCGCCGAGGATTCGGGCGCCAGCGTCATGACCGCCGCAATCCAGGCCAACGCGCCAAGCGGCAGACCCGGCAGATTGGGCTTGCGGCCATGGAACACCCGCGATGCGTTCCAGACCATGCCGCACGCCACAAAGCCAATCGCATTCAGCGCCAGCGACAGCGTGTCGCCAAGCATTGGTCCGGCCAGCGTCCACAGCGCCACCGACGCAGCGCCGAGCAGATAAGCGGTCCCCCACCACTTCAATGCCGGGATATTCTCCTGCCTGGCAAACAGCAGCAGCATGGCCCCGAGCATTGCCGCGACCATCGTGGCAACGAGATAAAGCGTAGAGGTATCAAGCGACATGGGCCACCGGGTGATTGTGATGCAGCATTCCGGGCGCGATTGAAAATGCGGTACGCGCCGTCACTCATCCCCGAAACTAAGACCCCCGCGTTGGCAATCCGTTTGCAGCCGTGCGCAAGTTTTCAGGAAAAACTGCATCAACTCCTCGGCAAATGCCCAATAAAAAAGGCGCCCGAAACCGGGCGCCTTTTGACGTACCGCTTTCGCGGCAAATTCTAACGAAGCAATTAGCGCTTCGAGAACTGGAACGATTTGCGCGCCTTGGCGCGGCCGTACTTCTTGCGCTCGACCACGCGGGAGTCGCGCGTGAGGAAGCCGCCCTTTTTCAGAACGCCGCGCAGGTCCGGCTCGAAGTAGGTCAGCGCCTTCGAGATGCCATGACGAACCGCGCCTGCCTGGCCCGACAGACCGCCGCCGGCCACGGTGCAGATCACGTCGTACTGGCCTGCACGCGCAGCGGCGATCAGCGGCTGCTGGATCATCATCCGCAGCACCGGGCGCGCGAAATAGACTTCGACCTCGCGGGTGTTGACGGTGACCTTGCCGGCGCCGGGCTTGATCCAGACCCGGGCAACCGCGTCCTTGCGCTTGCCGGTGGCATAGGCCCGGCCGTATTTGTCGACCTTCTTGACGTATTGCGGCGCTTCCGGCGCGGCCGGCTTCAGCGACGACAATTGATCGAGCGACTGCATCGTATCGGACATCTTATGCGGCCCTCATGTTCTTGCGATTCATCGACGCAACGTCCACCGTTTCGGGTTGCTGGGCTTCATGCGGATGCTCCGGCCCGGGGTAGACGCGCAGGTTACCGAGTTGCACGCGGCCGAGCGGCCCGCGCGGAATCATCCGCTCGATGGCCTTCTCGACCACACGCTCGGGAAAGCGACCCTCGAGGATCGACTTGGCCGTACGTTCCTTGATGCCGCCGATGAAACCGGTGTGATTGTAATAGACCTTGTTGTCGCGCTTGCGGCCGGTCAGTACGACGTGGGCCGCGTTGATGATGACGACATGGTCACCGCAATCGACATGCGGCGTGTAGGTCGGGAGGTGTTTGCCGCGAAGGCGCATCGCGACCAAAGTGGCGAGCCGGCCGACCACCAAACCTTTGGCGTCGATCAGCACCCACTTCTTCGTCACCTCGGCTGGCTTTGCCGAAAACGTTTTCATGTGAGAAAATCCGTGAAAGGGGAATATCGGACGCGTCAGCGCCGAACTGCGGGGTTTCTAGATAGGTCCATCGCCCGCGTCAATGCCAAAGCAGGATAAATATCTATGTAAAAACAATCGGTTACAAATATGGTGCAATGATACCATCTAAAACACTAAGCATTTGGAATGGAATAGGTCGCCGTTACGTGGGCGATCGGATCGGGCGCCGTTCCCGACAGCAGATTGACTTCGCCCACCGCAAGCCGTTTGCCCAGCTTCAAAAGCTTCGCTGCCGCAAGGATATCCTGCCCCGGCTGGCCCTTGCGCAGGAAATTGATGTTGAGATTGGTCGTGACCGCGAGACCGATCGGGCCGATCGCCGACAGCAGCACGACATACATCGCGAAATCGGCCAGCGCCATCAGCGTCGGTCCCGACACCGTGCCGCCGGGACGCAGCATCTGATCGCTGTAACGCTGGCGCAGCAGGCAGGAGGCACCGTCAGCGCTCTCAATCGATATATCGCCGCCGCTGAAGGCCTGGGGGAACTCGACGTGGAGAAATCTCTCCAGTTCAGCCACGCTCATTTTCGCTATCGCCATCTTGCTTTGTCCACCCTCGCCTCGCGTTGCTTGTTACATTAAGCTGTCACATCTGCCCAAATGGAATATTCGTGGATATCTCGATGACGCCCCAGGCCGCACCCGCCGCTGCACCACAGGCCCCGATTCTCCTGCGCGAGACCGTCGGCAGCATTTGTGTGCTCACACTCAATCGGCCCGAAACCCGCAACAGCCTGTCAGAAGCCATGATTGCCGAACTGCATGCGGCGCTGAAGGACATTCACGACGATGCCGATGTACGCGCGCTGGTGATCGCGGCGAACGGCCCGGCCTTCTCCGCCGGCCATGATGTGAAAGAGCTGACCGCCCGCCGCACCGATGCTGACCGCGGGCGCGCTTATTTCGCTCACATCATGACCGCATGCAGCGCGATGATGCAGGCCATCGTGCAATTGCCAAAGCCGGTGGTCGCTGCCGTCCAGGGTATCGCCACGGCGGCCGGCTGCCAGTTGGTGGCAAGCTGCGATCTTGCGGTCGGATCGGAGGCCGCAGCCTTCGCCACGCCTGGCGTCGATATCGGGCTGTTCTGTTCGACGCCGATGGTAGCGCTGTCGCGCAATGTCCCGCGCAAGCAGGCGATGGAAATGTTGCTCACGGGCGAGCCTGTCCCGGCAACGAGGGCGCGGGATATCGGCCTGATCAACCGAGTCGTCGCCGCCGGCACCGAGCGGACCGCTGCGCTTGCGCTGGCGCAAAAGGTCGCGCTCAAATCCGCCTACACGGTAAAACTCGGAAAGGGCGCGTTCTATCGCCAGGTCGAAATGAGCCTTGCCGACGCCTATCGCTACGCGGCAGAGGTGATGACCGAAAACATGATGGCGCGCGACGCCGAGGAAGGCATCGGCGCCTTCATCGAGAAACGCGAGCCGAAGTGGCAGGACGAGTAAAAACTTCATTCGCGTCATTGCGAGCGCAGCGAAGCAATCCAGCTGCTTCCAACGAAGAAAGATGGATTGCTTCGTCGCTACGCTCCTCGCAATGACGCCTGCAAATCGAATGACCATTCACCATGAACCATGATACTTACGCCGACACGTACATCCGCGAAATTCTCAACGGCGTGAAATCGATCGCGATGGTCGGGGCGTCCCCGGTCAACGTGCGGCCGAGTTACTTCGCCTTCAAATATCTGGCGCAGCGGGGCTACGACATGATCCCGGTCAATCCCGGACATGTCGGCAAGAGCCTGCTCGACAAACCCTTTGTCGCGTCGCTGCGCGAGATCGGCCGTCCCGTCGACATGATCGACATCTTCAGGAATTCCAGCCACATCATGCCGGTGGTCGATGAAGCACTGCAAATGACGCCGCTGCCGAAAGTGATCTGGATGCAGCTTGGCGCGCGCGACGATGCCGCGGCCGCCAAGGCCGAAGCCGCCGGCCTCAAGGTCGTGATGAATCGCTGCCCGAAAATCGAATATGGACGATTGTCCTCGGAAATCTCGTGGATGGGCGTCAATTCGCGGACGCTGAGTTCAAAGCGCGCACCGGTGCCGACCCAAGGCATGCGGCTGTCCCTGAACCGCATGAGCGTCGGCGGCGGCGAAACCAACGCCTCCGATCGAGCTGCGAAAAACAAGAACGATCCGGCATGACGCAAATGCGAAACGATTCTTTCACAATCGCGACAAGATGAAGCACGACCCTTGCGAACAACGCATGATGCGTTGTGCCGCCTTGACGGCGAACGCCGCTGCCATCAGCATGCGGCGCGATTTCACGCAATAATAATGGGAACGCCAACGATGACCGATCGCCTTCCGGGATTTTCAACCCTCGCGGTGCATGCCGGCGCGCAACCCGATCCGACCACCGGTGCGCGCGCGACGCCGATCTATCAGACCACGTCGTTCGTGTTCAATGATGCCGACCATGCCGCGTCACTGTTCGGGCTACAGGCGTTCGGCAACATCTACACCCGGATCGGAAACCCGACACAGGCAGTGCTGGAAGAGCGCGTCGCAGCACTCGAGGGTGGCACCGCCGCGCTCGCGGTGGCGTCGGGACACGCGGCGCAGGTCGTCGTGCTGCAGCAGTTGCTTAAGCCCGGCGACGAATTCATCGCCGCGCGAAAACTCTACGGCGGCTCCATCAACCAGTTCACTCATGCCTTCAAGAGTTTCGGCTGGAACGTGGCGTGGGCCGATCCCGATGACATCGCCAGCTTCGAGCGCGCGGTCACTCCGCACACCAAGGCGATCTTCATCGAGTTGATCGCCAATCCGTCCGGATCCATTACCGACATCGAGGCCATCGCCTCGGTGGCGCGCAAGGCCGGGGTGCCATTGATCGTCGACAATACCCTCGCCAGCCCCTATCTGATCCGCCCGATCGATCATGGCGCCGATATCGTGGTGCATTCGCTGACCAAGTTTCTCGGCGGCCATGGCAACTCGCTCGGCGGCATCATCGTCGATGCCGGCACCTTCGACTGGTCGAAGGACAACAAATATCCGATGCTGAGCGAACCGCGCCCGGAATATCACGGCATCAAGATTCAGGAGACCTTTGGTAACTTCGCCTTTGCAATCGCCTGCCGTGTGCTCGGCCTGCGTGACCTGGGCCCGGCTATCTCGCCGTTCAACGCGTTTCTGATCCTCACCGGCATCGAGACGCTGCCTTTGCGTATGCAGAAACATTGCGAAAACGCCAAGGCGGTTGCGGAGTTTCTCTCCGGCCATCGTGCGGTCGCATCGGTGAATTATGCGGGCTTGTCCGGCGACAAATATAACAACCTCGCCCGCAAATATGCCCCGAAAGGCGCCGGCGCGGTGTTCACCTTCAGCCTCAAGGGCGGCTACGATGCCGGCGTCAGCCTGGTGTCGAACCTGAAACTGTTCTCGCATCTGGCCAATGTCGGCGATACCCGCTCGCTGGTGATCCATCCGGCATCGACGACGCATAGTCAGCTCGACGATGCGCAGAAGACCAAGGCCGGCGCCGCTCCCGACGTGGTGCGGCTGTCGATCGGCATTGAAGACAAGGACGACCTGATTGCGGATCTCGATCAGGCGCTGAGCGCGTAAATAGCGCAATAGCCGCGGGTTTCGCGGTTTGAGCTCCAGCGCTCCGGCATACCGCTTCTCGTGCCGGAGACTGTCACCGGGCGGCGCCTAGCGCCGACCCGGTGGCTGGTGAGTCCGTCTATTCTGTCAGAATCAGATATGCTGCCAGCCGAACCCTTGGGAGCCTGCAATGCAGCGCGGCGTGACGCTATTGCTGTTGACGATGGCGACGACCGGCTCAGCATTGGGCGCCGATATGCCCCCACGACATTCCGGAGCGGGCCCGTTTTATGGCGCGCCCCCTCCCGTCGAACGCGACCCCGACGTGCTGTTCACGCCGGCGCTCCCGATCATCCCACCTTTGGTCCACACACCCATATTGCCAGGCCGAGCGACGCTTCCTGGTTACTATGGATCGACCCATTCCTATGACTATCAGGGTCCCTATTACGGTGGCCCCTATGTCGACTACCGGGATCGCCTGCCCTACGCCTGCGGCGTTTACGGCTACTGCTGAAACCTTACGGCTTCGCCGCGCGCGTCGCGGCTTTGTCTTCACGCGTCAGGCGTGCGTTGCGCTGGACCACTGAATAGGTTGCAAGCGCAAACACGATCACGAGCAGCTGCGCCGACAGCGCCTCCAGCGTCGGGTTCAATCCGAACATATTGAGCCATGACACGCCTTTCAGCTCGGTGAACGGCAGTATCGACTGTTCCTGGAATTCCTGCACGGCTTCGCCGATGAATTTGATCGCCATCGCGAACAGGAATGCCGAGGTAATGATGAATAGCGGTCGCAGCGGGATCTTCTGTGCGATCAGGTTGATGAAATAGAACAGCACTACGAGGCCGACGGTCGCAACGCCAAGCCCCGCGAACAGGCCGGCGCTCCAGCCGCCCTCGGCCGTGGCGAGCGCGTTGATGAACAGCACGGTTTCGGCGCCTTCGCGAAACACCGCGAGAAAGGCAAGCGCACCGACCGCCCAAACGGTGTCCTGGGCGAGCGCAGTGTCGGCTTTGTGCGCCAGATAATCCTGCCAGCCGCGCGGATCCTGCTTCACCATCAGCCAGCCGCTAACGTAAAGCATCAGGCCGGCGGCGACGATAATGATGATGCCCTCGAGAACATCGCTGTGCTCGCCCGAGTTCAGCACCGCAAACAGCCACGCCGCGATGAGGCTGGCGCCGACCGCGGCCAGCGCGCCGCCATAGAGAGCCTGGATGCGGTGACCGGCACCGACCTTGGTCAGATAGCCGGCAAGTGCGGCGATCACCAGCATGGCTTCAAGCCCCTCACGGAGCAGGATGATGGCGGCCTGAATGAATGCGGATGACATGAGCGACCCTGTGTTTCGCTCGTTTTATCCGCCAAACCACTGATGTAAAGCGACGGCGCGTCGCATAACCCTGTTGGCGGGGTGGCGTCGAAAAGAAAGCCTTGCAAACAGGGCGTTTCTGCAGACGCGCAGAAAATTAGAATAGTTCAATTCAACCGGCCTGAGCGACCGGCTGAACCAGCTTTTGCGACGTCACCTCAGGTTGCCGTCCAGCCAGCCGTTCGGCCTGCATGGTCACGAGCGTCAGGACCACGATCGCAACAGCCTGATGCGCCAACCCCAGCGCCATTGGAACCTGATGGAGCAGCGTGAAAATACCCAGCGTCGCTTGCAGCGTCACCGCGGCCGCCAACCACACCGCACCGCTGATCGCAGACGTGCCGGCCCTCGAGCGAACCGTGTCGAGGGCATGCAGGATCGCGAACACGAACAGCGTATAGGCGACCATGCGGTGTTCGAACTGAACGGTCAGCGTGTTGTCGAACAGATTGCGCCACCACGGCGTCTCGAAGAAAAGCCGCGCTGCGGATGGGACGAACCCGCCATCGATATCCGGCCAGGTATTGTAGATCTTGCCCGCGCGCAGGCCTGCGACCAACGCGCCAAGATAAAGCTGCACGAACGTCAGCACCAGCAGCAACGCGCTGGTGATTTTCAGCCGTGCTGAAACAGTCGCCTGGGCCGTCAAGGGCGGCCGCTCCACCAGCCACCGCAGCGTCCAGACAATGCCCGCGAAAATCAGAAGTGCCAGCACCAGATGGGTGGCAAGGCGGTAATGCGAGACTTCCACTCGCTGCGAAAGCCCTGACGCCACCATCCACCAGCCGACTACGCCCTGCAATGCGCCGAGCCCGAAGATCAGCCACAACCGCCGTCTCAGATCGGTGCCCAGGAACCCGCGCCACAGGAACCAGAGGAAGGGCAGCAGATAGGCGACCCCGATCACGCGTCCGAGCAGCCGGTGGCTCCATTCCCACCAGAAGATCGTCTTGAACTCGGCAAGGTCCATGCCGGCATTAAGTGCACGATATTGCGGAATGGTCTTGTAGGCGTCGAAGGCCTGCGTCCATTGCTCCTGATTGAGCGGCGGCAACGCGCCGGTGACCGGCTTCCATTCGACGATCGAAAGTCCGGATTCGGTCAGGCGGGTGGCGCCGCCGACCAGCACCATGATCGCGATCAGGGCGGCGATCGAAATCAACCACCAGCGGACCGCGCGGATATGCGGGGCTTGATATGCAGAAATACCGGTCATCAAAGCTGCGCTTGAATGAATTTGCGCGCACCTTATAGTCCGCCCCTTCCCGCGCGCAAGCCGCGCCCCGACAGCGAGCCGCACATTTCCGTCATGACTATACGCACCCGCAAATTCTTCGGAACCATCGCCCTTCTGGTGCTGGTCGTATTTTGGTCGCTGATGGGAATGACGGTAGCGCAGACCCCGTGGCTCGCGAGTTCCGGGCTGCTGCAGGCCATCTTCTATGTCGTGGCCGGGATCGGCTGGGTGCTGCCGGCGATGCCGATCATCAGTTGGATGGCGCGGCCTGACGTCTAGAGCCAAAGCCGCTAAATCGCCGCACGAGGTGTTGGCTTCGCCCGAGGAAACGTGACGCCTGAAAGGATCACGCGCATTGCGCGCAGCGAACGCTGCCGTCCGTCCCAGGAGATGCGCGGCAGCGCGTGTAGATTGGTTCGTCCTTCGGTCTCGACAACCCCAGGTATCGCCGATGCTGCACTGACAAACCCCGCCTCTTCCGCCATCGCCGCATGCGGCCGGCGCCACGAAGCCCGATCGCCAAACGGATAGGCGAAATGCCTGACGTCGCGGCGAAACGCAGCGTGCGTGACCGCCCTCCCCATTGTCATCTCACGCAACGCCGCTGTATCCTTCAGGTTCGACAGAACGGGATAGTTCACCGTGGCGCTTCCGATCGTCACCAACGGATCGGCCGCAAGCTCTGCCAGGTCATTCCAGTCCAGCGATGCTTCGCGCGACAGCGCCGCGAGATCGACGGAGTATCGCGTGCAGATATCCTTGATGGCGGAAGAAAGATCAGGCGGCGCAAGCGTGCGCATCCATCCCGACAGAAAATCATAGAGCTGATATTTCTCGGATGTACTTGCAATATTGAAATACCGCTCCTTGCGATCCATTATCAGACTAAGACGAGCCTCGCGCGCGATCACGTGCTCGAGCGCCAGCCACCAGGCCTCGCCGAGACCATCCGGGAACGCCGTCGGCACGTAGATGGTGAAGGGAACGCCATGCCGGGATAATACCGGATAGGCCGACGCCATCAGATCCTTGTAGCCGCCGTCGAATGTCAGGCAGGCAAATCGCCTTGGCGAGGCAAGCTTGACCGACCTTTGGCAAACTTCGTCCATCGAGACGATGTCGAAATTCCAGTGTTTCAACGCGCGGATCGTTCGATCGAGAAAGTCAGGGGTGATTTCCCGGGATTTGAGCGGTTGAAAGCGCTCGTCACGTCGCGGACGCACCCGCTCAAAACGCATGATCACGCCGGCACCGCCGGCTCGTCGTCCCATTAGCAGCGGCACGCCGCTGAAATAGACGAGTTGCAGCTTCAGGCTGGTCAGAAATCTGTTGTCGGATGGCAACGTCTCGCCCCTCAATTCAGCGATTTCCGCCCCGCCAAGGCAGCATTGTCATTACTCTTTGTTGACATTTCTTTGCAAAGGTCCGCCAAAGCTGAAAAATGTAAATAATTCCCTGTAGACAGGTTTTGCAATGACCATGGCTGCCGCTATCGAAAGCCGGACAGCAGCGCCAGCGTGGTCGAAGGCAAGCCGCATTGTCAGCGTCGATATTCTCGGCGATCTCGGCCAGGCCGAGACGATCTGGCGCCGCCTCGAAGATCAGCAGCACTTCTCCACCCCGTATCAGCGCTTCGATTTCCTCGGCCCCTGGCAACGGCTGGTCGGCGAGCGAGAGAACCTTCGGCCGTTCATCGTCATTGCCTATGACATCGAGCGTCGGCCGCTGTTGCTGCTTCCGCTCGCGCTCAGGCAACAGCACGGCATTCGGGTCGCGTGTTTCATGGGTGGCAAGCACGCCACCTTCAACATGGCGCTGTGGGACCGCGATTTTGCCGCTGACGCGACCCGCGCTGATCTCGACGCGCTGATCTCGGCGATCCGCGCGCGCTCCGAGGCCGATGTCCTGGCGTTGAGCCAACAACCCCGGAGTTGGCGCGATCTGCAAAATCCGATGGCATTGTTGCCGAACCAGGTCTCGGCCAACGCTTGTCCGCTGATGACGCTCGTTCCGGGCGCGCCGCCTACCACGCAGATCAGTAATTCGCTCCGCCGCCGGCTCAAGGGTAAGGAACGCAAGCTGAAAACGCTGCCGGGTTATCGCTATCGCGCCGCTGCCGCCGAAAGCGAGATCAAGCGCATACTCGATGCGTTCTTCCGCATCAAGCCGCTGCGGATGGCCGAGCAGAAACTGCCCAACGTGTTCGCTGATCCCGGTGTCGAGGACTTCATCCGCAGCGTCTGCCTGATGCCGCTGGCAGGTGGCGATCACGTCATCGACATCCATGCCCTTGAATGCGACGACGAGGTCATCGCGATCTTTGCCGGCGTCGCCGATGGCCATCGTTTTTCGATGATGTTCAATACCTACACGATGTCGGAAAATTCGCGTTACAGTCCCGGATTGATCCTGGTGCGCGACATCGTCGATCATTACGCCGAGCGCGGATATTGCGCCCTCGATCTCGGCGTTGGATCGGACAGTTACAAGAAACTGTTCTGCAAGAGCAACGAAGCGATTTTCGATAGCTTCATTCCGCTCAGCTTGCGCGGCACGATTGCGGCGGCGGTAATGTCAGGCGTCAACCGCGCCAAATATCTGGTGAAGCACACGCCGGCACTGTTTCATGTGGCGCAAAAGCTCCGAAGCGCACTTCGCTAACACCGATTCCATAAAGCATACCCCGGACCGGATCCGAGGGCTTCAAGGCGCCGTGTTCAGGCAGCCACGACCCGCAGAGCGCGATCGGCGGCATCAGAGGGCAATGACGGATTGCTCAGCATCGTCACGTCGCTGAAACCCGCCGCCTTGAGCTGATCGCACATCAGGCTACGGGCGTCGGCGGCCATCGATACGTCCGGCACCACCACAGCGCGGGCCTGTGCCGTCAGCAGTTCCGCCGGCAGATCGGAGGCGCTGCCTGCATCCAGCAACACATGGTCATAGACCCGCAGCAACGCATCGATCGCAAGCGTGAGCCGCGGCGATTGCAGCAATGCACGGTCAGAGCCCGGACGGCCTGCATTCACGAGGTGAACCCGCGACAGCCGGTCCTTGGTGATGATTTGGGAAAAGGAAGCCTCGCCAAGCATCAATTCCGCCAGCCCAGGCGCGTTCGGATCGGCCGATACCGCTGAGATTGTCGGCGATGCCGCCGCCAGATCGACTACCACGACCTTGGCGCTGCGCGCCATCAGCCGCGCAATGGTCAGCGCCGCCAGCGTAATACTCTCGCTCGAGGACGTCCCGAGAATGGTGACTTTGTGCGCCGCCGCGCCGGCGCCGCGCAGATCATCGGCGAGACGCTCGATCTCGGTGATCCCAGTCACAATCTCCGGGCGCGTCACGCTCTGCCCCGCGGCGGGCAAAGGCGCACGAGCCGTTGCCGGCGAGGATGCAAATGCTGCCGTCGCGCGCGGCGCGGTCATGCGTAACAATTCACCGGTGACGACTGCGCCGGCGCTGAGCATCAGCGTTGCCAGCGTCGCAATCAGCACGATCGGCAGCTTCTTCGGATAGGCTGCGGTATTGGACACGCTGGCGCGGGAAATGATCCGGCCATCCGCCGGTGCAGCGTCGATATTCTCGCGGGTATTGGCCTCGCGATATTTAGCGAGATAGGATTCCAGAAGATCGCGCTGCGCCTTGGCTTCGCGCTCAAGTGCCCGAAGCTGGACGTCCTGACCGTTGGTCGATGTCGCCTGCTTCTTCAATTGCTCAAGGCTTGCGCTCAGGCCATCGACCCTGCCGCCGGCGATGCGTGCATCATTATCCAGCGAACGCGATATCTTGCTCGCTTCCTCCCGAATTTGCCGATCAAGATCGGAGAGTTGCGCCTTCAGTTCCTTGATCCGCGGATGACCGTCGAGCAGCGTCGACGACTGTTCGGCCAACTGGCCGCGCAGTGTCACGCGCTGTTCGGACAGCCGACGGATCAATTCGGAGTTGAGCACTTCCGAAGCCTCGATCGGCTTGCCGCTCTGAAGCATTTCGCGGATCAGCCGTGCTTTCGATTCCGCGTCGGATTTCAGCGCCCGCGCGTTGTTCAATTGCGTGTTCAGTTCGCCCATCTGCTGATTGGATAGCGTGGTATTATTGGTGCCGACGAAAAGGCTCGATTTCGAACGAAAATCCTCGACGCGGGATTTTGCATCCGCGACCTTCTTGCGCAGATTTTCAATTTCGCCCGACAACCATTGGCTGGCGGACTTAGCCTGATCTTGCCGCGCGCTCTGCTGCAACACCAGATAGCCTTCAGCGATCGAATTGGCGACCCGCGCGGCCAGATCCGGATCGCGGGACTGGAATTCGATTACGATGACGCGAGATTTGTCGACGGCATATGCCGTGAACCGGTCGTAATACGCGTCTAGCACCCGCTCTTCCGGTGTCAGCGAGAACGGATCGCGGCCGATCCCGAACAGTGCCAGCAGCGATTTAAACGGCGAAAAGCCTTGCAGGACCGGATCGAATTCCGGCAGCTCCGCGAGCTTGTTTTTCTTGATGATTTCACGCGCGAGATCGCGCGACAGCAAGAGCTGGACCTGGCTGGTCACAGCCTCCGGATCGAGCGCGGCGCGCTCCTCACTGCGCTCGCCGTTCGGCCGCAGGAAGACGTTTTCACGCCCGTCGACCAGGATGCGAGCTTCGGATTTGTATCGCGGAGTGACCAGATTGACGGCAGTGATCGAAAGCACCGCAGCAAGCAGCGTCGGAATGATGATCCAGCGCCGGTTGCGTACAAGCGCCTGACCAAGTGCGCGCAAATCCAGATCGCCGGATTTGGACGCCACGACCGGTTTGTGGATGGCGGCGGGTGCAGGCTTCGAGATGGCCCTCTGGACCAACGCCTTGCCTGCTCGCCAAAACGCTAAACGCATCGCACACTCCCGCGGACGCCACGACTTTACCTGCTGTCGGCGATTACACTCCATTAAGGTTGCCGCTGGGTTAATTCAGCCGATTTGCCGACGCCCGCAGCTGCCCCAACCGGCCGCGGTCACGCTTTGTTAACCATGAAAGTCCTTAATCGGAATCAACAATTGTCTGTGGGTTGTCCGATGCGAGGCGTGCGCGCCGTAATTTTCTGTCTGCTCGCCGCGTTCGCTCTGTCGGGCTGCGTGCACACGACCTCTCCGGTCGCGACGGCACAGCCGCAAAGCGACCTCGATTATATGGCTTACGGCCAGCCTTACTACCAAGCCCCGGCTGCTACCGTCGCATCGTCATCGAATTCCGGCGGCGCCATCGCCGCACTCCGCGCCAGTTTCGCCGCGGCGCCCCGTAGCTATGCGCCGGCTCAGTACGCCCCGGCGCAAGCGGCCTATGCGGCCGCACCGATGCCGGCGGCCCATGATGCCGGCTACCGGCTCGATGCCGGCGACAAATTGCGCGTCGTGGTCTATGGCCAGGAAGGCCTCACCAACACCTATGCGATCGATGCCGGCGGCTCCATCACCATGCCGTTGATCGGCTCGGTGCCGGCGCGCGGACGAACCCCGGCGGGGCTGGCCGCCGAAATCACCGGCAAATTGCGCAACGGCTATATCCGCGAGCCCTCGGTGGCGGTCGAGATCGAATCCTACCGGCCGTTCTTTATCCTCGGCGAAGTGGCCGCGCCCGGCCAATATCCCTACGTGCCCAATATGAGCGTCGAAAGCGCGGTGGCGATCGCCGGCGGCTTCTCGCCGCGCGCCCGGCGCGACCGCGTGACGCTGACCCACACCGACAGTTCGGGCCCGACGCGCGTCGTGGTGCCGCTCGGCACCGCCGTCAGCCCCGGCGACACCGTCCTCGTCGGCGAACGCTGGTTCTGAGCATGCCAGAGACTATAGATCAGCCGCTTCGTATCCTGCATGCGGTGCGCGCGCCGGTCGGCGGAATTTTCCGTCACATCCTGGACGTTGCCAATGGACAGGCCGATCGCGGCCACCATGTCGGCATCATCACCGACAGCCTGACCGGCGGCGAACGTGCCGAGGCGGCGCTGGCGGAGATTGCGCCTCGCCTCAAGCTCGGCGTTCGACGTATTGCCATCCACCGTGAACCCCACCCCGCCGATGTTCTGGTATGGGCGCATTTCAAGTACCTGATCTCGCGGCTGAAGCCAGACGTGCTGCATGGACACGGTGCCAAAGCCGGCACTTTCATCCGCCTGCGTGCCCGTTCAAAGAGGGCGATCCGCGTCTATACTCCGCATGGCGGCTCGCTGCACTATCCGCTGGACACGTGGAAGGGCGCCATCTACGGCCGCATTGAACGGACGTTGATGGACAATACCGATCTGTTCCTGTTCGAAAGCGCGTTCGCACGCGATACCTATCAGCGCACCGTCGGTATGCCGACCGAAGGGCTGGTTCGTTGCGTGTTCAACGGCGTCACCGCAGACGAGTTCGATCCGGTCGTGATCGCCGATGACGCCACCGATATCGTCTATGTCGGTGAGTTCAGGCACATCAAGGGGGCGGATATTTTGATCGATGCCGTAGCGCGACTGCGCGCCGACGGCAAAGCGGTCACGCTGACACTCGCCGGCGACGGCGAGGAAATCGAATCTCTCAGGGCTCAAATCCAGAGATTGGGCCTCACCGGGGTCGTGCGCTTCATCGGCCATGTCAAGGCGCGTTATGGCTTTTCCAAAGGGAGACTGCTGGTGGTTCCCTCTCGCGGGGATTCAATGCCCTATGTCGTGATAGAGGCGGCCGCGGCGGGAATTCCGATGGTCGCCGCGAATGTCGGCGGCATCCCCGAGATATTTGGAACACATACCGATGCGCTGTTCGCGCCCAACCTCGTCAGCGCCATGGTGGATGCTATCAAGACCGCGCTCGATGATCCCGCCGCCGCACTCGCACGCGCAAAAATCCTTCGTGAAAGAATCTTCATGCATTTTTCGCAGAAGGCGATGGTCGAAGGAGTGCTGGCTGGCTACCGCGACGCATTTGCCGACCGTTAACCGTTCTTTACCGACGATAACTGTTTCTTCCGATTTGTCCTCTAAGTCGTGAGGCGGGGAATTTCGCCTCGGCGCGCGCGTACCTACATGCTCGCGTAAGAACGGACTTGGAATACAGTGGAACCGATCAGCCCACGCTCCATGCTAAATGCCGCGGCGTCGACCGCGGCGACCGCCGCGGCGGATCGCCCACCGATCGAGCGGCGCCGCCGGTTGTCGCAGGCCGCCCTTGCCGTCACCAATCAGAAGGTACGCCCGGCCTATTCGCCGGTCGTCATCGCGGGCGCAGTTCGTATCGCCGATTTTGCGCTGTTGAGTTTCGTCGGCATCGCGATCTATTTCGGATATGTGACGCCTCTTAGCGGCTTTCACTGGGAATATATCGCGGCCATTTGCGCGATGAGCGCGACTGCGGTGGTCTGCTTCCAGGCCGCCGATATCTACGAAGTACAGGTGTTTCGCGGCCAGCTGCGACAGATGACGCGGATGATTTCATCCTGGGCATTCGTGTTCCTGCTGTTCATCGGCGCTTCGTTCTTCGCAAAGCTCGGCGGCGAGGTATCGCGGCTCTGGCTGTCGGCGTTTTTCTTTGTCGGCCTGGCCGCACTTGTTGCCGAACGCCTGTTCCTGCGCGCGATGGTGCGCAGCTGGGCGCGTCAGGGCCGGCTTGACCGCCGCACCATCGTGGTCGGCTCGGACCAGAATGGCGAACAGCTGATCGATGCGCTCAAGAACCAGTACGATTCCGATATCGATGTCCTCGGCGTGTTCGACGACCGCAACGACAATCGCGCGCTCGAAACCTGCGCAGGCAGCCCCAAACTCGGCAAGGTCGATGACATCATCGAATTCGCCCGGCGTACGCGCGTCGACCTCGTGCTGTTCGCGTTGCCGATTTCGGCCGAGACGCGCATCCTCGAAATGCTGAAGAAATTGTGGGTGCTTCCGGTGGACATCCGACTTTCCGCCCACACCAACAAGCTGCGCTTCCGTCCCCGCTCCTATTCGTATCTCGGCAAGGTTCCGACCCTTGATGTCTTCGAGGCGCCGATCACCGACTGGGACCTGGTGATAAAGTGGCTGTTCGACCACGTCGTCGGCGCCATCATTCTGGTGCTGGCCGCACCGGTGATGGCCATCGTGGCGCTCGCGATCAAACTCGACAGCCCCGGACCGGTGCTGTTTCGCCAGAAGCGGTTCGGGTTCAACAATGAGCGTATCGACGTCTTCAAATTTCGATCGCTGTACCACCATCACGCCGACCCGCTGGCCTCCAAGGTCGTGACCAAGAACGACAGCCGCGTCACCCGGGTCGGGCGCTTCATCCGCAAGAGCAGCCTCGACGAACTGCCGCAGCTCTTCAACGTGGTGTTCAAGGGCAATCTTTCGCTGGTCGGCCCTCGCCCGCACGCGGTGCAGGGCAAGTTGCAAAGCCAGTTGTTCGACGAAGCGGTGGACGGCTATTTCGCGCGTCACCGCGTCAAGCCCGGCATTACCGGCTGGGCACAGATCAACGGCTGGCGCGGCGAAGTCGACAGCGAAGAGAAGATCCAGAAGCGCGTCGAATTCGACCTCTATTACATTGAGAACTGGTCGGTGCTGTTCGATCTCTTCATTCTCCTCAAGACGCCGCTGGCGCTGATGACGAAGAACGAGAACGCCTATTAACGCCGGTCCGGGCGTTGGTTTTTGGTAAGCTTGCGAGCGCATGATGGCGTATACGGCAACAGCCGGGGGATTTCCTCCATCCGTGACCTCCGCGCCGCGCGTGCTCGCACTGCAACGGGCGCTGGTCTGGCTGGTTGGCGCAAGCGGCGCGATCGTGTTCATCGAACCCAGCCCCTACGAGCTGATGACGCTGGCCGCCTCCGTCCTCTTCTTTGCGACGGGCCTGCGGTTGCGGCTGGTTTTCATGCCGCTGCTGCTGCTGCTTTTCCTGCTCAATGTCGGGTACAGCATCGGCGCCATCCCCTTCCTGGACGAGTTCCGAAGTCGCCAACTGGATCGCGACTTCCTGGTATATGGCTGTGACCGTCATCTTCTTCGCGATGGTCGTGTCCGAAGACACCGCGGCCCGGCTCGACATGCTTCGCCGCGGCTTGATCGTAGGCGCCTTGATTGCTTCGGTGGCCGGCATTGCCGGCTATCTCAATCTCGTGCCAGGCGGTCACGATCTGCTGACGCTGTATGAACGCGCGCGCGGCACCTTCAAGGATCCGAACGTGTTCGGCGCATTCCTGATCCTTCCCGCCTTGTTCGTGCTGCAAAGCGTCGTTTCCGATGGGTTTGGAAAATCATTCCGCAGCACCATCGCGCTTGCCATCATGGCGCTGGCGATCCTGCTGGCGTTTTCACGCGCGGCGTGGGGTGGGCTCGCCCTCACATCGGCCTTTATGCTGGTGTTGATGGTGCTGACCAGCCAATCGCGCACACAGCGTTCGCGCATCGTCGTGATGTCAGTTGTCGCAGTCATTCTCGTTGTGCTGCTGATCGCAGTCCTATTATCGTTTGACTCGATCAGGGAGATGTTCCAGCAGCGCGCGAGCTTCGATCAAAGCTATGACGAGGGCCGCTTCGGCCGGTTCGGGCGGCATATCCTCGGCGCACAGATGGCGCTCGACCTGCCGTTCGGTATCGGTCCGTTGCAGTTCCACAACTACTTCCCCGAAGACACCCACAACTCCTATTTGAACGCTTTCATGTCCGGCGGCTGGGTCTCCGGCGTCTGCTATCCGGCGCTGGTGTTTATTACGGTCATCTTCGGATTCCGCCACGTCTTCGTGTCTGTGCCCTGGCAGCGCGCCTATCTCGCGATCTTCGCTGCGTTCCTGGGGACGGTCGGCGAGAGCTTCGTCATCGACACCGACCACTGGCGGCACTTCTGGATGATGCTGGGAGCGATGTGGGGCATGTTTGCCGCCGCACAGCCCTATAAGCAGTCCTACAGAGCGAGCACCGATCAGGCGATCATGGCGCCCGGACAGGTTTCTTAGCGCCGGCGCGCCTGCCCTCGGGCTCTTCGATCATCGCCTTGAGTTCCTCGGTCGCTGCCAGCATCGTCTCATAGCCCTGCGTGGCAAACCGCAGCAGCAAGCGCAATTCCGCGTCTGAATAGGTGTCCCAGACCTTCAGCATCGCCCGCTGCAGGTGCTCATAAAACTTGCCGATCTTTGCGGTGTTCTCCGCTACGGCGGCGATGAACACCTTGCGGCGGTCGTTGTCGTCGCGCTCGCGACGCACCAGCCCGGCCTTCTCGAGCCGATCCACCACCCCGGTAATCGCACCTGTGGTCAAACCGGTGACCTCGGCGAGCCGGCCCGCGGTCACACGACCTTCCAGGATGAGGAAGTCGAGGCATTCCATATCGGAATTCGAAAGGCCGACACGGTTGGCAACGGACTGCCCAAACAGCACGCCCTGCGCGGAAGACCGCCGCATCGCGTGTTCCAGTTCCTCCATCAACCCGGCGCGTGTTTTTGCTCTTGACAAAGCCGATCTCATATCTTAATCGGTTGATATCTTAGTAAATAAGATAATTAGTCGCTATAAGTTCCTACCACCTTACGGACGCAAGGAGCAAGACATGACCCGACGTCCCCGCAAAGCCCTCGTTATCGGTGCCGGCATTGCCGGCCCGGTCACCGCGATCTTCCTCAAGAAGGCCGGCATTGACGCGCAACTGTTCGAGGCTTGGCCTTACTCGACCGGTATTGGCGGCGGCCTGCAGATCGCGCCGAACGGCATGCACGTCCTCGCCGAGATCGGTCTTGCCGATGAGATGATCCACCGCGGCTCGATTGCCGAATCATTCGATTTCCACTCGCAGTCCGGCGCCCGCCTCGGCTCAATCAATCAAAACATGAAGGCGCGCTTCGGCCAGCCCGCGGTGAACATGTGGCGCGCCACGCTTAGCGAGGCGATTGTAAACAAGGCGTGGTGCGAGAACGTCGAACTCGCCTTCGAGAAACGGCTGGTCAGCATCGAAGATCGACCGGATCAGCCAGTGATCGCCCACTTCGCCGACGGTACCAGCGCCGAGGGCGACTTTTTAATCGGCGCGGACGGCGTGCATTCCGCTGTGCGCACGCATGTCATTCCGGATGGCCCCAAACCGTTCGATACCGGCCTTATCGGCTTCGGCGGTTTTGCGCCGAGATCGCTCATCGACAAGGCTTTGATCGGACAACGCGTCCTGACGACGTTCGGGCAAAGCGGCTTTTTCGGCTACGGCTTTTGCAGTTCCGATCCGCGCGACGGGGTGATGTGGTGGAGCACCCAGCCTGCCCATGGCATCGATGCCGCGACATTCCGCGCCATGAGCCAGGATAAGCTCAAACAGCATCTACTCAAGTTCCATGCCGGTTGGCACGATCCGATTCCGCGATTACTGGAGGCTGCTGAAAACATCGTTGTCACGGCAACGCTCGACGTCGCGACGTTGCCGACCTGGTCGCGCAAGCGGACCTTGCTGGTGGGGGATGCTGCGCACGCCACCAGCCCGCATGCCGGCCAAGGCGCCTCACTCGCGCTGGAAGACGCCATGCGGCTCGGCAGCCTGCTGCAGAACGCGCGGGAACTTGAAGTAACGTTCGAGGCCTTCGAGACCGAGCGCCGTCCGCGTGCGGAGCGCGTCGTTGCCCTCGCCCGCCGCAACGGCAACAGCAAGCGCGAATTCAGTGCAACCGGCGCCTGGATCCGCGACCGGATGCTGAAACTGCTGCTTCCGGTCACCGCCAAGGGCATGGACTGGATGTATGCCTACGATCCTCGCGCGGCTTAAGCTTCGAGATTATTTTTCGACCGTGAACGTCAGGCCGGCACGATCGACAAGCCGCCTGATCAGCGAGTTGCCCATGGCCGCGCCGGGAGTCCAGATTCCACCGGGAACTTCCGGTGTGTCGCGCAACAGGCAGATCGCGCATTCCGCGATCATTTTCGAGGTCGATCCGTAGCCGGGATCGCGGTCGCCGCGGACGGCGACGCGGACCTGGCGTCCGTCCGGCGCGACGCCGACAAAGAACAAATCGTAGTAGCCAGTCTCGCGCTCTTCCTTCGAGGGCCCCTCGCCCGGCTTCGGGACCGCCGATGTAGCCATCTTGTTGTTGGCCGCCATGATGCGCCTAGCCAAAGCCTCGCCCTCCTCGCCGGGCCCGGTGATCTGCATCTCGTCGTAGACGAAATCCCGACCATAGGGAAATCCCATCAGCATGTTCGAACGATGCACGTTGCGCGTGTTGATATTCGCCATGAAGAAGGGGGTGGCCCAGGCCTGCAGATCTTCGTCGAGCACAGGCCTGTTGCCGCGCCGGCTGCTTCGGTCCCTGGAAATCCGGTGTCAACGAGAACGGATCTCGCATCAACGCCAGAAGGCCCTGATCCTTGGCAGCAGCCTCAAACAGCGCCTTGCCGCTGGCTGCGGTTCCGCCCGAGAAGGTGCCCTTTCATGTCGCGCGAACGCGACCCTTGACCCGGGAGACCGGTGCCCCCAGCGTCTTCTTCGCGGCCTCCTCGCAGCAGAATACGCCCAGTTCGAACGGCAGGGAATCATAACCGCAGGAGAACACGATCCGCGCACCGCTCGCGTCGCGCGGTCGCCTCATGCGCATCGATCATCCGCCGCATCCACGGCGTTTCTCCGCACAGATCGAAATAATCCGTGCCCGAGGCGGCGCACGCCGCAACCAGTTCGTTGCCATAAAGAAGATAAGGACCGACCGTCGTCACGATTGATTTCGTCTGGTCGATCATCGCCTGCAATGAGGCGGGGTCGGAGGCATCGGCCACGATCAACGGCGTCTCGGCCGGTGCGCCGATCGCATCGCGCACCGAGACAAGTTTTTCCCGGCTGCGCCCGGCCATCGCCCATTTCAGATTGCCGTCGTCCTTGTAATGCGCCGCAAGATATTCGGCGACGAGCTGGCCGGTAAAGCCAGTGGCGCCATAGACAATGATGTCGAACTTCGACGAAGGCTTCATCTTCAATTCCTGTCGGTGTTGCGGGTAGCGGAAGCGCGGCAGTTTCGTCTATTTGTTGGCGTAGGAAACACCCATACCAGCGCGGACATCACTCTGTATTCCATAAGGCGCGATCGGATAGCGCAAGCCGTTCTTCGCCAGCGCTTTCATACCCGTGATCGCCTTGGCGAGATGCGCCGGCGACAGCGCCATCAGCATCTCTTCATCCGGCACGCCGCCGTAGCGCCGCTCCGCATAGCACGGCAGCGACAGGCTGGGCTCGCCGGTCTTGAGCGCCCGTCCCCATGAATCGGCACAAGCGGTTTCCCCGACCACGCCCCATTCGAATTTCTTGTAGCCGGTATATTGCAGGCCATTGATCAGAATAATCATCTGGCCCGGCGTCGCATAGACCAGGCAAATGTCCGGCGGATTGAGCCGGCCGGAGGCCAGCGGACTCACCACCAGGGCCTGATATTGGCCGAATGGGACGACATCCAGCGCCTCCTGGCGCTTGCGCGCGTCCTCCGCACTCTCATGCCACACGCCGACATAGGCCTGCCCGGCGAGCCACTTCTCGTCCTGGGGAGCGAGCCCGATCACGGCGCGGCACTGTGCGCCGACGAGATCGTCCGACGTGATGCCGACGGTCCAGCCCAGCCGCGAGGCCATGCTGACGATCTGGTCGGTGGTATGAACCGCGGTCGGCCGCCTGATTTTCGGTATCGCCGCCATCTCGTCCGCGGTCGCGAACATCTTCATGCCGATCACGGTGGTCTTTAGTCGAAGCAGGCTGTTCAGATCAGCCACGAGGCCAGGCAAGTCGAACTGTTCCGGCGGCGTTTGCTGTTGCATGGCTTGAACTCCCAGGATCGGCGGCTCTGGCATGCGCGCCTCTTGATTTGATCTTAGCCCGATTGCACAGCGGTTGCGACCGCGGTTCTAGCTTCGGCTGGGCCCCGGAAACCATTGATCAATCTTGCCGCTGGCCCAATAGGCGGTAAGTCCGATCCATTCGCGCATCGCAATGTCCGTGCGTTCCAGCCCCTCCACGGCGATGGGCGTAAATTTCAGGAGGTCCGAAGCCTCGCCGACCCGCCAGTCCACCGGATACGGCTCCACGGCAAATCCGGCCTTGCGAAACAGACCGACCGAGCGCGGCATATGATAGGCCGAGGTCACCAGCAACCATCGCTCGCCATTTTTCGGATTCACCAGCGCTTTCGAGAATTCGGCATTTTCCTGGGTGTTGCGCGAGCGCCGCTCCATCGTCAATCGCTCCCTGGGAATGCCGAGGCTCTCGAACAGCGATAGTGCGTAATCGGCTTCCTTCGCGGTGTCATTCGCGACGAGATTGGCGTTTCCACCCGAGAACACGATGCGAGCGTTCGGATATTGGCGCGCCAGGACGACGGCCGCGATCAAGCGGTCCGCTGCATGCGTGAGGGCCGCCCGGCCATGCGCGGCGGAAAGATCGGGGTCGATCGATCCGCCGAGAACGATGATGCCGTCCGGCACGCCGCGCGCGGCGTCCCATGGCGGAAATCGCTGCTCCAGCGGATAGAGCAGCCAATTTCCCAACGGCGAAAATCCGCATATCGCCAGCAGCACCACGGCCGCGATCAGGAGCCTGCGGCCAGGGAAAGCCCATCGCGTCCTCAACAGGACCGCGCCGAGCACACCGGCGCCGATCAGGAAATTCGCCGGCAACAGCATGAAGCCGAGCGTTTTGGAGAGCAAAAAAAACACGAGATGCCCCTTGGATTGTCTGGTACAGCCTCATACGCGACCCCTGCCCCAACCAGAAGCCCCGACATGACGCAGCATCATCTGCATTCCAGTCCCGAGACCTGTCACTGGGGCTTCTTCGAAGCGAAGCTGAAACCGGTGCTCACCATCGCCAGCGGCGACGAAGTGACCATCGACACCATCAGCGGTGGCCCGGAGGTGGTGCCCGACCGCAACCGATTTCACGTCCCGCCTGAGCTTGCAGATGTTCATGCCAGAAGCGAGCGGATGGTCCCCGGCCATATCCTGACCGGGCCGGTCGCGGTCGACAGGCGCCGAACCCGGCGACGTGCTGGAAGTCGAAATTCTCGACGTCAGGCTCCGGCAGGACTGGGGCTACAATCTGATCTGGCCTCTCGCCGGCACGCTGCCGGACGATTTCCACGAGCCCCGGCTGTTGAATATTCCGCTCGATCAAACGCGGATGGTGGGCCGGCTGCCATGGGGACTCGATCTGCCGCTGGCGCCGTTTTTCGGGGTCATGGGCGTGGCGCCGCCGCCGGCCTGGGGCCGTATCACCTCGCTGATCCCGCGCGCGATGGGTGGCAATCTCGACAACAAGGAACTGACGCCGGGCGCAAAACTTTATTTGCCGGTGTTTGTGCCGGGGGCGCTATTTTCCTGCGGCGACGGTCATGGCGTCCAGGGCGACGGCGAGGTCTGCGTCACCGCCATTGAAACCGCATTGCAGGGACGTTTCAGGCTGACCGTGCGCAAGGATTTGCGGCTCGATTATCCCCGCGCCGAAACCCCGACGCACTACATGACAATGGCGATGGACCCCGATCTCGATCAATGCGTGGTGCGGGCGCTGCGTGACATGATTGTGTTGCTCGGCGAAAAGCGGAACCTGTCGCGCGAGGATGCCTATACGCTCTGTAGCCTGGCTGCGGATCTGCGGGTGACGCAGACCGTGAACGGCTCCAAGGGCATCCACTGCATGATCTCAAAGGCCATTGTGCACGGCTAGGAACGTTGCAGGAGCTGCCCGAATCTTCGTGCCGGACGGCTTGGCTGGAACATGACCCCGCCCAGCGAAGGCCGGACCTCGGAATTGACGGCCCCCCGGCTCCCGGCAGCGATGGCATCGATGGCCATCTCAGGCTCGATCCAATCGGGAAGAAAACCGGTTTAATCCTCATAAAAGGCCGTGACCCCACCAGTTTGTCCTGAATTGGTTTCCGTTGGGGAGCATGTCTTTTAAAACCATTGGATTTAGCCGGCCGACCACGTACCCTAGTATCTGCCGGTTAGGGGTACGAGGGGGCGGAAGAATATGGAAAGACGCCTGGCAGCCATAGTCTGCGCTGACGTCGCCGGCTATTCGCGCATGATGGGCGCCGATGAGGAAGGCACCCACGCCGCGTTCAAGGCCCATCGAAGCGCCATATACCCGATCATTCTCAATCATGGCGGCCGGCTGGTGAAGAACACCGGAGACGGCTTCCTGCTGGAGTTTCCGAGCGTCGTGGGGGCGATCGAGTCTGCCATCGCGATCCAGACGCTGATGGCAGAGCGGAACAGCCAGCTTCCCGCGGATCGCCTCATGCAATTCCGTCTCGGCATCCACATGGGGGATGTGATCGCGGACGAAGACGAGGTTTTCGGCGACGGCGTGAACATCGCCGTCCGGCTTGAAGGGGTGGCCGTCCCCGGCGGCGTGGCCGTTTCGGACAAGGCCTATCAGGAGGCCAGCAAGCATCTCAGCGTGCCCCTTGTCGATGCCGGCATTCACCGTTTCAAGAACATCGACGAGACCAATAAATGTCTGGAGTTGGAAGCCGGACGGCTCCGACACCGGCGCCGGGGAGACCGGGAACGCGTCAAACCTGCCGACGCAATATCGAACCGCGATCGTCGGCGTGCTTCCATTTACCAATCTCAGTGACAGTGCCGACGAGTATTTTTCCGACGGGCTCACCGAGGATCTGATCCATGCGCTTTCGTTGCAGTCATTTTACAGGGTCCTGAGCAGGAATTCGACTTTTTCGTTCAAGGGGAAAAACCTGAGCACGCGCCTGATCGCGCGGGAGATCGACGCAACCTACCTGATCCAGGGTTCGGTACGGCGCGCCGGAACCAAAATCCGGGTGACTGCCGAACTGATCGCCCCTGAGAATGGCGAGCAGTTATGGACCGGCCGATATGACCGGGACATCGGCGATATCTTTGCGATGCAGGACGAACTTACCACGAATCTCTCCGCCGCATTGGCTCCGGAGATCTTTCGCGCGGAAGCCTCCGCCCCCGCCCGCTCGTCCGTCGTTGTGACCGCGTGGGATCGATTTCTAAGGGGGCTTTCCCACTATTATCGGCAAACAAAGACAGATTTCGAAACCTCGATCGGTTTGTTCAAGGAGGCCATCGCGCTCGATCCGACGCTTTCAATTGCCTACGCCTATCTTGCCACCATGATGGTCCAGGGCGTGCAATACGGATGGATCAAAAGCACCAGCCAATTGTGGACCGAGGCCATGAATTTTGCGGAAAGCAGTGTTCGGCTTGATCCTCACTCCTCATTCGCCTTTTCGTGTCTGTCCTATATGCATGCCATGGAGGGAAGTTACGAGGCCGCCATGGAGGCCGCAAAACGGGCGGTTAGATTAAACCCTTACGACATGGGCGCCCGCGGCGTGCTTGGAATATGCCACATGGTTATCGGCGAGCATCAGCAGGCCGTCGAGCTATTTTCAACAGCGGTGCAACGCGGCAATAGCGACCCCCGATATAAGTGGGCCGCCTTGAACGCTTTCAGCCACTACCTTTTAGGCCAATATGACGCTTCGCTGTCCTGGGCGCGCGAGGCTCTCTACATGAATCCCAATCACCTTCAGGTGCTCGCGGTACGAACCGCGGCGCTGGCGCAATTGGGACGCAGCGAGGAAGCCGCCAAGGCGACCGAAGTCCTGCTAAACTGCTACCCAAACCTGACCGTCGAACGCCATCTCAGAAATTTCCGTTGGAAAGCTCCGGCCGACATCGCCCACTATCGAGAGGGGCTTTTGAAAGCCGGCGTACCCTTGAGTAAATTGACTCTCGTTGAGCCCGCCTCGAAGCGCACCGCCTAGGTTCGGATTTCAGGCTGCCGCAAGCGCCCCCAAAAGCGGTTCGCTAACTCGTCGGTTGACACGGTTTCGAATTCCGCCAAAACTCCGGCACATCCCAAGGTAGTTCATCACTTAAAAATCGCTTTTCTCAGAAGCCTCCTTTCATTCCGTTCGAATCGAGGCGATCACTTTCATAACTCGGCTTGGCAATTCAGTACTTTTGGGGATTTGGCTCCATGCAAGACGCTGGTTCAGGTTCAGGCGACTCAGCATCCCGGCCAATCGCTGTTGCACCGAATAATCCATGTCCCTTTTTACGTGCGCTTGTTGCGGAAGGTTTCGTCGACGGCCACACCGTCCCGCTTTCGACGCTAAGTAGAACCATCGGGGCTGCGAGTGGCGAAAGGGGGCTGAACGAAAGACTGGCCGGACTGAAGACCTACCTGGTTGCTCTGATCGCCAATGGCCTCAGTCCATTGCGTCTGTTGCGCAGCTTGTGGTCCGGGGTGCAGCCCAATGAATTGCGCAATGGCCCTTTGGACAAGCGCGGCAGCGGTTCACGCATCCTCGACGCGACCGCTCACATTGACGAGACCGAGCTTGCGCGTCTCGCCGAGTTTGGAAAAGACCGGCAGGATCCATCCGGTGGATTGGAACGCGGACTGACGGCGCAGGAAATCACCACCTACATGGACGCGAATTTCGAACGCGCCAGGGCCACCCGACGTTGGATCGATCGTCGATTGATGGATGGCGAATGGCCGGTTTTGCTCAACATCATGGGCAAGGGTGAAGGCAAAGAACGCTACCTCAGCGTGGCGGAGGTCAGAACGCTGTTCGTCGAGCGGCGGCTGCCTGAGCGGATCGCCGCGCGCCTGCCGGCGGCTGCACCCAACCGCCTTGGCATGTTCGTCCCAACTGCGCTCGGCGCAGCCGTGTTGGCAGTCGTGGCATTTGGTTTGGCGACCATCGAACTTCCCGACCTGGTCGGGAAGGTCGTACCGCCGCTCGCGCAAATTCTGCCGCCTCCTCTGCCTGACCGCGCTCCGCTAAAATCAACAGTTTGGCTGAACCAGAACTGGTCGACGGAAGACCGGCACTGGTTTCATCATGCCAGTCAGGGCACCGCGACCTTTCAGGTTTCCTATGACTGGTTTATGGCGCTTGAACAGCCGGGCCTTCACTTGGTCACCCAGCCCGGCCTGTTGAGCGACACAGCCTATCTCGAACGGTTCGGTTTTCTGCCAAGTCCGAAATCCGTTCATACCGATCCGGCGAGCCTGCGCCGTTTCGGTTATTTGGGCACGTCCCATGCTCCGTCGGCACCGGAATCCGTCGGAGGTTTGCGGCCGACGGCGGTCGAGAATTTCGACGGCTTGCCGGTCGGTTTCGCGCGCTTGAGCAGCGTCACTGATCCCGGCACCGGCGTTCCCATGCCCGACCAGATCGGGCTGACCTGCGCGGCCTGCCATACTGGAAGCATTCGCTATAAAGGCACCAGCGTGCGCTTCGACGGCGGCCCGGCCATGGTCGATCTGAAAAAGCTCGAGCTCGCGACCGGTCTATCTGTGGCCTACACCTTGTATGTGCCGGGACGCTTTGGGCGCTTTGCGACGCGCGTGCTCGGTCCCGATGCACCTCCCGAAGAATACAAAAAGCTCAAAACAGATCTGTCGGCGCTGTGGGCCCGGCTGCTCAGCCAAACAAAGGCCCTGGAGAAAGCGGTTGCCGACCAGCGCCAGACGAATACCGAGGAAGGGTTCGGGCGGCTCGACGCGCTCAACCGGATCGGCAATCAGGTTTTCGCCACCGATCTGGCGATTTCCGGTCTCAGCGGATTTGAAAAGAACCTGCATGCCCAGGACGCGCCGGTCAGTTTTCCACCGATCTGGACGGTGCCATGGTTCCTGTTTGCGCAATATGACGCTTCCATCGAGCAGCCTCTGATCCGCAACGCCGGTGAAGCGCTCGGGGTTTTTGCACTGGTGAATTTTTCGCCCGATTATGCTCCGGAGAACCTTTTCCGCTCGTCCATGGCACTCGAGAATCTCGTTCGCATCGAAGCGATGCTGCGCGGTCCGGATCTCACCGGCCCAAGCTTCGGCGGATTGCAGCCGCCCAAATGGCCTTCCCAGGTTTTCCCCAACGATGAGGCCTGGAAAATCAATCCGGCGCGCGTATCCAAGGGCCGCGGGATCTATGCCGAAATCTGCGCCGAGTGCCATCTTGGGCCGGTCAATGACCCCGCCTTCGACACGCAATATCCGGAAAAGAGTTTTTGGTCCTCGCCACAATGGAACGCCAAAGCCCAGGTGCTGGATCCGGTCCAGAAGAGCGCGGCCGGCATGGGAACGGACCCGGCTCAGGCCAACGTTCTGTTCTCACGAATGGTCGACGTTCCCGGCTTCCTGAAGATGGACCCCGCGCAAGACCTCGGAAAAAACTGGGGATGTCAGGACCTGCCGACTTACCTTTCAACGGAATTACCGTTCTCGATCGCCCTGATGATCGCGGTGGACCGCAGCAGCCGGAAATGGATGGACGATCACAACGTGCCGGAAGCCAATCGCCCGGCACTTTGGGAGGCATCGCGGAAGAATTGTCCTAATCCGGTCATCTCGAAGGTACCGCACTATCGCGCCCGCCCCTTGAACGGCGTCTGGGCGACGGCTCCCTATCTGCACAACGGTTCGGTTCCTTCACTCTATTGGCTGCTCAAGCCGGCAGCCGAGCGTCCCAAACAATTCTGCCTGGGCTCTCGCGATTTCGATCCACTGCAGGTCGGCTTTCGCGTGAACGCGAACGCGGCTCCGAGCTGCAACAAGGGCGAAACCTTGTTCTCGACCACGACATCGGACGGATCGGCGATCCATGGCAACAGCGTCCTCGGCCATTCGTTGGAGGGAACGCCGGGTCCAGACAAGCCGGAAGTCATCGGCCGTTTGTTGACCGATGAAGAGCGTTTCGACCTGATCGAATATCTTAAGACCCTGTAACGCGGCGAGACCTGTCACTTCAGGTCAACGGCGGGCGCCGCGACCTGACCGTTTCAAGGACTTGCTCCTAATTTGACGATGCGCTGCCGGTTTTGGTCCGTTTCATCTGGACCTTAGCCGCCGCCTTGGGCGTATCCGCGGCGCGTGCGTTGCCCCAAGGGTCCGCAGGGGGTTGATCGGGAATGTTGCTGAGCGAGTGCTTATAGGCGCTGTCGGCTGCTTTTTCGTTCGATATCTCTTGTGGCGACTTGGGGGCATCTACTGGTGCTGCCGGGGCTTTAGGAGCTTGCCCGTAAGCGGGCCCGGCCAGTACCAAGGCGATGATCGCTGCAGCTCCAAAAACTTTCATGCGGATGGTTCCTCCTATCGATTTCATATCACCGGGCACACTGTGGCGCCAACCGGACACCTCGGCAGGCCGATTATTTTCCTCTGCACGGCGGCCGGCCAATATTTTCCGCCACTAGCAGAATCCATTGAAAAATCTCCGCCGGACAGTCCAGCATTATCCGCAGCTTAAGACGATTTTCTGACCGACATTCATAAGCAGATGTTGTCGACGGCTTAAACCGGTTCACGCAAACTGCGAAGGTATTTTGGTATTGGAAGATAGCAGCCAGACGCGACAGGTCGCCGCGGTACTGACGGCGCGGTCAACCGCGGAGATGTCCGGTCGACCCGCGAATGCCTCGCGACACGTCCGCAAGGGCCGCAGCGGCTTCCAACGAGTTGTCTCAATCGATGGTCGAAATCAGCCGACAGGTCCAGAATTCGAACGATGTCGCGGCCGATGCGGTCAAGCAAGCCAACCCGACGGATGAACGTATGGCGGAGTTATCGGCGGCGGGCGACCGGATCGGGGATGCGGTGAAGCTGATCACATCGATTGCCGAACAGGCGACATCAGGTGAGATGCTGGGATCCGCACAAGCCCTGTCCGAAGTGAGCATTCACCTGCAGGACGAAACCGAAAAATTCCTGGACAGCGTTCGCGCGGCGTGAACTCGGCCAGTATCCACTTCGCTCGAAAACGCTTTAAGATGAACCCCGGGATATTGACCGGACGCTAACCCAGCCGCCAGCCAACCTCGGCGGCAAAGCTCTGGTAGAACTCGGCATCATAAGCCTGCTCCGGCGTCTGTCGCACGCGCTCGTCGAGGCGGTTGGCGTCGTCACCGACCAGGATACGCCAGCGCTCGGCCCTGACGCCGTCGAGGATGACCTTGGCAGCAGCGGCGGCCGTCATCGGCGCCTCCTCGCGAAAGCTGCGGGCGCGTTCGTCCGCCGCCGCCTGAACGTCCTCATCGGACATGGCCGAGGCATCGATGCCGGCGGTGGCGAGACGCACCCGGGTCTGCGCGATTTCATTCTCGCTCAGCCGGTCGGTGCCGTTCTGCACCTTGCGTGAATTGGAAACGATCGAGGTGCCGATATGGCCGGGCATCACGACCGAGCATTTGATGTGTGGGGCATTCAGGCGGAGATCGTTGATCAGGGCTTCGGTGAATCCCTTTACCGCAAATTTCGCAGCACTGTAGGCGGTGTGCGACACACCCGGCCCGATCGAGGCCCAGAACCCGTTGACGCTGGAAGTATTGACGATATGGCCCTCGTCAGCCTTCACCAGCATTGGCAGGAAGGTCCGGACGCCGAGATAAACCCCGCCCCAGCAGATATTAAAGGTTCTTTCCCACTGCTCGCGCGAGTTGGTGAACAGGCTGCCGCCGCCGCCGATGCCGGCGTTATTGAACAACAGATGGATCTTGTCGGTCGACTGCTGTTCGGCGATTTCATCGCGAAATCGCAGCAACTGGTCTTCAATAGAGACATCCGCGATATGAGTGGTGACGCGCAGGCCCTGCGGCAGCTTTTCGACCTCGCAAAGCCGCTTGGTTTCCGCCATCGCGTCAGCGGAGACATCGCACATTGCGACATTACAGCCCTCGGCGACCAGCTGGCGCGCGAGTTCGCGGCCCATGCCCGTACCGCCCCCGGTGATGACAGCGATTTTTCCGACAAATTCCTTCATGGCAGCAAATCCTTGCTTAGGCGGGAGGTCGAGATGATGGAGGGCCGGGCGATTTCAGGCCAGCTCAAAAATGACATGCAGAGCCAGGAACAGAAAGACGAAGAGATCGCCTACCATCGCGATATTCTCATTTCGGGTCCTGTCACTCTCGGCAAATGGCGAATACCCGCAATGCCATAAAAATCCCGGCCAAGACAGCGACCGGCATCGTGAAGCTGGCCTTCCCCAGCGAGACCATTCCCACATCGCCGGTTGCGAAATTCGCCACGCCCGGGCCGCGCACCCGCGGTGGCGCGTTATCGCTCTTGATGTTGAATATCTGATCGGCGGGAAATCGCGATTGGAAGAACTGACGGAGCCGGCGAGAAAAAACCGGACGCCAACACTGCAGAACACAAACCATTTTTCCGACAAGCGGCAGCAGGAGAACTGCGCCGTGAAAATAGCCGTACTCGGCCCTGACTGATCCCAGCGGAAGTCCGAACATCAGCAAAAAGACGATGACAAAACACATGATTTGTCTTCAGCCCGCTACTCCGTTTTCTCGCCTGCAAACTTTCGACGTGGCACACGAGTCCAAGGACTATGTCCGGTTTCCGACCCCAGCAAAGCGATTTAGAAAACATCGCCGCGCGGCCGAAAAATGCTAGGCTCAAGTCATACACTCGATCAGCCGCAACGCGAACGGTAAGCCAAATGCGAAAGGTCGTATTCAAGGCTTTGACGGCGGTGTCGATAATCGGACGCGGTTGGAAAAGGCATGTCGATTGGACGCTGGCGATCGCCATATTTTCGACCGTTGTTACCCTTTCCCTCATAGCGATTTATTTTTTGCAGGACAGCGGAGATTTTTAAGGCCGCGCCCGCTCGCGCTGCCCGGCTGGACGTTCCGCGGAATGCGAAATAAGGTTGCGCGATCTTGCGCGACAAATCTTGACTGATGAAACGCTAAAAACAAACCGCCGCTTTGGCGATAAGCAATGTGAGGGAACGCAATGGCTCATGTCGTCGTGATGTATAAAACGCCAAAAGATGCGGCCGCTTTCGACAAATACTATGCCGAAACCCATATTCCGATCGCCAAGAAGCTGCCGGGATTGCGAAAATATGAGGTCAGCCGTGGTCTGGTGGCGACGCCTGCAGGACCCTCGGCGTTTCATCTGATCGCGACGCTGTATTTCGATAGCATGGCTGAGATTCAGGCGGCCTTCGGCAGCGCCGAGGGCAAAGCCGCGGCGGCGGATGTGCCAAAGTTCGCCACCGGCGGCGCCGATATGCTCTTGTTCGACACCCGGGAAGTATAGGCACCTCGCGGCGCATCAGCGCGGTGGCATAACCAGGATGATCAGCTCGCGACGCCGTTCGCAACGGAAGAATCAGCGAGAGCTTTATACTTGGCAGCGGCCACGCGCTTTGGCCGCTTAACAACCGGTTTCGAAGCATCGTTCGCTGCGTCGGCTGGGATGTTCATGGCGGCAGCCATCTCATCCAGAACTACTTTGTATTCGCCGGTAGCTTCCTCCAGCCCCGGCTCCTTTGCCGGAGAACTCTTTTGCAACGGTGCGGGCTCGATGGCCCTGTGATCGAACCGCACCCGCTCAAGTTTGTCTCCGACAAACCAGACGCAGAGTATCCCGGTGATTTTGTCGTCGTCGAAAATATCCGTGTTGACCGTATCCACCGTCATGGTGGGGCCACCGGATTTCAGCACCACGAGATCCCCCGACTTGATAATGGTCATTGGTAAAATCCACGGTCGGTGCGGCAAATCCTGCCGCAATAATAACAAATCACCGTAGTTGCTTTACTCGCGCAGTTGACTGGGCGCCCTTGTGGCGGTGCCATCCTGCAACGAACACGTTTTCATTCGAGTGGCCGTGCGTGGCGAAGATAAGGCGCCAACCAATTTGGAACTTTGAAACCAAAAGATCTGGCGCGGCCACCGCGTTGTAATATTCGAACTTAGACTATCACGATGAACTGATTCGCGGCACGGACATTGCTTTAAATAAGCTGGCTGGGGGAACTCAGGAGTGCGGCATGAAACGCCTCGTCCTTTGTACAGCGTTCGGTTGCTTGATGAGCGTAGCGAGCGCGCGTGATCTCGGACAATGGGAATCGACCGACCCCGAAATACGGGCATGGTATCAGGCGCTGATGCAACCCGATAACCCTGCCGTCTCGTGTTGCGGCGAAGCGGATGCCTATTGGGCGGATTCGTATGAGGTTGACGGCGACAAATATGTTGCCATCATCACCGACCCCAGACCCGACGAGCCGCTTCGGCGCAAGCACATCGATGTCGGAACAAAGATTGTGGTCCCGAACCACAAGCTGAAATACGACCAATCAAATCCGACAGGTCACGGGATCATCTTCCTGAGCCGGGGCGATTACGTTTATTGCTACGTCGCGCCAGGCGGCGTCTGATTTTTGTGCGGGGATGCATGGCATGCGAGAGGCGCCGCGCCAGCGCGCAGCGTTCCCGTTGCACCGCGTCCCGTTGCCAAGTGGATGAAGGTTTGGTCGGAGCGAGAGGATTTGAACCTCCGACCCCTAGTCTCCCAGACTAGTGCGCTAACCGGGCTGCGCCACGCTCCGATGCCGTTCCCTTAGCTTCGATCAGCCTCCCGCGCAAGAAGCCCGATCGGAATGTGCAGCCGCGGTCCGGTTCCGGGCGCTTTTGGGCTAAACGCCGCCCGTACCCGATGCGGGACCTGCCTGCACGTGATGCGGGGTTCGGATTCAATCGGAACCCTGGGGTTAGCCTTCCCCGAGCGCGGAATCGAGCAATTGCCGGCAAATGATCAGGTCCTGTAGCGCGGCTTTCAGCCGCTCGATGTCGAACTGGGGCGGCACGTCGGCCACGCCAGGGATCAGGTCGTCCTCAAAAGTCGGGGAACTTCTGCCCTTGCTGTGCTCATCCCGGCGGGGGGTTCCGCTCAACTCCACGCCGTCAAAGTCGTCATCATCCAGGTCAATGCTCGGGGCCGCATCGTCAGGCTGCTCCAGGATGCTTTGTCCGACCACCTCTTCGATCGCACCGAACGAGGCGATAGCCGACCCGTCCGCCAGCCGCTGGACGGATCCGATACCGTGCTCCTTGAGAATGCGCTGCACCCCGCGAATGGTGTAGCCCTCGCCATACAGCAATCGGCGGATGCCCCGCAGCAGATCGACATCATCGGGGCGGTAGTAGCGGCGGCCACCGCTGCGCTTCATTGGCTTGATCTGGGTGAACCGCGTCTCCCAGAACCGCAGGACGTGTTGCGGGATGTCGAGGTCGTCGGCGACCTCACTGATGGTTCGGAACGCATCCGGCGCCTTGTCCAAATGCCTGCTCCTGTTGTGGTCGCCCCGTCGAAAGAATTATTCAGTCGGCGTTGGCGTCGCCATTGCTGGCGCTGTGGCCGTTGATCCGTTGCTTCAGGATGGCCGACGGCTTGAACACCATCACGCGACGCGGAGAAATCGGCACCTCTGTACCGGTCTTCGGATTACGCCCGATGCGCTGGCCTTTCTTGCGCACCATGAACGAGCCGAACGACGAGAGCTTCACCGTCTCGCCCTTCTCGAGGCAGTCGGTAATCTCCTTCAAGACCAACTCCACAAACGCGGACAACTCCGTGCGCGACAAGCCTACCTTTTGGTAGACAGCTTCGCACAGATCAACGCGTGTAACGGTTTTTCCGGTTCCAGTCATCGCCTGCCCCAACTCACGGCGAACAATATGTATCTGAAATTATGAGCTTAACAAGCGACGGTCAACAGCGCTCATCAATGCAATAGCATGAAACGTCAAAGAGCTTGCAATGCAGCTAAACATCTTAACGTCACGCTTACCAGCGCAATAGCCCCGCCCCCCAGGTGAAGCCACCACCCATGGCCTCAAGCAGGACCAGATCGCCTTTCTTCACACGCCCGTCAGCTACCGCAACCGACAATGCCAGCGGAATCGAGGCCGCCGAAGTGTTGCCGTGCAGATCGACCGTGAGCACCACCTTCTGCGGCGCAATATGCAACTTGTGCGCTGAAGCATCGATAATTCGCTTGTTGGCCTGGTGAGGAACAAACCAGTCGAGATCTTCCGCAGTGGTGCCGGTGGCCTCGAAGGCATCGACGATGACGTCGGTAATCATGCCGACGGCGTGCTTGAACACTTCGCGGCCCTCCATCCGCAGGTATCCCACGGTGCGGGTCGAGGACGGACCGCCATCGACATATAATTTCGATTTGTGCCGGCCGTCGGAGCGCAGATGGGTCGTCAATATACCGCGATCGGACGGCTTGCCAGGTTGCTGCTGCGCCTCCAGCACGACGGCGCCGGCACCATCGCCGAACAGCACGCAGGTGCCGCGGTCGCTCCAGTCAAGAATTCGGGAGAACGTCTCGGCGCCGATCACGAGCGCGCGTTTGAAAGCGCCGGCGCGCAGGAAATTGTCCGCGGTGGCCAGCGCGAAAATAAACCCCGAACACACCGCCTGCAGATCGAAGGCGGCGCCATGGATGATTCCAAGGCCGTTCTGCACCGCGACCGCCGTCGCGGGAAAGGTGTTGTCAGGCGTCGAGGTCGCCAGCACGATCAGGTCGATCGATTGCGCATCGATCCCGGCGTTGGCCAGCGCGGCGCGCGCTGCGTTGAGCGCCAGATGCGAGGTGAACTCACCCTCCGCCGCAATATGGCGCTGGCGGATGCCGGTACGCTGAACGATCCACTCGTCGGAGGTGTCAATTCGCGCCGCCAGTTCGGCATTGGTCAATATCTGCTGCGGCAGATAGGAGCCGCAACCGAGCACGACCGAACGTATAGCAGTCACGAGACAGCCTCCTGCGTGGTCGGCGCCTTAACCAGCGCGCTGCCGTCGCGATTGAGCATCTGATTGATCTTGGTGAGGAGATCGTAGCGGACCATCTCATAGCCAACATCGACCGCATAGGCAAAGCCTTCGGCGTCGGTCCCGCCATGGCTCTTGACGACGATTCCGTTCAGGCCGAGCACCACGCTACCGTTGGACTTCGAGGGATCCAGTTTGTCGCGTAGCAACTTGAAAGCATTCTTTGCAAACAGATAACCGATCCGTGAGCGCCAGGTGCTCGACATGGCGCTGCGCAGGAATTCAGTAATCTGGCGCGCTGTGCCTTCGGCCGCTTTCAACGCAATGTTGCCGCTGAACCCTTCGGCGACAATAACGTCGGCGGCCCCCTTGCCAATGCCGTCGCCTTCGACGAACCCGATATATTCGAGTTGCGGAAGATTCATCGCGCGCAGCAGTTCCGCAGCTTCGCAAATCTCCTCGCGCCCCTTGATCTCCTCGACCCCGATGTTGAGCAGGCCGACCGTCGGCCGTTCGAGGCCGAACAGCACGCTCGCCATCGCGCTCCCCATCACCGCCAGCGCCATTAGATGATGCGCATCGCCACCGATGGTGGCGCCGAGATCGAGCACGACAGAATCGCCGCGGGCTGTGGGCCATATCGCCGCGAGCGCCGGCCGGTCGATGCCGGGCAGCATGCGCAGACAGAACCGCGCCATCGCCGCCAGCGCTCCGGTATTGCCGGCCGATATAGCCACATCGGCTTCGCCTTTCTTGACCGCTTCAATCGCCAGCCACATGGACGAGGACTTGCGGCCGCGGCGCAACGCCTGGCTCGGCTTGTCGTGCATACTGACGGCGACATCGGTATGAATCACGCGGGATGCTGCCTTCATCGCCGGCTGTTTCGCCAACTCCAGGTCGATCACCGCTCGATCGCCGAACAACAGAAATTCGGTGTCGGGATGTCGGGTCAACGAAATCGCGGCGCCGGGAATGACAACCGATGCGCCGACATCGCCACCCATGGCGTCAAGCGCGATTTCGAACCTTTTGAGGCATGAACGTCCCGGAAACCTGATCTTTTGCGGACTTGGAGCGCTTGGCCGCGGACTGGAATTCGCCGCGGATAGCGGCGATCGGCAGAGCACAACGCTGCACCCCGACCGGGCCGCGACAATAGCGTTTCCCCGTCCCGACACAACCTCTTGTCCGCCCTCTTTTGGATGCCGCGCTGTGCCGTGGCGGATTCAGCACATTCAAAGAAATCGAGCTTATTCAAGGCGTTAAATCCGAATTCCAGGGACCTGCCGGAGCCCCCTTTGTTGCGATGCAAGCCCGACGACCACGCTTCACCCACCCTTGTTGCCTCCGGGCTTCTTCGGATGCTTCTTCGAACCTGGCGGTTGTGGATCGAGCTGCAACGCTTTGAGCGCGGCGAATGGATGATCCATGGGGTCGACGGCCGCGATCAACGGCTCGAAAACTGCATCCGGTTTGCGCGGATAGGGATCAACGGCCAGGAACAACGCATCGGTCGCGAGCCGGCCGAGATCGATGGCCCCACTGATAATCGGCTCCGGCGGATCGGGAATCTCGGTGTCGCTTTCGGCGGCCTCGTCGACCAGATCGGACAGTACCGGAATTTGCTCCGGTGGCGCGAAGATCAGATCAATCGGTTCGTCGATCTCGTTCTCGATCGGATCGAGGGTTACTACGCAGGTTTGTCCGATCCGCGCCTGAACCCGGCCTGTAACATGGACGCGGCCTTTGCTCTCGGGCGTCACCTCAAGTGAAGCACGTGCCGACAGAATTTCGCGCAAGCCCGCAACTTCAGCCATGGCCGCGCGCGTGGCCGGGTCGGCCTCGATCTCGCAGTGCAATCCGGTGTCGGGTATTTGCGCCACGATAACGGGAATGCTCCAGGGATCTGCTGTGCTCATCATATCCATCGTTTCTGTCTATTGCTGCGCACCCGCCTCGGACGGCAAGGGAAATTTCCACGTGGCGCCCAACAACGCCCTGTCGTCGAATCCTTCCAGGCCTGCGATGACCATCTCGGCGTAGAGGGCCAGCCGCCGTGCTTTTGCGATATCCTGACCATTGAGGATATTCTTGCATAGAGCCTGCGCCAGCGGCTCCTCCCCCAGGCTCAAAGCCAAATCATAGGCAGCCACCCGGCCATAGAAGGCCTCGCCGAAGGCTTGCATACGCTTCGGGACGGTGAGATCGCCGACACCCATTTCCCGCAAATTAGCGTCCATATCGTCGCAGAATCGATCGAACAGCGCCTGCGAGAGGCCCGAGCCGCCCTCAACCGGTTTAAATCGCCGCAGGACCATCCATAAATGCAACACTAGTAGGTCAAAACGGCCGTTAACCGTGTCTGGCACGCCCAAGTCCCGATAAAACAACGGTTCTCGCGCTTGTGTCACGATCATGCCATAGATGGCCTCAATGGTGCCGCGCGGGGGCGCCGGGGGTTTCCTGAAGTGATTGAACGGCCAAAGCATTGTGGGTTCCGCAAGCGAGCCCCAAAGGTGTATTCCCTGGGCGCCCGCGCATGTTGCAATCCGACGTGCTGCCCGGTACGTCAACGCCTCACCCGATGCAAGGGGATGGGACCATTTCCGGAATGATTGAGCCGAACCAGCCTCGCTCACGCGTTTGCTCTTCGCGCGGCCTGACGGCGCGCTGGCGTGGCCTGCGCGCTACCGCGGCCGTCGCCCTGGTATGCGCGGCGCTGGGCGGTTGTGCCGGCGAGCAATTCCAGAAGGGTTACGTGCTGCCACCCGGCGCGCTTGAACAAATTCCGATCGGAGCGAGCCAGGATCAGGTTCTGATCGTGATGGGAACGCCGTCCACGGTCGCGACCCTCAACGGTGAAGTCTTCTATTATATCTCGCAACGCTCCTCGCGACCGGTTGCGTTCATGAATGACCGGATCATCGACCAGCAAGTCATTGCGATCTATTTCGACAAGAACCGCCAGGTGCGAAAGCTCGCCAATTACGGTCTACAGGACGGCAAGATATTCGACTTCATCAGCCGCACCACGCCGACATCGGGCCAGGAGGTCAACTACGTGGCACCGTTGTTCAAGGCTATCAACATCGGTCAGGGTCAGTAAGACGATCGCAAGATTGACGCGCCGTGAGGCGCAAACGAGGGACGATCCCTTCCCGTTTATCGCTTCGATGAAAAAAACCCCGCGGCTCGCACCGCGGGGTTTTTGTTTGATCCTCTATCGTCGCTCAGAGCGTCTGGTGCGCCAAAATCGCGAGCAGCAGCAACGCCACGATGTTGGTGATCTTGATCATCGGGTTGACGGCGGGACCCGCCGTATCCTTGTAGGGATCGCCGACGGTATCGCCGGTTACCGCGGCCTTGTGGGCGTCGGAACCCTTGCCACCGTAATGGCCGTCTTCGATGTACTTCTTGGCGTTGTCCCAGGCGCCGCCGCCCGAGGTCATCGAGATCGCGACGAACAGCCCGGTCACGATCACGCCGAGCAGCATCGCACCGACGGCCGAGAATGCCGCCGACTTGCCGGCTGCACCGCCACCGGCGATCACGTAGATTGCGAAATAGACGACGATTGGCGACAGCACTGGCAACAGCGACGGAATGATCATTTCCTTGATCGCCGCCTTGGTTAGCAGGTCGACCGCCTTGCCGTAGTCCGGCTTGTCGGTGCCCTGCATGATGCCCGGCTTCTCGCGGAACTGACGCCGCACTTCCTCGACGATCGCGCCGGCTGCCCGCCCGACCGCCGTCATGCCCATCGCACCGAACAGATACGGCAGCAGGCCACCGAACAGCAGGCCGACCACGACGTAGGGGTTGTTCAGTGAGAAGTCGGGCAACACGCCCTGGAAGTACGGGTACTTCGGGGCATTGGCGATGAAGAATTTGAGGTCTTCATTATAGGCCGCGAACAGCACCAGCGCGCCGAGACCGGCTGAGCCGATCGCATAGCCCTTGGTGACCGCCTTGGTGGTGTTGCCGACCGCGTCGAGCGCATCGGTGGCTTTGCGGACTTCCTTCGGCAGACCGGCCATTTCTGCAATGCCGCCGGCGTTGTCGGTGACCGGACCGAAGGCGTCGAGCGCCACGACCATGCCGGCCAGCGCCAGCATGGTGGTGGTCGCAATCGCGATACCGAACAGGCCGGCGAGGCTGTAGGTGACGAGAATGCCGGCGATAATCACCAGCGCCGGACCGGCGGTGGATTCCATCGAGATCGCCAGCCCCTGGATCACATTGGTGCCGTGACCGGTGACCGAAGATGCCGCGATCGACTTCACCGGGCGATATTCGGTGCCGGTGTAGTATTCGGTGATCCAGATGATCAACCCGGTGACGACGAGGCCGACAACGCCGCATTCAAACAGCGCCATACCGGTATATTTCACGCCTTCCAGCGGACCAAAGCCGATCAGCCAGTTGATCACGCCGGCGACGCCGGCCAGCGACAGGATGCCGGTTGCAATCAGGCCCTTGTAGAGCGCACCCATGATCGACTGATTGGCGCCGAGCTTGACGAAGAAGGTACCGATGATCGAGGTGATGATGCAAACGCCGCCGATCGCGAGCGGCAGCGTCATCATGTTTACGAGCAGCGGCGAGGTTGCGAAAAAGATCGCGGCGAGCACCATGGTGGCGACCGCGGTCACAGCATAGGTCTCGAACAGGTCGGCGGCCATGCCGGCGCAATCGCCGACATTGTCGCCGACATTGTCGGCGATGGTGGCCGGGTTGCGCGGATCGTCTTCGGGAATGCCGGCCTCGACCTTGCCGACAAGATCGCCGCCGACGTCGGCGCCCTTGGTGAAGATGCCGCCGCCAAGACGCGCGAAGATCGAGATCAGCGAAGCGCCGAAGCCGAGCGCCACCAGGGCGTCGACCACGGTGCGGCTGTTGGCGGTGAGGCCCAGATAGTGGGTCAGATAGATGAAATACAGGGTGACGCCGAGCAGCGCGAGCCCCGCCACCAGCATGCCGGTGATGGCTCCGGCCTTGAAGGCAAGCTCAAGTCCGCCGGCGAGCGACGTGGTCGCGGCCTGCGCGGTGCGCACGTTGGCCCGAACCGAAACGTTCATGCCGATGAAACCCGCCGCCCCCGACAGCACCGCGCCGATCAGGAAACCGGCCGCAACCAGCATGCCAAGGAAGTAAGCCAGCAGCGCGAAAATCACTATACCGACCAGACCGATCGTCATGTATTGGCGCTTGAGGTAGGCTTGCGCGCCCTCGCGCACGGCGGCCGCGATTTCCTGCATCCGCGGATTGCCGGCGTCGGCATTCAAAACCGATGTGGTTGCCCAGATAGCGTAAACGATCGAAAGCGCTCCGCAGAGCACAATCACCCATAATGCTGTCATTGAATTTGCCTCAGATCTTTTTTGTTTCCTACCCCACGCCTGTCGCCGCGGGGAGCGGCGGGCGCATAAAATGAAGGCCTGCCCTGCCCAAAAGGGCGGCCTCAATTCGGTCGGGACCTTGCCAAAATCATACCTCAGGCGCAACGCCGCGAAGGGCGCAAACGGTCGATTTCAGCCATGTATTTGTTCGAAACCTGCGCTTTTGGCCAAAATTCTAGAAATGGCTGTAGGACAGGCGCGGGAGCGCGATCTCCCTGCCCTGTCCGTCCAAGAATCGTGGGGGCGACATACCGGCGATGACCGTGCCGATCGAGGTCACGTCAACCCCGGCGAGACCTGCTCCCTGCGCGAAAGCTTCAAAGCTGGCCTCGGGGACCGTACATAGAATCTCGTAGTCGTCGCCGCCCGCCACCAAAGCCTCGACGCCGACAGTGCCGCGCGCGAGCAATGCCGCGGCGGCCGCCGATAACGGGATGCTTTGCGCATCGACGACGGCGGACACGCCGGACGCCGCGCACAACTTGGCGAGATCTCCCGCAAGACCGTCGGACACGTCCATCGCCGCATGAGCGTGATCGCGGACGGCTTTGGCCAGGACGTTGCGCGGCTGCGGTACACGATACCGCCCAACCAGCATCTCCTTTGCCGCGACATTGTCGGCCAGCGCGTTGGCCACCGCGCCGCCCTTGAGAATATCAAGGCCGAGCGCCGCGTCGCCAATCGTTCCCGTCACCACAATGCGGTCGCCCGCTTTAGCGCTGCTGCGACGGACCATTCCACCGCTTGGGACGCGCCCGAACGCTGTGATCGAGATCATCAGCGGACCGGGGGTCGAGACGGTATCGCCCCCCAGCAGCGGGCAGCCGAACAGAGCGATGTCCTCACCGAGCCCGCGCGCAAACGATGCCAGCCACACATCGTCTGCGGAACGCAGCGCCAGCGTCAGCACAAACCCGGCCGGCATCGCGCCCTTCGCCGCGAGATCGCTGAGATTGACCCGCAGCGCCTTGCGCGCGAGGGTCTCGGGCGGATCACCCGAGAGAAAATGCACGCCCTCGACGACGGCATCCGTCGTGACCACGATCTCGTCACCGCGCGCGTCGAGGACCGCCGCATCGTCGCCGAGACCGAAAGCGCCGGGATCGGTTGCGAGCGGACGGAAGTACCGCGCGATCAACGAGTCCTCACCGGAGGCCATTCTGTGCGATCCTTTGTGACTCCCACCGTCCTCGCGAGCGACGCGCCCTCGCAATAGCAGCCGAGCGCTAGCTACGCACGAACTCCTCGGCCCGAAACTGGCGGCCGATCTGGTCAAGCACCGCATTCACCATGCCGGTCTCATCGGGTTCGACAAAGGCATGCGCCACATCGACATATTCCGAAACGACGACGCGGCCGGGCACGTCCTTGCGATGCTCGAGTTCGTAGGCGCCGGCGCGCAGCACCGCGCGCAGGATGGCGTCGATCCGCTTCAGCGGCCAGCCCTTCGACAGGGCATCGTCGATCACGGGATCGAGCCTGGCCTGATCGCGCACCACGCCCGACACCACGTCGCGAAAGAACGCGGCCTCAGCCGGCAGGTATTTGTCGCCTTCGACCTCGCCGCCGAGCCAATGACTCTCGAATTCCGCAAAGATGTCGTTGATCCCGGCGCCGCCTATGTCCATTTGATAGAGCGCCTGCACGGCCGCGAGCCGGGCCGCGCCGCGCCGGTTGGCTTTCTTGTCGGGACCTTTGACGGACTTGTTTTCCTGCGTCTTCCTGTTTTCTGCCATCATCAGGTCCGCGCCAGCCGGCGTTTGATCCGCAGCATGGCCAATGCTGCGCGCGCGGCGTCGCCGCCCTTGTTGAGTTCGCCGGCGCGCGCCCTCGCCCACGCCTGGGCATCGGTATTGACCGTGATGATGCCATTGCCGAGCGGGAACTTTTTGGCCACCGCAAGGTTCATCAGCGCGCGTGAGGATTTCATCGATACGATTTCGAAATGGATGGTGTCGCCTCGCACGACGCAACCGAGCGCGATCGCCGCATCATAAGGCTCGCCGCGGCTCTCCGCGGCATCGAGCGCGATCGCGATGGCCGCGGGAATTTCCAAAGCGCCAGGCACCGTAATCACGTCATGGGTGACATCGGCGGCCTTCAGCTCGGCGAGCGCGCCTTCCAACAGCGCGTCCTGAATATCGTCATAAAAGCGGGCCTCGACGATCAGCACATTTGCGCCGGAAATGTCGGTTTGATCTTTTAACTGCGCGCGCCGTGCGTCTGCCATCGATTATTTTCCACTGACCTCATCCTGAGGAGCGGCCACCTGGCCGCGTCTCGAGTTTCGTGCGGCGGTTTTAGTCGCCGCCCATCAGGAAGCCAAGCATTATACTGCCCGTGCCTGACCTGGATCAGCTTCCGTCACGACCTTGTAATCGAATAAATAACCTTCCAGTACCGCGGCGGCAGCCGATCGTTTCGCTGAATGTTCCGCAGACAGCGTCACGGTGACATCCATTCCGCGCTTTCCGCCAGCCACCACATCCACGGAGAATTCGTCAATGCCGACCGCCTCGACGATCTCTTGTCTCACGACCCGCTGCACGGCATCGCTGCGAAGCTGGGGCTTGAATATCTTGCCGACGCTCGTCATCGGAATCACATCGATGATAAAGATGTGTCTCGGCCATGCGGGCCGTTCGGCAATCAAGGGCTCGGCGAATGCTCTGAGCTCTTCGGCGGTCGCCTGTGCGCCTGGCCGCAACGCGACGTAACAGATCGGCAGTTCGCCCGCATATCGGTCCGGCATCCCCACCGCGGAGGCCAGCGCCACCGCTGGATGCGCCTCCAGCGCACTTTCGATCACCACCGGATCGATATTGTGGCCACTGCGGATGATCAGGTCTTTCGACCTGCCCGCAATGAATATCCGTCCGTGCTCGTCGGTATAGGCAAGATCGCCACTGTCGAGACGGCCGTCGCGAAGCGAACTCATGTTTTGAACTCGGATCGCGATAGCCCGGCGTGACATGAGGTCCGGCAATCGTCAGGACGCCGATCTCGTGTGGCGCACATGGCTCGCTCAGCAAACCGTCGGTGCCGAGCTTGCGGACGACAACCTCGGTATAAGGAATACGATAGCCGACCGATCCCAGCATCGCCTCCCCGCACGCAGGATCGATCGCCAACACCCCTGCGGTTTCCGTCATCCCGATGATCTCGTGAATCTTCCTACCGGTCATCGCCTCGAATTTTTGACCGACGGTGCGGGGCAGCATCGATGCACCCGTCAGGACATAGCGCGCGGACGAAATGTCGGCGTCCACGGGAACATTGAGCAACGCAGAAAGAGCGGTTGGTACGCCCCCGATCGCCGTGGCTTTGGTACGTGCCACGATGCGCCAGAAATTCTTGATGATCAGCGGATTACGCATTCCTGAAGGCGACAGGACGATCACGTTCGAGCCTGCCAGGAAACAGGACAGACCGACCGAAATGGCGCCTCCGACGTGGAACAATGGCAGACCGTTGGTCAGATTGTCGGTCTCGCCAAGGTCGTAAAGGACGGCCGCGCCGAAGGCCGCGACGATCTGGTTGCGATGGGTATGTGTGACCAGCTTTGGCAAACCGGTCGTCCCGCCGGTGTGGAAGTAGGCGGCAACGTCGTCGTCGCGACGGGAATTTCCGGATGCGAGAACTTTTCCATCCTGGACGGCCAGAGCCGGTGCGAATTCAATGACGCCTTCCGGCAATGGCGCATCGGACACCGAAATCCGAATGAGCTTGAGACCCGGAAGCAAAGCCTGGACCGCGAGCGCCTTCTGCCAGATATCGAGTTGCGGATGCGGCCCCAGCGTCACCAGAATTTTCGCGCCGGAAGCCTCGATCAACTCGGCGATATTCTGGGCCTGCAGCAGAAAGTTGATAGGCACCGCATAGCCGGCGGTCTCCGCACCCCACAAGGTGAAATGGGTTTCGACCAGGCTTGGCAGGATGTAGGCCACGCCCGGCGCAGGTCCGCCGACGGACGTAAACAGATTGGCCGCCCGGGTTATGCCTTCAAGCAATTGACCGTAGGAAACCAGCCGCGGCTTCTCGTCATCCTCTCCCGTCATCACCATGGTCAGCGCGGTATGGTCCGGATTCCGCGCCGCACTTTTCGCGAATACGTCATAGACGCTGCGGGCGTCGTAACGCTGCGCAAACGGCTTTTCGTTTTCGAACCGGATCACGTCCGCTAGATTTGCGATCGGATAGTCGCTGTATGCCGGCATTGAATTCCCCCACAAAACAGGGGTCTCTGCGGACCCTCTTAGCGAACCATACCGCTATAAGGGCATCTCGCTCAACCTCGCCGCATAGCGCGCCATCAGGTCAACCTCGAGGTTGACCTCGCCACCCGCGTGCCAGCCGCCGAGCGTCGTGACCGAGAGCGTGTGTGGAATGATCAGCACGGAAAACACGACGTCATCGACGGTATTCACGGTCAACGATACGCCATCGAGCGTCACCGAGCCCTTGGCGGCGATGAAACGCGCCAGTTCGCGCGTGGTTCGCAGCTCGAACCGCGCCATGTCGGGCAAATCGTCGCGGCTGACGATGGTGGCGATGCCGTCGGCATGGCCGGCGACGATATGGCCGCCGAGTTCGTCGCCGATCTTCAGCGCACGTTCGAGATTGAGCCGGGTTCCGCTCACCCAATGCTTTGCGGTGGTCATCGCGAGCGTCTCGGCCGCGGCATCGACATCGAACCAGGTTTTGCCGTGTTCGACCCCAGAGGCAACCACGGTCAGGCAGACGCCATTGCAGGCAATCGAGGCGCCATCCGCGATCGTGACGCGGTCATAGCGGCATGCGATACGCAGCCGGTGCAACTGGCCCTGCGCCGTGGGCGTCAAAGCGACGATCTCGCCGATATCGGTGACTATGCCGGTGAACATCAGGCCCGCTCGTAGATGGTCAGGGTATCGTTTTGCAGCCTTTCGCTAGCACGTTGTTTGAACGTGGGCGACCCGGTGATCGCCGACAGCGGCAATGCGTCCAGCGCGGCGACCCCTTCGGCTCCGATCGTATCAGGTCCACGAAGCAACCAGACTTCGTCGACGAGGCCAGCGGCGACAAAGGACGAGGCGACGCGCGCGCCGCCCTCGACCAATAGCCGCGTGATGCCTTTTTCCGCCAACGCAGGCAGCACGCCCATCAGATCAAGCCCCGGCGGCGGCGCCGACGTGGTGGGAACGCGGATCACCTGCGCGCCCGCGGCCCCGAGTTTCATCGCCGCCGGCGCTTCCGAGAGGTTCGACGTCATCACCCACAGCGGCGTCGCGCGCGCCGAATGAACCAGCCGGCTGGTGCCTGCTATCCGCAACGCGCGATCCAGCACCACCCGCACCGGCGAGCGCGCCTCCATGCCCGGCAGGCGGCAGGTCAGCAGCGGATCGTCCGCCTGCACGGTGCCGATCCCGACCAGGACGGCGTCGCATTGCGCGCGCAGCAGATGCACCCGTGCTTTGGCGGCTTCGCCCGATATCGCAACCGGCTTGCGGCCGGCCGCACCGATCTTGTCATCCGCCGATACCGCCAGCTTGAGGATCACGTGCGGGCGCTTGTCGCGGATACGCCGGAAATGCCCGGCATGGTCGTGGGCGGCCTCCAGCGCGCCGAGCCCGATATCGACCGCAATGCCGGCGGCGCGAAGCCGGGCATGGCCCTGCCCGGCCACTTCCGGGTTGGGATCCTCGATCGCAGATACCACGCGCTTGATTCCGGCGGCGATGATCGCATCGGCGCAGGGCGGCGATTTGCCGACATGCGAGCATGGTTCCAGCGTCACATAGAGCGCGGCGCCACGGGCGGCCTCGCCGGCGTGCGACAGCGCCACGGGCTCGGCATGGGGACGACCGCCGGGCTGGGTCCAGCCGCGGCCGACGATGACGCCATCCTTGACCACCACGGCGCCGACAGCCGGATTGGGCCAGGTGCGGCCCTGCCCGCGCCGCCCAAGTGCCAAAGCGAGCTGCATGAAGCGTCGGTCGGCGGCCTTCGATTCCTTCGATTTTTGCGCAAGCTGCTCTTCCAGAATGCGGAAGATCATTTGCGTAACAGAGCGAGCCGCGTGTCGTCGTCGCCGGAGAGCTCGCCGAGCACCGCTTCGAAGTCCTTGGCCTCGCGGAAATTGCGATAGACCGAGGCGAAACGCACATAGGCGACGTCGTCGAGCTGACGCAGATGCTCCATCACGATCTCGCCGATGGCTTCCGATGAAATCTCGGCCTCGCCGCCGCTCTCAAGCTCGCGCACGATCGCCGACACCATCTTCTCGACCCGCTCCGGATCGACCGGCCGCTTGCGCAGCGATATCTGCAGCGAGCGCACCAGCTTGTCGCGGTCGAACGGCACCCGGCGGCCGTTGCGCTTGATGACAGTGAGTTCGCGCAACTGCACCCGCTCGAAGGTGGTGAAGCGGAAATTGCAGGCCATGCAAACCCGCCGTCGCCGGATCACGGCGGAATCCTCGGTCGGACGCGAGTCCTTCACCTGCGTATCGAGACTGTTGCAGCTTGGACATCGCATCCGGCAAACCCTTATTGATGGAGAGCCTTATTGATAGATCGGGAAACGGTCAGTGAGCGCTTTCACCCGTTCCTTGATGGCGGCTTCCACCAGTGGCGCGGTCCCGTCCTGCGACTGCGCCACCGCATTCAGCACTTCGGCGATCAGGCCGCCGACCTGCTTGAATTCGGCGACCCCGAAGCCGCGCGTTGTCGCCGCCGGCGTGCCGAGGCGAAGACCCGACGTGACGAACGGCTTTTCCGGATCGAAGGGAATGCCGTTCTTGTTGCAGGTGATCGCCGCCCGCACCAGGGCCTTTTCCGAGACGTTGCCCTTGAGGCCCTTGGGCCGCAGGTCGACCAGCATCAGATGGTTGTCGGTGCCGCCGGAGACGATGTCGAGCCCCTGCGCGCGCAGGCTTTCCGCCAGCGCCTTGGCGTTCTCGACCACGTTCTTCGCATAGACCTTGAAATCCGGGCGTAGCGCTTCGCCGAAGGCCACCGCCTTGGCGGCGATCACGTGCATCAAGGGCCCGCCTTGCAGGCCCGGGAAGATCGCCGAATTCAGTTTCTTGGCCAGCGCCTCGTCATTGCTCAGGATCAAGCCGCCGCGCGGACCGCGTAGCGACTTGTGCGTGGTGGTGGTGGTGACATGCGCGTGCGGCACCGGCGAGGCATGGACACCGCCGGCCACAAGGCCCGCGAAATGCGCCATGTCGACCAACAGATAGGCGCCGATACTGTCGGCGATCTCACGAAAGCGCTTGAAATCCCACGCGCGCGAATAGGCCGATCCGCCGGCGATGATGAGCTTCGGCCGCACTTGTTCGGCCTGTTTGGCAACGGCATCCATATCGATGATCTGGTCCTCGCGCCGCACCGTGTAGTGCGAAGCCTTGAACCATTTGCCGGACATGTTGACCGGCGAACCATGGGTGAGATGTCCGCCGGCGGCGAGATCGAGACCCATGAAGGTGTCGCCGGGCTGCAGCAGCGCCAGGAACACCGCCTGATTCATCTGGCTGCCTGAATTCGGCTGCACGTTCGCGAACCCGGCGCCGAACAGTTTCTTGGCGCGCTCGATCGCCAGCGTCTCGGCGACGTCGACCCATTCGCAGCCGCCATAGTAACGATTGCCCGGATAGCCCTCGGCGTATTTGTTGGTCATCACCGAGCCCTGCGCTTCCAGCACCGCGCGGCTGACGATGTTTTCCGACGCGATCAGCTCGATCTCGTGGCGCTGCCGGCCGAGTTCGCCGCGGATCGCGGCGGCAATCTCCGGATCGGCCTCGGTGAGCGGGGCGGTAAAGAACGAGTTCGGGCGCGGAGGCGGTTTTGGCGCTATTGGGGGAAGAGCTCATGAAATATCTCCACCGCCGCAAGCTGTTACGGACATTGCGGACGGTCTTATGTGGCGGTCGAAAGAGTGATCGCGGGATACCACATCGCCCTGGAATGGCCAAGCACTTGCGGTACCCGCCCGATATTTATGCAAGATATGGTGGAGATGGCGGGGATAGCCAGCCTCCTCGTCTTCCCGGGTCCGCAGCCTCCGCTGCCCACCCCGGCCGCTTAGGCGAGTCCGTCGCGGTTATAGATATCCTCGCGGAACTGGACCACGCCATCGGGGGTGGCCCAGGCCGTGACATAGACCCAGTACAGCGGCAGCGGCTTGGCGACCTTGGCGTCCTTGCGCTCGCCTGACTTGATGACCTCGTCGATTTCGGCCTTCGACCAGCCGGGGCTCTCGGCCAGGATCCAGTACACCAGTTCGCGGACGTTCTGTACCCGCATACAGCCCGAGGAGGCAAAGCGGAAATCTTCGCCGAACAGCCCCTTCGAGGGCGTGTCGTGCATGTAGACGCCGTCCGGACTGGGGAAATTGATCCGGATCGAACCCAGCGAATTGAAATCGCCGGCGTCCTGCTTGAACTTGTAATTCACGGCCTCGGCCGAATACCAGTCGATCTGCGATGGCGGCTGCTCGTTGTTCTTGGCATCGAAGATGCGGATGTGATTGCGGGTGAGATAATCCGGCTCGGCCTGCATCTTCGGAATCAGATCCTTGCGGATGATCGACGCCGGAACGGTCCAAAAGGGATTGAAGTTGATCTGCACGATCTTGCTTCGGACATCCGGCGACGGCCGGTCCGGCTTGCCGGCCACCGCGGTGTGACGCGTCACCGCGACGCCGCTCTCGATCGCCTCGATCTGGGCGGCCGGAATGTTGGCAACCACGATGCGATTGCCGAGATTGCCGGTAAGGCTTTTCAGCCTGACCGCATTGGTCCGAAGCTGCGCGAGCCGCTTCTCGGCCGGGACATTGAGCGCGCGTAGCGTGGCGTCGTGGACGATGCCGTCTGCATGCAACCCATGGCGCAGTTGAAAACGGCGCACGGCGGCATCGACATAAGAATCGAACACCTCACGTTCTCCGGAATTGAGTTCCAGGTCGCCCGCGATCGACAGCCGCGCCCGCAATGCCGGCACCGCCGGGCTCTTGACCCCAACCCGCAACCCTTCAGGTCCCGGCACTTCCGGCCAGCCACCCTTGGCGACGATTGTCTCGTATTGCGCAATCGAGGTCTGCGTGGTTTCCGCGGTCGAAGGCGACAGAGTTCGGCAGCGACTTCTTCGGCAGCTTGACGTTGCGCGAGGTGTTGTCGAAGCCGCTGCCAAGACCGCTGTCCTGATTTTCCTGGATCAGCTCGTTCAGCATCTGGTCGGGCGTCTGAGTTTCCGCCGCGCACGCCCCGCGCACGAGCGTGCCCGCGGCAAAGCCGGCGCCGACTTTGGCCACGAAAGATCGGCGTGTCACGGAGGTCATTGCGGAGCGATCATGCTTTCAACCATTTCCGGGCGAACCCGCAATGACCATCCATAGCAAAGCCGTAGACCACGGATAACCCTGCAAGTCCCGGTTTCCCAAATACGTGAAGCCTATTGTGCAAAGCGGTAGGCCCCGCCCTTCTCGATCGAGCGCTGAAACGCCGGGCGCGCGTGCATGCGCGTCAACCAGCCGCTGAGGTTCGGATAGGGTCCGAGCTTCTTAAAAACCTTCGCCATCTCCGCGACAAAACTCATCTGGATATCGGCACCGGTCAGCGATGTCCCGATGAAGAAATCGCGTCCCTCCAGCGCGCCCTCGACATAGCCAAGATGATTGGCGATCTCGCTGTCGATCCGCGGATGCAAGGGCGCACCGGCCTCCTTCAGCCTGCTGACATAGAGGTTGAGCATCAGCGGCAGCATCCCGGATCCTTCCGAATAGTGCAGCCATTCGTTGTAGGGCTCGTAGTCGGCGCTATCGGGCGCCGGCATCAGGGCGGCCTTGCCGGCCTCCTTGTCGTTTCCGTTGCCGTAACGACGGATGAGGTAATCGACGATGGCGCCGGATTCCGCAATCTTGATGTTGCCGTCGGTGATCACAGGCGATTTGCCCAACGGATGCACCGCCATCAGCTCCGGCGGCGCCAGCCGTGTCGTGGCATCGCGCTGATATTTTTTCATCTCATAGGGCGTGCCGAGTTCTTCCAGCAGCCACAGGACCCGTTGCGAGCGCGAGTTGTTGAGATGGTGGAGCGTGAGCATGGTGTTGGTTTCCTCGGGACAGGCTTGTTGTCGTGTGAAGGTGTTATCCGAGGTTTATAGCACCGTCACTGCGAGCGAAGCGAAGCAATCCATGGAGCAGCAAAACAATAATGAATTGCTTTGCTTCTCTCACTGCCCTCACGTCGTCCTTCCATACGCCCCGGCGGTTGTTTTAAGAGGCGCTGTTCGACGACTTTCACACAACACAACGGCCTGTGGTTGGGTCCCTGCGTTCGCAGGGACCACGATGTGGCGACATACAATCGCATCCTCGCGGCGCGTTACGCCCGCGTTGTTGCTGGGACGAGACGGCGAGAAAACTAATTTGGGTCGAGCGGAAAGCTATATTTCTGAAATTCAGAAATCAATTTCCTTGGCAGATCGGAACATAAAAAAACCTGCCCTGGGGTGGGCAGGTTGAGTGGCAGTTGGGGGCTTCGACACAGCAGCGCTGCGTCGAGGTATCGGAAGCATATTTGCAGCGGACTATCTCGCAAGACGAAGTTTCAGCCAAATCCTGACATCAAGCTTACAGCGCGCGGAACATCGGTTTCGATGTTTGCTTACTTTCCTGGGTGAAGCCAGGCGTCTTCGCCGCCCACCCTTGAATGGTCGATGCCGCTAAAACCGAAGTCCTCGATGTTCCGGCGCGCATCCCTGTTGAAGCCTTGCCCGTAATAGACTCGCTGATCCCATTGGTGCGACTGGCGATGATGGATAGGCGCCTTTGCGAACGCGGGCGCCGCGGTGGCGACGACAAGAACGGCGACGGCGCCTAAAGTTCTAATTCTGAGCATGGGTTTTCTCCTTCCAGTTGAGAAAACCAGCCATCGGAAAAGTCGTTCCCCGGAACCTGTATTACATGCCGGGCCTGGCATCGAGCGGACCGCGCCGGCCGGTGTGCATCATTTGAGAACGGCATATCAATCCGCGACTAAGACGGGTGCTCGAAAAACGCGCGTCCATAGGCATTGGCGGGGTCGCGATAGATGGTGTGAACGTGCATGGTCAGATCCCAGCCGATCTGCTGGGGCGCGAACTCGATGATGACCTTCGGGCCCTGAATCCGGAAGTAAGCCGCACCATTTCTGCCAGGCTCAGGCGTCGTCGGGCCGCTCCAGGCGAAGTAAGTATCGTCCAACCCGGCTTCGATTTCGGCCATGCGGGGCGCAGCATAGGTATCGTTGACCATGCCGGCCCACTCCGACATCAGATCGACCAGCATCCTGCGCTGGATCTCAGTCATCGCAGACGCCTGCAATCCTTCGGGCGCTATCGTTTCGCCGTCGTGTCCCGGACCGAACGCCAGATTGCCGGGATAGTCATTCAACATTACCTGCTTGCGCTGGCTCTGGTCCAGCGCGGCCACCAACACAAAGGCCTTGTCGTTTTCCTGCGCAAGCACGCGCACCGTCTTGCCGTTTGACGTGTAGAGAGCGGGTTGAGCGCCGGTCGCGACGGGTGCGAGCACGCCACGAGCTCCCGCCATCGTGACATTGAGCGCGAGATGGTGGCCGCCGAACTGTACCATCCATGGCGTCGTGGGACTTGGCGCGCCGAAGATTCCCAGCGTGTAGTATTCAGGGCCGCCGGAAAAGTGGGTGCCTTCGACAAGAGCCTGATCGGAGCCCATGATGTCGAGAACCTTCTGGTAGCCCTTGGCGCTCAGCAATACCTGCAACATCTGCATGACGGCATCGCGCTGCGCGGCGCTCAGGCTACCAAGCCGCAGACCCGGGCGTGGCACATCGCCGAGCGGGAGATCCGACCACATGGCTTGGCCGTATTGCTCGCCAACAAAAGTCACGCTGCCGTGCAGGCTACCTTTGAAGTGAGCAGCGGTCGCCGTTGGCTGTCGCGTGAAGGGAAACTGCACCTGCTCACGCTGCTCGGGCCCGAGCGCGTTGAGAAAGGTCATCGTGGCCGCAACGATCGCTTGCGTCTGGGCATTGGCGTCGTGCGGGACCGGAGCAGCGAATCCAGTTCGGGCACCGCGAATCAGTGCGCAGAGCGCGACGGAGGATGTGAGCGCGAGGATCGTGCGTCTATTCAATGGTTTCTCCTGCAACCTGGATGCCGTTGCCACCCGCCGGAATCTTTCAAAAGACCGTCCAGCGGAGGTCGTGCTTCATCGATGCGCTGATTGAGATGGGCGCAGGTCGAGCCGGGCAGTCAATATCGCCTTCGCTTGACGCGCTCCGGCGTTCGGCTATCGCTCGATTGACCTAAAAATGGGGAATGGAGGTTCCCGTTTGTGTCATATCAGCAACACGTTCGAGCTATTCATCGAAGGTTTCCGTCTGCCGCACTGCAGACGTATTCCAACGTTCATTCTCCCGGTATATTCGAGGTCGAGGTAACTGCCTTGTTTCGTCAACCCAGAGGAGAAATACCTATGATGAAAGCTTTGCTTGCAGCGGGTGCAACGTTTGCCCTGGTGACTGTCGCTGGCGCCGCCGATCTTCCGCGCCCGCAGCCCGTCGTTCAACAGGCTCCAGTGGTCGGCAAGGCGCCGATTGGCAAGGAGCCCGTCGGCAAGGCCCCGATCGGCAAGGCACCCGCGCCCGTCGTGTCGAAGTACTGATCTCAGGCCTCGTTGATCTGCCCCTTATCGGCGACTGTTGAAGAGCGAAGCGTGGCAAATAGGCTGAAGAGATCAGGACCACGCTTGCTTACGGGACTCACTCTCGGTGTCTCGCTCGGTGTTTTGTTGCTGTGCGAAATCCAACCAGCTTTCGCGCAGGAGCAGGATAATAACACTCGCGCCGGTTCGGAACGTTCCGTTTCCCAGAAGCGGGAGGACCACAAGCGCACCGCAGATGCGAATGCGCTTGTTTCGACTGAGGCGCCGATTGATTCGAAGCCGGCGCCACAATCGACTCGAAAGCCAGGGTCAGCAAAGGGCCCGTACTACGTTGATTTCAGAGCCAGGACGGCGGCGAGTTGGGGACACGCTTTCGTTTGGTACGGCAAGACAAGCGAGCGAGCCGTCGACGTCGCCGGCCTTACCCCCGCAGGAGACGTGCTTCAATATATGCTTGGTTATGTGACGTGGGTGCCGTCCGAGACCGGGGCCAGCTATGGCGATCTTGATCCGCAGTACCTGACCGCCAGTTACCGCGTTTACTTGAATGAGCAGGATGCAAAAAAGGTTTTCGCCTATATCAAGAAATTGCAGGCGAACTCACCGGTCTGGAGTGCCGAAGTATCCAATTGCACTGCGTTTATCGGTGAGATCGCCGATTTCATGGGATTGAAAGTTCCTGTCCGCTGGCTGCGCCCTGAGGAATACGTCAATAAACTCAAAGAAATGAACGGTGGACGTCAGATCGTCCGCCTGACGTCAGAACAATAGCAGCCGTTCTTCGCTGCCCTCTGGGTGATGACCCCTCGCGTCATCGTTACCGAATCAGCATCCTGCGCGACCCCTGCGCTTTCTTTCCTCACAGCCCGGTAAATCCCGCCTTCACCGGATCGCTGGAGCCGTCGAGTTCGCGCAGATAGGTCAACCCGCACACGGTGAGCCGATGCGGATCGGTTTCGCCGGCCTCGAACAGCGTGGTGATGTATTCCGTCACCTTGTTTCGAGCCTCGGCGCTGGCGGCAGCCGAGCGATTTATCAGGAGATCGTATGTCATCATGATTCGGTCGATGGCAGCTTGCATGGATCCTCTTGCTGTTCGCTTGGCTTTGGGGTCAGACCAGTTCGTAGCGACCGTACTGGGCCTCAAACTTCGCAATCGCCTTGTTGGCGAGACGAATCTTGTTGAACTCGCCACGGTGAACCATCTGCACGATGATTTCGAGCAGCCGCTCGTCGGTCGCGGGACCGTCGAGTAACGCGCCGGTCCGGCGCAGATAGTTCGCGGCAATAGCGTAGGCTTCGCCTACTACCCCGACATTCATGACCTGCAATCCGCGCTCGACCAGCATCGCTGTGCTCTCCGATATGGCGAGATAAGCACGGGACCAGGCAAAAAGTTCCATTTCCGGAAGCCGGCTTGCTTGGAACAGCCGGCGCAAAAAACAAAACGCACCGGTCCGGAAAGCCGGGCCGATGCGCGTGGGGGAAGTCACTTCTGTTCTTATTTGGCCGCCGGTCTTTTTAGTCGCCGGCTTGGCCGAGACAATCTCAGAGCCGATAGAGGATCTGATCGGTCCAGAACCGCTCGAGCCGGTGCAGCGACTTGTTCAGCGTCGCGAACTCCTCGTTCGAGATGCCGCCGACCTGTTCCACGGTCTTGACGTGCTTCTGATAAAGCGCGTCAACGATGCGGCGAATTTCCTGGCCCTGCGCTGTGAGGCGGATGCGGACCGAGCGGCGATCAACGCGCGAGCGCTGATGATCGAGGAAGCCGAGTTCGACCAGCTTCTTCAGATTGTAGGAGACGTTGGAGCCGAGGTAATAGCCGCGCGTCCGCAGCTCGCCGGCGGTCAATTCCTTGTCGCCGATATTATAGAGGAGGAGTGCCTGCACCGAATTGATGTCGGCGCGGCCGCGACGATCGAATTCGTCCTTGATGACGTCGAGCAGGCGGCGATGCAGCCGCTCTACCAAAGTCAACGCTTCAAGATAGAGCGGCTGCACCGGAGCCTGGCCCGGTGCGCGGTCAGCGGTTTCCACCGCCGTTGCAACGGCTTTGATCATGACATTCCCCTGTTGTCGTTTTTATCGACTTATTCGACGAAACTTGTGTCCCGCCTGATAGCTTCAACTTAAGGGGCTCGTTTGAAGATCAGCTTAAATAAGACAATAAAGAGATCATGAATTTAAGACAGTGAATCGCGGATTAAGCCCATCAACAAAGGGCTTTTCGCAACCTTTCATTCACGGTGCCCACGCCCTGTTCACGCTTCGTCTGCATGCTCTGTCACATATGGAAACACCATCGTTCGAATTCGAAACGCCTGTGTAACAGGTATGACCAGGACGTTTAAGGTGACTGAAAAGTTACCGAAAAAATCTTTGAAAATTTTACAAAAAACACGACCTCATCCCGCGTAACAGCCTCGCCGTCATCGCTGGAAGAGCGCGCTGTTGCGCGCGTCTCGAAGGATGGACGCGAGTCGATGCGTTGGGACCATCCTTCGAGACGCTTGCTGCGCAAGCCCTCGGGATGAGATCGCAGATTGCGTTCACAAATCTCTATGGCGGCCGTTCGCGCGCGGCCATCCATGCCAGCGCGAGATAGGCCATCAGCATGACGGCTTCAAATGCCACCACTGCCAGGCTGCCGCCGTAGATTCCCGGAAACATCAGCTCGATCACCGCCATCGACACCACGGTCGTCAGCCACACCACCGCGCCCCACGGCGTCGCCAGCCACAGACCCACGGCGGCCACAAGTTCGATCACCGCGAAATAAACGGTGGCAGCCTGCCATGCCATCGCCTGGTTCTCGAAGGCTTCTTCTTCGCCGCCGACAAAACCCGTGACCTGCGCCCAGTGGTAAAGGCCCTTGGCGACGGAGACGACGGCCATCAGGCGCAGGAAGAACACCAGCCGCCGGGTCCATGCACTGTCGTCGGATTCGATCCGTTCGGACGAAATCGCCGCCACCGACATGGCATTGTCCCGCGACGGGTCGCGCGGTGGGGTTTCAGACATCAGGAAGTACTGCTCATGACGGGAATATACCTGTTAGCGGCGACTCATGACCTCTTCGAGCAGCAAAATCAATTGCAGTTGCGGCGGATCAAGCCTGCGGTGACGGGAGCCGGGCAAAGTGCTAGGCTTGAAATGGTTCAAAAATCCGATCGAAACCATTCTGCCGCCTCAGGGAGAGAACATCACATGGCGATCAAATTCGGGCGCCCGATCGAAATGCGCGACGCGCCACGGCGGGAAACCGCCCTCTCGGCCCCGGGCCTCGATCTGGTGGTTCGGCCGCGCCGCAACCGCAAGGCGGAATGGGCGCGCCGGATGGTGCGCGAAAACGTCCTGACCACCAATGATCTGATCTGGCCGTTTTTTGTGGTCGACGGTCACAACCAGCGCACGCGCATCGCCTCGATGCCCGGCGTCGAGCGGATCAGCGTCGATCAGGCGGTGCGCGACGCCGAGCGCGCGGTGAAACTGAACATCCCCTGCATCGCGCTGTTTCCCTATACCGAACCGAGCCTGCGCGACGAACACGGCTCGGAAGCGCTCAACCCGGACAATTTGGTCTGCCAATCGGTACGCGCCATCAAGAAGGAATTTCCGGGCCTCGGCGTGCTCTGCGACGTGGCGCTGGATCCCTTCACCAGCCATGGCCATGACGGGCTGATCGAGGACGGCCGAATCCTCAATGACGCGACGGTGGCGGTGCTGGTGCGCCAGGCGCTGGTGCAGGCGGAAGCAGGCTGCGACATCATTGCGCCGTCGGATATGATGGACGGGCGCGTCGCCGCCATCCGCGAAGGGCTCGACAATGTCGGGTTCCTCGACGTGCAGATCATGTCCTATGCGGCGAAATATGCCTCCGCCTTCTACGGCCCGTTCCGCGACGCCATCGGCTCGGCCAAGGCGTTGACCGGCGACAAGCGCACCTATCAGATGGACAGCGCCAATTCCGACGAAGCGCTGCGCGAGGTCGAACTCGACATCGCCGAGGGCGCCGACATGGTGATGGTAAAACCAGGAATGCCCTATCTCGACATCGTGCGGCGGGTCAAAGACACCTTCGCGATGCCGACCTTCGTCTATCAGGTGTCCGGCGAATACGCGATGATCGCGGCCGCCGCCGGCAATGGCTGGATCGACGGCGATCGGGCGATCATGGAGAGCCTGCTGGCATTCAAGCGCGCCGGCGCCGACGGCATCCTGACTTATTTCGCACCACAGGCGGCGGAGCGGCTGAAGGCGGAAAGTTAGGGAACGCTCTCAATCGTCATTCCTGCGAACGCAGGGACCCATAGGCACCGGCTGTGCTGTTACGAGGAACGTGTCTGCCACGGCGGCAAAAAACGAGAGGCCGCGGCGTATGGATCCCGGCTCGCGCTTCGCTTGGCCGGGACGACAGATGTTAGCGGCACCGCGAAATATTGGGGTGAGTACTCATCACCCCTCTTGCAAGCCCAAGACCGGTTCCCATGTCCTGCGCGGGAATGCACGGTCTGGAGGATCGACCATGTCTTATAACGGTTCTGGTAATCGCGGTGGCGGCGCTTGGCGCAGCGACGGCGGTATTTCGCCGCCTGCCTTTGATCCCCTGTCGCAGCCGGAATTGTTTCGCGGCGTGCTGACGCGGCGGTTTTTCGCGTTCCTGATCGACCTCGTGGTGCTTTCGATCCCGGTGATCCTGGCGTGCGTGTTCATCGCCGTGTTCGGCGTGGTCACGCTGGGCCTGGGCTGGGCGCTGTTCTGGCTGGTGTCGCCGGCCTCGGTGATCTGGGCGCTGATCTATTACGGCGCTTCACTCGGCGGTCCGCATTCCGCTACCATCGGCATGCGCGTGATGGATCTGGAAATGCGCACCTGGTATGGCTCGCCAAGCTATTTCGTTCTCGGCGCCATGCACGCGGTGCTGTTCTGGATTTCGGTATCGGTACTGTCGCCGCTGGTTCTGCTGGTTGGCCTGTTCAACGGCCGCCGGCGCCTGCTGCATGACATTCTGCTGGGAACCGTGGTCGTCAACAGTTCGATCCGCAACCCCGTGGCCCAGCCGGCGCGAACCTTCTGACATCGCTGCATGCGCGTGCTTGCCGGGGCAATTCGCTCGCTCCCAGGGGCCATTTTATCGGCTCCCAGGCATCTCCTTTGTTCCCGGCAAAGTGTCAGGTAATTTTATTGACCGTTAGCCTTTGCGGCGCGATGCTGGGTTTTGTTTCGCTTCCAACCGCCGACGACATCCTGTGACCCAGCACTCACGTGACACCCCGCAATTCTATCTGACGGCGCCCTCGCCCTGCCCCTATTTGCCGGGGCGGCACGAGCGCAAGGTGTTCACCCATCTGGTCGGCGACAAGGCTGGCGACCTCAATGACCTCCTGACCCATGGCGGCTTCCGGCGCAGCCAGTCGATCGCCTATCGGCCCGCCTGCGACCAGTGCCGCGCCTGCGTATCCGTTCGCGTGATCGCGAACGAATTCCGGCCCTCGCGCAACTTCCGGAAGATTCTGGCCCGCAACGCCGACATCATCGGCGAACAGCGCAGCGCGGTACCGACCTCCGAGCAATATTCGGTATTCCGGGCCTATCTCGACCAGCGGCATCGCCACGGCGGCATGGCCGACATGACGGTGCTCGATTACGCCATGATGGTCGAGGACAGCCACGTCGAAACCCGCATCATCGAATATCGCCGCCGCAGCGTCGACAGCGGCATCACCGGCCGCGGCGCCGATCTCCTGGCGGTGGCGCTGACCGACGTGCTCAGCGACGGGCTGTCGATGGTGTATTCGTTCTTCGAGCCGTCGGAGGAAAGCCGTTCGCTCGGCACCTTCATGATCCTCGACCACATCGCCCGCGCCCGACGGCAGGGACTGCCTTACGTCTATCTCGGCTACTGGATCGAAGGCTCCAAGAAGATGGACTACAAAGGCCGCTTCCTGCCGCAGCAGCGCCTCGCACCGTCCGGCTGGCTGCGTATCGATGCATCGGGCGACGTGCCGTCGGAGCCGCAGGATTAAATCTCCGCCGTCATCACCCGCGAAAGCGGGTGATCCAGTACGCCGCAGCTTCTCGATTGATAGCTATGATCTCTGGAATACTGGATCGCCCGGTCAGGCCGGGCGATGACTGCGGTGTGCGATGCGCAGCCTACGCCCCCTCACCCGCTCACGTAATCCCACACCAACTTCACATTCAGCGCGATGATCACAGCCGCTATCAGTGTGGCGAGCGCAGTGAGCCAGCGCGGCGCGGTGAACGGCCCCATCCTGGCGCGACTGGCGGTGAACATCACCAGCGGCACCACCGCGAACGGCAGTTGCAGGCTGAGCACCACCTGACTCAGGATCAGCAATTGACCGGTGGCCTTCTCGCCGGCCCAGATCGTCACGATCACCGCCGGAACGATGGCGATCATCCGCGTCACCATGCGCCTCAGCCATGGCGCGATGCGCAGATTGAGAAAGCCCTCCATCACGATCTGGCCCGACAGCGTCGCGGTGATGGTCGAGTTCAATCCGCAACACAACAGCGCAATCGCAAACAGCGTCGGCGCCAGCGTCGAGCCGAGCAGCGGCGCGAGAAAGGCATGGGCCTGATCGAGTTCGGCGACGTCGACCTTGCCGGCGCGATGATAGGTCGCCGCCGCCAGAATCAGGATCGAGGCGTTGATGACCAGCGCCAGGCACAGCGCGATGGCGGAATCGATGTTCGCCAGCTTGATCGCTTCGCGCTTTTCTCCAATGCCGTCGCCATAGCCGCGGGTCTGCACCAGCCCCGAATGCAGATAGAGATTATGCGGCATCACGGTTGCGCCCAGGATGCCGAGCGCGAGATAGAGCATGTCGTGGTTGGCGAGAATGTCCGTGGTCGGCGCGAAGCCCCTGAGCACCGCGCCCCAATCGGGATCGGCAAGCGCGATCTGCACCGCAAAGCACGCCGCGATCACGCCGAGCATCGCCACCACGAACGCCTCGATCCAGCGAAAGCCGAACGCCTGCAGCGCCAGAATGAGAAACACGTCGGCGGCGGTGATGAGCACGCCGATTTCGAGGGGAATGCGAAACAGCAGATTGAGGCCGATCGCGGTGCCGATCACCTCGGCCAGATCGGTAGCGGTGATGGCGATTTCTGCCGACAGCCACAGCGGCCGCGACAGCCATCGCGGAAAGGAATCGCGGCAGGCCTGGGCGAGGTCGCGCCCGGCGCCGACGCCAAGCCGCGTGCACAGCGACTGCAGCACGATCGCCATCACATTGGACAATAGCGCGATGAACAACAGCGCGTAGCCGAACCGGGAGCCGCCGGCGAGCGAGGTCGCCCAATTGCCGGGATCCATATAGCCGACCGCGACGAGATATCCCGGACCCAGAAACGCCAGCAGCTTGCGCCAGAACGGGCCTTGTTTGGTTATTTTGACCGACGCGAACATGCCCGCCAGCGACGGCTCCCCCCGCGCCGAACGCCAGCCAGAGCCTTCGGGAAGGCTTTCGCCGGCCGCGGGCGGGAAATCCGGCGGCAAAATGGGAGATCGAGCATCCATTCCGGTAAAGATGGAGGATAGTCGGTTTAATTGCAACTCATTTGCAAGTGCATCTGGCAGAAGAATCCACACCGCCCGTCACGCCGGAAGTCTTGGGTTTCGTCGGGAAGCGGGTGGGTTCGGGTGCCGCCGGCTGCCATGTTGCGGATAACAACGCACAGGAGGAATCCATGCCGGAACTCGGAAACAATTCCCTGCCCGCGACCTTCAACCGTCTGGCCTGGTCCAATCTGGCCGCGCAATCGGCCGAGCAGATCGCGCTCGCCGCCGCACCGATCGTCGCGGTGCTGTTGCTCGGCGTCGGTGAGGGCCAGACCGGCCTGTTGCAGACGGCGCTGACGCTGCCGTTCATCCTGTTCGCGATCCCCGCCGGCCTTCTCGCCGACCGCATCTCGCGGCGCTGGCTGATGGCAGGCTCAGAAGCGTTGCGCGCGGCGTCGCTGCTCGCCATTCTCGGGCTGATCCGGTTCGGCTGGCTGACCTTGCCCCTGCTCGCGGGGCTCGGCTTCGTCGCGGTGTGCGGCACGGTCGCCTATAGCGTGGCCGCGCCCGCTTTGGTGCCGTCGCTGGTATCGGCTGACTTGCTACCGGCGGCAAATACCCGGATCGAACTGGCGCGCACCATCGCCTTTGCTGGCGGACCGGCGCTGGGCGGCATGCTGGTGGGATGGGTCGGTGCGGCGCCGGCATTCGGATTTGCTGCCGTCCTCTCCGTGATCGCGGTGGTGCTGCTGTCGGGCATTTATGAACCGACGCGCACGGCCGCGCCGCGACGCCATCCGTTACAGGAGATCAAGGAAGGCGCGGCGTTCGTGTTTCAGCACGCCTTGCTGCGGCCGGTATTCATCACGCAATTCGTCTTCAATATCGGGGCGTTCCTCGTGCTCGCGATATTCGTGCCCTATGCCGTGCATCATCTCGGACTGTCAGCGACCGGCGTCGGCACCACGCTGGCGATGTACGGCGTCGGCATGGTGGTCGGCGCGCTCTTGGCGACGCGCGTGATGCAGCGGATATCGTTCGGCGCGGTGATCGGGCTCGGACCGGTGACTGGCTTCGTCGCCGCCGGCGTGATGGCGCTGACCACTTTCATTCCATCGCCGTGGCTGGCGGGGTTGAGCTTCTTCCTGCTTGGTGTCGGCCCGATCCTGTGGGTGATCTCGACCACGACCTTACGCCAATCCGTGACCCCGCCCCGGCTGCTGGGACGCGTTTCCGCGATCAACATCATGAGCTACGGCGCGCGCCCGGTCGGGGCACTGATCGGCGCCGTCATCGGCGGCCTCTACGGCGCCGAGGCCTGTCTTTATTTGGCGGTGGCAATCTTCGGCGCCCAGGCGCTGGTGATCCTGATATCGCCCGCGGTCGCACTGGCGCGGCAGCCGGACATGGTCGGGGATGGCATGAAAGTGCTACGGGCGTGCTGATAGAGCACTATCATTCCGGGGCGATGCGAAACGAACTACGACGTGCAATTGCACATCGGAGAATCTCGAGATCCGGGACTGGTGCTAACGCGCCATCCCCGGAATGACGGAACTCGGTTGCTCCGCGGCGCTCGCAATGACGGCGTATCCCTTAGCTTCCCTGACCCAATTTATATGATATACGTCATGTAAATATAAACGTGGGGGAGCTTCCATGACTGACCAGACCGTCGCAACATTCGCCGCGCCGCACCAGGAGGTCTCCTCGACCTTCGCTGAGATCGCGGTGCTCGCCATGCTGGCGGCGACGGGAACGCTGGCGACCAATATCCTGCTGCCGTCGCTGCCACAGATGGCGGCCTCGCTTCATGTCTCCACTGCCAGCGTGACCTTGTCGATCACGGTGTTCCTCGCGGTGTTCGCGGTCGGGCAACTCGCGGTCGGGCCGGTCTCGGATCGCTACGGCCGCCGTTGGCCGGTACTGACAGGCTTTGCCGTGTTCCTGGCCGGCAGCATCTGGTGCGGCATGGCGAGCGACTTGCCGGGCCTCCTGATCGGCCGGGTGATCCAGGCCGCCGGCGCCTGCTCGACCTCGGTTTTGTCGCGCGCCATCGCCCGCGATCTCTTCAGCGGCGCGGCGCTCGGCCGGGCAATGGCGCTGATCATGATCGCGATGGCGGCCGCGCCCGGCTTCTCGCCGCTACTCGGCGGCGCGCTCGATCATTATTTCGGCTGGCGTTCCGAATTTGCGTTTGTCGGCACGTTCGCGGCGATCGGGGCCATCTCCTATCATGCCGTGCTGGGCGAAACCCATCGCTCGACGCGGATCCCGCTTGATCCGCTGGCGATCGCCAAAACCTATTTCGGCCTGATCCGCGATCGCCGCTTTCTGGTTCCGGCCGCTACCGTCAGCCTGATCATGGGCGGATTGTTTTCGATGTTCTCAGCCGCACCGCGCGTCCTGATCGAGGGACTGCACTTCACGCCGATCGAGCTTGGCTTGTTTTTTGCGGGCACGGTGATGATCGTGTTCGCCGCGGGCATGCTGGCCACGCGGCTGGCGCCGCGCTTCGGGCTCGGCCGCTCGATCCATGGCGCCTTGCTGGCAACGGTGATCGGCAGTATCGCGATCCTGTTGGTCGCGATATTGCATCCCACCTTCCTGCCGTTCCTCGCCGCGATGTGCGTCTTTCTGCTCGGCATGGGCATCGTCAATCCGCTCGGCACCGCGCAGGCGCTCTCTCCCTTTGGCGAGAAGGCCGGTGCGGCTTCCGCGCTGCTCGGTTTCTGGCAGATGATGGGAGCCGCGATCGGGGTCTGGCTGGCTGCGACGGTTTCGCGCGAAGCCATGTTTGCGCTCGGCCTCGTGCTGACGGTAACGTCGCTGCTCGCTATGGGATTGTACGCTCTGCGGATGAGCGCAAATCCGTCATCCTGAGCGAACCCGGCTAACTCACCAGGTACCGCTCGTAGCGCCCGGCGGCGACTTCATCGACGGCAATGTCGGGATCGAGGGTATAAAGATCCTGCGCGCGGCCGATGCCGCGCAGCGCATAGCGGCCGGTGGAGACGAGATAACCCCGCCCTGTGGCATCGAGGCCGGCCCGAAAGGCCGATGACGCCAGCAATTCGCGATCGACCGAACGGCACATCGAGGCGATGCGGCTGACCTCATTGACCGCAGGCCCCACTACAGTGAAGTCGAGCCGGTCCTCGCTGCCGATATTGCCGTAGAAGACTTCACCCACATGCAGGCCGACATAGGCCGACGTCGTCGGCCGTGCCTCGGCGGCGCGGCGCAGGTTGAGCGCGATCATGTTTTGCCGGAAACGATGCTCGGCCCGAAGTGCCGCGCGCTTGGCCAGCGCCATATCCGGATTGGTGAACATCGCCAGCACGCCGTCGCCGATCAGTTTGAGCACGTCGCCGCCGGCATCATGGACGGCGTCGATCGCGGCTTGCGCATAATCGTTGAGAAACGGAATGATCTCGTCGGGGGCGATGCTTTCGCTGATCGAGGTCGAGCCACGCAGATCCGAGAACCACAACACGGCATTGATGCGTTCGGTAACGCCGCGCGATATCCGCCCGCGCAGCACCTGCTCGGACGCGTCGCGCCCGAGATAGACCCGGCCCAGCGTCCGCGCGATATCGACCTGCGCAGCCGACTTGATCGCCAGTCCCAATACCGGCACCAGGTCTCGCAGCGCCGCCAGCCCCTGCTCGCTGAAACCTTCCGCACGCCTCGTCAGCCAGTAGGAATAGAGGCAATCCATCTGACCGATGGTGCCGGCTTCCCCGAAACGGTGCACGAAGGCCAGGAAATGCCGGTGACCCTTTGCGGCCAATTCGTCAATCATCGAGAAATCGAGCGAGTCGCAATCAGCGAGATCGATCCGCATCTCGTCATGGCCGTTTTCGAGCATGTGGAAGAAGGTGGACCGGCGCCAGTTTTTCGCCGCGTCGCCCTCGCCGGTCGGCCCATATTCGAAACTGTCGCTTTCGTTGGTCTCGGTATCGTTCCAGCGAAATCCGCGGCCCTCGAAAATCGGGTGCAGGGTGTCGATGAAGACCAGGCCGCGCGACAGATCGAGACCGCCTGCCCGGCAACGCTCGCAGAAGCCGCGCACGAGATCGTTCTCGGACGCACCGGTCAGGCCCTGGCTGGTCAGCCAGTTCATCAGATTCAGGCGGGGCGCTAATTCCATGGGATCATTATGCCGCGCGATCGTGCCGCGCGAAAGGCTGGCGTCAACTCTACGTCCGCGTGACGACCTCGCCGTCCTCTTTGACAAAGGATCCGACGGGATGGTCGAGCAGATCGAGCACCGCTTCCGATGGCCGGCAAAGTTTCGTACCCTTCGGCGTCTGTACGATCGGCCGGTTGATCAGGATCGGATGCGCCAGCATGAAATCAATCAGTTGGTCGTCGCTCCATTTCGGGTCGGCAAGCCCAAGCTCCGCATAAGGCGTGCCCTTTTCCCGAAGCAGCGCGCGAACCGGGATACCCATCGCGCGGATCAACTCGATCAGCCGCGCCCGATCCGGCGGGTTCTTCAGATATTCGATAATCACTGGCGTTTCGCCGCTTTGCCGGATCATGGCCAGCGTGTTGCGCGATGTGCCGCAAGCCGGATTGTGATAGATCGTGACGCTCACGTCCGCGCTTCCTTGTTGACGGCAACGGAACGCCCGGGACCGGCCTCATACCAGCCGCGCGACGCCTTCACCAGATAGACCACCGAGAGCATCACGGGAACCTCGACCAGAACTCCCACCACGGTGGCCAGCGCCGCCCCGGAGTTGAGACCGAACAGACTGATGGCAGCGGCGACCGCAAGTTCGAAGAAGTTGCTGGCGCCAATCAGCGCCGCCGGCGCGGCAACGCACCAGGCCACGCCGAAGCGCCGGCTCAGCCAATAGGCAAGCCCTGCGTTGAGATACACCTGGATCAGGATCGGCACCGCGAGCAGCACGATCACCAGCGGCTGTGCGATGATCTGTTCGCCCTGAAAGCCGAACAGCATCACCAACGTGGTCAGCAGCGCGACCAGCGAGACCGGCTGCAGGACGTGTAGTGTCCGCTGCAGCGCCGCCGGCCCGGACATCATCAGCGTATGTCGCCATAGCTGCGCGACAATGACGGGCACCACGATATACAACACCACCGAGATCAGCAGGGTCGCCCAAGGCACGGTGATCGAGGCAACGCCGAGCAAGAGGCCAACCAGCGGCGCGAACGCAAATATCATGATAACGTCGTTGAGCGCGACCTGGCTCAAGGTGTAGTGCGGCTCACCTTCGCACAGGTTAGACCACACGAACACCATGGCCGTGCAGGGCGCTGCCGCCAGCAGAATGAGCCCGGCGATATAAGACGAGATTTGTGTCGATGGCAGCCATGGCGCGAACAGATGGCCTATGAACAGCGAGCCCAGCAACGCCATCGAAAATGGTTTCACGGCCCAGTTGATGAACAGCGTCACGCCGACACCGCGCCAGTGCTCGCGCACCTGGCCGAGGGCGCCGAAGTCGATCTTCAGAAGCATCGGAATGATCATCAGCCAGACCAGCCCGGCCACCGGCAGATTGACCCGCGCGATTTCCGCGCTCGCAACGGTCGCGAACAGCCCAGGCAAAAGATGCCCGAGTGCGACGCCCGCGACGATACAAAGCGCCACCCAGAGCGAGAGATAACGTTCGAAGAGATTCATCGCGGTTACGCCACGTCCGGGCGCAACGCGGTGGCGCCCTCACCATGGCCTATATCCCGCAGCCGCGTCCCCAGCGACAATTTATCGATGCTCGCTAACGGCAAGCTCGTGAAAATTGCGATGCGATTCTTGAGATAGCGAAGCGCCGCGACGAACGCTGCTTCCTTCTGAATGTCCGTGCCCTCAACTTCGGCCGGGTCTTCGATGCCCCAATGGGCCGTCATTGGTTGGCCCGGCCATATCGGGCAAGACTCGCCGGCCGCGTTGTCGCAAACCGTGAACACGAAATCCATCACGGGCGCCCCGGGCCGCGCGAACTCCTCCCAACTCTTCGAGCGCAGACCGTCGATCGGAAAATCGAGGTTCTTGAGAACTTTGATTGCATATGGGTTCACAGTCCCCTTCGGCTGACTACCGGCAGAAAAGGCGCGAAAGTGTTGGTGACCGTCCTTTCGCAAGATCGACTCTGCCAAAATCGAGCGGGCGCTATTTCCGGTGCACAGAAAGAGAACGTTGTAGATTGGCTCGCTCATGTGATCCTCCTAGGACGTGCAGCACGCTGAAGGAGCAGCAATCGGAGCTTGCGGAACGCAGCAGGCACTTTGCTTTTCGTGTGCCACGCGCGCGTCGCGTTCGCCGGTGCCATCACCATACGTGGTGCTTTCGCCCGTGGTAAGAAAGGTTTCCCACGCGATGCCAGCGGGATCATCGATCCAGGACTTTTCCGATTTCGCGTAGCAGCAGGCGGTTTGACCTTGTTCGATGATATTGCCGCCCGCCTTTCGGAGCCGCGCATAAACCTCCTGCAACTCATCGGCGTTCTCAACCTGAATACCGAGGTGATCGAGGCCAGGCTGCCGGCCCCTTGTCGAGATGGCGAAATTCACGCGGGGATCATCGAGCATCCACTTGGCGTAATCAGTCTTGACCACGGTGGGCTGCGCCGCGAACAGTGCCGAGTAGAAGCCAATCGATTGCGAGAGATTTTCTACCGCCATGTGGACGTGAAGGCGCTTCATGACATTTGCTCCTCAGTTGGTAACTTTTACACGTTTGCTTTGCGCTGGCTTGCATGCGGCAACGGGCGGGCATAGGTCCGCGCGGCCGCCACAGCAATCTTCAACCATGAATGACGTGAGGTCTTGAAAGGTCACCAAATTCGCCCGGTAGATAATCGAACGGCTTTTCCGTTCGCTCATCACCAATCCTGCACGCGCAAGAACTGCGAGATGCGCCGACATGGTGTTTTGCGGAACCGCAAGCGCCTTGGCGATATCGCCCGCCGCGAGCCCGTCAGGTTCGTGCTTCACCAATAGCCTGAAAACGCTCAGTCGCGTGGACTGGGCTAATGCGGCGAGTGCGAGGATGGCTTGCTCTAATTCCATATATCTGGATATATGGAATTAATGTGTCGCTGTCAAGCAATTGCCCGCTCCGCCGACTCCCCTTATTCGGTATGGCCACAACAGAAGAAGAAACTGCGGATGCGAATGATGCCGGCTAGGAACGTTAATGGCGCCTGAAGCAAGCGCCCGGCCGCTTCCCATCATTCTGGCGCTCGGCACCACGCAGACGCTGGCGTGGGCCTCGAGCTACTATCTGCCGGCGATCCTGGCCGATCCGATCGCGCGTGACCTCGGCGTGTCCTCGAACTGGATCTTTGCGGCCTTCTCGGCCTCGCTGGTGATATCGGCCCTGCTCGGCCCGCGCATCGGCCGGCAGATCGATCTGTTCGGCGGCAGGCCTGTACTGTCGATGTCCAACCTGACATTGGCCGCGGGACTCGCGCTGCTCGGCGGCACCTATTCGATCCCGGTGTTGGTGGTCGCCTGGTTGTTGCTCGGCATCGGCATGGGATGTGGCCTCTACGACGCCGCCTTCGCAGCGCTCGGACGGATCTATGGCGACAATGCGCGCCGATCCATCACCGGCATCACGCTGCTTGCGGGGTTCGCGAGCACTGTGGGATGGCCGCTGACCGCCTGGGGACTGGAAACCATCGGCTGGCGCAACACCTGCTTTGCCTGGGCGGCGGCGCATATCCTGATCGGCCTGCCGCTCAACTGGTTGATGCTGCCTGCCGTGAAGGTAGCCAAAGCCGCCGCAGTGACCACGCCCAAGCCGCATATCCCGATCGATCGAACCATGGTACTGCTCGCCTTTGCCTTTGCGGCGGCCTGGAGCGTCACCGGCGCGATGGCGGCGCATCTGCCCCGGATACTTCAAGCCGCGGGCGCGACCACCCTGCAAGCCATATCGGCCGGCGCGCTGATCGGCCCGGCGCAGGTGCTGGCCCGTATCGTCGAGGCGAGCTTTCTCAGCCGCTATCATCCGCTGGTGTCGACGCGGTTGGCATGTCTGACGCATCCCGTCGGCGCGATCATTCTGGCGCTCGCCGGCGGCGGGGCCGCGGGTGTCTTTGCGATCTTCCATGGCGCCGGCAACGGCATCTTGACCATCGCGCGCGGCACGCTGCCGCTGGCGATTTTCGGTCCGCAAAATTATGGCTACCGGCTCGGCATCATAGGCGCGCCGGCGCGGATGGCGCAGGCCATCGCCCCGCTGGCATTCGGCCTGCTGATCGACGCCATGGGAAGCCGCATCCTGATCGTCTCGTCCGCGCTCAGTCTCGCGGCGTTGATCGCTCTTTTGATGCTGCGACAGGATTCCTCAGCGACGTAGGCTGCGACGGCATCCGCCCGATTTGCCCCTTCCCATCGCGCCCCATATCGCGCAAAACCACCGCATGGAAAACGAGACCGGTCCAGCGGCTGTTATCAGGGGTTTTGTGCGGTGGGCGATCACGCCGCCGCAATCCTATGCGGTCTACCTGGTCGCGCTTGTTCTGGTGGCCGGCGGGTCGTTCTATATCGGAACGCTGAAACCGAAGAAGCCGATGGGATTCGGTCCCCCGCCCGTCTCCGTCCCGCGCAACTGATATTCGAGAACACGGCCACCAAGGGATCACAGGCATGACCGAGAATGCAACGCCCTCGATCGTCCGCAGCAATCCGCCCGAACTCGGCACGCCGCCCGGCTACTCCCAGATCGTTGATATCAGCGCCAGCCGCATTATCTTCATTTCAGGCCAGACCGCGCTTGATCAGGATGGAAACCTGGTCGGCAAGGATGATTTCGCGGCACAGGCAGCGCAGGTGTTTCGCAATCTCGCCGCTGCGTTACAGGCACGTGGCTGTGACGCAGCCAGTCTGGTGAAGCTGACGGTATTTCTCACCGATATGGGTCATCTTGGCGTCTATCGCGACGCGCGAAACCGGTTCTTTGCGTCGGTGACGCCCCCGGCGGCGCCTGCGGTGACGCTGGTCGAGGTATCGAAGCTGTATGGCCCGGATTTCATGATCGAGATCGAGGCCATCGCGGCGGCGTGATTTTCGCGAGGCATCTGCGCCTCGCTTCGGTCTTTGCCGCCGCCGCCCGGATTGATCGCGCGTTCCTCAGTCGTAGAATGAAGGAGACATTTTGAGAGTGTCGCGCTGCGCCTTGTCGTGGTTGATCCACAGCTGCGCTTTTTCCTTTGTCATGATGTCCGATAACTTCTGCATCGAGGCCAGCGTCTGGTCCTTGCTGAAATTGTTGACGGGAACACCGCGGTTTTCCCAATTGCTTTTGAAGTGGACGGCATCGCCGGTCAGGATAACCGCGCCGGTATGAGGGAGTCTCACCAGCAGCGATTGATGACCCGGCGTGTGGCCGGGAGTCGAGAGAATGGTCACGCTGCCGTCGCCGAAGACATCGTGATCCCCCTCGAGCTTGGTGACCGGATGCTCCGGCTTGAATCGGGGTGCGTTGTTGGCGCCCGGCCATTCGTATTCGGCCTTCTGGACATAGAGCATCGCTTTAGGAAACATCTCGACATTGCCGATATGATCGGGATGGGTGTGCGAGACGGCCATGGCCTTGATGTCGGATGACTTGACCCCAAGCTGCTCAAGTTGCGCGGCCAACGTCTGGGAGCGGTGCCAGGTGACGGCCTTCGGATCGGCTGGCACCAGCCCATTCTGCATGCCCGCGACCGCATCCGGGATGCCGGTATCCCAGAGGAACCAGCCCTGTGAATGCTTGATGAGGTAACAATTGTCGACGAAGTCCATTGACTTGCCTTCGTTGACGCCCGGCGACCAGCGCGAAATATCGCCGGCGACGCCTTCGCCGCAATTGAGAATGTAGAGTTTTTCGATACCCGGTTTGCCCGATTGGGCATGGGCGAGACCGCCCAACACCACCGCTGACAACAATGCCGCCACGAAACCAATTGTTCGATTCACGCTGTTCCTCCCCTGCCGACGTTCTTCGGAATTTCGCTCCGGTAGCAGCGGATACTACCGTATCGCAGCACCCCCTCCATCTCACGATCAATTGTAGCCGATGGAGATGTGCATTTGCAGCGGTGGGGCGCCGCCGAGACAGCCGTCAAAGGCAGCAAAACAATAAGTGGCCCGCATGAGCGCAGCGATATGCGGGAAGCACGCCCAATACGAACATCCCGGATATCGCTTCGCTCACCCCGGCTACCCTCGCCGCTTTGACGGGGAAGACGGATAGCCTACTCCACGCCGCGCAGGAACTTGTTCGATTTCGGGAGGCCATGCGCCAAGCGGCCGGCGTCGGCGCGGTTGCCGCGCCAGTCCGCCAATTCCTTCCAGCTCATCGCCTGGTCGCGACCCGCCGAATCCTTCCAGGTGAGACCGGCCTTGGAATCGAACACCGCGACATCCGACAGTGCCGCGCTGGTATATTTCTGCAAGCGGACACCGCGGCCGCGCGCCATCTCCGGCACCTGATCGATCGGGAAGATCACCATCTTGTGGTTGGTGCCGATCACCGCGACGGTGTCGCCGGTGACGGTCGCGAGCGCGCGCGCTTCATTCGGCATCTCGACGTTGAGCACCTGCTTGCCCTTGCGGGTGTTGCCGACGCAATCGTCCTCGTTGACGATAAAGCCCTGCCCCTCATGGCTAGCGACCAGGAATTTGCGGCCGCCCTTGTTGACGAACAGCGATACGATCGCGGCGTCCTGCTCCATGTCGATGAACATGCGGATCGGCTCGCCGTGGCCGCGGCCACCCGGCAGCTTGGCGACGTCGAGCGAATAGAAACGGCCATTTGTGGCGAACAGCAACAGCTTCGATGTGGTCTCGGCAAAGAACGCCGAACCCAGATGGTCGTCGGTCTTGAAGGTCAGCCCGGAGAGGTCGGCGACATGACCTTTGAGGGTACGCACCCAGCCCTTGTCGGAAATCACCACCGTGACCGGCTCGCGCTCGACGAAGGCTTCCTCGATCGCGGCGAGATCATGCTCCGGCGCGTCGGCGAATTGGGTACGGCGCTTGCCGAGCGGCGTCTTCGGCCCAAAGATATCGCGTACCTTGCGGACCTGTTCGCCGATCTTGGACCATTGCTCGGCCTCGGACCCGAGCAGGCCCTTGATGCCTTTCAATTCCGAGCGAAGGTTCTTGTCCTCGGTGCGGATCTCGAATTCCTCGAGCTTGCGCAAACTGCGCAGGCGCATGTTGAGGATCGCGTCGGCCTGGACTTCCGTGAGCTTGAACGCCTTCATCAACTCCGGCTTCGGCTCATCCTCGGTGCGGATGATCTTGATCACCTTGTCGATGTTGAGATAGGCGATCAGGTAGCCGCCGAGCACTTCGAGCCGATGCTCGATCTGTTCCTTGCGATAGTTCGAACGGCGCAGCAGCACGTCGCGCAGATGGTCGAGCCATTCGCGCAGGCATTCGGCAAGGCCAAGCACCTTGGGGATGCGGCCCTTCACCAGCACGTTGAGGTTCAGCGGGATCCGGCTCTCCAGTTCGGTCAGCCGGAACAGCAACTCCATCAGCAATTCCGGATCGACCGCGCGTGATTTCGGCTCGATCACGAGGCGGATGTCTTCGGCGGAATTCATCCTTGACGTCGCCGACCAGCGGCAGCTTTTTCTCGTTGAGCAGTTCGGCGATCTTCTCGACCAGGCGGGATTTCTGCACCAGCCAGGGTATTTCGGTGATGACCACGACCCAGGTGCCGCGGGCGCCCTCTTCCTGGCTCCATTTGGCGCGGGTGCGGAACGAACCGCGCCCGGTCATGTAGGCCTCGGCGATGCTCTCCTTGGAATCGACGACGATGCCGCCGGTCGGAAAATCCGGACCCTTGACCCATCTCAAGAGCGTCTTTGACTTGGCATCGGGCTTGTCGATCAGATGCAGGGCGGCGTCGCACAGCTCAGCCGCGTTGTGCGGCGGGATCGAGGTCGCCATGCCGACCGCGATGCCCTGCGCGCCGTTGGCCAGAAGATTCGGAAATCCGCCGGGCAGAACGCTCGGCTCTTTCGACGAGCCGTCGTAACTAGGGCGGAACTCGACGCCGTCCTCGTCGATGCCATCAAGCAGGAGCCGCGCGACATCGGTCATGCGGGCTTCGGTGTAGCGGTAGGCGGCGGCATTATCGCCGTCGATGTTGCCGAAATTGCCCTGGCCGTCGACCAGCGGATAGCGCGAGGCAAAATCCTGCGCGAGCCGCACCATGGCGTCGTAGATTGCCTGATCGCCATGTGGATGGAATGAACCCATCACGTCGCCGACGATCTTGGCGGATTTCTTGAACGGCGTACCGGGCTCGAGCCGCAACAGGCGCATGCCGTACAGGATGCGGCGATGCACCGGCTTTAAGCCGTCGCGGGCATCGGGCAGTGCGCGATGCATGATGGTCGAGAGCGCATAGGCGAGATAGCGCTCTTCCAGCGCATCGCGCAGCATCACCTCATGGATTTCGGCCGGCTCTTCCGGTGGTAGTTGTCGTTTTCCCATGGGGAGGCGTTAAACCCTCGTAGTGAATCGGGCAAGATGCGAATCAGTAGCCAATTTAGGCCGCCCGGCTGTGCTACGGAACCGCCACGCGCGCCCGGTGACGGGTCACCGCATTGATGAACCCGTCGCGGGCGTCGGAATGGCCCTGCCCGCGCGGTTCGAGCACATGACGCAGCAGAAACAGTCCGGTGAGCGTGAAACCATCCTGCAGATCCTGATCCGACCAGCCATTGGAACCGCCGCTATCCTGTTGCGGGAAATCTTGGCGCAGGAACGGCGGCAGCCGCAACAGCCGGTCCCGCCAGGGATCGCCGGCCTGCCGCGACACCGCGCCGCCGGATTTCGGCGACACATAAATCAGCTCGGTGGTCGCACCGGTGGCGGCGCAGTTCTCCAGATCCAGTCCGAAGCCGAGTTCCGCCAGCATCGCCAGTTCGAATTTGATGAGGTGAACGGCGGCCTCGCCGACATCGTCGAAATCGTCCAGCGTGCGCTCCAGCATCCCGTAGATGTCTTCATGCGGATCGCGCTCGGGCAATAGCCGCGCCAGCGAGGCCAGATGCGTCACCCCGTAGACCGCGTGGGAGGACGCCAGCACGGTGGCGGCGCGCAGCTTCGTGCCCTCAATCACATAATAGCCGAGATGCTCGTCGAGCCGGGCGCGCCATACCGCGGTGACGCTGTTGCCGGGCTGCAGCATGGGCCGCATCCGCTTGCCGGCGCCGCCGCGCACGAGGCCCAGATGCCGGCCATGGCTGCGCGTCAGGAGTTCGACAATGGCAGAGGATTCGCCATGCCGCCGTACCCCCAGCACGATGCCTTCGTCGGTCCATTCCATGGTGCGGAGTTTACAGGATTTCTGGTGGTCGTGGCAGCCATCTCACCGGTGTCATTCCGGGGCGCGCGACTTAGCGCGACCCCGGAAGCTCGAGATTTCCGATGTGCGCACATCAGAGGTTCGATGCTTCGCATCGCCCCGGAATGACGCAAGAAATTCACCCGTTGAACCACCCCTGGGCGTCGCCGGTGAAGGAAAAATACAGTCCGGCCGCCGTCAGGGCGCAGGACACGACCTCGATCGCGCTATCAAGCTGCATGCCGTTGTCGCCGAGGATTTCTGCCAGCGAGATCACAGACAGCACAAACGAGGCGACCAGCGCCCAGCGCGGCCAGTTCTTGCGCCGCTGTGCGGCGAGCCCGACGAAATAAAACAGCAGCAGGATCAGGCCGGCCGCCAATACGTTCGCGATCAGGATCACCGACTCCGTCATGTCGGCGCTCGGGGTCCGGTCCTGGAATGCGACCGACAGCGCATCGAGCGTCAGCGACAGATACAGCAGCACTTCAAACCACAGCACGTTCCTGGGGACGTTCATCGGATACAGGTCATCGCTTTCTTATTCTTTGGGGAATTCCAGTCCCATTTCACGGTAACGGTTGGGATCATCGCCCCAGTTCTCGCGCACCTTCACAAACAAAAACAGATGCACGGGCACTCCGACGATCTCCGCGATCTCCTTACGGAAATCCGCGCCGATCGACTTGATGGTCGCGCCGCCCTTGCCCAGCACAATCTTGCGCTGGCTTTCGCGCTCGACAAAAATCGTCTGCTCGATGCGGATGGATTTGTCCTTACGTTCGGTCCAGGTATCGGTCTCAACGGTCGACTGATACGGCAGTTCCTGGTGCAACTGACGGAAGATTTTTTCCCGCGTGATTTCCGCCGCCAGATGCCGCATCGGCGCGTCCGACATCTGATCTTCCGGGTAATGAAACGGCCCCGGCGGCACCATAGCGGCCAGCGTGCGGCGCAAATCGTCGACGCCGTCGCCTGACAGCGCCGAGACCATGAAGGTCTGTTCGAAACGCAGGCGTTCATTGGCGGCCTTGGTCAGCGCCAGCAGTTTTTCGCGCGGCACCAGGTCGATCTTGTTCAGCACCAGGATTTTCTCGTGGCGAACGGTCGCGAGCTTGGTGAAGATCGCATCGGCTTCCTCGTCGATGCCTTCCCGCGCGTCGAGCAGCACGCAGACCAGATCGGCGTCATGCGCCCCGCTCCACGCGGTCGACACCATGGCGCGGTCCAGCCTGCGCTTGGGCAGGAAGATCCCGGGCGTGTCGACCAGGATGATCTGCGCATTGTTTTCGATCACGATGCCGCGGATCAGCGCGCGGGTGGTCTGCACCTTGCGCGAGACGATGGTGACCTTGGAGCCGACCAGCGCATTGACCAGCGTGGACTTGCCGACATTGGGGGCGCCGATCAGCGCGACGAAGCCGCAGCGCGTCGCTACCGGTGTGGATTCGCTCGAGGTGTCATCCATCATTGTTGCCGCCGCCAACGCCTTCGCGCTCGATCATGACGGAGGCCGCGACCTTTTCAGCCGCGCGCTTGCTGCCGCCGACGCCCTCGGCCGGCGCCAGCCCCGGCAAATCCACGGCGACACGAAATTGCGGATCGTGATGCGGCCCGGTACGTTCGACCTCACGATAGACCGGCGTCGGCAGCCCCTTGCCCTGAGCCCACTCCTGCAACACCGTCTTGGGATCGCGCAGCGGCCGGCGCGGCTTGTGCATCCGCTCGGTCCAGTTGCGTTCGACGAACTGCGCCGCCGCCGTATAGCCGCCGTCGAGAAATACCGCGCCGATCACCGCCTCGCAGATGTCGCCGAGCACGGATTTGCGCAGGCGGGCGCCTGCCCCGGCCCCGACCGCGCCAAGCTTGATGTCATCGAGCAATCCCAGCGACTTCGCCACGTCCGCGCAGCTCTCCTTGCGCACGAGATCGGCGAGCCGCTTCGACAATTCGCCTTCGTCGGCGCCGGGAAAGGCACGGTACAGCATGTCGGACACGATTAATCCAAGAACGTGATCGCCGAGGAATTCCAGGCGCTGATAACTGTCGCCGCGTTTGCGCGCCGGTTTCAGCGCCGACACATGCGTAAAGGCCGTGGTAAGCAAAGTTGGATCGGAAAACTTGTGTCCGATGCGCGCCTCGAGCGCCGCCGCGGCGGCCTTGGCGCTGATCTTGGAGCGCTTTTTCTTCGCCACCGCAGGCTCGCCACCGGCGTCAGGCTGGGGGCTCGCTTCGCCGGGTGACGATAAAATCTTGATATCAGGCGTTTCGTCGTTCATCGCACAATGGAGAATATGCAATTCCAGCGCACCGCGGTGGGCCAGCGCCAAAACATCCAGGCATGTTCGCCTTCGGCAATCGAGAAGAAGATCATCTGGGCTCTCCCGACGAGATTCTCGAACGGCACGTAGCCCACGGCAGACAGCACCCGGCTATCGGTGGAGTTGTCCCGGTTGTCGCCCATCATGAAGAAATGGCCCGGCGGCACGGTGTAGACAATGGTGTTGTCGTAGAAACCGTTGTCGACGCAATCCAGCAACTCATAGCTGACGCCGTTCGGCAACGTCTCCTTCCAGCGCTTCACCCGTGCGGTCGCGTCAGACCCGCAGGGGTCTTCGCCGATGAAATCGCTCAGCCGCTCGCGGACCACCGGCTTGTCATTGATGTAGAGCAGCCCCTCCTTCATCTGGATGCGATCGCCTGGCAATCCGATCACGCGCTTGATGTAATCGGTAGTGTCATCTTTGGGCAGCCGGAACACGACGACGTCGCCCCGCGCCGGTTCGGAGCCGAAGATGCGGCCCGAGAACAGCGGCGGCGACAGCGGCAACGAATAGTGGCTGTAGCCGTAGGAATATTTCGAGACGAACAAATAGTCGCCGACCAGCAAGGTCGCCTTCATCGATCCCGAAGGGATGTTGAAGGGCTGGAACAAAAAGGTTCGGATCACCAGAGCGATCAACAGCGCATGGATGACGACGCGGACGGTTTCACCCAAGCCGCTTTCTGTTTTTGTGCCGGATGTCACGCTCATTGTTTTCCTGTTTCCCCGTCGCGTTCCCCGCGCGGTGGCAGAACATTTTCTTCACGCGAGGAGCGGTTGGCCTCGCGTCAAGAAAATGGCCTTGATTCTGATGTTGAGAGCGAATTCCGGCCCAGACCCGAACCCACTCTGCTTTGATGTTCCCTGCGGCGTTTTAGACGGTTGTTAGCAGCCGCGCAATCAACGGCTTCATCAAAACTTTCTAATCTACTGACAAGTCTAGGATTTTTAGTTTTGCCGGGGGACGGCCGCGAGCGGCCCCCGACTGGTCAGGGTTTGCCGGGGGGAACGGCCGAAATTATGACGAAGGCCTGCGCCAGCGGCCAATCATCGGTGATGCTAAGGTCAATCCGCGCCTCATATCCCTGTGGCGTCAGTTCCACCAGCCGCGCCAGCGCCCCGCCCGTCAGGCGCATGGTCGGCCGGCCACCCGGCAAATTCACCACCCCCATGTCCCGCCACCAGACGCCGCTCCGGATGCCGGTACCCAGCGCCTTGGAACAGGCCTCCTTGGCGGCAAACCGCTTGGCGTAGGTCGCCACCACCATTTTTTCGCTTTTGGCGCGGCGCTCGGCCTTGGCCCGCTCGACCTCGGTGAAAATGCGGTCGAGAAAGCGCTCGCCGTGGCGCTCGATGACCTTGGCGACACGGCGGATATCGATCAAATCGGAGCCGATGCCGATGATCATGGTCTGCTCGCGAGATTTTTGCGGCCGCGATCCATTGCGGCCCGCATCGCGCGAACGGTCTCGCCGAGGCCGACGAACAAGGCCTCCCCGATCATGTAGTAGCCGATATTCAGCTCGACGATCTCAGGCAATGACGCGATCTTTTCCGCAGTCACATAATCAAGGCCGTGACCGGCATGAACTTCGAGGCCGGCCGAGCGCGCCAGCGCGGCCCCCGCAACGATGCGCTGCCACTCGGATTCCGCCTTTGCCGCGTGGCCATCGACCACGGCATCACACCAGGCGCCGGTGTGAATTTCAATGACGGGCGCGCGCAGCTTCGCGGCCATTTCGATCTGGGCGGGATCGGCGGCAATAAACAGCGACACCCGCACCCCGGCGTCGTTCAAACGGGCGATGAATGGCGCCAGCGCATTCTGCTGTCCGACCACGTCGAGGCCGCCCTCGGTCGTGAGCTCTTCCCGGCGCTCGGGCACCAGGCACACCGCATGAGGCCTGGTCGCAAGCGAGATCGCCAGCATGTCCGCCGTCGCCGCCATCTCGAAATTCAGCGGCTTTGAGATCTCGGCCTTCAGCCGCGCCATGTCGTCATCGCGGATGTGGCGGCGATCCTCGCGCAGATGCGCGGTGATGCCATCGGCGCCGGCCTCGATCGCGGCCAGCGCGGCACGCACCGGATCGGGATTACGCCCCGCCCGCGCGTTGCGAAGGGTGGCGACGTGATCGACATTGACTCCGAGACGCAGCGGAGGATGGGCCATGCAGGAACTCGCGAACAGGAACGTTGGAGATGATTAGCCGAATTTCCTCATCCTGAGGAGCGGCGTCTTCGCCGCGTCAAGGATGAGCTGCATTGTGACCTCATGGTTCGATAAGGCGCAAGAGACAGCGCAAGCGCGCTGCTGAGAGAGCGCCTCCTGACCATGAGGACGTCTTGCTTTACCCGTTGACGCGTTCGAACTCGTGCGACCACGGCTTTGGCGCGCAGCTGGGCGATAATAGCGCTGAGATGCTTCAGGTCATAGACCTCAAGATCGATGGTGAGCTCGGTGAAATCAGGCGAACGCCGGTGCATGCTGATATTGTCGATATTGCCGTCATGCTCGGCGATCACGGTGGCGACCTGGGCGAGACTTCCGGGTTCGTTGACGTTGTCGACGAGGATTCGCGCTGGAAAGCGCTGCGGCGTCAATTCGTCGACGTCCCAGCGCACGTCGAGCCAGCGTTCCGGCTCCTCCTCGAAATCCTTCAGCGCCGGCGACTGGATCGGATAGATCGTGATGCCTTCGCCCGGCGAGACAATTCCGACGATGCGGTCGCCCGGCACCGCACCACCGTTCGGGGCGAACTTGACCGGCAAACCGGAATTAATGCCGCGGATCGGGATGGCGGATGGGCTGCGCGCCGGGTCCTGCGGCGATTTCTGCTTCAGCTTGTCGAGGCCCTTCTTGGCGCCGTATCGCGCGACCCGTTCTTCCTTGTAATCCGGATACATCGCGCGGGCGACGTCGGAGGCCTTCATCTCGCCGCGGCCGACCGCGGCCATCACGTCGTCGATCGAGGCCCGCGCGAGCCGCGGCAGCGCGCCCTTGAGCTTGTCGTCGCCGTACTCGATCTTCGCGCGCACGAACAGCCGCTCCACGATACGGCGGCCGAGGCCGGCATATTGGTCGCGCACGGCGGTGCGGGTGGCGCGCCGGATCGCCGCCCGCGCCTTGCCGGTGACCGCAAGCGATTCCCAGGCCGACGGCGGCGCCGACTGCGCCTCCGACGTCAGCACCTCCACTTCGTCGCCGTTCTGCAGTTCGGACGACAGCGGCGCGAACTTGCCGTTGATCTTGCAGCCGACCGCGCTGTTGCCAACATCGGTGTGCACCGCATAGGCGAAGTCGATCACGTTAGCCTGCCGCGGCAGAGCGATCAGCTTTCCCTTCGGCGTGAAACAAAACACCTGATCGTGAAACAGCTCGAGCTTGGTATGCTCGAGAAACTCTTCCGGATTGGCGCTTTCCGAGAGCACCGCGATGGTGTGGCGCAGCCACGCGAAAGCGTTGGATTCGCGCTTCAGGAGTTCGGTCGGTGAGCCGATGCCATCCTTGTAGAAGGCGTGCGCGGCGATGCCGAATTCCGCGATCCGGTCCATGTCCTCGGTGCGGATCTGCAATTCGACGCGCTGCTTGCCGGGACCGATGACGGTGGTGTGGATCGACCGGTAATCGTTCTGTTTCGGCGTCGAGATGTAATCCTTGAACCGGCCCGGTACCACCGGCCAGGTGGTGTGGACGACGCCGAGCGCGCGGTAGCAGGCCTCGACGTCCTTCATCACGACCCGGAATCCGAAAATATCCGACAATTGTTCGAAGCCGACCGACTTGCGTTCCATCTTGGTCCAGATCGAAAACGGCTGCTTGCGCCGGCCATAGACATGCGCGGTCAGGCCGTTCTTTTGGAGGTTCTTGGACAGCTGGCTTTCGATTTCGCCGATCAGGTTGCGGTTGCGGTCCGCCAGCGCGTCGAGCCGCTGCATCACCACCGCATAGGCTTCCGGGTCGAGCGAGCGGAACGACAGGTCTTCGAGTTCTTCCCGCATTTCCTGCATGCCCATGCGGCCTGCGAGCGGCGCATAGATGTCGAGCGTCTCCTCGGCGATCCTGCGGCGTGAGGTCGGCGGCACGAACTCCAGCGTGCGCATGTTGTGCAGCCGGTCGGCAAGCTTGATCAGGAGAACCCGGACGTCGTCGGCGATCGCCAGCAGCAGCTTGCGCAGGTTCTCGGCCTGCTTGGCCTCGCGCGACACCAGTTCCAGCCGCTTCAGCTTGGTGAGACCCTCCACCAGCGCACCGATCTCGGGTCCGAAGATCTGGTCGATTTCGGCGCGGGTAGCCTCGGTATCCTCAATGGTGTCGTGCAGCAGCGCCGCGACGATGGTTGCATCGTCGAGCTTGAGGCCGGTTAGAATCGCCGCGACCTCCAGCGGATGCGAAAAATACGGATCGCCGGAGGCCCGGGTCTGCGATCCGTGCGCCTTCATGGCGTAGACATAGGCGCGGTTCAGCAGGTCTTCGTTGGTATCCGGGTTGTAGGACCGGACACGTTCAACCAAATCATATTGCCGCATCATGCGCGAACGTGGCGACTTGGCCGGCTTGGCCGCCGGCGCCAGTTCGGGCGACGCAGGCACCACGGCGACCGAATCGGTCGCGGCCTGCATCTGTCCTGGGTGGCGGCGCCAATAGGCCATCAATTCAATGCCTTTATGCGCGGGCCTCGGATGCGGCCCTCGCCTCACACATATAACGGGAACGACTTAATGCCTCGTCGGGCGACGCGGACGCTTGCGCGCTACGGAACCGCTCGATTTCGGGTGTCGGGACGAACTCTAACGCGAAATCGCCGGTGTTCCGATCACATCGGAGACAGCTTTCGCAGAATTAATCCGCCGTGACGTCCACATGGTAACCATAAAAAGGCCAATAAAAGCAAAGGCCCGGACAAAATGTCCGGGCCTTTGGTAAATCGAATATTGGGTTCGGTAACCCCAAGTTGCAATGGGGGCGATTTACTCGTCTTCCTCGGGCTGCTCTTCCGGAGGCGCCAGACCTTCGAGCCCCTTCAGAAGCTCCTCCTCGGTCATGCGCTCGACGGCGACTTCCGTATCGTCGGCATCGACGCTGGCGCCGGCCGATCCGATCAAGGGCACCGTATCGGGCTCCGGCTCGTCGACCTCGACAAATTTCTGCAGCGAATGCACCAATTCTTCACGCAAATCCTCGGGAGAAATCGTCAAGTCCGCGATCTCACGCAACGAGACTACCGGGTTCTTGTCGTTATCGCGATCGACCGTCAGCTGAGAGCCGGACGAGATCATGCGGGCGCGGTGCGCCGCCAACAGGACCAAGTCGAACCGATTATCAACCTTATCAATGCAATCTTCTACGGTGACGCGCGCCATCGACTGTCGCTCCGTTAAATGGGACCGAATATGTTGATTATGTGCGGTAGTTATAGGGGTGGGGGATTTTCCGCAAGACTAAAATTGTGATTTGGCGTACGTAATCTGCTCTGCTAACCCATGGTGGGGCAATACCAGCGGAGCGTTCGGAGCCGACACAAACGGTCGAGCGGACAAGAAAACGCTTCATTGCGTCGTCAAAGTCTAATCTATTGCCCTGACTTTCCTTAATTTACGGCGGCGCCCGTCCAACAGGCATTGCCAGTCTTCGGCAGTTTATTTTCTTTGAAATGCGCGGTCCGCTGCCGCTGCGCCAAGAAACGTTACCGGTAACAACCATGCGAGAGCACTGAATGTCCCCTGTTTCCGAGAAGATCGCACTCTTTATTGATGGCGCCAACCTTTACGCGACCGCCAAGACGCTCGGCTTCGATATTGATTACAAGCGTCTGCTCAAGGAATTCCAGAGCCGCGGAACCCTGCTGCGCGCGTTCTACTACACCGCGATCATCGAGGATCAGGAATATTCGTCGATTCGTCCCCTGATCGACTGGCTCGACTACAACGGCTACACCGTCGTCACCAAGGCGACGAAGGAATTCATCGACGCCAGCGGCCGCCGCAAGGTGAAGGGCAACATGGATATCGAGCTCGCGGTCGATGCGATGGAGCTCGCCGAACATGTCGACCAGATCGTATTGTTCTCCGGCGACGGCGATTTCCGCTCGCTGGTCGAAGCGGTGCAGCGCCGCGGCGTCCGGGTCACCGTCGTGTCGACGATTTCGAGCCAGCCGCCGATGATCGCCGACGAATTGCGGCGCCAGGCCGACGTCTTCACCGACCTGGTCGAACTGCAATCCAAGCTCGGCCGCGACCCATCCGAGCGCCCGGCTCCGCGCGAGCCGCGTCATCACGCACCGCAATTCCTGCAGCGCGCGACCACCACGGCGCCGAGGGGCGATGACGACGATTTCGACGATTGAGAACGATCCAGCGCACAGCCCGCCACCGCCCGCCGGCGCCCTCCTCCGCACTGTACCCGACCGCAATTGTCCGCTTTGTCCACGGCTCGCAGCCTTTCGCGAGGACGCCCGCGCGCGCGAACCGGAATGGTTCAATTCACCGGTTCCACCATTCGGCGATCCCGACGGGCGGCTGTTAATCGTCGGCCTCGCGCCCGGTTTGCAGGGCGCCAACCGCACCGGCCGGCCCTTCACCGGCGATTACGCCGGCGACCTGCTCTACGCGACGCTGCTCGAATACGGCTTTGCCGAAGGCAAATATCAGGCGCGGCCCGACGACGGGCTGAAACTGATCGACTGCCGGATCGGCAATGCGGTGCACTGCGTGCCACCGCAGAACAAGCCGCGGCCTGTCGAAATCAATACCTGCCGGCCATTTCTGTCGGCGACCATCGAGACCATGCCAAAACTGCGCACGATCGTGGCGCTCGGCCGGATAGCCCATGATTCGACGCTGAAGGCGTTGGGTATTCGCAGCTCCGCCGCACCGTTTGGCCATGGCGCGATCCACCCGGCGGGCGCGCGGAAGTTGTATGACAGCTATCATTGCTCGCGTTACAACACGAATACGCGGGTGCTGACCCCTGAGATGTTTCGCAGCGTGTTTGCGCAGGTCAGAGCCGACCTAGGTTGAAGTGCCGCAAGGAACTGTCGCGACGCGATGGCCCCTAAACCCGGTTTTCCTTCAGCCACGCCAGCACGTCGCCGGCATTCCGGTCGGGCGGAAACACCGGATAGAATACGTGGCTGATGCGAGCATCGTCGATGATCAGCGCCAGTCGCTTGATCAAGGTCAGTCCCGCCACCTCCATGGTTGGCAACTTCAGCGCACGGGTCAGTTCCAGCTTTTCGTCGGACAAAACCGGAAACGGCAGATGCAGCCGTGAGGCCATTTCGGTCTGGTAGTCGTTGCTTTGCGTCGATAGCCCAAACACGTGGCTCGCGCCCGCAGATTTCAATTCCGCAAACAGATCGCGAAATGCGCAGGTCTGAGGTGTGCAGCCGCGCGCGCCCGGGATCATATCCCAGTCGTCGACCAGAGCGATCTTGCCGGGCTCGCCGGTTCTGGGATAGCCGAACACCACGGTGCGCCCCGCCAGCGCCGACAGCGTCACCGAGCTGTCGTCGGTGGCGATCAGGCTGACTGGCGGGATCGTCATGCCGACCAGATGCGCCGCCGCGCCATCATCGACCGGTGCCGGAATCTTGCTCCAGTCGACTTCCAACAGGTTGGGTTGAACCATTTTGGCGTTCCTCAAAGTGACAAATGGCGAGTAGCGAATAGAGGTGAAAGTAGTGGTGAATTTCCCTATTCGCCATCCGCCACTGCCCATTCGCCGCTCTGGCTCCGCGTCCGCAGGACCCTCATTGCTTCCTAGGATGGGTTGAACGTCGTGAAACCCGTCACGACGGACATTGATGGGTATCGCTTCGCTCAACCTATCCGACAATATTCAAATATTATCCCCGCGCCCGCAGCAGCCGGCCTTTTTCCCGACCCCAGTCGCGCTTTTTCTCGCTCTCGCGTTTATCGTGCAATTTCTTGCCTTTCGCCACCGCCAGCAACAGCTTGGCACGGCCGCGCTCGTTGAAATAAAGCTTCAGCGGAATCAGCGTCATGCCCTCGCGGTCGACCGCGCCCATCAGCCGGTTGATCTGTTTTCGGTGCAACAGGAGTTTGCGTGGCCGCTTCGGCTCGTGATTGAAGCGATTGGCCTGCAGGTATTCGGGAATATTGGCGTTGATCAGCCATATCTCGCCGCCCTTGGTATCGGCGTAGGATTCCGCGATCGTGGTCTTGCCGTTGCGGATCGACTTTACCTCGGTGCCGGTCAGCGCGATTCCCGCTTCGACCGTGTCCTCGATGGCATAGTTGAACCGGGCTTTGCGATTTTCGGCAACGATCTTGATCGGACGCTCGTTCTTGTCGGCCACGTCACGCCTTCTTCAGGAGATCACGGATCTCGGTCAGCAACTCTTCCTCGCGGGTCGGCTTGGGCGGAGCCGGCGACGCGGCGGCATCCTTTCGTTTCAGCGTGTTCATCGCCCGGATCACCATGAACAGCACAAAAGCGACGATCAGGAAGTTGATCGTCAGGGTCAGGAAGTTGCCCCAGGCCAGCACAGCACCTTGCTTCCTGGCATCGGCCAGATTGGTCGCGGTCACGGCTTTCGACAGCCCGGTGAAATAGTTGGAGAAGTCGAGCCCGCCGGTGATCGATCCGATGATCGGCATGATGATATCGCCGACCAGTGAATTCACGATGGCGCCGAACGCGGCGCCGATGATGACGGCGACCGCGAGGTCGACCACATTGCCCTTCATCGCGAAATCGCGAAACTCCTTGAGCATCTGCCGGCCCTTCTCTTCAGTTTCACGAACCGTGAGATTCATGGCGACAACATCGAAAGTCAGTTGATCAAGCCAGCATGTACCATGGCGCTGCGCACCGCCACGCGCGTCGGCTCGGATACCGGCACCATCGGCAGGCGCAGCGTCTCGTCCATCTTGCCGAGCAGCGACAATGCGTATTTCACGGGCGACGGGTTGGCCTCGATGAACAGATTGGTGTGCAGCGGCATCAGCTTGTCGTGCAGTTTGAGAGCGGTCGCTACGTCGCCCTTCTGCCAGGCCAGATGAAACTCCGAACACAGCCGCGGCGCGACGTTGGACGTCACGGAGATGCAGCCATGGCCGCCATGGGCCATGTAACCGAGCACGGTGGCATCCTCGCCCGACAACTGGTTGAAGTCCTCACCCAGCGCGGCGCGCTGCTGCGAAACCCGCACCATGCTCGCGGTCGCGTCCTTGACGCCGGCGATGTTCTTTAGCTCGAACAAGCGCGCCATGGTGTCCACGCTCATGTCGATCACCGATCGCGGCGGGATGTTATAGATGAAAATCGGAATGCCGATCGCATCGTTGATTGCTTTGAAGTGCTGGTACATGCCCTCCTGGGTCGGCTTGTTGTAGTACGGCGTCACCACCAGCACGGCGTCGGCGCCCGCCTTCTCGGCATGCTGCGCAAGCTCGATGGCCTCACGGGTCGAGTTGGAACCCGCCCCCGCGATCACAGGAACGCGGCCAGCGGCTTCATCGACGCACCATTCGACAACGCGCTTGTGCTCATCATGGGACACGGTCGGGCTTTCGCCGGTCGTACCCACCGGCACCAGACCATGGGTGCCCTCGGCGACTTGCCAACTCACGAGCCCGCGAAAGGCGGCTTCGTCGAGCGAGCCGTTTTTGAACGGCGTAACCAAGGCGGTGAATGACCCCCGGAAATTCGTCTTGGCTGCCATGAAATTCTCCAAACGCGCGCTGCGGACCTTGCCGCGCCCCATTCATAACGGGTCCGACGGTTACGCGAAAGGCCTGCCCGCTAAAGGCCTGAGGTATCTTAAGGCCATGTCTCCGCCTTGCCGCGTCCTTCGAACCGCCCTATCGGCCGCGATTTTGCCGCGGTGATGGCGCAAACACCGGAATTCCCCGCGTATTTGTTATTTTGTCCACATAATCAATCAAATAAACCTAGCGCAGTTGCCATTCCCTGATTCGAGGCAAAGGAACGCCGTGATCCCCTCCGCCCGCGCAGCCGCGTTGCGATCGACGGCAATGACGACGACCCTGGCGTTGGCCGTGGGATTAGCGGTGTGGGCGGCAGACGCGTCGGCCAAGCCCAGGATTCCGCTGCCGAAGCCGCGTCCGATCGCACGCAACATCGTGCCCAAAACAACGCCCGCGGCAAAAACCGCTGCTAAAAACTCGCCCTCCCACTCTGCGACAGCCGCCCCGCCGGCGGCGGCAGCGATCCTGCCCGCAACACGCCAGCATGCGGCGTTGCCGCCCCCGACCGCGCGCCGACCACCGGCGCCGGCGGCGTTAGCTACGACGTCATCGACCTCGCAGGCCGATATCGACGCGCTGGAGAATGTCATCGAACTCGTGCGCAAGCACCAGCCGGCGGATGCGACGCAGGCCGAGGCGGCCATATCGGATCCGGTGGCGAGGAAGCTGGCCGAATGGATCATCCTGCGCAGCGACGACAACGGCGCTTCGGTCGAGCGCTATCGCGCCTTCATATCAGCCAATCCGAGCTGGCCCTCGCAGAGCTTCCTGCGCCGGCGCGGCGAAGCGGCGCTGTGGGACGATCACCGCGACGATGCAACCGTATGGGCATGGTTCGAAAACGAATCCCCATTGTCGGCCAAGGGCCGGTTCGCGCTGGCGCGGGCGATGCTCGGGCGGGGCGACCGGGCCAATGCCGAGCGGCTGGTGCGGGAGGCCTGGCGAAACGATTCGATGTCGGAGGATACCGAGAACACCGCGCTCGATCTGTTCGGCGCGCTTCTGACGCCGGGTGATCAGAAGGCACGAATGGATCTCATGCTGTACGGCAGCGAGCACGAGGCCGCGCTGCGCGCCGCAAAGCGGCTCGGCAGCCGGGAGGTCGCGCTGGCGAAGGCGCGGATCGCGGCGTATCGCAAGGCCCCCAACACAAGGGCCCTGCTCGAGGCGGTCCCGAACGAATTGCACGGCGATCCCGGATATATATTCAGCAAGATCCAGTTGCTGCGCCGGGAAGAGAAATTCGCCGAGGCCGCGCAACTCATGCTGAGCGCGCCGAAGGACCCCGGCCGCCTCTACAATCCGGATGAATGGTGGATCGAACGGCGGCTGTTGTCGCGGAAAATGCTCGACGTCGGCGAACACCGAACCGCTTATCTAATCGCGCGCGATGCCGCCCTGCCCGCGCGCGACATCTACAAAACCGAGCAGGAATTCACCGCGGGCTGGATTGCCCTGCGCTTCCTGAAGGACCCGGCAACGGCGATGCAACATTTCGCGCGTATTGGCGTCGGCAGCGTCAACCCGACGACGCTTGCCCGCGCCGGCTATTGGCAGGGCCGCGCCGCTGAAGCCGCGGGGCGCTCTCAGGAGGCCCGCGCCGCCTACGCGGCGGCCGCGGAGCAATCGACCAGCTATTACGGCCAACTGGCGCGCGCCAAACTGGGCTTGCCGCAGATCGAGTTGAACAAAGCGCCGACCGCACGCGGACGCACGATCGAACGGCTCGAGGTCGTCCGCGCCGTGCAATTGCTTTACGCGCTGGACGAGCGCGAGATCGCGATCCCGATTTTCAGCGACATGGGCGAGAACGGCGATCCCGATGCGCTGGTGGGGCTCGGCGAACTGGCCTCCCGCTACGGCGATGCTCGCGGCATGCTGCTGCTCGGTAAGGCCGCGCTCAATCGCGGGCTGCCGTTCGATTTCTACGCCTATCCGGTGACGGGAATTCCGCCGTTCAAATCGATCGGGCCTGATGTCGAGCAGAGTGTCATCTTCGCCATCGCGCGGCAGGAGAGCGCTTTCAATCCCGCCGTAGTCTCGCCGGCGCAGGCCTACGGGCTGATGCAGGTGACGCCGGATGCCGGCAAATATGTGTGCAAGAAATACGGCGCCAGCTTCGACCTCAGCCGCCTGAAAACCGATCCCGTTTACAACGCCGCGCTGGGCGCGGCCGAACTCGGCGGCCTGATCGAGGATTATCGCGGCTCCTACATCATGACATTTGCGGCCTACAATGCCGGCCGCGGCAGTGTCAGAAAGTGGATAGATCGCTATGGCGACCCGCGCGATCCCAGAGTTCGACGCGGTCGACTGGGTCGAGCAGATTTCGTTCTCCGAGACGCGCAATTACGTGCAGCGGATCATGGAAAATTTGCAGGTCTATCGCGCGCGCTTCGGTGGCGGAACACGGCTTCAGATCGAGGCTGACCTACATCGCGGTAGCGTCGAATAATATCCGCCGCGGTTGCCGTTCATGGCGCGGAACGAAGCCTGTGCCGCGCCTGATGAAATTGCGGACGCCTCACAACTAAAGTTAGGGCATCGCCTGAGCGGGGTGATTTTGCCCAAGAAAAATCCCCCTCCCGATAGACGATCAAGGTCTATCGAAAGGGGGACTTGCGTTACGTCGAGCTTACTTGTGGAACATCGGCGCTGCCGGCGGTGCCTCAGGTGCCCAGAGGCGATAGCTGAGGGTAAAGAACACCGTCATGCCCTGGGTGATCAGAGAACCATCCGTCGCGACTGGCACAGCAGCATTTTTTGCGTTTGCAAGAACCTCCTGGGTTGCCCACACCGACGCCGTCGCGGGTCCGAAGTTGTATTCCAAGAGGCCACCAACAGCGAACAGATTGTACCTTTGGGCGTTGCCGGCGGTACCATTAGGGCCGAAGAAGGCGCTGCAGACGCCGATCGGGCATTTGTCGTTCGTAACCTGCCCGACATAGTAAGCGACCGGACCCAATGTCCACTTTCCGATCGTCTTGGTCGCCGTGAAGTCTGCGTGGAAGATGTTGCCTGTCGTATAGTTATCAATCGTGTTGGCGGTATTGATTTCGTCGTACATGGCGACTGACAGGTTCCAACCGTCCTTCAGATACGAAAGAATCAATTCAGGTTGGAAGGTCCACCATGGGTTGCCGTTGTTGCCCAGTCCCGTGACACCGGTGACGGTGCCATCCGGAGTGCCGATACCGAGGCCGGTCTTTACGTTAAATCCGCTGTCCCCGAACTTCCAGCTCAATTCCACCGGAACGAGGTACGTGTTGTGCATACCGGCCGCTTGCACGTCGACGGGGGAGCCGACGCTGAACATGACCCACGGCTGCACGATGACGGCATCGTAGGTAGCACCCAGGAAGGTCCAGCCCGGAACAAACAGGAAGCCTTGTACGTCGACCGCAGCCTGCACGCCGACGTGGTTACCAATACCCGAAGTCCCCGGTCCAGTCAGGTTGGTCTGATAGGTGAAGATCTGGTTGAACATGTAGATGCCCGGCGGGGGCACGCCGGCGCTCGATCCAATGAACGCGCCGGGTTTGGTTTGCCAGCCTGCATACCCGCCCTCGTACGCGTTTGCCGGTGAAAATGCGAACGCGGCAAGGCCCGCAGCCGCAAGTAAGACTTTACTAATTAATCTCATGTGTCCCCCTTATTGGTCCTGTGAAAACCCGAATCCTTGCCCATCTTGTCGGTCACTCTAACTTCGCCTGCGAAAGTCACCGACGGACGAACTCAAGATGCCTATTGTTGAACTAGGATTGCCTTGCGCAGGCTGAAACGCAATTTAAACTTGTCATGTGAAACTCGATCCGAACCGTTTTTCCGGCGTGTGTTGCAAATCTGCACATATGCGTTACTGACCGAAAAATCGCTTAAGATATTGTTTTTACATGTGCTTTATCGCCTATATTTCGCTATGCGAGAAACTTCCCCGGCTCTTGGAAACGCGACCACCGGCGTAACGCTCCGCAAAGTGGAGCCGCCAGTTGCGGCCATTCATGCATCGAATTGGTGTGATCCCGCGCGTATATTGCTGCATTTTTCGTTGCGTGGAATTCAGCGGGATCGGCGAGCCGGACGCCAAAAAGCAGGGATGATCAATAGAGTTGCATCCGATGTTTTGGTCCGGTGCGAGTGTCTTGCGCGATCGACCGCAGTGAAAGAGAAAACCAATCGTTTGCGAGCGGCCCATCCATCGCCAGGCATTCAATATCTTCCTTGAAGTCATCGGCTGACAATCATGGTTGACCGGCGGTAATTCGCGTATCGATTGCGTCAAGGATGTTGCACGACAGCCGCCTTGCGACGTAGGTAGCGGTGGTGTTCGAACCGTCCGACGTAACGGGAAAACCGGAGGGAATATGCGTTTTTCGATGCTCCTCGCTGGACTGGCCACATCGCTTGTCTTCACGAGTCCGGCTCTGGCCGACAGCCAGAACGATCTTGATCGTTGCAAGCTTGCCGGAGAGGTCAGCAAGGCCGACGAAGGCATCGCGGCATGCGACCGCGTCATCAACGATCCCAAGGTGACGGCCCCCAACCGCGCCGCCGCCCTCGCCAGCCGCTGCGGATGGTGGTGGACCAAGAAAGATCCGGATCGCGCGTTGTCGGATTGCAACGAAGCGATCCGGGCCGATAGCCGTTATGCCGCCGCCTACATTAATCGCGGCAACGCCTATCTGCTCAAATCCGACGTCGATCACGCCTTTGCTGACTTCAGTGAAGCGATCCGTCTCGATCCGAAAAACGCCTGGGCCTATACCGAGCGGGGCAATCTCTACAAAAACAAAGGCGACTTCGAGCACGCGCTCGCCGACCTGAACGAATTGATCCGGCTCGACCCCAGCTATGCCATGGTCTTCCTGGCCCGCGGCGACCTGTATAAAAGCCAGGGCGACCTCAAGCGCGCCATGGATGACTTGAATGAATTCGATCCGGCTCAACCCCAACTACGCCCCGGCCTACTTCACCCGAGGCCGCCTGTCCTACATGACGGGCAACAACCCCGGCGCCATCGAGGATTTTGGCAAGGCGGTCCGGTTCGACCCGGAAGATGCGCCGGCCTACTTCAACCGGGGTGTCGCGTATTACATCATCGGCGGCCGACTTGCCGACGCCGAGGCGGATTTCAAGAAGGCCAGCGAGCTCAATCCGAAGGATCCTTATGTCGCGCTTTGGCGTGATCTCGCCGAGCGCCGCAACAACAATGTAACGGGCCATCTGGCGGAGGCTGCGAAAGAATTCGATATGACGGCGTGGCCGGCGCCAATCATTCGCCAATTCCTCGGCGAACTCAGCGCCGAACAAACGGTCAGTGCTGCGGCCGACAACGATCCCAGGACAAAGCTGGGGCAAACCTGCGAGGCCAATTTCTACGGTGGAGAATGGGCGCTGCTGAAGAAAAACAAGAAGGAAGCGCGGCGCCAGTTGCGGCTCGCGGCCAACGAGTGCCCCCCAACCTTCATCGAATTCGACGGCGGCGATCGCAGAGACGATCCTTATCCGCTAGAGCCGGATGGGATTAGGTTTAGTCATAACCGGCGTTAGCGAAGTAGTTAACGCACTCGGTGGATGAGACGGCCAACATGGCGCCGCTGCGGGGCTGGGCGCCGCGCGGTCAAAGGATCAAGGCCAAGGTACCGCATGGCCGCTGGCAGACCATGACCTAGGCGTTTTAGGGATCGAGCCTGCCCCGCCGGATTCTGGTCTCGGGGTGGGCATCCGTTCAAGCGCAGAACAATAGAGAAATACGCCAAGCGGAATCCCAGCGTTGGCTCCGATTCCGATCAAAGCCAGTCGTGCTCTGGAGCCATGCGCCCTGCTTGGGCTCGGCTTAGGGTGGGCGGAGTAGCCGAACACGTCGTTCGGGCCGGCCAGGATCCGTGTTCGCTGAGCAGGTTCCTTGTCCCCCCCAGGGGAACGCTGCTCAGCTACTTTGCGCGTTCGCACATGCCCATGAGGGAAGCGAACCACTCAGAACGGGACGACCTCGGGTGCCCCCCTCCGTCGCGGCATCACCCTTACCGAAGCCCCCTGCCCGCGCAAGACAAAGGAGGTGTTCCAAATACCAGCAACCGGATGTTTTTGGCCGGATGTTGCACAAATATCACGCGCGCGTGATCAAGACCGGGCGGCGGCACGCATATTCAATCCACCAGCGGCACCGCCATGACGACCGCTTCGGGATTTCGCTGAGAATCCGACTTTATAGCCCGGATCGCCCGACAGTCCGGTGGTCTTTGATGGCTAAATCGCCGGGAATGTCACGGCGCGCAATCTGCCGCTTGCGGCTCGCCCCGGTGTCGGGCATATCGGCCCCCACGGAGCTGTGGCCGAGTGGCTGAAGGCGGCGGTTTGCTAAACCGTTATAGGGTTGTAAAGCCCTATCGAGGGTTCGAATCCCCTCCGGCTCCGCCAGTTCCTGCAATTTCGCTTCATCAAACCAGCCAGCCTCTGCGGCCTCGATCCGGATCGTTGCCTGATGATGACGAGACTTGCCATCTCCGGCTATCGCTCTCTGCGCGACACAAGAGTGCGTCTCGGCGCGCTCAACGTCGTGACCGGCGCCAATGGCAGCGGCAAATCCAGCCTGTATCGCGCACTCAAGCTTTTGGCTGAGATCGCACAGGGCCGCATCATCCAGTCGCTAGCCGCCGAGGGCGGCCTGCAATCGACCTTGTGGGCCGGCCCCGAAGCATTCTCCCGCGCCATGAAGGCGGGCACTCAGCCGGTCCAGGGCCTGGTTCGCAAAAACCCAATCAGCCTGAAACTCGGATTTTCAGGAAACGATTATGGCTATGCCATGGATCTCGGTCTGCCGCGGCCGGACTCTCGTTCGAAATTCTCGAGCGACCCGGAAATCAAGGTTGAAAGCCAATGGACCGGTGAACGGCTCGGACGGGCCAACGCATTTGCGGTTCGCAACGGTCCTCTGGTCCGCATTCGAAACGACGGCGGCGAATGGCGGCAGGCCTACCAGCATCTCGCATCATTCGACAGCATGATGACCCATTGCAGCGACCCTCGCGACGGGATTGAACTCCTCACGCTGCGCGAACGGATGCGGGACTGGCGGTTTTACGATCATTTACGTACCGACCGGGAAGCGCCTTCGCGCAAACCCCAGATCGGCACCTACACGCCGGTGTTGGCGAGCGATGGATCGGATCTGGCGGCAGCCGTGCAAACCATCCGCGAAATCGGCGACGCGAATGAAATGGACGTCGCGATATCAGACGCCTTCCCTGGCGCGCGTGTCGAGGTGAACAGCACGGACGGGTATTTCGAACTCGAAATGCATCAGCACGGACTGCTTCGGCCGCTCAAGGTCTCCGAGCTGTCGGATGGCACCCTGCGCTATCTTCTGCTCGTCGCCGCACTGCTCTCACCGCGGCCACCGGCCTTGATGATTTTGAACGAACCCGAAACGAGCCTGCATCCGGATTTATTGCCACCGCTGGCGCGTCTGATTGCGCAAGCATCGAAGCGGTCTCAGGCTGTGGTTGTTTCCCATGCCGCCGCACTGGTTTCCGCGCTCGACGCCCACGCTGATTGCAGGCAGATCGTGCTGGAGAAGCAACTCGGCGAAACCGCCGTCAGGGACGGCACACCGCCGGATTGGACCTGGCCTTCACGATAATCCTGTCGATTAATGCGTCGTCATCCAGGCGCGGGCTTCACGCTGGGCGGTGGCAATTTCGACCTCGGACATCATCTCGGCGACCTCACGGCGCATCTGAATGGCATCGGCGCGGCCTTTCACGGCGGCGAGATTGAACCATTTGTGCGCGGCGACCAGATTGACGACCCCGGACCGGCCGCTCGCCCAGTACAGGCCGCGCTCAAACAACACGTCCGGGATCGCGCTTGCATCCACCGGCGTGGCCGTATCCAGATCGATCTGCCCCTGAAACATCTGTTATCCCCTTTTTTGAGTTTCTGCCGCGCCGTCCGAGCGCGGCTCCTGTCCAGTTGTTAAAACATCCCGTTACCGCCCACACTTTGGTGGATCATGCGCTCGCCGTTTGCCGGCGTGTTGGGATCATCATGACCGATCAAATTTGAAGAGCAGTTTAAGCATCGCGATGAATCCGACGTAAACGCGCAGGCGCCGCTCACCGGGGCGAAATCGCAAAAGTCGCCGTTTTACGGGGATTGCTGCTGGTTTCAGGAATTTGGTTTACCGTGCCATTTGGCGAAACGATAACCATTGGCGGCAAACGCGTCGGTACCTGAAGGCCCCCTCACCCGCCAACGGGTCGCAGCAACGCCGCCGCCGGATGATAGGTCCACGGCGGGTTGATCCGGTATCCAGGGCATGGGTATTTGCTGCAGCCGCGACATGCCGACTCCGCCGCGGGCGCCTGTATTCGGACTTGACCGCCACGGCGAGCGCCGACAGACAAAAAGCCCCGGCTGTGACACCGTGGCTGATCAGCACAATACTGTAAGGGAATACTGTAAGGGAATTTAGGTTTGGCGCGGTGGCGCGATCGGCCACCGGCATGGAACGAGGGCGTCGGCGAACACGTCAGGACCAGATTTCAACCGGGGTCTAGGCCCCTGTGAAATTGCGGACTCAAGATCCGCACCGAACGAAGAAAACCTGTTTCTTCTGCCGGACCGGTTTTCAAAAGAGCGAACTCTCCGAACAACGATCCAGCCGTTTGACCTGATGTCTCGCCGACACCCTCTTTCGTCGACAGAGCCGTCTTTCAAAATCTGCTTCGAGAAGCAAACCGTCCTGAGGGCTCGTGTGACGTGCCGGCATCAAACCGCCGGCAATTTTCCAGAAGCGAGATTACTTCTTCTTCTTGGCGACCTTGCGGGTCTTCTTCGCAGTCTTCTTCACTGCGCTCTTCGCCTTCTTTGCCTTCTTAGCTTTCTTGGCCATGTTGCCCTCCTGATGTAGTGAGATGGCTTAATCGCTGCGTGCACTCGGGAATTGAAATGCACTACATCCCGAATACACCAACACATCCAAAAAAACAGCGTCTCGCTTAAGGAAGTGTTGACGCACCGATGGCAGGGCGCGCGACGCGCGTCGCTCGACAACACAACAACACATCCTCGCAACGATGCGAGTAGCCTGCGAAAACGCAGGGCTTACGATTGTCAACACCACAGGAAACCACTGCGCCGCAGGCATTTCCGCAATTCAGCTTTGATCGATCTCAACACATTCGACGCTGGAGCAACTCGCCAAGGCCTCTCGAAAAGCACGTTGCGCGGACTCTGAGTCGCGATTTTTGGCAATGAAAAAATTTTCGTGGCTGCCGCCCTCACGCCTCATCGCCGCTCGCCAAAACCGGATTTTTGCAGGAATTGCCGCGGCTGATTCGCAGCCGTGATTTTTCACATCGCGCACCCCATCGCCCGTTTATGGTGAACGATTGATGCACATTCGCATCCGCGTAAACGCGGCGACGGTGCTAACGCCGACGTCAGATCGCGCGCTTCAGATGCCGAGCTTTGTCTTGAGCAGATCGTTGACGGCCTGCGGATTGGCCTTGCCGCCAGACGACTTCATCACCTGACCGACGAACCAGCCGATCAATGCCGGCTTGGCCTGCGCCTGCGCGACCTTGTCGGGATTGGCGGCGATGATGCCATCGACCACCTTTTCGATCGCACCGAGGTCGGTGACCTGCTTCATGCCGCGCGCTTCGACCAGCGTGCGCGGGTCACCGCCCTCCTGCCAGACGATCTCGAACAGGTCCTTGGCGATCTTGCCGGAGATGGTGCCCTCGCCGATCAGGTCAATGATCGCGGCAAGCTGCACGGCCGACACCGGTGAGCCCGTAATATCACGGCCTTCCTTGTTCAATCGCCCGAACAGTTCATTGATCACCCAGTTGGCGGCAAGTTTGCCGTCGCGGGATTTGTCCGCAAGCTTCGCCAGTACGGTTTCGAAGAAGTCCGCGCTTTCACGTTCGGCCACCAGCACACCGGCGTCGTACGGCGATAGACCCAAGTCGGCGATGAAGCGCGCCTTCTTCTGGTCCGGCAATTCCGGCAAGTGCTGCTTCAGCGCGGCGACATAGGCTTCGCTGAATTCCAGCGGCAACAGGTCCGGATCCGGGAAATAGCGGTAGTCGTGCGCTTCTTCCTTGGAGCGCATCGAACGGGTCTCGCCCTTGTTGGGATCGTACAGCCGGGTTTCCTGGTCGATGGCGCCACCGTCTTCGAGGATTTCGATCTGGCGCCGCGCCTCGTATTCGATGGCGTCGCCAATAAAGCTGATCGAGTTCATGTTCTTGATCTCGCAACGGGTGCCGAGCGGACCGCCCGGTTTGCGCACGGAAACGTTGACGTCGGCGCGAAGGCTGCCCTTCTCCATGTCGCCATCGCAGGTACCGAGATAACGCAGGATCGAGCGCAGCTTCGACACATAAGCCTTCGCCTGCTCCGACGAGCGGATATCCGGCTTGGAGACGATCTCCATCAGCGCGACGCCGGAGCGGTTGAGATCCACGAGCGACATCGTCGGGCTCTGGTCATGCAGCGACTTGCCGGCATCCTGTTCCAGATGCAGCCGCTCGATACCAATCGTGGCGCTCTCACCGCCGGCCAGTTCAACCACCACCTCGCCCTCGCCGACGATCGGCGCCTTGTACTGGCTGATCTGGTAGCCCTGCGGCAAATCCGGATAGAAATAGTTCTTGCGGTCGAACACCGAGCGCAGATTGATCTGGGCATTCAAACCAAGACCGGTACGCACCGCCTGACGCACGCACTCTTCGTTGATCACCGGCAGCATGCCCGGCATGGCCGCGTCGACCAGCGAGACATGGCTATTCGGCTCGCCGCCGAATTCCGTCGAGGCTCCCGAAAACAATTTCGATTGCGAAGTGACCTGGGCATGGACTTCCAGCCCGATCACTATTTCCCAATCGCCGGTGGCGCCCTTGATCAGGGCGGAGGATTTGACAGGTTTGTTCATAGGCGCCTTTTATCCCCTGGGGTGATGCCGGAAAACCCTGAAATGCCGTTGAGCGCCGCAAATTCGCTTTACAGAAAAGCGAGCAGACTTAGAGCTCGGCGTTTTCTTCACGCGAACCGGTGTCCAACCCGGATCGAGTTGGGGGCAGGCTTTCGCACGAAACCGCTCTCTAGTTCGGCACCATCCCGGGCGCAACATCGAACACCAGCGTGAACCAGGTCCCCTGGCCGCGGATGCTTTCGGCGCGGAACACGACATTGCGGGCGTTTTCCTTGAGGGTCTGCAAAATCAGGGCGCCGAGTTTACGGGGCGACGGCCACGCCTGATTTTCGCCTAGCCCCACCCCGTCATCGGACACGACGACGGTGACGCGACCGTCTTCCTGCTTGCAGATCAGTTTCAATTGACCGCCGCTGCGGCCGACGAAAGCGTATTTCAGCGCGTTGGTCAGCATCTCGTTGACCAGCAGCCCTGCCGGCATCGCCACGTTGATCGAGAGCGGGCAAAACGAGGCTTCGATCTCGATGGCGACACCCGGCGTCGCATTGACCTCCATCACCGAGGTCGCGACATCCGAAAGATATTGACCGAGATCGATTTCGGATGCGGCATCCTCGGCCGAAAGTGTGCGGTACAACACGGTCAGCGCGTCGATCCGGCTTGCCAGCCGTGCCAAGGCCACCGTCTCGCCTTCCGCCGCCGATCGCGCCTCCAGACGGATCAACGCTGTGATCAGCTGAAGATTATTCTTCACCCGGTGCTGAAGTTCGCGCATCAACATGTCGCGATCGCGGATCTGGCTCTCGAACTGCTCGATCTGCGCCCGCTCGCGGCCGCCGACATCGACCAGCGCGGCGATCCGGAAATTCTCGAGGCCGTCATCGCTCTCGATGACCGAGGCGTAGGCCTGCACGATGACGAGGCGATCGACCGGCCCGGACGGACGGAACACGCCGACGAAATCCTCGCCGTCCCGGATCGCCTCGCCCAAGGTCTGGGAAGGGTTGTCCTCGTTGCGAAAGCCGTCGAGACAGGTCCAGCTCTGGCCCTCCACACCGGAGGAGGCCATCGACATCAAGGCCTCGAACGACCGGTTGATGTAGACGACATGCTGCTTGTCGCGGGCGCCGCGCGAAACCGCCACCGCGACCGGCGCGTAATCCAGCAAATGCTTGTATTTGTCGTTCTCGATCGCCCGGGCGAGCTTGGAGGAACCCAGAATCTGGTCGACTTGTTGCGAAGACGGGATGCCGTTATCGACGCTCATGCGCTTGCCGTACTCATGGACAAACCATGACGAAGCCCGACAAAAAACGCAACGCAAAAGCCGTCGTCATCGAATGGAACCTCACGCTTATATTTCAGGCGGCGCAAAATCGCTTCACCGTCACCGTCGAGCCGGCAAAATCGTGGTCGCGCCGCACGGCCGCGTTCATTCCCGCCCGCTCCCGAGCAACGCCTGCAGGATCTCTTCCCACTCGGCTTCGAGAGTACCGCTCGCGACCGGTTTGCCGGCCCGGCGATACCAATAGCCGGCGTTACCGAGATCGCCTTCGACACGATGCAGGTAAGCATGGACCCAGGCGGCTTCGGCGCTTGGCTCATCTTGAACGAGTTTGTGCGCCCGCTCCCACTCACCCTTGGCCGTCCACCATAGTCCGGCCAGCGGCGCATCAAGATTGGGCGCCGGCGCGACGCCGGACAGGCTGGCTTTGAAATCCGCGGTCGTCACCACCACCTCGCGGGCGTGAACCGGCCCGCGGCCCGCTCGATCACCTCGCCGAGCGAGAACAGCGTCTCTTCGTCGAACGGACGGCCGATCAGTTGCAGGCCGAGCGGCAGACCCTGCGTGTCCTTGCCGGCGGGAATCGCAATGCCCGGCAATCCCGCCATGTTCACGGTCACCGTGAAGATGTCGTTGAGATACATCTCGACAGGGTCAGCGCCCTTCTCGCCGATCCCGAACGCCGCCGATGGTGTCGCTGGCGTCAGGATCGCGTTGACGCCCTTGGCGAAGCAATCCTCAAAATCCTTCTTGATCAGGGTGCGGACCTTCTGCGCGCGCAGATAATACGCGTCGTAATAGCCGGCCGAGAGCACATAGGTGCCGATCATGACGCGGCGGCGGACCTCGGCGCCGAATCCTGCGGCGCGGGTGTTTTCATACATCTCGCCGATGCTGCGGCCGGGTATGCGCAGGCCGTAACGCACGCCGTCGTAGCGCGCCAGATTCGACGAGGCCTCCGCGGGAGCCACGATGTAATAGGCCGGCAGCGCGTATTTGGTGTGCGGCAGCGACACCTCGACCAGTTCCGCGCCGGCGGCCTTCAGCCAGGCCGCACCCTCGGTCCAGAGCTTTTCGATTTCCGCGGGCATCCCGTCGAGGCGATACTCCTGGGGTATGCCGATCTTCATGCCTTTGACGGACTTTCCAATCGCGGCCTCGTAATCCGGCACCGGAAGATCGACCGAGGTAGTGTCCTTCGGGTCGTGACCGGCCATCGAGCGCATCAGGATCGCGGCATCGCGTGTGGTTCGCGCGATCGGTCCGGCCTGATCGAGCGAGGAGGCAAACGCCACGACGCCCCAGCGCGAACAGCGCCCATAGGTCGGCTTGATGCCGACGGTCGCGGTGAAGGCCGCCGGCTGGCGGATCGAGCCGCCGGTGTCGGTCGCGGTCGCGCCCATGCAGAGATGCGCCGCCACCGCCGAGGCCGAGCCGCCGGATGAGCCGCCCGGCACCAGCGTGGTGTTGGCGCCGTCGCGACGCCACGGATTGACCACCGGACCGAAGCACGAGGTCTCGTTCGACGAGCCCATCGCGAACTCGTCATTGTTGAGCTTGCCGAGCAGCACGGCGCCGTCGCGCCAGAGTTGCGAGGTGATGGTGGATTCGTATGGCGGCACGAAATCGCCCAGGATTTTCGAACACGCGGTGGTGCGAACGTCCCTGGTCGCAAACAGATCCTTGATCCCGAGCGGAATGCCGGCGAGCGGACCGCCCTCGCCTTTTGCGAGGCTGGCGTCAGCCTCGCGCGCCATCGCGCGCGCCTGATCCGGCGTTTCCATTACAAAGGCATTGAGCACGCGCGCGGCCTCGATTGCCGACAGATGGGCATCGGTTAATTCAAGCGACGTGAAGGATTTGTTCGCGAGGCCCTCTCGAGCCTCGGCGATGGTCATCGATGTCAAATCGGTCATTTATTAACCGGGCTGCAGAAGAAGGGAGACAGCGTCTTGTCGCTGGCGGGATCGTCGCGGCGCTTCTTGTCGTCGGCCTCCAACTGGTCGAGCACGGCATCCATCGCCTTGTCGGGATCGGCGGCCTTGCCCTGCCGCTCCATGGCATCGAGATAATTCATGTAGGCCGCATAGGCCTTTTCATCGTCGCAGAGCAGACACATCGGATTTCCCGTCTCGAAGACAGAGCCTTACGTTTATTCGACGACTTTCGGCACCAGAAAGAAATGGTCCTGGGTTTCCGGCGCGTTTCTGACGATATCGTCGGCGATCTCGCCGTCATTGACTACGTCGGCGCGCTTTTTCATTTCCATCGGCGTGACGGAGGTCATCGGTTCGACCCCCTCGACGTCGACCTCGGACAGTTGCTCGACAAAGGCCAGCATCGCATTCAGTTCGCCCTGTAGATGCGGAATCTTCGGATTCACTGACCGCAATTCGCGCCAGGTGCGCGATACGGCGAACGGTGTCGGCATCGACAGACATTATATAAAAGGCCTCTGATGGCAGAATTCAGCCCGCCGTATAGCAGAGGGTGGTTTTGTGCCGCAACCGCGCGGGTGCCCTGGCGAGCCAATTCGGGCTTGAAAAGGCTCCAGTCACCGACAATCCGGCCAAGCCTACGCAGTACGCCGCTGTCTGGCGGTCCAGCGCCGCAGCGCCACGACGGCCCAGATCGCCTCGACCAGCCCAAACGGCCAGGCGCCCTGCAAAAATCCATAAACCGACCCCAGCGCGCAGGCGGCCGCGAAGGCTAGAATGAACCAGGGGCTGCGATCCTCCAGCGCGTAGCTCACCAGCATCCCGGTGACCGCGAATAAACCGAATAATGTCAGCCCGTCCATACCGTCAGCCCTTTATCCGCCTTGCCGCTTTGCACGCCTTGCCGCCCGCGTGGTATGCGAGGCCATGCCTGCCCTCATATTACCGCTGATCGACGCTGTCGCGCACTGGCCCGAACGCGGCGCGCTGGTCGGCCTCGATCTCGGCACCAAGACCATCGGCGTCGCCGTGTCCGATCCGGATCGCCGGCTCGCCACCGGAGTCGAGACCATCCAGCGCAAGGCCTTCAAGGCCGATGCGGCGCGCCTGCTCGCGATCGCCGCCGAGCGCCACGCCGTGGGCTTCGTGCTGGGCCTGCCGATCAACATGGACGCCAGCGAGGGTCCGCGCGCGCAATCGACGCGCGCTTTTGCCCGCAATTTTTCCGCTCTCACCGATCTTGCCATCGCACTATGGGACGAGCGGCTCTCCACCGTCGCGGTGGAGCGCGAATTGATCGGGATGGACATGAGCCGCGCCCGGCGCGCGGAGGTGATCGATGAGCACGCGGCGATCTTCATCCTGCAAGGCGCGCTCGATCGGCTGGCAAACTCGCGCGAGAAGCGCTGAGATCATCGGCCATATTGTCGCTACGTGAAAAGGGCAGACTGCCTCTTCCCGAGGGAGTGAGGTCGACTCTCATTCGGAGTTACCCGATGGCGAGCATCCGACACCAGGAACCTATCCAATGATCAAAAAGCGACTGGGATTTCTGATACCCCTCTGTCTGCTTTGCGCCCCGCTTGGCGCTCTTGCCCAAGGCGCGTCCCAGCAAAACGGCGTTCGCAGCGGATATGTGGGCACTAGTTCACCTGGCATGACTTCGCAAAGGTCGACCAACAGTCCCTCGAGTCCACCCTCCCGAAGTTCCCCGGGAACCGGCCAGGGCCGGTCTGAAGGTGCTTTTGGTCTAACCCCGCAACTTCAAAAGGAAGTCGGAATTAGCCGACAGCAATAATACCCCTCACGTGGATCCCGCGAGCAAAATGGTCTGCACCACCGCGGCCAGGTTGTTGAGGCCATGCAAAATGATCGTCAGCCAAATCGAATGGAAGCGGTAGCGGAGATAGCCGAGCAAGAGGCCGATCGAAAACACTTCGCCGAAAAAGTACCAGTCATATTGCAGATGCAGCGCCGTCCACACCGCCGACGACAGCAGGATAGCGCCGACGGGCCCGAGAAACGATTCCGACCAGCCGCGGTAGAGAAAGCCGCGCGCAAACAGTTCTTCGGTGATCGGTGCTGCGACGCAGAAGGCGATCATCAGAAGCCATAGCACATTGTCTGCGCGCGCCGATTTCAGCACATCCATCATGAAGCCGGGCGCGGCGTCGCGCCCCGTCGCGCGCGACAGTTGGTCCCACCCCAGCACCAAAACAACGAGAGCCCCGATCCCGATCAGGAGATTTGTCCATGTGGTCCCGCGCAGCGCGAGATAATCGGTAAATGGCGTGCGCGACAGGCGGATGGCGAGCCACAGGGCGGCAAGAACGGCGGGCAATCCCATGATCACGGACAGCGAAATCGTCAGGCCGCTACCGAGGACGTGCGTCGCGGAAGCCACGTCGATAGGCCCTTCCTGCTGCAACACAAACCAGCCCACCACCGCAACCTGTCCGACAAACATCGCGGCGAAGACAAACAGGCCCCACAGCGTTGTGCCCCAGAACTTCCAGATACGCGGCGGACGTGGGAAGGCGACAGACGCGGCGGGACTTGCGGGATCGAGGGAATCCATCAATTGGCTTTCGAGTTCAGATTCTCGTCACGCCCGGCCTTATGCGGGGCAAGCCCGGCCATGACGAAATGGTCGCATACAAATTGCTCGGCGTTCACGGCAGCGCCCGCTCCAGCAACACCCTGATGTCGTCATTACCGAGATCGACGGCGCCGTACATGCCGGCGTGATTCCCGGCCACCCGTGTTGCCGCAAACAATTCCGCCTGACGAGGTGACACTTTATTGAGCGCGGCTAAGGCGGCGAGCAGCGCCAGCCGCTCCACCGCCAGCCGCGCCAACCGCTCGCCGTCCGGCCGGCGCAACGTCTCGCCGACAAACGCCGCCGCATCGGCGGCGCCCGGCAGACCCCTGGTTTCCTCGGCCAGGCCCTGCAACACCGCCGAGGCCGCTTCGGCTTCGCGCGACAACGCGCGCAGTACATCCAGGCACATCACGTTGCCCGAGCCTTCCCAGATCGCATTGACAGGGGATTCCCGGTAATGCCGGGCCAGAATGCCCTCTTCCACGTAGCCGTTGCCGCCGAGGCACTCCATCGCCTCATAGAGAAATCCGGGCGCGCTCTTGCAGATCCAGTATTTGATCGCCGGCGTCAGGAACCGCATGTACGCGGCTTCTTTCGCGTCGTCCGGCGCCCGGTCGAATGAGCGGCACAACCGCATCACCAGCGCGATGGAAGCCTCCACATGCAGCGCCATGTCCGAAAGCACCGCCTGCATCAGCGGCTGATCGGCCAGATGCTTCTGGAACACGCTGCGATATCGCGCGTGATGCAGCGCATGCGCGAGCCCGGAGCGCATCAGGCCGGCGGAGGCGATCGCGCAATCCTGCCGCGTCAACTGCACCATCTGGATGATGGTGCGGATGCCCTTGCCCTCGTCGCCGACGCGCATCGCATGGGCGCCGTTGAACTCGACTTCCGACGAGGCATTGGAACGGTTGCCGAGTTTGTCCTTGAGGCGCTGGAACACGATCGCATTGACCGATCCGTCCGGTACGAAGCGCGGCATGAAGAAGCATGTCAGGCCTTGATCGGCTTGCGCCAGCACCAGGAAGGCATCGCACATCGGGGCCGACATGAACCATTTATGCCCGGTGATGCGATAGGCGTCGCCATCGCGGACTGCGCGCGTCATGTTGGAGCGCACATCGGTGCCGCCCTGCTTCTCGGTCATGCCCATGCCAAGCGTCATGCCTCGCTTGTTCCACCACGGCACAAAGGAAGGATCATAGGCGCGCGTCGCAATGACCGGCATCGTCTTCGCCAGCAGATCCGGCTGCGCCGCCAGCGCCGCGACCGATGCACGCGTCATGGTGATCGGACACAAATGCCCGGTCTCGACACCTGCTGCCATATAGAATTTCGCGGCCCGCACCACTTCGGCCGCCCCGCCAGCTTGTGTGCCCTGCGCGGTCCAGGTCGAATTGTGCACGCCGGCATGGGCGCTGTGCGCCATCAATTCGTGATAGGCCGGATGAAACTCGATTTCGTCGCGCCGGTTGCCTCTGGAATCGAAGGTTCGCAGTTTCGGCGTGTTCTCGTTGGCGAGCCGGCCCCGCTCGGCCATCGCCGCCGAACCCCAGTGCTGGCCGAATTCGGACAATTCCTGTTGCGCGGAAATGCCGCCATTGGCCGTGACCGCATCCGCCAGGGGGCGGTCGATCGCGAACAGATCGACGTCCCAAAACGGCGGCGACTGGTTCAGCACCTCATGGGTTGCGAACGAAACCTGCGTCATGGCGTTGCCCTCGGATATCCAGGAATCAGTTTACGCCGGAATGGGCTCGATTTCACGCCGGCAGCCCTAGTTGCGGCGCGCGGTTATCGGAAAGTCATACGCGGCCCCTCCAGCGCCCGGCAGCGAAAAATGCCACCATTCCCTGGCGTAGTTTACAAAACCCTGCTTCGCCATCGCGGCAACCAGCAGGTTTCGCCAGCGGCGTTGGGCCGGGGTGATCGCGTTGGCGGCCGTATGCGCCTTGAGGTCGGAACAATCGTAGCCGGTACCCATGTCGACGCTGCCCTCGGGGGCACGGGCCGCTTCGGGCGCCGTACAATCGGCATACGCCTTGTTTGGATCGAAAGTCTGCGAATGGCCGGCGGTCAGGTCGACCAGGGTCAGATCGACGGCTGAGCCGGTGGAGTGGCCCGAATGCTCGGCGATGTAGCCGAGCCGGAACAGGTCCTGCTTGCTGAATGCTGGATTATAGCGGTGCTCGGCCGGCGTCTCCCGGCCGTTCTGGGCCCACCGCACCATGTCGTGCACCGCGCGCGCCGGCCGGTAGCAATCCAGCATCTTCAACGACAATTTTTGTGGCGCGAGTTCCGCCTGAACGCGCTTCAGCGCCAGTCCGACGTCGCGCTTCACCACGCATTCGGCCGCGTCATAGCCGGCCAGCGGCCGGCCTATGAAATTGTTCGACCCGGCATAGCGGATGTCTTGAAGGATGCCGGGATCGATGTCGCGCAGGAAGGCAAAGCCGCCCGGCAAGGTCTGCGCCCGGGCTGGAGTTATCATTGCGATGGCTATGAGCGCGATCCCACCTGGTTTCAAGAGTCGGCACCTCCACCGTCATGGCCGCACTTGTTCCGGCCATCCAAATTCTGACTATCCAGGTCTTTTTACGGTAAACTGAGACCAGGACGTGGATGCCCGGCATAAAGCCAGGCATGACGAAAATGGGACATCTCGGGGGATAACTCGCAAGCGCTTTATTCGCGCTTGCCCCCCGTACCATCTCTGCCTATAGCTCTCGTTTTAATGACCCCTGCATCGAAATCGACCTTCGTCCTCGGTCACCGGCACCTGCTGGGAATCGAGGGCCTTTCCGCTGCCGATATTACCGGCCTGCTCGACCTTTCCGAGGAATATGTCGAGCTCAACCGCCAGGTCGACAAGAAGCGCACTTCGTTGCGCGGCCGTACCCAGGTCAATCTGTTCTTCGAGGCCTCGACCCGCACACAATCTTCGTTCGAACTGGCCGGCAAGCGGCTCGGCGCCGACGTCATGAACATGTCGGTGTCCTCGTCCTCGATCCGCAAGGGCGAGACGCTGATGGACACCGCGGTGACGCTCAATGCCATGCACCCGGATATCCTGGTGGTCCGGCATCACGCCTCCGGCGCGGTCGAATTGCTGGCGCGCAAGGTCGACGGTTCCGTGGTCAACGCCGGCGACGGCGCCCACGAGCATCCGACGCAGGCGCTGCTCGATGCTCTGACGATCCGCCGCAACAAGGGCCGGCTCGAAGGGCTTGTCATCGCGATCTGCGGCGATGTCACGCATTCGCGCGTGGCGCGCTCCAATATCCTGTTGCTCAACGCCATGGGCGCGCGGGTGCGCGTCGTCGCCCCCTCCACGCTGCTGCCGCGCGGTATCGAGCGGATGGGTGTCGAGGTGGCCCGCGACATGCGTGAGGGCCTCAACGGCGCCGACATTGTGATGATGCTGCGGCTGCAGCGCGAGCGCATGAACGGCTCGTTCGTGCCGTCGAGCCAGGAATACTTTCACTATTTCGGCCTCGACCAGAAGAAGCTGGCCTACGCCAAGCCCGACGCGCTGGTGATGCATCCGGGTCCGATGAACCGCGGCGTGGAAATCGATTCCATCGTGGCCGACGGCGCGCAGTCGCTGATCCGCGAACAGGTGGAAATGGGAGTGGCGGTGCGGATGGCGGTGCTCGAAGCGCTCGCCCGCAACCTGCCGAATGCGTGACATCATGCTGACCGACCGCCGCCCGATCCTGCTCGCCAACGCCCGCGTCGTCGATCCCTCGCGCGATTTCGACGGCCCCGGCGACGTCCTGATCGCCGACGGCGTGATCCGCGATTCCAGGCGCGGCATCGGCGCCGCCGGCGTGCCCGAAGGCACCGACATCGTCAATTGCGCCGGCAAGATCGTCGCCCCCGGGCTGATCGATATGCGCGCCTTTGTCGGCGAGCCCGGCGCCAGCCACCGCGAAACCTTCGCTTCGGCGAGCCTGGCGGCGGCGACCGGCGGCATCACCACCATCATCTGCCAGCCGGACACGTCGCCGGCGATCGACAATTCCGCGACGGTGGACTTTGTGCTGCGCCGCGCCCGCGACACCGCGATCGTCAACATCCACCCGATGGCGGCGCTGACAAAGGGCCTGCGCGGCGAGGAGATGACCGAGATCGGCCTGTTGAAGGCCGCCGGGGCCGTGGCGTTCACCGATGCCGACCGCAGCGTCACCAATGCACAGGTGATGCGCAGGGCGCTTACCTATGCGCGCGATTTCGACGCGCTGATCGTGCACCACACCGAAGACCCCGATCTGGTCGGCGAAGGCGTCATGAACGAGGGCGAATTCGCCACGCGGCTCGGGTTGATGGGCATCCCCAACGCCGCCGAGGCCGTGATGCTGGAGCGCGACATGCGCCTCGTCGGGCTGACCCGTGGCCGCTATCACGCGGCGTCGCTGAGCTGCATCGAATCGCTGGAAATCCTCCAGCGCGCCCGCGATGCCGGCCTGGCGGTCTCCGCCTCGGTTTCGATCAACCATGTGACGCTGAACGAAAACGACATCGGCCCGTACCGGACCTTCCTGAAACTGTCGCCGCCGCTGCGCACCGAGGACGACCGCCTGGCGCTGGTCGCGGCCGTCGCTTCCGGCCTGATCGACGTCATCATGTCCGATCACAACCCGCAGGACGTCGAGGTCAAGCGGCTGCCGTTCGCGGAAGCGGCCTCCGGCGCCATCGGGCTCGAGACCATGCTGTCGGCCGCACTTCGGTTGATCCATAATGGCGAGATGGATTTCAAGACCCTGATCCGTGCTATGTCGACGCGCCCCGCTGAGCTTCTGGGCCTGCCGGGCGGATCGCTGCGCGCAGGCTCCCCGGCCGACGTGATCGTGATCGATACCGACACGCCCTGGGTGCTTGATCCCGCCGACCTCAAATCGCAATGCAAGAACACGCCGTTCGACGAAGCCCGCTTCTCCGGCCGTGTCGTGCGCACCATCGTCGGCGGACGCACGGTCTATGAGCATGTCTAACGCGTTATCAGGTGAAGCGAGCCAGTGTTCGCGTCTCGAAGGTTCGCGTCACGAAAACGCGTTAGAAGGAGCCTCTGATGCGTGGCAAGTTTGCCGCCACGGAAGGAGCCGCAGAGATGTCCCCTAGTGCGTTGCTGCCGGTGGCGTTCGTCCTCGGCTATCTGCTGGGATCGATCCCGTTCGGGCTGATCCTGACGAGGCTCGCGGGAACGGCGGACATCCGCTCGATCGGCTCCGGCAACATCGGCGCCACCAATGTGCTGCGTACCGGCCGCAAGGGCCTCGCCGCCGTGACATTGATCTGCGACATGCTCAAGGGCACCGTCGCGGTGATCCTGTCAGGCTATTTCGGCGGCCCCGACGCCGCCATGCTGGCCGCGCTCGGCGCGTTTCTGGGTCACCTTTTTCCGGTGTGGCTGAAGTTCAAGGGCGGCAAAGGCGTTGCGGTCTATATCGGCGTGCTGATCGGCTTGTTCTGGCCGGCCGCGGTGGTGTTTTGCGTGTTGTGGCTCGCCACCGCCTTTACCTCGCGCTACTCGTCGCTCTCGGCGCTGGTCGCAAGCTTTGTCACGCCGATCTTCCTGTGGTGGTTCGGCCATCCAGCATTGGCGTCGCTGTTCGTCGTGCTGACCGTACTGTTGTTCTACATGCACCGCGAAAACATCAAGCGGTTGCAGGCCGGGACCGAGGGGCGGATCGGGCAGAAGTAATCCTTAGCGTCGCGCCAGCGCGTCTTCCACGAAGCGCGCGGCCGCCAGCGCGCCGGCGTCGTCGCCAAATCGGGCGATGACCTGCACCCCAACAGGCAAGCCGCCTTCGACGATGGTGGCGGGAACGTTGACGCAGGGAACGCCCATCAGGGTCCAGAGCTGGTTGAAACGCGCATCGCCGGTCGAATCCAGTCCCTTGGGCGCGGCGCCGGGCGCAGAGAACGTCAGCAACACGTCAACCTCTTTGAACAACTGCTTCAGTGCCGCACGTGCGCGACTCGCAACGGCGCGCGCGTCGTCATAGGCCGCAGGCGTTATGCCCCGGGTTTCGTCCAGTCTTCCGCGCAACAGCGGCGGCACGGCATCGTAATGGGTGCGATATTCCCATGCCATCGCGCGATGGGCCTCGAAAAACTGCACAACGGGATGAATCCGCCACGCCTCCCCCACGATCTCAGGCAATGCCAGCGTGCGAACCGAAGCGCCGGCGCGTTCCGCCGCAAGCGCTGCGATCCGCAGCGCCTCCGCGCTCGGCGTTTCCGGCGCGCCGGCAAAATCCTGCGTCACAACGCCGATGCGCGGCGCCTGCATCGTCGGCGCCCGGCAACAGTTCGGGCCGGCCGGTGATGGCCGAAAGCCCATATGCCAGATCGTTGACACCGGCCGCGAACAGCCCGACGGTATCGAGGTTCCACGAAAAGCATTTCACGCCGATCGTCGGCAACAAACGGTACGACGGCTTGATCGCGGCCACGCCGCAGAACGAGGCCGGCCGGATCACCGAGCCGCCGGTCTGCGTTCCCAGTGCCAGCGGAATCATGCCGGCGGCCACTGCTGCCGCGGAGCCCGATGACGATCCGCCCGGCGTGTGAGCGGTGTTGCGTGGATTGACCGTCGGCGTCGGATCGTTGGCCGCGAATGCCGTGGTCGTGGTCTTGCCGATGATGGTCGCGCCAGCCTGCTTCAGCATCATCACGACAGGCGCATCCGCGCGCGGCTGCCAGCCGCCGTAAATCGCGGGACAACCCATCTCGGTCGGAAAATCCGAGGTATCGATGATGTCCTTGATGCCGACGGCGATGCCGCGCAACGGACCGGCTACTCGCCGCATGGGCGGTCTCGCTATGACAGACGAAAGCGCCGATGGACTTTTCCCGTTCGCCGATCGCCTCCCGCGATTGAGCAATAGCCGCATCGGGAGAAAGCTCGCCGGAATTGATGCGGCGCTGGAGTTCGAAAAGCGAGATCATCGGGATGTTTTCCTGGCGGGAACCGCAGCGCTTTTACGAAGCGCGTGAGGATCGGGCAAGCGCCCCTCTCGTCATTCCGGGGCGCGCGTCAGCGCGAGCCCGGAATCCATAACCGCCATCTGAGTATTCCCGATGTGCGATTGCACATCGGGGCCTGCGCCTGACGGCGCATCCGAGAATGACGTGGCAAATCAAGTTGCCCACGCCCTCAGGTTGATCCATTCTGCCGGTCGAGGACTAATGGACAAGCGAACACCCGGCACGACGCATCTCACCGACGCCCAGCGCATCGACTGGCTGCGGCTGATCCGTTCCGACCGCGTCGGGCCGCACGGTATTATGGCGCAAACGCCACAAGCCGACCGAAGCGAAATCCTCACGTGAAGGGACGGTTAGGGAGTTAGGACGCGCGCCGTCGGGCGGCTTGGACCGCACTACTCAGCATAATTGTATTCTTTGCCGCCGAATTGGACGAATTGTTCCAAGGATCGCTCGTAGCGCCAAGTTGCGCTAGTCTTATGGCCGTCCGAAACGGCCCCCTGTAATAAACAATTATACGAAAGAAAAAGTCCTGATCTGCCGCAAACTTGGGGACCGGGTGACTAGTTTTTTTGTTCAAATCGAGGATGATGCCCAGATCTTCCCCAATAAAAGCTTCTGGCAAAAGCTCCTTGAGTTCTCCTCTTTTTCGTTGGGCGGCAAGATGGGCGCAGCGTAAAGCGGATGGTCATCATCTATCCGGAGTGGCGCTACTGGTAACTCACCTTCATGGAAACCAGCGCCAATGTTTTCAAGGATTGCGGGGGTCTGGCCGAAATTTGCGACGACATATTCCACAAATGGCGTGAGACACCCTTAAATCGTTTCTCGTCATCAACCGTTCCACGCCATAGACGAAAACGTATGGACGCTGGCCCTTGACGAGGGTATCTCGCGCGACTTTGGCCTGAGCCACGGCGGCTATAGCCGAGCGCCGCGTTGCCCTTGCGGCAGTTGTGGCGTCCTCCATGCCGCGACGCATGTAGCGCAGTTGCCAGATGAAAAGGGCGGCCTGTCCTATAGCGACAAGAACGAGCAAAAGAGAGAAACCGGCGAGATACCACGTATAATCCGCGACCCTCGCGTTTCGAAGGCGACTTTTTCATCAACCTTCGACTTTTCCGCACGCTCAGCCTCTTGCTTTGCGCCATCTTCTTTCAGCTATTGCCGGGTACTATTTTTACAGAGAGCGGCATTTGATCGGTGCCGCGCTGGTCGAGTGCGGGTGGCTGTGCGCTTGGTGGCTTTCGATCGGGTTTTGATTGGCCATAAGTCGCGCTGGCTGCACAAAGCAACGCTAGAATCAAAAAGCACTCGCACCGCGCAGCCCCCGCCGCTAAATCTCGACTAACACTACTCCTTCGAGTTCCATCGCCGCAAGACACGCCAGAAAAGGTATA
>CAWETC010000016.1:0-77485 GCA_963811915.1 uncultured Alphaproteobacteria bacterium
AATAGTGTGCGTAAGATCGCAGGATCCGACGTAGATGCGCTTCACCAAAAACGACGATATGATCCAGGCACTCGCGGCGGATCGACCCGATCAGCCGTTCGGCGAAGGCATTCTGCCATGGTGAGGCAGGTGCGGTAGGCTTGTCCCGGATACCCATGGCGCGCAATCGGCGTGTGACGACGCTGCCATAGATCCGGTCGCGATCGCGGATGAGGTAGTGCGGAGCCTCATCCGAGGGAAATGCCTCGGTTATTTGACGAGCAACCCATTCGGCTGTCGGGTTGGCTGTGACGTTGATGCAGACGAGGTCTCTGCGGTCGAGCCGGACGATGACGAAGGCATAGAGCAGGTCGAAACCGATAGTTGGAACAACGAACAAGTCCATGGCAGCAATGTCCTATTTCCTCACCCGGAGCTTGCGGGCCCAGGACGGGGATTTGCTCGTCATCGTTCGCCGGCGCGTGTGTCGCGACTGAGCATGGTTTCGAAACGGCGTGCTCTGATTTGATCGCGCCTGGCGTCGGTGTTCGGAAACATCATGCTCCTGCAATGAGCCAGAGCGGGATGACGATCCGACGAAAGTCATCACGCTTTTGGTAATGCAACTCAACCTTCTCAAAAGTGGAGACCTCCGATGAACAGGGCCTTTGTCATCACGGCGGTACTTATGCTTAGCCCGTACCCCGCCTTCGGCCAGAACGCCCCCGGCGGCGAGGGGCATGACTCTTCCTACTCCCGAAAGGATCGTGATCTGGAGGATCTCCTCCGCGGGATCGGCGACTACGGTCGCGAGGGGTCTCGCCGCGGCGGCGCCGCCTTCTTTTTGCGCCACGGCAACTCGATCGTGGCCGTGCGCTGCGACCCGCAGGAACTCCATGAAATCATGTGTCGATTCCACTCTCACCTGCTGGAACGGGCCCGATCGATGCAACCGTCAGGCGCTGCGTCAGGCGCCGCGCCGGGCGGCACACCCGGAGGGCAGCCTCCATCCCGATGACGGTCTGGACAGTGTGGCTGGGTCTGCAGGCGGCTCGGTCGCTGTAGGCTAGGATTCCCAAGCCGAATCGCGCCTTGTTCTGATCGGCGATCGGTCATGGCGGGTGCGTCCCCGCGGTAGTGCAACAATGATAAGTTGCGTACCCGTTTATTTCACGGACGACTATCTAGTGCTGTGTCGCTCTCGCCCGCGAAAAATTGGGCGCCGAAACGAGCTAAAAGGGTGAAAGAAAAGCCCAGTCGTCAGCAAAAACTGCCTGCGATTCCCCAGCTATAGCGCCCGGGCTGCGGGCAAATCAAAACAGAAACGGGCACCGCCCAGGGCTGAATCGTTGTCCGCGCGAATGCGGCCGCCATGAGCCTCGACAATGAACCGACAGATTGCCAACCCCAGACCCATGCCGGTATCTTTGGTCGTGAAAAAGCTGTCGAACAAGCGCGGCAGATGCTCGGGATCAATCCCCGGGCCGCTATCTTCAACAATGCAGCACAACTTCTGAGGATCGGACAGCTGCGCTCGGAGGTAAATGCTGCGGCCCGCCGCCGCAATTTGCGTCATCGCCTGTACCGCGTTGACAACGAGGTTCACGATCACCTGCTGGAGTTGAGTGTGGTCACCGACAACTTGGGGAAGGTCCCGTGTCAGATCGAGGAAGACAACAACCCCTTTCAGCAGTAGCTCGTGGCGCAGGAAGTTCAGCGAACTCGTTGATGACGTCTGCGAACGACAACGGCTTGTGCTCGGGTGCTCGCTGGCTCGTTATCTCGCGAATGCGATCGACGATTTCGCAAGCCCGTCGCGCGTCAGCGATCACTCGACTTGTGAGCACCAAGACCTTTTCGATATCAGGCTCAGCTCGCTTCAGCCAACGCACGCTGGTCTCGGCGTTTGTGAAAATCGCAACAATCGGCTGTTTGACTTCGTGGGCGATCGAGGCCGTCAGCACACCAAGGCCAATGACCCTGGTGACACGGGCGAGTTCCGATCGCGCCTTGGTAAGAGACTCCTCCGACAGTCGACGCTGTGTCACATCCTGTGCCGCCCCGATATATTCCAGTCGACCTTCGTCGTCTCGGATCCCGTGAGCGGTCACGTGCACATATTTAATGGAGTGGTGCGGCATCTGTAGTCGGTACTCGTAATCGAAATCGCCGCCGGCAGCACGTGCTCTGTTGATAGTGTGGTCGAACAATGCGACGTCTTCGGGATGAATACGAGTCCGCATCAGCTCAAGCGTCATCGGCAAGCTCTGATCAAACTCGAATATGCGATAAAGTTCTTCCGAACAGATGATTTCGGTAATTCCGTTTATCGCTACCCGCCAGGAAAAGCTGCCGGCTGAGCTGAGTCGCTGAGCCTCTGTAAGAAACGCCTCAATGCGGTGCAATTGCTGGTTTCGGTGCTGAAGTTCTCGCGTCCTAACTCGAACCTGGACGTCCAGATTGTCAGTCAGCCTGCGCAACTCTGCTTCCGCCTTTTGACGCGCCTCAATTTCTGACATGAGCTCATCAATGGATTCGACGGTTTGATACACTGCGGACGCGAAGCGCCCCATACTTTCGAGCAATCTTTGGTCTTCGGCATCAAACTTGCGATGATTACGATGGTCTATCGTCCAAATCGTTCCAACCGCCTTGCCATTTACATAAAAGGGAACGAGCAGCGCCTCTTCGGCAAGCGGCATAGCGCTGCTCAAGTACGGATAGCGGCGTTCCCAATGAGTGAACAACATCGTCCTGTTGCGGTCGAGGACGTCACCGCATGGGCCGAAGTCGCGCGGGGTACCTCCGCCGATGTGTGGTCGCCAGGCGCCGGCAATAGCCGCCCAGTAGAACCTCTTGCCATCTTTCGTCAGCAGACTTAGGCCAGCTGAATCCGCATCGAGCGTCTCGAGGACTTTATCGGCCAGTGTTTGTAGAATTGCGCGCGGAGCGTCGGCTAACGCACTGACTAGCGCGGCAAGTGCGGAGTTCTCCTTCTGGTGATCCGGCGGACGGCTGGGACGTCTAAGCAACTCGTCCGTACAGAGGATCAATTCCAAGGGAGCCGCTGGAGTTGACTCTTCCAGAGGAACCACAGCTTGCAAATTTAGGGGCTCGGTCACTTGTTGACTCCACATGCAAGACAGAGGGCTTGAGCGGCGGAATAGCGGCAGCTTATACGACGCGCCGTCGCAGCGGGCGATCGTTCGGCGTGTTAGACGCCGCTCCGGACTTACCATATGTTCGATCGCATCGACGATCGCTCCGCTCTCGACAAGATTTTCACCGCAACCAATCTCATAACGAACCTCCTCAGACGTCTATCTTCGTCGCGATCCGCGGGACAACACAATTGGCCAGGACCAGATCGATAATAAATCGCAGTTCCACTTTCTGAGATTGATCAGTGACAGTCCGCTGATCCGGCCACCGTGTCATCACGATCTCGCTGCAAGAAAATTCGCAACCTCGGCCTTACGCTCTATTTTGATAACTATAGGGCCGTGCACCACCACCGTCGTCCCACTGAGCGCCGCACGATGTCTCATTCTGCGCCGATCGCACTTCGGTTGCTGTCGTCAGGGTCTGCCTCGAAGAGGACTATGCGGCGGCCAGCCAGCCCGCCGTAACCGAGACGCGAAGGGGCTCACGCGTCGGATGACCGCCTCCAAAAGTGGCAGCACCCCAAGTCTCGTACCCTCGCTTTACTCATGCGACCAGTTTAAGATTGCGTCTTGGGCGTTTGGTCGGCCCATAGGGGTGGTCATGCAAGTCCATTTTTCCACGGACCATATAGCGCCGCGCGACCGCGTGAGGTTCTGGTGCGACTACTTCGCGAAGCAGGTGCATAGCATCACGCCGGGCGAGATCCCGGACCCCGGCGCCTTTCGCGCGGAAGCGAGCGGATCGATTGCGGGCGAGTTTGCGCTGCTAGATATCAAATCGGGACTCGAGAGGGTCCAACGCACTGCGGCCGACGTTGCCAAGGACAAGACCGCAGCATTCTTCGTCCGCCGATTTCGCGTGCCGATGATCTGGAGGGCCGGCACACGCAGCACGCCAGTCGACCTCATTCACGAGCCCGGCGATTTCTGCGTAAGCTCGACCGAATGGCAATTCGATGCGGAATCGAAAGGCCCAGCCTCGTTCGACATCCTGATTATCCCGCAGGCCGCGCTCTCGCCGATTATAACCGGGGGCCGACTGGAGTGCCCGTTCCGGCTGCCCGGCGCCTCGCCGCTCGGCTCACTTCTCGGCGCAGCTATCGATGCGGCAAAGGCGCAGGCGCCGCTGCTTCCCGACGAACTTGGTGAAGCCGTGCTGCGCAATCTCTGCGGCCTCGTGGCATTGACCTGTGGCGCCTCCGACGAGGGCAACGATCGGGGGCGGGATTCGCTGCACTCGGCGCGGCTCGCGGCGGTCAAGCGCTACGTCGACGTGCATCTCGCCGATCCCACCCTGACCCCCGCCAGCGCCGCCACCGCACTCGGCATCTCGGCGCGCCAGCTGCACCGGCTGTTCGAGCCGAACAAGATTAGTTTCGCCCGATACGTTTCGCGCCAGCGACTGCTCCGGTGCCGCGACGCGATCGCCGGGGCGACGGGAACTGGCCGGTCGGTGGTCGACATCGCTTTTGGCTGGGGGTTCAACAGTATGGCGACATTTTATCGCGCGTTCGTAAGCGAGTTTGGTGGCCCGCCCGCCATGCTGCGTGCGGCGTCGCAGGGACGAGTGAGCGGCCTGCGCACAACAGGGGAAGAAACATCGCGGTGAACTTGTCCAGACCACCTTCGCCAGGCTGGCGGTGATGCCAGAGGTCGCCGGGGCGCTGTTCTACGAGCGCCTATTTGCCACCAATCCGGGTTTCCGGCCGCTGTTCAAGAACAACATGCGCATTCAAGGCGTCAAGCTGATGACCATGCTCGCAATGGTCGTCTACAATTTACCCGAGCCGGATCGGGTTTCGCCTGCGATCCGTGATCTCGCCGTCCGTCATGTGGAGTATGGCGTCAAGCTCGCTGACTACGGCGCGCTGCGGGAAGCGCTGCTCTGGAGCCTCGAACAGGCGCTTGGAGAAGATCTCACGCGTCCGTGAGGCGCGGACGGTCTGCTACGATGAATTCGCCGGTGAAATGAGGGACGCGGCCGGCGTCTGACTACGATCTCCCACTTGGCACTGAGTGAGACGTTGTCTGGCGCTAGATGAGACGACCTCGCAGCCGCTTCCGTGTGAATAATGGCGTCGCCCGTCGAAATCGCGCACCGAGGAGATAAAGCGTTCTGTCAGGTTACGTGATGCTTGCATGCGCGGGGTGGTGCATCCGCCGTGCTGCGTGTGGGGTCGCGTATAGACGAGTGGACGGCTCCCTCACGCAGAGGAAGGAAACATCGTGAATGCGGCGCAGCAGGAACTTGTCCAGACCACCTTCGCCAGGCTGGCGGTGTTGCCAGAGGTCGCCGGGGCGCTGTTCTACGAGCGGCTATTCGCCGCCAATCCGGGTTTCCGGCCGCTGTTCAAGAACAATATGCGCATTCAAGGCGTCAAGCTGATGACCATGCTCGCAATGGTCGTCTACAATTTACCCGAGCTGGATCGGGTTTCGCCTGCGATCCGTGATCTCGCCGTCCGTCATGTTGAGTATGGCGTCAAGCTCGCTGACTACGACGCGCTGCGGGAAGCGCTGCTCTGGACCCTCGAACAGGCGCTTGGAGAAGATCTCACGCCCGCCGCCCGTGAGGCGTGGGCGGTCTGCTACGATGAACTCGCCGATGAAATGAAGGAGGCGGCCGGCGTCTGACTACGATCTCCCACTTGGCACTTTCGCGAAGTCGCGGTCGACACAGCAGACGTCCGATTATCGAGGTAGATCGGAACTGACCAGCCGACCGTAAAGACGGCGCGTTTGACCCACAGCAAACTTATCGGATGGCAAGACGCTCGCCTTCTCGATTGACAGAACGCATCGTGGTCACGAGGGCGGCTGCGCCGTGCTCGACCAATGTCGTTTGTCGTAAACAACACACCCAAAGGGCCGCTTTTTCCCTTGGGGCCGTGCCAACAGGTGGCCACAATAGAACGTCGCCAAGCAGCATCATGTGTTGGGGTAGTGAATGACATAAAAGCGCAAGGGATCAAAACGATGAGTGAAAGCAATATCTAAGGTAAGCAATATGCATTCGACCCAGCTGATATCAGCGCGTTGTCGTACCTCTATCGCGGCGAGCTGTACCGTAGCACGGTATGGCGTACACGCCTTGGGCGGTCCTTACAACCGGTATCGCGCTGTCACTCACGTTTAGCAGCGAATCCGCGTCCCCTCTGCCGCTGGTGCTCGTGGGACTCTTGGTGACTACCTTCTTATTCATCGAGGCGCGGCGTTACCGCTTCTTTGATTTTTGGCGCATGCGAGCGCATGTCCTCGAAGTCCATTTCTTCGGGCCAAATCTCTGGGGCGAGGGCGTTCGGGTCGAGAATGGCTGGAACGAGATTCTCTATCTGGATTATCGAGTCCCTAACCTTCACATCACCTATGCTGAGGCGGTGGGCCGCAGGCTTCGCAATAACTACAGCTGGATTTTCGCGATCCAGGTGACCGCATATGTTGGTAAACTGTTCATCCATCCGGCGCCGGTCGCCTCGATGCAGGAGTTTTGGATGCGAGCAGCGATTGGACCCATTCCCGGTCAATTCGTCCTTCTGGCCGGACTCGCATTCCACGGGCGAATACGAGGGGAAAAGTCGAACGTTGTGTAATCGATGGCTAGTTTGTCAAAAACCCGGCAACGTTTTCGCCTCAACTCCTGCCTGTACCCGAATTGAACAGAGAGAAGGTGCTCCATCATTTCGTCTTCCCCGATTGTTCGGGACACTCAGCCCACCATCACGATCGCTTCGGCGCGATCCGTGGCCTTCGTGACGTTCATGCGCGCCTCGAATAAATATCCATAGGTGTCGAATGTGAGCTGGATGCTCGCGTGCCCCATCATTGTCTGAACTCGCTTGGGCGAGAAATCGGCCTCGATCCACACGGAGGCACAAAAGTGCCGCAGCGCGTGCATGCCGTACTTGGCGACGGTCTTGATGGTCTGCTTGAGCGAGGTGTGAAACGGGGCCATGGTCGAACCAGTAAGGCACCGCCGAACGAAAGGGGCGGAAACAGATATGTTCGAACCTAAAGCTACCGCGTCACACCTCGACTCTACGCAAAGCGGTCATTAAACATCGTCCAATAGGCGCGCAGACATCTCGCGGTACGCTAATCAGTGCAGCAAGAACGCGACAGAATGAGCATCGAGCGAAGCATAAATTTCGCGCGTAAAGCGGACATCGGCCAAAGCAGCGATGCTCGAAAAGTGCCAAACTCATCCGCCAACGCGCACATGTGCTATCCTGCGCGGGCTAATCGGAGGTATTTATCTGGTAGCCGAGCCTTGGCCCGGTCAACGCAATTGCACCCAAACCTAAGGAGGCAGACATGAGCAGTTCTTGCACTCAGGTGCGTAGCGAAATGAGACTTACTGGGATCCGCCTTTTAGCCTTCATCATGCTGGCGATTCTCCCTGCGACTTCCGGGGCGCAACAGCGCCCACCGATTGCCGAACAGGTGGCCAAGACCTACGGCCTTGATTCGTTTGGACAAATCGAGGCGATCCGCTACACGTGGAATGCTGGCGATGGCAAAATTGTTCGCACATGGGAATGGAGCCCGAAGACCGATACGGTCTCTTACGAAGGGAAAGACAAGGAAGGCAAGCCGGTAAAGGCGAGCTATAAGCGCTCGCAGATCAGCAGCCAAAGCGATGCCGTTAAAGAAATCGATCAGGAATTCGCCAACGATCAGTATTGGTTGCTGCTCCCGCTCCACGTCGTATGGGACGGCGCGACCGTGACCGATGAGGGCACGCAGAAACTCCCCCTGGGTAACGGTTCCGCCGAACGTGTCGTGGTGAAATACCCTTCGGAGGGCGGCTATCAGCCCGGCGACACCTGGGAACTGTATGTCGGCCCCGACAACCGAATCGAGGAGATCGTCTACCGCCGCGGCGCTCCCAACCCGCCTCCTCACCTCGTGATGGCAAGTTGGGTGGGCTATAAGAAGGCTGGTCCACTCCTCATCTCAACTGATCACCACGGGACGCGGGACGGAAATCCCTTGCACATTTCCTTTTTGGATGTGTCGGTCAAGCTGACGGGATCGGAAAAATGGATCAACGCGCAATAACCGTCGGAGGAGTTCATTCGAGCTGCTGAACGACGAAGATTAAGGCGCACCGCTATTCTGCCAGCGCCGCGGTGCGCCTTGTCAGCTAACCGATACACAAAGTAACGATTCCAACAACCGATACGTAGAATAACTGTTCGATTCCGGGAGCACGCGCACATGCCCAATCCCTTCAGCGATGTCTGGCATTTCCTGACCGCGACAACGAATGATTATCTCCATCAGGGAAACTGGCGCTTTCTGATCCTGGCGCTGTTCTGGGCGCTGCTGCTCGTCAGCATTGCTATGGCCTTCCGTAATTGGCGGGAGGATCCGACGCAACGTACCGGCCGACATCTTGGAATCTGGCTGGTCCGGGTCCTGATCGGCTGCATGTGGTTCCAGGGCATGTTGTGGAAACTGCCGCTGCCGGTGTCCGATGGCTTGCAATACTGGACCGAACAGGAATCGACCAACGCGGCGTTCGAGTTTCACCGAACCTTCTTGAAGGATATCGTCTTGCCTCACATGAACGTGTTTGGACCGATTGTTTTTCTCGCCGAGCTCGTATTCGCTGGGTCGATGATGCTCGGACTCGCAGTGCGCTTCGTCGGCGTGCTCGCTGTCGCCTACACGCTGCAGCTCTGGCTCGGCCTCTATGACAATTCGTCCGAGTGGCCGTGGACGTACATGTTCCTGGCCCTCCTGATGTTCCTGTTTGCGATCGAGGGCGCCGGCCGAAGTCTCGGCTTTGATGCTTGGTTGCGCCGCGACGTGCCTGCCGTGCGCGACGGGAAGGGCCTTATCGGCTGGTTCTTCAACGTCGCGGGTTAGTCGCGATCGTTTTGTGTGAGAGACGAGCACATGATGGCACTAGCCCGCACAGTGACGCTTGTTGTGGCGCTGGGCGCAACTCACGCATACGCCGCTGACGTTGGATATCTGGCTCCGCCAGGAGTCCCTGCGAAGGAGTTTCCCTCACCTCAGCGTGCGGTTGCGCCGATCGTCAGCCCAAGCCGCTCCGCCGAGGAGCACCGCGACTCCCTGAATGAGGCCGGTGAGATCGCCCGTCGTCTTGAACTGAAATCAGGCATGACGGTCGGCGACATTGGTGCCGGCAGTGGCTACCACACGGTTCGTCTCTCGCCGCTCGTCGGCCCCACCGGCTCTGTCGTCGCCGAGGACGTCACGCGGGATTACCTCATCGAACTCTCCAGGCGAACGAAACGCCTGGGGCTGACAAACGTCAAATTCGCGCCGGGCGAACCACACGACCCGCGCCTGCCCACGTCCTCGCTGGATGCCGCCATCCTCGTGCACATGTATCACGAGATATCCCGACCCTGTGCGTTCCTCTACAATCTTGCGTCCGCAATGAAGCCAGGCGCGCGGGTCGGAATTGTCGACCTCGAACGTCCGACGTCGGAGCATGGCACGCCAATTGAGCTCTTGCGTTGCGAAATGACCGCCGTCGGCTATCGCGAGATCGCCACATATCAGCTCGCGGGCGATGGCGGATACCGGGCTGTGTTCTCTGCACCGGAGCCAGCGGGTCGAAAATCTCCCCGGGAGATCGTCGCTTGTGGGGATCGTGCCGGCACTCGCTGATCAGCGCTCCCGGCAACTATTGTAGGCGAGCAGTTTCTGCCGTCGAAGCTCAAGCGCGAGGCGAACAAACGTCGCCGAAATGGACCAGGCCGCCTTGACGCCGGCGACGAGATTGCCGGAGACCTTCGATACGCCGCCGATCCGGCGCCGCTGCCCGACGGCGATCTCCACCGCGGGCAAACCGGCGGCCGCGACCCGCATCAGCATTTCCAGGTTCCAGCCATATGTCTCCTCCTTCATGCCGAGACGTATCAGTTCATCCCGCCGGATCGCACGAAACGGCGACAGGTCGGTGAAGCTCGCGCCATAGACGAGCCGTAGCAACAGCCTGCCGACATGGGCCGCGATGACCTGCTGTGGCGCCAGGCTGCCGGGCTCGCGTGAACCGCGAACGCGCGAGCCGAGAACGAAGGCAGCTTGCCCGGCGATGATCGGCGACACCAGATCAGAGATGAATTCCGCAGGATCGCTGCCGTCGCCGTCGAGGAAGACCAGAATGTCGGCGTCATCGCGCACGGTGGCGATGCCCGCCTGGATCGCGCGACCGTAGCCGCGCCGCGGCTCGACAATCACGCGAGCCCCTGCGGCCTTAGCCCGCTCCGTCGTACGGTCCCGTGAGCCCCCATCGACAACGACGACCTCGCTCACACTCTGCGCCAGCACCGCAGTCACGACCTGGCTAATCGCCGTTTCCTCGTCGAGACACGGAATGATCGCCGAAACGACGGCTGGGCGGCGCGGTGCAGGCCGCTTCCCGCCGATCTCGTGGGTTGCCTTGTTCACAGGCTCCAGCGCAGGCCGCAATTGGCGCAGCTCTTGGGCGGCTTGTCTGAAAGGAGCGCCGCACGAAAGTCCCGATACGCGGGCCCGTTCCAGATCTCCCGCAAGGACTGCTGCCCTGCATGGCCAAGCGTATAGTTGTCGTAGCCATGCTGCGAAAACGGCGCGATACAGCACGGCAAGGCGCGGCCATTGGCCGTGAAATACATCAACGACCACGGCCGCCGGCACAGCGACCACGGCGAACCGTCACGACTGCCCTTCAGACTTAACCCCGGCTCGGTCGCGGCGCCCGACGCGCTGAAGGTCACGCCAAGGGAACGCGCCAAATCCTCGGCCTGTTTCAGATAGGCCACTTCTTCCTGCGTCAGGCGCTCGAACAGGGTCTGATCCGGCCGCGCCTTGCCAATGGCCGATTTGTCGAAAAACACGAGCCGTTGCAGATAGACCTCCTTGACACCGATCTCGGCTGCAACTTTCACAAATGCCGGGAGTTCTTCGACCGTCTCTCTCAGGCCAGTGAGCCAAACAGAAACCCGCGGTCTAGTGTGTCCCTCTCGCTCCTGCAATTCGCGAAACGCGCGCACGTTGCGGATGATGCGGCCGAAATAATCCCTGCCACGGATCGCCTTGAAGCTCTCGCGGTTTGACGCGTCGAGCGACACACGCAGCTCATCAAGCCCGGCGTCGATCAGCGCACGGCCGTGGCGCTCACTGAGGACTGTTCCATTGGTGTTGAACAGGACGTAAACACTGCGGTCCTTCAGGTATCTAACCATCCGGGGCAGGTTCGCGACCAGCATCGGCTCGCCGACGCCGTGCAGAACCGCCCGGGCAAGATCGGGAACCTGGTCGACAATCGACGCGAACAGGTCCCAGCTCATGTCCGCCGGCGGCTCGAGCTCCTCGTAGGTGCGAGGACAGGTGGTGCACAAGAGATTGCAGCGGTTGGTCACTTCCAGATAAAGGCAGACCGGCGGACGCTGAGCGACCTCGGTGCGCTCGCCCGTGACCGAATCGTGATAGCGGCGCGGATCGAGGGGCGCGTGAGTGCCTGGCACTTCGCCGGAAAGGTTCATTGCGATATCCCTGCGTCTGCGGTGCGTTGCATGCGGATCCTCCAGGCGGTAAAGGCCCAAGCCAGGAAAAGACCTCCGAACAGAAGCGATTTGGTCACCATTCTCGGAATGTAGAAATCCCAATCGAGTTGTTCCGACAGCAAGAGCGCTCCGATCGAAACGACCCACGTTGGCGGGTAGCCGCACAGGGCGGCAAACGGCGTGACGACGAGAAAATACCAAGGATAGTTGGGCGACAACAACAAGAGAGCGATGAGTAACAGCATGTTGATGTCGGCAAGACTGGACGCGATGGTGCGATGAGGGCTGCGGGCCACCGAGAGCCCCTTGAACGTGAGCACCAGCGCGGCCAGTACCACGTAGGCGACGACATCACCTTGATGCTCGCCAAACACAAGCCGCCAGAGCGACAACAGCCAGAGATCGTTGCCGGCACTGATGCCCTCTTCCGTCAGATAGCCTTGGGTTACGAATCCGAGAACCCCCCAACCGACCGATAAATAGGGAAGATAACAAAGCGCGACGGCAGCGATCACGACGAGCGGCATTTTAAGGTCCCACGGACGCCAGATCCCAGCCAGCACCGGCGCAGCAATTGGCTTCACCAACGCCGCAAACGCGATCAAGACCGCTCCGCGGAGTGCATGGCCGGTCAGGGCAATCCACAGGCCCAGCAGCATCAGCGCAACCATCAGGGCGTCGACATGACCGCTGTTGGCGATCTCCCACAAGGGAAGCGGATGCCAGAGATAGGCGATCACGCGCGTCACCCGGCGGTTCATACGCCGCAGCAGGAGCATGATCAGTGTAACGGTGACGGACTCGCACCCCAGCAGGGCAAGACGCATCGTCGTCACGCTTTCACCGATCCGCGTGACAATGAGGAATAAAAATTGCGCCACCGGAGGATAGATCGTGACGGCAAAATCGGCGCGGTTGATGTGGGGAAAGATCGTCCTATCGCGCAGAAACGCCAGCGCCTCATGAGCCGGGAAATAGCGGTAGGGATTGATGCCGGCGGCCTGAACCTTGCCATCCCAGACATAGCGATAGATGTCACTGGACAGAAGCGGATCGAAGAGCAGCACATAGGCTCTCAGAGCGACGGCAAGTCCAAAGATGAGCCATAGTGCGCGCTCGGGGGGAGCTCGCTCGGCGAGGCGAGTCGCGACCATCGTCAGCAGACCCACGGCGATGGTCAGGGCGATGAAGGCATTGTCACCACTCGCCTCGAAGGCAAACGGGGTTACCAGGGTCAGAGCGACCACGACAGCACCGATGCCCGCCAACAGGTGAAGCGGAGGCACGTTGTTGACGGAGCGCACCAGTCGACCGAATTGACTCGCAATAGCTCCCGGCATTGGCCTCATCGGTTTGTCTGCGGCGCGGTATTGAGAAAGGCCCGGCTCGCCGGGGCAAGGCCACCACCACGAAAGCGCGTCGAGTTGCCGGCCAGTTCGTCCTTAAGCCAACTTAGCGTTTCAATGTCGTCGATATCGTACCATTCCGGAAGCAGCGTCGTGGCAAGCCTGATTTCGGCGGCGCGCTCGCAAGTGCTGCGAGCCACGGTTTCGGTTCCCCAGGCAATCTGAGTGAACAGATGCCGATGCGGGCGTTTCAAGCCGATGAGGTAGTAACCGCCGTCGCTTGCCGGCCCGAGCACCATCCGGTCGCCTGGCTCGCGAAGAGCACCAATGGCCTGCTCCAGGAAACGGGCAGGAAGGGTTGGGCTGTCGCCGTTGACGAGCAGGACGCAGTCATGTCCGGCATCAAGGAGAGCGCGCGTCGCGCCAAACAACACGTGCCCGAGATCGTCGCCAACCTGCAGCAGAAGCCCGAACGTTGCCGGAAGCAGCTCCCGCATCATGTGTTCGACTCCCGCAGGCGCATAGACGCCATACCCGCGCCTGCCAACGGCCTCCGGGACCGCCTCGATGGCCGCGGCGACGTCACGCAGAAAGCAGGCGGATAATTCCGAAGCGGCAGCGACACCAATGGCGGCGGCAAGCCGCGTCTTTGAGCGGCCGGGCTGCGGCGCCTTGCATATGATCCCGAGCGCCGCGCCGCTCACGGCAGGAGCCGGGACCGTAGGACCCCGCCGTCATTTACCGCCATCACCAGACAAGCCTCGTTTCGCCGTGGCAGGTCATTGGTAGCGTTGTCCTCGACAGTGGGCAAGCGCTGCCCACAGGCTGCGACTCCACAGGTCGCAGCCGGAACAAGCCAAGGGTATCACCGACATCATGAAAATAGAGACTTCGAGTGAAGTAACAACATGGCTTTGAAGAGCGTAGTAGTCACGGATATCCCAATGCCCGCACCCTGGTGGTACGCCGATAGCTTAGCTCGAAGCTAGTCGTGTTGATCCGTTAGTGCGGGTCGGATAGCATCGTCCCAAACAGAGCGGGGTTCGGTATGTTTTTTTGTGGTGGGCAGCGCCAAGGTGTCGAGGGTCGTCATGAATCACGAGACCGCAGTTTCGAATGCCAAAGAAATCGCCGATCGCATTCTCGCGCCGGCGGCGAGGCAAAACGACAAGGAATCTCGATTTTCGTCCGAAGCAATCGCGGCGCTTGGTTCGGTCGGATTGTTGGGGATCATGCTGCCCACCGAGGTAGGCGGTTCGGCCCTGGGACCGCGGACCTTGGCTGCCGTCATCGCGACGCTCGCGGAAGCGGACGCGTCCGCCGCGATGGTTTATTTGATGCACATGAGCGCCACCGCGACGATCGCGGCGGCCCGTCCGGGTGCCACGGTCGCGCAGACGCTAAAGGACATTTCGGCCGGAAAACACCTGACCACCCTGGCATTCAGCGAGGCCGGATCGCGCAGCCACTTCTGGGCGCCTGTCTCGCGAGCGAAGCGCAACGGCGCCGGCGTGCATCTCACGGCCAAGAAATCGTGGGTAACGAGCGCTGGCCATGCGCAAAGCTATGTTGTCTCGGCGCTGGCGCCTGAAGGCAAGAGTCCAACGGATTCGACCCTCTATCTTGTCGGCAGTGGCACGCCCGGACTGTTGGTTGCCGGCCCATGGGATGGTCTCGGGATGCGCGCTAACGCTTCCGCGCCGATGACCCTCGAGGATTGCGAGGTCGCGCCCGGTCTGCAGCTGACCGACGCCGCCGCCGGCTTCAAGGCGATGCTGGAGGTCGTGCTTCCGCTGTTCAACCTCGGAACGTCGGCGGTCGCGCTGGGCCTTTGCCGGGCCGCGGTGGCCGGGACCGCGGCGCATCTCAATGGCGCTCGCTTCGAGCATTTGGGCCAGACCCTCGGAGAGAGCCTGCCGACGCTTCGCGCGCAACTTGCGACAATGCAGATCGATACGGATGGGCTTGCGGCACGCATCGACGATCTCGTCGATCACCTTGAGCGCCCCCGAGAGACCACCATGCTGCGCGTGCTCGAGAGCAAGGCGGCGGCAGGCGATGTTGCTATCGCCGTCACCTCCGCGGCGATGCGGGTGTGCGGAGGCGCTGCGTTTTCCAAGCACATGGCCATCGAGCGCTTGTTCCGCGATGCCCATGCAGGCGCCGTCATGGCGCCGACGGGCGATGTTCTGCGCGACTTCATCGGCAAAGCCATTTTGGGAATACCGCTGTTCTGAATGCGAGAGCGCTGCGCCGTTTGGCAGCGCGGGGCAAGCGCGATTGATCACACTGAATATCGAGCGTGACAGGTGAAGCATGAGCCGGACGATCTGGGTAGGTGCCGTCGCATATGATCCAAAGGTGGTGGGTATCTGGGAGGGCATGCGGCGGTACTTTCACGAGGAAGCGGGCCTCCCCGTCGAGGTGGTACTGTTTCAGAGCTACGAGGCGCAGGTCGCTGCCCTCTTGGCCTTGCCCGGCGAGCCGCTGCCGCGCATCGACATCGGTTGGAATACCAACCTCGCCTATATCCAGGCCGATGCCTGGAGCGATCACCGCTGCAGACCGATCGCGATGCGCGATACGGATGTGGGCTGGATGACCAAGATCGTCGCGGTCACCGGGGGCCCGGTGGCGACGCTTGCGGATCTCAAGAACCGCACCCTGGCGCTCGGCAGCAGCGACAGCGGCCATGCGGCAATCCTCCCGGTTTACTTTCTGCAGCGCGAGGGACTGGCTGAAGGGAAGGACTACCGAACGCTGCGCTTCAACAGCGACGTCGGCAAACACGGTGACACCGGCACAAGCGAGGTTGATGTCGTTCGCGCGGTGCTCGATGGCCGCACCGAGGCCGGCGCAATCGGCAGCCCATTCTGGAATACCGTGCGTACCGAGCGCCTGGTGCCGAAAGGCGCGCTGACCGAGATCTGGACCTCGCGGCCCTATAATCACTGCATGTTCACGGCTCGGCCGGATCTCGACCCCGCGTTAGAGCAGGCGTTTGCCAAAGCACTGTTCGGAATGAGCTATGACAACCCGACGCATCGTCCTGTGCTTGAGGCGGAAGGGCTGCGCCAATGGGTCGCGCCGCAGCTGGAAGCTTATGCCGAGTTGCGGGAAGCGTCGGCGCAACAGGGTTTTTTGAAGCGGCCTTAAGCTCACGCTGCGCGCTTATCAGGCGCAATTGAAAATCTTGGCCAACCGGCGCTGATGATCATGTTCGCGATCGAAGGCGCGGCGCACGGCCGCGAAGGAATCCGCAAGTGGAAAGATCTCGCGGCTGACCAGCAGGTCGTTATCCTCGGCTCCGACCGGATGCCAAAACACGCCTTCCGCCGTAATCGTCACCTCAGGAACCAGGTCTGCCCGCGCCAGAGCGATGCCCTTTGTGGCAGAGCCTCGGAGCACAATTCGCCTGATCACCCGGTTCTCCTCGCTGACCTGACGGGCGTCAAGGAAGCCGCGGAACTCTTCGGCCTCTGCGTCAGTTGAAACTGTCGCAGCCAACCGCACCCGAAATCCTTCGGCGCGGGCCCGCTCAATTCCCTTCCAGGTGCGCGCCCATGTCCCTTGGCCGCGATGGTGGTCGTGGCGCTCCGGCGTCGGACTGTCGAGGCTAATTTGCAAGGTGACGCGCGCGCGCGGCAACAAGCGCAATGTTTCGAGCCGACGTCCGGCAAACAGCATACCGTTGGTGAGGACCGTGGTCGGCGCCGCCACAGCGCAGGCGGCAACGATCTCGCCAATATCCGGCAGCATGAACGGCTCACCGCCGGTGACAAAAATCTCGCTCACGCCGAGCTCCGCCGCCTCGACAGCGATCCGTCGCACCCGCTCCAAGCCAAGCGCCCGCCGCGCAGCTTTGGGTGATGAGCGCACGCAACAATAGTCGCACCTGAGATTGCAGTCGAAATTGGTGTAAAGCCACAGGCGAGAGCCGACAGGCCGATCTTCTCCGACTTGCTCGGGAGCCTCTCCGTGCCGGAGCACCCAACGGGTGCGACCCTCGTCGACTGCTATGTTGACCAAACTGTTACGGGTGAAGCGACACCATGCCTCGAGCTCGGGGCCGACGCTTGGATCGCCGCTGATCACGGCCACGAGGTCGCCCTTACGGCTGCGGCGTAGCGCAGCTATCAAATCCGGCAGGAGACCCGAAGCAAATGTCTTGGTGCCGGCGTCGAGTTCAACGTTCGCGTTTGTTCTCATACAGTATACTATAGTTTTTGCATCAGGAAATCCAAGGCGGTCTAGGGTTTTCAAATTGTACATTTGTAAGCAAAGCATAGTCGCCAAGTCCGTTCCGGGTTGATTAGTGCTAAAAAAGCCTATTTGGGCGACGAACGAAATTTCTTAGGATCGTTGATGCGTTTCGCACGCGGCGACGTGAGGGACCACATCGTTTCACGCAAAAACAGCCACCGACCTGCGTATCAGCGCAGAGGAGCGTGCCGCGGTCGAGACGGCTAAGAATCAACTTTCGCGAGATTTTCGGTGCGGTTCGATTTTCGACATTTTCAACAGTATCGGTCAAAAACTGACTTTCCTCGAATAGCAGCTATTGGCGGATACTGTCGCAAAAGTCGAAAATTGGACAACACCAAAAATCTCGCGAAAGTTGATTCTTAGACTTCTCTTCCGCTGTCACGTTCCGTAGCGCCGCTTCGAAGGACCGTGGTCGATTTTGTGTGAAACGATGTGGTCCCTCGCCGAGCTAGAACAAGAAGGTCATCGTCGTCATGCGATGGAAGTGTTGAAAGCAAATGCGATCGACTTCGCATGTCGGATCTACGAGCTTCGAAGCATGCTAATTGTTGTACCGACCAAGGCTGAGTCTCGTAAGCCAACACCCTCGAAGAATTGAGTGGCCGACAAACCACGCCACGCTGCGAACTGAATGCGCCACGATAACAGCCCGGTTCTCAAAAAAGGAGCTGAGGTGTCGCCGAATAAAAAAGGCTGTGTGTACCGAAAACCTTATCCGAGTTGATGACGTGATGGAATCGCCTAAGCTGGCGGAATGTTCGGGCTGCTCTGTTTCGTTCTGGCCGTCCTGGCCTCGCCATTCAAGTCGAAGTTGCGGCTTGAAGCTGAGAATGCGGTGCTTCGACATCAGCTGATTGTCTTGAGGCGCAGGCTGCCTGGTCGCGTCCGGCTCACGAACCATGATCGCTGGTTCTTTATCCAGCTGTATCGCTGGTTTCCTTCTATCCTGCAGGTTCTCACGATCATCCGTCCCGAGACGCTCGTGGGTTGGCACAGGGCTGGCTTTCGCTGCTACTGGCGTTGGAAGTCGCGCCCATTGGGAGGGCGACCGCAGATCGACACGGAGCTGCGCGCATTGATCCGACGGATGAGCGTCGAGAATCCGCTTTGGGGCGCGCCACGCATTCACGGCGAACTGCTCAAGCTCGGGTTTGAAGTCGCGCAGTCGAGCGTCGCCAAGTACATGGTCAAACGACGGTCGCCGCCCAGCCAGGGCTGGCGGACCTTCTTGCATAGCTACGCGCCGGACGTTGCTGCCATGGACTTGTTCGTTGTTCCAACTATCGGCTTCGACCTGCTCTATGCCTTCGTCATCGTCCGGCTCGACCGCAGAGACCTCGTCTGGATCAGCGTCACAGCCAACCCGACGGCAGAATGGGTTGCTCGTCAAATAACCGAGGCATTTCCCTGGGATGAGGCTCCGCACTATCTCATCCGTGATCGCGACCGGATCTATGGCGGCATCGTCACGCGCCGATTGCGCGCTATGGGCATCCGGGACAAGCCCACCGCACCAGCCTCGCCTTGGCAGAATGGCTTTGCCGAACGGCTGATCGGATCGATCCGGCGTCATTGTCTTGGGCGAGATGCATTTGCGTCGGGTGCTGAAATCCTAGGCCGACTATTATAATAGCATCAGAACGCATCGATCCCTGAACAAGGATGCGCCGGTCACTCGCCAAATTCAGCGAATCGGAAGCATCAAATCACACGCCATCCTTGGTGGGCTTCATCATCACTACGCCCGAGCTTAGATCCCATGGGAGGTGGATAGCGACCGACGCTCTGGCAGAGTGAGGCTGCAAACACTTACCCTGGAGACGACCATGCAAGTTATAGCTGATCGACCCGAAGCGCCGAGGGCTATCCGTACCAATCTTGGCGCAATTTTCGCTTCTTTGGAACTCAGTCACTCAACCTGGCTGATCACCTCGCTGTCGCCGGGCAGCGGCGAGAAAATGTCAAAGCACGTGGTGCGCGGCGGCGACATCGCTGGGCTGCTGCAGCGCTTCGCTCAACTTCGAGAGAAAGCTGTAGCGCAGACGGGCGGCAACCTTCCGATCATCGTCATTCATGAAGCCGGCCTCGACGGTTTCTGGATCGACCGCGTGTTGAAGAATGAAGGGATCGAAAGCCACGTCGTCGATCCAGCCTCAGTTGCGACATCCCGTCGGCGCCGGCGGGCGAAAACTGACAAGATCGACGGTGAGGCGTTGGTTCGCACGCTGCTGGCGTACAAGCGCGGCGAACCCCGAGTGTGCGCAATGGTCAAGGCGCCGACTCCCGAGGAAGAGGATCGTCGCCGTCTCTGCCGCGAACGCAACATCCTCATCACCGAGCGAGTCAGGCACGTCAATCGCATTAAATGATTGCTGTTCTCTCAAGGTGTGTGCGGGTACGAACCGCTGCATCGTAACCGTCGGCGACGGCTCGACGAACTGAGGACGGGCGATGGTCGTCCCTTGCCAAAGCATCTGAAGGCTCAGATCAGCCGTGAGCTCGATCGGCTCGAATTGTTGCTCGAGCAAATCAAGGCGGTGGAGACAGAGCGGGACACGTTGCTTGCCACGCAACAAATTGTCGCACCGCCGTCGGCGGTCATGTTGCTCGCCATCAAGGGCATCGGACCTGACTTCGCCGCCATCCTCTGGTCGGAAGGACTTTTCCGACACTTCGACAATCGACGCCAAATCGCTTCTTATGCAGGCTTGGCGCCGACACCCTGGAAGAGCGGATCTATCGATCACGAACAAGGCGTGTCTAAAGCAGGCAATCCACGATTGCGAACCACCCTCATCCAACTCGCATGGCTATGGCTGCGCCATCAGCCGCAATCTGCACTAGCCCTGTGGTTTAAAGAACGAGTTGTGCGCAATGGCGGCCGTCTCAAGAAGGCTGCCATCGTAGCGCTCGCGCGAAAATTGCTCGTGGCGCTCTGGAAATATGTGGCCGCAGGCGTCGTCATAGAGGGAGCCATAATGAAAGCCGCCTGATGTGAACGCTAACCAACTTTTTCTAATCTTCCAGGACCGTTAGTCTTGGCGGATCCAGGTGAACGAACCGCCGAAAACCATGGCCTGAAAAGCCGCAGTTTAGAATGGTCTCGTCCTCCTGAGCCCCGCCCGCCGCAAGCGGGATATTGGTGCAGTCGCTTAGCGCGGCGACCGGATGTGAGGTTGATCTGGCGAGGAACAACCAGATCACGGAATCGGGCTTGGACCTTGGATACCGAAATAGCCACCGGAGTCTTACTCATGCACTAATAATTTTTGTCCCTTGAACTCGGAAATCCCCATGTGAGGTTTTCGGTACACACAACGGTATTCCCGTCGTAGATTGGTTGTCGGTGTCCGGTTTTGGCGGCCCATGATCGGGAAGGAGCTCTTGCAAACGTCCCGCGCCAGGATGCAGACTGTGTGAGCTGGACAGGTGTCAACGTCTACGGTTCTGCTACCCGACTGGAGTTCACGGTCGCGCAGGACGAGAGGAGCATGACGCCATGCGAGAAATCGAAATCCATGACTATGCGCGACCGTTGCTGGAAGCACACGGCGCGAAGGCCATTGCGGAAGCTGCCCAGAACGCCATCGACCTTGAAGCAAAGGGCGAAGTGGCACTGGCCAAAGACTGGCGGCATATCGAAGACGCCATGAAGCTTATGCGCGGACCGCACCAGAGCTAAAGCTGCCGGCTCGCGCGTGACAAGGTGCGCCTGAATGCGAGCGCCGCCATGCCGGATCGAGGCCGGTGCCCCGGCGCGGAAGGTGGAACGTGGACCAAAATCCGTCCCAAGCCGCTTGGGCGCGGGCGAACGGCCATGCGATCTTCAAGGCCCCCCTCGGTTACAGGAGTGAAGCCATGGTTCCCAATTGTGCGACAGCCGAAGATGTCCTCAAGACGATCAAGGACGAGAAGGTCCAGATGATCGATCTGCGGTTCACCGACTTGCCGGGGGTCTGGCAGCATTTTTCTGTCCCGCCGAGCGCGGTGAACATCGATGCTATCGAGGAAGGCATCGGATTCGACGGCTCATCGATCCGCGGCTTCCAGGAGATCCAGGAAAGCGACATGCTGGTCGTTCCGGATCCGACGACGGCCTTCCTCGACCCGTTTGCCCCGGCAACGACGCTGGTCCTGACCTGCAACATCAGGGACCCGATGACCGGTCAATCCTATAGCCGCGACCCTCGCTACATCGCCCAGAAAGCCGAGACTTATCTGAAGGGTACCGGCCGCGCCGATACGAGCTATTTCGGCCCGGAGGCGGAGTTCTTCGTATTCAACGACGTGCGCTACGGACAGGATATCAACTACGCCTTCCACGAAATCGATTTCAGCGAGGGCAGTTGGAACACCGATAAGAAGGAAGCGCCGAATTTGGGCCATAAGCCGCGCCCGAAAGAGGGATACTTTCCGGTTCCCCCGACCGACAGCATGCAGGATCTCCGCACCGAAATGGTGCTGACGATGGAGTTGCTGGGGATTGCGATCGAAGCCCATCACCATGAAGTCGCGACCGGCGGCCAAAACGAAATAGATATGCGCTTCACCACGCTCACCCGCATGGCCGACAATCTGATGATCTACAAATACGTGGTGAAGAATACTGCCCGCCAAAAGGGCATGACCGCGACGTTCATGCCCAAACCGCTGTTCGAAGACAACGCCTCGGGTATGCACGTTCATCAGAGTCTGTGGAAGGGCGAGACCAACCTGTTTTACAGCGAGGCGGACTATGCCGGTTTGAGCGAGCTTGGCCGCTACTATATCGGTGGGCTGCTGACCCACGCCTGGGCGTTATGCGGGCTTTGCGCCCCGACCACGAACTCCTATCGCCGTCTGGTGCCGGGTTACGAAGCTCCGATCAACCTGGTCTATTCCCAGCGCAATCGCTCGGCCTGCTGCCGGATTCCGATGTATTCGCCGAACCCGCGGGCGAAACGTGTCGAGTTCCGTTCGCCGGATCCCTCGTGCAATCCCTATATGGCTTTCGCCGCGATGCTGATGGCCGGCCTTGATGGCATCAACAACCGCATCGATCCGGGCAACCCGATCGACAAGAATCTTTATGACCTGCCGCCCGCCGAGGCGAAGGAGGTGAAATCGACGCCCGGATCGTTGGACCAGGCGCTTGACGCGCTCGAACGCGATCACACGTTCCTGCTGCGCGGCGATGTGTTCACGCGCGACGTGATCGAAGCGTGGCTCGACTACAAGCGAAAAAGGGAGGTCGATGCCATCCGGCTGCGCCCTCATCCTCACGAGTTTTATCTCTATTACGACATCTAGCGCAGATGGCGAAATAGCGAGGTGTATTCCGCCAACCCAGTGCCGGCCGGCGCAATACGCGGAGCTAATCATCGGGCGCACATTGGCGCGCCCCATTGGCTGTCGCTCCCTACGAGGCCGAAGATGTTTTCCGAACGCATCTGGCATCGGTGGGGCCTGCGCCCTCGGAGGTTAGCGAAAACGGGGCTGTAGGAGCACCAGCCGTGGTTCAGTGATGGGCCGAAACGCGCCGCCGCTTGTCGCAAGGGCCCAAGCGCCGGCAGACTAAACCGGCCGGGCTGTTGATGCTTAAAAAGAGCAACTCTGGAGATTTAGAACATGTCTGTAGCGATCATTGGGAACGGGTACGGCGCGTTGCACTTGGCTTTGCGCCTGCAAATGGACGGTCGAGATCCTCATCTGTTCAGCGACCGGACGTCGGAGCAGCTTCTCGCCGGCAGGTTAATCAATACGGCGTGCCAATGGGCGACGACGCGCCAGTCGGATGCGGCTCTGGGGGTCGATTTTTGGCAGGAGCCTAGTTACGCGGTCAAGATGATCCGCGTCTATCTCGGTCTGCCGGACCCAATTCGTTTCGAAACACAGCTCAGCAAGCCGGGGTACATGATCGATCACCGGGTCTACCAAAGCCGACTGCTGGACGAATTCGCGGTGCGCGGTGGCAAAATCACTTACGGCGCCCTGGAGCAAAGCGACCTTGGTAAACTGACCGAAAGTCATGAAGCGACCGTAGTGGCCACCGGCAAGGGCGGGCTTCAGGATCTCTTCGATCGCGTCGAGGAGCATTGCCCCTATTCGGTTCCTCAGCGCTTGCTGTGCTCTGGCCTTTACGAGGGCTTTAACTTCCAGGAGATGACGGGGGTCACCGTGCATGTCGCGCCGGGCGTCGGCGAGATGTTCGAGTATCCAGCGGCAACCTTAAATGACAAATACAAAATCGTGTTCTTCTTCTTTGCGATTCCCGGTGGTCCGCTGGAGGCGGTCGTCAACACAAAGTTTGCCGCCGATCCAGCAAGGTTCCACAGCACGGTGCTTACCGCCACTGAACAATTTTTTCCCGATGCCTACGCACGAATCGATCTCGAAAGGTTCGGCGCAGCACGCGACGAAGACGTCGTGCAAGGGGCTGTGACCCCTTCATTGCGCAGGGCGTACGCCAAGCTTCCCAACGGAAAATTTGTCCTGGCCCTGGGTGATGTGCATTCGGTCAATGATCCAATCATGGGCCAGGGCGCGAACGCCGCTATCAGGTCGGCTGACACGCTCGCCGACTTGTTTACAGAGGATGGCCTTGCTGTGGATGAATGGTTCTGCAGCCGTTACGACCGGCGGACGCTCGAATTCAACGAGGCAGTCCAAGGATGGAATAACATCATGCTTCGGGTCCCACCGGAACAGCACATTCTGAAATTCCTCATGACTGCAGCCAGCAACAAAACCGCGGCGGACGATTTTGGTTCGATGTTCGATCAGCCCTTGAAAGCGTGGCGCGTATTCTCAAGCGCCGAGCGGACCGATGCTTACCTGGGAAGGCTCGCTGCCCACACCTGAGCTGGGGCTTCGAGATAGGTCGGGTCTACAGTCGGCAAGCCGACATCCATGCGAAGTACGGCGGAGAAGAGCAGGGTGGTGCAGCGGCGGAGGCAATTGAAATCCGACCTTCGCCAGATTTTTGGAGCCGCTCGATTTTCGACTTTTTCAACAGCATCGAGACTTGTCGGACCTCACATTTTTGTAAGACAGCAATACGTGGCGGAGATCGCCTGAATTGACGATTAACTCTCGGCCGGACGCACGAAACATAGAATGCCGGCCTCAGGCGTGAAGCAAACCACGGCGCGGTCCGTCGGGTTGTCGATTCTGTCGATGATCCTATTCGGCGGGACCCGCAGCCAGAATGGATTCGACATCTTCCAACGGCTATCGATCAATACCTCGTAGCCATCTCGGTCCTGCCGGAACTCTACCGTTCGGCAATCCGCAATCGAGCAGCACGGGGCACCGGTGCCGGGTTGCTTTAGGCTCTCAAACCATGGGGCAAGCGCGGGATCAGGGCTATCCGGCTGAGCTGCTACCGCCGCCTGACTGATAGCAAGTCCGACTGCGATAGCGATCTCCCTGCCGATCCTTACAGCCGTCTCATGATGTGTCGTCGACGCTAACAAAAGAGCAACCCTCCGCTGCGCACCGCATGTTAGCGCCGATTCGGCTGGGCTTTCGGAATTTTTGCCGGAGAAGACGGCGAGTTATACTCATTTCGCAGTATGAGTATAACGCAGAGTGGACCCACATGTCCGCTGTGAAGGCCGTTGTCGGTTCTTGCACTGGCTCTCACGCAAGGAGTGCAGCTATGCCTCGTTCAAAGCCTGCGCGATGTCGGCGATTAGATCGGACGGGAGTTCAATGCCGATCGACAGCCAGATTGTGGAGTTGAGAAGCCTATTTTCTGACGGATGTCAGCAGGAAGGCGGGAGTGGGGAGGCGTGGCTGCGAACGGCTGGGGAATGGATCAAGCTGGCGCAGAGCGTCGAACAGAGGGGCCGCCAACCAAAGTAAGGCCGCCTCATGTGTGGATGGCCCCCGACTTGCAAGAGTTTTTTCGCGTGATGAACAGTGGTCGCTTGCAGTCATGTGTCCGGCCTTCCAGTGCGGTCTCACATGACCGAGGGCGCCGGATTCATGTTCCACTCTTTGCTGAGGCTCGATCGATCGCGTCGAACTCACTCTCGCTCAAGCGCCAGGCGAGTGCATCGAGATTGGCCCTGGCATGACGAGACTTGGTCGCGCCGGGGATGGGAATCACGTGACTGTCGCGCGCCAACAGCCAGTTCAGGGCGACCTGGCTGATGCTGGCGTCGTGCGCGCGGGCAATATCGGCGAGACACGTCAGCAGCGCTTTCGCGCCCATGCTGTCCGACGGCTGCGTGAGGCGGCCGGACGCAAGGGGAAAATACGCAATCAGCGCCACATCGAGCTCACGGCAGGCGTCGAGCACGCCATTTGTTTCCGCTGCTCGATGGAGCAGGCTGTAGTTGACCTGATTGGCGGCGAGCGGAACGCCAGCCCTGGCGAGGTGATCGGCGATGCGGCGCATCTGGTCGGCGGCAAAATTTGCAACCCCAACCGCGCGTGCCTTGCCGGACTTCACCGCTTCGACGAGGCCTTCGGCGAAGACTCGCACGTCCATCAACGGTAGCGGAAAATGGACATAATAGAGATCGATTGTCTTGAGGCCGAGGCGCGCAAGCGAACCGTCAAGGCCGTGCATCAGGCGGCGCGGAGAGCTTCGGCCCGGAAAGGGAAAGAATTTCGTGGCGATCACCGCACGGGTGGCACCGGCGCGCAAGCAGTCACCCACGACGCGCTCCGAGAAATAGATCTCGGCCGTGTCGATCATGCAGGAACCGGCGTCATTGACGGTCCGGTACGTCTCGAGAACCGCCGCACGATCGGCACGCCGCCACTTGTTCGTGCCGATCCCCAAGGGCAGCACATGGATGCCGGTTCGACCCAGAGGGCGCGTATCATCATCTGCGGGCATCGCTGGACCTCTCACAAGGCGAAAGCGCCGTTGGCTCGTTGGTGTGATGACGCTGGCATTTCAAGGCTAGGCCATAGCGACTACGGCCGCGTCATTGAACCGGATTTAAGGCTCGCGCTCGCCAAACCGCGCTTTCGTTGGTTACCATCCACGTAATCCAGCGCGCCGCCGCAGTTCTGAGCGTTACCTCAACGCGCGCTGAAGGTGAGGCCGGCGCGCTCCTTCAGACGCTTGCGCAACGCCGGACCCATCAGTGCGCCGGGCGTCCAGATGCCGCCCTCGCCCTGCACGTCGCGCACGAGGCAGAGAGCGCTCTCGGCGATTATCTTGCTGGTCGAGCCGTAGCCCGGATCGCGGTCGCCCGTGACTACCGCCTCGACCCGTCCGCCATCCGGCAGCTCGCCCAGGAAGAGGATGTCGTAGAAGCCCTTCTCGCGCTCTTTCCGAGTCGGGCCTGCGCCGGGTTTGAGACCGCCGGTCCCGAACAAGGAAACCATCGTGGCGAACGTCTCCGTCGTCACGCGAGCGATTTCCCCAAATCCCGGCGCGACCATCATCTCGTCGTAGACGAAGTCCGTGCCGTAGGGATGACCCAACAGGAAATTCGTGCGGTGCACGTTCTTGGTGTTGATCGGCGCCATTGGGAACGGCACGAGCCACACGTTCATGCTCGGGTCGTATCCTGGGATGAGGCCCGACGGCTGAGACGGCCCGGTGAACCCCGGCGTCAACGCGAAGGGATCGGTCAGCAGGCGGATCAGGGCCGGGTCGCGCGCGGCGGCGGCCAGCGTCGCCTGAGCGCTCGCCGCGGTGCCGCCAGACATGCCGCCTTTCACCTTGCGCAGGCGCGCTTTGACCCGCCGCGCCGGGCGTCCGAAGTTCTCGCGCGCCTTCTCCTGCAACGTGAGCACGCCGAGATCGAACGGGATGGAATCGAAGCCGCAGGAGAAGACGATGCGCGCGCCGGTCCGTTTCGCCTCTTCGTGGTGGGCGTCGATCATGCGCCGCATCCAAGCCGGTTCGCCGCACAGATCGACATAGCCAGTGCCCGTGGCCGCGCAGGCCGCCACAAGCTCGGGACCGTGGAGTTGGTAAGGCCCGACCGCCGTGATGATCACGGCGGCACGCTCGCACATCGAACGCAGGCTGGCCGGCTCGGCGGCATCCGCCTTAACCAAAGGCAGATCGTCTGGTGCGCCGATGTCGGCACGCACCTTCTGGAGCTTGTCGGTCGAGCGTCCCGCGATCGCCCAGGACGGAGCATCGTCGGCGCGATAGGACGTCGCCAGATATTCGGCGATGAGACGGCCGGTGTAACCCGTCGCGCCATAGACGATAAGGTCGAAGTCCCGCTTCACGACGTTGGTCCTCCTCAAGACCCGGGAGATCAGATCCGTGTGCAATCGCTCTGTACGGGAGGATACTACAGTTCCCGCCGTGGGGCGCGCAACGTCCGGTTGGCGTCTTGTGTCACGAGCGTTGCCCGTCCACACGGCAATGCGCAACTGTACGACGAATGCGACTCCGGCAGCAGCCGCTGGGCCCTCGTGATGCCGCCAGTCAAATCGCACGTGTGCAGCTTTGCAGCTTTCAAATGCTGCCGCACACGGCGGTCTTAGATACGAGACATGTTGACAGGGCTCGGCTTTATTCCTCCTTCCATTTGATCGAGCAGCCAATAGACGCCTTTTGGTCAGCCGGCGCCACACCGGTGGTCGCAATCGCGCGCATGGCCTCGACAAGCTCTCGGGGCGCCCCCGCGCGAGGCGGAGTTGTGCGACCTTCGTCAAGCCTGCCGCGATACTTGAGCTTGCGGTCGGCATTGTAACCGAAGAAGTCCGGCGTACAGACCGCCCCATACGCCCGAGCGACTGTCTGGGTCTCGTCGTGGAGATATGGAAACGGGAAATCATGAGCCTTCGCGATACGCTTCATATTCTCAAATGAGTCTTCGGGATAGCTCGTCGCATCGTTCGAGCAGATCGCCGCAAAGCCTATGCTCTCCGACATCAGCACACGCGCGTCCGAAACCATGCGGTCGATCACCGCTTTAACATAGGGACAATGGTTGCAGATGAAGACGACGACCGTGCCTTTTTCGCCCGCAACGTCATCCAATGCGTAAGTCTTGCCGTCGGTGGCCGGAAGCCGGAACTCCGCCGCCGGCGTATCAAGAACGACTTGGGTAGCTGTTGTCGCCATTTCGCACCTCCTCGGACTAAGGTCCTTTTGCTGCGACCCATACTGCAAGGCTTCGCCGAAGCCCTTCATAGCTCGCTCGCCTGGTTCACTTGGTAATACGCGCCGTTCACGACCCCCGTTATACGTGAACGAGCCGGGGCGTCTGGCGATCGAATTGACTGCATTGGGCTCGACATTGTTGTCCGTGCCGGCCTGTCGACTTCGGCTTCATCCAGCCACTACAGCTTGTAGCCGAGCTTTCGCAGCAGGTCTTTCCGCCACGCAATGTCGGCGTCGGCTTCGATACCCAACGGAGAGGCGCCATCCACCACGCCGAGCACGCCGCGGCCCAGCTCCGTTTTCGCGACGATCACCTGTGTCGGGTTGGCCGTCGCGCAATAGATGCGGCAGACCTCCGGCACCGCGCGCACCGCAGCCAGCACGTTGACAGGGAAGAACCCGTCGCCGAGGAAGATCAGAAAAGTGTGGCCGGCGCCGATGGCTAACGCGTTGTCACGCGCGAGGGCGAGTGCGGCTTCGTCATTACCCGACCAGCGCACCAGTCGCTTGCCGGAGGCTTCGCAAAAGGCCAGTCCGAAGCGGATGCCCGGAACCGCGCCCACCAGCGCCTCGTGGAGGTCTTCCACGGTCTTGATGAAATGCGACTGGCCGAAGATGAAATTGACGTCGTCCGGCTTGACGATGGGCACCACGGTAAGTTCCATGGCTGCACTCCTGCAAGGTCGGCAACGCGATCCATGGTAGCCCGCCGGATGGTGATTGCAAGCCGCCACTGGCGGCAGCGGCGCTCGAGGCCGGCGCGAGACACGTTAGGTCCAACGGTCGACGACAGCCGTTGGGAACGAACAGAGCTAGACATCATCGATGAGCCAGAACCGATCCTTTGCACCACAAGCGGGAAATGGATTTCGCACCAGCTTTAGGTGGTTCCAATCGGCCGCGCGGCGACGCCCGCTGGCCGAGGAATGATTGGCCGATGAAATCCGCACATTGTCGCGGGCTCCCGGCAGGCGTATCCCTAAGCCAAACCGCAATCGCCCGCATCGTGAGGGGACGGCGCGAGCTCCTCCCGGTGCGCGGATTGCCCATTGCAATGGAGGAACCGCCATGCCCGTCGCCCCGACCCTGCAAAAGTACCTGGATCAGACCGTCACATACGAAATGATCCCACACGACCCCACCATGTCGTCGACGCGCACCGCCGAAGCCTGCCATGTGCCGGGCGACTGCCTGGCAAAAGGCGTTGTGTTGCGCCGCGACGGCGGCTATATGCTGGCGATCCTTCCGGCCTCTCACCACATCCACCTCTCAGACTTGAGAATACAGCTCGGCGACAAGGTCGACCTGGCGAGTGAAGACGAGATCGCGCAGCTGTTTTGCGACTGCGAACGTGGGGCCGTTCCGCCGGTTGGCGAGTGCTATGGACTCGACGTCATTGTCGACGACAGCATCGAGGTGCAACGCGAGATCTACATGGAGGGCGGCGATCACGCCACACTCATCCATCTGGGCCGCGGGCAGTTTGCGCGATTGACCGCGGAGGCTTGGCACGGCCACTTCACCGCGCACGATTGAGGCCTGTGTGAACCGAGAACCTTGTCCGGGTTGATGGCCTGATGGAATCGCCTAAGAGGCGGAATGATCGGGCTGCTCTGTTTCGTTCTGGCCGGCGTGGGCTCGCCATTCAAGTTGAAGTTGCGGCTTGAAGCGAGAATGCTGCGCTACGACATCAGTTGATTGTTTGCATCGCAAGCTGCGTGGCCGCGTCCGGCTTACGAGCGACTATCGTTTGCACTTCGTCCAGCTCTATCGCTGGCTTCCACCGATCCTAACGGTTCTCACAATTATTCGTCCCGCGACGCTCGTGCGTTGGCATCGGGCGGCCTTTCGCTGCTACTGGCGTTGGAAGTCGCGCCCACAGGGAGAGCGACCGCAGATCGACACGGAGCTGCGCGTATTGATCCAGCGGATGAGCATGGAGAATCCGCTTTGGGGTGCGCCACGTATCCACGGTAAACTGCTCAAGCTCGGGTTTGAGTTCGCGCAGTCGAGCGTCGCGAAGTACATGGTCAAACGACGGCGGCCGCCGCGCCAGGATGGCGAACCTTTTTGCATAAACACGCGCCGGACATTGCCGCCATGGACTTGTCCGTTGTTCCAACTATCGGTTTCGACCGGCTCTATGCCTTCGTTATCGGCCGGCTCGACCGCAGAGACCTCGTCTGGATCAACGTCACTGCAAATCCGACGGCAGAATGGGTTGCACGTCAAATCACGGAGGCATTTCCTTGGGATGACTGTGTGTGCCGAAAATTAGAATTCTGCAATATTGATGGTGAAGGCCGCCAAGGACAGTTCGTGAGACGACGGCGCCGAGGCGCTCAACCGCGCGATGGAGAGGGGCGTCCTTGTTCAGAGATCGATGGGGCCTCGACACATTATAATAGGCGGCATATCCGCGTAGGATCCGGCGCAGGTGCGCTTCGCCAAATACGATCATGTGGTCGAGACATTCGCGGCGGATTGAGCCGATGAGTCTGCTCAACGTAAGCATTTTGCCAGGGCGAACGGGGTGCGATCGGATGGTCCCGAATGCCCATTGCACGGATCTTCCGCAAGAAGGCTGGACCATACGAGGTGTCTCGATCCCGAATAAGATATCGCGGCGCGCGGTCCCACGGGAACGCCTCGGTGACCTGGCGCGAGATCCACTCCGCGGTTGGGTTTGCCGTCACGCCAAACGACACCCAAAGTCGTCGTCCGTGGCGCACAATGACAAGACAATACAGAATTTGGAATGCGATCGTCGGCAGGACAAAGAGGTCGATCGCCGCGATGCCGTCGGCGTGATTGCTGAGAAACGTCCGCCAAGCCCTGAGACGGTGGCCGCGAGTGGCGGCACATGTACCGAGCGACCGTCGACTGGGCGACCTCGAAGCCGAGCTTGGGCAACTCGCCATGAATACGCGGCGCGCCCCAAAGTGCGTTCGCACGGCTCATCTCGCCAATGAGCGTGCGCAGCTCAGCCGAGACCTTCGGTCTGCCAACACGGTTGCGAGATCGCCAGCGCCAATAAGCCCGAAACCCAGCACGGTGCCAACGAATGATGGTCTCCGGCCGGACAATCGCAACCACCTCAAGGACGGACGGAAACCAGCGATAGAGCCAAACAAATAGAAAACGATCCGTATTGTTGAGGTGCGGTCGCTTCGGCGTTCGCCGGCGAAGCACATTGACCTGTTGCCGTAAGACCAGGTTTTCCGCTTCCAGCGTTGCTCTCGCCTTGAAGCGCGAAGCCAGGATACCGAGAATCAGCCTGAACAGATCGGTCATCAGGATGCGAGCTTACGCCGTCCGCTTGCTGCGTCCACGCCGAATCGAATTTTCGGTACACACAGGTCATTGGCTCACGCCTGCCGATACAGAATGATCGGAACTCCCGGAACAAGTTGGTTCAGGAAGTCGAAGTCGCCGACATTCCGTGTCAATACGCTGGCACCGATACCCCGCGCCTGAAGATAGATGAGCGCATCGTTGAGGTATCTCCGCTCATGACCCGCACCCTTCGGTGCGCCGCTGAGACGAAAGAGTTCGCCCGCAAGCATTCCCGCTTCGCCCCACGTCGCCAAATCCGGCGCCTGCAAGCGATGCCGCGGAATGTCTTCAATCACATCCCGCACCGTTTGCAGAACCCCACTCGTTGAGTGGTGAGTCGGATCGAGCTGCCCGAACACATGCGTTAGTTCGGCAAGGCAGACGGCCGAGTGGTAGCAGACGCGATATGTCAGCAATTCATCGACGGCGTCCGGCGTGCGCGCCTGCAAGACATCGAGATAAACGTTGGCATCGAGAATCAGCGCGCCGCCGATGAGCGGCTCGTCCGATGCCCAGGCAAGCTCCAATCTGCTCGTCGCGTCAACCGCTCCAAACGCTTGTGTGGCTTCAGCCTCCGCAGCGTTCCCTGGAGATCAAATGGCAAGATCAATATCTGCCGGGACGCTTCCCTTGCGCCGAACAAGACGCGCGCCGAAATCGTCTTCGAGCGCCAAACGCGACAACGCGAGCTCTAGAAGTTCGGTATCGGAAGATACGTGAGCACGCTTCTTTGCCGCTTCGATCAGGCCTGCCGGTACGCGGCCGGACAAGCGCGTGTTCTTGGCCTCACCGAGCAACCCGACGGCGCGCGCTTGCTCGAGTACGAGCCGGTTGCGCTTAAGTGCAATGTGCTCCTCGGTCTCTGTCGACGTGCGGGTCCGCACAGCCATGGCAACCTCCATTGTTGAACAAAATATAACAGTTGTTCAACGTTTTTGCAAGACCGGAAACAAGGGCTTGTCTGGCGATCGGTGCGCGACCACCGCGCACGCACTGTCGCTCGCGATCCTAGAAGGACCGCTCGCCCAGAAGCGAGCACGTGCGATACGACTGAAACACATGTTCGTTGATATGACGCCGGCAGCCTACCCATCACTGGTTACTTCCTAACAGAGCGCTTCGTGCCTCGCCAAAAGTGCTGGATTTCGGGCAGCCGAGAGCCACCGTTGGTGCGACCTGAAATCAGCGACGCAGATCCTTGCGAACGACCGGTTATGGCGCGCGAAGCGAACGTTGGGCAAAGCAACGACGTCAGCTAAGCAGCAAAAGGCGACACAGTATTAATTCTCAGGCGTGCGATCCGCGTTATGGGTCGCACGCGAGGAACGGCGCAATGACCTGCGCGACTTGGGCGGCAAACTCCTCATGCACAGAAAGCTTGCCCCGTGGAATACAGACGCTTCGCACACCGTCAATCGTCGCTAGCGCTTCCATCTCGGCACGCGATCGTGGCGGCGTCTGATCCCCATAGACCATCAGCATCTGGATCGCCGCCTGTCGCGCCAGAGCCAGAAACTGTTCGCGTGTTTCGACCGGATCGAGCTCTCCGGTCACAAACCGGATTGATGCAAATCGAGATCCACGAGCCCGAGCGACCGCAAGTTTTTCGCGCTGCCGTTCATCGTTCAGCCACGCCGGGTCCGCGTAGACGTGCCCGGCGGCCATGAAGCGAACGACGACGCGATTGACGTTCAACTTGTAGAGCAGGAATCCGAGTACCGGCAGGTCGACCAACGTGCAAAGTCGTTTAAAGAACGGCCGGTGCCCGTTCATCATGGTCGGCAACGGCCCGCGCCAAGTCGGAGCCAGCAGAACAAGCCGCCCGAACGAGCCGGGCCGATCGCAAGCGTGAGCGAGTGCATAGGTTGCCGCGTGCCCCGCTGCAATGACGGCATGCGGACAAGGCGCCACCGCTTCGAAAATGTATTCGAGGAATGCCGCATAAGCGACGGGTGTCCAGTCAATCGCAGGGCGCGCCCGGTTGCCAAAACCCGGCCAATCGACAGAAATCGTGCGGTAATGCGAACTCAGGCGCCGCTGCAGCGGCCACATTTCGCGCCGGGTCGAGATCGAGCTCAATGCGGGCAGCAGAAGCACCGTCGGCCCTTGCCCACTGGTGTCAAAGCCGAGGTCAATGGTGTTGCCGCGCCACGTCCATGTAAGCTGTGCTGAATGCATGTGGAAAACACGGCTCCCATTACATGGAAGGCACCGATGTCATGGACCCGTAGAGTGCTACTCCGCTCGTAAGCTGCGTCAACTCATCTGCATGTGTCAGACTGCGGTCGCCCGCATATTGTTATTCGTGGCCGCCAGGGATTCTGAAATGCAGGCAAACAGTGGGATGCACCTCAGCCGCGCGCAATCTTTCAGAAATTAGCGGCAACTAGATAATAAGAACCTCGGCTTCCACGAACATAGACCTTAGCTGCGGCGGCACATATCAAATCACGGTTGATATCGAACGCGTTCAAAAAGCCCGACTCATCGGAGCGGGCGTCGGGTTGAATTCGCCTTAATGCTTCCTCGTCTATAAAGAACGATGCCTCTATAGCGCTATCGTGTCCCCAAAATCGAACGGCACGCCGCGTTGTGTCATATGAACGACTGTGATTTGGAAAATTAATCACGTGATTGACACTGATCAAGTCGTCGGCGGTCCACGACCGTTCTTATCGGGGCCGGAATCAGCGAACCCTCATTATTGAATACGTGTTGTAACGTTTGCTCAGTTGCTACAACAATTTGGCCGCTAAATTTTATCAGTAACTTAATGCGTTGTTCAATGCGGCGACGATGAGGTATATAGCATTCATTGGGTCAACCTCGCTGACACGCTCTTACGTGGTTCGTAGATAATCATTAGATAGGCGTTGACTTCGCTTTTACGAGCCATGGTGGAAGTCCAATCGCTACATAGCATCACAGCCGGCTGTTCCAACCTCGAAATAGCTGCGCCGTCTTGAGCTAGATCAAGTCCGTCAGGGCCAACAGGAACAGGATATCTCTTGATTTTTCTCTGACCTTGGAGATAACAGATGAGCCTTCCGAGATTGTGGACTATGAGGCAGGAGTTGGATCCATTCCGAGTGATGCGGCGTGAAATGGAAAATGCACTTCGTGCTTTCGATCAAAAACCTTCTTCTCCGGACATTGGGGCTGGCGCGCCGGCAATCAGTGTGGCGGAAACGAATGATGCCTTCGAAGTGACAGCCGAGCTTCCCGGTGTGGACGAGAAAGATATCAACGTCAGCCTTGACGACAACCAGCTGGTCATTTCCGGTGAAAAAAAGGCGGAGAGCACGAAAGAAGAAAAGGACTGGCATGTCGAGGAGCGCAGCTACGGCTCATTCTATCGATCGATGTTCTTGCCATTTGAGCCGGAAGAGGGAGCCGTCGAAGCTCATTTCGACAAGGGCGTGCTGCATCTCACGATCAAGAAGCCTGCTAAGGCCGTGAAGACCACCAAGACAATTAGTGTCAAGACGGGCGCTCCGCCGAACCCGAGCCCTGCATCGAACCAAGCCGCTGCACCGGGCAAGGCCGCTTAGTTCTGAACAGTGGTCGCGAAAACCCGGAGAATCGAGCTAAGAGTGAGCCGGGTCTGGTCTCCGGATTTTATGTTTACTTTTTTCGATGCAGTGATCGAATGAGATTTCGTTCCGCGGTTTAACGGCGCGTTCGGCGTCGGGATTAACGTGGCCAAAGAGCCCGGTTGTGGCGGTGCGACACGATGAGCGCTCCGATGAGAAAGCCAGTTCGCTCAATTGACGAGCCTGAGCCACGTGACGATAGGCCTCCTACCGAAGGTTTCGTGGTGATTGTCGACGGTCATTTTAAGTCAGTGTTTGCACGGTCGAAGCTGCTCAAGTAGATGCGACCACGCCATTGTGCAGCGCGTTGCCGCCGACCCCTCTAGACAAACCAAGAGCTGGCTTGCGGGCGACTAACTCGCCGAGGAAGCAAGGAACATGAAATTCAAAGAGGATCATCCGTTCGCCAATCCGGAAGCCGCGATGGCGAAGCTGCTCGAAATTGCAAATGGGATTGATGCTGATCATGCTGGCCGGATTTCGGTCGGTGCGATCAATCATGCATTCCTGCGCGCAGGTGGTAATGTCAACGAATACGGCGCGGCGATGCATCGGGCGGTTGCCGACGGCTGGCTGGAATCACATCCGTCAGGTGCCTACGTGAAGTTGACACAGAAGGGCGCGGATAGGTTCGTGTAGTGTGGGCGGGGGGCAGAGTTTGTGTCTCGGGATGAACGGTTTTTCGATCCGATCATGCTTCCCGGAGGTCGCCAGCTCGTCACGCTCAGCCAACCGCGCAATACATCACCAAACTGGCCAAGAAAGAACACGATGCCGAAGAATGGCAGGCTGCGATGGAGATTTCCGCGAAATGATTCTTCGCTAGGTTCCTGCGCGACACATTGATCCAGATCATTACCAATAGGGCCAGCCCGCATACAGTATTGTGGAGCAAAGGCAGAGGAGGCTAAAATGCCGTCGGTTCCTTCGCTACATGAGCAAAAATGCACTCGGTGCGGTTCAAAGCTAATTGATCCCGAGTGGGATGAGCAGGTGAATGCGCGAGAAGTCCAGTGTCTTTGGCGCTGTTGGAATTGCAGCAACGAATTTGTCACGCTGGTTGCTTCGGACGAAGAGCCAACCTCAGACGCTGAAGTTACCAAACCATTCCTTACAAGCTTGGTGGTTGAATGAAAATCGATTGCACAGAGCGATCGGGTCGCGCTTAACCACGCATCAATGCGAACCCAGCTTGCCACCTATGCGAGCCGCGTAGCTGGCGTCTCCCGCAATTTGGCGTACGATTGGCGTCTCAATTTTGAAGCTTTGAGGCGAGGGTCGGATTGTGCACCTTCTAAAACCCATCTTCGAGATCGAGCGGGAGCAGGCCTTGGGCTTCGCTGCACGGCGCGGGTTCGGCCTCTTCGTCGCCCAGGGTGGTGCTGCTGCCGGCCCTTTCGGCTCACACATTCCGTTCAAGATCGACACTTCGAAACCTGTGCCGATCACGCATTTTCACGTGACCGCCGGTAACCGAGAGCGGCCTTGCCGAGACGATGCCTTGGTGGGACCGGACTGGATCTTGCCCCAGCTGCCCGGCAAGGAGCCGTCGCACCCAAGGCGGTGCGCGGAATAGCGCATCGAGTTCCGGTTCAATCAGGAAAGTGACGAGCCTCCGGTCGAAACGCTTGCGTGGAATGGCAAGCACGCGTTCGATCACGGCGGCATGCTCGGGATGTCGAAGCGCTGCGTACCGGAACAGCCAACGGACGGCGGCAAGTCGAGCGTTGCGAGTGCGCGCACTATTCTCCCGCTGCTTCTCAAGATGGTCGAGGAAGGCGCCGATGAGCGGCGCATCGAGATCGTCGATGTCTAGCTTCGATGGTTCGACGTCTCTCCTCGCGGACGCGAAGACCAGCAGGAGCCGCAGCGTGTCCCGGTAGGCCGCGAGCGTATGAGGACTAGCCTGGCGCTGGCGTATCAGGCGTTCCGTGAAGAAAGCTTGCAGGGTCGAGGCAAGCGCGGTCATGCGGCACCTCCGAGGTGCCGCTCCAAACGATCACCAACCAACGTCAGCAACTCTGGCGCAGCCGAGAGATACCAGTATGTGCTGACAGGATCGACGTGACCGAGGTACGTCGACAGCAACGCGATCCGGTTCCCCGGCTGCCTGCCATCTCGATATCCGTCAAGGATAGTATTGACGGCAAATCCATGCCGCAGGTCATGCAGCCTCGGCCGGCATGACGCCGAGCGCGGCTTGAGGCCGGCGCGGTCGACAATTTGACGAAAGACGGGCTGGACACCCATATAGTGGAACCTGGTGCCAACCGTAGTAACCAGCAACGCTGGCGTATTCGACGAGTTTGCCGGACGGTCGTCTCGACGCAGATAATCAACCAGTGCAGCTACTGTGCTCGGATGTAGCGGCAATTGGCGAGACTTGCCGAACTTTGCGTTCCAAATGGTGAGTAGTCCAATGCCGGAGTCGAAATCGTCGCGGTCAAGACCGATCGCTTCCCCAACCCGCATTCCTGTCACCGCAAGCAAAGCGATCAATGTCCGAAATGTCGCCACTCGGTGCGGCGTCCGCAGCGTCGCGGCTGCGGCGAGGAGGGCCGCGATATCCGCCTCCGAGTATAGGTAGGGCGTGGCTCGGCCTTTTTTCTGCACCAGCAAGTGGGTCGGGGGCACCTCGGTCGCGGGATCGATCCCGCGCAGGTGATTGGCGAAGCGGCGAACAACGGAAAGTCGGGCAAACGCCCAGGTTCGACCGCCCTGAGGGAGTGTCGCCCAAGCGAGCGCCGTCTTGGTTGTCAGATGGTCTTCGCCGCGATCCTCGACGAAGGTGAGAAACTGACCGAGGAGTTTCTCGGCTCGATAGAGCTTAAAGCCGAGGGCGCGGCGAACCGCAAAATAGTCTGCGAGAGCCTTGCGGAGAGCGTTCATGCGACATCTCCCGGCCATGGGCGGGCGATCGATCGCAGAGCATCGCGATCGACCTTGGCGTAAATCGATGTCGTAATAGCGTTGCGGTGGCGCAGGAGTTGTCCGATCTCAGGCAGCGATGCACCGCCGCGTAGCATCAGAGTCGCCGCGGTGTGACGCAGCCGGTGAGCATGGATCGGTTCAAAGCCGCACCGTTCGCCAGCGTGGCGAACAATCTGCGTTAGCGCGCCAGTGGTGAGAGCATGATGCGGAGCTGTGATCCGTACAAACACTGTGCGGCCTTGCGTGCTTGCGGGACGGCCGTGACGCAAGTAAGCCGCAATTGCTTCGCCGACATCCGCTGGCAATGGCAATCGTTCGGTGCGATTGCCTTTGCTGTGGGCAATCACGATCTCGCCAGCTCGCCAATCGATGTCGAGGTTTGGCGACTTCGCCTGCCCGCAAGCCCAGGCGAACAAGCATGGTCAGGATACTGCGAAGTCACGACAGCCACTTCGGGTGCTGGTGTCGCAAGACGCCAGAAGGCGCTGCACTTGGTCAGAGGCCAATGCCTTCGGCAATCCGGTTAATCGCCGACCGGGAACGGTCGGTACCGCAGAGACCAGCGACCGATCGATAGCGCCGTCGACGTAAAGAAAACCGAGTAGTGATCGAAGGGCCGTCACCGTCAGCCCCGCCGTCCCAGGGCTCTGGCGGGAGCAATTTGTCACCACAAAGGAAATGACGTCAGCCGCTGTCAGGCTTCGAAGGTCCAGAGCAAGGCCATCTGGCAAGACCTTGGTTTGAAGAAAGGGGCGCATCAGTTCAATGTACCGGGACGCTGACGCATTCCTGATGCCACGTTCAAGTATCAAGTAACCTCGGTATCGCGCCAGGGCCGCTTCAAGCACTCCGCTGACCGGAGGCGACAAAGCCGCCGGTACGATCCCAAGACCGCGCAGGTAACCGAGGATCGGCTGCATCGCTCTGATAGAGCGAAGAAAGCTGTAACCCGCTTCATGACGGCTGAGCTGAAACCGCTCTACTTCCTTTGCGCGCAGTTCTCCTATAACGAGCCCCTCGCTCGCGAGCCAATTGCTCAGGTGGTTTAGCAGCAATAACTGTAGGCGGGTCTGGTGTGGGCTATAGCCTTGTCGTGTCATGTGGTCGGCAAACCCAGTCGCGAATGCCGAAAGCGGACCCGAAACCTTAACTCGTGACAGATCAATCAACATGAAAGCCTCCCTTATTGGCAAGAAGGAGACTACATGCTGTGGGACAATCGGATTATGCCGACTCCGACGCAGCGATCACCGCCGCTAGAGACAATTCTGAGTCAATGGTCGGCATAATCCAGAGGTCGGCATAGTAGAGATTGCACATCGTTATACTTGGGTTTCACTCCGTAAGCGGCCAATCAGGCCGTGAATATCGCCTAGGACGTAGAGGTCGCGAACCTTGGTGCCATCAAATGTGAAGATCGGCATCCCACCAGACGTGACGACCACTTGGCGGCACGCCGAATACCGCCTCACGATGATCCGGCCGCGTCGGGCACATTGGCTCCTTGGGTTTAGCACCCATTACCATTACACTTCGTTGTACACGCGTCACCATTTCCGCAGGCCAACGCCACTGGCTGACCGGCCAGCATGGCCAATACCAGCGTCGTGATAACGATCATCTGCTTCATTAGCCGTCTCCCTTTTGGTTAGTCACAATTATCGGTCGGACATGACTGAACACAGTTGCTATTGACGCATGCCATTGCCACTGGCTGACCGGCCAGCATCGTCAATACCAGCGTCGCGATAACGATTATCTGTTTCGTTTTGTCGGCTCCTTTTAGGTCGCTTGCCGCAGCCGAGGCAGCGCGTGCCCGGGAAGATACCAAGTTGCCTTGCCCGCGGGCGGTTCACGCTGCACGAGCGCTCCATCAAGATCACTGACTAGCCAGGCACATGGAGTGGCGTGCGTCTAGTTAGATAGATCACATTTCTGTTTGGCTATGTCTGTATCACTTCCGCTTTCCCCTCATAGCGCCCACGTCGCGGTCGCGCCGAAACGTCGCAAACGTGCGATTAGGTGGCCCCGGTTTTCGAAACCCAGCATGCCCGCATAGCCTCCAACGCTACGGCGACGACCGCCAAGCGGCAGAAGAGCATTCCAACGATTGCCTAAGCATGTTCTTGGTGATCGGTGCGCTGTTCGTCCTTTTCTTCTCAAACCGCCATTGATCCACGGGCGCGCACTGCTGCAGTTACTTTTTATAGGACGCGGTGGTCCTTCGCCCCCGTGCAAGGGCGAGGTTAACGCGAGGCCTGACAACCCAGACTTCCGTTCATCTCCCAACAACGGACGTGCGGTGACAGCCACGTCATGACCATTTCGTGCCAATTTCGGAAGTTGCCCAAGTAACGCCACGAAAGCAGCCCAGCTCGAACATTCCCACCGACCGCCTCCTCCGCGAATGCGAATCTAGTTCACCGACGTGGGACTGATTGTCGGGGCTCAATGTGAGTTAGTTCACATTGGCTCGCAGGGATACGTGTTGCAATGAGCACATAGAGTGTACTTGCGTTTTCGCCCGACACAAACTTTTGGTTGGAGCAAGCCCTGACACAAAGTGTTCCTAAAGGAGAACCCCGATGAAGAGAGCAATTACGCTTGGTGGCGGCGGGCCGGCAGCTGGGTTGCATATCGGCATTCTGGAAGCTCTTCAGTCCCATCCCGAGATCACGTTTGATGTGTGGTCCTTGTCCTGCATCGGAGCGTGGGTCGGCATAGTGTATAATCAGTGCGTGGGGGTCAACAAAGCCGACCAGACGCATCAATTCTTCAAGGATCACGTGTTTCGTGATGACGAAAGCTATGAACGCTTTCCCATAAATGCGGTTTTTGGAACGGACTGGTTTGGTAACGCAAGAACTTTGATGAACTTTGTATTCGATGTCCAGAATTATGAGGGCGTATGGCTCCCTAACAGAATGATGAGGGCCTTTGGAGAGACCATGTCAATGCTCTCCGATCCTAAACAGAAATGGGATCGGGGAGACATCAATGGCTGGATTTTGAACCAAGCCTTGGCGCCTAATCCCTTCGTTCGCTATGTGACGTCGTTAATGTATTTGTCCGGTGTCACTGGTCTCTCCAAAATCAACTATCCGGACAGCAGCTTTATGAAAAAGGTAAAATTCGAAAGGCTGTTTGAGACGGGTAAACCCCTCATCTTTCACAACGCCTTTGATCTTGACAATCAAGAGCTTGTATTTTTTGACAATAATCTGATGAAGCCCAACGTGGCCAAAGGGCCTATCAACGCATCTACTTTATGTGCGTGTTCGGCCCTTCCATTCGTCGAAGAAACCGTAGAGATGAATGGCGTCACGTATTGCGAAGGAGCGCTGGTTGATACGGTTAACTTCGAGAAGTTGCTTGAGCAATACGATGATCCAAATGAGTTAGATGAGATATGGGTGTGCAGGATTGTCGATAGGAGGCAACTTCGAAAACCACACAACCTACACGATGCCCTAGCAAATCTCTGCCAGCTGTTCGCGGCGACTGTCGGTGAAGATGACGTAAAGCTGTTCAAATCCCACGTCGAGTATGGGGCTCTCCCCAATGGGAAGAAGTGGACGGGCACGGTCGTTCAGGTTCAGGTGCCGCGCCACATCGATTTTAAATGGAACCACAGCAATCTGGAAGCGGGCCGAAAGCGTGGGAGAGAGGCGGCGGTGGAAGCGATTGCCGCCTATAGAAACGCAGGTGTCGTGTCTGCAAAAGGCAACCCAAAGGTTCGGTTTTTGAATGAGAAGCCCCCGCTGTAGAGAAGGAATGTCGGACTGGCGCCAAGACCGGCACGCGAGCTATTCGGGTTGTCCGAACCTACGCAAGCAGAACTCCAAGCGGTGACCAATGCGGCCCTAAGGGCACACGCGACCTCCGACGAAGCCAAGGCGCTCGTTGCGCGGCTTGCTGAGATGGTTGACGAGCACGCGCTCGCGGTTGGTCTTCGTCAGAACAAGCGAAAAAAGGTGCCGAGAAGCTCGAATACGCGATCGGAGCGTTCTTAATGTACCTTGTGCGGGCACAGGGCTCTGAGCAGGCAAGTTGTGAATAAGCACCGAAGTGGGACCCCGGGCTACGTGAGGGCCAACCTGTTGATCTAGTTCGTGAACTCGGCAGACAACCAGGGTCCCGATCGGCGCCGATCAGGACCCCACCCCGAACGAATTTCCTCGTGCTACATCAAAGCATTGCGGCCATCCGACTTGGGGTCCCGCTTCGGTGCCTATTCACAGTTTGGTCTTGCGCATGGTACCGTGCTGCTTGCCCCAACGAAGATGCACTCGATCATCGCCCGGCGCGATTGCGACATGCCGTACCCCGGATGCCGCGTAGTTCGTTCGTCGATGGCACTGTTGCGGTTCTTGCCGGTTTTGGTGATGGCCTGGTTCTGCGTCACATGCGGTGTCACGTTGATGGCGCGAAGATTGGCCACATGATCAGCGGTATCGTACGCCTTGTCCTCACCGGCCGTGATGCGGTGGCCGGCAGCTTTGCTTTTGGCCTTCAGCATGATCTCCGAGGCTCGGCGTTCGGCAGTGCCACTGGCGTGCGTAACCATGCCGGCCACCGCCAGCCCATGCCGGTTCTCCATTGTGGCATGGCCCCTATAGCAGAGCTTCGCCTCCCGCCCAGCTGCCTTGCGGTAAAGTCTGCTGTTGGGATCGCTGGTACTCGCATGGGTGTCGTTCTTGCGCTTCTGGCCATGGAAGTTCGCGCCGTCATCATGGTCACCGCTACCGTCCTTGGGGCGAAAGCTTTTCTGTGAAGCCCATGCTTCGATCAGCGTTCCATCTACTGAGAAGTGCTCGTCCGACAGCAACGGCCTGACCTGCGGATGGTTCAGAAGTCGGGTCATGAACTTCTTAAACACCTCGCCGTTCTGCAGCCGGTCCCGGTTCTTGGTGAAGGTGGTCGGGTCCCAGACCGGGTCGTCGGGCGAAAGCCCCACAAACCAGCGGTACAAAAGATTGTAGTCCAGTTGCTCCATCAACTGGCGTTCCGACCGAATGCCGTAGAACACCTGCAGCAGCAATGCGCTCAGCAATTGCTCCGGAGGCGTCGAGGGACGTCCTTCACTCGCGTAAAGCTTCCCCAAGTCACGGTTCATCTCGCTCAGCACATCGCGGACAAGCTCCCGGATCTTCCTTAGCGGATGGTCCGCAGGTACTCGCGCCTCCGGCGAGATGTACAAAAATAACCCGCCCTGATCCGCAAAAGCGCCCCGCATGCGAGCCCCCGACAATTCATGATATATATTGAATCATCAACCGCCGGCCCTGACGAGGGTTTTTTCAGCGGACTGCTAGAGGACAAAGTCGTCCAACGAGCAGCGCTTGCAGTGCTGAACGCGATCTACGAGGAAGATTTCCTCGGTTTCTCGTATGGGTTTCGGCCAGGGCGCGGCACGCATGATGCGCTGGATGCGCTCATTGTCGGAATCAGCAGCACAAAGGTGAACTGGATATTCGATGCCGACATCCGAAGCTTCTTCGATTCGGTCAACTGGGAATGGTTGGTCGGTTTCTTGGAGCATCGGATCAGGGACTCGCGGATGATCCGCCTGATTCAGAAATGGCTCAAGGCGGGTGTCCTTGAAGAGGGGAGTCGTGACTGTCAGTGATAAGGGGACTGGTCAAGGTTCGGTGATCTCACCACTCCTCGCCAATGTCTACTTACACTACACCTTCGATCTTTGGGCCGAGCGCTGGCGACGGCGCGAGGTCACGGGCGACATGATCATAGTGCGATATGCCGACGACCTGGTCGCAGGCTTTGAGCATGAGAGTGACGCCCGCCGCTTCTGGGACGCAATGCGTGAGCGGTTGCAGGAGTTCTCGCTGTCGCTGCATCCGGACAAAACCCGACTGATTGAGTTTGGCCGCCGTGCGGCGACCAAGCGAAAGCAGTGCGGGCTTGGCAAACCGGAGACCTTCAATTTCTTGGGATTCACTCTGATCTGCGGCAAGTCACGCCGAGGATCCTTCATGATCCATCGGAAGACCCGACGCGATCGCATGAAGGCGAAACTCAAGGAGGTCAAAGGAGAATTGCGACGGCGTATGCACAGGCCGATCCCCGAACAGGGGAAGTGGCTCAAGCAGGTCATCACGGGCTTCTTTGCCTACCATGCAGTGCCGACAAACTTTCGAGCGCTGCTGAGGTTCCGCGCCCATATCAAGGACCTTTGGCTGCGAACGCTACGCCGACGCAGTCAGAAGGATCAAACGAACTGGGAGCGGATTACGAAGCTTGCCGATGACTTCCTCCCACAACCACGAATCCTGCACCCCTGGCCCAATCAGCGATTTGCCGTCACCCACCCGAGGTGGGCGCCGTATGCGGGAAAGCCGCACGTACGGTGTTGTGCGGGTTGCGCCTTGCAAGCGCGTTGAAGTCTGCCGTCTGAGATGGCGGCCGCGGCAAAGCCTAGCAAGCAGTCGCGAACCGAGTCTTGCGTGGCGTCCGGTAACGGCCGTTGCGAAGCGTAGACAGGGAGGTTGTAGGCCGGAACGACAGTGAACGGAAACATAGCCCCGAAATCGATCGTGATCGGAGTAGCCGACCCTATCCCGCAAAGGGGAAGGCGGAATCGCAGCCCGCGCCATAGCGAGCGGCCTGAGATGCTCCCGGGGTTCGTACCGCCAGCATGCAACCAAAGGAAGCAACGTGAACAAGGGAGATCCATCCGGTTCAGGCGCAAGCCTGTAAGGACCTGCCAAGCCGAAGAGGTGAGAAGGGTCCGATGACCGGGTGGAAGTCAGACTGACTGATAGTACTCTGCGGTCGGGAGAGCCGGCTACATGGGGAAGCGGTCAGCGGTAGTTGAATTGTTCTTGGGCAACATGGGCTCCATGCAACGGGAGACACGGCCTTCTACTCAGTGAGAAGATCAACTGACCATGGCGCTCAGTAATGAGCGTCCCTACCGCGATTATCATCGTCTTAGAGGTACATCTGCGCCGGATTCTGAAATCCTACGCTCGCTACTATAATGAGACGCGCACGCACTTGGCCTTGGATAAGGACGCGCCCCTATCGCGCACCGTGAAGAGGGCAGGGCGTATTCTTTGCCGCCCAATCCTCGGCGGACTGCACCACGAATATATTCGGATTTGATTTTCGACAGGCACAGGTATGAAACGGAGGTCTTCGCAAAAGTCACTTGGGGAGCCCAGTACAGGAAATCTGCACGCTGGGTTCTGCTTGGGGAGACGAGTTCAAGCCACGCTCGCTCGGTGAGGGCACTGCGCGAAAGCGTCAGACAACAGTGAGGCTCCGCAAAGGGCTACCGCTTCGAGGCTCGTCTCTACCATCCCCGGATCTAATTTACGACAGGCACAGGCCTTGTTTGCATCAACACCCCGAAGGCGGCGCGACACCGGCAGCTGCCGTCGCACCGGTCGCATTGGCCTGCGCCACCATGCCAGGATTTGCAAGACTCATCGTCACACCCTCTCGGCATGCCGCCGAATTCGGTGTCGGCACAACTGTGAGGTTCGGGTCGATGCTGGTGCCAGCAAGCCCTCTGACCGCGGGTTGAATCATGCCAATTGGAGCGCTGTTCGGTATTTCGGTGGGCGAGAGCGGCAATGCGGCACCATTGGTTGGCGGACCTCCTGGCCGAGTGCTGCATCCAGCAGTCGATGGGCTGCCGAGCGCAGGCGCTGGCGATACGGTCCCGGTCGTGCTGCCGAGGATTGGTTCGGCAATGGTCCCCAGTGCCGCAGAAGTCGATGACGTCTGTGCTGTTGGTGTGGGACAGGTCACGACCGTCCCCGGTGTCGTCGGATCAGAAGCCAGCGGCACCGGCGCCAGCGTCGTGTCAGGAGCACCCGGCTGAGTTGCCGCTGAAAACGGACTCGGGCCATTAAGGGGGGATGAGACGATCGCCCCTGGCGTCGATGAAAGGCCCATGGCGGTGGTGCCCATGTTGGAGACCTGCGCCAGGCTGGCGCTGCAGTTTGCCAGCAGGATGGCCGTTGTGAGCAGCAAGCGTCGCATGGCAAGTGCTTCCTTCCAGCCGATTTAGCTTCTCTGCGTCTTGGTGGTCTTGCGCACCGCGACCTTGCTGCCTTCGACCAGGTTCACCATCGGGTTGAGGATGACCTGATCGCCCAGCTTGACGCCGTCATGCACTTCGACTTCCTTGCCGAAGTCCCGCGCGATGGTGATCTTCTGCAGATGGGCGGTGCCGTTCTCAACGACCGCGACATGCAGGCCGGTCTCATCAAATACAACTGCGTCGGCCGGTATAATCATCGATGGTGTCTTGCGCGGGATGAACAGTTCGACGGTGCAATAGATTCCGGGATTGAGCGCGCCGTCCGGATTGGGAACGTCGATTTCCGTCAGCAGCGTCCGGCTGCCGGGCTGCAACGCGGTCGCTATCCGCGTGACTTTGCCGGGAAAGGTACGATCCGGAATCTCGGGGACACGGACCACGGCATCGCCCCCGGGTGTGACCCCGAACGCCTCGTCCTGCGGAATGTACACCTGGGTGCGAATTACGTCAGGATGCATCAACGTGAACATGAAGGTCGATCCGGACTGTACCAGGCTGCCATTGTCGATGTTGCGCTGGGTGATCACGCCGTCGAATGGGGCCACGACGCGCTGGTAGGCCTTCTCCTGCTGGAGTATTCGAATCTGGGCTTCTTGGGCTTCAATATTAGACTGGGCTACCCCCTCCGCCGCTTGCCGCGCCTTCAGGGTCAGGCGATCGTTGTCGCCTTGCTGAAGCGTGAGCCAACCCTGCTGGACCAGTTTGCTGTCGCGCGCATTCGTGACCTGGGCGAGCTCACGGCTGGCCTGCGTCTGCTGCAAGGTAGCTTGGTCCTGCGCCAGCGTCGCCTGGGCCTGCGCAATCTGGTGGTCGAGCTCAGGGGCGGTGATCTCCGCCAGCAACGCTCCCGCTTTGACCCGATCGCCGATGTCGACGTAGCGCTTTTCGATATAGCCGCTGGTGCGCGCGAAAATATTCGCCGCCTCGAAGGCCGTCGTGGTCGCCGGCAAGGTGACAGCCATTTTGCTATCGCTGGCGCGCACCGCTGCCACGCGAACTTCGGGGACAAGGGCCCGGATCTGTTGGGCAGCGGCCGCGGCGTCGAGCTCGGCCTGATAGTGGCGCCAGCCTCCTAGTCCAAGACCACCCACAAGCAACAGCACTGCGCTACCGCCGAACAGCGCGCCGCCATAACGATAACGCCGCGGCTCGCCCGCCGTATTCGATGGCGTAACAACGCGATCGGTTTCGGGATCACGCTGGTCCTGAAAACCATCAAGTTTAGTCCGCACACGAATCTCGCTCATTCTGGTACTTCCTGAAATACGCCATGGTGAGGCTTTCCGTCGTTGCCTTTGCGCAGCATGGCGAACAGGTAAGGCACGATCAGCAACGTTGTCGGCGTCGCGAACAAGAGGCCGCCAATGACGGCGCGGGCCAACGCGGCGTTCTGTTCCTCGCCGGCGCCGCCGATCGCCATCGGAACCATGCCGACGATCATCGCGGCGGCCGTCATCAACACGGGACGGATGCGGGTGTGGCCGGCGCTTAGCGCGGCCTCGAAGGCAGAGTATCCCTTCAGCTGCTGTTCGCGCGCGAAGGTCACGAGCAGGATCGAGTTTGCCGAAGCGACGCCGACCGCCATGATCGCTCCCATCAGCGAAGGTACACTCAGCGTGGTGCCGGTCATGAACAGCATCGTGACGATGCCGCAAAGCGTCGCCGGCAACGCCAGGATGACGACGAACGGATCGCCGAAATTCTGGTAGTTCACCACCATCAGCAGATAGACCAGGACCGCGGCGAACAACAATCCGATGCCGAGATCCCGGAAGGAGTCGTTCATGCTCTGGATCTGGCCGACGACATCAATGGAATTGCCGGGCTTCAACTCCGTCTGCAGCTCGTTCCTAACTTTATTGATGTCCGCCACGACACTGCCGAGATCGCGGCCTTGCACGCCGGCATAGATGTCAAACACCGGCTGGATGTTGGTTTGGTTGGTATTGGTTGGCACCTTGTCCCGCTTGAGCGTCGCGACATTGCTGAGCATGCCAGGAACAATTTGGCCGCCGACCGTCGTCGAACTGGAAACCGGCGTGTTCATGAGCGCATTCATCGAGTTGACTTTTGGCTCCGGCGTTTGCACCGCAAAATAATACGGGATGCCCGAAGCCGGATCAGTCCAGAAGTTGGGCGACACCTGTTCAGATGAGCTAAGGCTGATATTGAGGTTGGTGGCCACCGTGCTCGCGTTGAGGCCGAGTTGCGCGGCTCGGGCGCGATCGATGTCAGTCATGAAGGCCGGAGCGTCGATTTCCTGCTGAAGATGCGCATCGACGATGCCGGGAATGGCGGCAAGGCGTTGGCGAAGTTCCTTTGCAACCGAGAGATTGTTCAGGCCGCGGCCCACCGTCCGGACGTCGATCTGCGCCGGAAGCCCGAAGTTCAGGATCTGCGTCACGATGTCGGCGGCCTGGAAGTAAAATGTGTCCTCCGGGAATGCGGCGGGCAGTACCTGGCGCAATTTCCTGACGTAGTCGGCAGTCGGCTTGTGGCCCTCCTTGAGTTCCACCTGGATGACGCCGTCATTGATTCCGATGGTTGAACCGTCGGCGAATGCCAGATTGTAGGTTCGCGCCGGCAACCCGATGTTATCGACGATCAGTTGGCGATCGCTTTCAGGAACGACCTCGCGGATCTTGTCCTCCACAGCCTGGAAAATCCGCTCGGTGGTCTCGATCCGGGTTCCGGCGGGCGCGCGAACGTGAAGTTGGATCTGGCCGCCATCGATGATCGGGAAAAAATCACGACCGACAAGGACCAACATGGTCGCGCCGAGACCGAGCATAAGAACAGCGACCACCGGAACGATGAAACGGCGGCGCAGCATGGTCGTCAGCAGTTCGCTGTAGCCGGCTCGCAGTCGCTCAAAGCCGCGGTCGAAAACCGCGGAGAACCGGGCGAACCGGCCCGCAGGGGTCGCATCGGTCGCGTGATGGCGTTCGCCCTTCAGCAGCAGACCGATCGTGATCGGGGTCAATGTTCGCGACAACCCATAAGATGCGAGCATCGCGAACACCACCGCAAGGCCAAGCGGCGTGAACAAATATTTGGCGGGGCCGTCAAGGAAGATCACCGAGGTAAACACGCAGCTGATGGCCAGCGTCGACACGAGGGTCGGCACCGCAATTTCGGCGGCGCCGTGGAGCGTCGCTGCCGGAAGCGGCATGTGCTCCTCGGTCAACAGACGATGGGTGTTCTCGATGGTCACCGTGGAATCATCGACCAGAATGCCGACGGCAAGCGCAAGGCCGCCAAGCGTCATGGTATTGAGCGTTTCGCCGAGAAAGTACAACACGATCAGTGAGGACAGGATCGCGAGCGGGATCGAGATCATCACCACCAGCGTCGAGCGCCACGAGCCGAGGAAGATCAGGATCATCATTGCGGTGAGGCCGGCGGCAATGGCGCCCTCTCGCAGCACACCCTTGACAGAGTTTGTAACGAATATCGATTGGTCGAACAGTTCGCTGATCTTGAGGCCGGGCGGAGCCGCAGCGCGAGCGGCCTCGAGGGCCTTCTTGACGCCATTGACGACCGCCAGCGTGGAGGCGTTGCCGTTCTTGATCACGCTGAGCAAGACCGAGCGGTGGCCATCCTCGCGCACGATGTTCTGCTGCACCAGTGATCCGTCGCGCACTTGAGCGACGTCTTTCAGGAAGATGGTCGACCCATTGATGAACTTGACCGGCATCATGTTGAGGTCGTCAATCGACGCCGGTGTCGCGTTGGTTCGAACCGTATATTGGATGTCCGCGATCTTCGCGGTTCCCGACGGCAATGTCAGGTTCTGCGCGTTGACCGCGTTCACGATGTCGAGCGGCGTCAATCCGCGGGACAACAACTTGTCCGGGTCTATATCCACCATGATCTGACGATATTTGCCGCCTGCCGGCGTCGGCAGCGTAACGCCGTGAACCGGCGCCAGTTGCTGCCGAACGCGGTAGATGCCGTAGTCATAGAGCTGCTGCTCGTTAAGGTTGTTCGAACTGAGACTGAGTTGCAGCACGGGAACGCTCGACGCGTTGAATTGCACGACGGTTGGAGGCTGGATGCCCGGCGGCATCAGCGCGCGAATAGAGTTGGTCGCGGAGACGATTTGCGCGATAGCGAGGTCGAGATTGACGTCCGGCTGGAAGAATATCTTCTGGATCGACAGGCCGTTCAGGGTCTGCGCCTCCATGTTCTTGATGCCGTTGACGTTCGTGCTGATGGAATATTGACTATAGGTGCTAACGCGCTGTTCCATTTCCGGCGTGGTAAGACCGGTATACTGCCAGATCACCGTCACCACAGGGATATTGATCTCCGGAAAGATGTCCGTTGGCATCGACCAGATAGCGGCGATGCCCAGAAACAAAATGAGAGCGGCGACCACGTAGAACGTGTGCGGAAACCTCAGCGCGAATTGAACAATGCCCATGTTATGTTCCCAAGAGTTCGCAGCTCAGCAGCGGCAGATGATGAGCTTGTTGTCGAGTAGCGAAGGTCGAAAGCCGATCCTGCACGGCCTGTGCTGCCTGTGAACCAGGTGAGAAATCACTCGGCATGGCCGTACCGACGAGCGCCGCTCAAGATGGCACCGAACGCGGCAATACCTGCGCCAACCTCCAGGCACGAGATCGTGCCGTACGGCCCCCCCAAACCGAAGATCAGGGCCACCGTGGCCGCACCCAATGACATGCCGACGTTGCGAGCGACTGCGTTCATGCCGCTTGCCCCGCCGCTGCGCTCCACCGGCCCTGCGGTCATCATTGCAGTGTTATTCGGGGTCTGGAAAAGACCGAAGCCGATACCGCAAACAGCCAAGCGCCATACGATGTCCCATTTCGCAGGAGCGGGCGGCAATATCGCCATCAGCCGAAGGCCACCCGCCAGCACTGTCATACCAATGCTGCTTACCACTGACGCGGGGCAGTATACCGTTAGCCATCCGGCGACCGGTGCCGAAACGGCCACAAGCAAAGGCCAGGGTGTTAGAAGCAAACCGGTTTCGAACGGCGTCAGGTGCAGCACCGTCTCGAAAAAGAAAGGGAGGCTGACGAAAGCAAGTATCTGCGCGGCGTAGGCGCACACCGACGTGGCTGCTGACAACGCGAACACGGGCATGCGTATCAGGTCGAGTGGAAGCAGCGGCAAGGTCTGTCGCGTCTGCTGACGAACTAACAGTCCAAAAAAGGCAAGTCCGGTAACAATCTCCACGGCCGCGATGCCGACGCTGCCGCTCCCCAACGTGCCGACCCCGACGACAATAAGGCCTAATGCCAGTGCGTTAAGCACGGCACCTGTGAGGTCAAACGGTCTGACGTAGCGGGAGCCTGATGGCGCCATGGCGAGAAACAGCGGCACCGCAACAAGTCCAAGGGGGACATTCACGAAAAACAACCAAGGCCAATTCGCTGTCGCCAAGATCAGGGCTGCGACGGTGGGCCCGAGCGCTCCAGACACCGCCACTGCGAGCGCGACCAATGCGAAGCCGCGGCTAATGAGCGTGCGTGGGTAGATGGCACGTACCAGCGCTACTCCCGCTACCGTCATGCCGGCACCGCCCACCCCCTGCACTATGCGTGCATAAACCAGCGCCGTCAGTGTCGGCGACAATGCGCAACCTAATGAGGCGAAGGTGAAGATGGCCAGGCCCGCAGCATAAATGCGCTTGAATCCCATGGACTCGCCCAACGCCGCAACGGGAAGAAGACACACGGTGATCGCGATCTGGTAACTGTTGACCACCCAAACAACAGCCGTGTCGCTGCATGCGAGTGAACGTGCGATACTTGGCAGGGCAATGTTGGCAATGGCGCTTCCCAGTGAGCTCAGCACCAGGCCAAGTAGGACGCAGGGCATTATCCAGCGGCGCTGGGACGATGGCAGGCCGTCGGCCAGTGTCGTAAGGTCGCAATCCGGCGCTACCGGGCTTTCGGTTTCCATCTCCTGTAGTGCTTCGCTGCGCATTCTTCTTGCCATGAGCCTCGGTTCCAAATGTTCCGGACGAACTGGCACTCCTGGGCAACAGGGTGCTCGACCGAGCGGCACGCAGTATGATAGCGAGGCGCCTCCAATACGTGATGCCAAACGAGGTCGATGAAACGCCAAACACGCAGACGCGCGGAATTCCGGACGCTTCGGAGTGCCAGGCCCCGAGGCGCTGCGGTTGCTCTTCATGCTCACCAGGAGGCGCAATTGATCTTTGCTGTGTCCGGCACGATGCAGGTCCATACCGAATCCGGGCGGTGGTTGGTTCCACCGCAGCTGGCCGTTTGGGCACCCGCCGGGGTCGCCCATCGGACCTACATGCTTTCCGATACCCAATTGTGGATGCTTTTTTGGAGCCCCTCTGCCTGCCGGAAATGGGCGCCATCGAAATCCCTCGACCGAGAATTCGCTCTGAGGGTTACGCCGCTTCTCCGTGAGCTGATCCTTGCGGCGTTCGACGCCGACGCCGCGCCCGAAAAGACTGAACTTGTCGCAAGGCTGATCCTGCACGAGCTCACGGAAACGCCGGATGCGCCAACATTCCTCCCGTTGCCGACAAGCGTGATAGGAAGGCGCGTCGCTGACCTAGCCGTCGGCGATCTTCGGATGCGCCTCGATATCGCCGAGCTCGCTTCGCGTGCCGCCACTTCGGTTCGGACAATCAGTCGCCTATTTCCCACAGAGACAGGGCTAACCTTCAAGGCTTGGCGACAAAGGGCGAGGATCGTCCAGGCCATCGACCAGCTTTCCGGAGGACGCTCGATCTCTCAAGTCGCTGCACACACCGGCTTCGCCAGCACGACAGCATTCTCGTTCGCCTTTCGACACGTAACCGGAGTGTCGCCGGGCTCCTTTCTTGATCATGCACCCCGGCGCACAGACCCGCGTTTTGACTTCCAGCGCAAGTGACAACCTATCATGCTGAAGTCGGCTGTAACGGAGCAAGTGCCGCCGTTTGAAGGTCGACAAACGGCCGTCGATCGCTGCGGTCGCATGTTCGCGCAGTTCCGTGCCGTAGGAGTTTTCCTATCCAATCACGCCCATCCATCGATCCGGAACTCATGATCTGGATGCTGGCGTTGTTATGATAGGGCTCCAATACAGCGGAGGGGACGGGCCACGGCCAACAACGATCGGCGCACAAGCGTGTCGCAATTTACCTGCGCGTCTCGACCGGCGAGCAGGCGATCGAAAATCAGAAGCGCGAGATCGATGCAGTTGCCGCGCGTCATTTGCGCCTATCAAAAAGGCCGCGCGACACGCGCGCGGCCAGTCTAGGAGGTTTCAGTGTGGTGGCCTGTTGGCGCCCGCAAGATTTCTCGGTCATTGGAATTCAACCAGAAGCGCTTCAATGGTTATTTGAACAGCGGTCTCTTCGCCGTCGTAGGTTCGTCAGGCGCCCACAGCCGGTAACTTATGCTCGCGAATGCCGACCATCCTATGTCGCGAAGACAACCGCAAGCACGGAGACGAGCTCCTCGAGAGTTCGAAGCGAGACTTCTGCCGAAAACGCCTTGGGACTTGGAGACGATGGAGCCCGCTAAACGGGAGGCCAACCGCTCCTTCGCCATCGAGAATGGTGTGTCCCGAGATATGTTGAAGGCCGGCATGATAGTCGTCGAAACGGGCGCGACAAAGCCGGAGAATGAACTATTCCGGCTGACGAGTGCTGGGTGTGCGGCCGCGTTGAGCTTTATCGGCCGTAGGCAGCTCGTCGATCTCGGTATTTTGGAGGAGGCGTAGCGGGGGGATTACGCCAGCCCACTCTCGAACCTGTGGCGCTAATGGGCAAGCTTGCGGTTTACGAGAAGCAGATGCTCGCTTCGCCCGACCAGCAAATCTCACTGACCGATCCCGACAGCCTGTGAATAAGCACCGAAGTGGGACCCCGGGCTACGTGAGGGCCAACCTGTTGATCTAGTTCGTCAACTCGGCAGACAACCAGGGTCCCGATCGGCGCCGATCAGGACCCCACCCCGAACGAATTTCCTTGTGCTACATCAAAGCATTGCGGCCATCCGACTTGGGGTCCCACTTCGGTGCCTATTCACAAGCGATCATCGTCGGGCCGCCGCGATCGGCGACGAGTATGGTCGGACGCGAACCTATCGCGCCCACGGCCTCCGCAAGACTGCCCTCCATCTGTGTTGCGCTGCTGTTGCTTTCAGCGATCCGCAGAGCGCCGGAAACCGGAAAATGCCCAATAAAGCGCGGAACCGACCATGAGCAGAGAAAGCGGTCCACCTATCGAGATCGCCAAATATTGCCAAGTGAAATATTGCCTAGGCATTTGAAAAGACGCGACGACGTCACACCACGGTGCGCTTCTGTCTTTCGCGCACTCTTTGCGCAGCCATTTTGAGCCGGCAGATTTTTGAACGAATAGGGCGACTTCGTCTTCGGGGGTGCCTGGAGGGACATCCACCCTGTATTTCTCGTCGTTAGCGTCAGCGACTTCGTAGACCCGACTGGGTTGGAACCAGTGCCATTTGGTGGCCCCGAACCAGACGCAGCCCATCAGCCAGATCGCCGTCAAGAGCACCCACAGCCGGAAAAGTCCACGCCGCATAATATTCATGCGCGCCCCTTTTCATTGACGTTCAAGCGTTCTGGCAGATCGCTAGGCGCCAAGCAATCGGAACTAGATTTCCTCGGCAACACGCTGATCGGCATTGTTGTTGGAAAAGAGGTGGCCGGCCTTCCGGCGGCGCTCCGGTCAGGCTTCAGACATGCAGAAGTCAGCCCATTCGAGCATCAGGCGCCGACGCTTCGCCAAAGCATCCGAACGACGGTAGGCCGCTTCGGTTTCGTCTTCGATGACGTGCGCAAGAGCCTGCTCGCAGTCCTTTTTTGTATGCGTCTTCGTCGGTGACGTTAGTCTCGCACACCGAGTAGAACGCCGGTCCAGTAGCGGCGTGCGTGTAGAAGGCCGCCCCGCCAGCCCCAAGCACCAGACATGCCACGCCGATCGCGGCCGTTGTTAGCCTCTTCATTTCCCTTTCTTCCCAAAGGCGCGCGCTAGGACCGGGGCGCGCTGCCCGGTACGAAATGGCGCAGACTGCCCGCCGCAAATTTTTCGCCGCGCCTTGGCCGCCGCTTTTAGCGGATCAACAAGGCGGCAACGGCACAGCCGAAGCTCACCAGCAGGATGCACGAAGCCGTTGCGGCGACCAGGTCAATTGACCAACGGTGGCCGCGCCCGCCAGTCAAATCGAAGTGTCTGGAGCGGCTTTCGTCCCGATATGTCTGAAGATGCATGGCGGCCTCCTCGTGGTTGGCCATTCAACCGGCTATTGCCAAAGCAGTTCCTCGTGCACGCGCGAGATCACACTCGGCGGTCTTACCTCGGTGCGTGCAAATCGCCTTGAAGCCAGCGTCCAAGGCCCTTGGACTTCATGGGGTCTTCATAGGCGGCAAGGGTCTTAAGTACCTGATTGCAGACGGCGCATTCAAACGTATGCAAGTCGACGTCCCGGGCGCGTGCTGGCTCGATGCTGACGAGCATCATCTGGGCCTTGCACCTCGGACAGGCAGGGCGCTCAATTGCAGCGAATGGAATGACGGACGACAGGCGTTGAGATTGGGGCATGATGTATGCCTCCCTCGAACAGGCGGGAGCGCAACACTCTCTGTCACCGGTAATGCCTGGGGAGGCGGAGCGGTGATTTCTCAGTATGCGCCTCCAGGGGTCTCAAACGCGAGTTAATTCGCGGATATGTGGAAAGAAAGTAGGCACCCGCCCGCGCCGGACCCCGGGCACCATCCGGACGAGGAGCGGTGAGGGCGCGAACCGCCGGCGGGTTGTGGGAAAGAATGAAAAGGCCGCCGGGCAATATCCGGCGGCCTCCCGGGCTCAAAATCTTGCTTTCGAAAATGCGCGTCCGCCCCGGTTTGGCGAGACTTGCATGGCGACCTAAGGGCGACGAATTGAAACTGCTGTTCCCACTGAAGGAACAAACGAGTCGTTGCAGTTAGGACACACAACGCGGGCCCTTTGTTGATACACTCAAACCACACTGCTGCTGGGGGTCAAACGGAGTTTCCGTATGGGTGTGGCAGGGTGGAAGAGAATTAGCGGGCGGGCAGCCGTTATCGCTGTCCTCGAAGAGTTGCCCGTGATCTGCTCGCTGGCGGTCGCGGCCGGCTCGATGTTCATGATCGGGATCATGCTCTACCAGGATTGGCCGCAGTAAAAGGTCGAAATCTGAGCGCTTCTGCGCTGATCTAAGCACCGGCGCCGCGATGAGCGCGCGGGTTTTGCTCGTCGACCGTGGCGATCCGCAGAAGCAGAGACACGCCGCTGAACAGCCCAACTCCCGGACTAGCCGTCGGCTTCATGCAGAGGTCGCCGGCCCTTAGGGCGTGCGGTAAGCATCGACTGCATGAGCTAAAAAGAGGCCAGCGCCAAGCAGACCCATGTTTACGCACCCTCGCTTACGCTAGAAGTACGTTGGATAACCCTCGCTTGTTTCAAGATCGCTTCGTCGGTCAATGGTTTCTTGCCCTGCGTTGGCCGGGTCGGCCGGGGAACTCAGGGCTCACTGGCGGGCTTCTTAGGGTCGTAGAGGACCATCTGATGAAAGAGGCCCGCCAACTGATGGGGTGGATGGCCCCCTGACGGCATCGATGTGCCAAGATGGTGGTCGTCAAAGATCACCAGCAACGGGAGCCATCCATGGGCGATATTACAACAATTGGTCTTGATCTGGCAAAGAGTGTCTTCCAGGTTCATGCGATCGACGAGGCAGGCAAAGTAATGCTGCGCAAGCGGCTGCGACGCAGCCAGGTCCTCGCATTCTTTGCCAGGGTTCCGCCGTGCCTTGTTGGCCTCGAAGCCTGCGCGACGGCGCACCATTGGGCGCGTGAGTTGATTGCGCTTGGCCATGAGGCTCGCCTCATGCCGCCTAGCTATGTGAAAGCTTATGTAAAACGCAACAAGCACGACGTGGCCGATGCCGAGGCGATCTGCGAGGCGGTTCGGCGTCCATCGATGCGCTTCGTACCGGTAAAAATGGCGGACCAACAGTCGGCACTGATGATGCATCGGGCTCGGGATTTGCTGATCCGCCAGCGCACCATGCTCGTCAATGCTTTGCGCGGGCACTTGGCCGAGTTCGGTCTGATCGAGGGTCACGGCCTGCACAAAGTGACAAGACTGATTGCGATTGTCATGGACGAGACGGACGGGCGCGTACCGGATATTGCCCGTCAGGTGCTGAAGGTGATCGTCAACCAGATCGAAGATACTCAGACACGGATCGCTGGGCTCGAGACGCAGGTTATCGCGTGGCACAAGAGCAACCCGGTCAGCCAACGTCTGGCTACCATTCCGGGGATCGGACCGATCATCGCCACGGCGATCGCAGCAACGGTTGCAGATCCGAACATATTTCGTAGCGGCAGAGAGTTTGCCGTGTGGCTCGGGCTAGTACCGAGACAAAACTCTACCGGTGGAAAGGCGCGTCTCGGAGGAATTAGCAAACGAGGGGACAGTTATCTCCGTCGCCTGCTCGTCAACAGCGCACACACGGTGCTCCTTTGTTCGAAGCAAGCCAGAAACGACCCCTGGTTAACATCCTTGTTGAGTTCGAAAACCACGGCTTGTCGCCGCAGTCGCCTTAGCCAATAAGACGGCGCGCGTGGCTTGGGCCGTCATGAGCAGACAGGACACCTATCGACACGCAGCAGTGGCAGCATAAACTGCTAAACCGCGGCGTGCCGCAAGCTTGCGAGAGTGAAAACACGTGATGGCACGGTCGGTCACCCGACGGATCGGGAGAAACCTGACCGCCTCAGCGGGATTCAAACCCCGACCAACTGATAAGGCCTCGACCCGCGGAATCCATCAAGGCCAGCGGTCATGTGAGACCGCACTGAAAGGCCGGACACATGACTGCAAGCGACCACTGTTCATCACGCGAAAAAACTCTTGCAAGTCGGGGGCCATCCACACATGAGGCGGCTTTTCATATAACCACGAACGCGAGAGCTGCTCCCAAAACGATCAGCGTATTTACGCCAGCGATCACGATGCCGAGATAAACGTCGGCCATGAGCCTCTCAGATTGGAACTTGGTTTTCCTAGCGAACATCGTGCTTCCCCGTCTGCATACGTCAAGCAGGACATGGGCATTCGTTCCGAGGAAATGTTCAAAAGCATACCTAAGTATTTGGTTCCAAAACCATTCGATCAAGTTAGGCGGAACGTAAAGCGTGACGTTTAATGCATTGTGCGTCCAGAAGAACAGGCGAGGGTGAGACCATGGAAAACATCGCGCCCCCAATGCCGGCCAAGCAAGCGCTCGCCGCCCTCGACCAACCCGCGCCGACCGACATCGGCTCACCGAAGCGCATCTCCAAAAAGGTCCGCGCCGCAATCGACGCCAGGGTGGTTTCAGGCGAACAGGTCCGCCCCGGCCTGCGTGAGCTTTACATATGTGCCGGCTTCATGGAGCACCAGCCAGCCGCGCGCCATCGCGAGATCGAGCCCGGCGCGGTATTCGGTTGGGCCGCCCTTGAATGCGAATAGAAACGGCCCGTTGATCTTCTCGATATGGATACGGCCGCCCTGCACGGCGTCGACCGTGTTGGCGATTTCGATCAGCTTGCGGGCGGCTATTTTCGGATCGGCGTACGGTCGTTCAGTGGCGTATTTCATCGGCCCTATTGGCTGCGCTGATATGGGGTACGTGGATCATCGTGTGCTCAAGACGATGACTATCGAAGGATTTGCCACAAGGACAGCGCATCATGGTGTTCGGCCGTTGTGATGGCATCTTCTCGCCGGCTTTCCACATGGCATATTTCCGCCCGGTCCAATCCCGTTGATGGCGCCATTCCTGAAAATCGCCATCTGTCCTGTTCGACAGAAAGACCGGCCACGCTTCCTCGAACTCGGCCCGGGCCTGGTCGAAGGTGGCGGCCGTGCCGTGGGTCTGCTCGCGCGGATGGCAGCCCGGATAGAAGCCGCAAGACCAACCCCACGGATCTTCTTCAAGGGGAATACCCCAGCGCTTGGCGATCGTGGCGGCGTGGATATCGCCATAATAGACGTGCCAGCATTCGTCAGGGGCTTCGAGATCCCGACGTCGGGTGAGCGTGGGCATGGCCCATGATTCCGCCGATCGCGCATCAAGGGAAGCCGCTACGGGTTGGGGCTGGGGATAGAGCGGCTACAGCACGTATATGCGATCCGCCTTCATGGTCCGAAACTCGGCGCATGTCGACGATGATACTCTCCAGCCGCCGCCGAGCCTCTTCCGACTCGGCAAGCGCCGCATGCGTCTGCGCCATTTGCCCCTTCAGGCGCTCATTCTCATCGCGGAGGACAGCGATATCCATGTGCTTTTTCAAGCACGTGCCTTGCCTCTGCGCCATGCGTCGCGCCGAGCCTGAGTCACTGTGCCGCAGTGATAATTCTATCCCGCAAGCTGCGGCCGGCCGCTGCCTTCAGGACGAACAAGGCGCCAATCCAATCCCTCGAACAAGGCCGCGAACATGGCAGGCGATAGGACACACAACAGCGGATTTCATAGAGTCGCAAACGGGCACGATATTGCCGGCGAGCGCAGTTGATACACTCAAACCGCACTGCTGCTGGGGGCCAGCCGACCGAGCTTGTCGAGCAGGGCCATCGGAAGCGGCACGCCGGCCTCCGTCTGCTCCGCCTGCAGGCGATAGCGTCGACCTCGAGAAAACATTTCGACACCGGCAGGCCGCCAAGCCGATCGGTTTGGTTCGGGCGGCTGATTGACATCGCGCGCCTGGGGGCGCAATTTTCTGACCATTGCCGAAAGGGAGGTTAAGGTGACTTCCAGCTCCCGGCTCAGCGAGCAACGCCAAGAGGGAACGCGCCCGGTGCGCGGCGGTGGCCGCGTTTGCGCTGACGGCTGCGGCTTGCGCACAGGAACACTGCGGACCGGGTGTGACGATCACCGAATTCATGATCGGTCAGATCATGATGCCTTAGGGTGGGCCGGTCTCATCTTCGTCAGCCATTGCCGCATGCCGGATCGTGCAACTGCTCGGTTGCGGCGCTCCATTGCGGTCCGGAGGACCGGCATCAGAAACGGCTCCGCTCGCCTCTTTCAGGTGGGAGCCGTTGCAATGGCCTGAAAGAAAACATTGAAAAATCAGAGGGAGGAGTGACCATGCGTAAAATGACTATAGTGGCAAGCTTCGGCCTCGCGTGTCTGCTCGGCACTGCCACGTTTGCCCTTGCGGCGGATCCAGGCGCGGAAGACCCCAACAATTGGCCGCAATATCATCGGACGAGCAACGCGTGGCGCTACAGCCCGCTCGACCAGATCAACAAGGATAACGTCGGCAAACTTTCGGTCGCCTGGATCGCTCAGGGCGGCGATATCACCATGGGGATTCAGGAAACCCCATTGGCCATAGACGGGGTGATCTATTCGATAACGTCTGGCAATCGGGTAGCGGCGCTCGACGGAAAGTCGGGGCGGGAACTCTGGAGCTATGAGCCAAAGCTTCATCCGCTCACGAAGAAGGTGCTGTTCTCGCCCTATAGCCGTGGCGTCGCGGTGGACCAGGGCCTGGTCTTCATCGGGACCGTGGATGGGCGCGGCATCGCTCTCGATCAGAAAACCGGCAAGTTAATGTGGGAGACCCAATTAACCGATTTCGCGAACTGCCATGGCTGCAATTTCACGTCGCCGCCCGTCGTTGCCGGCGACGTCCTGACTTTCGGCTCGACTGCCGGCGAACTCGCGACGCAAGGAAAAATCTACGGGGTCGATGCAAAAACTGGCAAGAAGCTTTGGGAGTTCAACACCATCAAAGACGACCCGAAGAGTTGGTCGGGCGAGAGCAGCAAATATGGGGGCGGCGGCGCCTGGATGCCGGGCACCTACGACGCGGAGACCAACACGGTCTTCTACGGCACTGGTAATCCGGGGAAGGACTTCACCGCCGGAGAGCGGGAAGGCGATAACCTCTACACGGATTCGGTCGTCGCGCTCGATCCCAAGACCGGCCAGCTGAAATGGCACCGGCAGGAGATCAAACAGGATGCGTGGGACTACGATTCGGCTTACGAGATCATGCTGTACAAGAAGGACGGCAAGGATCTGATCGTCCACATGAACAAGAGCGGCTACGCTTTCGTCCTCGACAAGAACGATGGAAAAATCGAGAACATTTGGCCGCTCAGCGACCTCAAGAACTTTGTCAAGGACATCGACAAGAAAACCGGCGAGTTGATCGGCCGCGTCGATCTGCCGATGAATCAGGAGACGCTGATCTGCCCGTCCACCTTCGGCGGGCGTAGCTGGAACGCGGGTGCCTACAATCCGAAGAGCGGGCTGTGGTACAACAATGTGCTCGATTTCTGCGGGTACCTCAAACCGGTCGTCCAGAAGGACGATCCCAAGGACTACGCCACAGGCCACACCGGCTCCAACGATTTCGGGCGGCTGGTGCTGGCGCCCGATGGTCGCAAGCCTGGTCGGCTCGATGCGCGCGATCCGCTGACCGGCGAGCGCAAATGGACTTATGAGATGGACGTCCCCGGCTTTGCCAGCGCCCTGACCACGGGCGGCGGGCTGGTGTTCAACGGTGACCCTCTGGGTATTCTGCGGGCGTTCGACGCCGACACTGGAAAGGTGCTGTGGACTTTCAATACGGGCTCCGGAATGCGTAGCGGCATTATCAGCTACGCGGTCGACGGCGAGCAGTACATCCTGGTGCCAAGTGGTTGGGGATCCTACGCTGCAATCCTGCTTCCGCCGTTGTTCCCCCAACTGGCAAAGATCCCAGCAGCTTCGACTTTGATCGCCTTCAAACTTCCGAAATAGGTGTGGTGAGCAACGAAGAGTGGCCGGCTCCCGGCCGCTCTTCGCGCTCAATAGTTGGGTGTTTGGCATGACGCGTGGATTTGTGGTGGTGGTGGTCGTTGCGGGAATCCTCATTGGAGAGGCGGCATCCGCGGAACAAGACGGTCCGAATCTCAAGGACCCGAAAATGATTGCAGCGGGCCATGATCTCTTTTTGGCCAAGCAGTGTGCCCACTGTCATGGAGATGACGGCAGAGGTGGGATCGATCTGACGGAGCGCGAACTCGACCCCAATGACGTCTTTCAATCGATTGCCGATGGCCGACAGAAGAAAGGCCTCCGTATGCCGGCCTGGCGAGACGTCCTGAGCGATGAAGAAATCTGGCAAGCGACGGCCTACGTCATCTCGATCAGCCGGCAACCGAAGTAGCCGCCGGCAGCCGACTCAGACACCCCGCTTATCCGATCCAACCAAGTGGAATGAGGAGCGGGGCACGAAGCTCGGCCGGCGTCCGGTCAATTCATCGGTAGAAGCGCGCGTGCGCAAGCTGCGAGCTGAGGGTGTTCGTTTAAAGAACGGCCGGTGCCCGTTCATCATGGTCGGCAACGGCCCGCGCCAAGTCGGAGCCAGCAGAACAAGCCGCCCGAACGAGCCGGGCCGAGCGCAAGCGTGAGCGAGTGCATAGGTTCCCGCTCATACCTTGATATGATCGGCTTCCGCCTAGGGTTGGATGGTCGAGCACACGAGAGGCCTACAGGATAATGGTGCGTTTGGGGAGCAGACCAGCGGGGCGCGGTCTCAAAGGAGAGCCCCATGGCAACGATCGGTCAATCCATTAACGCTAAGGCGGCCGCTCTCGGTAAGCGGTCCGCGCCACCACAGCCGCAGGCGGCGGCCATCCCACCAGCGCACTATCGCTTGCGCATCGGATTGTGGGCCAGCGCGCGCCGGCGCGATCCTGACCATGTCGCGTCTTCGCGTGCTCTGATGGTCTTTACGGGAGTCTTCGGTTCGAGCCGTGGATCATGAAGGGGAACCGACCGCGTGGGCATCACTTCACCGACCAGTTGATGCGGCTCCAGCACCGCGGTAACTGCGGTGAAGGAGGGCGCGCTGCTACGGTGAATCGATCACGGCATAAACGCAGAATAATTAGCTGGCCACTCATACGTTGATATGACCCGCTTCTTTCGAAGGTCAGCCGGCAGCGGGTCGCAGGAAGCGATGGCACATCGATAACGATAGGAGCGGTTCATGGCTTTAGATCACACCAGGGGCTATGCGTTGTTGCGTAATCCGCGCACTAACGAGGGGACGGCCTTCTCCGAAGTAGAGCGACGAAATCTTGGACTTGAAGGTCTGCTGCCGCCGGTGCCGACGACGCTTGAACGTCAGGTAGCCCGGATCCACGCGCAACTTGCCACGTTGGACAACGACTTGCAAAAATATCTCGCGCTGTCGGACTTGCAGGCGCGAAACGAAACTCTCTATTACGCGGTCCTGATGTCCGACCCCGCGGCCTTCATGCCGATTGTTTACACACCAACCGTCGGTGAGGCGTCCCAGAAATTCGACCACATCTTCCATACCGCCCGCGGCCTTTATCTGCCGATTTCGGCCAAAGGCCGTATCAAGCAATTGCTTCTGAACTGGCCGCAGAAGGACGTGCGATTCATCGTCGTGACCGATGGTGAGCGGATTCTCGGCCTCGGCGATCTCGGGGTGGGCGGCATGGGCATTCCCATCGGAAAGCTCGCCCTCTACACCGCTTGCGCGGGTGTTCCCCCGGAGCTCTGTTTGCCGATCGTCCTCGACGTTGGGACCAACAATGTATCGCTGCTTGAGGACCCGTTGTATCTAGGTCTCAAGCAGTCGCGCACGCGAGGCGAAGCTTATGACGCCTTTGTCGATGAGTTCGTGCAGGCTGTGGAGGAGCTCTACCCGAAATGCTGCATTCAATGGGAGGACTTCGCCAACATCAATGCCGTCCCAATCCTCGCCAGGTACCGCAATCGGACCTGTACCTATAATGACGATATCCAAGGCACAGCGGCGGTAGCGTTGGCCGGCATATACGGTGCGCTGCGGATCAGCGGTCAAAAGCTTTCCAATCAACGATTTCTCTTTCTCGGCGCCGGTTCAGCCGCGACGGGAATCGGCGAGCTCATTTCCCAAGCGATGGCCATTGAAGGGCTGACGATAGAGCAGGCGAGAAGCCGCAACAACCTATTCGACCTCGAAGGCCTGCTGACGACATCGCGAAAGCTCCTGGCATTTGAGGAGCCTTTCGCGATCGAGCACGCTCCGGTTAGCAGCTTTGCTGAAGCGATCAGGGCCTTGAAGCCGACCGGGATCATCGGCGTCAGTACTGTGCCGAAACTCTTCAATCAGCAGGTCATCAAGGCCATTTCTGACATCAACGAACGGCCAATCATCTTCCCGTATTCGAATCCGACGTCGCGATCCGAGTGCACCGCGGAGGAGGCTTACACTTGGTCAAATGGCCGTGCAATCTTTGCGAGTGGCAGTCCGTTCCCGCCGCTCACGGTCAGCGGGAAGCACTTCGTGCCCGGTCAGGGCAACAACGTCTACATCTTCCCCGCGATGGGAATGGCGGTCTATGCGACCGAAGCCAGCCGGGTCACGGATGAGATGTTCATCGTCGCCGCCAAGGCTGTCGCGGAGCAAGTCGGCGAAGATAGCCTCGAAGTCGGTTTGATCTATCCGCCGCAGAGCAAGATTTTTACGGCCTCTCTGCACGTCGCAGAAAGAATCGCGGCGAATATATTCGATAGCGGGCTCGCGCGGATAGCGCGACCGAAAGATATTGGCCGTCTAATCCGCGATAAGACGTACATCCCTACTTACCGTCGTCTTGATTAGTGCAGGTCAGGGAGATGAAGGCGATAGGGTCGTCTTGCAGGTCGCTTGTGGCGTTGGCAAGCAGGAGTTACCGAGTGGTATAAAAGGCGGCCGATATCGCTCACCGACATTCTCGGCTGGATCGATGTCCGTCGAGGTTGGGGAATTGTCGGTGACATTCAATTTGGTTTATCGGGTTCTGTACGGCGCCGCAGAGATATCGGGTGGATCCATATGCGTTATGAGGCCGCGGCTTTCCGGTTTCGACGAACCGCGCCAATGCGGCAGCGCGGTGGCTGGGCGGCCTGATGATGTCTGCAGTTGAGCGTAGAGCGGACCTGCCGATCTAACGGGGCGACTTCCGATTTTGACCCAGGCTGTGTAAAAACGCGGATATCGAGGGTTGCCGGGTGTGATCGATCGGTTCTGGGAAGCCGCTCCTATGCACGGATCGCCTCTATCAATCCGCCGACGCCCAGAATGCGCATTAGCCGTTTCATGTTGTAGGCCAGGACGTGCAGGGCCATTTCGGTGCCGACGTGCTTGAGCGTTCGCATCTGGAAGTAGGTGGCTCCCATCCAGGATTTTATCGTACCGAAGGGGTGCTCCACGGTCTGGCGGCGTTCGCGCATCTTATGCGGGTTTCGATCGAGGCGCGCTTGCACCACCTCAAGGACGGCTTCGTGCTCCCAGCGTGAGATCCGTCGCTCTTTGCCAGTTGTGCACTGGCTCTTCAGCGCGCAGCCTTGGCAAGCATTGGTCCAGTAACGCCGCAGCGTCTTACCATCCTCTTCGTTGGTGTAGTGATAGGTTAGCCGCTCGCCGGAAGGGCAAAGATAAACGTCGTCCGCCGCGACATAGACAAAGTCCTGCTTGCCGAAGCGGCCTTTCGCGAGAAGGCCCGAGGTCATTGGCTTCGGCAGATAAACTGTAACACCGGCTTGCTCGCAGGCCACAATTTCCTCGCCGCTATAGTAGCCGCGATCAGCTACAGCCTCGATGGTCTCGTAACCAATCGCTGCGCGTGCCTGCTCAGACATGCGCGATAGCTGGCTCCGGTCAGAACCAACATTGGTCACCTCATGGGTAACAATGAGATGATGCTTGGTGTCGACAGCACTTTGAACATTGTACCCGACCATCCCGCTGCCTCGTCCACTTGTGGCCATCGAGCGGGCATCGGGATCAGTCAGCGATATCTGCTTGTCTTCGGTCTGCATCATCAGGGTGTTCAGACCGTTCAGGCGTTGAATCTCCTCACGCAGCGTCGCAATCTTCTCGTTGAGCCGGTTGACCTTGGCCTCCGGCACCGCTTCCCCCTGACGATCGGCGCTGTCGAGCTGCGAGAGGTAGCGAGCAATGCTCTCGTCGATCTGCGCCAGCCGCCGCTGCATCTTGGCCTGGGTGAAGTTCCTATCCCGCGTGTTGACGGCCTTGAATTTGCTGCCGTCGATCGCAACGCTCGCTTCGCTGAACAGCTCAAGGCGTCGGCACAGCACCACTAACTCACGGCAGACCTTGCGGATGGCCTCGCCATTGTCCTTACGGAAGTCGGCTATGGTCTTAAAGTCCGGCATCAGCCGGCCGGTCAGCCAAACCAACTCGATGTTGCGCTGGCACTCCCGTTCCAGGCGACGACTCGACTGCACCCGGTTGAGGTAGCCGTAGACGTAAATCTTCAACAGCGTCGCAGGATGATAGGCCGGCCTTCCTGTCGCCTCCGGCTCAACGCCGTCAAAGCCGAACTCGGCCAGGTCAAGCTCGTCGACCAACACATCGACCGCCCGGACCGGATTGTCCTCGTCCAAATAGTCATCCAGCCGCTCGGGAAATAACGTGCTCTGACTGCGGTCATCACCAACGACAAAGCGCGTCATCGAATCCTCCCGCCAAATCACAGGAGAATCATATCATTGAGCGTCGTTTTCACACAGCCTGGACCCAAAGCGGACATAAAGCTTTGAACCATCGGGGCTGGCAACAAGGCTCTTTGTCCAGTGATGGTCGATCGGACCGCCAGGCAGCGGCGTCAGCGTTTCGCCGGGTGTGGTAATGGTCGTTTCGCCAGTTTTATAATGATATCTGACGATCGCATCGGTATTGGCGACATAAAGATCGTCGCCAACGAGAGCGACGCCAAATGGCGAATTCAGATGATCGAGAAAGACCGTTTGCGAGTCTGGAACGCCATCGCCATTGGTATCTCGCAGAAGCGTGATGCGATTGCTCGGCCCGGTATTGCCACCCGAAGTCGCCCAAGACTTCGATGTAGCCCATGACGATCTCTTTGGGCCGCTTGATCGCTGCTGCCGGGGGCGCCTTGGATTCCACAACCAGCACATCACCGTTTGGCAGCACATAGAGCGATCTCGGGTGCTGGAGGCCTGTAGCCATCGCCTTGATCTTCAATCCCTTTGCGACCGACGGCGTCTCATCCTTTTTCCATCCCACCACCTTCGCAATGTGCATCGGCGGTAGAAGATATTGTTGCAGGTCAGGCAGGCGCGGGTTCGCGCCGATTTGAGCGTTGGGGTCGCCGCTGCCATCGTTGCATCCTGAAAGAGACAGCAGGGAACCCATAATCACGAGAAGACGAAGACTATTCATCGGCTTACTCCCACGCCATGGCGATACACCAGAGCCCAGCCAAGCCAACCGGTAATGGGCAGGATCAGCACAACGACGATCGACAGGACGATCCCGGTCGGGACAACGGACGTCCATCCGTCGCGCGTGTAAATCATGAGATTGAAGAACGACAGCAGCAGCACCAGAAGATTGCCGAGCAGATGGGGCCACGCCGGCGCCTGTGAGCGGATCAGTCGATTGCCGAGAAAGTCGGTCAGACCCGCCAGCCCCGCAAGGACGCCTCCGATAAGACCCGCGATCAAGAGCCACGAGGAAAAATCCGCCCACATCATTTCGGCGGTCGCGTAATAAGCGATGTCGGTCAGCAGAGCGCCGATAAAGCACGTGATGGGAATTGGCACCAACATAGGATGAATGGGATGCCTAGCAATTAGCGCGGTGGAGTGAAGGCTTTGGTCTGTCACGCGCGCTTTCTTCCAGGACAAAAGAACTCGCAGCAAGTCAACCATCCGGGAAATATTCGGTTCCTGACCGGGCAACGGCAAGAATATAGGAACTCGACGGGGGCCCGCCGGAACGGCCAAGGCATAGACATTTAGACAAGAAGGCGGCGGGGTGACCCGCCGCCTTCTGTAACAGGTCAGCCAATTGAGTAGCGCGCGCTACACCCGAAAGTGCTTGCTCAATTTCAGGCCCTGCGCCTGATAATTCGAGCCGATGCGCTGACCGTAGAGGGCATCGGGGCGACCCAACATTTTTCGTAAACCAGCCGGCCGACGATCTGGCCATGTTCCAGGATGAACGGCACCTCGCGCGAGCGCACTTCCAGCACTGCGCGGGAACCCTGTCCGCCGGCGCCCGCATAGCCGAAGCCGGGATCAAAGAATCCGGCATAATGCACGCGGAATTCGCCAACCAGGGGATCGAACGGCACCATCTCGGCGGCATAATCCGGCGGCACCTGGACGGCTTCTTTCGAGGCGAGAATATAGAACTCGCCGGGATCGAGAATGAGGCTGCCGTCAGGCCGTGCGGCTATCGGCTCCCAGAATTCACCGACCGCATAGCCGCCGCGGCGGTCGATATCGACCACGCCGGTGTGCCGCTTGGCACGGTAGCCGACGAAACCGCCGGCATTCTCGCCGCTGAGATCAACGCTGAGCGCGACGCCGTTGACAAGGTCGGCATCATCAGCATCGACCAGCCGCTCCAGATCGTGCAACGCGTCGAGCTCGTCGGCATTGAGGACGGCATCGCCGGTGCGAAAGCGGACCTGGCTGAGCCGCGATCCCTCGCGCAGCAATACCGGAAAGGTTTTCGGGCTGATCTCGGCATAGAGCGGGCCGTGGTAACCGGCGCCGATCATGTCGAAGCGTCGTGTACCGTCCGCGATCACCCGGGTGAACACATCGAGCCGCCCGGTCGAGCTCTTCGGATTGGCGGCGGCGACGATTTCCGGCGGCAGCGCGAGGCTTTCCAATAGCGGCACGATGTAGACACAATTGGTTTCCAGCACCGCGCCGTCAGTCAGGTCGATTTCGTGCAGCTTCAATTCGTCGATGCGCTCCGCAACGGTCGCGCCCGGCCCCGGCAGAAAACTCGCACGCACCCGATAGGCGATGTCGCCCAGACGCAGATCGAGGCTCGCCGGCTGGATCTGGCTTTCGACAAAGGGATAGGCCGGCAAGATCAGGCCAGCATCCGCCATCGCCGCGATCATGCGGTCGGGCAAAATGCCATTGGCGTCAGGCGAAAGCGTGAACGACACGGTAAGATCCCCGGGGTGACTTCGTGACCGCCATGAGATCATGATCCCATCATGATCTCATCTCTTTGTTTAAGCATGACCTCCGCGCAAACGCTTCCCGCGTTTTTCCCGCGGGGAAAAATGGTTTCTCTTTCTCCCCGTCTTCTCCAGACGCGGAAAATACGGACTTTTATCGGTTATCCGATGGCCGCCTTGACGGAAAGGGCGCGACCGAATAAGAGCATGACTTATCCCGTGGTGATTTGAGCCGGCCGGCTTGCAGCCACATTAAAAAAATCGCTAAACAGGCCGGGGACATGTGTGATCCCGGCCTGTGAATTTTCCAGGCCGGTTTTTTGTGACCATTTCAAGGTGGTCACGATGGAGGTCACATGACTGATTCTACCACAGCCGCTTCGCCGACAGCCCACTACCGCCCGGAAACCCGGCTGGTTCATTCCGGCACCATCCGCTCGGAATTCGGCGAAACTTCCGAGGCGCTGTTTCTCACCCAAGGTTACGTATACGACAGCGCCGAGCAATGCGAGGCGCGCTTCAAGGGCGAAGACCCCGGCTACATCTATTCGCGCTACTCCAATCCGACGATTGCGATGTTCGAACGCCGCATGATCGAGCTTGAGGGCGCCGAAGCCGGACGCTCGACCGCGACCGGCATGGCCGCGGTGACGACGGCAATCCTGGCGCCACTGAAAGCCGGCGATCACGTGGTCGCCGCCAAGGCGATGTTCGGATCGTGCCGCTACGTGGTGGAAGATCTGCTGCCGCGCTACGGCATCCAGTCGACGCTGGTCGACGGCCTCGATCTCGACCAGTGGAAGAAGGCGATGCAGCCGAACACCAAGAGCTGCTTCCTGGAGAGCCCGACCAATCCGACGCTCGACGTGCTCGATATCGGCGCCATCGCCGAGATCGCGCACAAGGCCGGCGCGCGGCTGATCGTCGACAACGTCTTTGCAACACCGATCTGGCAGAGCCCGCTGACGCTGGGCGCCGATGTCGTGGTGTATTCCGCGACCAAGCACATCGATGGCCAGGGCCGCTGCCTCGGCGGCATGATCCTGTCGTCGGAAGCGTTCATCGCCGAACACCTCCACACCTTCATGCGCCAGACCGGCCCGTCGATGTCGCCGTTCAACGCCTGGGTGCTGCTGAAGGGATTGGAGACCTTGGCGGTCCGCGTCCGCGCCCAGACTGAAACCGCCGCCGGCATTGCCGAGGCGCTGGCGCAGCATCCGAAAATCTCGCGGCTGATTTATCCGGGCCGGGCCGATCATCCGCAGGCGGCCCTCGTGAAGAAGCAGATGCGCGCCGGATCGACGCTGGTCGGCTTGGAGGTCAAGGGCGGCAAGGCGGCGGCGTTCCGCACGCTCAACGCGCTGAAGCTGGCGCGGATTTCGAACAATCTCGGCGACGCCAAGAGCATCGTCACCGATCCGGCCACCACCACGCATCAGCGACTGACGCCCGAGGCGCGTGCCGAACTGGGGATCAGCGAAGGTTTTATCCGATTCTCGGCCGGCCTCGAACACCGCGACGATCTGATCGAGGATTTGCAGGCGGCGCTGGAGAAGGCGTGAGGTTCGTTGTCGTCCCGGCCGCCGAGCCGGGATCCATACGCCGCGGCCGTGCGCTTAGGGACGGTAGCGGACACCTTCCTCCACCCATAACGCCCTGTAGTTGGGTCCCGGCGTTCGCCAGGCGTTCGCCGGGACGACGATGGTGATGGCGCTACGCAACCAGTTCACATGGGCCGATAGGCCCGAACCTGGCCGGCAGATTGACGCCGAGCTTGATCTGGCCGACCGATTTGATGATGTCGTCGCCGAGCAACTGGGCGAAACAGGCGTAACCCCAGTCGTTCATGTGCAGGCCGTCGGCAATCACGAAACTGTCGATCGGGAGCGCCTGGTTCTCGTGCCATTCACGCATCACCTCGAAGCGCGGGAAAATGCCGACATGGCGAAGGTCGGCGACCTTGTGGAGCAGCTGCACCATATGGCTTGCGCTTTCCGCGCGTTCATTGACCCTCGGAGAATATTGCGGATCGACCAGCACAAGATCGGCGCCCGAGGCCTGAATGCGCGCGACGCCATCTTCCACCAACTTCGCGGTCGCGGCCGGATCGAGGTTGCGCAGCACGGCATTGGTGCCGACCTGCCAGATCACCAGATCCGGTTTTACGTCAATCACCTCGCTTTGCAGGCGCCTCATCATTTCGGGCGCGTCCTCGCCGCCCCTGCCTGCATTGACCACCGTGATGTCGGCGCCCGGATATTGCCGACGCAACTGCGCCGCCAGCCGGTTCGGATAGGTGAATTCTGGCGAGGTCGAACCATAGCCGGCGGTCGAAGACGATCCGAACGCGACGATCAGGACCGGCTCTCCCGAAATCAGCTTGTTCGCGACATGCGGCAGCGATCCATCGATTTGGCGCCACCCTTTGGCGGCAGGCATGGAACGCGGCTGAAAATGTCACTGGCCGATTTCGCAACCTGCTTCACTTTTTCGATCGCCCGGGTGGTGAGACTTTTTTGCTGCGACGGATTGGCCTGATCAGCGGGCGTCGCATCGCCCGCGCCGGCCGCCTGCCCCGCCGCCGTCTTCGCGCCGTCGGATTTAGCACCGTCGGATAACGCCGCGTGTTGCGTCACCTGCACCGTCTGCGCGTCCGCCATCGACGTTGGCAATAAAGGGCCCGCGATCGCGACGGCCAGCAATGTCATTCTGCAAAAAGGGCGGTAACAACTCATAGACGTCATAAACGCTGCATCCTCAATTCTGCTGGGCCGGATTGACATGAGCCGCGTCGATCACAAACCGTGACAGCGCTCGGCCAAGGCAATCGTGGACACGCTTTGCAAGCTCGATGCCGTGGAACGTGCTGAACAAATCGAACTCTCCCGACTCGTTCCAATGCTGCATGATGGCGAACCGGTCGAACAGCGGAACATCGTGCTGTTGTGCCACCACCCGCATACTATCCAGGTAGGGCGGCGCGGAAATCATCGTTTCCGTGCGCGGGCTGTATTGCGGATTTATCAAGACTACGTCGGCTCCGGCCTCTTGCAGCGCAACAACTCCGTCATCGAGGCCGCTACGAAAATCATCGGGATCGGTGGATCGCATAGCATCGACGGTGCCGGTCTGCCAGATAACCAAGGTAGCCTTTTTACCTTCCATCAATTTAACCATACCGGCGGCGATTTCTTCGGCGGTTTTCTTCTGTATTTTGACGGAAACGTTAACCGCGATCGACGGCAATTTCTCTTTCAGGGCGGCCTGCAACCGAGCGGGATAGGCGCTTGCCTCTGACGCATTGGTTGTATTGATGGTCGACGACCGGCTGCCCAACACCAGAATATCCAGGGAATGGCCGCTTTTTATGGCTTGCGCGACCTTGGGAAGCGCACTTTCGCTCGCGACCAGATAATCCGGAACCTCGCAGTTCACCACCGGATCCTCGGCGCGCGCGGGGGCGGCGATCAAAAGACCGGCCAGCATCATCAAGCCCAGGATTGCCCCTGAGTTGGACTTCATAACCCCCCTCCCGCCATATCGGCGTTGCCGACGGGCCCCTTTTTCCGGGACGTGTTCTTGTCGGCAGAATGCTTGTACCACGAAAATAACCACGCCGCGGCGGACATAATGAGGATTCCGGAAACACTGATAACGAAATGCAGGCCGGCGCCGCCGGAGACCTCCGCCAGCACGAAATGCCCCGCGAACGCCAGGAATACGCCAAGGCAAAAGATCTCGAGCGAGTGTTGCCCGCACAGGATCAACGGCCGCAACCATGGCGATTTCAATCCGGGCCAGTCCTTTGGCAGGAAGCGCACGGTAACGGCCGCCAGCGCCAGGAAATGCGCAAACCGGAGCACGTCAAGGTCGGTCTTGCTGATGGGATACATCCATTGCTCGAGCCGGCGCGGCATCAGATGGCTCAACTGCGGCACGTACCAGGTCAGCGTGACGCAGAACGCCGCGAAAAGATAAGCCAGCGAAATCCACAGCGTGATCCGCGACGCCAATATCCGTGACATCCGTTTGGCGCCGCCATGCGCGCACCACGCACCGAACACGAACAGCAATTGCCATGCAAACGGATTAAAGACCCAGACGCCGTTCGGGTATGCCGACAGATACAGATCGTACTCCCAGGTAATCGCATAGAGCACGACCGACAGCGCCAGCGTGATATCGGCTTTCCACTTCATCAGCCACAGAACGAAGGGGAGGAAAAGCATCAGCACGATATAGAGCGGCAACACGTCCATGTTGACTGGGCGAAATCTCAGCAGCAGCGCCTGGACGATGGTGACGTCCGGCTGCTTGAGAAAATCCATGATGCCCATTTCTTCCGAATACAGCGGATTCTCGAAGCTGGTGGCAACGTATGAAATTTCCGCCAGGAAGATCGTGAACAGGAACACATGCGCGACATAGATCTGCCAGACCCGCCGCAGGATGCGCGCGGTCGCGATCACGAAACCGGCCTGCTGCATCGCGCGGCCATAAACAAACGCCGCGGTGTAGCCCGAGATGAAAATGAAAATTTCGGTAGCGTCGCGAATCCGTAATTTCGGATCGTCAACCAGGTCAGGAGATTGGGCGGCAGGTGATCGATGAAGATCAACCATAGTGCGAGGCCGCGAAACAGATCGAGCCGCAGTTCGCGCTCGCCGCTGGCGGGAACGGAAATGGCGGGAGCCGATGCGGCTGCCGTTGCGGGTTCTCCCACGATCACGTCCGTCGCGCCCGCAAGCGGTAGTCCGGCAATTCGATCGGCTATCGACGTCATCTGGCACCGTCTTGAGCAGGTCGGCCAAAGGCCTGCGGGACATGAAAGATAGTATCGGCCCCCGAGTTCGCAAGCAAGCTACGTCCGGCAGGTTACACGGTTGCGCTTTAGGTCGGAACTATGTTGAAACGACGATTGAGCTACAATGGGAAAGCGGACCGTGCCGGCCCCGCGATTGGTTCCACCAAGTTACCGCACGATTTCGGAAGATTAGCCAGCATGTACCGCGCCGTTACCCGCCAGATCGAAGTCACCGTTGAACCGAACTTCCTGCCGGAACGCTCCTCGGCCGAAAAACGTCAATATTTCTGGTCCTACACTATCGTGATCACCAACACCGGCGAAGAGACCGTGCAATTGCGGACCCGGCACTGGATCATCACCGACGCCTCCGGCCGCAAGCAGGAAGTCCGCGGCGAAGGCGTGGTCGGCGAGCAGCCGATACTCGCGCCGGGCGAGCGCTTCGAATACACCAGCGGCGTGCCGCTGGCGACCGCCTCGGGTTTCATGACCGGGCACTACCAGATGGAAAGCGAAAGCGGCGAGCGGTTCGAGATCGACGTGCCGACGTTCTCGCTCGACAGCCCCGACAGCAGGCGGGTGTTGAATTAGGGGTTCCTTACCTCGCCCCGCTTACGGGGAGAGCTCACAAGCGCCTTGCGAGCGGGTGAGGGGCTCTCGACGGCTTGCACTCGCGGATAGCCCCCTCACCCGGTGGCTTCGCTGCGCTTCGTCTCCGACCTCTCGCAAGCGGGGCGAGGTAAAAAAACGCGATTCGCAAACCCATCGTGTCAAACAGCATTTTTCCTTACACCCGCACGCCCGGGTGCGAGTTTTGCACCCATCTGAACTCAGTGGGCGGGCACCCATCGTCTGCACTGCGACATCGCGCTGCTCGCCCCCCCCAAACGACTCTCCTCATCGAGGAAACCTCAGGCGCTGAACCGGGCACGATAGTCTTGTGGTGTGGTTGCCAGCAGGCGCAGGAAGCTGCGGCGCATCGTTTCTTCCGAACCGAAGCCGCAACGCTGCGATATCCGTTTCACCGGCAGCCGCGATTCCGACAGCAGCCGCCGCGCCGCTTCCACGCGCAGCCGCTCGACGGCATGGACCGGCGTCAGCCCGGTCGCCTCGGCGTAGCGGCGGCTGAAACTGCGTTCGCTCATGCCGGCCTGACGCGCCAAGGCCGGCAGTGAAATATCGTCGGCGAGATGTTTCCCGATCCAGTCATGCAGCGCGCCGAATTATCTTCGGCCGCTTGCAGGGATAAAGTTGCGCTGAATTGCGCCTGTCCGCCCGGACGCTTGAGGAAGACAACCAGATAGCGCGCGACGGCGAGCGCTATGGTGCGGCCGAGGTCCTCTTCCACCAACGCCAGCGCCAGGTCGATCCCCGCCGTCACACCGGCCGACGTCCAGATATGACCATCGCGCACGAAAATCGGATCGGACTCGACGCGCACATTGGGGAAGCGGCGCGCAAGCTCGGCACAATATGACCAATGGGTTGCAGCGCGCCTTCCATCCAAGACACCTGATGCCGCCAGCAGGAACGCGCCGGTGCAGACAGAGGCGACGCGACGCGCCTTGTTGGCCCGTTCGCTGACCCATTTGACCAGCACCGGATTCGCCGCCGCGGCGTCGACGCCCGGGCCACCGGCGACCAACAATGTATCCAGCGCCGTTCCGCTGCGTGGAGCGGACGAGCCGCAATCCCCAGGCCCGCCGAGGCCGTCACGCTTTGACCGCCCTTTGCGACGACCCGAAGCACGTAAGGTGGCACGCCTCCCGCCTCGGTGACGTGCTCGTTGGCGGATGCGAACACCTGAAGCGGTCCCGTGACATCGAGCAATTGCACGGCCGGATAGGCCAGCACTTCGATGATGCGAGGCTGGTTTGATGCAGAACGATCTGGCGCGAAACGAGGGGACTTTGGCATTTCCGCCACAGCGTGCCGGGGTAGGTTCGGTCTGTCCAGATCTTTCATTCACACCGGAGACGAAGATGATCCCGAATGACACCCATCTGCAAATCGGTTCCCTGCTGTTCGAAGGCATAGATCAGATCGACCTGACAGGGCCTTTTGAAGTTTTGTCGCGGATCCCCAACTCGACCTATCGCATCTATGGCAAGACCACCGAGCCCGTGCGCGATCTGAAGGGATTGCGGCTGACGCCGGACGCGACGTTGGCCGATGCGCCGCAACTCGACGTGCTGCATGTGCCCGGCGGCTTCGGCCAGGAAGCCCTGATGGAGGATGTCGACGTGCTCGACTGGATCCGGCGGCAGGCGGCGGGCGCGCGCAGCATCTTCTCGGTATGCACGGGTGCTTTGCTGTTCGGGGCGGCCGGCCTGCTGAAGGGGAAGCGCGCGACAACGCACTGGGCGTCGTTTCATCTGCTGCCGTTGTTCGGGGCCATTCCCGTCAACGAACGCGTGGTGATCGACGGGGATTGGATCTTCGCCGCCGGCGTCACCGCCGGGATTGACGGCGCCTTGCGTCTTGCGGCGATCTTGCGGGGCGACGAGGTGGCGCAGTCCATCCAGCTCTATATGGCCTATGCCGGAGCCGCCCTTCAATGCCGGCACGCCGGAAACCGCGCCGGCTGCAATACTCGCGCAGACACGGCAGTCGGCAGCCGCGATCACGGCGCGGCGCGAAGCGACCGCGCGGCGCGTGGCCGCCAGCCTTGGCATCGCCATCCCCCAAGCGACCGCTCATGGTTTGGCGGGAAACGAGGGGAATTTGGCATTTCCGCCAACCCTGTCCGGGCTACATGGAGTTCAAGGGAAGCGCGGCTGAACCGGAATCAGCCGGTAGAGCACATCGCCAATGGCGCATCCCGATCGCCGGCATGTACCGGCAATCATCGACGACCACCCAGGAGAGAAACATGACGACGCAAACCTTCACCAAAATGGCACCGCCGCAATGGCTGTTGGATATGTGGAAAGAAATTGACGAAAAGACTTTCGGCAAGGGTTTCGACTGCTTTGCCGAGAACGCGGTGTGTAATCGGGCGTCGCCGACTGGCACGGACGCGAAACGATCCGTGCCAATCTGCGCGCCTTCATTGACACCGGGTTCACCGCCTATCACGAGGTGGTCGAATACTGGGACAGCCCGCGGCTCAAGATCTTTCATGGCAAGGTCGGAATGACATTCGATGATCCCAGCATCACGCCCAAGAATCCTTCAATGGTCCACTTCTTCTACATGGACCCGGCCGATCCATCCAAGGTCGGCCGCTGGATCGGAGCTGTAGGGCCGGTTGCCTTTTAACGGAGCGGTTGCAGCCGGCGGGGCCCGCTCGCCGGCGTCGCAACCTCGTGCGCGCCACCGATCAAATCGAACCCATGACCGGAAGCGGGCATTAGAAATAAACGGCCAGCAATGCTAAGCAGGCCTCATC
>CAWETC010000017.1:0-378254 GCA_963811915.1 uncultured Alphaproteobacteria bacterium
ATCCGGCAGTCTCCCCATTTTTCCATTGATAATATTTCATGACGAACCCGGTCATGGGCTCACGGCTTCCTTTTCGAATACAAAGCCTTCACGCTCATACCAGCGCCACGCCTTTCGTTTTCGCGCACGCAGCGCAGTTCGATCTCGTCGGGCAGGCACTGTCGCGTGAAGGCCAGCAGCGTTCGCCCGAGGCGCTGTGGCCCTGATATTCCGGCACGACGAACAATTGGTCGAGCATAATTTGCGCAGATGCAGCGCCAGCATGGCCGTGAGCGTACCGCGATCATTGGCGAACAGGCTCCATCCGTTTTCCACCTCACGGGGGATGCGCGCACGCAACTGTGCCAGCAGGAAATCGCTGGCCTCCGCCAGGCCGGTGGATACCTGAGCTATCACATCGCAGACCCGCGCGATCTCGTCATATTCCTCGGCGCGGGCGGGACGGATGGTCGATAGGGACATTCGGCGGATCCTTTTGCGGATGGTTGCCGATATCTCAGCTATGCGGCACGCACGCAAGGTGTATGTCCCGTCATCAGCAAGCGTCATGGCTCGCAAACAAAAGGGCGGCCTCTCGGCCGCCCTTCCATTTGCTGCTCGTTGGTTTCAGTGCGTGGAGATCAGGCGAGGTCGAAGCGGTCCGCGTTCATCACCTTGGTCCACGCTGCCACGAAGTCTTTCACGAACTTCTCCTTCGAGTCCGCGCACGCATAGACTTCCGCGAAGGGCGCGGAGCTGCGAGTGCGAACCGAAGTCAGGTCGACACGCGTGCCGGTCCACTTGACCGCGTTGGTCTTGCGGTCGCGCCCCTCGTACACGCCGTCGGCGCCAGCAGCGGCTGCCATTCCGTGTTCATGTCGAGGAGGTTGACGAAGAAGTCGTTGGTCAAGGTTCCCGGCTTCTGGGTGAAGACGCCGTGCTTCGAACGCCGGCATTGGCGCCGAGCACGCGCAGGCCGCCGACAAGCACGGTCATCTCGGGCGCGGTCAGCCTCAGCAGTTGCGCCCGATCCACCAGAGCTTCCTCGGGCGCCATGAACTGCCGCTTGCCGCTGATATAGTTGCGGAAGCCGTCGGCGCGCGGTTCGAGCGGTGCAAAGGAATCGGCGTCGGTCTGCTCCTGCGACGCGTCCATGCGGCCCGGCGTGAAGGGGACCTTCACGTCACACCGGCATCCTTCGCCGCCTTTCGACCGCCGCGCAGCCGCCGAGAACGATCAGGTCGGCAAGCGAAACCTTCTTGCCGGGAACTCCTTCTGGATCGCTTCGAACTTCTGCAGCACCTTCGCGAGCTGCGGCGGATTGTTGACCTCCCAATCCTTCTGCGGCGCAGGCGGATGCGCGCACCGTTGGCGCCGCCACGCTTGTCGGAGCCGCGGAACGTCGAGGCTGAAGCCCAGGCGGTCGAGACCAGCTGCGGCACGGTAGGCCCGACGCGAGGATCTTCGCCTTCAGCGCCGCGACGTCCTGGTCGCCGATCAGCGGATGATCGACCGCCGGGATCGGGTCCTGCCAGATCAGCGTTTCCTTCGGCACGAGCGTGCCGAGATAGCGCACGATCGGGCCCATGTCGCGGTGCGTGAGCTTGAACCAGGCGCGGGCAAAGGCGTCCGCGAACTGGTCCGGATGCTCGTAGAAGCGACGCGAGATCTTCTCGTAGGCCGGGTCGAAGCGCAGCGCGAGGTCCGAGGTCAGCATGGTCGGAATATGCTTCTTCGACTTGTCGATACGCGTCGGGGATCGTGGCCTCGGCGCCTTTCGCCTTCCACTGCTGCGCGCCGGCCGGGCTCTTGGTCAATTCCCATTCGTACTTGAACAGGTTGTCGAAGAAGTGGTTGCTCCACTTCGTCGGGGTCTGCGTCCAGGTCACTTCCGGGCCGCCGGTGATGGCGTCGGCGCCAAAGCCGGTGCCATACTTGCTCTTCCAGCCGAGGCCCTGATCTTCGAGGGCGCGCGCCTTCCGGCTCGGGGCCGATCAGCGACGGATCGCCGGCACCGTGGGTCTTGCCGAAAGTGTGACCGCCGGCGATCAGCGCCACGGTCTCTTCGTCGTTCATCGCCATGCGGAAAAATGTTTCGCGGATGTCCTTTGCTGAACCGATCGGATCCGGGTTGCCGTTCGGGCCTTCCGGATTGACATAGATCAGGCCCATCTGCACCGCGCCAGCGGTTCGGCCAGCTGACGTTCGCCGCTGTAGCGTTCGTCGCCCAGCCACGTGCCCTCGGGACCCCAATAGAGCTCTTCAGGCTCCCACACATCGGCGCGGCCGCCGGCGAAGCCGAACGTCTTGAAGCCCATCGATTCGAGGGCGACGTTGCCGGCGAGAATCATGAGGTCGGCCCAGGAAATCTTGCGGCCATACTTCTGCTTGATCGGCCACAGCAGGCGGCGCGCCTTGTCGAGATTCGCGTTATCCGGCCAACTGTTGAGCGGCGCGAAGCGCTGCTGACCGGCGCCGGCGCCGCCGCGACCGTCGGTGATGCGGTACGTACCGGCGCTATGCCACGCCATGCGGATGAACAGTCCGCCATAGTGACCGAAGTCGGCCGGCCACCACTCCTGCGAATCGGTCATCAGGGCATGAAGGTCCTTGATCACGGCATCGAGGTCGAGGCTCTCGAATTCCTTGGCATAATCGAACGCCTCGCCCATCGGGTCGGCGGAGGGCGTTTTTGCATGGAGCACGCCAACATCGAGGTGCTCCGGCCACCAGTCGCGATTGCTGCGTCCGTGGGAGCCGCCGGTAAACGGGCATTTGCCGCTGTCGTCAGTCTTTGCGTCCATGTTTCTTCTCCATCCTTATTCCGTAATTTTCTTCGGGTCGTTCCATATCCGACCCGTGACGTCCGGGAGTTATCGCCGATGCGACATCTCCGGCCCGTCGACTTCGCATCTGGGATGGTCGTAGACGGTCAAATGCCGACGCCGGTCGTAAATTGGGCGCGGTCAGCCATGGCCGTTTATCCTTCCCCGGCAGGTGGGGGCATGAGCATTTGACCAGAGACCCGCACATTGGGCCTGGAACAACCACGTCGGCCCGAAGGGGTGGATGCCTCTGCCAGCGCGACCCACTCTGGAAGATATCCAACATCAGGTCCAGTCGAATTGTCTTGAGCTCCCGATCAGTTTATCTGATCGGAATGATCACGCTGCGCCAGCTCCGTTATCTCTCGGCACTCGCCAAGCACGGCCATTTCGGTCGCGCTGCGGAGGCCTGTTCCGTCACCCAGCCCGCTCTGTCGATGCAGATCCGCGATCTCGAGCGGACTCTCGGCGTCGCTCTGGTTGAGCGGCGGCCCGGTGACGTGATGCTGACCGATGTCGGGCGTGAAATCGCCCGCCGCGGGGAGGACGTGCTGGCGGCGTCACGCGATCTGGTCGATTTCGCCCGTCACCGCAGCGGTCTTCTGACCGGCCGGCTGACACTCGGCGTAATTCCCTCGCTGGCGCCTTATTTGCTGCCGCGCATTCTTCCCGGCCTGCAAACCCGGTTCCCGGAACTGCGGCTCGAATTGCGCGAAACCCAGACCCGGCAATTGGTCGAGGACATCAAAAGCGGCGCGCTCGACGCCGCGATGCTCGCTCTGCCAGTGCGGGAGCCCGACATCGATACGCTCACGCTATTCGAAGACCTGTTTCTGCTCGCCGTGCCCGCTATCGACCCGCGTGAGGAGACGGCGCGGGTCGCGGTGGAGGATATCGATCAAAGCCGTCTGATCCTGCTTGAAGACGGCCACTGCCTGCGGGACCAGGCGCTGGCGCTTTGCGCCACGGCCGCCCGGGGCCGCACTGCGAATAACGGCGGAACGGTGTTCGGTGCCAGCAGCCTGACCACCGTGATGCAGATGGTCGCGAGCGGCTATGGCGTGACGCTGATCCCGCAGATCGCCGCCGACGTCGAGCGGCGCGACGATCGAGTGAAATTCCTGCGGCTGGAAAATCCGCAGCCCGGACGCAGCATCGGCCTTGCGTTCCGCCGCACCTCGCCACGCAAGGCGGATTTCGCGGCGCTCGGCGAGGTGGTGAAGGAAAGCATGGATGGGGACTTCTGACGGCTCGTCCGCGCGAGCCGAAGGGTCGGTCCTGAACGTCGCTCGATGAAGGCCCCATAGAGTAACCAGGGGGCGCCGCGGTGTCTCGGTCATCGCAAAAAAAAGGGCGGCTGAAAAGCCGCCCTTTGATCATTCGCTATCCGCTGCCCGCGACGACTACTCGCCGGCGGCTTCGCGTGGTGCTTCCGTCTTCTGCTTGGCTTCGAGGTCCTCGCCGGTCACCTGATCGACCGCCTTCATCGACAGGCGGGTCTTGCCGCGATCGTCGAAGCCGAGCAGCTTGACCTTGACCTTGTCGCCTTCCTTGACGACGTCGGAGGTCTTTTGCACGCGGTTGGTCGCGAGCTGGCTGATGTGGACGAGACCGTCCTTGGCGCCGAAGAAATTCACGAACGCACCGAACTCCATCACCTTGACCACGGTGCCGTCATAAATCTGGCCGAGCTCCGGATCGGAGGCGATCGACTTGATCCACTTGATCGCGGCCTTGATCGATTCGCCGTCGGCGGAAGCGACCTTGACGGTGCCGTCGTCCTCGATGTTGACCTTGGCGCCGGTCTTCTCGACGATTTCACGGATCACCTTGCCGCCGGTGCCGATCACTTCGCGGATCTTGTCGGTTGCGATCTTGAAGGTCTCGATGCGGGGTGCGTATTCGCCGAGTTCGGCGCGGGCCGCGGTCAGCGCCTTCGACATTTCGCCGAGGATGTGAATGCGCCCCTCCTTGGCCTGGCCGAGCGCAACCTTCATGATCTCCTCGGTAATGCCGGCGATCTTGATGTCCATCTGCAGCGAGGTGATGCCCTGGTCGGTGCCGGCGACCTTGAAGTCCATGTCGCCGAGATGATCCTCGTCACCGAGAATGTCGGACAGCACCGCAAAGCGCGCACCTTCCAGAATGAGACCCATGGCAATACCCGCCGTCGGGCGCTTCAAGGGAACGCCCGCATCCATCAGCGAGAGGGACGCGCCGCAGACCGACGCCATCGACGACGAGCCGTTCGACTCGGTGATCTCGGAGACCACGCGCACGGTGTAGGGGAATTCGTGGTGCGGCGGCAGCACCGGGTGAATGGCGCGCCAGGCAAGCTTGCCGTGGCCGATTTCACGCCGCTTGGTGCCACCCATGCGTCCGGTTTCGCCGACTGAGTAGGGAGGGAAATTGTAGTGCAGCAGGAACTGCTCTTTGTACGTTCCTGACAGCGAGTCGATGTACTGCTCGTCTTCGCCGGTGCCGAGCGTGGTCACGACCATCGCCTGGGTCTCGCCGCGGGTGAACAGTGCCGAACCGTGGGCGCGGGGCAACACGCCGACCTCGGCGATGATGTTGCGGACCGTTTTGAGTCACGGCCGTCGATGCGCTTGCCGGTGTCGAGGATATTCCAGCGAACGATCTTGGATTCCAGTTCCTTGAACACGCCGGCGATGCGCAGCTTGTCGTATTTCGGCTCCTGGCCTTCCGGGAAATAGTGCGCCATCACCTTTTCCTTGGCCTTGCCGACCGCGGCGTAGCGGTCCTGCTTGACCGGAATGGCGTAGGCCGCGCGCAGATCGGTCTCGATCAGCGCCAGCATTTCCTTTTCGAGCGCACTTTCGTCGACGATCTTGACTTCGCGAGGTTCTTTCGCGGCCTTCTCGGCGAGTTCAATGATCGCATTGACCACCGGCTGGAAGTGCCGGTGCCCGAACATCACGGCGCCGAGCATGATGTCTTCGTTGAGTTCCTTGGCTTCCGATTCCACCATCAGTACGGCGTCGGCGGTGCCGGCGACAACCAGATCGAGCTGGGTTTCGACCATCTCGTCGAGCGTCGGGTTGAGGACGTATTCGTCATTGACGAAGCCGACGCGCGCGGCGCCGATCGGGCCCTTGAACGGCGCGCCCGACAGCGTCAGGGCTGCGGAGGCCGCGACCACCGCCAGAACGTCGGGGTCGTTTTCCATATCATGCGAAAGCACGGTGACGACGACCTGGGTCTCGTTGCGCCAGCCCTCGACGAACAGCGGGCGGACCGGGCGGTCGATCAGGCGGGAGACCAGAGTCTCCTTTTCGGTGGGACGGCCTTCACGCTTGAAGTAGCCGCCGGGAATGCGGCCCGCCGCATAGGTCTTTTCGATGTAATCGACGGTCAGCGGCAGGAAGTCGACGCCTTCGCGGGGCGCCTTTGCGGCGACGACGGTGGCGAGCACGACGGTCTCGCCATAGGTGGCGAGCACGGCCCCGTCGGCCTGACGGGCAATCTTTCCGGTTTCAAGCTTGAGGGGACGGCCACCCAGTCGATCTCGACTGAATGAATATTAAACATTGCGGTTTTCTTTCATGGGTTCACGAAAGGCATGAACGCCCAGCGCACAAAACCATGCGCAAGATTGCGGGACACTGATCGCAATACGAGATCAGCGTCCGGCGATCCTGCCATGGTCCTGATATGCTGGATGGCTTTTGTCCTTCCGATTAGGTGCGGGTAAAAGCGGTTGGCTTTCAGCCCGCGCGACGGGCACCTTGCCCGTCATCGCCCAGTCGCCGGAGTGCTGCTGGGCGAGCGTCTGTTTGGGCACGACCTATTTTCCGAAAACGCTTCGAAGGTCGTCCGGATGCGAGCCGTCGGTGGCCCGCACACGATGTCCGCATGGCGCTGACCGAAAAACCGGAAATAGCTTTTCGAAACCATACGGAAAACGCGCGCAACTGGCGCGCGTGAATTCAAGAACTCAACGCCGGATATTATGCTTTTCGAGCAGATCTTGTAACGCGCCTCGTCCTTCCGCTTGATGTAATCGAGCAGGGAACGGCGCGTGGCGACCATTTTCAAAAGGCCCCGACGCGAATGATTGTCCTTCACGTGGGATTTGAAATGTCCGGTGAGGTTGTTGATGCGTTCCGAGAGGATCGCGACCTGAACCTCGGGCGAGCCGGTGTCGCCGGCCTTGTTGGCATTGGTCTTGATGACTTCCGCTTTGCGTTCGGCGGTAATCGACATCGTCAGATACTTTCATTGCTGCGAGCCGAACTGGCAGTCAGTCCGGTCAGGTTGAACACGCGCTTGGGGATGAGTTCGCCATTGCCAATTTCGGCGAGGGCCAGAAGGCGGCCTGCCACCGTGACATAGACTGTGCCGCTACAATTGGGCGCATCCCGTCCGCGCAACAAAACGGCTTGGCCCCGATGGAGCCTTGCCGCATCAGCCCGTGTGACGGCCAGTGCCGGGATGTCGTCCAGCGCGGTCTCAACGGGCAAAAGCGCGTCGGCGAGGCTACCCTCGCCAGACGCGGCTCTATCGCACAAAGCCTCCAATTGTTCCAGCGGAATCATGTCGGTTTCGCCGAAAGGACCGACCAGGGTCCGCCGCAAGGCGCAGATATGGCCAAAACAGCCGAGCAGCCGGCCGATATCGCGGGCCAGCGCCCGCACATAGGTTCCCTTGCCGCATTCGGCCTCGAACACAGAATGACTGCTATCTATCTGTTCTGCCAGCGTTAATTGATGAATCTCAACCGGCCGTGGCTTCAGCTCGACGGTCTCGCCGTCCCTCGCCAGGTCATAGGCCCGCTCGCCCTGCACCTTGATAGCCGAATATTGCGGCGGGATCTGCTCGATCACGCCCGTGAATTGCGGCAGCAGCTCCGAAATCGCCTCAACCGAGGGCCTGTTTGCGCTGGTATGGGTAGCCCGGCCTTCGGTGTCGTCGGTGTCGCGTTCCTCGCCCCAGCACACCGTGAAGCGATAGCGCTTGCGACCGTCCATCACGAAGGGAACGGTTTTGGTGGCTTCGCCCATCGCGATCGGCAGCCCGCCCGACGCCAGCGGGTCGAGCGTACCAGCGTGACCCGCGCGCTTGGCCTGGAACAGGCGCTTCACGACCGCGACCGCGTGGGTCGAGGTCATGCCGATCGGCTTGTCGAGCACGACCCAGCCATGGACGTCGCGTTTGTCGCGCCGCGGCTGGTTGTTCTGGCGCGGCTGCTTGCCCGAACGCGGGTGATTCCCGCCGCGAGCCGCGTCCGAAGAAATATTTTTTTCAGGCGTCGTTCGAATCGCCGATCGGCGGCTCGATGAGGCTGTTGGCAGTGGTCACGATCATCAGGTCACTCTTCCGAATCTTGCGAATTTGGCGCGAGGTCTCTTTGCACCGCAGGTGTTCGCAGTAATTTCTCTATTCGTTCCGCTTCATCGAATTGCTCGTCGGCGCGGAAGCGAAGATCAGGCGCAAATTTTAAGTTAACGCGCCGCGCCACTTCGCCGCGCAGGAACTTCTTGTTGCGCTCCAGCGCCGCGAGCACCTTGTCGGTATCGCGGCCGCCGAGCGGCATTACATAAACGGTTGCGAGTTTCAGATCGGGCGACATCCGCACCTCAGGCACGGTGATGATGTGACCTTCAAGATCGGGATCATGGACGCTGCCTTGCGACAGAATGTCCGCAATCGCATGGCGTACGGTTTCGCCCACGCGCAACTGACGCTGCGAGCCGCCGGGAGCGGAACTCTTCTTGTGATGGCTGGACATGATGTCTCTCAAATACGATTTGTATGGCCCGGCAAAAGCGCGAAGTGCGTCTTCGCGCTAGATGTCCCGGCCATCCACGTTGTTCGAGCTGATGGCGCTTTAAGTCGTGGATGCCCGGGATCAAGCCCGGGCATGACGGCAAACATTGCTGGTCTTGCGAAGCTGTAAGGCTCGAACTTACAGGCTGCGCTGGATCGTCTCTACGCGATAACACTCGATGATGTCGCCGGCACGCATGTCACCGTAATTCTCGAACGCCATGCCGCATTCCTGGCCGGACTGCACTTCCTTCACTTCATCCTTGAAGCGCTTCAGCGTCGACAGCTTGCCTTCATGCACGACGACGTTGTCGCGAATCAGGCGGACATTGGCGCCGCGTTCCACCGACCCGTCGGTGACGCGGCAACCGGCGACCTTGCCGACCTTGGAAATGTTGAAAACTTCCAGGATCAGCGCATTGCCCAGCATGGTCTCGCGCAGCGTCGGCGCCAGCAGACCGGACATCGCCTTCTTCACGTCATCCACCAGATCGTAGATGATGTTGTAGTAGCGGATCTCGATGCCGTTGCGCTTGGCGGCGGCAGCGGCCTCCTTGTGAGCGCGGACGTTGAAGCCGATAATGGCGGCGTTGAAGCCTTCCGCCAGCGTCACGTCGGATTCTGCTGATGCCGCCGACGCCGGCATGCAGGATGCGGGCGGCGACTTCATCGGTGCCGAGCTTGTCGAGCGATCCGAGGATGGCTTCCAGCGAGCCCTGCACGTCAGCCTTGATGATCAGCGGGAAGTCCTTGCGGCCCGATGTCTTGAGCTGCGACATCATCTGCTCGAGCGAACCGCGCATGCCGGAGATGCTGGCGGCGGCGTTCTCGCGCTTCTGGTGCGCGCGGTAACTCGTCACCTGGCGGGCGCGGGCCTCGTTTTCCACGACCGCGAGGCGGTCGCCAGCCTCCGGCGGGCCGTTGAAACCGAGCACTTCGACCGGCACCGAGGGGCCGGCCTCCTCGATGGTATCGCCCTGATCCGAGATCAGCGCGCGAACGCGGCCCATTTCGGCGCCGGCCACCACGATGTCGCCGACCCGCAGCGTTCCGCGCTGCACCAGCACGGTGGCGACCGGACCGCGGCCACGATCGAGCTTGGCTTCGATCACGGTGCCTTCGGCGGGCCGTTCCGCATTGGTCTTGAGGTCGAGCAATTCGGCCTGCAGCGCGATCATCTCCAGCAGCCGGTCGAGATTGGTCTTGTTCTTGGCGGAAACCTCGACATCGACGACGTCGCCGCCGAGCGATTCGACCTGAACCTCGTGTTGCAGCAGTTCGGTGCGCACGCGCTCGGGCCTGGCGTCCGGCTTGTCGATCTTGTTGATCGCCACGATCATCGGAACCTTCGCCGCCTTGGCGTGATGGATCGCCTCGACGGTCTGCGGCATGACGCCATCATCCGCCGCGACCACCAGGATCACGATGTCGGTCACCTTGGCGCCGCGCGCACGCATCGCGGTAAAGGCGGCGTGGCCGGGGGTGTCGATGAAGGTGATTTTCTTGCCGCTTTCCGGCGACGTCACCTGATAGGCGCCGATATGCTGGGTGATGCCGCCGGCTTCGCCGGACACCACGTTGGCGTGGCGAAGCGCGTCGAGCAGCGAGGTTTTGCCGTGATCGACGTGACCCATCACGGTCACCACGGGCGAACGCGGCTCGGTATCGGTCGAATCGTCGACGACGTCGAACAGGCCTTCCTCGACGTCCGCCGCGGCGACGCGCTTGACGGTATGACCGAGTTCCTCGGCGATCAGCTGCGCCGTGTCCGCATCGATCACGTCGGTGATCTTGTGCATCGCGCCCTGCTTCATCAGCAGCCTGATGACGTCGACAGCGCGCTCCGACATGCGGTTGGCGAGTTCCTGGATATTGATGGCTTCCGGGATCACCACCTCGCGAACGAGCTTTTCCTTCGGCTCGTTCGACGCATGTCCCTTGAGCCGCTGGGTGCGGCGGCGGAACGACGCGATCGAGCGCTCGCGCACATCGTCGGCATTGAGGGCTGTAACCAGCGTCAGGCGGCCGCGCTGCTTCTGCGGCGCGGGCTTCGCGGTCGTCTTCGGTGCGGCGGCGGGACGTACAGCGCCGCCGGGGCCACGGCGGACCTGGCGCGGACCTTCGTCCTCGTCGGTGATATCGGCGGCAACACCTGGCGCTCGCGCGACAGGCACCGCGGGGCGGCCTGCGGTAGCGGCAGCCGGGGCTGCCGCGGCGGCCTTGGCTTCGGCCTCGCCAAAACGCTTCTTGGCTTCGAGTTCGGCCTTGCGCTTGGCTTCCTCGTCCTGACGATGACGTTCCTCTTCGGCCTTGCGGCGGGCCTCGGCGGCCTCGCGCTCGGCCTGTTCGATGCCTTCCTTGCTGTTGCGCCGCTTGGCTTCTTCTTCCGCCAGGCGCCGCTCTTCGATGTCGCGGATTTTGGCGTCAGCCAGCGCACTGGCGCGCGCAGAGCGTTCGTCTTCGGTCAAGGTGCGCAACACCACGCCTGAGTTGTTGCGCGGGGGTGCCGGAGGGGGCGCCGCCCGGGTCACAGGCGCCTTGGCGGCAGGGGCCGCCTTGGCGACCACCGGCTCGGGCGCATGCGTTTCAGGCGCGGGGGCGTCGCCGCCAACCCGGCGCTTGCCGCGCTTTTCGACCACGACCTGCTTGGTCCGGCCGTGGCTGAAGCTCTGGCGCACGGTGCCCGTCTCGACGCGCGGCTTGAGCGTCAAGGTTTTGGTCGGGACACTCAGTGTCTTGTCGCCAGGAGTTTTCGTATCAACCATTCAGCAGTCCTAATCTTGTTGCGTCGTGCGTGTCCGCACAGTCTGTGTCGGCGAATTCTTGGCCACATGGCCGGCTATCCTGTCGTCATCCGCCATCCGGTATCGGACCAGGACATGGCTGCGTGACAGGAAGGTCTTGCTCGCCGGGCCCGCGAGCAGGGCTGCATGTATCACATTTGACCGGCCCAGTGCCAAATCCAATTGTTCCGAGGTCAGCGCCGTGACAACCGGGAACGGTGGGATTCATCGCCATTCTCAGTATTTTGCCCGGCATTTTGCCGGATGACGGCGTCCAGTTTCCGGATTCCGTCCGCCGCGCCGTCGGAGGCATGGATCACGGCGTGGATCGAGGTCCGGGCCTGGCGCGGTGCCAAAGCACCCTCGATGGCGGCCTCTACCTTGCTGAAACCGGCGACGACCTGCCCCGCCTTGGCAGCCATGGCGAGGGCGTCGATCGCGCTACGCACCAGCAGGGCTTCCGTATCGGCCGCCAGCGTCGGCGCAACGCGGACCTCGCGTTTGAAGCCTTTGCCAAATTGGTGACGCCTGACGGCTTCTGCAACCACCTGCCGGGAGGCTGCGACCCATAAGCCCCGGCCGGGAAGTTTGCGCTTCAGATCCGCCATCACCTCGCCCTGGGGCGAGACGACGAACCGGATCAGTTCGTCGATCGGTTGCACCCGCCGGGTGACCGCGCACATCCGCATCGTCGCGGACCTGTCGGTCCGCGGTCCGTTGTCGAGATCGGGGTCAGCGAGGGCAAGCATGCGTGTGACATCTCTCCTAACATCTGCGCATTGCGGCTGCGCAAAACCGGGGTGCGTCTTTGCAGAACACCGGCATCAGGCCGGCTGGCCGCGGGGGCCTCGGTCTGTTCGGGTTTCTTCGCGAGATCGGCCTCGGTGATCCAGCCGGCAATGACGCGCGCCTGCATGATCATGTTTTCCGCATCGTCGCGCGAGATTTCGTTGGCGTCGAGAATGCCGGGATGCTTGGTCGGCTCGCCGCCTTCCTTGCGTTCGGTCCAGCCGACCAGGTCGTCGGTGGCGCAACCGGCGAGATCTTCCACGGTCTTGATGTCGTTCTCGCCGAATTTCACCAGCATCTTCGAGGTTACGCCGGGCACCGTCTTTAAAGCATCTTCCACACCGAGTTCCTTACGTTTGTTTTCGAGCTCGCCTTCGAGCTGTTCCAGATATTCGCGGGCCCGGCTCTGCAGCTCGTTCGCGGTTTCATCGTCGAAACCCTCGATGCCGGCCAGTTCCTTGCTGTCGACCAGCGCCAGTTCCTCCACCGAGGTGAAGCCTTCCGACGCCAGCAATTGACCGACGACCTCGTCGACGTTCAGCGCTTCCATGAAAACTCGCGTGGAGTTTTCGAAGTCGGCCTGGCGCCGCTCGGATTCTTCCTGTTCGGTGAGAATGTCGATGTCCCAGCCGGTCAGTTGCGAGGCGAGGCGCACGTTCTGCCCGCGCCGGCCGATCGCCAGCGACAACTGGTTATTGGTATCGGGAACCACGACTTCGATCCGCTCGCGGTCCTCGTCGATCACGACCTTCGCGACTTCGGCAGGCGCCAGCGCGTTGACGACAAAGGTCGCGATGTCGGGCGACCAGGGAATGATGTCGATCTTTTCGCCCTGCAATTCATTGACCACGGCCTGCACCCGCGAGCCGCGCATGCCGACGCAGGCGCCGACCGGATCGACCGAGGAATCCCTTGAAATCACGCCGATTTTGGCACGCGACCCGGGATCGCGGGCGACCGCCTTGATCTCGACGATGCCGTCATAGATTTCCGGCACTTCCTGCGCGAACAGCTTGGCCATGAATTGCGGATGGGTGCGCGAGAGGAAAATCTGCGGACCCCTGGTTTCGCGCCGCACGTCGAAAATATAGGCGCGCACGCGGTCGCCGTTGCGGAACACTTCGCGCGGCAGCATCTCGTCACGCCGCACGATGGCTTCGCCGCGGCCGAGATCGACAATGACGCTGCCATATTCGACGCGCTTGACGATACCGTTGACGATGTCGCCGATGCGGTCCTTGAATTCCTGATACTGCCGGTCACGCTCGGCCTCGCGGACCTTCTGCACGATGACCTGTTTGGCGGATTGCGCGGCGATGCGGCCGTATTCCAGCGGCGGCAGCGTGTCGGCGATGGTATCGCCGACTTGCGCGCCGGGGTTGGCGCGTTGCGCATCGACCAGCGAAATCTGGTTCGACGAATTCTCGACCTGTTCGACCACCAGCATGTGGCGCGACAGCCGCAGTTCGCCTTTCTTGGCGTCGATCTCGGCATGAACATCAGTCTCGCTGCCGTAACGAGCCCGCGCCGCCTTGGCGATGGCGTCTTCCATTGCCGCAATCACGATGCCACGGTCGATCGACTTTTCGCGCGCAACGGCGTCCGCGATCTGCAGCAGTTCAAGTTTATTGGCGCTGACAGCTGCCATGGCTCAGTCTCCTTCGGTGGGATCGATTTCGCCTCTTCGCAGCCGTTCGGCAGCGAGGCGGTGTTCCTTGGTATTTTTCGGGGCGCTTTGCTTCTTAGGATTCAATTTCGGCTTCGGTTTGTTGCTTTTCGAAGGGTCGCTTTTTTTTGCATGCGGCGGTGGCGGCGGCTCGAGCCCGAGATTCTGGCGGAGTTCGCGCTCGGCGGCTTTGCCGCGCCGCATCGATTCCGCAATCAATTCGTCGGTCAGAACCAGCCTTGCCTCCGCGATATCCTCCATGACCAGTGCGACTTCGGCATCTTCGCCAGCGCGGATGTCATCACGATGTAGGCGGACAATTTCGCCCTCGACGCCGCCGAGCGTGCCACGGAACCGTTTGCGTCCCTGATGCGCGAGCGCCATTTCGATTTTCACGAGATGGCCGGCATAGCGTTCGAAATCGGAGCGGCGCACCAGCGGCCGGTCGATCCCGGGCGAGGAAATCTCCAGCCGATAGGCCCGGTCGATCGGGTCGGCGACGTCGAGCACTGGCGACAGCGCCTTTGAGATGGCTTCGCAATCCTCGATCTGCATCGATCCGTCGGGCCGCTCCGCCATGATCTGGACGGTGCAGCCGGATTCGCCTGAAATCTTGATCCGCACCAGCCGGTAGCCCATTCCCTGCAACACCGGACCCGCGACCGCCGATACCCGCGCGGCTGCGCCCGGCTCGACAACCAGACGCGGTTCGGCAAGCAGGTCGATATCAGTGTGATCGGTAGTTGGATCGGTCATATCCAGGGTCAAAACGGGTCTACTCGGGTGGTCTGACGTGCAGTGGTTGAGGCCGGGCCGGAAAGCCGGTCCGGCTGGGCTACCCGAACTGGCCCGATGTCACTTTGCGGGTTCGTTCAGGTAATAAAAAAGAGCGGGTCCGGAGGGGGCCCACTCTCAATACGCGATCGTATGAGATACCAAAAGTTGCGGCCGATATAGCTGTTTTCCCTCGATCCGGCAAGGCCCGCGAGGCCCACAGCCTGCAATTTTGCGGCGTTTGGGCGCAGGTTCGAACCTAACCCTTCTTTCACCAAGCCACCCTAAACTACCGGAAAACCCGCCGTCGCGCCGGGTTTGAGTGTGTTCCATGACAGTCGCCAGGTCGCTGATCCCCGAGCTCGATGAGATCGTCAGACATGGCGATCCCAAGCGTCGGTCCGAGGCAGCCCGCCGGATCGCCGAACTGTTCCTGCAAGGGGCGGCAAACTTCCGGTCCGATCACGTTGATCTGTTTGACGGCATCCTCGTCGATCTCGTTCCACACACCGAAATGGGCGCGCGCGCCTATCTGGCGGAACGGCTGTCCATCCTCGCCAACGCGCCGCGCGTTCTGGTCGGACAACTCGCGCAGGAAGACGAGATATCGATCGCCGGGCCGCTGCTGCGCCGATCGCCTGTGATCGACGGGCAGATCTTGATCGAAATCGCACGCCTGAGGGGCCAGGATCACTTGCTGGCGATGTCGGAGCGACCGACGCTTTCGCCCGATCTGACCGACGTCATCGTGCGCCGCGGCGACCGCGAGGTAGTCAGGCGCGCCGCTGGCAATGCCGGAGCGCAGTTCTCGCAAGCCGGATATTCGGCGCTGATCAAGCGCGCCGGACAGGATGGCGTTCTGACCCTCAAGGTCGGCCAGCGCGACGACCTCTCGGATACCCAGTTGAAGGATCTGCTGGCGGGATCGATCGATATCCTGCGCCGCCGCCTGTTCGAGGTGGTCAAGCCTGGCAGGCAACTCGCCATCAAGCAGGCGATGAGCGAGATTTCCGGCATCCCCGAAAAAATCGAGAGCCGTCGCGACTTCGCGCCGGCACAGCGCAAGGTGATGGCGCTGCATCGCGATGGAGAATTGAACGAACTCGCATTGCTTGGCTTCGCCAAGGCTCACAAATACGAGGAATCGGTTGCGACCTTGTCCGCGATGTCGGGGGTGAAGATCGCAACGCTTGATCGCCTGATTTCTGGCGATCGCCACGATCCGGTCCTTGTTCTCGGCAAGGCGATCGGTCTCGAATGGGCCACCGTGCGCGCATTGATTTTGCTCCGGCTCGGCTCGGCCCGGGTTCCGTCGCCGACGGACATCGAGAATGTGCGCGCGAATTTCGTGCGGCTGATGCCTTTGACCGCGGAGCGGGTGGTGAACTTCTGGCAGACCCGTCAGTCGGCGTGATTCAAACCGCGATGACGCCTATAGCGTTTTCCAGCGAAGCGGGTACCGGTTCGCGTGAAGAAAACCCGTCAAACTGAAAAATAGAACCTCCATTGCGATTCAATCGGGACGGAAAAGGTTCTAGTCGATTTTCCGGAACCGTAGATACGCCGCGCGCCTGCCTTCGCGCTCGGCTTTGCGGCCGTATCGCGTCATCGTGTAATCGCTCCAGGGCAGGCGCCAGTCATCGGCCTTCTCCGCGGTCCAGAGGAAATCGGGCGAGCGCGACAGATGGGCCAGCGTCCATGCGCAATAGTCGCTGATGTCGCTGACGAAGCGGAATTCGCCGCCGCGCTGCAGAACCCGCGCCATGGCCGAGACGGTTGCGTCCTGCACGAAGCGCCGCTTCCAGTGCCGACGTTTCGGCCATGGATCGGGATGAATCAAGTCTATACGCGCCAGCGATTGCGGGGGCGCCCATGCCAGCAATTCGGCGGCATCGCCCGCGAACAGCCTGATATTGCCGATGGCATGGGTCTCGATCTGCGCCAGAATTTTTGCCATGCCGTTGACATAGGGCTCGCAGCCGATGAAGCCGATCATCGGGAAAGCTTGCGCTTCCGCGATCAGATGCTCGCCGCCACCGAATCCGATTTCGAGTCTGATTTCGCCTGCCGGTGCATCGAACAGCCCGGCGAGATCCGGCGGATGCGAGTTGTCAATCTTCAGCGAAAGCCGCGGCAGCAGATGTTCGATCAGGTCGGCCTGGTGCGAGCGCAGCCTGTGACCCTTGCGCCGGCCAAAGAACGAGCCATGCGGGTGAACGACCGCGGCATCGTCGGTCGAGGCATCGCGATTGCCGAGATCGCGGATCGCGGCACTCATCGCGGACCAAATGCGTGGACGGCCGTCAGCATGCTGTCGGCTTGAATTTGAGAACAGTCATTCCGGGTTCGCTCGTTTCACTCGCGCCTTCGCACGCACCATCGCGCGCCGGGGAACGACGACATATTGCAGATTGCAAGGTATCACAAACCCAAACGGCCACGCTCAGCGTTTGTCAGGTCCTTCGCGCGCGGCGATCTGTTCGACCATGTCGACAATGCTGCGTCGAAGTTTGGCATCGGTGATACGCGTGAATGCGCGGGTCAACGCCAAGCCCTCCGATGTCGCGAGGAAATCGGACACGTAGGCCGGCGAGGTTCCTTCGCTGAAGCCTTCGGCGCTGATGGTGCCGCTGGGCCCTCCCTCGAACAGGAATGATACCGGTACCTGGAGTATTTCGGAGATCTGCTGAATGCGGCTTGCCCCGACCCGGTTGGTCCCCTTCTCGTATTTCTGAACCTGCTGGAACGTAAGCCCCAATGCTTCGCCGAGCTTTTCCTGAACTCATGCCCAACATGATGCGGCGCATGCGCACACGACTGCCGACATATTTGTCAACAGGATTGGGCGCTTTGGTCGACATCGCCAACACTCCTTGCGATCGTGCTTGTGGGATGAGGCAAAAACGAAAGCCGAGTATGCCTCAGGTACCTGTACCGTCAAATCCTGCTCGGAGCGTCGGTGAAGAATCAATGTAGATAATTTGAGCAATATACTGGCGGGTCTATTCTTGAGCAATCTTGCTGCGAAGCATGCGAAGGGCACAGTCGGTCTGTCAACTGGTGGATTTTCGTGTGGGGCCGTCAGGAGGTGCGCTTCGCAACGCGGCGCCTGATCACGAAAATCAGGCTGGCGGCGACGATGATGGCGGCTGGAATATCACCAACGCGCGCATAAACTGTCGGAGGGATCGCGGACGGCAGGCTGGAATCGAGTACGCCTTCAAGTCCGAGATCAAGCCGTGCGACAAACCGTCCCAGCGGATCGATGACCGCAGAAATGCCGGTGTTTGCGGCACGAACCACTGGCAGCCCTTGCTCGATGCCACGCAGGCGGGCTTGTTGCAGATGCTGATACGGGCCGGTGGAGATTCCAAACCAGCCGTCATTGGTGAGATTGACGATCCAGCCCGGACGGTCGCCGCGTTCGGCAACGTCGCCGGGAAAGATCGCTTCGTAGCAGATCAAGGGTAGCGCGCGCGGGGCATTCGGGATGTCCATGGTGCGCCGCCTTGTACCGGGAATAAATCCGCCCTGCACCTTGGTGAGCTGCACCAGGCCGATTTTTTCCATCCAGTCCTGGAAGGGAAGAAACTCGCCGAACGGTACCAGATGCAGCTTGTCGTAAACCGACAGCACATTACCGTCGTGATCGATCACGTACATAGAGTTGTAGGCGCGCGTGATCCGCACGCCCGGAGGCACATCGGGTGCGCGCACCGAACCAGTGATCAGGACGGTTCCCTTGGGCAGAAGATCGGCGATCTGCGCCATCGCGTCAGCTTCGCGCGTCAGGAAAAACGGGAACGCCGATTCCGGCCAGATCAATATATTGACGTCGCGCACGCCGGTTGATTGCGGCCCGGATGCACGGTCGGACAAGGTCAGATATTTTTGCATCACCTGCGCCTTGGCGGAGTAATTAAATCTGACGTCCTGCTGGAGATTGGGCTGCATGATTCGCAGCTTGACGTTTGCAACCGTCCTGGTTGGTTTCAGGTTCAGGCGAACGGCGCCGAAAGTTCCCATCGCGATCAGCGCCAGTACGGCGATGACAGGCGCGATCCATGGTTTGCGCCCGCGCGAGTGGCCATCGATCAACGCGGCCGGGCTTGCGAAGATCGCCACCGCCAAAAATGTCAGGCCCCACAGGCCAATCAGTGATGCCGTCTGCGCCAGCGCCAATGGTTCGGTCAGGGCATAGCCGAACGTATTCCATGGAAAGCCTGTGAGCACATGGCCGCGCAGCCATTCGCTTAGCGTAAGACTGGCGGCCAGGGCGATCACGCGCGAAGCGTCCCGGGTCCAGAGCAGACGCGCCAGCGCAAAGCCCAGAGCGGTGAACAGCGCTAGATAAGCCGGCAAACCCAGGATCGCGAACGGCAACAACCATGCGAACGTCGAGGCGTCGACCAGGAACGCGTAGCCGATCCAGTACAGCCCCGGCACGAAATAGCCGAGCCCAAACCACCAGCCGGCCATCGCGGCTGCCGGCACGCCACCCCAGCGTCCTGCGCCGGCGCCATCGATCAGCCAGACCGCGACCGGAAAAGTCAGGAACAGCACCGGCCATGCATTGAACGGCGCCATCGCCAGCGCCGACAGCGCTCCGGCGACCAGCGCGATAGCGGCGCGCTTCCATCCCCACGACAGGATGATGGCAGGACCGGCCGCGCGGAGATTGCCTACGGCCGTCACGATGAGCCCGCTCCGTCGCCGGATGGGTTCGTATTGTCGTTGGCTTGTGTGGAACCGGCCTCGTTGGCGGCTTCGCGGCGGCGGCTCTCGCGTTGCGCGCGCACCGCCGAGCGTTCCTTGCGGGTCCCGATACGCAGGCGCTTCACGCGCCTCGGATCGGCGTCGAGCACTTCGATTTCGAAATTGCCGGGCCCCGAGATGACTTCGCCGCGTACCGGCAACCGGCCGACATGGGTCACGAGGTAGCCGCCCAGCGTCTCGACTTCTTCACCGGCCTCGCCGGTGACGAATTCATCGCCGATCACGGAACGGACGTCGTCGAGGCTGGCGCGGGCATCGGCGATAAAGGAATTATCCGCCTGCCGCACGATCGCCGGCGGCTCGTCGCTGTCGTGCTCGTCGTCGATCTCGCCGACGATCTGCTCGACGATATCCTCGATCGAAACCAGGCCGTCGGTGCCGCCATATTCGTCCACCACCAGCGCCAGATGGATGCGCGAGGCCTGCATCTGGGCCAGCAGATCGATCGCCCGCATCGACGGCGGAACAAACAAAAGCTTCCGGATGATGTTGGCGTCCGCGAGCGGCAACGCCAGATCGACCGCGCGCAGATCGAGGCCGGCGGGCAAAGGCTTCTTGCGCTTGGTCTTGCCGGCTTCGGGCACGCGCGCCTTGGCGGTCATGAACGCCAGGAGATCTCGGATGTGAACGATGCCTTCGGGGTCGTCGAGGGTTTCGTTGTAGACCACCAGACGCGAATGCGCGGCGCTTTCGAACAGACTCATCAATTCGCCCAGCGGAATGTCGCGCTTGACCGCGACGATATCGGCGCGATGGATCATTACATCGGCGATGCGCCGTTCGTGCAGGCCGAGGATGTTGCGCAGCATGGTGCGCTCGATGGCGGAAAAGCCGACTTCGTCCGGCGTGGAGGCGTCGAGCACCACTTGCAAGTCGTCGCGGACCGATCCCGGCTTCCACCCGAACAGCGTGCGGATCGCGCGCGTCAGCCAGTTCTCGGCAGTCGGGCGTATGACCTCGCCTTCCTGCACTACCGCCGGCAGGTTGCGGGTGTTGCGCGGATTATCATGGGTCGGTTCGGAGTTCCGCCATCTCAGTCCGTCCGCTCCCGATCGCTATAGGGATCGGGAATACCGAGTTGCGCCAGGATCTCCCGCTCGAGCGTTTCCATGTCCTCGGCGTCGTCGTCCTGTTCGTGATCGTAACCGATCAAATGCAGGAAACCATGGACCGCGAGATGGCTGAGATGATGATCGAACGGCTTCTGTTCCTCATCGGCTTCCTGCCGCGTGGTTTGATAGGCGATGGCGATGTCACCGAGCATGCGCGGTGCATCGTCAGGCCCGCTCGGGACGCTCGGCGGCAAGGCTGGAAACGACAGCACGTTGGTCGGCTTGTCGATGCCGCGCCAGTTGCTGTTGAGGGTGCGAATGCCGTCGTCATCGGTCAGCATGACCGCAAGTTCCGCTTCTCCGATATCCGCATCGACGAATTCCGCCGCGGCTGTGATCGCGCGCTGGATCACGCTCTCGGCGTCAGGCTCGGCCTGCCAGGCATCGGCGACCACGAGGACTTCGGTAATAGGAAGGGCAAACGGTGCCATTGGTCCGGAATTTCTGTTGCGACCGGAATTCGTGCCCGGCGCGCGTTCGGCGGCAGATTTTGGCATCAAAGCTTGCTGGTTGCCGGCCGCTGCGGCAATCCTTCATAGGCCGCGACGATCCGCGCCACCAGTTCGTGTCGGATCACATCTTCAGCCGTGAATTTCACCTGGGCGATGCCCTCGACGCCATCAAGCAGTCTGGCGGCTTCAGCGAGACCGGACGTCTGGCCATTCGGCAGGTCGACCTGGGACGGATCGCCGGTGATGATCATGCGGCTGTTTTCGCCAAGCCGCGTCAGGAACATCTTCATTTGCATCGAGGTGGTGTTTTGCGCCTCGTCCAGAATGATGGCGGCGTTGGTCAGGGTGCGGCCGCGCATGAAGGCCAGCGGCGCGATCTCGATTTCGCCGGTCTGCAGCGCGCGCTCGACGATCCGCAAATCCATCAGATCGTACAGCGCATCGTAGATCGGCCGCAGATAGGGATCGACCTTCTCGCGCAAGTCGCCGGGCAGAAAGCCGAGCCGTTCGCCGGCTTCGACCGCGGGCCGCGACAGGATGATGCGATCGACTTCCTTGCGTTCGAACAATTGCGCGGCCTGCGCCACCGCGAGCCAGGTCTTGCCTGTGCCCGCGGGGCCGATGCCAAACACCAGTTCGTGGCGCTTGAGCGCGCGGATATAGGAGTCCTGCGCCGCGGTGCGCGCCCGCACCGGGCGCTTGCGCAGGTTGATAGTCTCGAATGAGGATTTGACAGCCTTCGCATCGAACTCGAACAGCGAGCCCTGCGCGATCACGGCGCGGATCGCGCCTTCGACGTCGCCCTGCGACAGGTCTTGCCCCTGGATCGCCTGCGCATACAGCGTCTCCAGCACGCGCCGCGCGGCGTCGCAGCCATCGCGCGATCCGGCGACGGTGATGTGATTGCCGCGCGAATCCACCACGATGCCGAGCCGGCGTTCAATCAGCGCCAGGTTTTGTCCGTAAGGTCCGACCAGCGCCGAGGCCGCGCGATTGTCGTCGAAGTCGATGACCACCTGCGTTTCGGGCGGAACTTGCATGTCGCGGTCGAGTTTGCGGCTGGGAGCGAGCGAAGGCAAATCCGATGCACTTTTTGGCAAGGGTTCAGGCTCCCGTTACAATTTGCGAGGGTGTCATGTGCGAAGATGTCGCGCGAGAAAAACCGGGCTGCGCCGGCAAAGGTACCACGAGTTCGCCGAGCAGGCTGTAGCGCTCGAGGCTGTCAATTCTCACCGGCAGAACCTGCCCGATGATATCCGAAGGCGCCATCACATGCGCCGGCTGCAGGTAGGCAGTGCGGCCGACGATCTGGCCGGCATTGCGGGCGGCACGCTCGAACAGCACATCGACGGTGTTGCCAATCATGGCCTTGTTGAAGGCCGATTGCTGGCTGTCGATCAATTCCTGAAGCCGCACCAATCGCCCGTCCATTTCAGCCGCTGACACCGTCTCCTGCATGTCCGCCGCCGGCGTGCCGGGCCGCGGCGAATATTTGAACGAATAAGCGCCAGCGTATCCGATTTGTGTGACCAGTGCGAGAGTGGCCGAAAAATCTTCCTCGGTTTCCCCGGGGAAGCCCACGATAAAATCCGATGAAAATGCAATATCTTGGCGCGCCGCGCGAAACCGGTCGATGACGCGGCGGTATTCATCGGCGGTATGTCGGCGGTTCATGATGGCGAGAACCCGGTCGGAGCCGGACTGCACCGGCAGATGCACAAAGGGCATCAGCGCAACCAGATCGCGATGCGCCTCGATCAACAACTCGTCGACGTCGCGGGGATGACTGGTCGAGTAACGCAGGCGAACGATGCCGGGAATCTCGGCGAGGCGGCGCAGCAGGATGCCGAGCGGCCAGATCCGTCCGTCCGGTCCTTCGCCGTGATAGGCGTTGACGTTCTGCCCGATCAGGGTGATTTCGCGCACGCCATTGTCGGCAAGCCGCCTCACGTCATCGACGATCCTGGCGACCGGCCGCGATACCTCGGCGCCGCGTGTGTAGGGCACGACGCAGAATGTGCAGAATTTATCGCAGCCTTCCTGGACGGTGACGAAGGACGAGATTCCGCGCGCGCAAATCGCCTCCGGCTTCGGCGGGGCTAAAAATCCGAACTTGTCCTCGACCGGGAATTCCGTTTCCAGCGCGCGGCCATGGCTTTTGGCGCGGGCGAGTAGTTGCGGCAGATGGTGATAGCTTTGCGGGCCAACCACGACATCGACCACCGGCGCGCGGCGGATGATCTCGTTGCCTTCGGCCTGCGCGACACAGCCGGCCACGGCGATGCTCATGGTCCTGCCGTTACGCGCGGCCTCGTCCTTGGCGGTGCGCAGCCGCCCGAGTTCGGAGTAAACCTTCTCCGAGGCCTTTTCGCGGATGTGGCAGGTATTGAGGATCACCAGATCCGCGTCGTCCACGCTCGCGGTCTCGACGAAGCCTTCTGGCGCCAGCGTGTCCACCATGCGCTGCGCATCGTAGACGTTCATCTGACAACCATATGACTTGATGTGCAGCTTGCGCGGCGGATTCATGGAACCTGAATGCTGGGCTGAAATGGCGCCATTGCGGCCTGGGGCTCAATTATAGGCTAAAGTGCGGGAAATCCAGCTTGACAGCTGTCATTTCTGGGCGATGTCCTGGCATCGGCCCTCAGATGTGCCATTGCACATCAGGGAATCCTGAATTCCGTGCTCATCGCTGCGCGATGTCCCGGAATGACGAGGGTATCTCAGTCTTGCCCAATCAGCCCGGGCAACTGCCGCATATCGTCAAACGTCACGGCCGCCCCCGCGGCGCGCAGCGTGTCGCCGTAACCCGGACGGCAATGGCTGCCGCCGTGAAAGCCAAAAACGGTCATTCCGGCGGCCAGCGCGCCGGCGATGCCGGCAATACTGTCCTCGATCACCAGGCATCGTCCGGGAGCCGTGGCCATTTGCGCGGCCGCGAACAGGAACAGATCGGGCGCAGGCTTGCCGTGCTCGACCTGCGCAGCGGAGAAAATATGGGGTGCAAATCTGTCGTAAAGCCCGGTGCGGCCGAGACTGACTCGCATCCGCTCCTGCGAACCGCTCGACGCCACGCAGACCGGCTGTGCGATTGCAGCGAGTGCCTGATCGACATAGGGAATCGTTTCCAGCGTTACCGCGAAGGACTGGAACAACTCGGCCTGCAATTGGGTGTGAAAGTCGTCCGGCAGGCTGCGGCCCAATTCGGCTTCGACCTCAAGATGCGCCTGGCGCGAGGAGCGGCCGAGGAAGCGATCAAATACCTGTGCGACCGAGATCGGGTAGCCGTGCCGTGTCAGGACCTCCGCATGCACGCGGCATGAAATGATTTCGCTGTCGACCAGCACGCCGTCGCAATCGAAGATAACGAGATCGAATTTCAAGATTTGTCGTCGTCGAGCGGCACGCAATACAGTTCCAGCCGGTGATCGACCAGTTTGTAGCCGAGCTTGCGGGCGATTTCGGCCTGCAGTTTCTCGATCTGCTCGGATGTGAATTCGATCACCTTGCCGTCGCGCAGATTGATCAGATGGTCGTGATGGCTGTCGCGCATCTGCTCATAGCGGGCGCGGCCCTCGCGGAAATCGTGCCGCTCGATGATGCCGGCGTCCTCGAACAGTTTGACGGTGCGATACACCGTCGAGATGGAGATCTTGTCGTCGACGGCGACGCAGCGGCGATACAATTCTTCGACATCGGGATGGTCCGCCGCCTCCGCCAGGACGCGCGCGATGACGCGGCGCTGCTCGGTCATACGCATGCCGGTGGCGGCGCAGCGCGCTTCGATACCGGTGGCCTTGAGCGCGGGGGTGGATTTCAGGGCGGTCATGGTCTCATAGTCCACATAATGGCCTGTTCTGCCACCGCGCGCGCGTTACGACAAGTCGCGGCGCATCAAGAGCGCGTTCAATTGTTCCCCGTCGGGTTGCCGGTAATACCGTTCACGGCGTCCCACGGCGGCAAATCCGGCCCGTTCATAGAGCCGCCGTGCGGGCTGGTTATTTTCCTCGACTTCGAGGAATACCGTGCGCACGCCACGGCCGGCGAGATGACCGAGATGTGTCAGCAGCAAATCACGGGACAGGCCGCGGCCGCGATGGCTGGCGGCCACGGCGATCGAGAGGATTTCGGCCTCGTCCGCCGCCATGCGCGATATGGCGAAGCCGATGACCTTACGCCCCATCCGCAGGCGATGAACCAGCGTGTTGCGCTCGGTCAGCATGCTCTCGAATTCGCTTTCACCCCATCCGCGGTGAAACGACGCGCCGTGAAGCCGCGCGAGCGCGGGCGCATCGCGCAGGGTCGCGGGTTCAATCGCCGCCGTGCCGCCGCACCACAATTCGGAGAGCCATGCCATCATGATGGCGGCGCGGCTTTCTGTAGCATTACCTTTGTGGGTTTGGCGTCGGGCGCGCGCAGATAAAACGGGCGGGCGGGCGCGGTGTTGGGACTGACCGCGGCGCCCAGCCACGCCACCCAGGCGATGTCGGGCGCCGGTTGCGCATCGACCTTGAAAGGCGGCGGCGCATCGCGCCGGCCAGCGGTCGGCGAGAATTCCGGCGGCGTTGCCGACCAGATGCGGCGCTCCGAACCGCGCCGCGCCGAGCGCCTCTTCGATCGAGGCGACGCGCGGCCGGATCAGCGAACTGCCATTGCCGCTGACGGCCTGAAGATACACATGGTCGTGCCGCGCATCGATGGCGGAGATGATCGGATGCTCGCCGCTCTGGCTGACGAGAGGGGCGGCATAGGCCGTCAGCGTGGTCAGCCCGACCACCGGCTTGTTGGCGGCCAGGGCGATGCCGCGCGCCGCGGAAAGTCCAACCCGCAGTCCGGTGAAACTGCCGGGGCCGGTCGTCACCGCGATGCGATCAAGGGCCACGAAGGCGATACCGGATCGCTCGATGACGCGCGCAATCAGCGGCATCAGCGCTTCGGCGTGGCCGCGCTTCATGGCCTGCGATTCCTGTGCGATCAGTCTGCCGGCCTCGGTGTCGAGTACGCCGGCGGCGCAGGCATCCAAGGCGGTGTCGATGGCGAGGATCAGCATGGAACGGTTATAGCAACTTATTCCATGCTGTCGTTACGGCGCCCACAGCTTAATGGGCTGGGCAACGGCGCACTTTGCGCTCCTGCTCGATCCCGCTGTCCAGGGAGGCTTGCATTGCGGCCGCCCCCAAAGACCGCCGATTACATCGGCCGGACTTCGACCACGTCGGGGACAAAATGCTTCAACAGGTTCTGGATACCGTGCTGCAATGTCGCGGTCGATGACGGGCAGCCCGCGCAGGAGCCCTTCATGTTGAGATAGACGATACCGTCCCGGAAGCCGCGAAACGTGATGTCGCCGCCGTCATTGGCGACCGCCGGACGAACCCGCGTTTCAATCAGGTCCTTGATGGCCGCGACGGTGTCGGCGTCGGCTTCGTTGAAAAACTCGTCTTGCTCGTCGGCGGCCTCGTCACTGCCGGCACTGCCGTCGGCCAACAGCGGCGCGCCGGACATGTAGTGCTCCATGATGGCGCCGAGAATCGCCGGCTTGAGGTGCTGCCAGTCGCTGTCGTCCTTGGTGACCGTGACGAAGTCGGTGCCGTAAAACACGCTGGTGACCCCCGGCACGTCGAACAGCTTTTCGGCGAGCGGGGAACGCGTCGCGGCCTCGCGGTTGACGAATTCCATGGTGCCGCCGTCAAGCACGGTGCGGCCGGGAATGAATTTCAAGGTGGCGGGATTGGGCGTAGCTTCGGTCTGAATAAACATGGTTTTCTCCGGCGTCGCCGGTTCAAGGCCGGCGCGTAACCTGCTCTAGCAGATGGCGACGGCAAACGCACGATCAAGGGGCGCAGGTCAGCAGTTCCCAAGCCGCATCAAGGGCTTCAAGACGCCTCAGGACGCCAAGCGCCTCAAGACAAGGCGTCGATCTCGATGTCGCTCAAATCGCCGGGCACGATGACGACCGGGATCGGGAACGAGCCGACCGCGTTGGCCATCAGGGTGATGATCGGGCCGGGGCCTTCCGGGCCGGGATTGGCGGCCAGCACCAGCATTGCGATATCGACGTCCTTGTCGATGACGTCGAGCATCTGCTCGGTCGGATCACCCTCGCGGATCACGCGTTCCGGGGTGATCGCGGCAATGCCGTTGGCGCGGCCGGACGCGCGATCAAGCGCGGCATCGGCTTCCTCATGTGCCTCGGCGCGCATGATGTCGGCGACGCCGAGCCATTGCTGGTTCTGGTCCTCGATTTCGATGATGCGCAGCATCACTACGCCGCCGCCGGCGCGCATCGCCCAGCGGCTGGCATAGTAAACCGCGCGGTCCGATTCCGCGGTGTCGTCGACGATAACAAGGCATTTTGGCTTGTGACCCGTCTCGTAGCTTCGTCGCTGGGTGGTCATGCATGTCCCGAGGCTGCGCCAAGCAGGCTATATGGTGCCACGGCGCCGCGGTCCCAGACAAGTCGCGTCGCGGCCGCGCAACGATCAGGGTGCGCTGCGTCATTTGTCCCAGGAGACAAAACAGCGATAGAACTAGCGCCTGCGGACGAAGCCCACGATATCCGTCACCGCCTTCATGGTTTCGGCCGCGATGGCGCGGGCGCGGTCGGCGCCGTCGATCAGGATGGAATCGATGTGGCCGGGGTCTGCAACCAGCCGCTTCATCTCGGAGGCAATCGGTGCCAGCTTGGCGACGCACAGTTCGACCAGCGCATTCTTGAAGTTGGAGAACTGGCCGCCGCCGAATTCGCCGAGCACATCGGACTTGGTGCGGCCCGACAGGGCGGCATAGATCCCGACCAGATTGTCGGCTTCCGGGCGCGTCTCAAGGCCCTTTTCTTCCGACGGCAACGGCTCCGGGTCGGTCTTGGCCTTGCGGATCTTCTGCGCGATGGTGTCGGCATCGTCGGTGAGATTGATCCGCGAATTGTCGGATGAATCCGACTTCGACATCTTCTTGGTACCGTCGCGCAGCGACATTACCCGCGTCGCCGGGCCGGTGATCAGCGGTTCCGGCTGGGGAAAAAACAGTCCGTCTTCAAAGCCGTGGCCGCGAATCGAGTCGCCGAAATCATTGTTGAATTTCTGGGCGATATCGCGAGCCAGTTCGAGGTGCTGCTTCTGGTCCTCGCCGACGGGCACATGGGTGGCGCGATACAGCAGGATGTCGGCCGCCATCAGGACCGGATAATCGTACAGTCCGACAGACGCATTCTCGCGGTCCTTGCCGGCCTTTTCCTTGAACTGTGTCATGCGGTTGAGCCAGCCGATCCGCGCCACGCAATTGAAGATCCAGGTCAGTTCCGCATGCCCGGAAACCTGGCTCTGGTTGAAGACGATGTGCTTGTTCGGATCGATGCCCGAGGCGATGAAAGCCGCGGTCACTTCCCTGGTATTGCGCGCCAGTTCGGTCGGGCCGCCCCAGACCGATACCGGCTGCGTCAGCGCGTGCATGTCGACCACGCAATAGAGACAGTTGTGGGTCTCCTGCAGCTTCACAAAGTTGACGATGGCGCCGAGGTAATTGCCGAGATGCAGATTGCCCGTCGGCTGGACGCCGGAAAAAACCCGTTCAACGATGGCCATGGCCCGCTTTCCTGTTTCGGGCCGTCCCATGCCATGGGGGCCTCAGTCGCGCAAGCCGGAGCCCACCGTTGGCCGGATCGCGTTAACCACTTCGCGGCGGCGGATCACGCCGAGCAGGACCAGAAACAGGCCGTAAACCGCAATCCCGCCCGATATCAGTATTGCCACAATGAAGGCCTGCGCAACGCCATGCGGCTTTGTGTCCGACGCCAGCACGAACGGTGCTGCCAGCCACAGCAGGCCGCCCATCGCCAGCGCGGCCACTACGATGCGCGGCAGCCGTCGGCGCGCGGCGGCGTCGATCGCGAATCCGAATTTAACCGCGCCGTGCCGGATCAAGGTCGTCGCGCTGCTCCAGGCGCCGAGCGCGATGCTGGCGGCGATACCACCGGCGCCATAGACATGGCCGAGGATCACAGCCAGAACGATGGCCACCACAAATCCCTTCAATGTCGCAAACAGCGGCGTCAGCGTATCGTTGCGTGCGAAGTATGCCGGTGACAGCGCCTTGATCAGCACATGGGCCGGCAGGCCGAACGCCAGCCACCTCAGCACGTTCGCAGTGGCAATGGTATCGGCGGCCGAGAATACGCCGTGCTCGAACAGCATCCGCACCACGGGCTCGCTGAGCGCGACCAATCCCAGCGTTGCCGGTAACGCCAGGCCCACCGCGAGTTCGAGGCTGCGCGACTGTGCATGTGCCATCGATGGCTGGTCGTCGATGCGCACCGCGCGCGTCAGTTCGGGTACCAGCACGGCCCCCATGGCGACGCCGACGATACCGAGCGGCAGTTCGATCAGGCGATTGGCGAAATAGAGCCATGACACCGCCGCGGGCGACGACGAAGCGATGATCGCACCGGCCACGATCAGCAATTGCGGTCCGGCGCTCGCGATCATGCCGGGAATCGCCTTGCCGAAAAAGCCGCGCATCTGCGGATCGAACCCGATGCGGAGCGGCGTCGCGATGCCGCCGCCGGGGCGCAGGACCAGGATCAGCAGTTGCACCAGCCCGGCGAGGCCGACCGTGGCCGCGATCACCAGCGCAGCCGAGGCCGCGTCTCTTCGCCAGCCAAACAAGACGATCATCACCGATATCAGCGCGATGTTGAACAACAGCGGCGCAAAGGCCGTCAACGCGAACCGCGCTTGCGCGTTCAACAGCGCCATCATCACTGTCGCCGGCCCGGCGAAGGCGAGGTAGGGCAGCATCAGGCGGGCATTGTTGACGGCAAGCTGCAGCGTCTCGTGTCCGGCAAAGCCCGGCGCGAGCGCCGTCATGACCAGCGGCATCAAGAGGCCGATGATGGCTGCCGCCACGATCAGCGCCGCGCTGATGGTACCGAGCACGCGCCCTGCGAAGGCCGCGGCCGCGACGGCGCCTTCGGTCTCGCGCACATGCAGCCACGCCGGCACCAGTGCCGCGTTCAACGCGCCTTCGGTCAAAAGCCGTCTCACGACGTTGACCAGTTGAAACGCCACCAGAAATGCATCGGCGACCGGACCCGCGCCGAGCAGCGCCGCCATCATGGCGTCGCGCGTGAAACCCAATAGCCGCGAGGCCAGTGTGCCGGTGGAGACGGTGAGGAAGGAACGGATCATGAAGGCTTCTATATCAGCGTCGCCTGTGATAGGTCGCAGCCTTTCGTCATGGCCAGGAACCGGCCAAGAACTGGCCAAGAAACGGATTTAACGAATGGCTGAAGCAAAATACGACGTTCTGGGTATCGGCAATGCGATTTTCGACGTGCTGGTGCAGACCGACGAGGGCTTTCTCGCCGCGCACGGCATGGCGAAAGGCGGCATGGCGCTGATCGACGAGGCCCGCGCCGCCTCGATCTATCAGGATATGGGCCCGGCAACCGAAATGTCCGGCGGTTCGGCGGCCAATACCATTGTCGGCATCGCCAATCTTGGCGCCCGCGCGGCCTATGTCGGCAAGGTCAGGGACGACCAGATCGGCCGTCTCTACACGCATGACATCCGTGCCGCAGGCGTAGCCTTCGAGACCAGACCGGCGGCGGACGGCCCGGCGACCGGATGCTCCTACATTCTGGTGACGCCGGATGGCGAGCGCACGATGAATACCTATCTCGGCGCGGCGCAGGAACTGGTGCCCGGCGATATCGACGCCGCGCAAATCGCGGCTTCCGCGATCGTATATCTGGAAGGCTATCTGTGGGATCCGAAAAGCGCCAAGGAAGCCTTCGTGAAGGCATCGACGATCGCGCATGATGCGGGTCGCCAGGTTGCGCTGACGCTGTCGGATTCATTTTGCGTGGATCGCTATCGCGGCGAATTTCTCGAGCTGATGCGAAATGGCACGGTCGATCTGGTTTTCGCCAACGAGGCCGAATTGCATTCGCTGTACCAGACCGCGGATTTCGACACCGCACTGAAGCAATTGCGCAGCGACGCCAAACTCGGGGTTGTGACGCGCAGCGAGCAGGGCTGCGTGGTGGCGTCGAAGGAAGGCGTGACCGCGGTGCCGGCATTTCCGGTCGACAAGATCGTGGACACCACCGGTGCCGGCGATCTGTTCGCCGCCGGATTCCTGTTCGGCCTGGTGCGTGGCGCCGGCTACGAGGCGGCGGGGCGGCTAGGCGCGCTCGCCGCGGCCGAAGTGATCCAGCATATCGGCGCGCGTCCGCAGACCTCGCTGAAGGAATTGGCGCAGCAGAACGGATTGCCGGTGTAGGTGGTCAGGAGAGGGCACAACCTCTCAACCGTCATGCCCGGGCAAAAGCGCGAAGCGCGTCTTCGCGCTAGGTGACCCGGGCATCCACGTCTTTCCTGAAATGACGAAGCGCGAATTTCGGGTGAGGGGAGTCTCCGCCGGCTGAGCCTGCGCGACCTCGTGCAACATATCGACAAGACAAGAAAGGCGATCGTTTATTCTAACTTTGCGGATGAGATAGGCGACGGCGTCGAACACGAACTGCCGCAGGTCGGCGAGGCCGACTTCGCGCGTTTCAAACAGAAGGCCCGTCATTTCCTGAAAGCACACGAAGATCAACGTGCTTCACAAGCTGCGGCAGGGTAAACCTCTCACGCCAACCGACCTGAGCGAACTCGAAAAGATGCTGCTGAATGCCGGGGTCGGCGAGGCGGGCGATATCGAGCGGGCTCGCAACACGAGTCAGGGCTTTGGCCGCTTCGTCCGCTCGATTGTCGGGCTCGATCGGGCATCGGTCCGTGAAGTCTTCGGTGAATTCCTGGCGGAAGGTATTGCGACGGCCGCACAGATCGAGTTCGTCAATATGGTGATCGAGCATCTGACCGATCAAGGCGTGATGGACCCTGCTTTGCTTTATGAGCCGCCGTTCAGGGACGTCGCTCCGACTGGACCGGAACACCTCTTCAATGAGGAAAAAGTGGCGCGGCTGTTTACCAAAATCCAGGCCATCAATGACAGCGCTGTAGCTTAGGGCCCTCCGCTCTGCGCCTAAAAACTTATTTCCCCAGCTAATTCAAAGTGATTTGGGTCGTCCAGATCTCCCGCAAAAAATATTCTGCTTCTCGCGCCCCCCAAATCACCAGCATCTTCCCGCCCATCCCGTCCCTCCAGAGGGGCGTTCGCGATCGTCACAAACGTGGGATGGGATGCGGTGGACGCGGATGCGCCTTTGACGAACGGCGCGTGATGCGGACGGCGAAGTCGTGTGGTCCTGACACCCCGACGCTGGTGTCAAGTTGCGCTGTTGGCGATTTACTAATCCGCGCGGCGATGGTGGCAAGAAAGCCCGGTCACCAGGGAGAGCGCGAAATAAGCCGTAAAACCATTGCGCAGGGAAGGCCGGATTGCCTCCGCTGAACCTGTATGCTCGTGTGCGTTTTTTTGCACCTATTTTGCACGCGAGACCGCGGGTGCAGCGCGCACCCGGCTTTCCCTGCGCCCTCTGATTTCAAGGCGCGAAACTTCACGCAAACCTCGGGCGCATGGCGCCGCGGGAACGAAATCTCATGTCTGCATTAGAGCGTTTTCGAGCGAAGTGGATACCGGTTCGCGTGAAGAAAACGCGTCAAAACAAAAGATTAGAGCCCGGTTCTGATTTTAATCAGAACCGATAAGGCTCTAGCTTTCATTGCAAGCAGTGTGGGTGAGGGGGAGCAGCGACAAATCGTGGCGCTTCCCTGGTTGCGCCAGCCCCTCACCCTGACCCTCTCCCGCAAGGGCGGGGCGAGGGAAAAGAGAAGTTACGCCGCCTTCTGCCCTGTCGCATCGAGCCCCGCATAGACGCCGGTCTCGAAGCCCGCGAACGCTTCCAGGCATTTCCTGTCGGCGAACGGCAGCACCTGCATCAGGATCACGCCGGCAACGTCACGCGACGGATCGATCCAGTAATAGGTATTGGCGAGACCCGCCCAGGCGAGGCTGCCGGGGCTGCGGCCCTCCGGCGTCTGGGCAGTATTGATCAGGAATGAGAGCCCCCATTTTTTCTCCATGCCGGGATAGAGATCGACATCGTTGGTGGCGAACGCCACCGCTGACGTCATCTTGGTCATGTTGATGTCGCCGATATGGTTCTGTCCCATCATCGCGACCGTCTCGGGCTTCAACACCTGGTTGCCGTTGCCGCGTCCCTTGTTGAGGATCATCTGGGTGAACTTGATGTAGTCGCCGGCGGTGCCGTAGAGGCCGCCGCCACCCATGTGGAATTCCGGGTCCTGCTCGAGTTCGAACGGGATCGGCGCCAGCGACCCGTCTTCGCCGCGCGCATGCATGCCGACCAGGCGCTTGCGCTGCGCGTCGCCGATCTTGAAGCCGGTATCGGTCATGCCGAGCGGCGTGAACATATGCTCGCGCAGATAGGCGTCGAGCCGCTTGCCGCTTGCGGCCTCGACCGCCTTGCCGACGAAATCGATGTTGGTGCCGTATTCCCAGCGCGTGCCGGGATCGGACATGATCGGCGTCTTCAGCGCCGCATTCTTGCAGGAGGTGACGCCGGGCGTCCCGGTCTTCTCCAGATATTTCACCATGTCGCCGTTCCACATGTCATAGGCGAAGCCGGCGGTGTGGGTCATGAGATGGCGAAGCGTGATCGGGGTCTTCGCCGGCCGCAGCTTCGGCTCGCCGTTGGCGTCGAAGCCTTCGAGCACCTGCGGGGCGTCGAGATCGGGCAGCACCTTGCCGATCGGCGCGTCGAGCGACAGCTTGCCCTGCTCGACCAGTTGCATGCCCGCCGCCGACGTGATGGCCTTGGTCATCGAGGCAATCCAGAACACGCTATCGGCGGTCATGGCATCGTCTTTGGACAGGTCGCGTTTGCCGAACGCGCCTTGATAGATAATTTCCTTGCTGTTGGCAGCCATTGCAACCACGCCGGGAATCTCCTGGGCGTCGCTTTTGGCTCGCAGAATCTGATCGATCTGAGCTTGGCTTTGCATGGGGTTACCTCCGGTTTTATTTTCTTAGTAGGGCAATCTTCCCCCCGGCTGCCGTTTCCCGCAAGCACGCCAGGCCTTTTTTCGACGCATCCCGGATCGCGGGCCCGTGACCGCTACCCCCGCGGGAAAAGCAGCTGAACTGCAACACCCGCTACAATTTGCCGTGAAGTGGGTTCCATCGTCGGTGACGTTCCGATGGATCGGCGATATCGTCACGCCATTCAGCGGAACCGAATTTGGAACAAGGCGTTCAGATCGCAGCACACCCGGTGCTTCCGATTGAATAATTTGAAGAAAATGCTCGCGGCCGGTGCCGCAAGGGGACGGTAATGATTTCGACCTGGAGTGAGTGGAAGCGGTACCCCCGCGCGGAACGTGGCGAGAATATTGAAGCACCGATCAGCCCCGGTATTTTTGAAGTCCGATATGCCGCTAGCGGTGCGTTATTCTCGTTCGACGCGGTCGAGAACGTGGCGAGCGCACTGTCGCAATTGCCGGTGTCATCGAAATCATGGTTCGCGCGGCGCGGCCCGGCCGTGATGCCGGACCTTGAATATCGCACCTGCGCAACTTCTTCCAAGGCCGATGCCAAGGCCGCGGCGGAACGAATGATCGGCCGCCGTGAAACTTATATGAGCGGTGCGGCCTGAACCAATCGCAACCGGCCTTTCGAGGACACCGCCGCTTCGATATCGAAGCTGTCAGGATTGCTTGAGGCAGCCGTGCTTTTGCAGCCGGTGTATTGCGGCCCGTTTCCGCCTATATTTACCAACGCTATCCAAAAAATCCGAGGAGTAACGCCATGACCCCGACCGCTGCCGCACGCGCTTCGCAATCGTCTGCCCCGACGCTGCGCGACCGCCTGAAAGATCCGTCGCTGCTGCGCGAGCAGTGCTATATCGACGGTGCCTGGGTCGGCACGCCGGTCCATCCCGTGAACAATCCGGCCACCGGTACCGAGCTTGCGAAAGTGGCGCAGATGACCGCGGCGGATGCCACCCACGCCGTCGAAGCCGCCGAACGGGCATTTCCCGCCTGGGCAAAGCTCACCGCCAAGCAGCGCTCCAATATCCTGCGCAAATGGTTCGATCTGATTGTCGCCAACCGCGAAGACCTGGCGCTGATCCTGACCTCGGAGCAGGGCAAGCCGCTCGCCGAAGCTCTCGGTGAAGTCGATATCGGCGGCGCCTATGTCGAGTTTTTCGCCGAGGAAGCCCGCCGCGTCTATGGCGAAACCATCCCGACGCAGCGGGCGGACTCGCGCCTGCTGGCGATCCGCCAGCCGATCGGCGTTTGCGGCGCGATCACGCCATGGAATTTCCCGAACTCGATGATCACCCGGAAGGTTTCGCCGGCACTGGCCGCGGGCTGCACGGTGGTGCTCAAGCCCGCCAACGAGACACCGCTCAGCGCATTGGCGCTCGCCGCACTGGCCGAGAAGGCCGGCGTGCCGAAGGGCGTGTTCAATATCATTACCGGCGATGCGCCGCCGATCGGCAAGGTGTTGTGTGAACACCCTGCGGTGCGCTTCGTCGGGTTCACCGGATCGACCGAAGTCGGCAAGATCCTCTACCGGCAGGCTGCGGTCGGGGTGAAGAAACTCGGGCTGGAGCTTGGCGGTAACGCGCCGTTCGTGGTGTTCGACGACGCCGATATCGATGCGGCGGTCGAGGGCGCCATGGTCTCGAAATACCGCAACATGGGCCAGACCTGCGTTTGCGCCAACCGCATCTACGCCCAGGACAAGATCTACGATCAATTCGTGGAAAAACTCTCGAAGAAAGTCGCCGCCATGAAGATCGGGGACGGCACCGAGCAAGGCGTGACGCAGGGCCCGCTGATCAATATGGACGCGATCGACAAGGTCGAAAAGCATATCGCCGACGCGGTCAAGCACGGCGCCAGGGTCGTGACCGGCGGCAAGCGCCATTCGCTCGGGCGCACCTTCTTCGAGCCGACCGTACTCGCCAACGTCGCGCCCGATGCGCTGGTGTCGCGGGAGGAAACATTCGGACCGCTGGCACCGGTGTTCCGCTTCAAGGACGAGGCCGACGTGATCGCGATGTGCAACAAGTCGCCGTTCGGGCTGGCCTCGTATTTCTATTCGCGCGATCTCGGCCGGGTCTGGCGGGTCGCCGAAGCGCTGAAGTCCGGCATGGTCGGGGTCAACACCGGCCTGATCACCACCGAAGTGGCGCCGTTCGGCGGGGTCAAGGAAAGCGGCCTCGGCCGCGAAGGCTCGCATCACGGCATGGAAGAATATGTCGAGATCAAATACGTGATGATGTCGGGGATCTAGTTCGTCGCTTCAAGTTCAGCGTCGTCCTGCCAAATGCAGGACGACGCGCCCCGCTGGACAGACCGCGAAACTACAGGCCGAGCGTAACCTCGGCCCAGTGCACGACGACTTCGCTGTTGAGGAATTCGATGACGCTGGGTTCGATCGCTTCCGGATCATCATGCGCGATCACTGTCGTGGCGACGATGGCATCGCAGCGGTCGTTGAAAGCAACCGACAGCGCCGAATTTCGCGCCCGGTAGGGACCGGCGATCGCATAGGCCCGGCTGCGGCCCTTCATCCAGGCCACGTTGATCTGACGCCCCGGCCCCAGCACCGAAAGCTTTTCACCCATCAGCCTGAAGTCACTCAGGCGGTCGAGTTCGGCATCATCGGATACGCCGGTTTTGCAGTTGCAAAAGCCGATCTTGGCCCGGACATAAAGATTGACTTCGACGCCGCAGTCCGCCGCCTCGCAGCGGAAGGCTTTGCCCTTGCCCCACTCATCGGTCGGGTAGGGCCATTGCACTTCTGAAAAGCTGGGATGGCTAGGCCTCATGGCCACGCTGCCATGACCTGTCATTGGCCAGGCGAAGAACATCGAGGCCCCCGCCAGCCCGCCCAGTGCGAAGCCAACGACCCCTGCAACGACCGCTACTGTTTTCATTGCTTTAGCTATCGGCTTTGACCGCTGTCCTAGAGCCTTATCGGTTCTGACTGAAATCAGAACCGAGGCTCTAATCTTTTGTTTTGCCGCGTTTTCTTTACGCGAACCGGCATCCACTTCGCTCGAAAACGCTCTAATTGCTCGCGACGAAGGCGCGGGCGGCGGCAAGCGCCGGCCGCTCGGAGTCCGAACCGGCCGCCAACGCGACCAGCTTTTCATAATTGGCCTTTGCCTTCATCGTGTCGCCGAGCGCCTGAGCGGCGTTTGCCGCACCGACATAGCCATTGAAGCGGTTCGGCTCCTTCGCCATCGTGGCCTCGAACGCCGCAAGCGCCTCCTTGGCCATGCCGCGATCCAGCAGCATGAAGCCGTACAATTCGCGCGCCGGCGCCGGCGGCCCGGGTGTGACCGGCGACTTTTCCGAATTGTCCTCGGCGGCGGCGGCTGCGCCCATCGCCTTGAGCGCGTCATCGTATTTGCCATCGGCGTAGAGTATCCAGGCATTCGCCGTCTGCTCCTGGACATCGACTTGACCAGCCCAATAATCGTTCTTTGCCTCCCGCAATTTATCGCGAATTTCCGCAAGCTTGGCGAGGTCAGCTTTGGCCGCCGCCGGATTGCCGGAGCGAGCCGCGCCGATCGCACGTGCGAAATAGGTGATCGCCATGACGTGTGGAAACTTGCTTGGCGTGACATCCAGATTTGCCGCGCCGGTCCAGTCGCCGCGTTCGACCATGTAGCGCGCCGGCGCGACAGCCCGCGCAAAAGCGGCGGCGAAGGCATCGGGACCGAACTGCGCGGCCTCGATTTCGTCGACCACGCCGCGCGCCTCTTTGTCCTGACCCAGTTGCAGATAGGCGTAGACGAGATAATCCTGCCCGTGCAGCTGATCGCCGACTTCCTTGCTGGCCTTGGCGGCTTGCACCGAAGCTATATTCGCCGCAATCGATTCCTTCCAGTAGCCGACGCGCGTGAAAATGTGCGACGGCATATGTTGCGCATGCGGCGCCATCGGCGCGATCTTCGAATAACGCAGCGCGGCCGGCAGGCCCTTGGCGGCGATGCCCGGATAGTCATACAAATGAATCAGATAGTGGGCGATGCCGGGGTGCTGAGGTTGCCGCTGCCAGATCGGCTCCAGGATCGCGGCCCCTTTCAGCTGATTGGCGTAGGTCTTGTCGGCGGGCGAGGCCGCTACATTCAGGGTGATCGCGTAGAAGATCTGCGCCTCGTCATCGTCCGGATATTTTGCCGCCAGCGCTTCCATCTTCTTCAGATAGGAGTGCACGCGCTCTTGTTGCGGGGTCTTGTCGTAATCGACATACATGACCGCCAGCGCGTCGATGTAGTCGCGCTCCCGTTCGGTCTTGGCGCCGACTGCTTTTGCCTTCTCGATCGCCGAAAGCCCGAGCGGAAGATTAGGCGCCGGTATCGCACTGTGCGGGTTGCTGAGAAGCGATAGCGCGATGCCCCAATAGGCAATGGCGCATTCGGGGTCGGCCTTGAGCGCGTCTTGATAGATTTCCTTGGATTCGGCGTACCAGAACGAGTGCTGGTATCGCATGGCGCGATCGAACCGCCGTTGTGCCGTCTCGTTGCACGACGTCGCGAAATGAACCGTGCCCAGTTTCTGATCGGTATTTTCCTGGGCGATGGCCGGTGCGGAAAGTCCAAACGCCGTCACGGCCAGCAGGGTAGTCACCAATAGAAATTCACGCATGACGCTCTCCTTGACGTGAACGAAAGCATGACACGGGTTCTTACCGGTTTGGCGAGCATAGACCTTTAAGCGAACCGGCTCAACGCTCCCGCGCTCCGATGAGCGCCGCGCGATCTATCGCCGCAGCACTGCGACCAGGCGATTGGCGAAGGTCAGCCGCTCAGCCATCACGGAAACGAAGTAGGTCAGCAATTTCTGGCCGAGCAACGGGTTTTCGCTTTTGAGCGCCTCGAATTGGTGCGTGCTCAACACATAAAGCACGCTGGCGGCTTCGGCCTGGATGGTGGCGTTGCGCGGGGCCTGCGAGACCAGGCCCATTTCGCCGATGGTGGTATAGCGACCGAGGCTGCGCACCCGCGTGGTGCCGCCCTCGTCCCTGGGAATCATGATCCCGACGCGCCCGTCCAGAATAAAATGCATCGAATCGGCGGCGTCGCCGGCGCTGACTATGATGCCGCCGGCATCGACCTCGAGGCGCTCGCAGCGATAAATCAATTCCGCAGCGTCTTCGGCGGTCCCGAGAATCTGGGTGAACCAGTCGCGCAAGGAGGCTTCTTCCTGCTCGAGGCCCTGATGCTGTACGATGATTTCGTTCTCGCACCACTCCAGGGCATGATCCAGTTCAGCCACGATGCCGACCTGATGCGAGATGAAGTCGGTCGATCGCAAAGCCTTCCCGGCCGCCGGCGGAAGATGCACCAGCACCAGCTTGATGCCGAGGTCGTGCGCCGGCCATAGGACAGATAGGGCGCGAGCGGGCCCGTGAAGATCAACAGCGCATAGGACAATCCGAACGCCACGGTCAGAACGCTGGCGGCGGTGCCGCCGAGAACGTCATTGAGCGCGGCGCGCAATTGCAGCTTCGGACCGAGACTGATGGATTGACTAACCACGCGTGCGATTGCCCCCCGACAACTCCGTCAGTGGTAACCGACTGCGGACCGCGAGAAAAACATATTTTTTGTGACAGCCTGGTTGTCCTCAGCCTGCTTGTCCTGGCGGCGCTCCTTGAGCGCCTCAGCAGTGAGACTGCCTCGCGATCGACGATCTTGGATCTACCCGATCTTCAGATCGGCGCCGGTGATGCGGCGATAGGCCTCGAGGTAACGCTTGCTGGTGGCCTCCACCACGCTTGCTGGCAGAGCGGGAGCCGGAGCTTCGCCATTCCAGCGGCCGGCATGGCGCTCCACGTCGAGATAATCGCGCAGCGGTTGCTTGTCGAAACTCGGCTGCGGCTGGCCGGGTCTGTAGGCATCCGCGGCCCAGAACCGTGAACTGTCGGGGGTCATCACCTCGTCGATCAGGATGATGCGTCCGTCGCCATCCCGGCCGAATTCGAATTTGGTGTCGGCAATGATGATGCCCTGGTCGCGGCTGATCTTTTCGCCGAGCGTATAGACCGCGCGGGTCATGCTTTCCAGCGTATGCGCCACATCGTCGCCGACAATCTCGCGCATCCGTGCCACCGGGATATTTTCGTCGTGGCCGGTCTCGGCCTTGGTGGCCGGGCTGAAGATCGCGGGCTCGAGCCTGCCGCTTTCCTTAAGGCCGGGTGCGAGTTTTTCGCCCGCCAGCGTGCCCTGCGCGGCATATTCCTTCCACGCGGAACCCGAAAGATAACCGCGGATCACGCACTCGATCGGAAACACCGTGGTGCGCCGGCACAGCATCGCGCGTCCGGCCAGCGAAGCGCGATGGTCTCTAAGGGCAGGCACTTCGCTGATGATGGTATCGGCATCGGCGCTGATCATATGATGCGGCACCACGCCTTCAAGCTCATTGAACCACCAGGCGCTGATCTGGGTCAGCACCGCGCCCTTCATCGGAATGGTCTCGGCCATGACGATGTCGAAGGCGCTGATGCGGTCGGTGGTCAGCAGCAGCACGCGGTCGTCGCCGACGGCATAGATATCGCGGACCTTGCCGCGACCGATCCGGGGAAGGGGCAGGTCGCTGGCGAGCATCGTGGTCATGGATCAAGCTTTCGGAAATAGCCGTCTCGCGCACAGGCGCGCGGCAAAAAAGGGAAAATGGGAATAGCTCATTCCGGAAGCGGAATGAACTCATGTTCGTGGGGGACTGGGGCGAAGCGGCCGCTTTTCCAGTCCTGCTTGGCCTGTTCGATCCGCTCCTTGCTCGATGAAACGAAGTTCCACCAGATGTGGCGCGGGCCCTCCAGCGCGTCACCGCCGAGAAACATCATCCGCGTCGGCTTGATGGCCTTGACAGTAATGCGATCCCCGGGCCGGAAGATCAGTAGGCGCGGCCCTTCGTAGCGTTCGTTGGCGATCTCGATTTCGCCGTCGACGACGTAGATCGCGCGTTCTTCATGATCGGGGTCGAGCGGAACGCTGACGCCCTGTTCGACCGTCACCTCGGCATAAAACCACGGCGATACCATTGTCACCGGCGATTTCACGCCAAACGAACCGCCGGCGATGATGCGCGCGGTGAAACCGCTATCCCTGACGACAGGCAGGTCGGCCGCCGCGTAATGCTGGAACGACGGCGCGATTTCCTCCGAGCCGGCGGGCAGGGCGATCCAGCTCTGCAGGCCCAGCATCTTCTGGCCATTCTTGCGTTGCAGATCCGGCGTGCGTTCGGAGTGCGCAATGCCGCGGCCCGCCGTCATCAGGTTCATGGCGCCGGGTTCGATTTCCCGGATATTGCCCTCGCTGTCGCGGTGCATGATGCTGCCATCGAACAGATAGGTGACGGTAGCGAGCCCGATATGCGGATGCGGGCGCACGTCCATGCCCTTGCCGGACATGAACTGCACCGGCCCGAAATGATCGAAGAAGATAAAGGGGCCGACCATCTGCCGCTTGCCATGCGGCAGCGCGCGGCGCACCTCGAATCCATCGCCGAGGTCGCGGGTACGTGGCACGATCACCAGCTCCAGCGCATCGCAGGACCGGGGATCGCCGAGCACGGGGTCGTTGGAGGGAAGCCAGCTCATGAGTTTTCCATTATTCTTCGCGACGATTATAACAGCAATCAGGCAGCGCCGTCACTCCGCTGCGGCGTTGCGGGGCCGCCCGACATAGCCGGTTTCCTCGCCGAAGCGCTCGACCATGACCGCTGATAGCTCCTTGGCCTTGTTGGTGACGCAGCCGCCGGAACGCACGGCGTACCGGTCCTGATGCTTAAGGTAGGCCGGTGCCTCGCCCCGCTGTAGCGCGCGGGCGGACTCCATCACAAGCTTGCGGAAATGCATGATGCCGAGATCGGTCGGGCCGAGATGCTCGCGGGTGCGGTCGGCGATCGGGCCCTGGCTGTCCTGCACCGCCGCATCCTGCTCCGAGACGCCCTTGATGCCGGTATAGCTCTTGGTCTTTTGCAGCTTGCGGTCGATCAAATAGTCGTTCGACTTGTTGCGCAGCGGAACATAATTCTCGTCAACCTCCGAGATCACTCCGTTGCCGCCGCGATACATATCGCGCTCGGCCTGTGTCAGCGGCCGCTCCGGATTCCAGGCATAGGTGTAGATCCAGCAACTCGTATCGGTCACCGGAATAAAACTCTGGCCGAAAATGCTCTCGCCCGGCATTGCGCTCGGCGCATAGGCGTGCACCGGCATCAAAAATTGCGCGATGCGCCAGTAGATATTGTCGCTGCCGGTGAGTCGGCCACCGGCGATCGTGAGCCCGGCGTCATGCGGCTGGATCCTGATGACGGGGCGCGGGTCCTCGGCGATCCAGCGCATGTGGTCGACGTTCATCCGCGCGATCGGATTGACGAAGTGTTTCTTGATATCCAGCACCTCGTCTTCGTCCTTCTCGAAACTCAGATGCGCGAAGGTGAAATGCGCGGTGTCGATCGAGCCTTCCAGCGCCTGCACCCAGTTGCAATCCTGCCACTTCTTCGAGACGTAGCGGTGCGAAGCCGGCACCAGCGCCATTTCCAGCGCCGGCAGATCGGGAATCTCGCCTGCCGGGCCCATATAGGCCCAGATCATGTCGCCCCATTCGCGCACCGGATAGGATTTGATGCGGACCAGGTCCTTGGCGTTGAGGTCGGGATAGGAGGTCGGCATGTCGAGGCACTTGCCGTCGGTGTCGAATTTCCAGCCGTGATAGACGCAGCGAATGCCGCATTCCTCGTTGCGGCCGAGCCAGAGATTGGCGCCGCGGTGCGGACAATGTTGATCGATCACGCCAACCATGCCGCGGGAGTCGCGGAACGCGAGCAACTCCTCGCCCATCACCACGATCTTCTTCGGCGCCCCGTCGGCTTCCGGCAATTCCTCGGACAACAATACAGGCAGCCAGAACCGGCGCAGCAGTTCGCCCATCGGCGTGCCTTCGCCGCTTTCGGTGAGAAACTTGTTGTCCTCTGCACGGAGCATGGGATGTCCTCCGGGTTCGACTATTGCTTTTGGCCAAGCTTGGCGCACCGAAAGCGACGCGTCAACGCAACTTGTTCTCGCGACGCCATGCTCCCGAGTTGTGCAAGAGTTGCTCGCCCAAAAACAGAGGGCGCGGGGAAAGCCGGGTGTCCGATGCACCCGCGGCCGCGCGTGGTGTGTAGTAAACACGCGCGTCAGTCACCACAGGTTCACCGGATCAATCCGGCTTTCCCCGCGCAATGGTTTTAACGGTTTCCTCCGCGCTCTCCTCGGTGACCGGGCTTTTTTGTCACCGTCGCTGACTGGGTTGCCTCTGCCAACTTGACACCAGCGTCGGGGCGTCAGGACCACACGACTTGACCGTCCGCGTCAGCGCCGTTCGTCTGCGCACTTTCGTGCGCCGACGCTGCCGCGTCCATCGCATCCCGTTCCAACGCTCGTGGCGATCGCGAAACGCCCCTCTCTTTGGGACGGGACAGCGGGGAAATATGAAAGTGATTTGGGTTGGGCGCGAAAGAAAATATTTTTTGCAATGGGACTGGACAGGGACGGGCAAATCACCTGACCGCCGTTCGACCTAACGCCGCGCGCCCAATGAAGGATGTCGGCGCTCGACGATCGGATCATCAATGTCTGCTTTGCCACGCGTATGACAGACTCAGCTTGTCAATCGCGGCATCTCTGTTAAGCGCCAAACAGCCGCCATCGTTGACCGAAGGCTGGCTGAGCGCCCGTGGTCGTTGGCGCGCGACAGCGCTACTGCGCGCGCCTGTGGCATGGCCGAGGAATGATGGTCGACAATGAGCCAATTCTCGCCGTTCTTCACGTAAGTGAAGCTGTAGCGCGCGGGGAATATCTTGGTTTCTCCGTCCTTGACGAAGGTAGCGGTATAATAGCCGGTATTAACTGCCGTACACGCGGATCAGTTGATCGCCGAAAGAAACCTTGAGGCCGGGAAGAACCCTAAAGGCGGTCACGAAATAATCTCGCAATGCCGATCGATCGGAACGCACCGTCGGATACAACGTCCCCCAGAGCACGGCGTCGTCGGAATAGAGCTGCAATACCTTGTCGGGTTCGTCGTCGCCAAGCGCAGCCGCCCACGTCGAGGCCGCCGCCACGTCTTCCTTCGGTCCGGCCGAAGCACAAGTAGCTAACGACAACAGGATAATGCTCAGTGTGAATCTTGCGCCCGCTGTCTTCAAAGAAAAACTCATGACGCCATCTCCCGTTGATAATCGAGAGACCCGCCAAAGCGCGATCGTGGGGAATGCCCGTGAGCGCTTGCGAAACCCATCACCTTGCCGCGCGACCCCGATGTTCGGACGATGACGCGATTGCTGCGGTCGTCCCATGAGCTGGCGAGCCAGCTGGGAGCCGATTTAAATTTCCCGCTTTCATCGTCAGCGAATTGTAAAGACGTTACAGGCGACCCCGATTTATCCCGATACCGCTATGATTTATCTGGATACCATTCGATTTAACGGGATACCGCTCTGATTTAATCTGGAATCAAATTAACGTGTCAGAAAGGTCAGTATTTATGACCCTCACGCCATTTTTTCGTCAAACTTGAAAAAGGCGCTGTGGCATTTTCGGCACGGCCTTTCGCTGCTAAATCGCGTACAGTGATTTATCGCGCTCGCAATTGCATGAATGCTTCAGATCAGACGAACCTTTTATATTGGGGAGCAAACTACGATGAGGAAATTTCTGCTAGGTACCCTTGGTCTCTTTACAATGGCGGCTCCAGCGCTCGCAGCCGACCTTCCGGTTAAGGCGCCGCCGGTTTACATCCCCCCGATGTACAATTGGTCGGGCTTCTACATCGGCGCTGACGGCGGCTGGGGAAGAAGCAACAATTGCTGGGATGTCTTTCCGGCAGGTGGCGGGGTCCTCCCTGGCGGTTGCTTCGATAAGTCCGGCGGCGTCGTCGGTGGCCAGATCGGCTACCGCTGGCAACAACCCAACAATAACTTTGTTCTCGGCGTGGAAGCTCAGGGCGATTGGGCCAATCTGAACCGGTCGCAAGTCAGCTTTTTGGATCCTACCTTAACGCTTGGTAACAAGGTCGATGCCTTGGGCCTTTTCACCGCCCAGATCGGTTGGGCCGGGGATCGTTGGCTGTGGTACTTCAAGGGCGGCGCGGCAGTGACGAACAATACCGTCTCTGTAAGTTCCACTCTCGGAGGAATTGGGCTCGCTTCGGCAGGCTCGACCCGCTGGGGTGGTTCGGTGGGTACCGGATTCGAGTACGGCTTCTCGCCGAACTGGTCCGTCGGGTTTGAATACGACCATCTTATGATGGGTGGCCAAGACTTTACGTTCCCCGGTATAGTGAATCCCTTGTTCGCCGGTGGGCTCGCTCACGTCACTCAAGACGTGGACATTGCCACCGTGCGCGTGAACTACCGTTTCAACTGGGGTGGTGGCTCTCTCGTCCCGAATTACTGATTACGCTCCCTAGCCAATATCAAAGCCCCGGCATCGTCCGGGGCTTTTTTGTTACTGAAAGCAGTCGCTCAGACGCATTGTCCGCTCCGGGTCGATGCTGTTGAAAAAGTCGAAAATTGAGCCGCTCCGCAGAAATGGATTTATGGATTCGAGCGCCGAGAAGCTCACCGTGCTCCGGCTGGTCGATGCCTTCGCCACCAACTATTTCGGCGGTCCGGTCGCAATTCGGACAAGGCGCGCCGGTGCCAGCATCATTCCGCGCCCATGCGATCGACGCCTTCAACAAGCGGGTCGGCGACAATTCCGATTTTCGCCGGCGGTCGGCCGCCCGGGACGAGCGATCGTGATGCCGCCAACGGGCGCGCGGATGGCCGGGGTGATCGAGGCCGAGATGCAGGGCTATCTGTTCAGTCCGGCCAAGCCAGCCGCCGACATCAAGCAGTTGTTCTTGTGCGGCAGCGCGAGACGCGAGGCCGTGGCCTTATGCCGCGAACCCTGGCACGGGTTGTGGCTGGCGGTCCCGCGTTTCGCGGGAGGCCACCCCTCATTCCGCTGCGGTCACCGAACTGGTCGGGACATTCGAGCCCGCGCCGTAGCGCTGGTCGATATAGTCGATCACCATCGCCTTGAATTCGGTCGCGATGTTGGGACCGCGCAGGGTACGGAACTTCTTGCCGTCGACGAACACAGGGGCTGCCGGGGTTTCGCCGGTGCCGGGCAGGGAAATGCCGATATCGGCATGCTTGGATTCGCCGGGGCCATTGACGATGCAGCCCATGATCGCGACGTTGAGCAATTCAACGCCGGGGTAGCGGGTCTTCCAGGCCGGCATTTCGACGCGGATGAAATCCTGGATACTGCGCGCCAGTTCCTGGAACGTGGTCGAGGTGGTGCGGCCGCAGCCGGGGCATGCCGCAACCAGCGGCACGAAGGTGCGGAAACCCATGGTCTGCAGCAGTTCCTGCGCGACCTGAACTTCAAGCGTGCGATCGCCGCCGGGCTCCGGCGTCAGTGAAATCCGGATGGTGTCGCCGATGCCGTCCTGCAAGAGAATGCCGAGCGCGGCCGACGAGGCCACGATCCCCTTGGATCCCATGCCGGCCTCGGTGAGACCGAGATGGATCGCGTAATCCGAACGTTCGGCGAGGGTCTGGTAGACCGCGATCAGGTCCTGCACCGCGGAGACCTTCGCCGACAGGATCATCTTGTTCTTGGGCATGCCGAGTTCTTGGGCCCGGGCGGCCGACAGCAGCGCCGACTGCACCATGGCCTCGCGGGTCACCGCGCGGACGTCTTTCGGCTCGGCAAGCAGGGCGTTTTCATCCATCAGCTTGGTCAGCAATTCCTGATCGAGCGATCCCCAATTGGCGCCGATCCGAACCGGCTTGTCGTTCTTGTTGGCGATCTCGATGATATCGGCGAACTGGGTGTCGCGCTTGTTCTTGAAGCCGACATTGCCGGGATTGATGCGGTATTTGTCGAGCGCCTCGGCACAGGCCGGATAGTCCGCCAGCAATTTGTGGCCGATGTAATGGAAATCGCCGATCAGAGGTGTGGTGATGCCGCGCTTGCGCAAGGCGTCGCGGATATGCGGAACCGCGGCGGCGGCTTCCTCACGGTCCACCGTGATGCGCACCATTTCCGAACCGGCGCGCGCCAGGGCCGCGACCTGGGCGACCGTGCTTTCGACATCGGCGGTGTCGGTGTTGGTCATCGACTGCACCACAATCGGCGCGCCCCCGCCGACGGCGATATTGCCGACCATCACTTGCGTGGTTTTGTGCCGGGCCTTGGGACCGGCGACGTCGTCTGAGATGATTCTTGAGATGCTTCTTGGGGTGGTCTGACTGGCTTGTTCATGGGGTCCAAATATCAGGTTTTGGTGACATTCAGCAATGGATCAATCGCCACCGGGACGACGGGAACGGGCCGGTTGACCAGATAAAGCCCCGCGATCACCAGTAGCGCTGCGGCACCGAATGCCAAGGTCAGGGTGTCGTGCAGAATGAAATAGCTAGCCACGACGCCAAACAAAGGGGTGATAAAGGTAAAAGCCGACAATTTGCTGGCTGAATAGGTTTTGACCAGTCCAAACCACAGCAGAAACGTCAATCCGACCACCCAAACAGCTTGATAGGCCATTAACGACAGCGCCAGGGGCCCGGGAACCCGGGTCAGGGTTTCACCCGAAATCCAGGCCGCCAGCCCCAGAATCGGGATCGACAGCGCCACCTGGTAGCCGAGGGCTTTTTCGGGCGGCGCCCGAAGCAGCGACGTCGCCTTTACAACCAGAGTTGTGGCCGCCCACAACGCGCCGCCGCCGACGATAAAGAGATCGCCGAGCAGCACTTTGGCATCGACATCGGGCTGCGGCACACCGATCGCCAGCGCCACCCCGGCGAAACTCAGGCCCAGCCCGCCCCATTGCGACGCCCGCAGCCGCTCGCCCAGAAACTGGTAGGAGCCGAGTGCCACAAAAAACGGCGCGGTATAGAGGAACACCACCGCGCGCGAGGCCGAGGTCAGCAACAGGCCGCGATAGATCAACACGAATTCGAAACCGAACAGCAGGCCTGCGAACAATCCGGCGCCGAGCGTGCCATCGGCGGCAAACATTTTCACGCCGCGAAAACGGGCGATCAAAAGCAGCACGGGCAACGCGGCCGCCGAGCGGATCATGCCCTGTAGCATCGGCGGAATGTCCGGCAGCGCCAGCTTCACAGCGATCTGGTTGAACCCCCAGCTCAGGCAAAGCATCAGCATCAGCGCAACAGCGCCGGGGCTGAGCGGGCGCCCGGCCTGGTCCATCGGCATTTCACGTGATGACATTACCCCTCGCGCCGGCTTGCCGCCGTGTTGTTGAGGCACGATCCCGAAATGGCATTGCGGTTTTCGGAAAGGATCATGCCCAAGTAAATTCTAGCCGGTAAACTGTATCCGTTAAATTTTATCCGGTTTTATTCCTGGTTTACTCTTGGCAATGCGCGCAGGTGCCGGTGATCTCGACCACCGACAATCTCGGCGCAAAGCCGGTGGAACGCGCGGCGGCGTTGAGGCTCTGTGCCACCGGAGAGGCTGGAATTTCGCCGACCGACCCGCAGCGCTCGCAGATCAGAAACGCGACCATCGCGGTGGCGTCATGGTCATGCGCGCAGGCAAGAAACGCGTTGCGGCTCTCGATACGATGAACCAGCCCGTTCTCCATCAGGAAGTCGAGCGCGCGATACACCGTGATCGGCGCCGGCCGCGGCATCGATTTGGCGAGTTCGTCGATCACCTCATAGGCCCCGAGCGGCCGGTGGCTGGAGAGCAGGGCCTGCAGCACCTGGCGGCGAATCGGCGTGAATTTCTGTTCCCGCCGCTCGCAGACCCGTTCGGCATGCAGCAGCGCGTCCGCGGTGCAGCGGCCGTGGTCGTGGTCGGGGGCTGGAAAAGTTGGCTTCGTCAGCGTCATTCCTGATGATGTAGCATTTGGAAAGCTGATCCCCAATCCCGTCCCGCCGCTTTCGCGCGGTTTCCGGTGTTCCGGGTAAGCCAAGCCTTGCGGGTATCGATGTTTTCCGGTCAGCCATGTGCAATCAGCAGGTCAGCCCTACCATCGGGCTGCCATGAAATATTCATAAGCTAGCTTATCATATGCAAAGCTTATGGAGATGGCTTCGATGCCCCGCGGTTCCGTGGACCAGAACTTTCTGTTTACGCTCGGTGAATTGCAGCGACTGGTGCGCGCTTATGCGGACAAGCATTCCGCGCGCTACGGCATTACCCGGGCACAATGGGCTGTTTTGGCCAAGGTGGAACGCACCGAGGGCCTGAAGCAGACGGAACTGGCCGAACAGATGGAAATGCAGCCGATCACGCTGACGCGGCTGATCGACAAGCTTTGCGACAATGGCTGGATCGAGCGCCGCAGCGACGACACCGACCGCCGCGTCAATCGGCTCTATCTGCGCAAGGCCGCGCGGCCGCTGCTCGGCAAGTTGAGCGGGCTGCGTTCTGAGCTGACGGCAGCCGCGCTCGACGGCATCAGTCCAACTGATGCCCAGCGGCTGCTCACCCAGCTTGAGACCATCAAGGAAAACGTGCGCAGCGCGATACAAAACCCGGCGGGAGAACCGCCAAGAAAGGAGCAGCGCTTTGGCTGACCCAGTGCTGAAATTTCCGCCCGAGCAAAAGGGCGCTCCGTCGCCGCCGGCCGGGGATAAGAATTCCGAGACGCCGCGGCGCCGGTTCACGGGAGGCTTGCGGCGCTACCGCCGCATGCTGTTGCTCGTGGTGTTGCCGCTGGTCGCTGTGATCGGGGGGCTGGTATTCTATCTCAATGGCGGACGCTACGTGACCACCGACGACGCCTATGTCGGGGCGCAGAAGGTTCTGATCACGCCGGACATTTCCGGCAAGATCGAAAAAATCGTGGTCCGGGAAGGCCAGCGAGTCAATGAAGGCGATGTGCTGTTCGAGATCGATCCGGTGCCGTTCCGGCTCGCCGTCGATCAGGCCAAGGCCACACTGGCGCAGGCCAAGACCAGCTATGAAAATCTGCTCAACAATATCAAGATTTACGACCAGATGGGCGATCTGATGCAGCAGTCCGCCGACCTGAAGCAACGCGATGTCGATCGCAAGGCCGTGCTGGCCAAGAACAGTTTCGGCTCACAGCTCGACCTCGACAATTCGTCGAACTCCCTCATCACCGTGCGAGCGGAACTGGCGTTCGTCCAACAGCAGCTTTCCAGCTCTAAAACCCAGTTGCTCGGCGATCCCAATTTGCCGCTCGAGCAATTTCCACCCTATGCCCAGGCCAGGGCGGCGCTCGCGCAGGCGCAGCGCAACCTCGATCACACCGAGATGCGGGCGCCGATGGCGGGCATCGCGACGCAGGTCGATCAGATCCAGCTTGGCCGCTTCATCCCCGCCGGCACGCCGGTGTTCAGCATTATCGACACCGCAAAACCCTGGGTGGATGCCAACCTGAAGGAATCGGACTTCACCTATATCGGCGTCGGGCAACAGGTCGACATCGATGTCGATGCCTTTCCGGATCATGTCTTCAAGGGCAGCATCGGCTCGCTCAGCCCCGGCACCGGCGCGCAGTTCGCGATCCTGCCGCCGCAAAACGCCACCGGAAACTTCGTCAAGGTAGTGCAGCGGGTGCCGGTGCGAATCTATTTCGACAGCCATGACAAGGACGTGCAGAAGCTCAAGGCCGGCATGAGCGCCTATACCACCATCGACACCGGCCATCGCCGCTCCCTCGCGGCCCTGTTCGGCTTCGGGCCCGCGATGGCGGCGAAGCAGGACTAGTCGATATGACGACTGCCGCAGCCCCGATCGCGGTTCCCGGTCTGCGCCGCAACATGGTGACGATCTGCGCCATGACCGCGACCATCATGCAGGCGCTGGACACCACCATCGCCAATGTCGCGCTGCCCTATATGCAGGGAAGCCTGTCGGCGTCGCAGGACCAGATCAACTGGGTGCTGACCTCCTATATCGTCGCGGCCGCGATCATGACCGCGCCGGTGGGCTGGATCGCCAATCGTTTCGGTCGCAAGCGGATTTTCATCCTCTGCTCGGGCGGATTTACCGTGGCCTCGGTGCTGTGCGGGCTGGCGCAGGACATCAACCAGATGGTGCTGTTCCGCCTGCTGCAGGGCGTGTTCGGCGCGGCGCTGGTCCCGCTGTCGCAGGCGGTCATGCTGGATTCTTATGCGCTGCATGAGCGCGCCAAGGCGATGTCGATTTGGGGCATGGGTGTGATGATGGGACCGATCATGGGCCCGTCGCTGGGCGCCTGGCTCACCGAGACCTATTCCTGGCACTGGGTGTTCTTCGTCAATTTGCCGTTCGGTATCTTCACCGTGCTCGGCCTGCTGGTGTTCATGGACGAGACGCAACAGAATGTCGATCTGCGCTTCGACTGGTTTGGATTTGCGGCACTCGCCATCGGCATCGGGTCGATGCAGGTGGCGCTCGACCGCGGCGAACAGCTGGGGTGGCTGGAATCCAACGAGATCATCGCCGAGATGATCGTCGGCATCATCGGCTTCTATTATTTCTTTGCCCACTCCCTGACGACCTCCAAGCCGTTCATCCAGTTTGCGATCTTCAAGGACCGGAATTTCGTCAGCGGCTGCGTATTCATGGCCGTGATGGGGCTGGTGTTGTTCTCCACCATGGCGCTGTCGTCGCCCTATCTGCAGAACGTGATCGGCTATCCCATCATCACCGCGGGGCTGCTGCTGGCGACCCGCGGCTGCGGCACCTTCGTCGCCATGATGCTGGTCGGCCGCTTCATGAAATATATCGAGGCGCGGACATTGATCATCGCCGGGCTTTCGCTGATGTCCCTCTCGCTGTTCTTCATGACCGGGTGGACCGACCAGACCAACGTGCCGACGATCATTATCGTCAGCATCGCGCAGGGTTTCGGTCTTGGACTGGTATTCGTGCCGCTCTCTACCGTGGCGTTCCTGACGCTGCCAAATCATTTGCGCACCGACGGCACCTCGATGCTGACGCTGATGCGCAATGTCGCGAGCTCGATCGGCATCTCCGTGGTCATTGCGCAACTTACCGAGGGCGGGCGGCGGGTCTATGCCATCCTGTCGGAGCACATCAACCCGTTCAATCACGCGCTGCAGATGCCGGATGTGCGCAGCATGATCAACCTGAATTCCGACAGTGGCCGGGCCATCGCCGACGCGGTGGTCGGCATCCAGTCACAGATCATCGCGTTCTCGCTGGACTATCAGATGGTCATGATCATCACGCTGTGCGCGATCCCGATGGCTATCATGATCGGCTCCAGCAAGGCGGCCCTGCGCAAGCAGTCGGCGGCGCCGGAACATGCGGTGATGGAGTAGACGTTTGGATGGCTTGCTGCCGCAGCAAGGTTCGTCATACACGGTTTGACCCGCGTATCCATCAATCTTGATGTGAGATGGCCGGGTCATAGGCGAGCGGAAGCGACGCCGTCATTCGGACGGCTATGCCCGGCCATGACGAGAGGATGCAGCGACGCGTGCCGCTTTCCGGAAAATCTCAGATATCGAAAAATACCGTCTCATTATCGCCCTGCAGGCGGATGTCGTAACGATAGACGGCGTTGCCCCTTTCGCGCGCCGCGATCAGCGTGCCCCGGCGCTCGATGGGCACCAGCGCCAGCACGGGGTCGGCGGCATTGGCCGCCTCGCCGTCGAAGTAGATCCGCGTGTAGAGTTGCAGCAGCATGCCGCGCGCGAAAATCGCGAGCAGGAGATGCGGCGCCTGTGGCTTGCCGTCGGGATCGGGCACCACGCCGGGCTTGATGGTGTCGAACGCAAAGCCGCCATTCCGATCGGTGCCGCAGCGGCCGAATCCCTTGAACATCGAATTCGGCAGCGCGCGCTGATCCTGCGGGTCGGAAAAGCGGCCCTGCGCATCGGCCTGCCAGATTTCCAGCATGGCGTCCGGCACCGGTTGCCCGTCGCCGTCGAACACGCGACCTTCGATCCTGATGCGTTCGCCCGATGTATCCGGCGTGACGAGGTTGCTGGTGAACGCGTCGTTCCATTCATACTGGCCGTCCGGCGTCAGCCCGTATTTGAAGAACGGACCGACGGTCTGCGATGGCGTCACGCCGCTTGCCTCAGTTGCCTGCATTGTTCCCTGCACTATTTCGTCTCCATCGGCGTCGCATTGCGACCGCGCAACACGATGTTGAAGCGGTAGCACAGCGCCCATTCCGGCTGGGTGTTTTCCAGATCGAACGAGGACACCATCCGCATCCGCGCTTTCTCGTCCGGCACCGAATTGAAGATCGGATCGAACTCGAACAGGGGATCGCCGGGGAAATACATCTGCGTCACCAGCCGCGAGACGAAGGCGTGGCCGAACACCGAGAAGTGGATGTGGGCTGGCCGCCAGGCGTTGTGGTGGTTGCCCCACGGATAGGCGCCGGGCTTGATGGTGATGAACCGGTAATAGCCCTGCGCGTCCGACTTGGCGCGCCCCGCGCCGGTAAAGTTCGGATCGAGCGGGGCCGGGTGCTGATCGACCACATGGATGTAGCGGCCGCAGGCATTGGCCTGCCACAGTTCGACCAGCGCGTTTGGTACGCCGCGGCCGTCCTCATCCAGCACATGGCCGTGCACGATGATGCGTTCGCCGAGCGGCTCGGCCTTGTGCTGGATGGTGAGATCGTGATCGTTCTCGCGCACCGTCTCGTGGCCATAAACCGGCCCGGTCAGTTCCGACAGCGTGTGCCGCATGATGATCAGCGGCTTTTGCGGCGACCGCTTCAGCGTACTGCGATAGCCCGGTGACAACCGCGGCGGATGCGCCGCGTTGCTGGTGATGGGATAGGCGAGGGTCATGGTTTGCTCCTGGCGTCTCCCTCATGCTGAGGAGGCGCCACTTCAGCGCCGTCTCGAACCATAGGGTTTGTTCTGTCATCCTGCGAGACGCGGCCATGCGGCCGCTCCTCAGGATGAGGTCTAAAATTCAATTCAGCTTCTCGATCGCCATCGCGACGCCTTGTCCGACGCCGACGCACATGGTGGCGAGGGCACGCTTGCCGCCGCGCTTCTCCATGCCGTGCACCGCCGTCAAGGCCAGCCGCGCGCCGCTCATACCGAGAGGATGACCGAGCGCGATGGCGCCGCCATGCGGATTGACGAAGTCGGCGTCATCCTTGACGCCCAACTGCCGCAGGCAGGCTATTCCCTGGCTGGCGAAGGCTTCATTGAGCTCGATCAAATCGAAGTCGCTGATTTTCAATCCCAGCCGCTCCATCAGCTTGCGCGTCGCCGGCACCGGGCCGATGCCCATAATGCGCGGCGGCACGCCGGCCGAAGCGAGGCCGAGAATCCGTGCGCGCGGCGTCAGGCCATGCTTTTTCACGGCCGCTTCGGACGCGAGAATCATCGCGGCGGCGCCGTCATTGACGCCGGAGGCATTGCCGGCCGTCACCGTGCCCGGATTGCGCACGATCGGCTTCAGCTTGGTCAGGCCTTCCAGTGTGGTCTCGGGGCGCGGATGTTCGTCCTTGTCGACCGTGATCGGTCCGGCCTTGCCGCCGGGCACTGAAATGGGGGTTATTTCCTCGGCAAAGTAACCCGATGCGATCGCAGCTCCGGCGCGCTGCTGCGAGCGAATCGCGAACGCATCCTGATCGGCGCGCGAAACTTGAAACTCCTCGGCGACGTTCTCGCCGGTCTCCGGCATCGCGTCGACGCCGTATTGTGCCTTCATCAAGGGGTTGATGAAGCGCCAGCCGATCGTGGTGTCGAAAATATCGGCCGAGCGTGAGAAGGCTTCCGGCGCCTTGCCCATCACGAACGGCGCCCGCGTCATCGATTCGACGCCGCCGGCAATCGCAAAACCAATCTCTCCGGCGCGGATCGCGCGGCCGGCGGCGCCGACCGCATCCAGCCCCGAGGCGCAGAGGCGATTGAGCGTGAGGCCGGGAATGGAATCCGGCAGGCCCGCTAGCAGCAGCGCCATCCGCGCCACATTGCGGTTGTCCTCGCCGGCCTGGTTGGCGCAGCCGAAATAAACTTCATCGACCGCCGCGGACCAGTCGAGGTTCGGATGGCGTGCCATCAGGGCCTTGATTGGCGCGGCGGCCAGATCGTCGGCGCGGACCTTGGCCAGCGATCCGCCGAAGCGGCCGATCGGGGTCCGGACGGCATCGCACACAAATACATCGGCCATTGAATTTCTCCCTGAATGCCGCGGTTCCGCGCTGAAAGGCTCTGATTGATCCGAGTTTTAGGAGCGGGTGTGCGGCAGGTCAATTGAGGCTTTTGCTTCAGCGGCGCTTTGGCGTGAGGTCGGTCATGCCGCTGGATCGGGGGTGCCGTGCAAACAGGCCATCGAGGGAGTGGAAAACACCCGTGATCGCGGCAAAGCAATAGGATCGGCCGCCGAAATTTTGTAGTTTGCGCGGCCAATGACGATCCAGCAATCCATACAAGTGCCATCCGAATCCATGCCCTCGGACGCCGCGCCGGCCGCCGAGGTCGCGGCGCGCGTGACGCCGATGATGGAACAATACCTTGAGATAAAGGCCGCCAATCCCGGGCTGTTGCTGTTCTACCGGATGGGCGATTTTTACGAGCTGTTCTTTGAAGACGCCGAAATCGCTTCGCGCGCACTCGGCATCATGCTGACCAAACGCGGCAAGCATCAGGGCATGGATATCCCGATGTGCGGCGTGCCGGTGGAGCGCTCCGAGGACTATCTGCATCGCCTGATCGCTTCCGGCCACCGCGTCGCGGTGTGCGAGCAGATGGAGGACCCCGCGGCGGCGCGGGCGCGCGGCAACAAGAGCGTGGTGCGCCGCGACGTGGTGCGGCTGGTGACGCCGGGCACGCTGACCGAAGATACCTTGCTGGATGCACGCACCAACAATTATCTGCTGGCGATCGCGCGGGCGCGTGCCTCCGCGGGCAGCGACCGCATCGGACTGGCCTGGATCGACATCTCGACCTCTGAATTCATCGTCACGGAATGCTCCACCGCCGAACTCGCCGCAACGTTGGCGCGGATCAATCCCAACGAGGTTATCGTCACCGACGCGCTGTATGGCGATCCCGATCTGGGTTCGATCTTGCGCGAATTGCCGGCGGTGACGCCGCTGACCCGCGACGTCTTCGACAGCGCCACCGCCGAGCGGCGGCTGTGCGATTATTTCGCGGTCGCCACCATGGACGGTCTCAGTGCGATGTCGCGGCTGGAGGCGACCGCCGCGGCCGCCGCCGTTACCTATATCGACCGCACCCAGGTGGGCAAGCGTCCGCCGCTGTCGCCGCCGACGCGCGAGGCCGCCGGCACCACGATGGCGATCGATCCCGCCACCCGCGCCAATCTCGAACTGACGCGAACGCTGGCCGGCGAGCGGCGCGGCTCGCTGCTCGATGCCATCGACTGCACCGTGACCCCGGCGGGATCGCGGCTGCTCGCGCAAAGGCTGGCGGCGCCGCTGACCGACAGCGCCGGAATCGCGCGACGGCTCGATGCCATCGCGGCATTCGTCGCGGATACTTCAACTCGCGATGAACTTCGCACCACGTTGCGCGCTGCGCCGGACATGTCGCGTGCGCTGGCGCGATTGTCAGTTGGGCGCGGCGGGCCGCGCGATCTGGCAGGATTGCGCGACGGCATCCTCGCCGCAGACCGGGCGCTGGCGCAGCTTTCCGGGCTTGAGAATCCGCCGCAGGAAATTGCAGCGGTAATGGAGGCGTTGCGCCGGCCGTCGCGGGATCTGGCGCGCGAATTCGAACGCGCGCTGGCCGAGCAATTGCCGCTGATCAAACGCGACGGCGGTTTCGTGCGCGAAAGCTACGAGGCGGCGCTCGACGAGACCCGCAACCTGCGCGACGCTTCGCGCCTCGTCGTTGCCGCGATGCAGGCGCGCTATGCCGACGATACCGGCGTCAAGGGCCTGAAGATCCGCCACAACAACGTGCTGGGCTATTTCGTCGAGGTCACCGCGCAACACGGCGACAAGCTGATGTCGCCGCCCTTGAATGCGACATTCATCCATCGTCAGACGTTGGCGGGGCAAACCCGCTTCACGACCTCGGAACTCGGCGAGATCGAAGCCAAGATCGCCAATGCCGGCGACCGCGCGCTCGGGCTGGAACTGGAAATCTTCGAGCGGCTGTGTGCGCTGGCGATGGCGGCCAGCGAGGATCTGCGCGCCGCCGCGCATGCCTTCGCGCTGCTCGACGTCGCCACCGCGCTGGCCAAGCTTGCGGTCGACGACAATTATGTGCGGCCCGAGGTCGATGCCTCGCTCGGCTTCGCCATCGAAGGCGGCCGCCATCCGGTGGTCGAGCAGGCGTTGAAACGCGATGGCCAGCCGTTCATCGCCAATGCCTGCGACTTGTCGCCCGGGCCGGCCCAGAAATCAGGCCAGATCTGGCTGATCACCGGCCCGAACATGGCGGGTAAATCGACTTTCCTGCGTCAGAACGCATTGATTGCGCTGATGGCGCAAACCGGCTGCTTCGTGCCGGCGGCGCGGGCGCGCATCGGCATCGTCGACCGGCTGTTCTCGCGCGTCGGTGCGGCGGACGATCTGGCACGCGGGCGTTCCACCTTCATGGTGGAAATGGTGGAAACCGCCGTCATCCTCAATCAGGCCAGCGAGCGATCGCTGGTGATTCTCGACGAGATCGGACGGGGCACCGCGACCTTCGACGGACTATCGATCGCCTGGGCCGCGATCGAGCATCTGCACGAGGCCAATCGCTGCCGCGCGCTGTTCGCCACGCATTATCATGAACTCACGGCGCTCTCCGCCAAGCTGCCGCGGCTGTTCAATGCCACCGTGCGCGTCAAGGAATGGCAGGGCGACGTGGTGTTCCTGCATGAAGTGCTGCCGGGCTCGGCCGACCGGTCCTATGGCATTCAGGTGGCGAAGCTCGCGGGGCTGCCTGCCCCGGTGATCGCGCGCGCCAAATCGGTGCTGGCCAAACTCGAAGCGCAGGACCGCGGCCAGACCGCGCGCGCGCTGGCCGACGATCTGCCGCTGTTCGCGGTGCCGTCACGCGCCGCCGCTGAACCCGCGCCGCCGAGTGATGCAGAGAAGCTGATGGAAGCCGTAAAAGCGCTGCATCCGGACGAGATGTCGCCGCGTGACGCGCTGGAGGCGTTGTATGCCTTGAAGGCGAAGCTGCCGAAGCAGTAATGGCCCTCATCCTGAGGAGCCGCGAAGCGGCGTCTCGAAGGATGCTTCTCTCATGGTTCGAGACGCGCGCCGGACAGCGCAAGCGCTGCCAGGAAGACGCGCTCCGCACCATGAGGCGTCAGCTCACCAGGCGCCTTCGCCCGATCCACCACAGCGCGAGATTCCAGCTCACACCGGTCGCCAACGCCAGACTGAGGGCGATCGCGGAGCCGAGTTCGAATCGCTGCGACCTGCAATACGGCAATCGCGACGCCGAATCCCATCAGGCCCCAGCCGCCATTCGCAATCACGGCCGCGGTCGGCGGGCCGCCGATGCGCGGATGCAGGATCAGGACCATGCTGCTCAACACCATGGGAAAAAGGGCGATGGTGCCGCTGACGCCGGCGCCGACCCAGCCCGACAGCGCGACGACAATGGCGACTAACGTCGCCACCAGCGTCGCGCGCAGCGGGATGTCATACCAGCGGCGGGTGATCAGCGGCATCTTGACGTGACGGAAGCGCCGCAACAGCGGCAAGCAGATCGCAAACGCGATGGCATTAGCGACGAGACCGCCGGCAAGCGACCACTGGACGGTTCGCATCAATGCGGCCGACGCGAGCCAGACTGCGATCGCGCCGGCACAACTCACGGCCACGCTGCGGCGTTGCGCCAGCACCACATAGGTCAGGCAGTAGAAAATGGTCGCGGCATTGATCGGCAGGCTCGCTTGCGCGCCCTCGGCGATGAAGGCCGCATCATGATCGAGCGCCAGAAAAACGTAGGAGGGGCCGGCTGAAATCGGCAGCGTGGCGATCAGCGCGCCGATTACCGGCCCCGCGCGTTCGGTGATTGCCGCCGCCGACACCACGAAGGCGGCCGTGACCACCATGCGCAGCACCAGCGCCAGAATGAAGGTAAGTTCGGCGGACATTTTCTAACCGTCGTCCCGGCGGGCGCCAGGGCATGCACACAATTTGAGACTCGCAGCCTGTGGTGTCGGCATAGAGAGTATGGCGAGACCGTGTTTCTTGGATGATGAGGATACTGGCGGTTTGGACGATGGATAGCCGTCCCGCTCACGCGAGGCGGTCCCGGCGTTCGCCCTAGGGCATGCACACATTTTTGAGGCTCCATCCTGTGGCGACGGCATAGAAGTATTCGAGACCGTGCTTCATGGTGATGGGACCTGGCGGTTTGGACGATGGATAGCCGTCCCAGCCACCGAGGCGGCCGATGATCCAGGCGGCCCAAGCGAGGCTGTTGGACGGATGCGAGGCGTTTACTTTGGGCCTCGATATTTTGGTTGAGGGCGGCGAGCGTTGCGACCTCGTTGGCATCGAAGACCAGCCGGACGGGCTGATGGCCACGGCCATCGCGCGCCTGCAAGAGCTGGATGGTGATGACCGTCGCCTTGGCGGCGATCGCGACCAGCTTGAGGAGCCGGTCGGCGGTGGCGATCTGGCTGTCTTCGAGCTTGAAGCCTTGCGTTTTAAGGACGCGGAAGAACTGCTCGATCAGCCAGCGCCGCTTGTACCATTCGACGATGCGCCAGGCCTGTTCTGCATCCGTCACTGGATGAGTGGTGAGAAGCCGCCAGCGCAGTGGCTCGGTGCCGGCCTGAGGGACGGGCTCACGCACATCGACCAGATTCAATGACAGGCTCTCAGGCAGATGGCGCAGGAACTTACTTTGCGGCCGGGCCAAGCTAACCGCGCCGAAGCGAAGTTCGAGCGCGACGACGCGTTCGGCGCGCTGGGCCCGTGCAGGCAATACGATGACGCGCTGATCCACGACCGACATTGCTTCGCTGGCTGCATACAAGCCGGTCCCATCCACGAGATTGCGATCATGCATGCTGCGGGCGATCACATGGAAGTGCTGCTCGGCGGCGCCGGCGTAGAGGGCAAAGATATCGCTCTCGCGATCACCGAGCGCGGTCACCATGGCGGCCTTGGCCAGCAGCGGCTTGGCCGCCAGCGCTGTGGCGATCCAGCGCTGATTTTTATGGCGCTTTGGTTAGCAGCGGCTTGGCCGCTAGCGTGGCGATCCAGCGCTGAGACTCCTTATCCGACAAGTCGCGCAGGTCGTGTGAGACGGTACGGCGCTCCTTGCGGGTCCATACCTGACCGCTCAACAGGCCAAGGCAATTGCCGTTCTCGGCATCCACTGCCAGCATCGGGTGTAGCAGCACCCCGCGGCCGTTGCCGTGGCCAATCTCCCCGAGCCCGCGCCGGCGGTTTACAGTAGTGGTAAAGTTGACTTCGCTGGTGTCCTGGATCGCCAGCACATGGCGGCCTTCTGCCGCCGTAACCGTGCCCTCGCTCCAGCTTTCGATCACCCGGGCGATCGTCACCTTGGCATTGCCGAGAAAGCGGTTAAACCGCACTTCCCGGGCGCGGTTCCCCTTCGCCAGCCGCCGCAGGCAGACATCCTTGCCCGCGACCATGCATTCGACGAGCGCCGCCCCCCTTTATCGAGACGACGATCCCCGAACTGCCCCAATGACCAGTCAATTTGCGCCAGCATGTCGACACCTCTGCCAAAGCCGAAGTGCCACAATAGAAATCACACGAATTCCTGATTTGGATTCCCCAGCCCGAGTTAATTCGCCGCACCATGTGTGCATGCCCTAGGCGAACGCCGGAACCAAGAACCGCAGCCGTTCGTGTCGCACGAGAGTCGGCCAACAGCATTTCTTGGACGAGAGGATATACGGCGTCGCGATGAGCGCAGCCGCTCACGCGGGGGTCCCGGCGTTCGCCGGACGACGATAGGGGGTGTGCTTAGACCCGTTGCATCGTCACCGAAACCTTCGGGCCGTTTTTGATGGTCTGATAGACCACGCAATAGCGTTCGGTGAGTTTGAGCAGCAGATCGAGTTTGTCCTGCGGTGCCGATGTATCGACGTCGAAGCGCAGGCGGATTTCCGCAAAGCCGACCGGCGCCTCCTTGTCGACGCCGAGCGTGCCGCGAAAATCGAGGTCGCCTTCGGCGGTCACGATGCCGGTCTTGAGCGGCGCTTCAATGGCGGTCGCCACCGATTTCAGGGTGACACCCGCGCAGGCGACCAGCGCTTCCAGCAGCATGTCGCCGGAACACAATTCAAGCCCGGAACCGCCGGTGGCGGGATGCAGGCCGGCTACTGCCAAAGCGCGGCCGGTCTCGACCTTGCAGGCGATGCCTTCATTATCGATCGACCCCTTGGCTTTCAGCGTGATGAAAGCGGCTTTCGGATCGGATTTGTACTTCTCTTTGATGGGGGCCTGCGTGGCGCGGAGTTCGGCGGCGTCCATTTCGTGCTCCAAATTAATTGTGCGTCTGATGTAGTGAAAGATGGCGCGGATGTCACCACATGGTTCGCTATGGTGACTTTCCACTCAGAGAAACGCCTTTATACTTCAATTGGTTAGCCCGGGATTTCGGAGTTTGATCACGGTGTTGCTCAAAGCCCAGGGAATGCAGCATGGACCTGCTGTAATCTTTGCAATGTCCCGTGACAGGGTCAGCGCGGTCCGATATCGGGTAGGTCATGGACAGCGTGGTTACCCTAGACCGGCCTGAGGTCGACGAGCGTTTCGATACCGCGCGGATCACCGCCGCGGTCGATGCGCTCGCCGAGGAGAATGCCGGACGCGAGGATGTTTTCCGCGCCGCCGTGGCCAAACTGCTGAAGGCCGAGCTGGTCGAGGCACGCGAGACGGCGCAGGCGATCCTGCTGAGGGATCGTCACGGGCGGCGTTGCGCCGAACGATTGTGTTTCGTGCAGGACGAAATCATCCGCATCCTGTTCTCGGCGGCCACGCGCCATCTCTATCACTCGCCGATCCCTTCGGGCGCGGAGCGCATGGCTGTCGTCGCCACCGGCGGCTACGGCCGCGGGTTGATGGCGCCGGAATCCGACATCGATCTGCTGTTCATCTTGCCCTACAAGCAGACCGCCTGGGGCGAGCAGGTCGCCGAGGCCATTCTGTATTGCCTGTGGGACATGGGGTTGAAGGTCGGCCACGCTACGCGGTCGGTCGATGAATTGATTCGGCAGGCCCGCGGCGATATGACGATCCGCACCGCGATTCTGGAGACCCGGTTCCTGACCGGGGACCAGCCGCTTTATAACGAACTGGTGGCGCGGTTCGACAAGGAGGTGGTGCAGGGCACCGCCGCTGAGTTCGTCACCGCCAAGCTGGCCGAGCGGGAAGAACGGCACCGCCGCGCCGGGCAGTCGCGCTATCTGGTCGAGCCCAACGTCAAGGACGGCAAGGGCGGGTTGCGCGATCTGCACACGCTGTTCTGGATTGCTAAATACGTCTACCGCGTGCGCGAGACCGACGAGTTGCTCGAACGCGGCGTGTTCGACGCTCAGGAATACCGCACCTTCCGGCGCTGCGCCGATTTTCTGTGGTCGGTCCGCTGCAACATCCACTTCTTCTCGGGCCGCGCCGAAGAGCGGCTGTCATTCGACATGCAGCGCGAGATCGCCATCCGGCTTGGATACACCTCGCATCCGGGCATGCAGGACGTCGAACGCTTCATGAAGCACTACTTCCTGGTCGCCAAGGATGTCGGCGACCTCACCGCGATCCTGTGCGCCAAGCTGGAAGATCAGCAGGCCAAGCCAGCGCCGGTGCTCTCCCGCATGATGGCGCGGTTGCGGCCAAGCACCGCCCGGCGGCGGGTGCCGGACAGCGACGACTTCATTATTGATAATAACCGCATCAATCTGGCGACGCCCGATGTCTTCAAGCACGATCCGGTCAATCTGATCCGGATCTTCCGGCTCGCGCAGAAGAACAATCTCGCATTCCATCCGGACGCGATGCGCAGCGCGACGCGTTCGTTGCGGCTCATCAACACCCAGTTGCGTGAGGATCCGGAAGCCAACCGGCTGTTCATGGAAATCCTGACCTCGAACGGCGCGGAGATCGTGCTGCGGCGCATGAACGAGGCCGGCGTGCTCGGCCATTTCATTCGCGCCTTCGGCAAGATCGTGTCGATGATGCAGTTCAACATGTACCACCACTATACGGTGGACGAACACCTGCTGCGCTGTGTCGGCTATCTGCAGGAGATCGAACGGGGCGGCAACGACGAATTCGTCGTCGCCAGCGATTTGATGCGAAAAATTCGCCCCGAACATCGCGCGGTGATCTACATCAGCGTGCTGCTGCACGACATCGCCAAGGGCCGGCCGGAGGATCACTCGATCGCCGGGGCGAAAGTGGCGCGTCGGCTGTGCCCGCGGCTTGGATTCAACGCCGCCGATACCGAGTTGGTGGCGTGGCTGATCGAACAACATCTGACGATGTCCACGGTGGCGCAATCGCGCGATTTGTCGGACCGTAAGACCATCGAAAATTTCGCCGCTGTCGTGCAATCGGTCGAGCAGATGAAGCTTCTGACGATCCTGACCACCGCCGACATCCGTGGCGTCGGTCCCGGGGTCTGGAACGGCTGGAAGGCGCAGCTCCTGCGCACGCTGTATTATGAAACCGAACCGGTCCTGACCGGCGGCTTCTCCGAGGTCAACCGCGCGCAGCGCATCGCGCTGGCGCAGTCGGAGTTTCGCGCGGCGTTCACGGAATGGCCGGAGCAGGAGCTCAACACGTATGTCGCGCGGCACTACCCCGCGTACTGGCTCAAGGTCGAGTTGGCGCGCAAGATCCGCCATGCCCGCTTCCTGCGCGCCAGCGAACAGGCCGGCCACAAGCTCGCGATCAATGTCGGCTTTGACGAGGCGCGCGGCGTCACCGAACTCACCATCCTCGCCGTCGACCATCCCTGGCTGCTGTCGATCATCGCCGGCGCCTGTGCTTCAGCCGGCGCCAACATCGTCGACGCGCAGATTTACACCACCACCGACGGGCGCGCCCTCGACACCATCGCGATCTCAAGGGAATACGATCGCGACGAAGACGAGGGCCGGCGTGCCACACGTATCGGCGAGATGATCGAGGACGTGCTGGAAGGCAAGTTGCGCCTGCCCGAAGTGGTGGCGCGCCGTGACAATGGCCGCGGCAAGGCGCGGCCGTTCGTGGTCGAGCCGGAAGTGACAGTCAATAATCAGTGGTCGGACCGCTACACGGTGATCGAGGTCTCCGGTCTCGACCGGCCCGGTCTATTGTACCAATTGACCACGGCGATCTCGAAACTCAACCTCAACATCGCCTCAGCCCATGTCGCGACCTTCGGCGAGCGCGCCCGCGACGTGTTCTATGTCACCGACCTGCTCGGCGCGCAGATCAGCGCGCCGACGCGGCAGGCCGCGATCAAGAGTGCGCTGACCCACCTGCTCGCCAATGACCAGGCCGCGGCGTGATGAGTGGCATCAGAGCCTTATCGGTTCTGATTGAATCAGAAGCGGGCTCAAATCTTTTGACGCGTTTTCTTCACGCGAACCGGTGTCCACTTCGCTCGAAAACGCGCTAGAATTTGGTAATCGGCTCGAGCGCCTCGCCGGTGCGAAGCGCCCGCAACGGCGCGGTGTCACAGTAGACCTGCTCACTGATGATCTTGCCGTCCCGGATGCGGAACTTGTCAACGCCGCGCCATTCGAACCGGGCGCCGTCAATGATACGGGTGGTCTGCCATTCGACGATGACGGTATCGTTGCGCGAGGTCCAGTCCAGCAATTGCCAGACGAAATCCGGCGCGGCGGCTTTCTGCACTTCCATCAATTGATGGAGTTCGCTTCCCTTGATGGTCCGGTTCACCAGCGGGGTGTTAAGGGATCCTTCCGGATGCCACAAATCGAGAAAGGCGTTGCCGTCCCGTGCCGCCCACGCCGCGGCAAACCGCGTGACAAATTCCTGAAGCTCTGCGTCCGTCATCTGAGGTCTCCTTGATGTGTAGTGGAGACGCTAGAGCGATCGCCGGGCTTCGTCTGGCGATTTACGGACCTGACAGTTAAAGGCAGCGGAAATTCAGGCCTCGACGAAGCCGCGTGTTGCTGCCGGCTTGAGCACCACACCTTCGTGTTGCAGCAGCCATCGTTTGCGCGAAAGTCCGCCGCCATATTTGACCAACGCGCCGTTGGCGCCGATCAGGCGATGGCAGGGCACGACCACGCTGATCGGGTTTGAGCCATTGGCATGCCCGACCGCGCGCATCGCGTTGGGCGCATCGAGTTTCAAAGCCAGCGCGCCGTAGCTCATCGTGGTTCCCGCCGGAATTTTCGAAAGCGCGCTCCAGACCTTTTGCTGGAACGGCGTGCCTGCGACGCGCCATTGGATCGTGCCGAGGCGGTCGAGGTCGCCCTTGAAATAGGCTGAAAGCGCTTTGCGCATCTCCCCGGGAGCCCGCGCCTCCCGCAAAACGACGGCGCCATAGTGCAAGCGCAGCAGTCCCTTCATGCGCGGCGCGTAATCTTCCCAGTCCAGCGCGCGGAGAACGCCCTCGGCGTCCGTCACCAGCAGCGCCACGCCGATAGGTGTTACCAGCCGATCTAGTCCAAAGTTTTCAGGCGGCTTCGCGCTCATGGGCTTTTCCGGATGCAACGGGATGCGCGATGCCCGCGGCCCACAGATGGAGGGCCGCATAGGCGCGCCACGGCCGCCAGCGTTCGGCACGCGATAACAGTTCGGCAGGCGATGGACGCTGGCCGTCGGCTGTCGCCATCGCGCGCAGCAGGCCGATATCGGCGGCGGGAAAGGCGTCGGGTTCGCGCAGCTCGCGCATCGCGATGTATTGCGCGGTCCATTCGCCGATCCCCGGCAGCGCGCGCAATTTGGCGATCGCGTCTTCGAGGCTTGCGCTGCGGCTGAAAATCGCCGGATCGGCCGCAATGGCCTGCGCCAGCGACGTTGCCGCAATGGCCCGCGCGCCGGGCATGCCGAGATCCGCGAGATCGGCGTTGGCAAGGCGTGCAGGCGGCGGAAACACATGACTTAGGCCTTCATGATCCTTCATCGCCGCCGGCAGACGCTTGCCGTGGGCCTGAACCAGCTTGCCGAGCAATTTGGTCGCCGCCAGAACGGTGATCTGCTGGCCGAAGATCGCGCGCACCGCGAGCTCAAAACCGTCCCATGCGCCGGGGACGCGCAGTCCCGGCCGTGCCGAGACCAGCGGCGCCAGCACCGGGTCGAGTGAAAGGTGCGCGCCGATCGTATCGGGATCGGCGGCGAGATCGAACACCCGCCGTACCCGGGCGATGATCTGCGGCAGCACCGCCATGTCGGGAAATCGCACCGAGACGTTGACCCGGTTCTTGTCATCAGGCGCGACGCTGATCACGCCGCTGTTGTCGCCGATCGCGATGGTGCGCCGGTAGCTATTTTCCGAGACGATCTCGACGCCGGGAATGGCGCGCGCTTTGAGAAACGACAGCATCGCATCCCAGTCATAGGGCGGCCGATAGGCGAGGCGCACCGACAAGGCGCCCGCCTCGCGTCTGGTCCTGTCGCGGCTATGCCGCAGCGTCGCGGGCGAGCGGCCGAACAGATGCAGGAAGGTTTCATTGAAGCGGCGCACGCTGTTGAAGCCGGAGGCCAGCGCGACTTCGGCCATTGGCAGCGACGTCTCGTGGATCAATTGCTTGGCCAGCAATACCCGCCGCGTCTGCGCCACCGCGATCGGCGAGGCGCCGACATGCTTGTGAAACAGCCGCCGCAATTGCCGCGCGCCGACGCCGAGCCGGTTGGCCAGTCCCTCGACATCCGCTTCATCGAGGCCGCCGGCCTCGATCAAGGCGAGCGCGCGCGATACGGTGTTGGTGGTGCCGCGCCAGAACGCGAGATCGGGCGAGGTCTCCGGCCGGCAGCGCAGGCATGGCCGAAAGCCGGCCTCCTGGGCCGCCGCGGCGGAGAGATAGAACGATACGTTCTCGAACTTCGGCGTACGCGCCGGGCAAATCGGCCGACAGTAAATCCCGGTGGTTTTGACGCCCACGAACAGCCGGCCGTCGAAACGGGCATCGCGGGTCGAAATCGCACGGTAGCAGGCGGTGCGGTCCATATCCATCAGGCAAGCATCGCGCATCGAAGCCGACTTGTCTCGCGGTTTTCGGACATCATCATTTCGGGTAAATGTTCTTGCGACGCAGGGGTTGGCGCACAAGTCCGCAGCACGCCGCAACGAATACAAAGCGTCGTCGTCAGTTCTGAAAAATCAGGCAGGTGGTCGTGCCGTGGGCGAGCAACCGGCCCTTGCTGTCTGTCAGCCGCCCCTCGGCGGTGCCGACCCGCCGGCTCCGGCTCAACACGACACCCTCGGCCTTGATCAACCCGGTTTCGGGGGTGATAGGCCGCACCAGCGATATCCTGAATTCGAGCGTAGTCTGGCCGACGCCCTTCTCGAGCGTCGATTGCACAGCCAGCCCCATGCAGCTATCGAGCAGCGTCGCCGCAAGACCATCGTGCACGGTGCCGGCTGGATTGAGATGGCTGTCGCTCGGTTCCACCGCGACGACGACGCGTCCGTTCGCCGCCTCGGTCACATCATAACCCAGGGTCCGGGCGATCGTATTGAGGGGGAACGTCCCGTCGACGAGCCCCTGGACAAACTCCAGACCGCTCATCTCGATCTGCCGATCCGCACCAACGGTCCGATAGGTTTTGTTGGTGACGTCGTTCATGGTGAAACCATCGTTCACCACCGCAGGCTTGTCGCGCGGTTTCCGGACCTCATCGTTTTTCGGCTGGGACGGACAGGCGGGCCATCGCGGGGTGGATATCGCGCGTGCTAGCGTGACAAGACAGAAGACTGTCGTGGGGGGACCGTCACATGATCTGGATCGCCAATACTTTGGTGGCGCTGGTCGCTGCGCTGCATGTCTATTTTCTGGTCTTGGAGATGTTCCTCTGGACCAGGCCGCTGGGCCTGAAGACATTTCGAAACTCGCCCGAGAAAGCAGCCGATTCCGCGGTTCTGGCCGCCAATCAGGGGCTCTATAACGGCTTTCTCGCCGCCGGACTGGTCTGGGGCCTCGTTCAAGGCGTCCCCAGCTTCGCCCTTCAGATCAAGACGTTCTTTTTGCTCTGCGTGATCGTCGCCGGCGTCTACGGCGCTGCAACCGTCAGTCGCCGGATTTTGTTCGTGCAGGCCGCTCCCGCCGCCATCGCCCTGGCGCTGCTCTGGTTGGCATAAAGTCGGTCACCCTCCCAGCCCGCATTGCCTTGCATTGCCAGAATCGTTCCGCCAATATCTTGGCAGCGATGGCATCCACCACGGCTGGACCAGATCATCGGCAAAATCAAACATTTAGGTGAGGCAGCGACATGAGGAACAGCATCTTTCATCTCGTGACAGCGACCGCGGTTGCCATCGCGCTATCGGCATCGTCGGCCTCTGCGCAGAAAAAATACGACCCCGGTGCAACCGATACCGAGATCAAGATCGGCCAGACCGTGCCCTTCAGCGGACCGGCTTCCGCCTATGCCACCATCGGCAAGGCCGAGGCGGCCTATTTCAACATGATCAATGCGCAGGGCGGCGTGAACGGCCGCAAGATCAACCTGATCCAGTATGACGATGCTTATAGTCCGCCCAAGGCCGTTGAGCAGGTGCGCAAGCTGGTCGAGAGTGACGAAGTGTTGCTCACCTTCCAGATCATCGGCACCCCCTCGAACGCGGCGGTTCAGAAATACCTCAATGCGAAGAAGGTGCCGCAACTGTTCGCGGCCACCGGTGCATCCAGGTTCACCGATCCGAAGAACTTCCCCTGGACGCTGGGCTTTAACCCCAGCTACTTCGTCGAAGGCCGCATCTACGGCCAGTACATCCTCAAGCAATATCCGAACGCCAAAGTCGGCGTGCTCTACCAGAACGACGACCTCGGCAGGGATTATCTGAACGGCATCAAGTCGGGCCTCGGCGACAAGGCCGCGACCATGATTGTCGCGGAAGCATCCTACGAAGTCTCCGATCCGACCATCGATTCGCAAATCCTCAAGCTGAAAGCGGCGGGCGCTGATCTGTTCTTCAGTGCTTCGACGCCGAAATTTGCGGCGCAGGCGATCAAGAAGAATGCCGAACTCGGCTGGAAGCCGGTGCATATCCTCGACATCAACGCCACGTCGGTCGGCGCCGTGATGCAGCCTGCAGGTCTCGAGGCTTCCAAGGGCGTGATCAGCGTCAACTACGGCAAGGATCCGCTCGATCCGACCTGGAAAGACGACCCCGGCATGAAGCGCTATTTCGAGTTCATGGCGAAGTACTATCCCGAAGGCGACAAGAACTCGAGCTTCAATAGCTACGGCTACGGCACGGCGCAGCTGATGGTCCACGTCCTCAAGCAGTGCGGCGACGACCTGACCCGCGAGAACGTGCTCAAGCAGGCTACCAATCTGAAGAACGTCCAGCTAGACCTCGCGCTGCCCGGCATCCTCGGCAATACCACGCCCAACGATTACCGCGTCAACAAGCAGTTGCAGATGATGCGGTTCAACGGCGAACGCTGGGAACTGTTCGGCCCCATCATCGAGGATACCAGCGCTGCCGGCTGAATGATTGCCTCCCGTCCTGACGTCCGCTATGGCGGACGTCAGGAACGAAGAGGCACTTGGCCCAAGATTCAAAACGCCGCGAGAGCTGCGACGTCTTGGCGTTGAAACGCCGCCGGTAGGGTTAAGAGCGCCTGAATGCCTTGTTTATGAGACACTTGCGACCCCCTCGCGCCGGCAGCATTAATCATCGCTTAACGTGGTTTTAAATCCCGCTCGCTAGTGTGCCGCATCGCGTGATGGGTGCATTCGTGTATGGCGTGGGGACGAAAAAAGAGCGGCGGCCGCAAGGAACCGCTATTCGGGCTCGCCGCGGCGCTGAGCGACCTGCGGCTTGGTCCTCAGGACCGCATTTCAGTCGCTGACGACAAGCCCAAGAAGTCGGCCAAGCCATCCACCCAGCCTAAAACCGACGATTCCGGCGACGAAGCGCCGCGCGAGCGCAAGCCGCGGCCGGGCCGAAGCGGCAGCAAGCGCCGATCGAAATCGCGTGCCGGCTCCAGCATCTCCCGGCTGTTTTATTGGGGCGCGGTGCTCGGCCTGTGGGGCGCAATTGTGGTGTTCGGCGTCCTGGTCTGGGTGGGCGCGCATCTGCCGGCGATTCAGTCACTCGAAATTCCAAAACGGCCGCCGACGATCCAGATCGTCGGCATCGACGGCAGCGTGCTGGCCACGCGCGGCGAAATGGCCGGCGCCAATGTCGCCCTGAAGGACCTGCCGCCCTACCTGCCGAAAGCCTTCATCGCGATCGAGGACCGCCGGTTCTATTCGCATTACGGCGTCGATCCGCTTGGCATTGCACGTGCGGCGGTGACGAACATCCTGCATCGCGGCGTATCGCAAGGTGGCTCGACGCTCACCCAGCAACTCGCCAAGAACCTGTTCCTGACACAGGAGCGCACCCTTCAACGGAAATTGCAGGAAGTCGAACTGGCACTTTGGCTGGAGCGCAAGCATTCCAAGGCCGAAATTCTCGAACTCTATCTCAACCGGGTCTATTTCGGTTCCGGCGCCTATGGTGTCGAGGCCGCCGCACAGCGCTATTTCGGCAAGTCCGCCAAGAACGTCACGATTGCGGAAGCCGCGATGCTCGCGGGCCTGGTCAAATCACCGTCGCGGCTGGCGCCGAATCGCAACCCCGAAGGCGCCGAGCAGCGCGCCCGGGTCGTGCTTGCCGCGATGGCGGACGCCAAGTTCATCACCGAGGCGCAGGCGCAGGCCTCGATCGGGCACCCCGCCTATAATGTGAAACCGGTCGGCGCCGGCACCGTCAATTATGTGGCGGACTGGATCGGTGAAGTCCTTGACGATCTGATCGGGCAGATCGACCAGAACGTCGTGGTCGAAACCTCGATCGATCCGAAACTGCAAAGCATCGCCGAGGCTTCGGTGATCGACGAACTCGCGGCGAAAAGCGTGAAGTTCAATGTCAGCCAGGGCGCGCTGGTGGCGATGACGCCGGATGGCGCGGTGCGCGCTATGGTCGGCGGCCGCAATTATGCCGAAAGCCAGTACAACCGCGCGGTGACCGCGAAGCGCCAGCCGGGGTCGGCGTTCAAGCCCTTCGTCTACCTCACCGCCATCGAAGCGGGCCTGACGCCGGACACGATCCGGCAGGACGCGCCGCTCGACGTCAAGGGTTGGAAACCCGAGAATTACAGCCACCAATATTTCGGCGCGGTGACCCTGACACAGGCGCTGGCGATGTCGCTCAATACCGTGGCGGTGCGGCTCGGGCTGGAGGTTGGACCGAAGAATGTGGTGCGCACGGCGCACCGGCTCGGCATTTCATCGAAGCTCGACGCCAACGCCTCGATTGCACTTGGCACCTCGGAAGTCTCGCTCGTCGAACTGGTCGGCGCCTATGTACCGTTCGCGAATGGCGGCCTCGGCATCTCGCCGCACGTCGTGAACAAAATCCGCACCGCCGACGGCAAGGTGCTCTACGCGCGGTCTGCCGACCAACTCGGCCAGGTGATCGACCCGCGCAATGTCGCGGCCATGAACACCATGATGCAGGAAACCCTGCTCAGCGGCACCGCGCACAAGGCGGAACTTCCAGGCTGGATGGCCGCCGGCAAAACCGGCACCAGCCAGGATTTCCGCGACGCCTGGTTCATCGGCTACACCGCCAACCTCGTGACCGGCGTCTGGCTCGGCAATGACGACAATTCGCCGACCAAGAAGGCGACCGGCGGCGGGTTACCCGTCGAGATCTGGACACGATTTATGAAGGCCGCCCATCAGGGCGTCACGCCTGTGCCATTGCCCGTGCCGGCAGCACCGGCAGCACCAATGGGCTTGCTGGCGAATATCGCGCAGGCCGTCTCGCCGAGCAGCGCGCCACCGGTCTATGCGTCTTCGGCCAATTCACCCATCGCGGCAAACACCGCCGTCAGACCGGCGCCGACGCGCGCTTCTGCTTCGGTTCGGCCCGAGGCGGCGAATGGATTGGACGGCTGGCTGGTGGATCGGCTGTTTGGAGGACGGTAGACTTTCGCTGCGCGCCTTATTGTCGATCCGTTTTTTGATGGCACGCGGTCGCGACACGCTGCGTGAGTAGCGCGACCGCGGGTCCGCGTTATTCGGCAGGATGAGTCACGATCGACGGCCGGCTGACCGTGTCGCGCGCCAGTATCATCAGGAGGACGAGGAAGATCACCTCCATGATGACGAAGAAGCCGAATGCTTCCACGAATGATCCACCGCTTGCCTTGATGATGGTGCCCATCAGCCATGGCGCGATAAAGGCGGAGAACAGGCCGAACACCTCGGCATAGCCGATCGCCGCGGGCGCCAGGGCATCGGAGTATTTTTCGCTGAGCAGAGCAAAGATCGCCCCGCCGCCGAGTACCGCGAGCCCGCTCAGGGCGGCGAACAGCACGAGCACCGCGAACGGCATCGGCGTGATCGTGGTCCACAGGAACATCAGCGCAGTACCGAGCGCCAATAGCGCGGTGAACTTGATCATAAACGGCTTGCCGTAGCGGTCGGACATGTAGCCGCCGATCACCAGGAACAACACTTGCGACAATCCCATCACCGTGCCGATGATGGCGCCGGCCGCCGGCGGCATGTGCTGCACAGCAATGAAGGCCGGCACCACCCAGGTGGCGGTGCCTGCGAGCGCGGTAGTGCAGGCCATGATGCCGAGGCCTCCGACCGCGATCCATTTCTGGCGGAAGATTTCGGCGACCGGCAGCGACTGTTGCGCTGCCTCATTACCCCAGCTGAAATTGGCGATGCCGATTTCTGCCGGCCCGTTGCGGACGATAAACCAGTCCAGCGCGGCGACCACAAGGGTGCCGACCGCAAGCACGGCGAAGAACACGCGCCAGTTGGTCGCGAGCGTCAGCGGGATGCCGAGTGCGAAGTCCATCGTGATTGCGAGGCTGTAAGCCGCAAGGATCATGCCGACGACGGCACCACGGCGGCTGTGAGGAAACCAGCCGAAGATCAGTTTCATGTTGCCGATGAAAATACCGGCGTCGAAGAAACCGATGATGAGCCTCAGCGTGATGAGCTGGGCATAATTCTCCACGAAGACCTGTGCCACCATGCCGATGCCGGTGCCGGCAAGCCCGATCAGCAGCATGCTGCGCGCCGACATGGTGCGGCTGATGGGAGACCAGACCACCATGCCGATGCCGTAAGTGAGGGCGAAGATGCCTTGGGCGAGGCCGGCCTCGGCGGGATTGAGATTGAGTGTTTCGGACACGAACGGAAGCACCGCCGCAAACGCATACCAGTCTGCGGCCAGGAAAATTTCACACAGGATGGCCAGCGCCAGCATCCATTTCTGCCAGCTTGCGATCCTCTGTCGGTCGGTTTCGGCAATGTTGGTCCAGATCATGGTCGATCCTCGTTTTTGTGAAATCTCTGCGGGAGGGGGAATTTGTGTCAGGCCGGCGGCGGCAGGAAATTGACCTCGTGTTCGGCGGCGATGCGAACCACCTCTGCCGGGTCAGGAAGGTTGTGGATGCGTTCGAACAGTTCCTTCAGCGACCGCGTGGGTGCCACCCAGAACAGGCTGGTGGCGGTCTCGCCGGACTTGTTGAAGATGCCGTGCGGAATTCCTTTGGGCATGCGGACGAGATCGCCGGCCTTCGCGGTGAAATCCTTGCCGTCGAGCCACAGATCGTAGCGGCCGCTCAGCACATAGACGAACTCGTCCTGGTTGGGATGAATGTGCGGCGGCACAAAAGTGCCGCTCGGGAACACGGCGTGCCACGCCATCGAAGCGTCCGACTGCTGCTTGAGCGTGTAGGTCTGGCCGAGAATGTTCCAGACGATGTTGCCGAAACCTTCATTCGCGGTGGTGATGCCCGGGGGCATGTCGATCATGGTGTTGTCCTCTGCTCTCGATGAAAACTGCGACGTCGCCGGCTTAGCCGGCGAGAAATTCGGTGACGTGGCGACCCGCGGCGGGCGTTTCCTCGAACACCAGGTGTCCGGTCGCCGGCACGAGTTGGAGATGGCCGTCGGGCAAGCCCGCCATCCAGGCCTGCGCCTGGGCAGTGGGACGCAAGCGATCGTTCGAGCCCCACAGCACAAGGGTCGGCATGGTGATGCGACGCAGCCAGTGGGCGAGCTTGGGATTGCCTTGGGGGTCGTTGCGGATCAGTTTTGCAAAGCCCGTGACCTCGCGTCCCAGCCGGGCGTCGAAGGCGGGATCCGGCGCTTGCGGAAAGTAGCGCAGCGCGGCCGCCGGATCATGAGCGAGATAGGCCGGCAGTTCCTGTGGGGCGATGTCGAACAGGCCCGGCGCGGGCGCGGTATCGACAACGAGGCCGGCAGGGGCGACCAGGACGAGCCGTCGCACCCGCTGCGGCTGGCGAATGGCGAATTCCGCGGCGAGCCAGCCGCCCAGCGAGAATCCTGCGAGATCGAAATTCCGCAGACCGAGACGGTCGAACAGGTCCATGTAGTGCAGGACATGGTCCTCGACGGTATCGATTGTGTCAGAGTCGCCGAAATCGCCGAAGCCGGGATGAAACGGGATCAGCACCGTATGGTGCGCGGCCCAAGCCCGCGCCACCTCGAAACCTGTGAAAGTGCCCGTGCCGTGCAGGAACACCAACACGGGTCCGCTGCCGATGGATTGAACAACCGTCTTGACCCCATTGATATCGTATTCAGCGCGCGCAAACCCGGTGCGGTCGGGCCCGGGTTTCATGTTGACGTCATGCATGGGCAAAGCCTCCGGTTGAACGCGAGAAACGCAAGGCCCCGGGTGCGCCGGCGCGTCATGCCGCATCCGCGCAGCGGGCCTTCAGATGGCCGGCAAACTGGTCGACTGCGTTGGTGAGCCGCGCGGCCATGATCGGCGGCAGCGGTTCGCCCACCTGGAATTCGGTGGCGCCGGCATAGATCGCGGTGGAAACCGTGCAGGCCTCGAAGAAGCCGAACAGCGGCCGCAGCTGATGCTCGACCACCAGCGAATGACGAAGGCCGCCACCGAGCGCGGTCAGCAGCACCGGGCGGTTCTTTAGCGCGCTAGGTTCGATCAGGTCGAAGACGTGCTTGAACAATCCGGGATAAGAACCCTGAAACACCGGGCAGCCTATGACGAGACCGTCGGCGTGCTCGATCGCCTCGATTACGCCGCGCGCGCAGTCGCTGAAGGCATCGCGCGAGAACGCCGCGAGACCGGGCCCCGCATCGATCAGGTCCAGGATCTCGGTGGTGAGGGCGTGTCGCTCGCGCAGGTCGGCCCCGACCGCCTCCACCAGCGCCCGGGACTTGGCCGGGCGCCAGCTGCTGCCGCAGAAGCCGATGATGCGTTGCCTGGACACGTCGATTTCCCCTTCCGCGCCGACGGGCTTAGCCGGTCACGCCGAACACGGTCCAATGAGCGTCCGGGCCCGGCAGTCCGAGCAGGGCGCGGCCGCACTCCTCGACAATCTGGTCCGCCATCAGGATGTGCTGGGTGCCGGAGTGAATGTCGCGATAGAAACGCTGCATCGGCGTATTGTGCAGCGATGCGCCGCGGGCGGCACGATGCGCGAAGGTGGCGACGTCGGAGATCGCGTCGTGAATGTGACGCAAGGACAGCTTGATCATCGTTAGCTGATCGAGGGTGGGTTGGTGGCCGAGGTCGCAGGTCGCAGACACGTCCCGCCACGTTTCGTGCACCAGCGCGCGCGCCGCGCGGTAGCGCGCCTCCATTTGGGCGAATTGGAACCTGAAGCTCGCGCTGTCACTCGATTTGCCGAACGGATCGCGCCGCTGCACGATCACCTTGACCAGTTCGTCGAGCATTCGGCGGCCGACACCGACCGCCCAGCCGGAATGGGCCCAGGCGCTGTAGCCGGCGAGGCCCAGCGCGCCTTGCGTGCCGCCGCGGCGCGGCGCGTCGATGTCGAAATCGTAGGTCATGTGGGTCGGCACGAACAGTTCGTCGCCCTCGCTGAGCGTGTAGTCGAAGCTGCCGGTGGCGCGCAGGCCGAGTACGTCCCAGTTGCCCATCAACTTGATGGTCGAGCGGGGATGATGGGTGACGATGATCTTGGGCTGGCCGGTGGGGCCCATGATCATGTCTTTGCCCTCGGCGTCGGTGAGGAAGCAACCGGAGTGGACCCATTCCGCGTGCTGGATGCCACTGCCGTAAGCCCAGTTGCCGCGGATCATGTAACCGCCCTCGACCGGGCGGGCGTAGCCGCGCGGCACGCCGTTGCCGGCGATGGTGATGTCCGGACCACCGGCGAACACCTTCTTGATGCCCTCATCTTCGATGTAGATGGCCATGGTGGTGCCTTCCATGTTGTTACCGATGACGCACCAGCCGACCGACGCATGGGCATAGGACAGGCGTTCGATCACGGTCATCGCGTCGTACGGCGACAGTTCCGCGCCGCCCACCGCCTTCGGAAACAGCATGGTGTAGATGCCGGCCTTGCGCATTGCGGAGACCACGTCGTCGGTCAGGTAGCCGAGCGTTTCGGCCTCGTTCGCCTGCGCCTCGATCAGTGGAAGGAGTGCGTCGAGGCGCTTATGAAACTCAAAGGCGGGAACCGCCGCGGGAAGCTTTGCGGCGCGCTGGGCTGACACGTTCATGATAGGTCTCCTCCTCGCAGGATGACTGTCTATTCCCCGCCTGCGGATATCGCAGCGCGTGGCGAGCTTAAAATCGCGGCGGCGAGGAACTGCATACGGTCCGCTGGCGCGCGGCGGCCCGATCGCGCGCCAGGTCATGGCTCGCGGCGAAAAGGCGTTGCGATGGCGTCGAAGCAGTCCCTTGCGAGTTGCACGAACGTTTTGCATCGACCTGTCGTGGTCGCTTGAACGCCGTACAAGCTCGGCTTCGATCACGATGCTAGGCGGCCATCCGAGAGTTCAGCAATCCCCCACCATGGGGGGATGTTCGGCGGTGCGGTGTGCAATGCCGCAAAGCTAGGCTCTGGGATTTTGAATTTGCTGCCTTTTTTCGCTTGACCAACGAACTGGCGCCGGAGAGCTTGTGTACTTGACCAGGCGGATGCTGTGGGGGCGCACGGTGCCGACATGACTGGAGTGAAGTTCAACGCGCGAGGGGATAGTGCTGACTGAGCAACAACCGCTTGATGCACAATCCGAACGACAGCTCGCCGATCGGCTGATGTCGATTGCCGAAAGCCGGTCGGTCCGCGCGCTCGGCGTCGCCTGCTGCTCGGCCATCCGCGAGCTCACCGGCTCACCAACGGTGGGCCTGTATTTGTTGCAGGGCGCGAAGCCCGATCTCGTTTACAGCCGACATGTCGATGAGGGTCTTCTCGACAATTACAAGTCCGGCTTCTGGAAATGCGACCCCGTGCTGGACTGCATCCTGACCGCCGGCCGCACGACCGACGGTGCGTCGCTGCTCGGCCCCTACCATTGGCGACGCAGTGCGTCGTGCGAGCTGCTGCACGAATGGGGCTTCAGCTACAACATGGGCGGCCCGTTGTGGTGCGAAAACAAGATCATCGGTGTCCTGTTTACCGCAACAGCTGACGCCGCCGCTCCCTATACACCGCTGCTGCGCCAGCGGATGGACATGTTGTGCCGCGCCGGTTCGCTGGCGCTCTCCAACATGATGAATTCGGGGCAGATCGACGACGATGCGGGATCTCCGATCCTGCTGCGCACGCTTCCGGTGGTGCTGACAGCATCAACAATGCTATCGCGCCTGCCGCCCCGCTCGGCGGATGTCGCGGCACGGGTCTGCCGCGGCCAGACCAACAAGGAAATTGCCCGCGAGATGGGAATTTCCGACCAGACCGTGAAAGAACACGTCGCCAATCTGTGCAGGCGCTTCGGCGCCCATAACCGTACCGAGTTGGCGGCATGTCTGATAAGCGGCGCATCGCGCCAATAGGACGATGAGCGCCATCGTTTCATCTCTGGTGATCGCGCGGGTTTTATACTGGCTTGCGGCTCATCGTTATAATGCCTGCCTGTTCCCGAGACGGCCGCGCTTGAACCTGCCCGGGACTATTATTGGTCATCGTCGAATCCGCGATGATGAAGGGCAACTTATCTCTGCCGATCATTCGCTTTGAGTCCGATGATGGCCGGACCATTGCGTTTACCAATGCCTGGGGCTCATGGTTTCACGAGATTGCCGTGGGATCGCCTGTTGCGCTCGAATATCCGATCGGATTGTCAGAAAAGGCGAGAATACCCGGGTCCTATTCGCCGGTTCCTGGCCCACAGTCTCTTCGCGGTGGTTCTCGCCGCGCTCTTCATCGTCGCACCACAGGGGTGAGCGGGCGAGCCGCGCGCTAATCCTGGATGCCGTAGCGATGCAAGTCGTTACCGTGGGTATCGAGCCAGGTCTTGGCGCGCTCGACATGATCGCAGACTTTGGCGACCACCCGCCAGAATCGCGCCGAATGGTTCATCTCGACGAGATGTGCCACTTCATGGGCGGCCAGATAATCCAGCACGTAAGGTGGTGCGAGGATCAGCCGCCACGAAAACGACAGCGATCCCGCTGACGTGCACGAACCCCAGCGGCTCGACTGATCGCGGATCGACAGCCGCCTGACCCTCACGCCGAGGTCCTGCGCGTAGTAAACCGATGCCTTCTGCAAATCCTTGCGCGCCTCGCGCTTCAAATAATCAAGGACCCGCCGCTCGATATGTTCGCTGGCTCCCGCCACGCAGAGAATCCGCTCGCCGCTATCGCGTATTTCCGTCCATGCAGTGCCGCGCATGGCCGCGCGATGCACGATCCGATGAGCGCTACCACGCAGCGGAACTATTGTGCCCGGAAGAAACGGCGCTGCCTTCGGCAATCGGCCAAGGCGCGCGGCAATCCAGCCGCCATGACGCTGCGCGAAATCTTTCGCCTCGATAATGGTGCCGCGGGGCGGCATGGTCAGGATCGCTTCGCGGTCGCTGGGATAAATCCGCAAGGTGTAGCGCCGCGCACGGCGATGGCGGCGCAGTCTGACCGAATAGATTTGCGAGCCGTGCTTGACTAAAAGTCGAGAAGGTTCGGCGGGCCGCCGATAGAGGAGGGCGCGAGTGGCCATGTCTGTCAGTCCGGGGGGCAGGAGTACGCCCGGATTCTGCCATATCTGCCGCCAGCGAAATCGGTCGGCGCAAAAACAAATCATTTGCCCAATATACAGGGGGCGTACCGCCTGTCCGCCTCTACAGGATGGGGCTGGAACAAAATATTTAGACTGAAACCGGACCCCATCGGGCGTTCCAAGGACTGAATCCAAACTCACTCTTTCACGGAGCCCAGAATCTGGATTTCCTTCGGCCAATTCAGAGGGTTACCGGCCTGCACGAATTCAGGCCCGATATCTTGATCATGGGCACCGACGCTGCGTCGACATCATCCAATCGCGGTCTATTCTGCCGCCGCGGCCAAAGACGGCTTCACGTTCGCCGCAGACAGCATGAAATCGGAAATCCGTGGCACGATTTCCGATTTGAAACGGGAACCGTTGAACACACCGTAATGTCCGACGCCTTTTTGCACGTAATGCACCCGGCGATGGTCGGGAATTGAACGGCACAGCGCATGCGTCGCTTCGGTCTGTCCTATTCCGGAAATATCGTCCTTCTCGCCTTCCACCGTCATCAGCGCGACGCGGGTGATTTTCGAAGGGTCGACCAGCTTGCCGCGATGGGTCATCTCGCCCTTGGGCAGCGCGTGCTTGACGAACACCAGATCGACAGTCTGCAAATAGTATTCCGCGGACAGGTCCATGACGGCGAGATACTCGTCATAGAAATCGCGGTGCTTGTCGACCAGGTCGCCGTCGCCTTTCACCAGATTTTTGAACAGGTTCTTGTGGGCGTCCATGTGGCGGTCAAGGTTCATGCTGATGAAGCCGTTGAGCTGCAGGAAGCCCGGATAGACGTCGCGCATCACGCCCGGATGCGGGAACGGGACCTTGGTGATGACGTTGCTGCGAAACCAGTCGATGCCGCGCTCGGCGGCGAGATTGTTGACGGCCGTGGGATTGCGGCGCGTATCGATCGGGCCGCCCATCAGTGTCATCGATAGCGGCACATAGGGATCGCGCTCGGCTTCCATGATGGAAACCGCCGCCACCACCGGCACCGAAGGCTGGCAGACGGCAATGACATGCGTGTTGCCGCCGAGTGCGTGAAGCATCTCGATGACGTAATCGACATAATCATCGAGATCGAAGCGCCCTGCGGCCATCGGAACCATCCGGGCATCGGACCAGTCGGTGATATAGACTTCATGGGTTGGCAGAAATGCTTCGACCGTGCCGCGCAACAAGGTGGCGTAGTGACCGGACATTGGGGCGACGATCAGCACCCGCGGCTGCGGCACGCGTAGCGGGCGCGTCAGTTTGCGATCGAAGTACAACAGGCGGCAGAACGGCTTTTCCCAGATCGAGCGAATCTCGATCGGCGTGCGCACGCCACTAACCTCGGTGGTGTAGAGGCCCCATTCGGGCTTGCCGTAGCGGCGCGTAGTGCGCTCGAACAACTCGCAACCGGCGGCGATGGATTTGCCGAATTCGGTGTGTGACCACGGATTGAGCGGATTCTGAAACAGGATTTTCGCGGCGTCGGTAACGGCGCGCGCCGGATTGAGCGACGCCTGCGCCATTTCGTACATCCAGTACATCGGCGTCGTCAGCGCCGGACTGCCTTCGGCCACCAGTGGCGGTGCGCCGCCAAATTCACCAATCGGCATTTAATTCTCAAGTCCCTTTTGCATCGCAGCATAGTGCCGAATGCGTAACAAAGCGTCAACGTACAGATCGGTATAACTATGTGGGATGCAAGCCGAAAAACCCTCAAATCCGTGGGATAAGTGGCTTATTCGCTGGTTTATTTACCGCCTTATTCGCCGCCTTGGATCAGCGACCCGTGTCGCCGAGCGCTGCGCAAGAGCGCAAGGAATGTCGCGAATGATGCAATAAACAGCACGGCATTGATGGCGAGCGCCGTGATCATCAGGTCAGTCCGGAAGACATGTTCGGTCAGGAGTGCCCGCATGCCCTCGAACACGTAGGTCGGCGGCAATGTCCAGGCGACGTATTGCAGCCAATGCGGCAACACCGTCACCGGATAGTAGACGCAGGCCAGCGGCATCAGCCCGAACATCAAGGTCCAGACGATGCTTTCCGCGCCGAGGCCGTTACGCAGCACCAGCCCCGAGACGAAAATTCCCACCGACCAGCTGGTGAAAATCAGGTTGCAGAAGAAGATGATCAGCGGCAGTCCGATGCTATACAGGTTGAAATCGAAGAAGATCATTGCCAGCAGCGTCATCGGAATGACGCCGATCGCGAGCCGGATCAGGCTCATGACCATCAGCGAGATCAGAAACTCGATCGGCTTTAGCGGGCTCATCATCAGGTTGCCGAGATTGCGCGCCCACATCTCCTCGAGAAACGAGATCGAAAAGCCGAGCTGCCCGCGAAACAGGATGTCCCACAGGATCACGGCGCCGACCAGGGTGCCGCCGGCCCGCGCAAAGAAACCGGCATTCTGCGAGATGTAACTTTGCAGGAATCCCCAGGTGATGATCTGCAAGGCGGGCCAATAGAGCAACTCCAGCAGCCGCGGCCATGAAGACACCAAAAGATACCAGTAGCGCAGGATCATCGCGGCGATGCGATGCGGCGCGATGCCGCCAAAGGTGACGGACCTCCTCACGGCGTGCCCTCCTGCACGCGGCCACGCGCGACATCGAGAAACACGTCCTCCAGCGTCGTCCGGTTATAGCGGGCCATGATCTTGTCCGGGCTGTCGTCGTCCTCGATCCGCCCGCGTTTCATGATGATGATGCGGTCGCACAGCCGCTCCACTTCGAGCATGTTGTGCGACGCCAGCAGGATGGTCGCGCCATTTTTCTGGCGATAGGTCTCGAGGTGCTGCCGGATCCAGTCGGCGGTATCGGGATCGAGCGACGCCGTCGGCTCGTCCAGCAACAACAGCTCGGGCTGGTTGATCAGTGCTTTCGCCAGCGCCACCCGGGTCTTCTGCCCGGCGGAGAGTTTACCGTTGGGACGGTCGAGGAAGTCGCCGAGGTCGAGATCGGCGGCCAGTTTCTCGATGCGCGCGCGCAAATCCGCGACCGCATAGAGGCGGCCGAATATCGTCAGATTTTGCCGCACCGTGAGCCGCATCGGCATATCGACATAGGGGCTTTCGAAATTCATCCGGCCCAGCACTTCGGCGCTTTGGTCGGGGATTGAACACCCCAGCACCTGGATGCGGCCCGAGGTCGGCAGCACCAGCCCCATGATCATGGCGATGGTCGTGGTCTTGCCGGCGCCATTGCCGCCGAGCAGTCCCGTGATGCTGCCCCGTGCGATGCGAAATGAAACATCGTCCACCGCGCGGGTGCTCTTGTAGAGCTTGACGAGGCGCGTGACCTCGATGGCGGCCGTTTCCGCTGAATTGGCGGCGGCAAACTGCGATGTGGCTGCGTCATTCTTCATCATGCGGGCCGTTCATTGGGCCATCGGAAGCTCAAGTGCAACACTTCGACGAGAATCAAGGCTTTGATGAGAATCAAGACCTCAGCGGGAATTTGGGACTGTCGGATGCAGAGGCCAATAAGCGAATTTGTCGTTGGCACTATGCGCAGCTAGACTTCCGGCATGACCGAAATTGCGAGCTCCGACTTTCGCCATCCGCGCCGGTATGTCCGTCTCGATACGATATTGCGGCTGCGCTGGCTCGCTGTGCTCGGCCAGCTCGCGGCGATCTTCATCGTGGCACAGGGACTCGAATTCGACGTCGAGGTGGTTCCCTGCGTGACCATCGTCGGCCTCTCGGCGCTGCTCAATCTTGTGCTGCAGGTCAGCTTCAACCCGATGCAGCGGCTGGAGCCGGCCTATGCCGCGGCGCTGCTGGCCTTGAACATCGTGGAACTGGCCGGCTTGCTGTTTTTTACCGGTGGCCTGCAAAATCCATTTTCCTTTCTGTTTCTGGCCCCGGTTCTGATTTCGGCGACGGCACTGCCGATCCGGCTGACGATTGCGCTAGGCTTTCTGGCGGTGGCTTGCGCCTCCGTGCTGGTATTTTTCCACCTGCCGCTGCCGTGGGACAGCGACGATCCTCTTGTGCTGCCGCCGATCTATCTGTTCGGCGTCTGGCTTTCGATCGTGGTGGCGATCGGTGTCACCAGTCTTTATGCATTCCAGGTCGCTGAAGAAGCCCGCAAATTGTCGGACGCGCTGGCCGCCACCGAACTCGTGCTGACGCGGGAACAACATCTCACCCAACTCGATGGCCTCGCCGCCGCGGCCGCGCACGAACTCGGTACGCCGCTTTCGACGATCTTCCTGATTTCGCGCGAACTGGAGCGGACGTTGCAGGATAACAGCGCGCTTGCCGCCGACATCAAAACCTTGCGGGAACAGGCGCAACGCTGTCGCGATATTCTGGCCAAAATCACCCAGCTTTCCTCCACCGGCGCGCCGTTCGATCGCATGCCGTTGTCCGCGCTGATCGAGGAAACAGTGGCGCCGCATCGCGATTTCGGCGTCGCGATCAAGGTCCGTATTGCTGTCGCAGGCGCGCCCGAGCCGGTAGGGACGCGTAATCCGGCTATCCTGTACGGTGTCGGCAACATCCTCGAAAACGCCGTCGATTTCGCGCGGGCGACGGTGGAGGTGAATGCCTGGTGGAATACCGAAACCGTCGAGATCGTCATTTCCGACGACGGGCCAGGGATCGCGCCCGATATGCTGAAGCGCATCGGCGAACCCTATCTGTCACGGCGGCGCAGCGCCGACGAGGTCCAAAGCGAGCGCGGTGGCCTCGGTCTTGGTGTGTTCATCGCCCGCACGCTGCTGGAGCGTACCGGCGCCAGGGTCTCCTTCACCAACCGGGTTTTCCCGGATCATGGCGCTGTGGTTCACATCGTCTGGCCGCGTGCCCGCTTCGAAACCGCCGCGGAACCCGCTTCCTAAGGCGCGTTTTGAGCGAAATGGAACCGGCTTGCTTGAAGAAAACCCGTCAAAATACGGGGTCTAGAATCGTTCTCAAGCCCTGAGAGAAAGGCCTGATCGCCCGTTTGCGGCCTTGGCAGTCTCCGGTCGCCGCGCCATATGTTGCAGGTCTGTCATCTGGGGGGTACCCAAATCGTGAACGCTATCGCCGAACTGACTGACCACGCCGACCGTTCGTTGTTGATCGTGGAAGACGACAAGCCGTTTCTGGAGCGCCTGACGCGCGCCATGGAAACCCGCGGCTTCATGGTGACGTCTTGCGACAGTGTTTCCGATGGTCTGGCGCAGATCGGAAAGGCCGCCCCGGCCTTCGCGGTGGTGGATTTGAGGCTCGGCGACGGCAATGGACTCGACGTGGTGTCGGCGCTGAAGCGCAAACGGCCCGATGCGCGCGCGATCGTGCTGACGGGCTACGGCAACATCGCGACCGCCGTGACCGCCGTGAAGATGGGCGCGGTGGATTATCTCTCGAAACCCGCCGACGCCGACGATGTGGTCGCGGCCCTTCTCGCGAGCGGCACCGAGAAGTCAGAACCGCCGAACAACCCGATGTCGGCGGATCGTGTGCGCTGGGAGCACATCCAGCGCATCTATGAGATGTGCAACCGCAACGTCTCGGAAACCGCGCGGCGGCTGAACATGCATCGCCGCACCCTGCAGCGCATCCTCGCCAAGCGCGCGCCGCGCTAGGCTTTGATGGCCCGAACGGTTCGGGCCCGCGAAGTGCGTCGAATTCGAAATTCAAGCAGCTTGCTCTGGTGTCGTCGCCCGGCGATCCGGTATTCCAGCGAAGGGAACGGCGGAGAGATTCTGAAACGCTAAGCTGAAACGCGTTTTCAAATGTCTCTGCCTACGCGTGATCAGAACTGGTAGCGCAGACCAACGCCCGGATCGACGGCGGAGGCCTTGTTGCCCGTCGTTCCCGGCAAGCCGTTCGCCAGAGCGAAGCCGTTGGCGAGACCGTTCTGCACCTGCGACCACATCACGCCGGCATAGGCATCGAAGTGGCGCGCAAAGCGCCAGTCGGCGACGAAGGAGACCGCATCCAGCGACCCGCTGCAGCCGCCGGAGACCGCGGTGTTGCAGGTCCCGGTGGGATTGGTGCCATTGCCGATGATGAAGCTGTTCTGGCTCTCGTGGTAATACGCCACAGCCAGATCAAGATCGGCCCGGACCGAATACTTCGCACCGGCCCAGAACACCTGCAGGATCTTGTCGGTGGTGAAGTTGGTGTTGTTGGGAGCAAATACCGTGTAGCCGCCCTCGATGAACGCGCCGGGCGTCAGCGGATTATTCGGGTTGGCGAAATCGATGTGCTCATAGCCGGCAAACAGCTTGACCGGCCCGATGGTGTATTTGCCGGCAATCTGGAACACGGTGTTGTCGGACACCGTCCCAGCCACAGCCCCCAATCCTGTCGGCACGGGTGTGAGGGGCACTGCGAGGACTTGCGCGGCGCTCAGAGGTGCCGCGGAAACCGCGTCGTAGATCTTGCCGCCGACGAAATCCATCGACAGGCCCAGATAGTCGAAGCCGACGTCGCCTTCGAAAGCGTTGCCGGTACCGCTATTGCCGCCATTGCGAAGCTGGGTCTCCACCGCAAAGCGAACCGGACCGACGCCGACCCGATATTCGAACGAGTTGTCGTAGATACGGTCCTGGGTATCTCCGCCACCGCCCGATGCGCCCTGGTAGGTGAGCACCGACCAGGCGTTCGAACCGGAGATCGCGTCGTAATTGGTAACCAGGTCCGAACTCAGCGCGTTTTGCCGGCCGTAGGTCAGTGTACCGTAGATGGGCGAACTGAGACCGGCATAGGCCGCGCCGTTGAACATCTGGCCGCCCTTGGACGAGTCGCTGTACCCGTTCTGCGCCGCGAGTCCCAATCCGTTGTTCTGCTGCACGGACCCGATCCCATTGGCAGTCTGTCCGCTCGCCGGATCAAATTGCGTCTGCAAGTTGAACACGGCGTAGAGGCCGTCGGCGATCTCCTGCTTGCCGCGCAGGCCGATGAACGACGTGCTGAGCTGGTTGGGACCCACCCCGAAATACGAGCCCAGCGACTGCTTCGATACCAGATAATTCAGCGGGCCGACGGCCAGCGGGCTCAACGGTGCGCCGTGGTTTATGTAGCTCAGGCCCATGTCGATGTTGCCGTACACACAAACGCCATGCCAGCACAGGTCGTCATTCGCCGCGGCCGGCGCCTTGACGGCCGCCTTGTACGGCAGATCGGCGGCCATCGCCTCGGCCAGATTGCCGCTTGCCACCGCGGGCTGCTTCTCAACAGTCCGCTTCTCAAGCTTTTGCTGACGCTTCTCGAGATCCGCCAGGCGCTTCGCCAGCGCTTCGTTCTGTTCGCGAAGCTGCTTGGCCTGGGCCCGGATATCCGAGAGTTCGTCGGCGTGGGCCGTCGCTACGAAGACGAACACTGCCACTGAAGACAAAAGGAGCTTGCTCACGTGAATCCCCCAAAAAGCTCAGCTGTTCCGCGAACCGAAATGGAGCCATGGACAAAGACCACTTGCGTCTCTTTTTGCGCCAAACCCCGCAAAAAGTCTGTAGCGGAACTCGCCACAGGGCCATCGAAAATTGCCTTCGCGCGGTGTCATAAAATAGTTAAATGAAAAGCGCTTGCGCTCGCAAAGATTGGGGCGGATGGCGGGGGCAACGGTTCCCGTGCGCTGCCAGTTCCACAGGACTTCAATGCCTCGAAGCGCCGTTGAACCGCTGGCGGTCTCAGGCGTTCCCCTGACCCAATGACACCGCTCTGCCCGGTATGCGTCGAACCAATGAAGCAACACGGTCGCGCTTTCCAGTGCGAACGATGCCGGCAAATCATCGTCTTCTTCGAAGTATCTGACACGCCGCGCTATATTACCGACCGCACAGAACCTGAGCCGCCGAAAAAGGAAAGCTAAGTCCGCCTCAATTGGCGATCTTCTTTCCAGTTAAGTCGGCTTCCGAACAGAACGCCCGGCAGATCAGGCGCGTGACGAGATTGTGCGCTGCGCTGCGCTCGTTCTAAAAGCAGCTCTACCTAAAATTGGCTCTCGATGACCCCGCAAGGGAACGCATCGCCGATATGGGCGTTTGCAACTCAGGCGTGAAAACACCGGCGAAACGTGCCGGCAAGCTATCCCGATGTGGCGTTCTGGATGAGCTCTGGTGCTGCGATGACCGACGAGGGAGCAACTGCGCGGGAGGTGCACGAATTGCTGCTTTCCGCACATCCAGAACTCAGGGATGTCAGCCTGGCGAAGGCGGCCCAACTTGCGTACATGCAAATTGCGTCGTCGGAAAGCAACGAAACTGTTGCATATTCCGATGACTTTCAAGGTGACACGTCAGCCGCGATACAACGTCTTCGAGTGGCGATCGCAGCCGGGGCCACCGACGATGAAGGCGAACAGTTGTTGTTGCAGGCGATCAGCGTGGCCGAGAAGTGGGCGACGGCTCGCGAATAAAGCGGATGCTCGATTTGCTGATCTCCGGTCCGTGTAGACGCTGTAGCGCGCACTCCCTCAAACCTTCAAGACCGCCATCGCCGGAGCCAGTTGTCGCTGTATGTCACGCAGGCCACGCCAATAAAGGCGGCCGTAAGGACACCTGCGCTAATCAAATTAACAAGCACAGCATCCAGTGCCATGACGGCACTGTACGCTGCCGTCGCCGTCCACCCCTCTCAGCTACGACGGCGTAGCGCCATATCCGAAGCCTTTTGGTGCGGACCATGATTTACCCATCATAGGGCCTTTTTCTGTTCGCCATCGGCCCCGATCCCAGGCGGCAATCCGGATCGTTGAACGGATCATGCGACAGCGTATAAGGTGAACGAGGATCAAGTTCACTGATGAGTCTTTCAAGCCCGTTTATCCGCCGGCCTGTCGCCACGACGCTGTTGACGTTCGGGTTGGTGGCAGCCGGTATCATCGCTTTTTTCAAGCTCCCGGTCTCGCCGCTGCCAGATGTCGACATACCGACCATCTCGGTGCAGGCGACACTGCCCGGCGCGAGCCCCGAGGACGTGGCGACCACGGTTGCCAGTCCGCTGGAACGCCACCTCAGCCAGATCGCCGACGTCACCGAGATGACGTCTTCGAGTTCGCTCGGTTCGGCGCGCATCAATCTGCAGTTCGGCATCAATCGCAACATCAACGGCGCCGCGCGCGACGTCCAGGCCGCGATCAACGCGGCGCGCGCCGACCTGCCGACCTCGCTGCGCAGCAACCCCACCTACCGCAAGTTCAATCCCGCCTCGGCGCCGATCCTGATCTACACGCTGACCTCGGATACGCTGACCCCCGCCGAACTGTATGACGCCGCTTCGACGGTGCTGGCGCAGAAGCTGTCGCAGGTCGAAGGCGTCGGTGAAGTCAGCGTCAGCGGCGGATCGCTGCCCGCCGTGCGCGTCGAACTCGTTCCGCAATCGCTCTACAAATACGGCATCGGCCTCGAGGACGTCCGCGCGGCGCTGGGCAGCGCCAATGCCCACAGTCCGAAGGGCGGCATCGATGTCGCAGACCAGCGCTACCAGGTCTATGCCAACGACCAGGCCATCAGGGCTGGGGACTACAAATCGCTGGTGGTCGCCTATCGCAACGGCGCGGCGGTCCGCCTGACGGATGTCGGCGAGGTGCTCGATTCCGTGGAGAACCTGCGCAATCTCGGCCTTTCCAACGGCAAGCTGGCGGTCATGATGATCGTGTACCGGCAGCCTGGCGCCAACATCATCGGGATGGTCGACCGCGTGAAGGCGCTGATGCCGCAACTGCGGGCGTCGGTTTCCCCCGCGATCGACGTCAACCTCGCGGTCGATCGCTCGATCACGATCCGGACCTCGCTGCGGGACGTCGAGATTACGCTCATCATCGCCGTGATTCTGGTGATCCTGGTGGTGTTCGCGTTCCTGCGCAGCGCCCGGGCGACGCTGGTGCCGGTGGTCGCGGTATCGGTGTCGCTGGTCGCGACCTTTGCGGTGATGTATCTGCTCGGATACAGCCTCAACATCTTCTCGCTGATGGCGCTCACGGTCGCGACCGGATTCGTGGTCGACGATGCCATCGTCGTGCTGGAAAACACTTCCCGCCACCTCGATGCCGGTATGCCACCGCGGGAGGCCGCATTATTGGGATCCCGGGAGGTAGGCTTCACGGTGCTGTCGATGAGCGTGTCGCTGATCGCGGTATTTGTCCCGATCCTGCTGATGGGCGGCTTGGTCGGCCGGCTGTTCCGCGAATTCGCGATGACGATCACCGTGTCGATCGTGATCTCGCTGGTGGTTTCGCTGACGACAACGCCGATGATGTGCGCCGTGCTGCTGCGTGGAGAGCGCGGCCGGCCGCACGGGCGGATCTATCGTGTCAGCGAGCGCGTCTTCGAGGCGCTGCTGAACTTCTATCGGCGGACGCTGACAGTGGCGCTGCATCACCCGCGCTCGGTGATGCTGGTTCTGGCGGCGACTCTCGGCCTGAATTTTCACCTTTACGGCGCCGTTCCGAAAGGCTTCGTCCCGCAGCAGGACACCGGACTGCTGATCGGATCGATTCAGGCGGATCAAAGCATCTCGTTTCAACTGATGCAGCAGAAACTCAGGCAGTTCATCGACATCGTCAGGGTCAATCCGGCCGTCGATACCGCTGTCGGTTTCACCGGTGGCGGGCTCGGCCCGGGCGGAGGCTCGACCAACTCCGGAACTGTGTTCGTCTCCTTGAAGCCGCTTCGCGACCGCACGCTTAGCGCCGATCAGGTGATCGGGGTGCTGCGGAGCGAACTCGCCGCGGTGCCCGGTGCCACACTGTTCCTGCAGACGGTGGGCGATCTCGGCGCCGGCGGCCGCTCGGGCAACGCGCAGTATCAGTACACGCTGCAGGGATCGACGTTCGAGGAGCTGAACGAATGGATACCGAAGATCGTCGCAGCACTGCAGAGCGTCCCGGCGCTCACCGACGTCAGCAGCGACCAGCAGAGCAAGGGCCTCGAGGCCAATGTGGTCATCGACCGCGATGCCGCCTCACGGCTGGGAATCGCGGTCAGCCAGATCGACAACACGCTGTATGATGCCTTCGGTCAGCGGCAGGTCTCGACCATCTATGTGGCGCGCAACCAGTACCACGTCATCATGGAGGTGGCTCAGCCTTACCTGCAGAACCCGCAGACGCTGAAGGATGTCTATGTCAGCACTTCGGGCGGACCGGCCAGCGGTTCGCAAACCACCAACGCCGTGGCCGGAACGATCGTGTCGTCGGGACAGGCCGCATCGATCAATTCGGTAGCGGCCAGCGCCGTTCGGAATCTGGCGACCAATTCGATCGGCGCCACCGGCAAGGGGCCATCCTCGACCGGTACGGCGGTCAGCACCAGCCAGGAGACGATGATTCCGCTTGCGAGCGTCACCCGATTCGGACAAGGCCAGACTTCGCTGGTCGTCAATCATCAGGGGGTTCTGGTTTCCAACACGATCTCGTTCAATCTCGCTCCCGGCACCTCCCTGGGCACGGCGGTGACGAAGATCGAAGAGACCATGAACCGGATCGGGGTTCCCAGGACGATCCGCGGCTCGTTCCAGGGTGCTGCCAAGATCTTTCAGGAATCGCTCAGCAGCGAGCCGTATCTCGTGCTGGCGGCGTTCGCGACGATCTACATCTCACTCGGGATGCTCTATGAGAGCTTCGTCCATCCGCTGACGATCCTGTCTACGCTGCCCTCGGCCGGCGTCGGCGCGGTTCTGGCGCTGATGCTGTTTCATACCCAGTTCGACATCATCGGGATGATCGGCGTGATCCTGCTGATCGGCATCGTGAAGAAGAACGCCATCATGATGATCGATTTTGCGCTCGACGCCGAGCGCAGGCGTGGTCTGGCACCGGCCGATGCGATTTTCGAGGCCTGCCTGCTGCGCTTTCGACCGATCATGATGACCACCATGGCGTCCCTGCTCGGCGCCGTCCCGCTGATCGTCGGCATGGGCGAAGGCAGCGAATTCCGCCAGCCGCTCGGTATCACGATCATCGGTGGACTGGTGCTGAGCCAGATCCTGACGCTCTACACCACGCCCGTCGTCTATCTGTATCTCGATCGCCTCCGGCATTGGAGCATGCGCAGGCGACAGAGCCGCGATACGAACGGGGTGTCGCATTAACTTAACTTCGCGGCGTGGCGCAGACGGCTAACAAAGACCCATCGAGGGTTTTCCGTGCAATTCTCGGCCTGCCCAACGGAGCAGAGTTGGCCGCAAAGCAGCAGGCGAAGGACATCCGCCTTGCGCAAGTCGTGGCGGTCGAAGCTTCAGCGAGGACGGCTGCTGTATCTGACCGGAATTGAACCAGCAGAATTCGATTTTGAGTTGACCGCGTCTATCAATCCGGCCACGGGATTGGACCTAAGCGTCACTAAAATTCGCTGTGCCCTTGCGGGTCGACCAGCCGGTTGATCCGCTGCGCCGCCGCGATCGCGTATCGCACCATCATCAGCTTGCGGGTCGGCGCCGGCAGCCGATGTTCGGGCGCCTCGCAATGCAGATGGGCGCCATAGGCATCGGCCACGATCAGGCCGGTGCCGGCCGGGAAGATTTCGCACGGCATATCCTGGGTGAAGGCGAAGAACAGCCGGTCGCAATGCGCGCGGTATTCGGGCCATTTCTGGTCGGCGCGCAAATCCTCGATCGATGATTTGATCTCGACGATCCAGATCTCGCCGCGCTCGTTCAGCGCCACCAGATCGGCGCGGCGTCCCGACGGCAGCGGCAACTCGCTGATGCAGGAAAAACCCAGTGTGCGCAGCATCCGCGCGGTGCCGCGTGCGACCGCAAGCGCCGTCTCCGACTGACGGCGGTCCGGCGCGGGCACGAGATTGACCTGACGGGCGGGTGATTCCATGCTTGCGCAGCCTATCCGATTGCGCGATCGGGGCCAACGGCAAGTGCCCCATTTCGACAGGCCTGCCCCACGGCCGTCAGTTTTTGCACGAGGTTTTGCACGAAGTTTTTACATAAGTTTTCCCTTGGCGTGCCGCCAAAAATCGGCATTGTGCGGCCGAGGAACAGGAAAATATGACACAGCAACCCGCAAACCAGGCAAAAGTCGGCGCGATGATCATTCCGGTTACGCTGTTCGAGCAGAACTGCACTTTGATGTGGTCCATGGCCACCAAAAAGGCCGTGGTGATCGACCCGGGCGGCGACATTCCAAAAATTCAGTCAGCGATCAAGCGGGCCGAAATCTCAGTAGAGAAGATCTGGCTGACCCACGGCCATATCGACCATGTCGGCGGCGCGGCCGAGCTGCGCGATGCGCTGAAGGTGCCGATCGAAGGCCCGCATATCGCCGACAAATTCCTGCTCGACAATGTGGTGACGAGCGGCGCACGGTTCGGCATGACCGGCGTGCGAGATTTCACGCCGGATCGCTGGCTCGCGGAAGGCGATCAGGTTTCGGTCGGCGAAGTCCCCTTTGAAATCCTGCATTGCCCGGGCCATTCACCCGGCAGCGTGGTTTTCGTCAACAAGGAAATGGGCTTTGCCCATGTCGGCGACGTCCTTTTCAACGGCTCGGTCGGACGCAGCGACATTCCCGGCGGCGATCATGCCACGCTGATCAAGTCGATTACCGAAAAGCTGTTGCCGCTCGGCGACGATGTCGGGTTCTTCTGCGGCCACGGCGCCCGCTCCACCATCGGCCACGAGCGTAAGACCAATCCGTTTCTCACCGGCGCGGTGTGACGGCGGGAGGGGCGCGTCGCAGATTAGGTTGATCTGCAACGGCGGCGGAGGTGCGCTCCCTCTCCCCTTGTGGGAGAGGTAAGCAAGGACTACCCCGAGATCATCGCGCGAATCCGCCGCGAGAGATGATCGAGATCGAACGGCTTGGTGATCATCTCCATGCCCGGTTGCAGAAAGCCGTCCGCGATCGCGACGCTCTCGGCGTAACCGGTGATGAAAAGAATCTTCAGCCCGGGCCGGGTTTCCCGTGCCTGGTCGGCCAGCTGGCGGCCGTTCATGCCAGGCAAGCCGACGTCGGTGATCAACAAGTCAATCTGCTCGTTCATGCGCAGCAGGCGCAGGCCGGAGGGTCCATCGGCGGCCTCGATCGTCCGATAGCCCTGATCGCCGAGCATCTCCAGGATGACACCGCGGACCACAGGCTCGTCCTCGACCACCAGCACCGTTTCGCCGGTGGCGGCAGGTTGGCCGGCGTTGACGCCCGCAGCATGCTCGGCGGCAAGCTGGCCATGGTGTCGCGGCAGATAAAGTTTGACCGACGTTCCCCGGTCCAGCTTGCTGTCGATGGTCGCATGGCCGTTCGACTGCCGGGCAAATCCGTAGATCATCGAGAGCCCGAGGCCGGTGCCCTGGCCGATCGGCTTGGTCGTAAAGAACGGATCGAAAGCGCGCGCCGCCACTTCCGCGCTCATGCCGGTTCCAGTGTCGCTGACGGCGATACAAATGTAATCGCCGGGCGCAAGCGCCGACGTATCGGCAGTCACGTTGTCGAGCCGCACATTCGAGGTTGCGATGACGAGCTTGCCGCCATCAGGCATGGCGTCGCGGGCATTGATGGTGAGATTGAGCAATGCGCTTTCCAGCTGGTTGGGATCGCAGAGTGTGCACCACAGCCCATCCAGCGCGACGATTTCAAGATCGATGGTCTCGCCGATCGTCCGGCGCAGCAAATCCTCAAGCGATACCACGAGCTGGTTGACATCGACGACCTTGGGGACCAACGGCTGACGCCGCGCAAAGGCCAGCAGGCGATGGGTGAGGGCGGCGGCGCGGTTGGCCGATGTCATCGCCGCCTGGATGTAGCGCGCGACATTGTCGGTTCGACCCTGGTTGAGGCGGGTCTGCAGCAGATCCAGCGATCCCACGATTCCCGTCAACAGATTGTTGAAGTCGTGCGCGATGCCGCCAGTCAATTGGCCTACCGCCTCCATTTTCTGGGATTGCAGCAAGGCCTCCTCGGTCGCTTTCAGCCGCTCCGCTGCGGCCTTCTCGGAGGTCACGTCGCGGGCCACCGCATAGTTGCTGTCCCTGTCGGACACGCCCACCCACGATAGCCAGCGATACGACCCGTCCTTGTGGCGGAAGCGGTTTTCGAATTTGACCGTGGTCTCACGGGCGCCGAGATCCCTGACGTGCGCGCCCGTGACGCCGTTATCGTCCGGATGCTGCAGCCATTCCGAAGTGCGGTTCAGCAATTCGGCCTCGCTCCAGCCCAGCGTTTGGGTCCAGGCTGGATTGACCGTTCGCCAGACGCCGTCGCGATCTGAGACCACCAAAAGATCCTGCGATACGTTCCAGATCCGGTCGCGCTCCCGGGTCTTTTCCTCGACGCGTTGCGCCAGCGTCGCATTCAGCTCGGCGAGTTGGTCCGCGAGCTTGCGGTAGAGTTCCTCGCTCTGCCGCAGCGCTTGTTCCGCCGCGACCTGTTCGGTAACGTCCGTGTGCGCGCCGATCAGGCGGAGGGCCCTTCCATTCGCGTCCCGCTCGATGGTCGATTTGACCGAAATCCAGCGCGTCTCACCGTCGCTGGGGCGGATGATCCGGTATTGCGCGTTGTAGTCGCGGACATTGCTTACGACGGCGTCGCGGAAATTTTTCTCCGCAGCCTCGCGATCCTCAGGGTGAATGCGCCGGACCCAGTCCTCGTGGGATTCGTTGGCCGCATCGGGGGTAGTCCATGGATCTGCAAATACTCCGGCGACCGGCGATTGCGGAAACCAGTCGTCAAATCGACTTCAAGCCCGCCAACCCGGCCGATTTGCTGCACGCGCGCCAGTTCAGCTTCGCGCTCGCGTAGCGCGACCGAAGCAAGATAATCCCTGGTGACGTCGCGGCAAACGACGAGCACGCCGCCGATGCCGTTGTCCTCGTCGATCGGGCTGAAGCCGTAGGTCCAATAGACCTGCTCCAGCCGGCCGTGGCGGGTGACCGGAATGAGCTCATTCTCGTGCCAAGTCGCGCCGCCGCCGCTCATCACCTGTTCGATCTGGGGACCGATAACGGGCCAGATCTCGGCCCAGCATTCCCGACCGCGCTGGCCGAGCGCGCTCGGATGGCGCTCGGGTCCCATCGTCTGGCGGTATCCATCATTGTAGAACTGAATGAGTTCCTTGCCCCACCAGATGAACATCGGGTGGTTGGTGTTCAACAGAATCCGTACGGCGGTCCGCAAGCTCTGCGGCCAAGTCTCGGGGGGCCCCAACGGACTTGCCGACCAGTCGTATGCGCGCGTGAGTGCGCCCATCTCCCCGCCGCCGGCGAGGAAATCAACTGAAGTCGATCTGTTGATTTTCAACATTCAGACGATCGGCGCCGAGTTTTGCCCCCACTGGCAGCCAGAACTTAACCGCCCGTCACATTTTCAGCAAACCCTCAACGCCTGCATTTGGTTCCGATTTATTTTCCGGTGGCGGAACAAAATGGCGGAAACCCGCGCGGCATCCTTAACCCGACGCATGCCGCAGCACCGGCGACCGTCTGTAGCGTGCATCGACGCCGCCGTCCTTATTTCATCAGGCCCGCCGCTGTCAGTGCGCGGGTAATGACGCTGCCGACGTCGATCCCGTTGCGCCGCGAAGGGCGCGGTAGCAGCGGCCGGAGCGTCGCGGCGATGTCAGGCGCTTGCGCGGGCAGTGTGGGGGCCACGGGTATTTTCTTCGCCCGCTGCTTTGAGGTTTCGGCTGAAACTTTCTTTGCAGCTTTCTTTGCAGGTTCCTTGACAGTTTCCTTGATAGTTTCCTTGGACGAACGAGGCCGTTCAGTCAGGCCGAAGAAGTTCGCAATGTGATACGAGGACGAGATTCCAGCCTCGATCAGGAACGCACCCTCGGCGCCGTATCGCTCATCGTTGTCGGCGATCCCAAGCGGAGTGCCGTGGGCCATGTCGGTGATGGTGTAGGATTCGACGACGGTCTCCCCGTTCGTATTCCACCAGACCTGACGGGGATAGCCATCGACAGTACCCTCCGACATCGGCGCCGCGGGCAGCTGATGGACGTCGAGCCATTGCTTGACGATCTCGTCGGCATTGGCGGGGTTGACGGTGCGATCCGCGCTGCCGTGCCAGACCGAAAGCTTCGGCCACGGACCTTGATGATTTGAAGCGTTGCGCACAAAGTCACCCAACTCAGTGGCCGGGCGGGGAGGCGTCTGGAACATTCCGCTCAACGCTTCCCGCACATTGGTTGCCACGCCGAACGGCAATCCCGCGATCACCGCACCAGCCGCGAACAGATCAGGATAGGTTGCGAGCATGACCGAGGTCATGGCGCCGCCGGCGGAAAGCCCGGTGACATAGATCCGCTTGGCATCGATGTGATGGTCGTTCACCATCTGCGCGATCATCTCGCTGATCGAGCGGGCTTCGCCGCTGCCGCGCGCGGTGTCTTCGGGATTAAACCAGTTGAAGCAGCCCTGGCCGTTATTCGAGGGTTGCTGCTGCGGCATCAGCAACGCGAAACCATAGTGTTGCGCGAGCGTGGACCAGCCGGCGCCCAAATCATAGCCAGCCGCGGTTTGACCACAGCCATGCAGAACGACGACCAAAGCGGGCGTCGGTTGCAGGTTCTCAGGCGCGTATGAGAACATCCGGAGATCGCCCGGATTGGCTCCGAATTCGGCGATTTCAACTAGCGGGGTTTGGACAGGCTGCCTCGCGCCCCACCCAAAATCTCCCAAACCATTGATTCCATTTAGTCTGGGTAGATGTCGCAGAAATTCGACGTTTTTGGCGAGAGACACCGGCAGCTCCTGGTCGAGAGAACATCAACTCCACCAAAAGCAGATAGTTGCTGCACTGCAAAATAAAAAGGCCGTGTGCTGTCAGTCCCCAGGATTGTGATCGTCGTCGTTAATTCGCGTCAGGCTTTGTGAACTAATACTGGGTGTTGCGCGCCGCATCCACGACCAAAATACGGCACAAATGGCAATCGACAGATCATGAGCACCAACGCCAGGGCGCGGTAAAGCTCAGATCGCCTTCAATTTGCGATAGGCGAACCACACCATTTTCAATAGCAGCCAACCGTCGCGGAAGCGCGAGATCTGGGTCTCGCCGAAAGTCCGCGCTTTGTAATGGATCGGCGTTTCAACGATTTTGAGATTCTGTTTGGCCGCGCCGAAGATCAGATCGAAATCGCCGAACGGGTCGAAATTGCCGAAATAGCTGCGCTCCCGCGCCAGCACTTCGTAATCCTTTCGCAACAGAACCTTGGTGCCGCACAGCGTGTCGGTCAGCCGCGTGTTGACGAGATAGCTGAACAGATAGGCAAAGCATCGGTTGGCGATCAGATTGAGCGGACGCATCGCCTCATGCTCCATCGGATAGATCAGGCGAGTGCCGTTGACGAATTCAGCCTTCCCGGTTTCGATCACCGCATGATATTTAGGCAGCATCTCCGGCGGCATCGTCAGGTCAGCGTCCAAAATCATCAGCACGTCGCCGGTCGCCGCGGCAAACCCCTTGCGGACCGCGTCGCCTTTGCCTTTGCCGTCCTGCTTCAGCACCTTGATGTCCCAGTCATCCTTGTAGGCGTCGCGCACCCGCTCGCATTCCTCGAACGTACCATCGCTGGAATTTCCCTCAACGAACAGGATTTCCTGGGATGAGCCAAATCGCGGCATGCGCAGGATCGCGTTTTCGATATTCCCTTTTTCGTTGCGGCAGGGAATGAGAATGCTTGCCGAAAGCTTTCGGTCCGGGAATTGGCGGACCGGACGTCCGACCAGATAGGTCCGCAGGCATAACTGCCGGATCCCAGGCAATGGCGCGATGAAACGATTGACGAACGGCCCCAATCCGAGCCAGCGCCGCGGAATCAGCTGCCGTTGCTCCTGGCTGATCACCTCGAGATCCGCGAGGTCCATCAGATTGAGGAAGTCGGCCGTGGCGATGTAGTTGATCTTCGGTTGCTTGCTCCGCAGATGCAGCAACTCGGCGAGCTTGAGCACCGGCTCCCACAAATGAGAGTAATAAGAGATGATGATCCGCGTCGATGGCGCGCAGAGATGCTGCACCAGACCCAAGGTGCCATCGATGTCTTCGAACATGCCGATGGTGTCGGCGATCACGATGTAGTCGAATGGGCCCTCGATTCCGGCCAGGGTCGCCTGGTCCTCGACGTCGCCAAGGACGAAATTCAATTCAGGATGTTGCTGCCTGGCGCGGGCGATGGTCCTGGCGCCGAAATCGATCCCGACGCCATAGGACGGCGCCAAGGCGGCGAGCAGATCGCCACGGCCGCAGCCCAATTCCAGTACCCGTTTGCCGGGCGGAATCAGGAATCGCATGAATTTCAGGTCGTCTTCATGGTAGGCGACGTTGAATTTGCGCCAGCGATCCAGCTCCTCGACATTGGTCTCGTAATAGTCGAGCAGGTCCCGCTTTCGCTGGCTGGAAAGCTGCAGCGAAGCAGGGGAATCGGATTGCTTCAGAACCATCGCTGCCTCGAAACCGGAAACGGGAAGGTCTATTAGCTCAAGCAACTCCGGGTGTAAATTCACCGGAAGATGCCTTTCAGGCACGGTCTGGAGCGAGAGTTCGAACGCCCGGCGAATGCGGCTGGATTGAATACGGCCAGGCGCAGCCGGCTCGGCGCAAAGTACTGTTTGAGGCCCAAGCCAAACCGGCTACATCCATGCCATGGAACGGGTAAAAGAACTCGACGGCCTCCGGGCGCTGGCAATCCTGCTCGTTGTGGCGTGGCACTATCTTGGAATTGGCGATGGCCCGGCTTCCACGCCGTGGCGAATTTTCGTCGCCGGCCGAACCGGCGTCGATCTCTTCTTCGTCCTGTCGGGATATCTGATCACGAAAATCCTGCTGGCCAACACGGCATCGCCGAACTACTTCTCCGCGTTCTACGGCCGCCGCAGCTTTCGCATCTTGCCGGTCTATTTCATCATGGTGGCGGTCTATCTCATCGGCCGGCAGTTGGGCGGCAGCGCGCCAATCCTGTTTGGCGGTCCGTTGCCTTGGTGGTCCTATCTCATTGGGCTTCAGAATATCTGGATGGCGATCGAGCAGACATATGGGGCGACATGGCTGGCCGGAACGTGGTCACTGGCGATTGAAGAACAGTTTTATCTTGCCTTTCCGTTGGTAGTTTATCTTGCCCCGCGCAAAACTATTCCGTGGGTGTTGATCGCGCTGCTGGTGTTGTGCCCGGCCGGACGCATCATGGCCTACTGTCTCGGCGACGAGCTCGGCTATTACGTACTGATGCCGCTGCGAGCCGACATTCTTGCAATCGGTGCGCTGATTGCATGGCTGGAGTTTTCCGGCGCCATTGACGCGCCGGTGCGCGGGATTTTTCGGGCCGTATTTTGGACAACGCTCTGTTGTTTTCCGATCTTCGCCTGGATCATCGAGAACTCAACATTCAACAATGCGGTCTGGGGCCATACTTACCTGACGGCGTTTTACGGATCGATGGTCTTTATGGTCCTCGACCGCAAAGGCGCACCGCGGCTTGCCTGGCTTCGAAGCGGTTTTGCGGCGTTCTTCGCGCGCATTTCCTACGCGCTGTACCTCACGCATGGCTATGTGTTGATCGTGGTGTTCCTGGCCGCCGGATACGACCGGCATGGCATCCTGACATGGCAGGGGGCCGCCCTGACGCTCTGTGCATTTGCGATATCGGTCGCGATTTGCGCCGCAAGCTATCGGTTCATCGAAGGACCGCTGATCAAAAGCGCGCATCGAAAATTCAGTTTCCACAGGCCCGGGAAAATCAGCGAGGATTTGCGGGTAGCGGTCAACGTCTAGGACGGCCTGGACCAGCGTCAGGCATTGCGGTTCTCCAACGCCGCTATTCCGTTGCAGCCTGACGCTTCGATCGATCCATCGGCGGCGCGCATGGCGTCATGCGGCACAAGCTTTAACGTCCGACGGCGATTGCCTTGGCCCTTGTCACGCCATAAGTTTGCAGCCAAGCGACCAAGAAACAAAATAACCAAGAACAATAAGCCCGGAGAGAACACCCATGGCACGCCTCAAGTTCGGCGCCTTCCTCGCCCCGCATCATCCGATCGGCGAGCACCCGATGCTGCAATTTCGCCGCGACCTCGATCTGGTCGAGCAGCTCGATGCGCTCGGCTATGACGAGTTCTGGTGCGGCGAGCATCATTCCTCGGGCTGGGAGATGATCGCTTCGCCCGAGATGTTTCTGGCCGCCGCGGGCGAGCGCACCAAGCGTATCAAGCTCGGCACCGGCGTGGTCTCACTGCCCTATCACCATCCCTTCAACGTCGCCCAGCGCATGGTGCAGCTCGATCATATGACAGGCGGCCGTGCCATCTTCGGTTCCGGACCGGGCGCGCTCGCTTCCGACGCGCATACGCTCGGCATCGATCCGATGACGCAGCGCGATCGCCAGGACGAGGCGATTGCAATCATTCGCCGGCTGTTTCGGGGCGAACGCGTGACGGCGAAGAGCGACTGGTTCACGATGAACGACGCCGCGCTGCAGATCCTGCCGTTGCAGGAAGAGATGCCGTTCGTGGTGGCATCGCAGATTTCGCCGTCGGGCATGACGCTCGCCGGCAAATACGGCATCGGCATCATTTCGCTGGGCTCGATGTCGACCCAGGGGTTGATGGCGCTGCCGACGCAATGGAGTTTCGCCGAGGATGCCGCGAAAAAGCACGGCACCACCGTCAGCCGTTCCGATTGGCGCGTGCTGTTGAGCTGGCACATCGCCGAGACCCGCGAACAGGCGCAGCGCGAGGCCGGCGCCGGCCTGATGCGCTGGCACAATGAATACAACGTCCGCACCCTGCAACGGCCGGGCCTGCAGCCGTTCACGTCGCCCGAGGACGCGGTGGAGAAGACCGCGGGAGGAGAGGCTGCGGCCTCCACCATCGGCACCCCTGACGATCTGGTCAAAACCATCAAGAACCTGATGGTGGTCTCCGGCGGCGTCGGTACCATCGTCGGCTTCGTGCACGATTGGGCCAATCCCGAGAACACCCGCCGCAGCTGGGACATGGTGGCGCGCTACGTGGTGCCGGAAATCAACGGCTATATCGACAGCCTGCGCAAGTCGCAGAAATTCGTGATCGAGAACCGCGCGGTGTTCGAGCGCGCCGGGCAAGCGGTGATGGCCAAGATCATGGAAAACGACAGGGCTGCCGCGGCTCTTGCGCTGACCGGTCCCGGCCGTGTCGCGATCCCTACCATCAACGCGCCGGATTTGCAGAAGGAAGCCGCGAAACGGAAGGCCTGACGAGAACGGCGGTCAGTGCAAGGCTGTTTCCGGCAGGACGTCGCGCGGTTGTAAGGACGCTTTGCACCGCCACGACAAAGCGGCTATTTTGACACCTTGGGCTACGCCGATGACATCGACCCGGACTTGCGATCACGCCATGATCGCGTTCCGGCGGATCTGGGACCAATCGGAGCAATTGCCATGTCCATGCAGACTGTGGTTTCCCCCGCGCTCACCCTCACGCCGGCCAGGCGCAGTTCGCTGAAACATATTCCGGGCAATGAAGGGTGGCCGATCGTCGGTCGGACCCTGTCGATCCTCGCGGACCCTAAAGGCGAGGTCGAACGAATGGCCGCTAAATACGGTCTCGTCTATCGCAGCCGCGTGCTCGGCGAAACCAGCATCACCTTGCTCGGGCCTGAGGCCAATGAGCTGGTGCTGTTCGACCAGAGCAGGCTGTTCTCCTCGACCCACGGCTGGGAGATGGTCCTGGGCCGGTTGTTCCCGCGCGGCCTGATGCTGCTTGATTTCGACGAGCATCGCCTGCACCGGCGCGCGCTGTCCGTCGCATTCAAGGCCGGCCCGATGAAATCCTATCTCGCCGCACTCGATGCCGGAATCGCGGCGCGGGTCGCGCAGTGGAAGGCTCAGCCCGGGCCGATACTGTTCTATCCGGCAATGAAACAGCTAACGCTCGATCTGGCGGCAACTTCGTTTCTCGGAACGAGCATCGGGCCCGATGTCGACGACATCACGCGTGCGTTTGTCGATATGGTTGCGGCCGCGGTGACGCCGGTTCGCCAACCATTGCCCGGCACGCAGATGGCGCGCGGCGTCAAGGGCCGCGCCCGCATCGTCGCCTATTTTTCGGAACAGATTCCGATCCGCCGCGCCAAGGGCGGCGAAGATTTGTTCTCGCAACTATGCCGCGCCACCCACGAGGACGGCGCGTTGCTTTCGACCCAGGATATCGTCGATCACATGAGCTTTCTGATGATGGCCGCGCATGACACGCTGACCTCGTCACTGACATCATTTGTGGCGGCCCTTGCCGCCAATCCGCAGTGGCAAGGCAAATTGCGCGATGAAGTCAACGCGCTCGGCGTCGCAGCGGATGCGCCGACGACATCGGCCAATCTCGAAGCCATGCCGCTGAACGAGATGGCGTTCAAGGAGGCGATGCGGATGAAGCCGCCGGTGCCGTCGCTGCCACGCCGCGCGACGCGGGACTTCAGCTTTGGGGGCTATGCGATCCCCGCGGGCACGTTGGTCGGGATCAATCCGTTGTTCACCCATCACATGCCGCAGATATGGCCCGATCCCGAAACCTTCGATCCGTCGCGCTTCACCGATGAGGCGCAGCGTGGCCGACATCGTTTCGCCTGGGTGCCGTTTGGCGGCGGCGCCCATATGTGTCTCGGGCTGCATTTCGCCTACATGCAGGCGAAATGCTTCGCGCGGCATTTCCTGCAGAATCTCAGCGTCTCGTTGCAGCCCGGCACCACGCCGGACTGGCAGATGTGGCCGATCCCGAAGCCAAAGGACGGATTGCGCGTGGTGCTGTCCCCGGTCAATTGAGCGGATCAGGCCAGGAGATCAGACGAAGGCCGGGGCGTCGATGCCCACCACATCGATCCCGTCGGCGCGCCCGCGAATAGGTAACCGTCCGAGGTCGCGAACCGCAAACGGCGGCACTGAGTTGAAGCGGTCCATCGCCGCGCGAGACGCCAGAAAGCCGCCCTCGACCTTGCGGCTGAGCTCTTCGAGTCGTGCGGCGGTGTTCATGACGTCGCCGTTGAAAACGATAGCGCGTTTGACGTCGCCTATTTCGCCGACAATCACCGGCCCGAAATGCAGGCTTCCGCGAATCCGCGGCGTTGCGCCGAATTCGCGCTCGAACTGGCTGGACGCGCGCGATAACTCGTCACGCATCGCCACAAAGCATTGCAGCGGGCGGCAATCGACGGCGCCGCCACTTTCCGGCCAGGTTACGATCACCTCATCGCCGACGTAGTTGAGCACTTCTCCGCGATAATCCACGACGGCAAGGGTAAGCAAACGGAACGTTTGGTCGAGAAAGCGGTGGATGGCGATCCCGCCTAGCCGCTCGGCGAGGCCTGTCGATCCCGCGATGTCGACGAACAGTACAAAGCGATTTTCCTCGAGCGGAGAATGATACCGCCCGCTGACGAAGTTCAGAAATGCGCGCGGCCCGATAATGTTGGCGATCCCAAAGCCGAGATTCATCAAAACCGAGATGACGGCGGCAGAAATAAAGCTGGACCAGACGTTCTGACTGAAGGTTTCGGCCGGCAATCCGGCGATCACTTCACCCAGATGGAACCCCTCGATGATCATGATGATCGCCGCGTAAATCGTGCTCCGCACAATCAGATTGACCATGAAGGAAAGGCGGGTGAGCCAATCGCGCATCGGGCCATCCAGCACGAACAGCTCGACGCCGCCGATCGCGACGCTTAGCAGCAGCCCGTATATGGTTCCCACCATCGTCGAGGCAGATGAGGTGCGGCCCTGTATGATGTTGACTGCGAGTCCTGCGATGGTCCCGGCCACGACGATGACGGCAAGTGCTCGCAGTTTTCTTTCAAGCCTGGCGTTCATGCCGTCCTACCCGCGTCGCCGTCGATTGACCCATACACGGGATCCGGTCATGGCGCTGGCCGCGCGAGGAAAGGTGACTACTCGATCAACGTGGTGAGCTGCGCACCTTCGTCGGCAACAAACACCGCGATCAGTTCCGCGGGTTCGGTGTTGCTGGCATTTGCCGAAACCAGATGGGTTGCACCCGGCGGCTCAAAGAAAGACTGACCTGGCTTGAAGATCTCGACCGGGCCGCCGCCGAGCTGCGAGCGGATTTCGCCTTTGGTGATATAGGCGGTGACGGAGCCTGCATGCCGATGCGCGCGGGTAAATCCACCGGGACCATAGAACACGCGCACGATGGTGACGCGCTTGCCCGGCACGTTCGGCAAGGCGTAGGACGCAATCGGCTCGACGGTATTGAGCGCCGATCCACCGGAATCTGCTACCGCGCATAGTGGCGCGGCAATCGTGGGAATCCTGTCCATCGCGAGCGGGGCTGCTTTCGCGATGGCAAAGGCACAGGCGAGACCGGCCACGATGGTCAGGTAAATCGGCTTGGCTTCTGCTCTTGCGATACCAATCATTGCTGACATTGCTGTCCTCCAGAAATTCTATCCCGTCTGCTGATCGAACGCCTTGCGCATGGCGACATAGCCCTGCTGCTGCGCGGTCCAGTTGCGGCCGCCGGTGATGGCGCCATCGACCACCAGGTCGTGCCCGTTGATGAAGCTGGATTCGTCGCTGGCGAGAAACACCGCGGCATGGGCAATGTCGTCGGGTAATCCGGCGCGCGGGATAGGTTGTGCGGTCCTGGTGACTTCCCGCATCACATCGGGGGTTTTTTCCGCCGCCTCGACCGACAAGCCCAGCGCCTTGCCCAAAATCCCGGTGGCGATGATGCCGGGTGAAATGCTGTTAACGCGTATGCCCAACTCGCCGAGCTCCATCGCCACACATTTTGTGAGGTGAATCACGGCGGCCTTGGCCGCGCCATAGACGATCGACGACGAAAAACCGGCGAGTCTTCCGGCAATGCTGCCATTGTTGATGATGCTGCCGGAACCCTGGCGGCGCATGTGAGGCGCCGCGTGTTTCATGCCCAGCATCACGCTGCGCAACAGCGTCGCCATCGCGGCATCGAAGCGCGCCACGTCTAGGTGCTCGATGCCGCCGGTCTGCGCCGGGCCGCCGGCGTTGTTGAACAGGCAGTCGATGCGGCCGAATGTTTCGACCGCCTGGCCTATCAATGCGCTCATGTCGTTCTCAACGGTAACATCGGTCCGGCGAAATACGCAGGCCGCACCAAGCTTGTCGGCCAGCCGCTCGCCCTCCGGTATGCGGCGGCCAGCGATGACAATTTTTGCGCCTTCCGCGACGAAAATCTCCGCGGTGCGCAGGCCGATGCCGCTTGTCGCGCCGGTAATCACCGCGACCTTGCCGTCCAGCCGTCCCATCCCGTTCTCCTTTTTGACAAGGTTGGATTCAAATATCTCCGGCCTGCCGGAACAACGCAAGCCGCGTATGGGGGCACTGCAGCGCGTTGGGACTGAATGTCATTTTACGTGGATACTCATCATGCCCGGTCGCCGGGTCCGCTTCGCGCGTGCACGCACAGCCCATTGTGCCGGCCTTCTCGCCGGGAAGGCATTTCGTTCCACGCTCGGCCCTGTTTTGGATTAGCTGATGGTTGATATGACCCATGGCAAGATTGATCGACGAATTTCGGCGCGGCTGGCAAGGAACCTCAAGGCCGTCTCCATTATTTAGCATGTGTTTGGCGGCGGCCTGCATCGCGGTCGCGACGACGGCACGGTGGTGTTTTTCTTTTATCCGGCCCGATATATACTTTACCCCTTATTTTCCAGCCGTGGTCTTTGCCACCGCGTTCGGCGGTTTCCGGATCGGGATCGCGACCGCCTTTGTGGGCGGGTTATTCGGCATGACCCTGGATTTTGGCGCTGCCCCGACCGATCTCGCAAGGCTGGCGCTGTTGTCGATCTATCTGATCGGATGCGGCCTCACGATTTGGGGGATCGAGCACTACCGAACAATCGCCTCAAACCAGCGGGAAATCGCCGCACGGCTGATCCAGGAAGAGGCCTATCGCAAACTTATGGTCGATGAGCTCCAGCACCGGCTGAAAAACAAATTATCGACCATTCACGCGGTGCTTCATCAGGTATTGTACGATCAACCGCAAATCTGGGCCAGCATCGATCACCGCATGCGGGCGCTGTTGGCGACCGACGATCTGATCGCCAAGATCGATGGCCGGGGATGCGATATCAAGGATCTCCTGCTCGCCGAGCTCGGGCCTTACGGCCATGTGCGTTTCACCCTGAACGGCGATCGGCTGTTCCTCCCTGACAAGCTGGCGGTGAGCCTTGCGTTGATATTTCACGAATTGGCCACCAATGCAGGGAAATACGGCGCGTTCTCTTCGACTCGCGGATTGTTGCAGGTTTCGTGGTCCGTGACCGACGATCGCCTCAATGTTGCATGGGACGAAACGGAAGGACCGCCGGTCGGCGCGATCGGCGAAGAGGGTTTTGGCAGCAAATTGCTGAAAACGGCGCTTAGGGGGTTTGACGGCAAGACCGAGATTGCCTTTTTGAAGACCGGTATTCATTGCACGATGCAATGCCGTATTCCCGCCAGTTGAACTTCGTGCGTTGAAATTCCCTGGACGATCAAACCTTCGGATTCGCGGTCAATTGTATCATCCGAGGGGCATTCCCGAAATCGCGTTGACGTTCTGTTAATGACGATCGGGACGGCGCCGATCTAAAACGCATGCGCACCGCACTGTCACCGGGTTTCCGAGTTCCACTTAACGAAAACTACAAGAGACTTTGACACCCTCCGCGATTATGCAAAGTCCAATCCGACATGATCTGCACCCGATCGCGCAAGACAGTGAATTCGCTATTGAAAACGAACTGAGCATCCTGAGGGATGTTTTCAGGATGCTTCCGACCGGCGTGACCGTCCAGGACGAGCAAGGCCGTTTCCTGCTGGTCAACGACGCTGCCGCGGCGCAGCTCGGAATCGCCGAAGGGCAGCCGTCCGCGCTCTCCTCGAAGCCCTTGAACGAGCGTCGCGAAACCGGGCTTGAATTGCTCCGCGCCGGGCGAACTGCCGTTACGGAAGAGTGCATCACCGGCGGCCGGGGCAAGCAGGTCCTTCTCACGGCGCATCGGCCGGTCCGTATCGCGGACCGCCATCTGCTGCTTTCGAGCTCCGCCGACATCAGCGAGCAAAAAGCCGTCGAGGATCATCTGTTTCGGTCGGCTTACTTCGACGAATTGACCGAGCTGCCGATGCGGCGGGTGATCGAGCACCGTGCCAATGGTCTCATCCAGCACAATGGCGCGGGCTCCAGGTTTGCCCTTGCCTTTCTCGACATCGATAATTTCAAGCATATCAACGACTATTACGGCCATTCGATCGGGGACGCGCTGCTGGTAGAGGTCGCCAAACGGCTTGGTCTGGATCTGCGCGAGTCCGACATGCTGTCGCGGATCAGCGGCGACGAATTCATGCTGTTGCTCAATCCGATCCAGTACGAGCAGGAGGTGGCGGAATATATCCAGGCCACGCTGCAACGGCTGAAGGCGCCGTTCTTCATCGATGGATCGGAGATATTCGCCTCGACCTCGATCGGGGTCAGCCTTTATCCCGACCACGGGCGCAGTTATGACGTATTGCGCCAGAACGCCGACCTCGCGATGTACCGCGTCAAGAACGACGGCAAGGGTTCGGCCGCCTTCTTCGACGCCGGCATGGAACACGAGGCGCTGGAGCGGATGAAAGTCGAGCAATCGCTGCGGCTTGCAATTCTCGAAAAGCGCTTTTGCTGTGCTTTTCAGGCGAAGGTCGACATCCGGACCCGGGATATCAAGGGCATCGAGGCACTGGTTCGTCTGCGCGACGACGAGGGCGTGATCCAGGCCCCCGGCACCTTCATCAACCTCGCGGTGGAATTGGGATTGATCGACGAGCTGACGCACTTGGTGCTGGCGGAGATCGTGAAGTCGATCGACCTTATCAACGAGACATTCGGCCCAGGCACCAGCATCAGCATCAACGTCGCGGCCAAGCAGGCCGGCAATCCGGATTTCATGCGCTCATTCGCGCAGGCGCTCGACGCGACTGGCTTTCCCAGGCGCTTCATGATCGAGGTGACCGAAGACGCTTTCGTCGCCAAAACCCATTTTCAGGACGAGATTTTGCCGATCTTCCGCCAGCTGGGCGTTGGAATCTCGATCGATGATTTCGGCATCGGCTATTCCTCGCTGTCGGCGCTGGCCGACATCACCGCCGACGAGATCAAGATCGACCGGTCGTTCATTACCGACATCCATCTACGTCCGCGCAGCCAGGGAATTTTGCGGGCGATCGAATCGCTCGGCGAGGCGCTTGGCATGACCGTGATCGCGGAAGGCATCGAATCCTACTGAGGAGCTTGCCTACCTCCAGGCCGCCACCCGCATCCGCTACGCGCAGGGATTTTATTTTTCCAGGCCAATTTTCCTTGAAGAACTCAAGCCCAGCATTCCCGTTACCAGCGAGGCGCGTATCAGTTTGGCCGCCCGCCCGCCACAAGAGGGCCGCCCGGCCCGCGAACGTCCCGAACGCTATCGCCGCTAGAGGCGCGCCTGCTTACTATCGCCGCTATGCCGGAAGGCCTATAAGGGTCTTGAAATCCCACGGCGAACGGGCGCCGCTCTCATTCACGGGAAGTCGCATGCCTCCTGTCTCCCTGCTTCTGAATATACTCTGGATCATCTTCGGCGGGCTGTGGATGGCCGCCGGCTGGGTGATCGCCGCCATCGTGATGGCCATCACCATTGTCGGCCTGCCCTGGGCGAGGGCAGCGTTCAATATCGCTGCCTACACGTTGCTGCCCTTTGGACAGAGAGCGGTGCGCCGGGACAGCCTGAGCGGTCAATCCGATTTAGGCACCGGACCGCTGGGCCTGATCGGCAACCTGATCTGGCTCGTGCTGGCGGGCTGGTGGCTGGCGCTCGGACACGTTCTCACCGCAGTTGCGCTTGCCTTGACCATCATCGGTATTCCCTTCGCATGGGCCCACCTGAAGCTCGCCGGCATTGCGCTGTGGCCGATCGGCAAGGTGATCGTTCCGGCCTGACTGGAGCGTTTTCGAGCGAAGTGGACACCGGTTCGCGTGAAGAAAACGCGTCAAAACAAAAGATTACAGCCCTATCGGTTCTGATTCAATCAGAACCGATAAGGCTCTACCCGGTCGTATCTGTTTTGCGCAGCGCTTTGATCGCCTCCTCGACGCTTTGAAACAGATGACCCGGGCCCAGCAATTCACGGATGCCGAAACGCGAGATGGCTTCCTGGGCGCGGACGAACTCGAGCCGCGCCATGGCGAAGTCGACACCATCGGCATGACAACTGCGAATGAGGTCGATCAAAATCTGTGCGGCGGTAAAATCAATCTCGACGATGCCGGTCGCCTCGAGCACCAGCAGCCGTGCTTTCTCGGGAGAGGATTGCAAGGCCGCCAGAATGTCGTGCCGGAAATTATAGGCATTGAGGAACGACAACGGGGCCTGAAATCCCACGACAAGTGCGCCGGGCTCCCGTTCGCCGGGAAGATTTGAACTCGACGGCCACCAGATCGAGGTTCCCCGCACGCGTTCGAAGACGAGGACCCGGGCGCGGGTCGTGCTCCATATGCCGTGCAGCAGCGACAGTGCAATGCCGATTCCAACGCCTTGTTCAATCGGCAGCACGATGATCGCGGCCGCCGTCAGGAAAATCAGCAGGAATTCACCCAACGACTGCCTGAAGATCGTGACGATCTGGCCGACGCGGACGATTCGCAGCGCGACGAACAGCAGCACGCCGCCGAGCGCGGCGTTAGGGATCTGACGCAGCAGCGAGGCGCCGAAGACCAGCAGCAGGATCACGATCGCCACGGCGGCGAGGCCGGCGAGCTGGGATTGGCCGCCGGTTTCGGAAACCACGGCGGTGCGCGGCGGGCTGGCATCGACCGGAAATGCGCCGATCAGTCCCGACAGGATACTGCCGATGCCGGCGCCGACGAAATCGCGGTCGACGTCCGGCGGTTCGTTGGGGCTGGACGGAAAGGAGCGGGTGGTGGCGGCCGTCTGCACCATCACGACAACCGAGATGATGAGAGCGAGCGATAGCAGGCTGGTCAGCCGGCCGGCCGAAATGAGGGGGATCGCAACCGCCGGCATCGTCACGGTGACGGCCCCGAGAACGCTGACGCCCCGGCTCTCGAGTCCGAACAGCACCACGGCGGCGCTGGCCAGCGCAAGGCCGATCAACGCGCCGGGAATCCGCTTATCGATCTTTTCGGACAACACAATGATGGCTAAAACGCCGAACCCGATCACCAGTGTGAACAGGTTGGTCTGGTTCAGATGTTCGGCCAGGGTCGCAAGACGCTGCAACATGGGACCGTCGGGTCCGGGCAGCCCGAGGATCCCGGGTAATTGGGAAATCAGGATGTGGACCGAGATGCCGGCAAGAAAGCCGGTGGTCACCGGGATCGAGAGCAGGTCGGCGATCCAGCCGAGGTGGAAAATTCCGGCGGCGAGGAGGAAGAGCCCGACCATCAGCGCGAGCGCCGCCGCCAGCGTCAGATAGTCCGCCGATCCGGACGCGGCCAGCAAGGCCAGTCCCCCGGCAAAAATCGGTGTGATCGTCGAATCCGCGCCGCACGACAGGAAACGGTTGCTTCCGAACGCCGCGAAGGCCAGCGAGCCCGCCAGAAAGGCGAAAAAGCCGATCTGCGGGGCGAATCCGCCCAGCCGTGCCGTCGCCATCTGTTCGGGAATGGCGATCGCGGCCAGCGTCAGGCCCGCAAACAGGTCGTGGCTGAGGAATTGAATCCGGTATCCATTCAGCGAGCGGAATACCAGCCACGCTTTGCTGGTGTCAGCGGTTTCCGCGGCGCCGGAAGTGTTCACCATCGCTAAATGCCTCCCCAGAACGCGCCTTGTCCGATCGGCGCGTGCTTTTCGGGCTACGCTATCATGCCCGTCCAGCTATTTGGAATTTCAGGTCTTGGGTTTTCAGGTCTTGGGTTTTCAGGCCGGAAATAAGGCCATGAGCGCCGCCCGTTTGGCCCGGGAAGGCCTCGATCGCTGGGAAGGTCTTTACTTCCGGGAAGACCCCGCCGGGCCGTTGCCGACCTCCGGCCAATCGGCTAAATGAACCCCACGCACCCGTAGCTCAGCTGGATAGAGCGTTGCCCTCCGAAGGCAAAGGTCACACGTTCGAATCGTGTCGGGTGCGCCACTTAAATCAATGGTTCGCTGGATCGCTCCGGCGACGCGCGAAAGCCCAACTCACTACAGATGTCGACTCCGGGGGCAAAGTGGCCTTAAGCCGAGCTACATCCGTAGGCCGCTTGCCAGAATTGCGTCCGCGAGTTCGGCGGCAGGTCCGCGCAAGGTTCTTCCCGGGCCGAGCAGAACGAATTCGACGGTGCCGAGATCTGGCAGGCCGTGACCACTCGGCAGCTCGACAAGGCCCGTCGGGATCAGCTCTCCCGGGAAAATCGTGATGCCGAGTCCGGCGAGCGCCGCGGCTCGCAACCCGCTCAAGCTGCCGCTGGTGCAGACGATGCGCCAGGGACGACCGCTCCGCTCAAGCGCGGCGAGAACGATGTCGCGGGTGATGCTGGGCGGTGAATAGAGGATCAGCGGTACTGGCGTTGATCGATCGAGGCGAGTCAGATCGCCGGACACCCAGGCCAACCGATCGCGCCAGAAAACACGTCCGCGATCCTCTCCCGGACGACGTTTGCCGCAGACGAGGTCAAGCTCCCCGCGCTCAAGTTTCTCGTTGAGCTCACCGCTCAGGCCAACCGTGAGCTCAAATTCGACAAGGGGATTGGTGCGAACAAATTCCCGCAACACATCCGGCAAAAACGACGCCACAAAATCCTCCGACGCGCCGAACCGTAGCCGGCCGCGCAACTCGGAGCCCGCGAAATAGCGCTCCGCCCGTTCGTTCGCCGCCAGGATACCCCGGGCGAATTCGATCATGGCTTCGCCGTCAGCCGTCATTGTTACCGAATGGGTATCGCGGACGAACAGCCGGCGGCCGGCCTCGTCCTCAAGCTTTCGAATGTGCTGGCTGACCGTCGACTGGCGCAACCCGAGCCGCTCGGCGGCCCGAGTGAAACTTCTGGTCTGGGCAATCGCCAGGAAGGTCTGAAGCAGGACGGGATCTAGCATGGGTCTATCATCACGATATTCGATCACACTAATAGGTGTATGCGGCATTCACAAATGACCGCCGGGCGTCGATATCGAAAGAGCTATCGGCTGCAAACGAGGCCCGAAATGGTTTTGCTCCGCTCCGTCTGGTCACGCATCGATGGGTTCCTCGCGGCCATCTTGCTGACTGTTGCTTTCGCCGCCGTGATGCCGGCCCGCGGCGACGCGGCAGGGGCGGTTGGCTGGCTAACGGATGCCGCCATTGCGCTGTTGTTTTTCATGCACGGGGCGAAGCTCTCGCCGGAAGAGGCGCTTGTTGGAGCGCGGCACTGGCGACTGCACACGATGGTGTTCCTGAGCACCTTCGCGCTGTTTCCGCTGCTGGGAGTTTCTGCGCACTTTCTGGCCCCAAATTTCCTGCCCGGGCCGCTATGGGCCGGGGTGATTTTGCTCACGACGCTGCCCTCTACGGTGCAGGCCTCAATCGTTTTCACGTCGGTGGCAGGCGGCAACGTGCCGGCGGCGATGTGCAGCGCTACGGCCTCGAGCCTGCTCGGCGTTTTCCTGCCCCCCCTGATCGCCGGTTTCCTGCTCGCCAGCCACGGCATCGACGTCTCTGCGCGCTCGGTTCTAGCCATCGCTGCGCAGCTTCTGCTGCCCTTCGTCGCCGGTCAGCTGCTGCGGCCGTGGATCGGCGCCTATCTCACGCGTTACCCGCGCGCGCTCAAGAGCATGGATTACGGCTCGATCCTGATCCTCGTCTACGCGGCCTTCAGCCGTGGCGTCGTGGACGGTATCTGGCATCAGATCGATGCGGGAGTTCTGTTCAGGGTCGCGTTCGTCGATATCGCGTTGCTCACGACCGTGATGGCTAGCCTGACCTTTGCGAGCAGGCAGCTGGGCTTTTCGCGTGCCGATGAAATCACCATCGTTTTCTGCGGATCAAAGAAAAGCCTCGTCAACGGCCTGCCGATCGCAACCTTGCTGTTCGCCGGGCACGTTGGACTTGTTGTCATCCCATTGATGCTGTTCCACCAGATCCAGCTCATGGTCTGCGCGTCGCTCGCACGGCACTATGCGGCGCGCCGGATCACGGCGAGTGAACCGCTTCCAGGCCTCCCCACAGCCTCTGCCTGAGCTTTCGGCATCATCGGCGCCGGAAAAGTCGGCTGCGGCGTTGCGCTCGCCGCGGCAGGACGTCATGAATGTTGGAGCGTAGCCCGCATTGTTGCGACTGCCCCAACAGAAAGCGAAGCCCAATGAGCGAGCGACTCGAAACGCTGAAAAAGGCGCGCGAGCGAATGACCGACGACCGCGACGCCTTTGCAAAAGTCCTCGCGGCGCCCTTCGATCGCGACAAGGCCGAGCGGGCGCGGACCAAATTCGTCGAGACCCAAAGCCTGATCGACGCCATCGATCGCGCCATTGCGGGCGAGCAGAACCGGCCCGGCCCGGCGGCCTAGCCTCTCATTGCTGGACGAGGGCCGAGAGATCCCCGCCTCGCTCTTCGCGGATCAGCTTGTGCCGCGCGCCGACGGGCCAGCCGCCGGCGTGTACTGGTCACGCAGCCGCAGCCAGTCCATCGGATACGGCAGCCCATCTTCATGGCGGCCGAGCGGTGTCAGGTCGAGATAGTGATAGGCGGCGTTCATCATGTCGAGCCCGCGCGCGAAGCATGAATAGGTGTGGAATATCTGTCCGGCCTCGTCGCGATAAAACACGCTGATGCCGGGCGCCTCCTCGACGCCGAAGCCTGACGTGCCGAAATTATAGATCCTGGCGCCGGACTTGATGTCTTCCGGATGGAACGAGACTGCGTAGTCGTAGTTGAAGTCGCCTCCTGCCGAGGAAAACCAGTCGAAGGTCCAGCCCATCCGCGCCTTGAAGGCGTCGAGCTTGGGCAGCGGCGCGCGCGAGATCGCGACCAGCGTGGTGTCGCGTGCGGCCAGATGCGGGATCATGCGCTCAAATCCGTCAGCCCAGAACGAGCAGCTCTTGCAGCCTTCGTTCCAGTCGGGCGCGAACATGAAATGCTGCACCACGAGCTGGCTGCGTCCCCTGAACAGATCGGCCAGCGTCTGCTTTCCGCCCGGCCCATCGAAAACATATTCCTTGTCGAGCCTGACCCAGGGCAGCGCGCGGCGCTCCTCGTTCAGCCGGTCGCGGGCCCGCGTATACTCTTTCTCATGCGCCATATGGGCTTTACGGGCTTCGATCCATTCTTCGCGGGAGACGATCTTGTGCGGTTGCATGGCGCGCTCCTGTGCTGTGGACGTTTCAGGCGATAAATTTTTCGAGCTTGTCGAGCGTGCCGATCCATCCGCTCTTATGGCCATCGCGCGCCGCCTCATCGAACAATTGTTCGTGCTGCAAGGTGAGCAGCGTGCCGTCACCGTCAGACTTCAGGGCGACCGTTACCAGCGATTCACGCTCCGGCGTCGAATGCCAGGCCCAGCTGAAGACAAGCCTCTGGTTCGGCACCACCTCGCGATAGACGCCGCCGACCTGGTGATGTTGGCCGTCCATCATGTCGAAGGCGATGCGATAATGCCCGCCGGTCCGCAGGTCGATCTCCGCCTGCACCGAGCCGGCTTTGACTTGCGAGGGCCCAAACCAGCGCGCTATTTTTTCCGGGTCGGTCCACGCGGCGTAGACTTTCGCGGGACGCGCATGGAGGCGACGCTGGAGGGCGAGGCTCGGTCGGCTGGCGAGGCTGGTGTTGCCGGCGGCGCTTGCGTTTCCGGCGGCGCTTGATTTGGCGGCCATTGATCTTCCTCCACAAAAGCGGCGAGGCGGTCGAGGTTTTCTGACCAGAAGCGCTGGTAACGGCTCAGCCAGTCCATCGCCTGCTGCATCGGCCGGGCACTCAACCGGCACGCCACGGTGCGGCCGGTTTTGGTGCGCGTGACGAGGCCGGCGTCCGACAGCACGTCGAGATGTTTCATGACCGCGGGCAGCGACATCGCAAATGGCTGCGCCAGTTCGCTCACGGAAATGCTATCGTGCTGGCCGAGCCGCGCCAGCAGTGCCCGCCGGGTCGGATCGGCGAGTGCGGCAAAGGTGCGGTCGAGGGTCGGATCGTTATACTTAACCATATGGTTTAGTATAGCCGCAGATGGTCCGGCGTCAAGTTGTCGAGCGGGCGCGGTCAGCGCCGGTAATTCGGAAAGCCGCAAGCCGTTTTGGAACGGTGCCCTTTGCAACCGGCTTATTCCACCTTGATGCCGGCGAACTTTACGACTTTCTCCCACTTTTCGGTTTCGGCCGCGATCATGGCGCCAAAATCCTCCGGGGTGGCGATCAGCGGCTCGCCGCCAAGTTCGACCAGACGCTTTCTGACCTCCGGTTCGGCCAGCACCGCGTTGATCTCGCGGTTCAGCTTGGCGATGATCTCCGGCGGGGTTTTCTTCGGCGCGCCCATGCCGAACAACGCGCTCGCTTCGTAGCCTGGAACCGTCTCCGCGACAGTGGGCACGTCGGGCAGCTCCGGCGAGCGCGTCGCCGTCGTCACGGCCAGCGCGCGCAACGCGCCGCCGCGGATATGCCCGATGATCGAGGGCATGTTGTCGAACATCACCTGGACACGGTTGCCGAGCAGGTCGGTGGTTGCCGGCGCCGCGCCGCGATAGGGCACGTGCAGCATCTTGGCGCCCGACATCGCCATGAACAATTCGCCGGACAAATGCACCGACGTGCCATTGCCCGATGACGCCATGTTCACCTTGCCGGGATTGGCCTTCACATAGGCGATGAATTCGGCGACGTTCTTCGCCGGCACATCCGGGTTGACCGTCATCACATTCGGCACGCGGTTGAAGGAAGCGACCGGTGCGATGTCGCGGATGAAATTGAAATTGAGATTGGCGTAGAGCGACGCGTTGATGAAGTTGGCGGGATTGACCAGCAATACCGTGTAACCGTCCGGGTCGGCCTTGACCACGGCCTCGGTGCCGATGTTGTTGCCGGCGCCGGGCTTGTTCTCGATCACGAATTGCTGGCCGAGCCGTTCCGACAACCGCTGCCCGATCAGCCGGGCCACAATATCGGTCGAGCCGCCGGCCGGATATCCGACAATGAAGCGGACCGGCCGCGTCGGATAGTCCAGCGCGAAGGCGCCGCCCATCGGCCAGCCGAGGGCCAGGAAACCAAATGCAACCAGACCCATCGTAGCGCGGCGTGATGCCATTCGGTTTCTCCCTGTATCCTTTGCCCGCTTTGCACGGTTCGACCTTGTTGAACTGCCGGTGGCCGGCGTTGTAACAAACAAACCGTGATGCAGCCAGCGCGGCACTTGCGCCTGGATCTGCGACGAAAGGATAGCTGATGTCAGTCAAGGTCAACGCGCTCGATCATCTCGTCATCAATGTCACGGACGTGGCGCGTACCGCCGAATGGTACCGCAAGGTCCTCGGCATGGAGATCCGGATATTCGATCCGGGTCCGGGCAAGACCACCAGAACATCGCTGATGTTTGGCAACCAGAAAATCAATGTGCGACCGCGCGACGCCGACAAGGTCGAGTGGTTTACCGCGGACCATGAAACCGCCGGAAGTGATGATCTGTGCTTCCTGACCTCAAGCACGCCGGCACAGGTGGTCGCGCATCTTGCGGCGTGCGGCGTGGCGATCGAAGAAGGGCCGGTGGCCAAGCAGGGCGCCCGCGGCGTGCTGCGGTCAGTCTACTGCCGCGACCCCGACGGCAGCTTGATCGAGATATCGTCGTACGAGGGCGGTGCCGCATAGGGAAGCAGCGCCATTCGCGAGGATGGAATCCGGGGCAGCCTATAGTTTCGCCATTGCGAGCGAAGCGAAGAAATCCATAAATCTACAAAGAAAGCTGGATTGCTCCTCGCAATGATGGCCAAAGATCGAGAGAGAGAGCAGTTGCTCAACCCACCATCAATAAGACCCCAGGGACACCGGGCGGAACGCCTGTAGCAAATGGGGGTCGAGCTTGCCGTCCATTTGCTCCATGGTCGCGAAGGCCCTGGTGTGTGTGAATGGCTGCCGGTAGGCTCGCTTCTCCACCAGGGCGGCGTAGATATCCACGATCGTTGTCAGGCGCACGATGTCGCTGATCTGATTGCCGCGCAGGCCATCGGGGTATCCCGTGCCATCCAGGAATTCGTGATGGTGCAACACCACATCCAGCATCTCCGGTGGGAAGCCGCCTTGGGCCGCGAGAACATCATAGCCCAGACGCGGATGCTTGCGGATTTCGATCGTCTCCGCGTCCGACAGCGCGCCCGGCTTGTCCAGAATGGCCACCGGAACGAACGCCTTGCCGACATCGTGGAGCAGTGCGGCGCGCGCCAGACGGCGCTGGTCGTCGTCGCGCATGCCGAGATGCTGTGCAAAGGCAACGGCAAAGCCGGTGACGAAGAGACAATGACGATAGCTGTCGGTGTGGTGGCAGCCGACGGCCGTCAGCCATTCCCGCAAGGAAGAGTGCTTGATGGCTTTCAGAATCTTGTTTTCGGCTTCTATGATGTCGTTGTAGGTCAGCGGGATTCCCGCCGGAAGCTTCTCGAATATCTTGACCATCACCTGGTGTGCGGCGGCGACGCCCCGGTTCAAGGCTTTGCCGCGATCCGTCGTATCGAATCTCTCGGTGTCCGGAAAGGCCGAGCGGATACGTTGCAGGATGCCTTCAGCATCGAACGGCCGCGATATCGTATCGGTGGCGCCCAGCGCCCAGGCCTGCATCGAGCCGTGGTGAAGCGCATCGGCAAGAACAAACAGTCGCGGCATCGCGCGATAGGCTTCGGTCCGCAGCTTGTCCCGAACCCGCTGCACGCTTTGGGCGGAACGCAGATTGATATCGACCACGATCCCCGAAAAATGACCGGCGGGGCTGTCGGGAAGATCCGACGTCGAGATGGTATCCACCTCACCGACGGATTGCAGGATGCTCGCCAACTCGGTGCTTTGATCGCTGCGGTCGGATGCCAGCAGCAACCGGCGTTTGGCAGAAGACGATTTGGCTAGAACTGACATTGACCCTCGCTGGCAACTAGAGGTGGCCGACAGCAAAGGCTTAGCTCGACAAGATATTCCCGGGGCTTAATGGAAATGATGAATACTTGCCTATCGCGGCCTGGAAAATTTGAATGGGTATCTGGTTGCCGCTGGCCCCTCGCGGTCGATCTAATCAAGGATTTTCAGCCGGTTAATGGAATTCACGGCTGTTCCAGATCTCTGAAGACCACGGGGATGCGGTTGTCAGCCGGAGAAATAATCGCAAAAAAATCCGCCGGAGGGGGACCTCCGGCGGATCGTTGTTGCAATCAGCGTTGCTGGCTTATGCCTTCATCGCCGCCTTCACCGCCTCTGCCGTAATCGGCAGCGAGCGGACGCGGGCGCCGCAGGCATTGAAGATCGCATTCGCAAGCGCGGGCGCGACCACCGTCACCGCCGGTTCGCCGACACCAGTGGCGTGTTCGCCATTGGCGATGACGCTGATGGCGACTTCCGGCATCTGACTCATCCGGAGCGGCGTATAGGTATCGAAGTTGGTCTGCTCGATACCGCCATTCTTCAAGGTCGCCTTCTCGTACAGCGCGAGCGAGACCCCCCACAGTGCCGCGCCTTCGACCTGAGCACGGATGTTGTCGGGATGCACCTGGGTGCCGACGTCGGTGGCCACGGTCAGCTTCTTGACCTTGACCTCGCCGCTTGGCGCAACCGCAACATGGGCAACGCATGCGGTCCAGCTTGCCGTCGCCCGTTCCTGCGACGAGACGCAGGCAACACCCATGCCTTCACCCTTCGGCAACTGCTTGGAGTCGTAGCCGGCCAAGCCCATCGCCGCGAGCAGAGTATTGCGGAGGCGTTGTGCACCACCCGCATTGGCGCCGGCGCCGTCCAGCATGCTGATGCGATACTGCGCGGGATCCTTACCGGCGGCGTGGGCAAGTTCGTCGATCATGCTTTCGACCGCCCAGAAGGTCCAGCCGGGCGCCACCGAACGCAGCTGTCCGGACGGCGTGGCCTGCTGCGCCATCTCGTTCAGGATGGCGCGGACGTTGTGATTGGGCACGGTGTAGAAGAAGTCCGCGCCGTTCACGGTGAATCCGTCAAGACCACCCTTCTTGTCGACCGAGGGGGTGAGGAAATCGGGAATTCCCCAGCGCTTGGTCGGCCACGCGCTGACCACGTCGTGGTTTAACGCGATCAGCTTGCCGTCGCCGTCGAGACCGGCCTTGATCTTCTGGAACGTCAGCGGACGCGAGAAGTCCATGGTCATGTCGTCTTCGCGCGAATAGATCACCTTGACCGGCTTGCCGACGGCTTTCGCCGCCTGCACCGCGGGGACCGTCATGTCGCCGTCAAGCCGCCGCCCGAAGCCGCCGCCCAGATACATCTGATGCATCACGACGAATTTGGGATCGACACCGGCAGCGCCGGCCGCGATCGCGCCAGAGCGCGTTGCGAACTGGTTGCCGGTGTAGATGTGCCAGATATCGCCCTGAAGCTGCGCGGTGGCGTTCATCGGTTCCAACGGCGCATGGATGTTGATGTTGGTGGTGTATTCCGCCTCCATCAACTTGGCCGCCGTGCCGAATGCCGCGGCGGTGTCGCCGTTTTTGACGAAGAACAGACCGGAGTCATCGAGGCCCTGCAAACGCTTGGCTTCGGTGAGCAGCGATTCGCTCGACAGCTTGGCATTTGGTCCGCCGTCATATGTCACCTTGAGGGCTTCGGCAGCCTTCTTGGCATTGGTATAGGTGTTGGCCACCACAACCACCCATCCGGTCGTTGTCGTGGTCTTGTCGTCGAGGGTAACAGCCTTGATGAAGCCCGGCACCTTCTTCGCCGCGCTGTCATCGATCGATTTTACCGTCGCGCCATAGCGCACCGGAGGCATCACGACCTTGCCGTACACCATGCCCGGCAGCATGACGTCGATGCCGTATTTCGCCGTGCCGTTGGTCTTCGACGGAATGTCGAGCTGCGGAACCGAAACACCGATCATGGTGTATTGGTCCGGCGACTTGAGTTTGATCGCCTTGAGTTCGTCGGGCGTGAAGGTCTTGGTGGCCTTGCCGCTCTTGACAATGTCGGCAAACGTCATCGATTTCTTCGACTTCGGATGCGTGATCGTGGACTCCCGGACGACCAATTCGCCGGCGGGCACGCCCATCGCGGCGGCTGCGGCTTCGGTCAATGCCATGCGTCCCGCGGCACCCGCACGACTCATCGCATCGTAGTTCATCATCGTGCTCCAGCTACCGCCGGTAATCTGCGCGCCGAGCACGGGATCATTGAACTTCGGATCGTTGGATGCGAGCTGAACCCGCATGTCCTTCCAGCTCGAGCCGAGCTCTTCGGCGATGATCTGCGCCATGGTCGAGGCGATATGCTGACCCATATCGGCCTTGCCGCAGGTCACGGTAACGATCCCGTCCGGTGCGATCGAATACCAGACGCTGGGATCGAAGTTGGCGGCTGCAGCGAACGCCGTATCAGCCCCAACAAGGCCGGGAACGGCGGAATAGCCGAGCGCGAGACCTGCGGCGGCGGTGCCGACGAGGAACGAGCGGCGGCTGAGATCGGCGGGGACGCCAACGGTTTTGTTTGGTGCGATTTTCACGTGCGTATTCATGTGGGCCTCCGATCGCCTGCGTTGGATGCGGTGCGCATGTCGGCGGCGGCGCGCATGATGGCTTTTTGAATGCGTGAATAGGTCATGCAGCGGCAGAGATTGCCGTCCATGTGCGCTACCACTTCATCCTTGGTGGGGTTGGAATTCTTGGCGAGCAGCGATGCGGCCTGCATGATCTGTCCGGATTGACAGTAGCCGCATTGCGGCACCTGCTCGGCGATCCAGGCCTTCTGGAGGGGATGATCGCCCTTGACGCTGAGACCTTCGATGGTGGTGATTTTTTTGCCGACGGCGTCGCTGACGGATGTCTGGCAGGATCGTACAGCTTCGCCGTTGACGTGAACGGTGCAGGCGCCGCACAAACCGGCGCCGCAGCCGAACTTCGTGCCGGTCATCTGCAATTGCTCGCGGATGACCCATAGCAGCGGCGTATCGTGCGCCGCCTCGACGGACATATTCCGCCCGTTGATGTTGAGATTAGGCATTGTCTCTCTTCCCTAGCCGGTGCATGACGCCGCTTACGGCGGCAACTCACTTTTTGGTATTGGATGGCACCCACCGGTCCGATGCCAGTCGGTGAGAAGAATGATCGTGATCTGTTCCGGAGGCAACGGAATTTGGAATTGCTCGGAGGAAATAAAGTGGCAAATTAGCGTTGTGCGTTGCGGCAATAAAGCTGACGTAATTTGCTGCTGGATCTGGGCATCCGCCGCAAGCCGGATGGGCGTCGGCCCCCGGCGGGCGGCAGTTTAAGGGTGAATGGATCGGCGATAGAATAAAGTTCGGATCAGGATTTTTCGGGAAATCGCAGGGAAGGTTGCATCATGAAGCTATCGGTTGCGTCAGTACTTCTGACGATCGCGGCATTTGCGGCGGGGCCGGCTCCCGCCAATGCCGAACCACCCGCGCCTGTCGGTCCGTATACACCATCCCTCATGACGTTATGGCCGACCAACACGCCGCTCGCGTTCGGAATGGATGTCGAGGCTGCAGCCCACGCATTGAATACACCGCTGCGCTACATCAGCGGCCGCCGCGGCAATGAAATCTATCTGGTGGTTCGTGACACCAGCGGCGTTATTTTGTTCTCGCGTAGAGACCCGCTCTATTTGCAATTTCGCAGGGGCAGACTGACCGGCTGGAAGGGTGACAGCAGCTACTATACGCCGTACTGGCTATGGTAGCCTGGGCGCGCTGCAATTTTCCGCAACAACTTCGCGCAACTCCAAAAACAAATGGATGACCCGTGGGATATGACATCAAGCTGACGGCTTCGGACAATTTTCAACTGGGCGGCTACCGGGCCGACCCCGCCACCGCGCCCAAGGCGGCGGTGGTGGTGATCCAGGAAATCTTTGGCGTCAATCACCACATTCGTGCGGTGTGCGATCGTCTCGCCGGCGAGGGCTATGTCGCCATTGCGCCGGCGATCTTCGATCGTATCGAGCGCAATTTCCAGTCCGGCTATTCGCCGGATGAGATCGCGGTGGCGCGCAAGTTCATCGCGGATCCCGATTGGGCGGCGATGCTGCGCGACACCCAGGCTGCGATCGATGCCGTCAAGGACGTCGGTCCGGTCGGCATTATCGGCTTTTGCCTCGGCGGCAGCATCGCCTATGCGGCCGCCACCAAGCTGTCGGGTCTGTCAGCGGCGATCGGCTATTATGGCGGCGTCATCGTTCGTTTCGCCGACGACAAGCCGAAAGTGCCGACGCAGTTGCATTTCGGCGAAAAGGACGCCGGCATTCCGCTCAGTGATGTCGAGACCATCCGCACTAAGCGGCCTGAAGTCGAGATCTACATTTATCCAGGGGCGCAGCACGGCTTCCACTGCGACGAACGGCCAAGCTACGACAAGGCCAGTTCGGATATCGCCTGGCCGCGCAGCCTTGGTTTCTTTGCCACGCATTTGAAGAAGTGAGGATACGTCATGCGCGGGCAAGAGCGCGAAGCGCGTCATCGCACTGGATGACCCGCGCATCCTTCTAAAAAGAACAATCCTCAAAGTGATGGATTGCCGGGTCAAGCCAGGCAATGACGGCCTCGATCAGAACCAGCGTTCGCCGACGAGGACGGTATCGCCGGGGCCGACGGCGGTGCCGAGCGGCACCACGACGCGCGTCGGGCCCGAACCGTCGGTGTGGGTCAGCGTGACGCGGTCGCGCCGGGCGCGCGGCGAGAAGCCGCCGGCGATCGCCACCGCGCTTTCGACGCTCATATTGGGCACGTAGGGATATTGGCCCGGCGCGGCCACTTCGCCGAGGATAAAGAACGGCCGGTAGGATTCGATCTCGACCGCCACCGAGGGCTCGCGGATATAGCCGTTGCGCAATTTGCCGGTGATTTCGGCGGCCAGCCCCGCCGGGGTTCGTCCGCGCGCCGGCACCGAGCCGATCAACGGCATGGTGATGGAGCCGCCGGCATCGATCGCATAGGTGTTGGTGAGGCCTTCCTGGCCATAGACCACGACGCGCAATTTGTCGCCGGCATCGAGCCGGTAGCCGGCATCATGGGCCGCCGGCATCGGTGCGGCCGCATAGGCCGCTTGCGCCGGGGCGTACTGAGCCGGCGCATAGCTACGGGGCGCCGCGGCGAAACTGGCGCGAAGTGCGGCGATGGCGCCGCCGGAATTCGATGACGATGCGACGGTAGCAGCCGGGGCTTGGTAGTAAGGCTGGCCGTAAGCCATATAATCGAGGTCGCTTTGCGGCTGTGCCGTCGCGACCGGAGAGGTCGTGTGCACGCAGCCCGACAGAGCCAGCGCGGTCATGGCGGTCATGATCGGCAGTTGAAACGCGCGCGCAACCCGCACCGGAGCCATCCCCTCAAGCGAGACAGCCGCAGTCTTGCACCGGTTATGGTTAACAAATGGTTTTTGCGGGAGATGTGCGAGGCAGCTGTGGAAGGCCGTCGCCGGCCTTCCGCTTGATGCGAAGCGATCAGGCGGCGCTGACGCCGGAGCCGATCGGACACGACACGCCGGTGCCGCCAAGTCCGCAATAGCCGGCCGGGTTCTTGGCCAGATATTGCTGGTGATAGTCTTCTGCGAAATAGAACGCGCCTGCTGGCGCGATCTCGGTGGTGATGGCGCCGAGTCCCTTTGCCGACAACGCCTTTTGATAGGCAGTCTTCGAGGCATCCGCAGCTATGCGCTGGGCATCGCTGAAGGTGTAGATCGCGGAGCGATACTGGGTGCCGACGTCATTGCCCTGGCGCATGCCCTGGGTTGGGTTATGGCTTTCCCAAAACGTCTTCAGGAGCTGATCGTACGAGATCACCTTGGGGTCGAACACCACCAGAACCGCTTCGGTATGCCCGGTGCGGCCCGAACATACCTCTTCATAGGTGGGATTCCGGGTATGCCCGCCAGCGTAGCCCACGGAGGTCGTATAGATGCCGTTGCCGAGATCCCAGAATTTACGCTCCGCGCCCCAGAAACAGCCGAGCCCGAACATCGCCTGCTCCAGACCCGCGGGGTAGGGTGGTTGCAGCTGATGGCCGTTGACGAAATGGCGAACAGCAGTCGGGATCGGATCCGGGCGGCCGGGCAGCGCTTCGGCAGCGCTCGGCAGTGCAGTGGTCTTGCGCATGAACAACATGGGTTACCTCCCTGCGAGATGCAGTCGAACCTAGGTCGACAAGGTGTGGGCTGGATATATGTCTTTACGCAGGGCACGGCAGCCCTGTTACGCCGGGCCGTCACCTTAAAGCGGCCGTGCCGGTCAGTTCCGCGAATAGCCGATCAACGGCTTGCGCGGGCGGAACAGCAGCATCAGCAGGATACCCAATATGCCCATCACGGCAAAAACCGGCTGGTCCAGGATCACCCTGATGACACTGTTCCAGAGCCAGGGCGCGTGGCCCTCGACCCAGGCCCGGAATGCCTGCTGGCTGGATTGATGGATATCGTTCCAGAACTGGCCAAACCGGGTAAACTGCAAGGTCTGATCGGCGACCCAGCGGGCTCCGTCATAGACCATGAAGACAAATCCGCCGGCCAGCAGCAGCAGCCCCACAAGGCGGAAGAAACCGCGGATCATGTGTCACCTTTAATCTGTGCGCCGGAAAAGCGCAGTCAGCCCTTAACGGGGCAGCGCGGGAAATTCAACCTCATCAGCACCTTATCGGCTTTTCCGCGGCGGGCCTTCCGGCCCCGGGGGGCCCGGAAGGCGTTGACGCTGCAAAGCGCGCCCTCTATAAGACCGGCAATGGCGGCGGGCGCAATCCCGCCGCCGCTGTTCTTTGAGCAACGCCGCCATGTGAGCATCGGCTCCGGCAGTGGCTTTCTCGCGGAACACCCGAAAACCAATCAGCGTCGATCACGTGGTTGAATTGTTGGCAAGCGCAAGCCTGACCACCCGCGATCGGTCACCGTCGAAGGACATTTGAGAACATGGCCAATACTACCTCCGCGAAGAAGGCGACCCGCAAGATTGCCCGCCGCACCATTATCAATAAGTCGCGCCGCACCCAGATGCGTGGCGCGGTTCGTTCGGTCGAAGATGCGATCAAGAGCGGCGACCGCGATGCGGCGCTGAAGGCGATGGCGCGTGCGGAGCCGGAGCTCATGCAGGCGGCACAGCGCAATATCATTCACAAGAACAACGCGAGCCGGAAGGTTTCGCGCTTGGCGCATCAGATCGCCAAGCTCGCGAAGTGAGCTGATCGAGATAGCCACTCGTCGACAAGCCCGGCACTGCCGGGCTTTTTTATTTTCCAGGCTGTTTTATTTTCCAGGCCGTTTTTTCCAAGCCGGTTTTCCGAGTTCGGTTTTCCAAGTCGGTTGTCAGCGTCATATTGCTTCGCGGATCGCCTTGCTGCGCAGACGGCGGTGCGCGGCATTCCGGATGCTCCGTATTTCTACCGATGCCAATTCCTCGATGCGGACGGATGATGCCGATACCGCCGCGACGATCGTGCGGTTAGCGGCTGATCGGACACGCTTTTGAAATAGCAATCGCTTCGGCGTCGCAGCATCGAACGGCGTTGCAGGGTTACCCTTGATCGATGAGCAAAAAAAAACGCGCTTGCGTAGTCACTTATCGGCATAGTGGACCAGAGTTGTTGGAAAATTCGCTTCCGCCCCATAGCAACGTAAATATTTTATGAATTTATTTTGGGCAATCGTGCGAAATATGACAGTGGTTCGGCGTTTCGAATCTGCGCACAGATTCAAAACCTTGCCGCCTTGCGCGAAAAACCGCTGCCTGACTTGGCGAACTGAAGTTGTTTTTGCCGGCACCCGCGCTAAATCATTTTCGTTGCGGGAAACAAGGCATGATGTATCTCTTAGAACGTTCGCGGCGCCCACGGCTCTTGAGACCAGCGCGGTTTAAGGATCGGGGCGGACGTGCAAATCGGCGGCGGTGTGCGCGTTGGCGACGCTTTCCAAGCGATTGTCGGATTGAAACTCATAGCAATATGAGCATGGTGGTTCTGTGTCGAAATTTCTCAGGCGAGGCGCTCGCGTCTCGTTCGTTTCGAACAAGAGAGATACGTACCAGCCACCCGACGGCGCCGAAGGCCAAGCACGTGAGCGGGTAGAATGAGTGGGCGGAGCGGAGGGGCGTAGCGACTGAACGAATTGAGTTTCAGGCGTCGCCGATCGAATTTTAAAATAGCTGGAATGACAACTTGCCGTGGGCAATCACGGCAGGAGGGGGAGGTCTTATGTCTTACGGAATCATCGCGGTTTTCGGTCAAATTCCATTTTCAAGCGATAACGGTTTGAACGTGCTGGAGACTGCCAGCACCCGGCCTCCCGCGAGAGCGCCGGACGCGTCGTTGAGTACGCGCTGACCTCGCGAGCGCTTCTCCTTCCAGCCGATGATGTGCCTGACGGCGTTTCGCCGAACGGCGGATCTATGTCTGAAAGACGAAGCTTCGCTTGAGGTCGCCCGCTGCGGAACGTTCCGCACGGCAGTTTCACCATCACCACTAATAACTCCTTCAGAGAAGTCCTCAGGCTATGAACAATATGGAACAGGATCGCTGGTCACGCGTGAAGGGTCGACTGCGTTCGACCGTTGGCGAAGACGTCTATACGAGCTGGTTTGCGCGCATGGATCTGGAAAGCGTCCAGTCGGAAAGCGTCCATCTTTCGGTTCCGACACGATTTCTCAAGAGCTGGATCCAGGCGCATTACGCCGAGCGCGTTCTGTCGTGCTGGCAAGCCGAAATGCCGGAAGTACACCGGATCGATCTCACTGTGCGCACCGCGATGCGATGTGCTGCGCCAGTGAAGGAGGCGGCCGCACCGCTTGATGCGCGCCGCACCGAGCGACCCGATGGTCGTCCCGCGCCCGAATTGCGCGCGACGGCGATCGCGCCGGTATCCGCCAGTCATGATGCCCTCGGCGGCTCGCCGCTCGATCCGCGCCTGACCTTCGGAAGCTTCGTCATCGGCCGCTCCAATACGCTGGCTCACGCCGCGGCGCGTCAGGTCGCTGAAGGTCGCCGCGGCGACAGTGTAATGTTCAATCCGCTCTATATTCACGCCGGCGTCGGCTTGGGCAAAACCCATCTGTTGCAGGCGGTGACCTGGGCCGGCAATTCCGGCAGCGAACGCAAGGTGCTTTATCTCACCGCAGAGAAATTCATGTACGGCTTCGTCGCGGCGCTGAAGACGCAGACGGCGCTGGCGTTCAAGGAGGCGCTGCGCGGCATCGACGTGCTTGTCATCGACGACCTGCAATTCCTGCAGGGTAAATCGACCCAGGCCGAGTTCTGTCACACCTTGAATGCGCTGATCGACGCCGGCCGTCAGGTGGTGATCGCGGCTGACCGTCCGCCGTCCGACCTCGAGAGCCTCGACGATCGCGTGCGCTCCCGGCTGGCCGGCGGCCTCGTGGTCGAGATGGGGTCGCTCGGCGAGGAATTGCGGCTTGGCATCCTCAAGTCGCGCGTCGCCGCCGCCCGCGCGCATCATGCGAGCTTCGATGTGCCGGCGCCGGTGCTGGATTATCTCGCCCGCACCATCACCCACAACGGCCGGGATCTCGAGGGTGCCATCAATCGCCTGCTGGCGCACAGCAAACTCAACGCGCAGCCGGTCACCCTGGAAATGGCCGAGCGCGAAGTGCGCGACCTGATCCGTCCGCAGGAGCCCAAGCGCATCAAGATCGAGGACATTCAACGGGTGGTGGCCCGGCAATACAATGTCAGCCGTTCCGATCTGCTGTCGTCGCGCCGTACCGCCAATGTAGTGCGCCCGCGTCAGGTCGCGATGTATCTCGCCAAAACCCTGACGCTGCGTTCCCTGCCGGAAATCGGCCGCCGCTTCGGGGGACGAGACCACACCACGGTCCTGCACGCCGTGCGCAAGATCGAGGCGCTGGTGAGCAAGGATGTCTCGCTGTCCGAAGAGGTTGAATCGCTCAAGCGTCAATTGCAGAGCGAGTGAACGCATCCGCCGTCTTTCAGGGCGCAGTTGACGCGCGGGTTCCGGCGGACACCGGGATCCCGCGCTGAGGACGCGCCTTTTGGGCGCCGTGGCTGGTACGTTCGACCAATGCGGGGGCGATAGTCTCCCGCTTATGCCCACCACAGCGGGTTTCCTTGCAAAACGTGGGGAACGGCGTAACGGCTCTCTTGCGCTGGCGGCCCATCCGCGCCACCTTGCGGTCCCCCCAAGGGTTTGATCAAATCCAGCTTTGATTGGACTTTTCGGGTTCAAACGCCGCGGCGCGCCTTCGGGGCCGCCCGGCTTTTCCATCTTCGGATCAGGCGGGTATTGCAATGAAGGTTACCGTCGAACGCGCGCAACTCCTGAAATCGCTGGGCCACGTCCATCGCGTGGTCGAGCGCCGCAACACCATTCCGATCCTGGGCAACGTGCTGGTCCGCGCCGAAAACGCGCGGCTGTCGCTCAAGGCCACCGACCTCGATCTTGAGGTCATGGAGACGCTGCCGGCGGAAACCGCAACCGCCGGCTCGACCACCGTGCCGGCGCACATGTTTTACGACATCGTGCGCAAATTGCCCGATGGTGCGCAGATCGTGCTGGAAGGGGACGGCGACCGCTCGGTGCTGGCGATCCGTGCCGGCCGTTCGCGCTTCACGCTGCAGACCCTGCCCGAAAACGACTTCCCCGATCTCGCCGCCGGCGAAATGACGCATTCGTTCACGCTCGCCGCCGCCGACATGAAACGGTTGATTGATCGTACGCAGTTTGCGATCTCCACCGAGGAAACCCGGTACTATCTCAACGGCATCTATCTGCACTCGGCCGGCAGCGCCAAGGCCGCCACGCTGCGCGCGGTTGCCACCGACGGGCATCGGCTTGCCCAGATCGATCTGGCTTTGCCCACTGGTGCCGCCGGCATGCCGGGCGTGATCGTGCCGCGCAAGACCGTCGGCGAAGTGCAGCGGTTGATCGAGGACAACGAGGCCGAGGTCGGGCTGGAACTCTCGCAAGGCAAGATCCGCTTTACCATCGGCAATGTGGTCCTGACCTCGAAACTGATCGACGGTACCTTTCCCGATTATGGCCGCGTGATCCCGCAGAACAACGACAAGGAACTCATCGTCGACAAGAAGGATTTTGAAGCTGCGGTGGACCGCGTCTCGACGATATCGAGCGAGCGCGGCCGCGCCGTGAAACTTGCACTGTCTGCGGGCAAGCTGGTGCTGTCGGTGACCAACCCGGATTCCGGCAGCGCGACCGAAGAGCTTGAAGTCGAATATGCCTCCGACGCGCTCGATATCGGGTTCAATTCGCGCTATTTGCTCGATATCGCGGCCCAGATCGAAGGCGAGGTCGCGGTCCTGAGGTTGGCCGATCCCGGTTCGCCAACGCTGGTGCAGGACAAGGATTCCAAAGGCGCGCTCTACGTGCTGATGCCGATGCGGGTGTGACTTCCCCCTCTCCCCCTGTGGGAGAGGGTGGCGCCGAAGGCGACGGGTGAGGGGTTCGTGCCGCATACGCCACACCATCGACCGGCCGCCAAGCGCATTCGCAGTTTTGCGAAGAAGATGCGCAGCGAGCCCACCGACGCTGAAGCCGCCATGTGGCGTTTGTTACGTGATCGACGATTTGCTCTCTTCAAATTTCGGCGGCAAGTGCCCTTTCAGGCCTTTATTCTCGACTTCGTTTGCTTCGAAAAACGCTTCATTATCGAAATCGACGGTAGTCAGCACGCATCGTCGGAGCGTGACATGGAGCGAGAAGCAGTTCTGAAAGCCGAAGGTTTTCAAAATCGCGCGCTACTGGAACAATGACGTGCTGCAACGATCGTCTAGTGTTTTGGAGGACATTCTCGCAAAGCTCGTCGAACTGTAAGAACCCCTCACCCGTCGCCTCACTTCGTGAGGCGCCACCCTCTCCCACAAGGGGAGAGGGAAGAAAGCTCGATATTTCGTTCCTATGACTGCTTCCCGCATTCATCGCCTCACACTCACACACTTCCGCAACTATCGGGCGGCGAGCCTTGAGACGTCGGCTGATATGGTCGTGCTGGTGGGCCCCAACGGGGCAGGGAAAACCAATTGCATCGAGGCGATCTCGTTTCTGTCGCCCGGACGGGGTTTGCGCCGCGCGACGCTCGACGACGTCGCCGATAATCAGGGCGACGGCTCGTGGGCGGTGTCGGCCGAAGTCGAAGGTGCGCTTGGGCTGGCCACGCTCGGCACCGGCATCGATGCACCGGGCGAGGAGGCGTCCGCTCCCAGCCGGCGCTGCCGCATCGACCGCGAGCCGGTGGCGTCAGCCACGGCCTTCGGCGATCATTTGCGCATGGTGTGGCTGACGCCATCGATGGACAGCCTGTTTCTGGGCGCGGCATCGGAGCGCCGGCGGTTTTTCGACCGGCTGGTGCTGGCGATCGACAGCGAGCATTCGGCGCGGGTGTCGGCGCTCGACCGCTCGCTCCGTTCGCGCAACCGGCTCCTGGAAGTGCGCAACTACGACGATCATTGGTGTGATGCAATCGAACGCGAGACCGCGGAACTAGCGGTCGCGGTGGCGGCAATGCGTGGCCAGACCGTGGCGAAACTCGCCGCCATGCTGCGCGCCCGCGGGGAGGCGTCGGCGTTTCCCTCCGCGCAGATCATGCTCGACGGCTGGATGGAAAATGCGCTGCTGTCGGAACCGGCCACCGCGGTGGAGGATCGTTACCGGGAAATTCTGCGCAGCAACCGCGCGCGCGATGCCATCGCCGGCCGCACGCTCGACGGTCCGCATCTGACCGATTTGCAGGTGATCTACGCGCCGAAAAATATGCCGGCCCGCGACGCCTCGACCGGCGAGCAGAAGGCGCTTCTGATAGGCCTCGTGCTGGCTCACGCCAGCCTGGTCGCGGAGATGACCGGTATCACGCCGCTATTGTTGCTCGATGAGGTGGTTGCCCATCTTGATCCTGGAAGGCGCCTCGCGCTGTTCGACGAACTCTCGAAACTTGGCGCGCAGGTCTGGGTGACCGGTGCCGATCCCGCGGCCTTCGTCGGCATCGGCGCGTCGGGCGAGATATTCGGCGTCGATTCCGGCCAGCTCGCCCGCCGCGGCTAACACGTCTTCCATAAAAATAACTCCGGTTTTATGGTCGGAGGACGCGCAAACCAGCACGCGAGGCGCCGGCGTTGAACCGAAACCTCTGACGCAGCGACTAGATCTCATGCGCGACTGACGTCGCCGCCATCGTTGCCGTGCATGCCAAAGGCCCGACACTCGAACTGCCGCCGGGGAAATATCGGTACTCGCTGAAAGTCGGAGGCAGCCCGGCTCAAAACAATACGATCGAGCTGGCGGCCGACGACGCCTGGGGCCTGATGATTGCCCCCGGCGGAGACATGATGCCGTTGCAGGTCTATTGATGCGGTGGATCAGGTTCGAGGCGGAAGCCGGCGTTGTCGATGTCAGTGTGACAGCTGTGACGGCGCCGAAGTTTGGGTATGAAGCACCTGATCGATGATGGATTGGATCAGAAAGATCGACGCTTTTTCGGTCAGGTGCACCTGATCGTTCGCGGAGAGGTCTTTCGCGGTATCGCCGATCCGCGCCAGACAGCCGTCCGAGTTGCACATCGTGTCCCGCACCGAAATGAACTCTGCGCCGAGCGGCACCAGTTTCTCACGCAAGCGCGCGTCCGAGGAATCGGCCTCGGCGCGATCGGATCGCTCCGGAATCAGACCATGGTGCAGCATGAAATAGCGCAGAACCTCGTTCGGTAGTCCGCGCTTCCACCATGGGACGGCACCCAGCACAATAATACGTGCGCTGGTTTGCTGCTTCAGCGTCTTCACGGTCTCGGCCACACCGTCGAGAGATCCGCCCCAGGTACTGTGCAGCAGCACGACATCGGGCTTGAGCTCCCGGACGAGTGCCAGCACCTTGTCATTGATGGCGCGGCAGTTGGGCACGCCGGCCACATCTGTGTTGAGTGCCGGGACACATGAACTGGAGGTAAACTGCGCGATGCCGAAGTCATGGGTTTCCTGGGCCTTGCGCAGGCCGGGCAACAGCGCGCCTGCGGTCGAAATCCCCCCATATCAAGATCAGCGGACGGCGGTTGCGATCGACGCAGCTGTCGGCAAACGACGTTTCATGACTGAGATCGAGCAGGCACTGATGAAATCGCCATTTTGACGAATCTGTTCGCACCTCCGTCATGCCGCGAATTTCCGGCGGCAATCGGAAATCGAACCCATGCCCCTCGACGATAACGCCGCCGGCCAGCGCGACCAGCGCCATACCCGAACACAGAGCGGCGATCCTGAGCCGGATCGGGCGGCCAAATCGAAAGGGGATTTCGACGAACCGGTAGGTCAGCCATGCCAGTGCAAAGCTCAGTCCGACGATGAGGCCACGCTCGAGCAGCGTCAGCGGCGCGAATTTGATGATCGCGAAAAACACCAATAGCGGCCAATGCCACAGATAAAGCGGATAGCTGATCAGCCCGATCCTGACCATGGCGGGGCTGGACAAGAGGCGCCGGCAGCCCCAGGCCGCCGGCGCCGACAACAACAAGGCCGCGCCGGCGACGGGCAGCACCGCCCACCAACCTGGAAATGCGCTTTTGGAATCGAGAACGCCGGCGGCCACCGCAATCAGTCCCAATCCGGTAGCCGCGCGCCAATTGCTGGCGGCGCTGGTTTGACGGAGTTGAATTCCACCCGCAGGCCAAGGCGGCGCCGGCCAGCAATTCCCAGGCTCGGGTGAACGGCAGATAGAACGTCGCCACGGGATCGGAGCCGATCAGCGCCACATTGAGCGCAAACGATGCGATGCCGATCACCGACGCCACCACCAGAATGCGGAGACGCAGACGTGTGGCCAGCATCAGGATCAACGGCCAGAACAGATAGAATTGTTCTTCAATGCCCAGGGACCACAGATGCAGCAGCGGCTTCTTGCCGGATTCGATGTCGAAATAGCCGGATTGCAGCAATAGCGCGATGTTGGAGACAAACGCCGCGCTGGCGAACACGTCGGCGCTCAATTGCGCGTAGGCCGCCGGCAGCATCCACAGCCAGCCCAGCACCAGCGTCACGGCAAGTGCCACGATCAAGGCCGGGAAAATCCGCCTGATCCGCCGCAGGTAAAAGCCGAGCAGACTGAAGCGTTGCTGATCGAGTTCACGCACGATGATGCCGGTGATCAGGAATCCCGAGATCACGAAAAAAATATCGACACCGACAAAGCCACCCGGCATGGCCTCCGGGAAGGCGTGAAACCACACGACCAGCAGCACCGCGATGGCGCGCAGGCCATCAATATCCGGCCGGTATCGATCTGAAGGCTGGGACAATTCAGGCCAATCCAAGGTCGCGCCAACGAGAACCGTATCGGTTCTGATTGAAATCAGAACCGATACGGCTTTCATCTTTTATTTGGCGCGTTTTCTTCACACGAACCGGTATCCACTTCGCTCGAAAACGCTTTAAAGAGCGCGTCAGCCGCGCGGACGTTGCCTCTCTCTAGCAGGTCTCCGGCGCGCCGCTAGAGCGGTCGAAACAGACCCGGTCAGCGACTGAAAATCGCGTCGCGAATCACGCTTTTGCGGGGCCGCCGAATCGGCCTCCGTGCCCCTTGAAAAAACACTTAAAAACCCCATTTGTTCAATAACTTACTGATATAGACTTTGTACTAGGCGCATGGCGTCTTTCATGGCACAAATACACAATTCAGCGCCTGTTTTGCGCCGCTGATTCGGGACATCCTCGAAGGCCTCACATGACAGAACCTGCCCGGCAATCGATCGCCGACACTGAGCATTCCATCCCAATCGAATACGGTGCGGAATCGATCCGTGTTTTGAAGGGTCTCGATGCCGTTCGCAAGCGTCCGGGCATGTATATCGGCGACACCGATGACGGCTCCGGCCTGCATCACATGGTCTACGAAGTCGTCGACAACGCCATCGATGAAGCGCTCGCTGGCCATGCCACCGCGGTCGAAGTCGTGCTCAACGCCGACGGTTCCGTCACCGTGCGCGACGACGGCCGAGGCATTCCCGTCGACATTCACAAGGGCGAGGGCATTTCCGCCGCCGAGGTCATCATGACCCAGCTTCATGCCGGCGGAAAATTCGACCAGAATTCGTACAAGGTGTCAGGCGGCCTGCATGGCGTCGGCGTCTCCGTCGTCAATGCACTGTCGAGCAAATTGCAGTTGCGGGTCTGGCGCGACGGCAAGGAGCATTTCATCGAATTCGCGCATGGCGACGCGGTGGCTCCGCTCCGGGTGGTCGGCGAGGCCAATGGTAAGCGCGGCACCGAGGTGACGTTCCTCGCTTCCGCCGAGACCTTCACCAATGTCGAATACGATTTCGCCACGCTGGAACACCGGTTGCGCGAACTCGCGTTCCTCAATTCCGGAGTCAATATCGTGCTGTCCGACATGCGCCACGCGGTCGAGAAGCGCGAGGAAATGCGCTATGACGGCGGCGTCGAGGAGTTCGTGAAATATCTCGACCGCAACAAGAAGCCGATGGTGCCGGCCCCGATCATGATCAATGCCGACATGAACGGCATCGGCGTCGAGGCTGCGCTGTGGTGGAACGACAGCTATCACGAGAATGTGCTGTGCTTCACCAACAACATTCCACAACGCGACGGCGGCACGCATCTGGCTGGCTTTCGCGGCGCACTGACGCGCCAGGTCAATGGCTACGCCGATGCCATTGCCAAGCGCGAAAAGATTGCGCTGACCGGCGACGACTGCCGCGAGGGCCTGACCGCGGTACTTTCGGTGAAGGTGCCCGATCCGAAATTCTCCTCGCAGACCAAGGACAAGCTGGTGTCCTCGGAAGTGCGTCCGGTGGTCGAGAACGTCCTGAACGAAGCGCTGGCGGCGTGGTTCGAGGAACATCCCGCCGAGGCCAAGGTCATCGTCGGCAAGGTGGTGGAAGCCGCCGCCGCCCGCGAAGCTGCCCGCAAGGCGCGCGAGCTGACGCGGCGCAAGGGCGCGCTGGACTACGCCTCGCTGCCCGGCAAGCTCGCCGACTGCCAGGAGAAAGACCCTTCCAAATCCGAACTGTTCATCGTCGAGGGCGACTTGGCCGGTGGCAGTGCGAAACAGGGCCGCAATCGCGAATTCCAGGCGGTGCTGCCGCTGCGCGGCAAGATACTCAATGTCGAGCGGGCGCGTTTCGACAAGATGCTGAGCTCCGAGCAGATCGGCACGTTGATCACGGCATTGGGCACCGGCATTGGCCGCGACGATTTCGATCTGTCAAAGTTGCGCTATCACAAGATCATTCTGATGACCGACGCCGACGTCGACGGCGCGCACATCCGCACCCTGCTGCTGACGTTCTTCTTTCGCCAGATGCCATCGCTGATCGACGGCGGATTTCTGTATATCGCCCAGCCGCCGCTCTACAAGGTAACGCGCGGCAGGTCCGAGCAATACCTGAAAGACGAACGCGCGCTGGAGGATTACCTGATCGAAACCGGCCTCGACGACTGCGTCTTCAAGACGGCGTCCGGCGAAGACCGCAGCGGCCGCGATCTGCAGGCGCTGGTGGAGGATGCCCGCGTCATTCGCAGCACGCTGCACAATCTGCACAGCCGCTATAACCGCAAAGTGGTCGAGCAGGCCGCGATTGCCGGCGTGCTGAGTCCGAGGATCACCGGAGATACCGCAACCGCCAACGCCGCGGCCGACTATATCGCGCGGCGGCTCGACGCGCTGGCCGACGAGGTCGAGCGCGGCTGGGCCGGGCGCTTCACCGAAGGCGAGGGGTTCTTCTTCGAGCGCACCGTGCGCGGCGTCAAGGATGTCGCCATCATCGACGATGCGTTGCTTGGCTCTGCCGACGCGCGCAAGCTCGACGATTACGCGGCGAGGCTGCAGGAAGCCTATCCCAAGCCCGGTGTGTTGCGCCGGAAAGACATGGAAACCGCGATTCACGGCCCGGTCGGTCTGTTCGAGGCGGTGACCGACGCCGGGCGCAAGGGCGTCGCCCTGCAGCGCTACAAAGGCCTCGGCGAAATGAATCCGGATCAGCTTTGGGAAACCACCCTCGACGTCAACGAACGCTCGCTGCTGCAGGTGAAGATCAAGGAGGTCGACGAGGCCGACGACATCTTCACCAAGCTGATGGGTGATGTGGTCGAACCGCGCCGCGAATTCATCCAGGACAATTCGCTCAGCGCCAATGTGGACGTGTGAGGCGCGTGCCGCTCCAATACCTTGTTGAAGGCGGCCACCGGCTGGCGGGTACCATTGAGCCGTCGGGGAACAAGAACGCCGCGTTGCCGATCATCGCGGCGGCGTTGCTGACCGAACATCCGGTCACGCTCGAAAATGTTCCGCGCATTCGTGATACCGAAACGCTGGTGGAACTGATCCGGTCGGTCGGCGCCGACGCTGACTGGTGCGGCCGCAACACGTTGGCCATCCACGCCAAAAGCATTCGCGCCGCCGACCTCGATCCCGAACTGTGCGCGCGGATACGCGCCTCGATCCTGCTGGCAGGGCCGCTGCTCGCCCGCTGTGGCGAGGTGACGCTGCCGCCGCCCGGCGGCGATGTCATCGGCCGTCGACGTCTCGACACGCATTTTCTGGCCTTCGAGCAGCTCGGCGCCACAGTCACGGCCTCCGACCGGCTGGAATTCCGCGCCTCGCGCCTCACGGGCGCCGACGTTTTTCTCGATGAACCCAGCGTCACCGCCACCGAAAACGCGCTGATGGCTGCGGTGGCGGCGCACGGCACGACTTATCTGCGCAACGTGGCTTCCGAGCCGCATGTGCAGGACCTCGCGCATTTCCTGGTTGCGCTGGGTGCACGAATCGAGGGCATCGGCACCAACACCATTGTCGTGCACGGACCGGCGACGCTCGGCACCGTCAGCTACGCGATCGGGCCCGATCACATCGAGGTCGGGTCCCTGATCGGGCTCGCCGCGGTGACGCGCTCGCCGCTGCGCATCGCGCGCGCCGGCGTGGAACATCTGCGCTCGGTCCGGATGGGCTTTGAGCGACTAGGCATCGTCTGCGAGGTCGAAGGCGATGACCTTGTCGTACCTTCAGGTCAAACACTCAAGATCAGGGACGATTTCGGCGGCCACGTGCCGAAACTCGAGGACCAGCCGTGGCCGGCTTTCCCCGCCGATCTGATGTCGATCGCCATCGTGACCGCCACGCAGTGCGAGGGCGTGATCCTGATGTTCGAGAAGATGTTCGAATCCCGGATGTTCTTTGTAGACAAATTGATCGCGATGGGTGGACGCATCGTGTTGTGCGATCCGCACCGTGCAATCGTGGCCGGCCCGAGCCGGCTCAGGGGCGCCTCGATGACGTCGCCCGACATTCGCGCCGGGATGGCCATGCTGTTGGCCGCGGTATGCGCAGAGGGCGTCAGCACCATCAACAATGCCGATCAGATCGAGCGCGGCTATGAGCGCATTGACGAACGCCTCAACGCGCTCGGTGCCCGGATCACCCGCGTGCCCGCGCGCTAACGCCGCAGTTGATGGCCGAAGGTCACCATTTCGACCAAACGGCAGGCTAGTATCATCCAATGACATCCCTTGATGAAATCCAGCGAGGATCCGTCCTCGCTACCGACACCGTGGCCGCATCAGGCCAAGAGCTCGCGGTCGAGTTGACCGAGACGCTCAGGCTGGCGGTGCCCATCGCGCTGACGCAACTCGGGCAGATTGCGATGATGACGACCGATCTGGTGTTGATCGGGCGTCTCGGGGATAAATCCGTTGCGGCGGCGGCTCTGGCGCATACCGTCTTTTTCATCAGTTTCACCTTCGGAATGGGATTGGTGTCGGCGGTGGCTCCGCTTGCCGCACAAGCGTTCGGGGCTCGCAATCCCCGGTCGGTGCGGCGCGCGCTCCGCGTCGGCCTGTGGGCCGCGCTGGTGATCTCGTTGCCGATGATGGTGGTGCCGCTGTTCGGCGGACAGATCCTCCAGACGCTGGGCCAGTCGCCCGCCATCGCCGATCTCGCGCAACGCTACCTGTTTGGCCTCGCATGGGGGATTACGCCTGCGTTGTGGTTCCTGGCGATTCGCGGCTTCATGGGCGCGGTCAACCGGCCGGAGCCGGGACTGTGGATCACGCTCGCTGCCATCCCGGCCAATGCCGTGTTGGGTTATCTCCTGATCTATGGCGAATTGGGTTTGCCGCGATTGGGATTGCTTGGTGCCGGTCTCGCCACCACGACCATTAATTCTGCGATGTTTCTAGCAGGCCTGTGGTTTGTCACGGAACGCCGGCCGTTTCGGAAATACCACGTGCTGGGACGCATCTGGCGCATCGACTGGACGCTGATGCGCGAATTGATCGTGATCGGCGCTCCGATCTCGATCTCGTTCCTGCTGGAATATGGATTGTTCGCGGCCGCCGCCCTTCTGATGGGCCTGATCAGCACTACTGCGCTGGCCGCACATCAGGTTGCGCTGCAAATCGCGGCCATTTTGTTCATGGTCCCGTTTGGCGTAGGGATGGCGGCGACGGTGCGTGTCGGTCACGCCGTCGGGCGCGGCGATGGGCCTGCCGTCAAGCGCGCAGGCTCGGTCGCGACCAGCCTCGGCATCGTCTTTATGTCCGCCATGACCCTCGTCGTGATTCTCGGGCGGTTTGCGATTGCGCGATTTTTCTTCGGCGAGGCGGCAGAGAGCGCGGGCGTCATCGACCTCACCGCGACGCTTCTCATGGTCGGCGCGACATTTTTTGTCGCCGATGGCATCCAGACCGTTTCGGCGGGTGCGTTGCGCGGCATGAATGACACGCGAATACCGTTGTTGTTTGCCGTGATCAGTTACTGGCTGATCGGGTTTCCGGCCGCTTATGGATTGGCGTTCCAGATGGATTTCGGCGCGGTCGGTGTCTGGATCGGGTTATCGTGCGGCACGGCGGTTTATGCAGTTCTGCTGGTCCTGCGTTTCCGGCGGCTGGCCGATCGCGTGCTGTTTGCCTGAGCCAATTGACGTTTCGCCGATTTCGCGATTTGTCGCGACGTTCTAAGCTGTCGCGCGGCGAGGAGGCTGACGATGCATGTTCAGGCGATCAAACCCGACGCGACCACCGGCCAATTATTGGCCGGCGCGCAGTTCAGCGATGCGTTTAGCGTCGTGGTTGACTGCACCGCGCTCGATGCGCGGCACGCGGCCGAGAAAATGCTGGGGCAGTCGCCACGATGGATCGAAAGAATGCTGGCTTTGCGCAATTTTCTGGTGTCGCCCTTTGGCTTGAAGAAGCCTGTTCCAGCCGGGACCGGCGCTGTCGATACCATCGGGATATTTCCCGTCATGAGCGAAACTCCGCGCCGCCTTGTCGCGGGCTTAAACGACAAGCACCTGGATTTTCGTGTCGTGGTGGATATCACACCTTCCGGGCATGGCCAGCGTGTCACTGCGACCACGCTGGTGCTGACGCACAATCTGCTTGGCCGAATTTATCTCACGATCATCTTGCCATTTCACCGGCTCGTGGTCCGCGCGTTGCTACGGCAAATTGCGGCATAGAGCGGATGCGAGCGAAAGCCTGTCCCGCACCTGACGCGGGGTGGAGGCCAGTCCGCACTGAGAAAACGCATCAAAACAAAAGACCGGCAACTCGGGCCGCTGCCGGTGGTTCAATCCTGCTCGGCTGTTGGTGCATCCGATCGCGTTTCGCACCACTCCGCGTTGCATCGCTCCAAATCTTTCAGATTCAGTCGCATTTGCTCCAGTGCAAAGCCCAATGCGAAAAACCGCTCCATCACCTCGGCGGGCAGGCCGCGCGTCAGGCCTTCATGGCGCAGCGCGGCGACTTCAGCGGCGTAGTTCTGTAGCGCGACATGGACCGGCCAGATGGCCGGTGAGCCGACGCCGGTCCGCAATGCCGCGGCAGCGGAGCGCAGATAGGCGGCGATTGCATCGCTGACCTTGGCCAGGGGTGAGGCGAGCCGGACCCGCAGCTCGGCCGGCAGCGGCACCACGTTCGCCCGTCCGATCATCACGAGGTCGTGGCGCAGTCGCAATATGGTCCGCCGCAACGGACCGGTGTCTGGTCCGGAAGACAGATGCGCCGCGCGCTCGCGCTCTGCTTCCGCGCCCATTGCATTCAGGTCAACCAGCACCATGCCGATGCGATCCTGGAGCTGATGCAAGGCGTCATTGTCGAGTCCGCGCGTGAGGCCGGCCAGCATTTCGGTGAGCGTCGCGGCGATCAGCTCGAGCGCCTGTGCGCCGTTGACGCGGATCTGGCTGTGCGCCCGCGACGGCAACACCAGGAAAGACACCACAAGCCCGGTGACGGCGCCAACCATGACCTCGAGAACGCGATCGATCGCGAAATCCAGCGGGTTGGCATGGCTCAATGTCGGAAGCAGCAGCACGATCACCGCGGTAACCGTAGCTGCGTTCAGGCTGGGATTGATGGCTGCCATGAAAGCCAGCGGCGCGACCACCAGCGCCAGCAACGCCAGCAGTCCGATCTCCCCGGAATGCGGAATCAGCACCGCGATGGCGCCGCCATATATCGCCCCGCCCACGGTCCCGAACATATAGTCGCGGCTCGCCTTCAGCGATCGCCCGACGCTGGTCTGGGTTACGATCAGCGCCGTCAGCACGGCCCACAGCGGTAACCTCAGATGTAGCGCCGTGGCGATCGCCAGTGCACCGAAAGCCGCCACCGTGACCCTGACAGCCAGGCCCATCTGCGCCCGCCGGCTCCGCACCGCGGCATAAAGGCGTTTCAATAAAGCGATCATGCGCTTGCGTTTCCGAAATATGACAGACCGAGCGACGTTTGAACGATATTGGGCATGGCTGCTGCGCATCACCCGCAGGCGGCTTGAAACGCCGTATCAGCCCGCCTACCCTGCATTACAAACCAGGGAAATGCCATGGCAGAAGAAACCGCAACCCTTGCCGCCTATGTAGCCAATCTAAAGTTCGACGACATCCCACCTGAAGTTCGCGAGCGCGCCAAGGTGCTGACGCTGGATTTTCTCGGCAGCGCCATCCGCGCCCGGCGCGATGCGGAATCGACCCCCTCGCTGCTCAAAATGCTCGAAGCGCTGGCGCTCGACGGCCGCGGCGAATCCACGGTGTTCGGCGATGCCAAGACCTGGACGCCCGCGGTCGCGGCGCTGCTCAATGGCGCGCTCGGCCATTCGCTGGATTTCGACGACACCCACGCGGATTCCTCGCTGCATCCGAGCGCGCCTGTTGTGCCTGCTGCTTTCGCAGTCGGCGAGTTGGTCGGCGCCTCCGGCCGCGACGTGCTGACTGCCATCGTTGCCGGCTATGAAGTGTGCTGCCGGCTCGGCAACGCGCTCGATCCCACCTCGCATTATGCCCGCGGTTTTCATCCCACTGCTACCGCTGGGACCTATGGCGCAGCCGCGGCCGCGGCAAAGCTGTTCGGTCTGTCGAAAGAGCAAATCATCGCGGCGTTCGGCGTCTCCGGCAGCCAGGCCGCGGGCTCGCTGCAGTTTCTGGTCAACGGTGCATGGAACAAGCGCTACCAAGTCGGCGCCGCAGCGATGAACGGCGTGATCGCAGCGACATTGGCGCGCAATGATTTCGTCGGCTCAAGCAAATCGGTCGAGGGCAAGCATGGCCTCCTGGTAGGCTACAGCGACAATGCGCATCCGGACAAGGCGGTCGCCGGGCTCGGCAAAATCTACGAAACCATGAAAATCGGCGTAAAGCCCTATCCGAGCTGCCGCTATACCCACGCCGCGCTCGATGCGCTGATCGCGATGCGGCGGGAGCACAATCTGACGCCGGACCAGATCAAGCGCGTTGAGATCGGACTGCACCGCAATGGCATCACGCTCACCGGCGACGCCGCCACCAAGCGGCATCCGACCTCCATCGTCGGCGGACAATTCTCGATGTTCTTTACCGGCGCCGTCGCGCTCGATCAGGGCCGGTTCGGCTGGGATGATTACGAGCGGCTCGGCGACGTCGCGGTCGACGCGCTGGCCGACAAGTTCGAGGTCGTGCAGGACGATCGTCTTGAGGTCGGCCGCAGCCATCCGTTTGGCGCGCGGGTCAGCATTACCACCGACGACGGTGTGCATGAGCGGCTCCATCCCGATCCGTCCGGCGAGCCGGCCTCGTTTCCCGACGCGCAGGCGATGGCGCAGAAATTCCTGACATTGGCCCGCCCGGTATTGCAGAACCGTGCCGATCAACTTGCCGATGCGATCCTCTCACTGGAGAGGTTCGACCGGGTCGCGGCCGCGACGCATCTGGGACGGCAATAGACGCATCGGATTTACGCCGTCCGGCGCACTGTCCAAACGTCGCGGCGCGTCACCCAGATATCCGCGACATGGCCGAACAGGTCGTATTCCCGTTCGATGATAGCTCCGAGCCGTCGTGCCACGCTTTGTGACGCGATATTTTCCCGATCGATGCAGTGAATGATCTGATCAATTTCGAAGGTCGCGAAGGCCCAATCGATCGACGCCCGCGCCGCCTCGAGCGCATAGCCTTTGCCGCGAAACGCGCAGGCGATGCCCCAGCCGATTTCAAAACCTGGCCAACCGGGCGGTAGCCATGGTCCGACGCGTCCGGCGAAGCGGCCGGTCTGCTTTTCCTCGACCACAAACATGCCGACGCCATGCAGCGCCCAATGTCCGGCCATGATGGCCGCATTGCGCCATCCGACGAACGCGTCGGTGACAGGTTTGCCATCGGCGGTGATGAAGCGCCCTGAGGCGGGATCGGCCAGCATTGCCGTATTCGGTTCGATGTCGGCTTTGCACCACATCCGCAGCTTCAGGCGCTCCGTCTCAATGACAGGGCCTTCAACCCGGAGAAGAGTGGCGCCTGCCCTGACGGGAGGGAGCATCGGTTTCCATCCTCTCACTATACCCGAAAAGGGCTTACCGCTGTCATTGCGAGGAGCGCAAGCGACCAAGCAACGCGGATAAACTCGGCCATGCCCTGAATGGCAGCTTGTCATTTCGGGTAATTTTTGGAACCCTGACATCTTGAACCTGTCGGCAATGGCGAACTTGCGGCGCCGGCCGATCAAGAAACACACGGGAGCAACGGTCATGAAACGTCGGGACGTCCTCAAAACAATGGCGGTTGCAGGATTGGCGGCAGGTGCGGGTGATAGTGCGGCAACCGCGCAGACCGCGGTCCAGACCTTCGTGCTGGTTCATGGCGCCTGGCACGGCGGCTGGTGCTGGAGCCGGGTCGCGGACCGGCTGCGTGCCGCGGGGCACCGGGTGTTCACGCCGACCCAGACCGGACTGGGCGAACGCAAGCACCTGCTCTCGAAAGACATCACGTTGGATACGTTCACCAAGGACATCATCAACGTCATCGAGGCCGAGGAACTGAACAACATCATTCTGGTGGGTCATTCCTTCGGCGGTCTCGCGATCAGCGGTGTCGCCGATGCGAAGCCCGAGCGGATTCGCCATCTGGTCTATCTGGATTCGCTGATGGTGGAGGGCGGCAAAAGCCCGTTCGACAGCCTGCCGCCGGATGTCGTCGCCGCGCGCCGCAAGGCTGCCGAGGAAACCAGCGGAGGGCTGAGCCTCCCTAATCCGCCGCCATCGGCGTTCGGGGTTTCCGATGCCAAGGATACCGAATGGGTCAAGCGGCGGCTCACGCCGCATCCGCTCGGGACTTATACGAGTACACTCAATATCAAGGGGCCGGTCGGCAACAACCTGCCGCGCACCTACATCCACTGCACCAACCCGTCCTATGCGGCGCTACAGGCCTCCCGCAATTGGGTCAAGGCGCAACAGGGATGGCGCTGGACCGAAATCGCCACCGGCCACGACGCCATGGTGATGGCGCCCGATGAACTCACGCGCATGCTGATCGGCGTTTTAAGCTGATCGCGACACGCGCTCATCCGTCATATGTCTTGATCTCTTGAGTTGTTCCGACACTTGCCGGGACGGAGGCTTAAAGCGGAATCCTGCGATATTCGCGGTTGGCGAGGCCGGCTTCCTCCAGATCGAGATCGCGTTCGATCCGCCGCCTGATTTCGTCGGTGATCCTGCCGTCGCGCAGCAGGGCGTGGATGAATTTCCGCTCCGCCGCGATCAATTCCCGCGTCAGGTCGGTTCCAGCCGCCGAGACATCATGCGCATCGGGATTGAGCGAATCCGGCAGCTGGTTGACCCGGGTCTCATGCCGCGCGCGCAGCAGCTTGACGACTTCGTCGGACAGTTCGCGGTCGTCAGTGATGGCATCGAGCGATTCGAGTGCAACCGCGAGCGCCTCGCGCCGCGCCGCGATTTCCAATTCGTGCTCCGCGATGCTTTCGGCGCGGCCGGCGTCGGCAACGCCCAGCCATCGCACCACCGGCGGCAGCCCAAGGCCCAGCCCGACCAGGGTGATGAAGATGACGCCAAAGGTGACGAACAGGATGAGGTCGCGATACGGAAAGCTTTCGCCATCGGGAAGCGCGAACGGCAGCGCCAGCGCCGCCGCTAGCGAGACGGCGCCGCGCACGCCGGTGAATGCGATCACGAACACTCTGCGCCATGACGGCATCGGATCGCGCGCGCGCAGGCGTTTGTTCAACAGCCGCGGCAAATAAGTTGCGGGATAGACCCAGGCAAACCGAGCTATGACGACGATCACGGCGACCAGCGCGGTCGCGAACAGGATGCCGCCAAGCGGAAACGCCTTCGATTGCTCGAACAGCGATCGCATCTGGAATCCCGTCAGCAAGAACAAGAGGCCCTCGATGAGAAAAATCACGAGGTCCCAGAAGAAGATGCCCTGCAACCGGGTCGCGGCAGAGATCAATAGCGGCCCGTTCCAGCTCATATAGAGTCCGCAGGCGACGGTCGAGATTACGCCGGAGCCGCCGAAATGCTCGGGAATCCAATAGGCCACATAGGGCGTGATCAGCGACAGCGTGATCTCGATCTGCGGGTCTTGCGCACGGTGACGCATACGCAGGCTGAGCCAGCCCACGGCGGCACCAAACAGCGCCTCGCTCGCGACGATGGCGGCGAAGCTGCCGGTGGCCTTGGGCAGCGAAAACAACCCGGTTGAAATCGCGACCACCGCAAAGCGGTATAGGATCAGCGCGGTGGCGTCGTTCGCCAGGCCCTCACCCTCGAGGACAACCAGGATTCGCCGGGGCATGCCGAGCTTGCGGGCGATCGCCAGCGGCGCCACCACATCAGGCGGCGCGACGATGGCGCCAAGCAGGAAGCCGACATTCCACGGCAGCCCGATCAGGTAATGCGTTGCGGCGGCGACCGCGAAGGCCGTGAAAATCACGCAGCCGACCGACAGCAGGATGATCAGGCGCAGGTTTTGCTTGAATTCGCGCCAGCTCATGGCGACGCTGGCCGAATAGATCAGCGGCGGCAACACCACCAGCAACACCAGTTCCGGCGGCAATTCCACGGACGGCATTCCCGGCACGAAGGCGAGCGCGACGCCGGTCAGCAGCAGCAGGATTGCCGGCGCTACGTTGGTCCGCCGCGCCAGCAATGTGACGCCCGCCAGCACCGCCAGCAGAATCAGAAAAATCTGGAACCTTGCTTCCACGGTCTCTCAAATCCCTTTGCTCTTTTATTCGCCCGGAGGACGGCAAAGGTCAACGCGATGGTTCCTCAATCGCGCAAATCGTAAACGGCAGGATTTGGGGACGATTTGCTATCGATCGGGGAGTTTCATCACCACCGGTGCAATGGCGCATCTGAGGTTCGCGCTTATGTCCGCCCCGGAATGACGATTCCTAATTCTAGATCGCACTTGCCGCGATATTGACCATCAGTGCGACCAGCGCCGTGTTGAACACGAAAGAGATGATGCCGTGCACGGTCGCGGTGCGGCGGATGGTCTTGTCGGTGATACCGACGTCGGACACCTGCGCGGTCATGCCGATCACGAAGGAGAAATACACGAAGTCCCAGTAGTCGGCGTGGTCCTGCTGGTCGCCGCTGGGAAATTGCAGGCCGCCAGGCTTGGCGCCGCGGTAATAGTCGTGGGCGTAATGCAGCGCGAAGGTCGTGTGCACGGCGGCCCATGACAGTGCGATCGTCAGAGTCGCCAGCACAAGGTCCGCGCCGCTGCGGTGTGACCCGCCGAGCTCGAAGACGATCGCCGCGATGCTGGCAAAGGCGCCGAGGGCGGTCACGAGCAAGATCAGAAAGCGGCCGTCGTCCTGCAAAATGGCGTTGCGGCGGATACGGGCAAGCCCGCAGCGAAACATCATGATGTAGACCAGCAGCAGGTACACCGCGATGAAGATGTCCCAGGCGATCAAAAGGCGCGTCACCAGCCGCAGGGAGCCCGGCAGCAAAAAGAATGCGACGATTCCGATCAGAACCGACATAAACGTGCGCGGCCGTGAATAGACCACGCGGATCGGTTTTGACATCTTCTGGAAGCGAACAAGCAGAGGATCGTTAGCTTCCTTGTTCGCCATCGCCGCGTTCAACTCTTGCGTTCGGCGACGAAGCGTGCGGCGGCGCGCAGCACGTCGCCCTTGGCGCCGAAGATCGACAGCGCGGAATCGGCACGCGCCAACAGGTCGCGCACCCGCTGTTTGGCGCCGTCGATCCCGAGCTGGGTGACGAAGGTGGTCTTGCCCAACGCCGCGTCCTGCCCCGTCTGCTTGCCGAGTGCCGCCGCATCGCCCTCGACGTCGAGCAGGTCGTCGGCAATCTGGAAGGCTTCGCCAAGCGCGCGGCCGTAATCGTCAAGCGCCTGATATTGCGGTGGCGAGGACTGGCCGAGGATCGCGCCGGCAATGCAGCCATAGCGCAACAGCGCGCCGGTTTTCATCTGCTGCAGCCTTGCGACATCGACCGGCTCGCGGTCGCCAAACCGGCCTTCGCCGGCGAGATCGAGCATCTGGCCGCCGACCATGCCGCCCAGTCCCGAGGCGCGTGCCAGCGCCCGCGTCAGCAGCAGGCGCACGGTGGGGTCCTTGTGGATTTCATCGCGGGTGATGATGTCGAAGGCGAGCGTCAATAGCCCGTCGCCGGCCAGGATCGCGGTGGCATCGTCGGTCTTCTTGTGCAGCGTGGGGCGGCCACGGCGCAGATCGCTGTTGTCCATCGCCGGCAGATCGTCGTGGATCAGCGAATAGCAGTGGATGCATTCGAGCGCGGCCCCGGCCAGCAGCGCGGCCTCGCGCGCGACGCCGAATACGGCCGCGCTTTCCACCACAAGGAACGGCCGCAGCCGCTTGCCGCCGCCGAGGCTCGAATAACGCATGGCGTCCATCAGCCGCTTCGGCCGCGCGATTTCGTCGGGCAAAAGGGTGTCGGACAGAAGCCTGCCCAGCAGCGCTTCGGTATCCTCCGCGGTCTGGTCCAGTCGTTGGGCAAAATGGGATAGTGCCGTGCCGGTCGTCATCAAAAACAGCTCCAGATCAAGTTGGCCGGACAATCGGTTATGGCACAGGCTTCGTCAATTCCGGCAACATGGGCTCGGGGTGCCTTAAAAGGGTTGAAAAAAGCCGGAAATATCAGTGGGATATCGATCCAGTGCCTGACCGGGTCTGATTGAAATCAGAACCGAGGGGCTAATCTTTTGTTTTGACGCGTTTTCTTCACGCCAACGGTATCCACCCGCATCAACTCCGGGGCAGGAAACGCTCTGAGGCCTTGAGCCGGAAACGATAGAATTTGCGCATTGCCCGAAATTTATTGCTGGCTGTTTTGGCCGTGTTGTTGCTGCCATATCTGCTGGCACCGCTCTATCGCGCCGGCCATCCGGTCTCGGCGCTGATGGCGTGGCGCTGGGCGACCGGCGCGCCGGTGTCGCGGCAATGGATCGATTTTGGCGCGATGTCGCCATCGTTGCCGCGCTCGGTGGTCGCATCCGAGGACGCGAAATTCTGCATCCATCACGGCATCGACTGGGACGCGTTGCGCGAGGTGATCGATGACGCCGAGGACGGTGAGGCAGCCCGCGGCGGCTCGACCATCACCCAGCAGGTCGTGAAAAACCTGTTCCTGTGGCCGGGTCGCAGTATGGTCCGCAAGGCGCTGGAACTGCCGCTTGCGCTGTGGACCGACTGGGTGCTGCCAAAGCAGCGGATTCTGGAAATTTACCTTAACATCGCCGAGCTTGGGCCGTCGGGCCAGTTCGGCGCGCAAGCCGGCGCCTTCTATGCCTTCGGCCATCCCGCCTCGAGCCTGTCGCCGCGTGAAGCGGCGCTATTGGCCGCCATCCTGCCCAATCCGGTCCGGCGCAGCGCCCGCAATCCCGGTCCCGGCGTGCGCCGGCTGGCGGTGACCTATACGGCCCGGGCGCAAGCTACGGAATTGCAGCGCTGCTGGAACGAAAATCGCGGTTTTTGAGCCATTTTGGCGTATTTTGAACCTAGCTTTGGCGCACTCCATCCTCTATAAGCGCGGCCTTATCGGCATTTGCGCTTGCGCCAAAACGCTTCAGCCGTCCGCTTTCGGACGATGCCTCCGACAACGCCCCTAGAGGATACCGACATGGCCGTTCCCCGTAGAAAAACATCGCCTTCGCGGCGTGGCATGCGCCGCTCGGCGGACGCGCTCAAGAAGCCGACCTATGCCGAAGACAAGGATTCCGGCGAATTGCGCCGCCCGCATCACCTCGACCTGAAAACCGGCATGTACAAGGGTCGGCAGGTTCTGAAGGCCAAGAAAGAGTCCTGACAAGAGCGCAAGGCAGGCGAGCCCGTGACCGGCAACGCCTGCCTGAATTCGGCCAACGGGTGAGGTAAGACGGTTTCCCGCGGCGAACCCGATAGTTCGCCAGAGAACGCATTGGTTCTCTTGATAAAGAAGGCCTCGCCGATGGTCGGTTTTCCGCTTCTTCTGATTCCGCTCGCGATCTACAACATCATCGTCTTCCTGATGCCCGGGGTTTCCCTGGCCGCGCCGGTCGTGACGGTGCCGCTGATGTCCGGCGCCGAGTGGCCGCTGACGCTCAGCGACATGCTGATCGCGCTCGGCATTGTCGTGTTGTTGCTTGAGGTCATCAAGGGCGCGCGTCCCGGAGCGAAATTTCTCACCGATCATCTGCTGTCGCTGATCGTGTTCGGCGGCGCCGCCGCCGAATTTCTGCTGTGGCCGCGGTTCGGCAACTCGACTTTTTTCCTGCTCGCCTTGTTGGCGTTGGCCGATTTCATCTCGGGCCTTGCGTTGCGCGCGCGGCGCGGGACACAGGTCGTGGCACCGGCTGCGGTATCGAGGCGAGAGGCGAGAAAAGCCGATGCGGTCGCGGCCGAGCCGCAATTCGACCCGGCACCTGCGCCGGTCGCGCCGTCGTCACCGGTGCCCGTCGCCGCTTCGGTCGCCGAATCGGTGTTGTTGGACCCTCCGCAGCCGACAATCGTCCATCCCGAAGTTGCAGCCGCAGAACCATCGCCGGCGCTGGCGTCCCCGGGGGCGCCGCAGAGCGAGGGCTTGCCGCGGTCACCGGACGCACCGGCGCATTAATCCAATTAACCTAGATGGTCTGCCGAGTCCGGCTGCCGGCACCTTGCCTCGGATTTTTGCTTACGCTGTAGGCGGTCTGCGCATCCGCAAGTGTCGTCCGCCGCACGCTGCGCGTCTGCGGCTCCTGCTCGGCGGTCGCGATCAATTGTGTAACAAAAATCGAGCTGGGCAGAGACCATGGCTGGCCGGAGCTGTGCGACCATTGCGCTGACGGGACCACCGGGACCAGCGCGACACAGTCTGATTTTGCGGCCGGAACGACGCCGTCTTCCGCTCCCTGTTCCGATTGACTGGTGCTCAACATCGTAAATCGAGATCCGGCTGAACTGTCACATTTTGGGGCGTTAAGCCCTTTATGTAGTCATCCTCGCAAAGGCTATGCCGGTTCTGCCCGGTCTGTTCCCAGCGACCGTGCGACGTGGTTTCCGGAATATTTATGAACTTTGCATAGGGTCAAGCGCAAAAGACGCACTATTCTTCAATCCAAATCACCGGTTGTGTCCCGAAACGAGGCGATCTTGAAACCCGCTGTTCCCCCGGCTTCGGCCATTCTCGCGTCACTCGGCCAAGCGGCCTTTGTGTGGGACATCGCCACCGATGAAATGGCCTGGAGCAATCACCTGGCCTCGGTTTTTCCGGATATCCCGGCGGCAGCGCTGGCGAGCGGCGCGGCGTTTTCAAATCTGATCGAACCGGTGCGCTCGATCCGGACTGACGCCCTGCGCCATTCGCCGCCGGCGCATGGCACGGAAGGCGCACTTTATCGTATCGAATATGGCGTGCGGGCGAACATTTCCGCTCCCGTGCTGTGGATCGAGGAGTCCGGCTCCTGGTTCGCCGGCACCGACGGCAAGCCGGCGCGGGTCCAGGGCATTGTCCGCATCGACAACGAACGCCATGCCCGCGACGAGCAATTGGTCAAATTGTCCCGGAACGATCCGCTGACCGGCGAACTCAATCGCACGCACCTCATCGCATCGCTGGCTGAGGCCATCGAAGAAGCCGTGCGTTTCCGCTCGTCCTGCGCCTTCATGTTGATCGGTATCGATCATCTGGCGCGGATCAATGACGCCTTCGGTTTTGGTGTCGCCGATGCCGTGATTTCTGAGGTTGCCACGCGTATTCGGGCCCGGCTGCGCGGCGGCGACGTGCTCGGCCGGTTCTCCGGCAATAAATTCGGGCTGATTCTGAAGAATTGCACCGTCGACGACATGAATGTCGCCGCAGAGCGGTTTCTCGCCGCCATTCGCGACGAGGTGGTGCCGACCAAATCCGGTCCGGTCTCGGTCACCGCATCGATCGGCGCCGTCAGCATGCCGCGCTATGCGCGCAGCACCGACGAGGCCATCAACCGCGCCCACGAAACGCTGGATATGGCGAAGCGCCGGCGCGCCGGATCGTTTTCGTCGTGGCGGCCGAATGTCGAGCGCGACGCCCAGCGCCGGGTCAATATTCGCGTCACCGACGAGATCGTCACCGCCCTCAACGAGCGCCGCATTGTGATGGCGTTCGAGCCGGTGGTGGACGCGCGCTCGCGCAATGCTTCGTTCTACGAGTGCCTGGTCCGCATGGAGCAGGACGACGGACAGATGTTGCTGGCGCCGGACATTGTCCCGGTCGCCGAAAAACTCGGCCTGATACGCCTGGTCGATCACCGCGTGCTTGAACTCGTGGTGGCCGAACTTGCAGCTTCACCAAACGTGCGGCTCAGCCTCAACATCTCGCCCGATACCACCATGGATCCGGACTGGTCGGCGACGATCAAATCGCTGATGCGCGCGCATCCCGGGGTGGCCGAGCGGCTGATCGTTGAAATCACCGAAACCGTGGCGATCCAGGATGTCGATGACATCAGGGGCTTTGTCACGCGGCTGAAGAACTTCGGCAGCCAGATCGCGATCGACGATTTCGGCGCCGGTTACACTTCGTTCCGCAATCTGCGCAAGCTCGGCGTCGACATTGTGAAGATCGACGGCGCCTTCGTGCAGAACATTCCCCGCTCCGCCGACGATCGCGCCTTTGTGCAGACGCTGATCGATCTGGCGCGCCGGCTGGAAATCAAGACGGTGGCCGAATGGGTTCAGGACGAAGAATCAGCCCTGATGCTACGCGACTGGGGCTGCGACTACATCCAGGGGCGCCTGATCGGGCTGGCGTCCTCACAGCGGCCATGGGCCGCGCCAGCCGAGACGGTATTGCCGGCGGCGGGCTGAAGTATCCTGAGTTAAATAATCGCAACGTCGTCCCGGCGAACGCCGGGATCCATACGCCGTGTCCTGTCGTTTGGACACGGTGTGAGAGACCTTCCTGCAACAGTTTGAGCCAATGGCTTGGCTATGGGTCCCCTCGTGCGTTCGCCGGGACGACAATCTATTATTTTTTCGGGAACGACATTCAGCATTTTCCGCGCAGACCATGCGCACAAAAGCTCATTCTTCCTTTTTCGGTTCTTTCGACATCCGATCGAGGCGGTCCTGCATGTCCTTCATCTGACGGCGCAGATTGTCGATGTTGTCATCTTCGGACGCCAGCTCCGGCGTTTTTTCCGGCTCGGTGGCCGCCGTTCCCATGCGCGGCGGCACGAACGGCTTGAACATCGAGAACGTCTGCTGAAACAATTCCATGTTGCGGCGGACGTGTTCTTCCAGCGGCGCGAACGGCGTTCCGCTGAAGGTGTTGGTCAGCTGCTTGCGGAATTTTTCCTGCTCGCGCGTCAGCGTATCGATGGACTGCTCAAGATATTTCGGCACCACCATCTGCATGCTATCGCCGTAAAACCGGATCAATTGCCGCAGGAAGGTGGTGGGCAGCAAATTCTGGCCGGCTTTGTTTTCCTGCTCGAAGATGATCTGCGCCAGCACCGAACGGGTGATATCGTCGCCGGTCTTGGCGTCATAGACGAGGAAATCCTCGCCGTCCTTGACCATCGCCGCGAGATCCTCGAGCGTCACATAGGTGCTCGTGCCGGTATTATAGAGCCGTCAATTCGCGTATTTCTTGATCGTGGTGGGTTGGTCTGATTTCGCCATGGGCTCACACATGCACACCGAGGACGGGGAACCCGGCGGCCTCGCCGCAGGGCTGACAAGCAACGCATCGCAACAAAGGTAAGCATTTTCAATGTAGTTCCGCTACCGTTTTGTGCGGCACGGTTAATTCCAAAGCATAGACAGTGCTCAGGAAACTGCCAAGAGCGTCCTTTTTGAATGCGCCGCGGCGTAATTCGGCCACTGGCCAATTGACACTTCTTGCCTAGGTTAACAGGATAGAGCGACAGACCGGTCCGCCATCCCGGCCGCCCGCCGTCCGGGCTTCAGGCCAAACAACACAAACTCAGGAGATGTCCATGTCAGACGATGTCGTCATCGTCAGCGCCGCCCGCACCCCGGTCGGAAGTTTCAACGGTGCGTTCGCCACCATGCCGGCCCACGATCTCGGCGCCATCGCCATCAAGGCTGCACTGGAACGCGCGGGCGTCGAGCCGGGTCGTGTTTCCGAGGTGATCATGGGTCAGATCCTGACCGCGGCGCAGGGCCAGAACCCGGCCCGCCAAGCCTCGATCGCCGCCGGTATCCCGGTAGAAAGTCCGGCCTGGGGCGTCAATCAACTCTGCGGCTCGGGCCTGCGCACGGTGGCACTGGGCTATCAGGCGCTGCTCAACGGCGATTCGGAAATCGTCGTCGCCGGCGGCCAGGAATCCATGAGCATGGCCCCGCATGCGCAATATCTGCGCGGCGGCGTGAAGATGGGACCGGTGGAATTCGTCGACACCATGATCAAGGACGGATTGTGGGATGCCTTCAACGGCTACCACATGGGCAACACCGCCGAGAACGTCGCCAGGCAATACCAGATCACGCGCGCGCAGCAGGACGAATTCGCCGTCCGCTCGCAAAACAAGGCCGAGGCGGCGCAAAAGGCCGGCAAGTTCAAGGACGAAATCGTCCCGGTCACCATCAAGACCCGCAAGGGCGACATCATCGTCAGCGATGACGAATACCCGCGCCACGGCGCGACGCTGGAATTCATGGCCAAGCTCAAGCCGGCGTTCGAGAAGGACGGCACCGTCACCGCCGGCAGCGCCTCCGGCATCAATGACGGCGCCGCGGCGGTGGTGCTGATGACGGCGAAGCAGGCGGCCAAGGAAGGCAAGACCGTGCTGGCGCGCATCGTATCGTGGGGCCAGGCCGGCGTTGATCCGAAGATCATGGGCACGGGGCCGATCCCGGCCTCGCGCGCCGCGCTGAAAAAGGCCGGCTGGAGTATCGGCGATCTCGACCTGATCGAGGCCAATGAAGCCTTCGCCGCGCAGGCCTGTGCGGTCAACAAGGACCTCGGCTGGGATACCTCCAAGGTCAACGTCAATGGCGGCGCGATCGCGATCGGCCATCCGGTCGGCGCGTCCGGCGCGCGCGTACTGGTGACGCTGTTGCACGAAATGCAGAAGCGCGATGCGAAGAAGGGCCTCGCCACGCTGTGCATCGGCGGCGGCATGGGCATCGCCATGTGCATTGCGCGCGACTAAACAAATGGCAGCGGGTGTGGCCGAGTGATGAAAAGATCATCTCGCAACTGCAACGCACAAAGTTGATAAGAAACGCCCGGCGCAAGCTGGGCGTTTTGTTCTTGATGTTGGTCAAGCGGGCCGCTTAATTCGAAGCTACAAAAAATCCAAGGGAGGGATTCGACATGGCACGAGTTGCATTGGTAACGGGCGGAACGCGCGGTATTGGGGCTTCGATCAGCAAAGGGCTGAAGGCCGCGGGTTACAAGGTCGCCGCCAGCTATGCGGGTAATGACGCGGCAGCAGAAAAGTTCAAGGCCGAGACCGGCATTCCCGTCTACAAATGGGACGTGAGTTCGTTCGATGCCTGTGCCGCGGGTGTCAAGCAAGTCGAGGCGGATCTTGGTCCGGTCGAAATCCTCATCAACAATGCCGGGATCACCAAGGATACCGCGTTTCACAAAATGACGCTCGATCAGTGGAATGCCGTCATCAACACCAATCTCGGTTCGCTGTTCAACATGACCCGGCAGGTAATCGAAGGCATGCGCGCCCGGAAATTCGGCCGCGTCATCAACATTTCCTCGGTCAACGGCCAGAAGGGCCAGTTCGGTCAGGTCAATTATTCCGCGGCCAAGGCTGGCGACATCGGCTTCACCAAGGCGCTCGCGCTGGAAAACGCCAAGGCCGGAATCACCGTGAATGTGATCTGCCCGGGCTACATCAATACCGAGATGGTGCAGGCGGTGCCGAAGGACGTTCTCGAGAAAAACATCCTGCCGCAGATTCCGGTCAACCGCCTCGGTGAGCCGGAAGAGATCGCGCGCAGCGTGGTTTTCCTGGCCGCCGACGAGGCCGGCTTTATCACGGGATCGACGCTGACCGTGAATGGCGGACAATATCACGCTTGATTTGAGCTGGATGTCGCTTTTGCGGCCGATGAAGAGTTTTAATGAGGCGTCATGCCCGGGCAGAAGCGCGTCTTCGCGCCAGATGTCCCGGGCTTCCCCGTCTTTAGTGACGTTCCTGAACGCAAGACGTTGGATGGGCGGGACATAGGTGAGCGAAAGCGACACCGTCCTTCGGACGGCTATGCCTGCCATGACGAAAGAACGTTGCACCACTCAGATGACCTCCCGCACCGCGACGCTGATCGGACTGACCGCGATCCTGATGTGGTCGTTGCTGGCGGCGCTGACGGTGGCGACCGGCAGGATCCCCGCCTTTCAACTGGCGGCGATGACGTTCGCGATCGGCGCGCTGGTGGGATCGTTGACATGGATCGGGCGGCCGGAGGCGATCGCCGCGTTGCGGCAGCCTGCGCTAGCATGGATCGTCGGGGTCGGCGGGCTGTTCGGATATCACGCGCTGTATTTCCTGGCGCTGCGCTTCGCGCCACCGGCCGAGGCCGGATTGCTGAATTATCTCTGGCCGCTTTTGATCGTGCTGTTTTCATCGCTGCTGCCCGGCGAGCGGCTGGCGCCGCATCACTTCATAGGCGCGCTGCTCGGGCTTGCCGGCACGGTGCTGTTGTTCGCCGCCAGCAATGGCAGCGGTTTTGCACCCGGCCAACTGCCCGGCCTGATCGCGGCGTTCATCGCGGCCTTTGTGTGGGCCGCCTATTCGGTGATGTCGCGCCGGCTCAAATCCGTGCCGACCGACGCGGTAGCGGGCTTTTGTCTGGTGACTGCGCTGCTCGCCGCTGCGGTGCATGGACTGGTCGAGGTCACGGTCTGGCCGGATACCGTGGGCCAATGGCTGGCGATTATCGCATTGGGCATCGGGCCGGTCGGGGCTGCGTTTTACACCTGGGACATCGGCATGAAGCGTGGCGATATCCGCGTGCTGGGCGCGGCCTCCTACGCAACGCCGCTGCTCTCGACCCTGTTTCTGATCCTGGCAGGGTTTGCCGAGCCGAGCGTGAGCGTCGCCATCGCTGCCGTCTTGATCGCCGGCGGCGGATTGATCGCGGCGAAGGATATGATCGGGAAGCGGAGTGCTGCATCCTGAGCGCGGTGCCTCAGGATGCCGCTGGCATCCAATCCTTCGGCGCCAATTCGAATGCCGCAAAATCGAATCCGGGCGCTACCGTACATCCGACCAAGGTCCAATCGCCTGTGCTTTCGGCGGCCTGCCATGCCCGCGCCGGCACGATGGCCTGAGGTCGTTCGCCTGCCGCAAGATCGGGGCCGAGCCTGACGCTGTGTGGGCCGCCGCCATCGGCGATCTGCAAGATCAGCGCGCTGCCGGCGTAATGATGCCAGGTCTCCACCGCGTCGATGCGATGCCAGTGCGAGCGTTCGCCGCGCGCCAACAGGAAATAGATCGCGGTCGAGTGCGAGCGTCCGTTGGCGTCTGTGCGGGCGTCGCGAAACGTCTCGCGGTAGTGCCCGCCTTCGGGGTGCGGCTTCAATTCAAGCCGCGCAACGATGTCGGCGGCAGTCGGCGTCTCGATCATGGGAATTTTCCCATCAACATTTGTCCATCAGGACTTGTTCTTGCGTTCGCGCAATTCACCGAACACGTCGGCGGCGCTCTGGCCCTTCATCCGCAGGCTGGCCGCGACCGAGGGTTCGTCGGCGCGCAGGAACACGTTGGCCTTCTTCTCTTCGCCGAGCAAGGTCGGGATCGTCGGTTTGTTCTCGCTGCGCAGACGCTTCACCTCTTCGGCACGTGCCTTCAAGGCCGCGTTATCGGGCTCGACGGTCAGCGCGAATTTGATATTGGCGGCCGTGTATTCGTGCCCGCAGTAGAGCTTGAAATCGTCAGGCAGGGCACGCAGCTTGAGCAGCGAATCCCACATCATCGGATAGGTCCCCTCGAACACCCGTCCGCACCCGATCGAGAACAGTGTGTCGGCGGCGAACAGCGTCTTTTCGGCGTCGAAGACGTAGCTGATGTGGTCGAGCGTGTGGCCGGGAGTTTCCAGCACCCGCGCCAACAGGCTTCCCACCTTGATGACGTCGCCCTGGCCGGCGCGCAGGTCCACATTGGCGATCTTGGCGGACTTGTCGTGCGGCGCGACCACGCGGCATTTGTACTTCTGCTTCAGCTCGGCGACGCCGCCGACGTGGTCGGCATGATGATGGGTGATCAGGATATCGGTCAGCGTCCAGCCCTCGCGCTCCAGCGCCGCGATGATGGGTCCGGCTTCCGGTGCGTCGATGGAGGCGGTCGCTTTGGTCGCGGGGTCGTGGATCAGGTAACCGAAATTGTCGGTGAGGCAGGGGAACAGGCGAATTTCGGCAGTCATGTTATCTCCATGATCGAGTTAGGCAGGAACGCGAGCAAGCCCCATATCGAGCATGAAATATGGCGTTAACGCCGAATAAGCAATGCGATATTCGGCACGCATTCGGGTGGAGCTTCGTGTTAGATTAAGTTCATGACGATCGATGTCATTGATCTCCGTGATTTCTACTCGCAGCGCCTCGGCATCGTGGCGAGGCGGCTGATCAATCGCGGCATCCATGAGCGCTGGCCGGATGCCGCGGGGCAGCGGGTGCTCGGCCTCGGTTATCCGACCCCCTATCTCGGCCTGTTTCGGGAAGATTCGGAGCGCTGCATCGCCTTCATGCCGGCCGCGCAGGGCGTGTTGAAATGGCCGACGGCGCGGCCGACTCTGGCGACACTGGTCGACGAATTTTCACTGCCGCTGCCGGATGCCGCGGTCGACCGCATCCTGCTGGTTCATGCGCTGGAAATGTCGGATGATCCGGAAGGATTGCTGCGTGAGGTGTGGCGGGTGCTGGCGCCGTCGGGTCGCATGATGGCGATCATCCCGAACCGGCGCGGGGTCTGGACGCGCACCGACACCACGCCGTTCGGTCACGGCCGGCCGTATTCACGTTCGCAGATCACGCAACTGCTGCGGCAGACCTGGTTCACGCCGACGGCGTGGGGCGAGGCGTTGTTCATGCCGCCGGTTCGAGGCGGCTGGTTCCTGCGTTCCGCCATTGCATGGGAGCGCGTCGGCGCCGCGTTGTCGTTGCCGTTCGCCGGAGTTCACATCGTCGAAGCCACCAAGCAGGTCTATCGTGCGATCCCGGCGCACCGCGAACGCACGCGGCTGATTCCGTCTTTGCCGCCGGTGCTGGTGCCGTCGTCGTTGCGGCCAAAAAATGCGCAGCTTTTCCATGCATCGCCCCGGCGAGGCACCGAAAAGCAGTAGGAGAACCCGATCGGTTTCGGCCATCGCAGCGCGGGAACTCCCGCACCCCGAAGGCGTTGACCAATCTAGCTGACGTGAAGGCTGCCGAGCGCTTTTCAAGAACCCTGGAACATCAATATCCGGGGTTTTCCTCATGGGTTCAATTCGATGAATTTGCAGCGATGGCAGCGCGATTCGACGGTTGCCGCCATCGGGCCTGCGTCGGGGGATGATGCAGGGAACGATGATCGCAGGGACGATCGCGTCGTCGAAAGCAGTATTCCATTCCGTCTCGACGCCTTGCACTGGAGCGGTTTTCACACACGCGTCGTGATCGCGCTTGGCATCACCTGGATCCTGGATGGGCTGGAGGTGACGCTGGCTGGCGCGCTGTCCGGGGCGTTAAAGCAAAGCCCCGTGTTGCAGTTTACGAATTTCGACGTCGGATTTTCCAATAGCGGCTATCTCGCCGGGGCCGTGATCGGCGCGCTCGGGTTCGGCTGGCTCACCGACCGGATCGGACGCAAGAAATTGTTCTTCATCACGCTGGCGGTCTATCTCACGGCCACCGCAGCGACGGCACTGTCCTGGAGCGTTGCGAGTTACGCGCTGTTCCGGTTCCTGACCGGCGCCGGCATCGGCGGCGAATACACCGCGATCAATTCGACAATTCAGGAATTGGTGCCGGCGCGTTATCGCGGCTGGACGGACCTCGTGATCAACGGCAGTTTCTGGATCGGCGCGGCGCTCGGCGCGATCAGCGCGATCATTCTGCTAGATCCGCATTTGATCGGTCCCGATCTTGGTTGGCGGCTCGCCTATCTCTCCGGGGCCTGCCTCGGGCTCATCGTGTTTGTGATGCGGATGTGGATTCCGGAAAGCCCGCGGTGGCTGGTGATTCACGGACATCCCGATCGCGCCGATGCGATCGTGGATGATATCGAACGATCCGCCGCCGGAAACATGCGAGACACGCATCAATCTGCGTGGCCGACATTAAAACTGAGGATGCGCGATCACACACCGCTGCGCGAGGTCGCCCACACCCTGTTTTCCGTCTATCGCCAGCGTTCGCTGGTCGGATTGGCACTGATGGTTGCGCAGGCGTTTTTCTACAACGCGATCTTCTTCACCTTTGCGCTGGTCCTGACCGATTTCTACGGGATCGCGGCGGATCAGGTCGGATGGTACATCCTGCCGTTCGCGGCCGGAAATTTCCTCGGACCCTTGGTGCTTGGCCGGCTGTTCGACACGCTGGGGCGCCGTGTGATGATTACGCTGACTTACGCGGTCTCGGGCGTTCTGCTCGCAGTGTCGGGTTATCTGTTCTCGATCGGCGTGCTGAGCGCGCAGACGCAGACGATGGCCTGGATGCTGATTTTCTTTTGTGCCTCGCCGGCCGCCAGCGCGGCGTATCTTACGGTCAGTGAGACCTTTCCGCTGGAGGTGCGCGCGCTCGCGATTGCGCTGTTCTATGCGGTGGGAACGGGCATTGGCGGTGTCGCAGGTCCGGCGCTGTTCGGGGCACTGATCGACACGGGATCGCGCGACAGTGTTTTCGGGGGCTATCTGCTGGGCGCGGGGTTGATGATCGCGGCGGCGGCTGTCGCCTGGCGCTACGCCATCGCGGCGGAGCGCCGGACGCTGGAATCGGTCGCACCGCCGCTGGCTTTTGTGGAGTAGAATGACATGAATCAGGACGTGGCGGGTCGGGACCCGGCCGAGGTGCGGGTGCAGGAAAACGGACGGAAAAGCACGGCGCTGACCGCGGGAGATCTGGCGCGGCGCCTTCGCGAATGCACGGTGCTGCTCGATATTGACGGCACGCTGCTCGATCTCGCGCCGACGCCGCGCGAGGTATGGGTCCCGCCGGGTCTTGCGAAAACCCTCAGCCAGCTGCATGACAAGACCGCCGGCGCCTTAGCGCTGGTCAGCGGACGTTCACTGAATGATATCGACCTGATCTTTGCCCCAGAACAATTTCCGGCCGTCGGCGGCCATGGCGCGGAAATGCGGGTGGCAATTGATAGCGAAATCGATCGCCGTCCATGCACCGCCGATGGATAAGGAACTCAAGCGCCGGCTTGCCGCCATTGCCAAGCTCAGTCCGGGGATTCTGCTCGAAGACAAGGGCTATTCGCTGGCGCTGCACTACCGGCTGGCGCCGCACGCGGAGAAGGCGATCTACGAGGCGGTGTCCCTGATCAGGGCCGATCTGCCCAACGCGCCGATCGAAGTGCTGCCCGGAAAATGTGTCTGCGAAATCAAGCATTCCGGCTTTACCAAGGCCACCGGGGTTCGCGAACTCATGACCCATGCGCCGTTTCGCGGCCGCCTTCCGGTTTTTGTTGGCGATGATGTTACTGACGAATCGGTATTCGCCATCATGCCTGATTTCGGCGGTCTCGCATTTTCGGTGGGCCGGCGAGCGCAAGGTGTCGCCGGACATTTTGATGAACCGCGCGACGTGAGGGCGTGGCTTGCGCATCTCGCCGATGACGAAGCTGCGGCAAAACGATGAATGCGTAGAATCGCATTTGCGATCGTGACGAAATCGAGGCGTCTGCGGCCTGCCAATCGAAATTTGGAAAACTTTCTTGCAGCGAGATCGTGAGTTCCGCAACTCCGGCGCCTGAATTTGGTTTCATTTCGTTGAAAGGGTGACAAGGAACCATATTGATGAATGGCGGTTAATACACGAAGAAACATCAGGATGGGACCTGTGAACCTCGTCGTCGTGTCGAACCGCGTGGCCCGTGGCAACGCCAATGAGCCCATGACCGGAGGGCTAGCTGCGGCATTGCTGCCGGTGGTGGAGAAATCCGGCGCGATCTGGGTCGGTTCCAGCGGTCGCGTCCGCGACGGCGCTCAAAAGGAACCATTTGCCGAAATTGAAGCACTTGGGGCAGGCGCTCTGGCGATGCTGGATCTGCCGGCCGCGCATTACGGTGGATATTATGAAGGTTTTGCGAATTCGGCGCTGTGGCCAGCCCTGCATTCCCGGGCCGATCTGATTCGTGCCTCGCAGGATGATTACCTTTCCTATCGTGAGGTGAACGCATTTATGGCCCGCGCGCTGCTGCGGTTCAAAAAGCCGGACGCCGCTTTCTGGATTCAGGATTATCATTTCCTGGCGCTCGGGGCGGAATTGCGCGATCTTGGCGTAACGCAGCCGGTCGGCTTCTTTCTGCATACGCCGTGGCCGGCGCGCGACGTCATTGAAGGCGTGCCCCACCATCGCGAACTGATCGAGGCGATGCTGGCCTATAATCTGATCGGGTTTCAGACCCAGGATGATTGCGAAAACTTCCTCGGATATCTTTCGTCCTGTCTCGGACTGGAGGACGAGGACGGTGTGGTGACGTCACGTCACGGCAAATCGCGCATCGCGGTGTTCCCGATCGGCATTGATCCCAAAAAATTCGCGCTGCAAGCGGCCAAGGCTATGTCCCATCCCGACGTATCGCGATTGCGGCGCAGCCTGCACGGCGAGAAGCTCGCCATCGGCGTCGATCGGCTGGATTACTCCAAGGGGCTGGTCAATCGTATCAACGCATTCGATCGGATGTGGACCTTGCAGCCGGCGCTGGCGCGTACGGTGTCGCTGTTGCAGATCGCGACCCCCTCGCGCGGCGCGATCGAAGCCTATGGCAATCTGCAGAACGAACTCGCCAAGCTGGTCAGCGACGTCAATGGCCGTCATGGCGAAGTGGACTGGACCCCGATCCGCTATCTCAACAAGGGCTTCAGCCAGACCGTACTGGCGGGACTTTATCGTACCGCTCAGGTCGGCGTCGTGACACCGCTGCAGGACGGCATGAATCTTGTCGCCAAGGAATATGTCGCGGCCCAAAACCCCGCCGACCCCGGCGTGCTGGTGCTATCGAAGTTCGCCGGTGCGGCCAATGAGCTCGACACTGCCCTGCTGGTGAATCCTCACGACATCGACGGCATGGCGCGGACCATCGCGACGGCACTTGGCATGCCATTGCCGGAACGGAAGCTGCGCTGGGAAGCGATGATGGAAAAACTTCGCGGCAGCACGATTCAGCAATGGTTCGCGGATTTTGTCGAGGCCTTGCAGGCGACCCGGACCGAAGACGATGCGGCGATGCCGGAGAGCATGGACCCGCCGACCGTGTGGCCGCTTCGGTCGGCCAATTCAGGCTCGCGGTATCATTAATCTCTCGTTTGACGCGTTTTCCCGGTGCGGTTTAGGCGTCACGCCGCGCCGCCCACCATTGCAGGTCACGACCGGACCGTCATGATTGCAGACCTGTGCCGTGGGCCGGTCCGGCGCAACCCATGGTGATCGCAGCCAGGAACAGCGGGGTTCAGCACCCGGGCGATCCTCATATCGTCCTCCCGGCAGTTGATTTGCCGCGCTATTGATCGTCGCGGTAACCGGTTTTCGGTTCAAGGGCTTTGCGCGCGAAAAGCCGGTGCCGCGTGAGCGCTAAATTATCAATATAATTCAATTGGTTGCGGAAATAGTTGCTGCCTCGGCTACGGTCACTTGCAAAAGTCTTCCTGCCCCTTCAAGAGAGGGCATCCGGAGAGATGGCCGAGTGGCTTAAGGCGCACGCTTGGAAAGCGTGTGTGCGGGAAACCGTACCGTGGGTTCGAATCCCACTCTCTCCGCCACTTGCCACCCATCCTCGGCAATTGAAGGGCCTATGCGAGCCCTCTCTCAGCGTGGGAGGTCCATAATGGAGCGGTTCAGCGGTCACCAGGGTTGGCGACCGCCTGGCTACGCTTCAATTCGCTGGCGTGCAATTTCGACAAATCGCGCGCGGTCTCAAGGATCAAGTCGATGCGGCGTTGAAGCCTGTTCTGCAGGTCTGGAATATTCACTTTGTCGGTGACGCGATAGGCGTTTCCAACCCGCTCGACATAGCCCTGCTTCATCATTTCCTGCAGCCGCCGGTTCACAGTTGTTTTCGGTAATTTCAGTGCCTGAGCAATCGTCGCGGCTCGCACTGGCGAGCACAGTAAGGTCCGAAGAAAAACATAAATCCCGATCGTTCGGATCGTGCAGCTATCGCTGTGTGTCGCGAACTCGGCGCCGTAGTCGTCGCTGATGCCGCGGATGAGCCCGACATAGAGCCGGCACAACAACAACCGCTCCCGCGCAAGCATAATCCGCGGTGGCGGCTTGACGTCATCGACAAGGATGAAATCGAAACCCTCCGCAAAATCATGAGCCAGGACATCCTTCGTTTCAGAACGATCAGACATAAGCACACCTTGGAACTGGCGCTATTACTTGTGATCGAATATGGCCCCACCGCAGGTTAGCCAGCGGACAGGGCTGTAAAGTGCGTCAACCTTGTTGTCGCTTGTGCCGCTTGATAGCGGCTGGCTTTGAGGTTACCGGACCACCGTTTTCCGAGCGCCCCTCACCGCGCTGGAAGGACCAAGACTTGGCCGGGACGAATCAAATTCGGATTGCGGATCTGCTTCCGGTTCGCATTGTAAATGACGGCGTAGCGCGTTCCTACGCCATAGGTGTTGCGGCTAAGCCGCCAGAGACTGTCGCCGCGCGAGACGGTGGTGGTTGCGATCTTCGGCACAACCACGGTGGAGGGCGAGCCTCCTTCTGGCAGAATGGTCGCCGTGGCGGCCGCCAGCTGCGGCTGCTGTGCAGCGGCAATGTCCGGCCGCTTGGAGGCTGTGGCCTGCGCCGGCGCAGACGCCGTGACCATCGTGTCGGGAGCGTTGAAAGGCACCTCGGCGCGCGCGCGCACCGCGCCGGAATTGGGCTCGACCTCGTCCAGCCTGACGCGATAGTTGCCGGGCGCGATCCCTTCATTGATCGTGACTGCAAAACGTCCATCCGCGCCAGCCGTTGCTGACGCAACAAAGGCGTCGTTGAGATAGAGCCTCACCGCGGCGCCGGGGCCCGCGCGGCCGGTCGCATGGAACTTGCCCCCTGGCTCGATCTCAACCAATTCCACAGCCACTGCGCCGGCCATCGGCTTTGACGGAGCCGGTTGCGAGAGCACGACGGTGGGTTTGCCCGGCGTCATCAGCGCCACGACCGGCCGGTCGGTCGGTCCCGGCTCGATCGCCACCGCCACGCTCTGTTTGGACGTGGCCTGCTTGCCGTCCGGCTGGCTGGAGCGCAACGTCAGATCGTAAGTGCCTGGGGGAAGCGGGGGCGGGACCATGACGAATTCTCCGGCTTGATCCGCGACCGCGCGATCATGCAGTTCGCCGTTGCGCAGTAGTTCCACTGTCGCGCCCGGCGCCGCCCGGCCGGCGATTACTGCTTCACCCGTCGGCTCGATACGGGCAATGTCGAACGTCGGCACGCCATCGTCGCTGTCCGGCGGTACGGGCGATCCGGCCAGCGTGCCCGTCACGGCGTCTGCTTTTGCTCGCGCCGCTGCGAGCGCGTCGGGGGCCTGATCTAGCGCGCCCGATGCTGGCTTTGAGACCGCCGGCGCGGCGGTTGGGGCCTTGGCGTCAACGGGCGGCTCGCGGCGGAAGTGCTGGATCGCGAAGACAAGCGGGATACCGCAGGCCGCAACGGACGCCAGCAGAACCATTCGGCTCATCGACGTGGCCGGCATGATGTTCCTCCTCACCTCTTCGCTACTATACAGCGTTTTCCAAGCAAGTGGGGACCAGTTCCGTGCGTCAAGAATACGCGACTAAAGGAGGAACGGGCTCCGGCGATGCCAATGCCGTAAGCCGTCAGCGATGACACACGCCGGAATGAACGCCCAAATCCAGACAACGCCGTGAGCTTCAAGTGCGCCACCGAACGGATGGGCGCTGCCGGACACAATCACATCCCGTAAACCCGCCGCGCGAATGTCGCGATCGCCTGAGCGACGGCATGGGGCTGTTCGGGAAACAGCGCATGGCTGGCGTTCGGAATCACGTCGATCGTCACGCGATCCCCCAGCAGCAATTTGAGGACGCCGGCAAAGCGGCGCGGAGCTACGGGATCTTGCTCGGCCTGAAGGTCCAGGATGTGAGCCGTGCCCGCCGCAAAGTAATCGTCGACCGGCGTATGCTCGCGCGCGTGCAATTCCATGTGATGCACGTCGGAATTCCATCCGCCCAGCCAGACGCTGGCATCGTTGCCGGGCGCGAAGAAGGCGATCCGCAGATACTCCAGACGTTTCGATTCCGGGAGCGACATGTCGGAGGGGCCGTCGATCGCCTGACGAATTTCGGGGCTGATCGGCTTTTCGGTCGAGCCCGGAGGCACCTTGCCGGAGGATGCAGCCGCGACAACCACGCCTCTCACCAGATCTGGCCGGTCGGCCGCGATCTGCCGGGCGACAAAATTGCCGAAGGCGTGCCCCACAACAACCACCGGGCCTTTATCTTCACTCTCAATGACCTTGGCGACGTCGGCCGCCAGATCATGCATGTTCAAGCCATCCATCGGTCCCTTGCTGCGTCCAATTCCCCGCGGTTGAGGCCGAAGCACCCTGAACCCGTCAGAGGCCAGCATGGCGGCAACCGCGTCGTAATCCTCGCCGGACCGGCCGAGCGAAGGCAGTAGCACGATCACGGGACCGGAGCCCTGCGACAGCACCTCGATATCGACATCGCCGCGCGAAACGATGCGCCGCTCGACCGCCGATCGGTTCTGCGCGTGAGCCGAAAGAGCGGCACAGGCCAAGACAACGATAAACGAGGAGCAAATGATGCTTTTCATTTTTTAGCCTTCATCATCGTTATCCCCTGGCGTCAGCAAGTAAGCCAACCGAACCATGAAGCCATTTCGAACGCCATCGACAAGGGTTTTAAGATCGGCGAATGGTTCCATATCTCTTTGCGACATGACGACGTGGCACGATGTTCGCATAGGACGTCCCGACATAGGACGTCCCGAGATCCTGTCCAGGAGGGCCAATGGGCGAAGTGGTAAGATTGATTTCTAAATCCGAGCTTGAGCGGATCCGTCTGATTAAAGAGGCCCGCGCGATATATGACCGCATATTTCCGTCGGCCAATCCGGTCCGCGAGCCGCGGGACGCCAAGCGGTAAGCTTGGATCAGGCCATGGCTTGTGAAAGCGTTTTCGCGCGAAGCTCTGCCCGGGCCTGGCGGGGGGTGGAAGCCGGTTCGTGTGAAGAAAAGAGCCTTCGTTCTCGACGCGGGCGGAGAGCTTACCGAACTCAACGGGCTATATCTCGCGGTATTCGGGGGATGTCGTCTATCGACGGCAATGCCACCGGAATAGTTGCGGTCGCGTCATTCGGCGCCGACTTGCGCAGGCGGATTTCGATGCGCCGTCGCTGCTGAATATCCCCGGGTGATCCGGTTATCGCAAGCGTCTCATCGACATTCACAAGCTGGGCGCCGGACAGTGGAATCAGTTTGTAGCCGGCCAGCAAAGGACTCTGGCGCAACACGCTCACCACCGCGACAGCCCGGGCGAGCCCAAGTCCCGCATTGTCCGCCGGGACAAGACTGACGACACCGGCCGTGTTCTTCAGGACCGACAGCAAATCTCTGTCGAGGTTGGAGTACTGGCGCGTTCCAATCGGACGCTCGTCGGTATGGCCGACGACTTCGATGACGTCGACGTCATATTTCCGGATGTATTTGAGAATCTCGCCTGGCGTCTCGTTGACAAGCGCATCGTGGAAGGTCGCCGACAGTTCGGCGCTGCCGGACTTGAAGAAATAGCCGTCGGCTTCGCTCATCCGGATGATGGGAGGCCATTGATGGCCGCTGGATACAGCGGGAGCCAGACCTCGCGCGATGGTATCCAGCACGGCCTGCATCGGGGCCGGCGGTTCGCCAGGCTTTGTCATCGCGCGGTTGATCGCGGCAACGAATTCCGAATCGTGAATAGCTTTGCCGACATCGATGCCGTTGGCGTGAAGTGCCACGGCGTTCGCGATGCCTTCGCGAAGTTCCGTCACCGACACGCCGCTTTTCTCGACCTCGTTCACGACGGTCTTGCTGTCGACCAGTTCACGCCAGTACTGGTCGATCGCCTGCGGATCGCGGAGGCCGGACAGGCTCTGGAATTTTTCGGCGAGATCGGCGCTTTTTTGAAGCGTGGCGACGACGTCGCGGGTGCGCTCATTCTGGAGAATCTGCTGTTGAAGCTGCTTTTCGGCGGCAACGCGCCTAGTCTCTTCCCGCTTCAAAAATGTCGCCATCGCAATCAGCAGGCAAAACACCAGCAGGATCATGATTTCGGCCATAGTCAGGCCGAGTACCAGGCCTCGCTGATACGACGAGCGTTGCTGCACTATCTGTCCGTTCATGGCCGCACTCGCTTAGCAAGGGTTATCTGTCACGACTTCTTGAACCCACCGTCCTGGTAGAACGTGTCGTCTCCGAGGCATGTATTTCCTGCAACAACTGATCGACGGCGGCAACCACGCTCCGGGCGTGGTCGAGATTGATCTCCGCGTTTTTGGCCTGCGTTTCGGCGCTGGCGTTGAGCGAATTCACCGCCAGGTTCAAGCTTTCAATCATCGGTGTCAGCTTGGAGTCGATGACCTGCTCGGTGGTTTGATGTGATGCGAGCTTGGCGAAAAGGTCGTCGATCGCCTTGACGATACGCGTGGTGCTTTTCGCGAGCTCTTCGCCTTCCTGCACCAGTTGCTTGGACACCTCGAGCACCTGAACTGTCCTTTCGTTCAGGCTGTCGAGGGTTTCCCCTGACCGTTTGGATGCCTCTTCGAACGGGCTGCTCGTGGTCTTCGCAAGCTTCTCGAGTTCGCCGGTAAATTGCTGATGTGCCTGACCGATGCTTTCCTGCACCTCGTCCATCGCGTCGGTGACGGATTGCTGGGTCATGCGCCGGAAATAACCGAATTCCAGGATGGCGCTTTCAAGTTCGCGCTTCACCCGTCGCGAGGCTTCAGCCAATTCCATCCGTGCCGTCGCTTCGACTTCGACCGGATCGCGCCGCATCTGGTTGAAAAAATCCGCAACGTAATGCCGGCGATGGTCGAGGCGATCGCAATCCCGAAATTCTGCACGATCTGCTCGGCCGAACCGGCCGCGGAAAACTGATAGAGCGATACGGCCAGGCTCGTCAGCGTGAACAGGAACCCCATGTAGTACAGATTGTCGCCGGCTTGGTCGTCACGCAGTCGGAACAGGCGGGCCCCGAGCAGAACGGCATATCCGATCATGATCAGAACCGGCACCGACGTAACCGCGAAGGCGCCAAAGTCGTTGAGCTTCGAAAAAATGATGTAGCCGCTGCCGGCGATCACGACCGCAAAGAACAGCAGCCCGCTTTGCAGGCCGGGTGGCAGTACGGGTCTGGTTTCGGAGGCGGCCATGCCTTCAGGCTCCCTGGAGTCGCTTGACCCCGCCAAAAATGCCGCGGTTTTCTTCGATCCAGTCCTTCCAGAACTCCATGTGTTTTGTGCCGTCAAGCAGAGGCTGGCCGTTCGACTGCCTGGTCACGTATCGGATGATGACGGTCGCGCCATGCAGGTCGGTACGGAACTTCAGATAGGCCGGGGATCGCCGGTAACGCTGGAACGACAAATCACCCGCGCGGGGATACTGGCCGTAGTCCTTTGTGAATTCGATCATGTCGGAAATGATATAGAGCGTTTTCCTGACGCTCTGGCTTGTCGCGCTGGAGAATTGATCGATTGCGATATCCTGGATCGCGGCCATGATGGGTGAACTGTTGGCCTTCGCGGCTGCGATGCTGCTTTTCACCGCCTGCGCGGCAGGCTTCCGAAAGTCGTCGATCCACCGCAGGCGTGCGATGCGCGGATTATCGGTCCACTCGCTCAAGCCCGCGCCGTCGCCGGGATTGCATTTCGAGAACAGCGAGCGGCTGCGAACGCCCGCGATATCCAGGACGCGAATGTCGAGCCTGTAGAACGGCGGAAGCATGGTGATCATGTCGTCGAGTTGGCCCAGCACCTCCCGCCGTGTCGTCTCCGGCAGGTCATCCGACGTGTCGACCAGCACAACCGTAATACCTTGCGGCCCCTTGATGGGACAGAGCGTCTGAGGGTCGAGGACCGGCCGCTCGGGCGCCGAGAAATAGAAATAGCTGAGGGTTCCGCCGGCTACGATCGCCAGCAGCAGCAGCAACACTCCACCCAAACCCGACCAGCCAAACCCCGCCGCGTTGCGTTGCCTCGGACGCCGCCTACCCATTCTTCTTCTCCGGCAGCAGTTCGTCGATCTCGCGATAGGTGCGAACGGCGTTGTCAAAGGCTTCGTGAATGGCCTTGATCTGCTGGTTCAGCAGTTCCTGGGTTTCGGCAATCATCTGCCTGAGATTATCGCGGGCGCTGGTGTTTGGCTCGCCTCCTGTATAGCTGATGCGCGGCACCGCGTAGGCCTTGGTAAAATAATCCGGCGTCGGCGTAGAGCGGGCTCTTCGGTTTGCCTCGCGGTAGATCTCGAGCAAGGCGCGACAGGTCTGTTCGATCTGATTTTGATGATGGTCGAAACGCTGGGCGAGCCGTGCGCGGCCCTGCAACAGGGCGTCAAATTCACTGCGCCGGACCGAGAGGTCGCGTGCGGCCTCGTTCATGGTCTCCGCTGCATCCTCGCGAATGTCCCGAAGCCGCTCGATCAGCTCGCTTCGCGCGGTTGCAAATTGCCGGCTGGCGTCAATCCATCGCCGCTCCAGGCCGGCATAGCCAATATAGGGATCGAAAAACAGCAGGCCATCTGCCATCGCGATCAACGAGAAGATAAAGCCGATGGTGAAAAGAATCCATGAGTTGATGTCCGTGAGCCCATAGGGCGCCGTCAGCAGCCGATGCAGAACTTCCTGCCCCACATGGTCACTCACGGCGACCGCGGGCGGAATTTCGCGCAGATGCGAGAGAGTCAGATTGAGCGCTGTTGCAAAGGCGAGATAGGCCAGGAACGACAGCAGGCCGATCAGCTTCAGGAAATAATTCCGGCGATTGACCAGCCTGATGAGGACCATCCCCCAGAAAAAGCTGGCGATGATATTCAACGCGGCGAACGTCACCGCCTGCGCGGCGCCGCCGAGCAAGCCGCCGACATTGGCCTTGGCCAGAAAGCTGCCGTTGATCACGACCTCGATGATGAACAGGATAGCCAGCACGCCGACCTTCAGGATGACCTTGCCGAGGCTGGCCAGCCGCGCCGGACGTTCGATGCGGTGACGCGCGCGAAAACGCTCGCGCTCGACCTCCGATTCATTGAGGCGGCGACGCAACACGAACAGTTCATCGCGGCCGACCGTGGCTTCGGCCCGGAAATCGCCCACTGCTTCCGGCGCGGCCTGTTGAATGGTCGCGAAGCGCTCTTCGAAACTGAGGGCGGTCAGGCGTTCGTCGTAGGTGTGAACGTGGTCGAGATAGATGCCGTTCGCATCCTGCTTGTGCGCCTCAATTCGCTCGACGACCTGATGTTCAACATCATCCAGGGTCTGCGCATCGCTGGTCGGGCGGTTCTGCGCGCCGCGTTCGCTGCCGCGCTCGGCGAGCCGTAATTCGTCCGCGACGCGATCCACATTCAGGTCGAGGAAAACCGTGGTTGCCGGGCGATAGTGATGGGTCGGCTGGTTCAACAATGCCCGAATTCGCGCAATGGCAGATGGGCGGGTCGCGGGGGCACTCACAATGGTCTTAGCCTGCGGTTAGAGCCTGGATTTGCGGCAGCCGTTCGTCTCAGGTTTCGGAATCCCACGGCAACGCGTGACGGTGACGGCCTGATTCGTGCTGAAAGAGTATACAGGTCCCCATCTGTATTGCCCGACCGCTCGTCGTTCCGCCATTCCCGGCGGTGTTGAAAGTTATGGCAAGCCCCGGACAACATTCGTGGCGGGATCTCAACGGGCGTTCTACTCTGGTCCCATTCGCATACTCGGCCAAAATGCCGAACTTTATGTGTCACTGTCCGCCCACGGCCCACGACGAACACGGAAAGAGTCTCGGCCAGGGGCCAAAGCCGTGGGTGTGCGGGAAACCGTTGGCTGCCTGGTTCTCGCCGGCCTGGAAAGGAGTAGCCTGCGCCCGCCCTTTGTCCGGTTTCAGGTGGCACGTTGGTCGCCTCAACATCTGCGGCAACATTGCCGGGCGGGCGCTGATCGTGCTGGAGCCGTCCGCCGCCGAACATGGTCGGGACGTAGCGCGGCGCTTTGATGGCGGACAGCACCCATCGCCGAGGCAAATGCCTCCGGCGTCGTTACATTTTGCGCCCGGACAAATCGGAAAAAAAGCTCAGGCCCCGCTGTTCTTCACCAGCGCGATCAGCTCATCGCCGTAATGTTCGAGCTTCTTGTCGCCGATCCCCGGTATATTACGCAATTGCCCCGGTGTGGTCGGGCGCGACGCCGCGATGCCGTCGATCGTTAAATCATGCAGTACGACATAGGCCGGGACGCCGCGCTGGCGCGCCACCTCCGAACGCCACGCCCGCAGGGCGCCGATCAGCGAGGGATCGCCGGCCTTCGCTGGTCCGGCCGGTCCCGAAGCAAGATCGCCGCGCCTGGATTTGGTCCGGCTGGGGCGCGCGCGGGTGCCAGCGGCTTCCTCGCGCAGCATCACCTCGGTTTCGCCTTTCAAGACACCGCGCGCGGTCTCGGTCAGCTTCAGCGCGCCAAAGGCCTCGGCGTCGGGCTGTAGATGGCCCATGGCTACCAATTGCCGGATGACGGCGCGCCACTGCTTTTCATTGAGTTCGGCGCCGATGCCGAACACGGAAATCCTGTCATGGCCGAATTGCTTGATGCGATCGGTCAGGCGGCCGATCAGCACATCGATCAGATGCATGGCGCCGAAGCGTTGGCCGGTGCGATAGGCGCAGGACAATAGTTTTTGCGCGACCACTTTGCCGTCGCGCACCAGCGGCGGCGACAGGCAGTTATCGCAATTGCCGCATTTTGTGGCCGCGAGGGTTTCACCGAAATAGCCGAGCAGGCGGGTGCGCCGGCAGTTGGTGGTTTCGGCGAGCCCAACCAGCGCCTCCAGCTTGCCGATCGAGACACGCTTGAACGCTTCCGCGCCGGTGGATTCGTCGATCATGCGCCGCTGCTGCACGATATCGGACAGGCCATAGGCCATCCAGGCGGTGGACGGCTTGCCGTCGCGGCCCGCGCGGCCGGTCTCCTGATAATAGGCCTCGATGCTTTTCGGCAGATCGAGATGCGCCACGAAACGCACATCCGGCTTGTCGATGCCCATGCCGAACGCGATGGTGGCGACGATCACGATGCCGTCCTCGTTGAGGAAGCGGTCTTGATTTCGGGCGCGTATATTGGCGTCGAGACCGGCGTGATAGGGCAGCGCCTCGATGCCGGCTTTGGTCAGCGCCGCGGCGGTGTCTTCGACCTTGGCCCGCGACAGGCAATAGACGATGCCGGCATCGCCGGCGTGACGCTCGCTGATGAGGGCTTTCAATTGCGCCGGCGCATTTTGCTTGTCGACGATTTCATACCGGATGTTCGGTCGATCGAAACTCGCCACAAAGCTCGGCGCACCGGCGAGCCCAAGCCGATCGACGATCTCGCGGCGGGTGAGGTCGTCGGCCGTGGCGGTCAGCGCAATGCGCGGCACATCCGGAAAGCGTTCAGCGATGACAGACAGGCCGATATATTCCGGGCGAAAATCATGCCCCCATTGCGACACGCAATGCGCCTCGTCGATCGCAAACAAGGCGATCCGCGCACGGCCGAGCAGCGCAAGACAGCGCGGCGTCAGCAAACGTTCGGGGGCCACATAGAGCAGGTCGAGGTCGCCGGCCAAAAGCCGCGCCTCGACCGCCGAGGCCTCCTCGAAAGACAGCGTCGAATTCAGCATGGCCGCCTTGACGCCGGCCTCGAGCAATCCCGCGACCTGGTCGCGCATCAATGCGATCAGTGGCGAGATGACGATGCCGCAGCCTCCGCGCAGCAAGGACGGCAATTGATAGCACAGCGACTTGCCGCCGCCGGTCGGCATCAGCACCAGGCAATTGCCGCCACCCACGACATGCCCGACGATCTCTTCCTGCGCGCCGCGAAAGCCGGGCAGTCCGAACACGGCATTGAGGACCGCGCGGGCGTCGGGGACGATGTCGGAGGGACGCCCGGGAGTGGAGGCGATGGCGGGAACTGACATGCGAATTTGGTTGCCGGGCGGAAACGGATCAAGATCGATCTGCGAGGTCGAGACCGCGCTTCGCGATCCTATCAGGTCTATTCCTGATTCGGGCCGTCCTGCACATCCAATGCAAAGTATAAAGGGCGTTTAAGCGCCGGCCGATTGCAAGGCGTCCGCCACGCTCAAGATTCGGATTTGCCGTTGCGATGCCGCTTCCAGGGCGTGCCGCAGCAGCGACGGCGAACATCCGTAGGGGCTGGGCGACGCCGCCACATCGTGGCTGTAGAAAATAAGCCAGCCATTTTTGGCAATGGCTTCGTCGAACGCGCGATCTATGCCATCACGGTTGATATGCACGTCGACCAACGGCGTTGCGCGCAGGAATTGCAAATCGACCGTCCCGCTGTTGACGCCGGGAACAACGCCGCGCGAGGAACGGAACACCTTGCGAAGCCGCCCCTTATGCGGCACCGATGCGAGACCATAAGGATAGGCGAAATTCATGATTTGGATCGACGGATCGAGCGCCAAAAGATAGCGCCGGTTGTTCTCGATCTCCGCGGCCAGCGCGGCTGCATTGAGGTCGGGAATTCGTGGGTGCGAGAAGGTATGGCAGGCGATTTCGTGACCTTTGCGGTGAAGTTCTACGATTTCATCGGCGCTGATCCCGTCCCAATGGCCGGACCATTGATCGACGAGACCGCCCGCGACATAGAACGTCGCCCGCGCTTCGTAGGCATCGAGAATTTCGCCACCGACCGTGGCCGCGCTCTTCGGCGTGTCGTCGAACGTGAAAGAGACCATCGGGGCTTTGTTTTGCAGCCGATGTGGCGCGCCGCCGAAATGCTTGGCGAGGCGGTTGCTGACACGCGCCTTTAATGCAGACCAATCCGGGCGCATGATGCACCTTCACCAAGTCAGAGGTTGGAGTGCGGCGACAGCGGCGACACTGGTGGTGCGCCGTCCGCAAGATGACTAAGCCAGTTGCGCAGCAGCGCTGTCGCCGCGGGAGCGGTAGCGCTGTCCTGCCGAAGCGTGCGGTCGGGCAATTCGGTGCTTAGCGCCGGCCGCCGTTCGACCCTCGCGCGCCGCTCGAAATCGGCAAGCCTCGCTTCGGTCTCGCTGTCGAAATAGCCGGCAGGAAGTGCAGGATAATTGTGGCGCTCGCCGGCCAGAAAGCGGGAGATGTCGCGCAGATATTCCCGCTCCAGCGACAGCGGATCATATTCAGGGTGGCCCTGGAAGAAGATGAATTGGCTGCTCAGTTGCTTGGCGAAGATATCGACGCCGCCTTCCGGCGAGACCGTCAGCAATTGATAATCCCGTGCCGTCAGGTCGGCCGCCCGCAACTCGTTCAGGCGCGAGTGCGAAACCCGCAACGGCGAAGGCAGGCCGTTCGTCAGCCAGTGGTCGGCGACCGCAAAGCAGTCGTATATCCCGGAACATTTGGCGGCGAGCCGCTGCCGCTCGATGCCATCGAGATGCAGCACCGCGGCGTGGGCAGCGAGGCACGACCAGATGGTCGAACGGGTATTGGTCTTTGCCCAGTCGACGATATCGGTGAGGTCCTGCCAGAACGGCTCTTCCGGAAGGGTCGCGGCATTCGGCTCGGCACCGGTGACAATCAAGCCATCGATGTGCAGGCGGTCGAGATCGGCGATGTCGGTATATTTCCGGTCGACCCGCCATTTTGCCGGCTCCGCCCGGTTCACGGAGGGTAGGGAAAAGCAGTGAAAGCGGATTCGATGGTTGCCGGCGGCGGCGGTCAGAAGCCGCATGAACTGCCGTTCCGTAGCCTGTAGCGCCGGGTCCGGCATGTTGTTGATGAGCCCGATCGTGAGCACATCATCGATAGCCTCCTGACCACGATCGAATTGGTCGCTCTCGCGCTGTTGCGCGGGCGCCAGCGCCGGGCTGACGATCAATCGACGCCTGTCCAGCAACAGGGTCATGTTGGGCTCGGCCGGTTCATTCGCCGGCTTCCAGCCGCGGATGCCGCGCTGGCCTGCGCGAGAGCCTGGTCGATATCCTCGATGATGTCGGATGCGTGTTCGATGCCGATCGAAAGTCGGATGGTTTCCGGCAACACGCCGGCTACGCGCTGCTGTTCGGCGGACATCTGCCGGTGCGTGGTCGAGGCGGGATGGCAGGCCAGTGACTTGGCGTCGCCGATATTGACGAGGCGCGTGATCAGCTTCAGCGAGTCATAGAAGGTCTTGCCTGCCTCCATGCCGCCCTTGATGCCGAAGGTGAACAGCGATGAGGCGCGGCCGCCGAGATATTTCTGGACCAGCGTGTAATAGGGGCTGTCGGAAAACCCGGCATAATTGACCCAGGCGACGCGCGGGTCGGCGCGCAGGAATTCGGCGACCTTGCGGGCATTTTCGACATGCCGTTCGACGCGCAGTGCGACGGTCTCGATGCCTTGCAGCAGCAGGAAGGCGTTGAACGGTGACAGCACCGATCCCATGGTGCGCTGATAGACGCTACGCGCGCGCTGGATGTAGGCGCTGCTGCCGAATTGCTGGGTGTAGACCAGCCCATGATAGGACAAGTCCGGTTCGTTGAACGCGGGGAAGCGGCGCGGCTGCTCGGTCCAGGGAAAGCGACCGCTGTCCACGATGGCGCCTCCGAGGGTAGTGCCGTGACCGCCGAGGAATTTCGTCAGCGAATGAACGGCGATATCTGCGCCGTAATCGAACGGTTTGAGCAGGATCGGGGTCGCGACGGTATTGTCCACGACGAGTGGCACGCCGTGGCGATGCGCGACTTTCGCCAGCGCCTCGATGTCACAGACATTCCCGGCGGGATTGCCGATGGTTTCGGAAAAAACCGCCTTCGTGTTCTCGTCGATCAGCTTCTCGATCGCATCGGCCTTGTCGCTGTCGGCAAAGCGGGTGGTGATGCCCTGGCGCGGCAATACGTGAGCGAGCAGGGTGTGGGTGGTGCCGTAGAGCTGGGGAACGGAGACGATGTTGCCGCCGGTATCGGCGAGATTGACCAGCGCGAAATGCAGCGCCGCCTGTCCGGTGGCGACCGCGAGTGCGCCGACGCCGCCCTCGAGGTCGGCAACGCGCTTCTCGAGAACCGCGGTGGTCGGGTTGGCGATCCGGCTGTAGCGGTAGCCTTCGGCTTCGAGGTTGAACAATGCGGCGCCGTGATCGGCGCTGTCGAACGCGTAGGCCACCGTCTGGTAGATCGGAACAGCGACGGACTTGGTCGTCGGATCGGGATCGTAGCCGGCGTGAATTGCGATCGTTTCGTTGCGCATTGTGCCCCTTGCGTACGCATTTCGTGATGCGTTTTTTTCGCCCGTGCCTGTGTTAGAGGCGAGAGGTCAAGCGAGCAATAATTCGCGCCAACATTGATGAAATAACCCTAATGCGCGTCAACCAATTGATTAAAATTCGAATGAATTTGTTATCAATGGGTAACCATGTTTGCTGCTTCCGCTTGGTGATGGCCGGGGTTGTTGAGGCCTGCGGGGGTTAAGCCTTCGCGCAGGTCAGCCGACGGCGCGCCTGACCTGCTCGCCGATCTGGAGGAGGACCAGCCGCCCCTGCGGAAGAATGGCGCCCATGGCGTGGAAATTGTGAATCATGCCGTCGTGACAAATATGTTCCACCGCCACGCCCGCGGCCATCAGCTTTGTGGCGTAGGCATTGCCTTCGTCGCGCATCGGATCGAATTCGGCGGTATGGATGATGGCGGCGGGAAGTCCGACGAGATCGGTGGCGCGAAGCGGCGAAATCCTGGGATCGGAAAGATCGATGTTGTCAGGCAGGTAGTCGGCCAAATCGGCGTCGATCGTGGCCTTGTCGATCATGTGATTTTCGGCGAACGCCTGACGCGACGGCGAGGGCTCCTCGAAATCAAGTACCGGACATATCAGGCATTGCAACAGGATCTCGGGGCCGGCGTTCTTCAGCGCGTCCTGGCAAACCACGGCGCCGAGGGTTGCCCCGGCGGAATCTCCTCCGACGACGAGCCTGGCGGCATCGATGCCGAGCGAGGCCGCATGCGTGTAAACCCAATGGGTTGCCGCGATCGCGTCTTCGACGGCCGCTGGGAATTTATGCTCGGGAGCAAGGCGGTAGCCGACGGAAATCAGGCGACAGCCCGTGGTTTGCGCAAGCGCGGCGCAAACGCGGTCATGCGTCTCGATGCTACCGGCCACCATGCCGCCGCCATGGAAGAAGACGAAGCCCGGCAGCGGTTCGGTTGCGGGATTTGCGGGCGCATAAAGCCGGTAGGGAATATCGCCGGCCGGACCCGGCAACAGGCCATCGACCCCGGGCACTTCAGTCACATCGGCGCGGGCGAACTGCATGAGTTTGGCGAGTGCCTGGCGGCGCTCTTGGGTACGGTCTTGTGGGCCTGGCCATGACCGATCGCTCGGCGCGACCGTCGCCGTCATGGCAAGAAAGCGTTTGGCGAGGGGATCCAAGGGCATATCGTTTCCGGAACCTTCAGCGCGTCATTGTCACCGCTCGATCGTGAAACGATCGGTACCGGTTCGCAAGGGAATCCTTAGGGAATTCGGACAATAGTGTCGCTACTATGCGCGCCGCCGCGTGGATGACAACAATGGCCCCGATCGTAAAACCCGTCAGCTATTCGCGGACCTGGACCTTTTTTGAAGGGGACTGGCACGAGGGCAACGTGCCGATCATGGGACCGCGCACCCACGCGGCCTGGCTGGCATCGATAGTGTTTGACGGCGCGCGCGCGTTCGAGGGTGTCGCGCCCGATCTCGACCGCCATTGTGCAAGGGTCAATCAGTCAGCGATCAATTTCAAGCTGAAGCCGGTTGTCGATACCGCAACATGGCTGGAGCTCGCCCGCGAGGGCATTGCCCGCTTCGACGCCAAGGCGGAGTTGTACATCCGTCCGATGTATTGGGCCCAGAGCGGTAGTGGCGGAGGCGTGCTGTTCGATCCCGAAACCACGAACTGGTGCCTGTGCATCCACGTGGCGCCGATGCCGCCGACATCAGGCTCGGCCATCACCCTGTCGCCGTTCCGCCGGCCGACCATGGAAAGCGCTCCGGTGGATTGCAAGGCCGCCTGTCTCTACCCCAACAATTCGCGCGCGCTGATTGAAGCGCAGGCGCGGGGGTTCAACAATTGCCTGATGCTCGACATGCTCGGCAGTGTCGCGGAGTTCGGCAACTCCAACGTATTCATGGCCAAAGATGGCGTGGTCTATACGCCGGCGCCGAACGGGACGTTCCTCAATGGCATCACGCGGCAACGCGTGATCGGTCTGTTGCGCGGCGACGGCGTCACCGTCGTCGAGACCATCCTGAGCTATGCAGACTTTCTGGGCGCCGACGAAATTTTCTCCAGCGGAAATTTCGCCAAGGTCGCGCCGGTGATCCGGATCGACGACCGCAGCCTGCAACCGGGGCCGCTCTACGGCCGGGCGCGGAAATTATACTGGGACTTCGCTCACGCTTGAACGGGAGGAAGCTTGACAGCGAGACGCGGCAACGCCGTCCTCAGGATGAGGTCTTCTGGACCCTCATGGTGGGAGCGCGGCATGCCGCGTCTCGAACTAGACAAAACGTCAAGGGCCGTACAGCACCAGTTCCGTATCGGTCAGGTCGGCAAGACGAGGCCGATGCGGGCCTTTGAAATATTTGCGGCCGCGCGCCCTGGAGAAAACGCCGGCAAGGCCGGGCACCGGTCCGTTCGCGTCGAGGATCACCGAAATTTTGCCCTGGCGGATCAGCGCCCGGCCGATCGCCCCGGCGCAGCTGACATAGTCGGCGACATCGCGGCAATAGATCAGTTGCATCGCCGGCGGCGCGATCCATCCGCGCCGGATGCGCAGCGGCGACAGGATGAATGGAAACGGGCCACTGTTCGCCGTACGGCATACCAGACTGACGCATCCATAATGTGCGTGCCGGGTCAGCAGTTCGACGTCGCTTTGCGGCAGTCCCTCGATGGTGCTTGTATCGGGGGAAATGATTTCGACGGTCATGCCCGGCGCGACGCGTGACAGCGCCGGTAGCGAGAAGAACAATCCGCTGCAATAGGAATTGAACCCCTGCATCTCGATGATCGGCCAGGTCCACGTCGCCGGACTGATATTCAGATAGGTGACTTCCTTGTTGCGCTGCGCGATCTTGGTCAATAGCGGCGCGTAATTCCGAAACGCCGGCTCGACATACCAGCTCGAAAGATTGCACTGGATCGCGAGCTCGTTGCCGTCGCTCCTCGACGTGTAAAGCAGCAACAAAACGCCGACCGGCAGTCCGTCATGGTCGAGCATGTAGCCGAAGCGGGGATAGCCCTCCGGGACTTCGCGGGCGGCCTGGCGGCGCAATCCCTGCAACCAGTATTCGCGCGACCGACCGACAAATCCGCGCGTCAGGAGATCCGCGACCGCCTCGATGTCGGTCCCGGCAATCTCACGACATCGGATTTTCTGCCTGAGCACGGTCGTCGGCTGCCACTGTGTCGCGTGTCGTTACAGGCCGAGCGTCTCACGTACACCGGCGGGCCACTTGGCGAAGTCGACGCCGTGGGTATGGAACATCGCCACCGCGAGCCGATCCATGCCGAACGCAACGCAGCCGGTATGGGCCGGTTCACCGGCCGCATCCTTGATGTCCCAGGTCGCGCCGAAATGGTCGCGGTGATAGTTGAAGCTCATGCAGGCGGTGGGCTGCTCTTCAGAACGCAGCGGGACCAGCAGCTCGAATTTCAGTTCCTGCTGCTTCTGGCTGACTGCCTTGATCTGCCCGACGCGGCCAAAGAACGGGTCGCTCGCATAATCGACCTTGAAGGTCAGACCGAGATCGCGGGCGATGGCCTGGGCCCGCACCATCCAGCGTTCGCGAAAATTGGCGACATCGTCCGGGCTGCCGATGCAGACATATTCGCGCATCCGGAAGGATTGCAGCCGATCGAGGTGACGGGACGGTTCGCGGCGGAAGCAGTCGGCGGCGACATCGAATCGCAGGCCACCTGACGGCAGCGGGCCTCGGCTCGCGGCGATCGGGTAGACCGGATAGCAGGCGGCCGGAGACAGCACGAGATCGGCCGGCGAAAGCGACGTAGTCCAGTCACCGCCGGCCTCAAAGCGGCTGACAGCGGAATGGATCTCGCGCTCCGTGCCATGGAGGCCGCAGACGCAGCCGAGCAGATTGGGGAAACTTTTCAGATAGCCGGACTTCTCCAACTGTCCGCGGTTCATAACGGGCGGAAACCGCATCACCTCGGTGCCGGGCTCGCGATGCCGCGTGATCAGGGCGGCGAGCCGCTCGATCATGTCCTCGTAGAGCGCCGTCCTGGCATAGACGCCGTCCGTGCCCATCTTGTGAAACAAGGTTTCCGCGAGATAATCCAGGGGATCGGCCGGTTGCGATTCTATGTCCGCGGGGGTCTTTCGGATGGCGACATTCATGTTCAGGCCTCTATTGTCTGTGTCGAAGGACCGGTTGCATTAATCGCGAAGGCTGGCAGGCACGCCGCTCATCAGGCTGGCGGTAGCGATGTTGGCGAGGATCCGGTCGTTGTTGATCATCAACGGCGCGGAAAGCGCGTCGCGCAGATGCCGACCGACACTGAAGTCGCCGTCATTGCGATAGCCGGACAGCCCGCAGGCCCGCATCGCGCTCATGACAGTTGAGACCGCAAGTTCGGAAGCCTCCACCTTGAGCAGGTTGATCTGCGACTGGAAGTCGAGCGAAGAGAGCGCCCGCTCGTCATGCTCATGCGTCGCATAAGTGTCGAGGTTCGATGTGATCATGGCGCGCAGCTTGGCGAGCGTCATCTTGGCCGCGGTGAAATGTGCGGCTCCGGGAGGCATCTGGCCACCCGCGCCGCGGGCGGCCTTGCGGATGAAGAGTTGAGCACGCTCGACGGATGCCGCAGCAATCCCGGCCCAGGCCGAAGCCCAGCATAGATGGGCTATCGGGGTCATCGTCTGCGCATGAATTTTTTCATACGCTTCGGGGAACACCTGCTCGGCCGAACCGGTGGCCTTCAGTTCGAACCCGGCACTGCAAGTGCCGCGCATGCCGAGCGTTTCCCATTCGAGACTGCGTTCGAGCGTGTAATTGTCCTTGGTAAAAGCCACCAGCACCTGGTCGGACGCGGCGGCATCGTTGGCGCGGCGGGCGATCGTGATCACGCCGTCAGCCTGCGCGCCATAGGAAATCACGGTTGCGTTGCGCACCAGCGATATGCCGGCGCCGGTTCGCTCGACGGCTGCGGAGCTTGAGCGGACATTGCCGCCGTTCTGTCCTTCCGTCGTCGATGAGGCGAGCAGCAATTGTTCAGCCGCAACGCGGCGCATCAGCGCTTCGTGCCAGTTGCTGCCGGTGCCGTGCCGGACCAGGCAGGCAATCTTGGTTTGATGCATCGCGAATATCATGGCCGTCGACGAGCAGGCGCGGCCGAGCGTGTAACACATGTCGGTGACGTCTGAGATCGAAGCGCCGTCGCCGCCGAATGCCTGTGGAATCTGGATGCCCAACAGCTTCTGCGCGCGCGCGGCATCGATCGCTGCCTGGGGGAAGCGTGCCTGGCGATCGACGTCCTCGGCTTCCGCGGCGGCTGCCGCGGCGACGCTTGCGGTGCGTTGCGGGAAAGAGTTTCGATCGGGAAAGGATTGTTCGCTGGATTGATCCGCGGCGCGACGAGACCTGACAATCTGCACGTTCATAACCGATACAACCTCCGGGTTTGTCGGTGCGGAATATCGGCGCGGGCAGGGCGCTTTATTCCCGCATCGATCGCGCAACAGCATTCGACCGTACGTCAAGGCTATGGATTTAATTCAAATTCGTCGATGAAATTCAGGGTAAATGGCATTCATTTCAGACCTGACGGTTAATCAACCGTGTTGGGATATCCAGCAATTCCTCGGCTCCCATAAACGCTTGCGCAACCGCCATTAGCGTTAAGATCAAAATGATAAGTTGCGTCAAACAGAGATTCGCTGTTTTTCAACTTAGCCGGGTTATAGATTTGCGATCAGTTTCGACATCGTCCGATGCGACGACGACAGGTGGAAAGTCAGAGATGAAAACCTTCAGCGCCGATGTTCAGCTCCGCGTCCTTGCTCTGGTCAAGACGATCCTCGAACAGAATGCGATTGCAGTGGAAGTTGGTCCGCAATCGCGGTTGGTCGATGTCGGCTTGACGTCAATGGACATGGTCAACCTGATGCTTGGTGTCGAAGCCGAATTCGATTTCACGATTCCGCAATCCGAGATAACGCCAGAGAATTTCCAGTCGATCGAAACCTTGCAACTGATGATCGTCGATCAGCTCCAGCCGGAACACGCCTGATCCGTACACCGGTCGCGGCGCCCTGGCAGGGATTGCCTCCCGTCGGCTAATCGATACAGATTGGCCGTGCACCCTGGCTGGCGGGATTCATGGCTCACAGGAAATACCCTGGATATCTTGCGGCAGCGTTGCTGCTGGCCGTAGCGGCGATCGGGCCGGCCCGCGCCGAGGACATCCGCCTCGATGGACTGAAAATTCCCGCGGTCATTTCCGGATCGAGCGCTGCGGTGTCCGTTGAACTGGAAGCCCTTGTGGTTCGCCCGGACGACCGGCTGTCGCATCCGCTTGTGGTGCTTAACCACGGTTCGCCGCGAAGCGGCGATGACCGCGCCACGATGACGCCTTACAGCCTGTGGGCTCAGGCGGTTGCATTCGCGCGGCGTGGCTGGGTCGCCGTGGCCTTCATGCGCCGCGGCTATGGCCGCTCTGGCGGAGAATGGGCTGAAAGCTATGGCTCCTGTTCCAATCCGGATTACGTGACGGCCGGACGGGCCGGGGCGAGCGATATCGCCGCCGTTGCCAAATTCATGTTGACCCAACCCTATATCAGCAAGGGCAAGTGGATCAGTGTCGGTCATTCGGCGGGCGCCTTCGCTACTGTGGCGCTGACGGCCGACCCACCACCCGGCCTCGCCGCCGCGATCAGCTTTGCACCGGGAAGGGGATCGACGACGCCAGACACGGTGTGCGGGGAACGGCAACTCGTTTCGGCGTTCGCTCTATACGGCAGGACATCGCGGGTGCCGTTGCTCTGGGTGTCCGCCGACAACGATCACTTCTTCGGCCCGCGGCTGGTGCCGCGGCTGACCGGCGCCTTTTCGAAAGCGGGCGGCAATCTCACTTATATCAAGGCACCGTCCTTCGGCAGCGACGGACATCAGCTCTTCAGCGCCGTAACTGGCGTCCCGGTCTGGTCGCCGATCGTCGACCGGTTTCTGATGTCGAACAATCTCGTGCTTCGTGACCGTCCGATAGAAATTCCAACGCCGAACGTCGCCGCGCCGGCCAGCCTGAGCACCCGCGGCCGCGCGGCCTTCAAAACCTATCTCGACAGCGGACCCAACAAGGCTTTTGCCTCCGCCGGAGATTCCGGTTTCGGATGGGCCACCGGCCGCCGCAGCATCGACGACGCGCGCAAGGAGGCGCTGGGCTATTGCGCATCGGGCACTTCCGCCAAATGCAGGATCGTCAACGTCAACAACAAGCCGGCTGAGTAGGGCATCGCGGAAAAATCCACTCGCGCGCGTCAAAATAGCCGATCCAGCGCATTCCGGCCCTACGCGGGTTCAACGCTCAATGCGCGCAGCTGGCGAAATTCCTTCGAGGCCACTTTCATGAAAGTCTTCGCAGCTTCCCGTTCCTGGCCAACAAGGAGGCCTGACGCAAAGGCGCGTGCCCGGCGATGTTCCTGCGGGGCATGCAGTGCGGCTGCTGTCGCCAATTCGCGATGCGCGACAAAGTCGTTAAGCGCGCCCAACGCGTCCTGGATTTTCTTCAGCCTCTTGGACAGCCGCCGAAGTTCATCGTGGGCCTTGTCCGGATAAAGGCTGTGAAAAAAGTCGACGGCGTAGCGGAGCTTCTTGATTTTGATCCGCAATTTATGTCGCTCGCGGGCCGACAGGTCATTCAGCCGGCGGCCCTCTTTTTGGGCCTTGTGCACACGGCGCTGCATGAGCTCACCTGCAAACGCAGGGATCGATGCACTGGTTTCTTTCGTGTCCCGTCGTTTGCTCGTTTCAAACCACTCAAGCACATCGATCAGCAGGCGGCGGTAGCGCAGGGTTTCGATGGCATCACGCGCCTTTTGAAGGGCCGTTTTGCGATGGGCCGCAAACTGCTTCTCGATCGCAAGGACACCGCGCCTGGGTTCGGTTGCGCGATCCAGCGGCCTGATTTGTTCTTTCAGGAAGACGTCCATTTCGCGCGCAGGCGCGAGCTCGCTCGTCAGCCATTTCAACTCGCTCTTGATTTTGTCGGTTCCGGGGCCACGCAGGATGTCGCCGAACAACGAAATCGCGGCACGCAACCGGCGCAAGCCAACCCGCATTTGATGGACAGAATCGGCGTCGAGATCACGCACCCCCTCGGCGTTGGCGGAGAAATGGCGCAGGGTCGAGTATGCAACGACGTCGAAGGCCTCACGCGCTGTCATGTTCTTTTTCAGCTCAATCGGCTCGGCGTGGATCACGACTTGTTTGTCACCGTTCGCCAATTGATACCCACGCTCGGCCTTGGAGCGCAGGTCGAGCTCGGCGCCGGCTCGTTTTTCAAACATCCTGGCGATGCGAAAGAGGTCTGCGGCGCGCCCTTTTTTCAGCTCAAGCTCAAATTCGGTAATGGGTTCTGAATGACGCCCGACAGACAACTTGCCGCGATCAACCGCAAGCTCGACTTCACTCGCGCCAACCTGAAGCGGTCGCGTCAAACGCTGAACGGAAGTCTGAAAGACGGGTTTCAGCTTGCGGCGGGTCTTCTTGGTCGCGAGGGGTTCAAGAGGCGTGTCGCCAATTTCATGAAAATCGGGCGCGGCACCCTGAACTTTCGCTTCCCATTCGCCGCGCGCAAAACTCCCGGCCGCGGCCGCCTTTACCGTTTGCAGATACTCTTCGCCAGTGTGCCTGACGCGCAAGGTGAGCCCGTGGCTGTGGAGCTTTTGTTTCGGAGTATCAAAGTAAGTCGAGACGAGATTGCGGTTCGCGCTTTGACCCGGGCGCACGCCTGCGATGCGCATCTTCGGGAGCGCGCCAAGTTTTCGTTTCGCAACGCGAAATTTCAATTCAGGTTCGAGATTCATGGCACTCACGCGACCTCGGCAACTCAAGAAGTAAGCATCGGCAAAGGTTCCGTTTCGCTTTTTTGATTTTGGCACCCAAAACAAGGGCGCTTGAGCGCGGCTTTTATCGGAACGATGCAGCGATATCGCAGTTCAGTGGGAATATAGCACCAGATGGAGGTCCACATGCCCCGTGGAGACAAATCGAGTTACACCGGCAAGCAGAAGCGGATGGCCGAGCACATCGAGGAAGGCTACGAGAACCGTGGTGTTCCCGAGGACGAGGCCGAGCGCCGGGCTTGGGCTACCGTGAACAAGGAAACCCATGGCGGGAAGAAGAGTGGCTCCGGGCGAGGTGAACCCGAGGACCATTCCCCGGCGCGGAAAGGTGGACACCTCGGCGGTGAGGCGTCCGCCCGCCGGCCGGCCGCAAAGCGTTCCGCGTCTGCAAAGAAGGCCGCTCGCACGCGCAAAGAACACGCCGCGTAGTCCATGAAAGAAGTGCCGAAGCATTAGTATAGCGGCGCTCCCCGACAGGCTTGCTTCAATCCGCATTGGGCTGCGCAGGGCTGAGCCGTGCAACGCTTGACGTCGATTGCAACGAAAATGCGCCGCTGCCCGCGAGCACCAGCGCGGCCTGGGCGACGAGCCAGAACAGCGGATATTCCCAGCCGCCGCCGGTGTTGGAATAACCCCAGCCGACCGGCCATTTGATCCAGACCACGACCGCCAAAAACACCAGCAGGAACGCGGCCCATTGGCGGGTGTACCAGCCGAGCAGGATGGCGACCCCGCCGATCACTTCGAGTCCGAATGTCGGCCACGCCAACAGCGGGGTGATGCCGTTGCGCGCCAGCAGCGCCGCGTGGGTTTCCATACCGCGAGAGGTCTTGAGGAAGGCATGAACAATCCAGTCAAACCCGATCGCCACGCGCAAAACAAAAAGCCCGTAGGGAGCAAAGAGCGGATCGACGGTGGCGTTACTAAAGAGCGCGGCGAAAACGCCGGATGGCGTTGCGCGGTTATCCCCGGCCCGGTCGATACTCATATGTTCTTCCCCACTTCAAACTAGCCCTGCGAAGGCCACGCCCCGATTTGGTAGCATAGCACAAGCGCGTCGGTGCAGGCTTGCGCCGCCAGCACTCTGGTTTTTCCAAAATCCGCCCTCTACACTCCCAGCAACAATAACAAAAAGCACAATCAAGGGAGGTGGTCATGCCGCGCATTTCGTGGGTGATGAGCATCGGTTGCCTGATAGCCGCCGTATGGCTGGGCGGCACCGGCCAATTGGTGGCGCAGTCCGGCCCGGCGCTGGCGGGCAAGGTCACCGACGGGCAGGAGGCGCTGGAAGGCGTTCTGGTCAGCGCCAAAAGAAACGGATCGACCATCACCGTCACCGTCGTGACCGGCAAGGACGGTCGTTATAGTTTCCCGGCCGGCAGGCTCGAGCCGGGCCAATATTCCCTGCGTATCCGGGCCACTGGCTACGACCTCGATGGCTCCGGTCAGGTTTCGGTGGTAGCCGACAAGGCCACGACGGCCGACCTTGCGTTGCGCAAGATCGAGGATATTGCCCCGCAGCTTACTAATGCAGAATGGCTCGCCAGCATGCCGGGCACTGACGCCCAGAAGGGGCAGTTGCTCAATTGCGTCGGCTGTCACACGCTGTCGCGGCCGCTGAATTCGAAGTACAGCGCCGACGAATTCCTGACCATGATCCTGCCGCGCATGCAGGGCTATGTGAACCAGAGCATTCCGGCGCATCCGCAACTGCGGCGCGCCGAGCGCCTGATGGAAGAGCGGGGCGATCAGCGGGTGCGGATCTACCGGGGCGCGGCCGAATATCTCGCCAGCATCAACCTCAGCACCCGGCCGAAATGGAATTTCGAATTGAGGACCCTGCCGCGCCCGACCGGCGCGGCGACGCGCGTCATCTATACCGAATACGATCTGCCGCGCGAGACGATCGAGCCGCATGACGTGATCGTCGATGATAGCGGCATGGTCTGGTATTCGAACTTCGGCGAGCAGAATCTCGGCAGGCTCGATCCCAAAACCGGCAAGGTCACGGAATTCCCGATCGAGCGAACACAAGCCGGGTTTTCCGACCGGACTGCTCGGCCTGCGCAGCGATCCCGAGGGCAATCTGTGGTTCGGCAACATGTACCAGGCCACGATCGCGAAGTTCGACCGCAAGACCGAAACCTTCAAATTCTGGCCGCTGGAGGGCGAGAAGAACATCGATGCCGCGCAGATCAATATGGTCAGTCCGCAGAGCTCCGGCGTCGACGGCAAGGTCTGGGCACAGAACAACGGCTTTGCCGGTATTCACCGGCTCGATATCGCCACCGGAAAAATCGAAACCTGGGAGCCGTTCAAGGGCGTGCGGGCGCGCACAATATTTACGACGTGATTCCGGACTCCAGGAACAATGTCTTCTTCACCGATTTCCGTCAGAGCCACATCGGTCGGATCGACGCCAAGAGCGGAGAGGTGGAACTGTTCGAGATCCCGACGCCGGCTTCGGCGCCGCGCCGCGGCTCCATGGATGGGCAGGACCGGCTGTGGTTCGGCGAATATCGCGGCGACCGCATCGGCATGTTCGACACCAGGACCAGCCTTTTCAGGGAGTGGCAGATCGCGCCGAAATGGTCGTCGCCCTACGACGTCGCGACCGACAGGAACGGCGAAGCCTGGACCGGCTCGATGCTGAGCGATCGGATCACCCGGCTCAACCCCGCCACCGGCGATGCGATCAACTATCTGCTCCCTCGCAGCACCAACATCAGGCGCGTGTTCGTCGACAACTTCGGCCCGCAGGTGATCTTCTGGGCCGGCAACAACCACGGCGCCTCGATCGTCAAGGTCGAGCCGCTGGAGTAGGTACCACGCTAAACTCGGGCGCATCGCGCCGCGCGAACGCTGAGTAGTGCCTGACGTCATTGCTGTGCATGTTCACTAATTCGCTGATTGAATCCTCCCGGAGGAGGATTCGATGCGCGACAACAGCTACAATCGGACGATTGAGCGCAATTATCTTCAGAAATGGCGGCTTCTGATTGCGGAATATGAGGCGGTGAAAGGCCGGCCGGTCGGAGGTGCTCCGCCGGGTCGGGGATTTCCACCGTCATCATGGAACGTGCTCCCAGGCGGCCTCATCGAGATTGAGAAAGGCGTATCCGGTCATCGCCGTGGCGGGCGGTTGTTGGGCCTGCGCATTTTCGGGCGTTGCAATTTCCGCGGTGCCGCCTGCCGCCGCGGCGCCGCCGACGACGGCGGTCTTGAGAAAATCGCGCCGGTCGAACCCTTGTGCTTTCATGGCCGCCCCCTGCTGCCGGAAACGAAGCCCCGGTCATATTTCTGTTAAGTCAGCATGCGGCTTTCGAGTCAGCGACAAGACGCGATTTAACAGATGATAACCGCCTTCGCCGTTCGCACCTGACGGATTTATGACACGCTGACGAAACTTGTTTCAAAGAGATTCACATCGCTGCGAGCGGACGTTTCATCGCGTTCACGTATTCGTTGGATGCGATGATTTTTGTCGGCTTCCTGATCTCTGTGTCGAGTCAGCCACAGGATTTGCGCGCTCACTGGAGCAGAGAACGGCCAAGGGGTCCTCGTCCGAAGGCTCCGTAACTTGGCAGGTTCGCGGATCGTGTATGCCGCGCTTTTTTGGGGAACTTACGTGAGAAGGATTTTTCTAACTTCAGTGGCCGTCTTCGCCTTCACGGCGGCGGGCCATGCCGACGAGCTCTCGGATATCCAGGCCCAATCCAAGCAGCTTCGCGAACAGAATCAGGCGCTGGCAAAGCGCCTGGCGGATCTCGAAAAGCGTCAGCAAAAGATCGAAAAGATTGAGAAGCAGCCTGCGGTGGCGAGCGGCAATCTGGCCGAGGCGATGGCCGCCGATCTGCCCTACAAGGCCGCCGTCAAGGCACCGGCGCTGGCGAATGACGACCTGTGCTGGCATGGCGTTTGTGTGTACGGCAACGTCGACATGGGTCTGAACTACCAGAACCATGGCGCACCGTTGAGCCCGCTGGCCGTCGGCCCACTGAATTATCTGGTATCGAAGCAGTCGCTGGGCTCGTATTTCGGGGTGGGTCCCAACCAGCTCAGCACGTCGTTCATCGGCCTGCGCGGCAAGCAGGAGGTCGCCGACGGCCTCTACGCCGTGTTCAACTTGCAGACGCAATTTGATCCGGCGAGTGGGACGGTTTCCAACGGCGTTGGGTCGGTTCAGCAGAACAACGGATTGGGACTCGCAGCGCAGAACGCGTACAGCGATTCATCGAAGGGCGGCCAGATGTTCAACGGCGCGGCCTATGCCGGTCTCAGTTCGCCCATCTACGGGACACTGACCTACGGCCGGCAAAACGCGCTGAGTTCGGACCTGGTTACCAATTACGACGCGATCTCCGGTTCGAATGCCTGGTCGGTGCTCACCTACCAGGGCGCATCGGGCGGTGGCGGCGATACCGAAGACCGTATCTACGACAACTCGTTCGAATATCGCGTCAACGTTGGTCCGGTTCGCTTCGCGGTGGAAACCCAGCTTCGCAATGGCGGCAATAGCGGTACCGGCAACGCTTTCGAAGGCGACGTCGGCTTCGACTATCTGGGCCTGTCGATGGACTTCATCGGTGGCAAGGTCAATGATGCGGTTTCCGCGGCACCTCTGAGCGCTACGCAAGTGCTCGCCGTGCACACTCACACCCGTGCCGACAGGATTGGGGGCTGTGGCTGGGACGGTGTCCGACAACACCGTGTTCCAGGTTGCCGGCAAATACACCATCGGGCCGGTCAAGCTGTTTGCCGGTTATGAGCACATCGACTACGCCAACCCGAATAATCCGTTGGCGCCCGGCGCGTTCATCGAGGGCGGCTACACGGTATTTGCTCCCAACAACACCAACTTCACCACCGACAAGATCCTGCAGGTGTTCTGGGCCGGTGCGAAGTATTCCGTCCGGGCCGACTTCGACGTGGCCGTGGCGTATTACCACGAGAACCAGAACAGCTACATCATCGGCAACGGCAGCAATCCGACCGGTACTTGCAGCAGCGCGGTCTCTGCTGGCTGCAGCGGATCGCTGGATGCGGTTTCGCTGGTTGCCGACTGGCGCTTTGCACGGCACTTCGATGCCTATGCCGGCGTGATGTGGTCGCAGGTGCAGAACGGTCTCGCCAACGGCTTCGCCCTGGCGAACGGCTTGCCGGGAACGACGGGTAGCAAGGCCTCCGCCTTCGATCCGGGCGTCGGTCTGCGCTACCAGTTCTGATCATCGGGTAAACTCGAAGACATGAAGACAGAGGCATTGCGACTCGCATCGGTTAGGCGCTTCCGCAATGTCTCTGTTTTTTAAATTTGGTCCTGATCAAAAACACTTCATTACTCGAGTGTTTCGATAGCTTTTATGGATTTTCCAATGCGTTCTTAAATTTTTTTTCATAACAGAATTTTTAATTTCTGAACTCTTATTTAAAGTTTTTTGGCCGGCTTCCGAACTCTCTGTTGCGTGCAAGTGACATATTTTCACAACGCGTTGATGCAGTGTGAATCGCCTCAGGGGTCCTCATTCGAGGTCTCGATAATGGCAGGTTCGCGAACGCTTTGTGTCGCGCTTTACTCGGGGGAGTTACGTGAAAAGGATTCTTTTATCTTCGGTGGCGGTCTTCGCCTTCGCGGCGGCAGGTCACGCCGATGAGCTCTCGGACATCCAGGCTCAGTCCAAACAACTTCGCGAACAGAATCAGGCACTGACCAAGCGTCTCGCGGATCTCGAAAAGCGTCAGCAGAAACTTGAGAAGCAGCAGCCCGCGACGCAGGCAGTGGCGAGCGGAAATCTCGCCGAAGCGATGGCTGCCGATTTGCCCTACAAGGCCGCCGTCAAGGCGCCCGTCCAGGCGAATGACGATCTGTGCTGGCACGGCGTGTGTCTGTACGGCGATATCGACATGGGTTTGACCTATCAAAACCATGGCGCCCCGTTGAGTTCTCTGGCCGGCGCACCGCTCGACTATCTGGTGTCGAAGAACAGCAATGGTTCGTATTTCGGCGTCGGTCCCAACGCGATGAGCAATTCGTTCCTCGGCTTGCGGGGCAAGCAGGAGATCGCGGACGGCCTGTACGCCGTGTTTAACTTGCAGACGCTGTTCAATCCGGAGAACGGCACGCTGACCAACGGCATCGGGTCCATCCAGCAGAACAACGGATTGTCGCTTGCCCAGCAAAACGCGTATGGCGATTCTTCCAAGGCGGGCCAGGCGATCAACAACGTCGCCTATGCCGGTCTTAGTTCGCCAATCTACGGCACGCTCACCTTCGGTCGGCAAACCTCACTGACCTCGGACGCCGTCGTCAACTACGATCCCATCTCCGGAGCGAATGCGTTCTCCGTGATCACCTACCAGGGTGCGACCGGCGGCGGCGGCGATACCGAGAATCGTGTGTTCGACAACTCGTTCGAATATCGCGTGAATGTCGGCCCGGTGCGGTTCGCTGTGGAAACCCAGCTTCAAAACGGTGGCAATAGCGGCACGGGCAATGCCGTCGAAGGCGATGTCGGCTTCGACTATATGGGCTTTTCGTTCGATGCGCTCGGCAGCAAAATCGATGATGCGATCAGCTCAGCTCCGATGAGTGCTGCGCAAGTCGCGACGCTGAATGCCACGCCTTCCGTACCCCAGGGAATTGGGGCGGTTGCCGCGACGGTCTCCGACAACACCGCGTTTATGCTGGTTGCCAAGTACACCATCGGGCCGGTCAAGCTTTATGGTGGCTATGAGCATATCAACTACGCCAACCCGAACAATCCGCTGGCGATGGGTGCTTTCATCGAGGGTGGCTATACCGTCGGTGCTCCCAACAATACCAACTACACCACCGACAAGGTGCTTCAGGTGTTCTGGACGGGTGCGAAATATTCGGTCAGGCCTGACCTCGATCTGACTGTCGCTTATTACCATGAGTGGCAGAACAGCTATGTGATCGGGAACGGCACCAATCCGACCGGCACCTGCAGCAGCGCCATTTCCGCGGGCTGCAGCGGAACGCTGGATGCGGTGTCCTTTGTCGCCGACTGGCGCTTTGCGCGGCACTTCGACGCCTATGCCGGCGTGATGTGGTCGCAGGTGCAGAACGGTCTTGCCAATGGCTTCCTGCTGGCTGGTCCAACCGGAAACAAAGCCTCCTCGTACGATCCGACGATTGGTCTGCGCTACCAGTTCTGACGATTGGATCCAGGACAGAGGCATTGAGACCCACATCCACCATGCGGTTCGAAATGCCTCTGTCTTTCAACAGCCCGATTGGCCCAGGCCGGAAAACTCTTCCGTCTGGGTTTGAGGCAAACAGCAGCAGGCCGCCGGAGAATCGGTGGCCTGCCCTGCCACCCGAAGAAGGATTTTACTAAGCTAAAAGTTGCATCTGTTAACTATAACTACTAAAGATACCCGATCCACTGTGGCGCCGCCGCAACAGGACTGGGCCCGTTTGGGGGGTGAAGCCCCTAAATGTCGGCTTCCGGTCTTACTGTTGCGTGCGGGTAACAGCATTTCTGTACTCCCTGAAGCAGAGTGACCGTCTAGGGGGGCCTCATCCGAGGTTCCATGACGATGGCAGGTTCGCGACCAATTCGTGTCGGGCCTTTACTTGGGGGAGTTACGTGAAAAGGATTCTTTTGTCTTCGGTGGCCGTCTTCGCCTTCGCGGCGGTGGCCCACGCCGATGAGCTCTCGGACATTCAGGCTCAGTCCAAACAACTCCGCGAACAGAATCAGGCGTTGACCAAGCGCCTCGCGGATCTCGAAAAGCGCCAGCAGAAGCTTGAAAAGCAGCAGCCCACGGTGCAAGCCCAGGCTGCGTCGCGCGCCGCGAATCCCGCTGACGCGATGGCCGCCGATCTGCCCTACAAGGCAGCCGTCAAGGCCCCCGCCGCGATCAATGACGATCTGTGCTGGCACGGCGTGTGTCTGTACGGCGATATCGACGTCGGTCTGTCATATCAACAGCACGGCGCCCCATCGAGCACGCTCGCCGGCGCACCGCTGGATTATCTGGTCTCGAAGAACGGCAACGGTGCATTTTTTGGCGCTGGCGCCAATATGCTGAGCACGTCGTTCATCGGCTTGCGCGGCAAGCAGGAGATCGCCGACGGCCTGTACGGCGTCTTCAACTTGCAAACCCTGTTCAACCCGGTCAGCGGTAATAACGCCAACGGCCCCGGATCCATTCAGCAGAACAACGGATTGTTGCTCGCGAACCAGAACTCCTTCGGCGATTCGTCCAAGGGCGGCCAGATGTTCAACAACGCGGCCTATGCCGGTGTCAGTTCACCGATCTATGGTACTGTGACCTACGGTCGTCAGAGCGCGCTGAGTTCGGACCTGATCGTCAACTATGATCCGATCTCCGGTTCGAATGCCTGGTCCGTGATCACCTTCCAGGGGGCGAACGGCGGCGGCGGCGATACCGAGAATCGCATCTTCGACAACTCGTTCGAGTATCGTGTGAACGTCGGCCCGGTTCGCCTGGCTGCGGAAACCCAGCTCAGGAATGGTGGCAATAGCGGTACCGGTAACGCCTTCCAGGGCAATATCGGCATCGACTATCTGGGCTTCTCGTTCGATGTGGTCGGCGGCAAAATCTATGACGCCGTTGCCGCTGCACCGCTCAGCCCGGCGCAGGTCGCTGTCGCTGCCCGCCTTTAGCGCCGCAACCTCGGACTGGGTCCGTTGGCTGCGACGATCTCCGACAATACCGTGTTCCAGGTTGCCGGCAGATATACCATCGGACCGGTCAAGCTGTTTGCCGGTTACGAGAATATCCACTACTCCAACCCGAACAACGCATTGACGCCCGGTGCGTTCATGGAAGGCGGCTACACCATCTTCGCTCCGAACAACACGAACTTCACGAGCGACAAGGTCCTGCAGACGTTCTGGGCTGGTGCGCGGTATTCGGCCACTCGTGACCTCGATCTGACCGTCGCCTACTACCACGAAAGCCAGAACAGCTTCATGAACGCGACCAATCTGACGGGTACTTGCAACACGGCGATCTCCGCGGCTTGCAGCGGTTCGCTGGATGCGGTTTCGTTCGTCGCCGATTGGCGCTTTGCGAGACACATGGATCTCTACGCAGGTATCATGTGGTCGCAGGTGCAGAACGGTCTGGCCAGCGGCTTCCTTCAGACCAATCCGACCGCTAACGGGCTCGCCACTGCAACGAGCGGCCAGAAGGCAAACAATATCGACCCGGGTGTTGGTGTTCGTTACCAGTTCTAATTTGAACCGGTTGACCTGATACCAGGCTACAAATTGTGGAGGGAGCGGCGTTCGCCGTTCCCTCCATACGTTTTTGGGGGGCGACCACCACGGCCTGCTGGCGACCCTCAACGGTTCCTCCCGGGCTTCCAAAGCGTAATAAATATTTTAGGCGCCGTCGGCGCGGTTCGACGCAACCAGCCTCCCTCCACCGCTGTTGATCTGTCACACAGCAACGGAGGTTCAGATGAAGAAAAAGCTTCTTGCGGTCGCCGCGGCGATTGCTCTTGCAACGGGGATGACGACCAGCGCTATGGCCTTCGGCCACGGCGGTGGCGGAGGTTTCCATGGCGGTGGCGGCTTCCATGGTGGTGGCATGGGCGGCTTCCACGGCGGCGGCCTGGGCGGGTTCCATGGTGGTGGCATGAGTGGGTTTCATGGTGGACGCTTTAACGGCCTTCGTGGCTTCAGCGGCCTTCGTGGCTTCCGGGGCGGTTATGCCGCGATGCGCGGCGGCGCTCTCGCCGGACCCGGCTGGCATGGCGGCCGTCGCTTCGCCGGCGGCTACGGCTATGGTGGTGGTTATGGCGGTTATGGTGGCTGGGGCTATGGTCCTTACTACGATGGCTATTATGGCGGCCTCGGCCTGCTCGGCCTCGGCGTCGCAGCAGCTATCGGCGACGGCTATTGCTCGCCTTATGACCTAGACTACGGCTATTGCGGGCCCAGTTACGTCGTTGGTTATTAGTTGGTGGCGGTGGGACTGCCCTGACTTAAGGGCAGTCCTTCGTCCCACTTAGCGGTTGCTCGCCCGCTTTCTCAGATTTCACGTTCTCAGATTCACGGATTTCGTGCGTGCCTTTTGCGTTGGCGCCGCCGAAAGATTGGTGCAGGCGCATAATCCCGCCACGCTATCTCACGCGACCACTCTCATCGGCTGCCCGGCTGTTGCTGCGCGTAACGTCCGCACCGCCAAGCACGCCGGCCAGGGCCGTCGCCGCCATGCCGGGCTCACCGTTGTTCAGCTTTGAATACAGCGATCGATCCATCGCCGCCAACTCGAAATGCTTCTGCTGCTCGGGAGTTGCTCCGACATGCGGCGCACCGACCAGTGCCTGCTGGTCCCGCGTCGGCCGCGCCGTTGTTCCTCTTTGACCGCCGTTGAAGCTGGCATGCACAGCATTGTCGCTGGCGGTTACCCCCTGATCGTAGACATTTGAAATACCCAGAGACCCAAGATTGTTCACGGCACGATTGTAATGGAACGATCCATTTTCCCACCGGCCGCCTTGATAGCCATCGCCCGTATAGCCGTAGCCATAGTCGATCCCGCCGTAGAAGCCGACTTGATCCGCCCAATAACCGGCGTGAAAGGCATAGCCGTCGTCGACACGGCTCCAATAGGGCGGCGTCCACAACAGGCCAGGTTGCGGCGGCATCACCCAGGTCCCAGGCACCCAGAAATAGTCCGGGACCGATTTACGCCACGCCCAGAATCCGGGCGTCCACAGATAGCCTTGCGCAGGGATCGCCGGCTGTTCATAGGATGGTAGCGGCGGCGGAGGGATGTTGACCTTGTCGATGTCCGCGGCGATCACCCGGCGCGGCTGAAAATGCGGCGGCAGCGGCCTGTATCCGCTAGGTGGGAAATTAGGCGGATAATCCGATTTGGCCGCGCCGATGTTGCCCTGCGCCAAAGCGCCGGGTCCGCATATCAATGACAAAAATACCAGACCGGCGACTAGCTTTTGCATGGCTTTTCCGATCGTTGTTTGACACCACGCGCGTTGCGTCGCAGCGATCAAACAATCCGATCAGTAAAAACGCTTTGGTCAATCGCTGCGTTGATAGCTTAACAACTAAAGCAACGAGATAAATGTTCCGCATCCTGGCATAAGGTTCCGCCAATCGATCCTAAATTATTTATTAGGGTAACGAACGGCGAAGGAATCGCCGTGCGAACTGTCTGGTGCGGGCCGCCTCGCTAAACATTTCTTTAATTCAGTTCGCCGTCGCCAAGCATATCATTCGATAACGGCTCGGGATACCCGGCGCATCACCGGATCATTACCCACCTGCCGCAATCCTTCGCTTGAAGAACGGGAGCGGCCACTGATCGGTTCTGAGTTGCGACATTTGCGGCTGGTAACATCCCTTGCGGCGAGATGGCGCGTAATGTTCGGCGCGAATCCCTTCCGTCTCGGGTCCAAGGGTTTCCGATCCAAGGGTCTCTGGTCGAAGGCGCGTGCGCCCCGGCGACTATCCCACATGACGACTGAAGAGATAGAGGATGTCGTTCGGGCGCTGACCACCGTCGTCGAAAATCTGGAAGCCAGCTCTGCGAGACAATCGATGCAGGAGGCATTCATGCAAGTGCGTGCCCATGCCGCTGAAATGCAGGTCCTCGCGAGGGACGGATCGCCCCGGCAACGACGGGTTGAAGTTGCGATTGAGACAGCGCCGATGCTCCGGACGCGCCTCGCGAAGATGGACCGATGACAGGTAATTCTCAAACCGAATCCGGGCCCTTGTAACCGATGGGAGCCTGGACAGCCCTCCGCGGAGGGGCGCGCTGACGGAATCAGTTGCGCGCCGACGATCTATTTGGGTCTGTGACCCAGCCGAGTGACAAAGCGGTGATGGTTCCAAATCTCTATCTCAGAATCGATCACCAGTCGTTTCGCTTGGGTGACAGCTTCGTCATCGTCACGGCAAATCATTTCGTTGCAACCTACAAAGTGGCCATCGCTGCCGATGGCATATATTCGATATTCCAACGCCTCACCGGGAGATTTGGCGGGCTCGGCGGTGGCGACATCGATGATTGATTTCACCGTCTGATTTGGATCGCTCGAGCGTTTCGGATGGATCATGGCTTCTATCTCACGCAGCTCGCCGGGGCGGAGGCCTTCCGCGGGGAAACGCCGGATGGAAAGTTCGGCAGAATGATCGGGCGGAATAACCTGTCGAACTGCCGCAACAGCCGCGCGATGCGGCAGCGCCACCACCCAGTGCGATTTGATGCCATCGGGCGCGATCACTTCCACGGCAGATATTGCAAAGCGAACCATCGCCGAAATCATGTCCCCCCGCGCCAAGAATAAAAACTTAAAAATTTCTTAAGCATCATTTTGTCGCAGCCGCGAACTAGCCGCAGCAGACGCCGGATTCCCGAAATCCCCTTCCTTGGGAATAAAGCCCGAGCCGGTCGAGTCTCCCGTGTACCGGCGCAATTCAGCGCCATTTGGGGCCGTTCGCCCCGCAGGGAGATTAGATATGGCTAGGAAAGGCCTTGACGATCATGGACAGGGATTAGGCCGCCGGGAAGTGCTGGAGTGCATGGTCTGGGCGGGAACCGGGGTGCTCTGGGCCATCAGTGGTGGCGTTCCTCACTCCGTGGGGTTGATCGGCGAAGCGGCTGCCGCTGAGTCCGCCGGCTTCACCTTCCTCCAGATGAGCGACAGCCATATCGGCTTCGACAAGAAGGCGAACCCGGATGCGCTGGGTACGTTGCGCGAAGCCATCGCCAAGGTGAAAGCGATGCCGATCAAGCCGTCTTTCATCATTCACACCGGCGACATCACGCACCTTTCCAGGCCCGAAGAATTCGACAACGCCGACAAGGTCTACGGCGAGACCGGCGTACGGCTTCATTATGTGCCGGGCGAACACGACATGATCGATGAAGGCCAGGGCAAGGCCTATCTCGAGCGTTACGGCAAGGGCTCGAAGGGCGCTGGCTGGTACAGCTTCGACGATCGCGGTGTCCATTTCATCGGTCTGGTCAACGTCGTCGATCTGAAGGCCGGCGGTCTCGGCAATCTTGGCGCCGAGCAGCTCGCATGGCTCGAGGCCGATCTGCAGGGCAAGTCGAACAGCACGCCGATCGTCGTGTTTGCGCACATCCCGCTCCAGGTTCTCTACAGGGAATGGGGCTGGGGTACCGAAGATGGAACGCAAGCGCTGGCTTTGCTGAAGCGCTTCGGCTCGGTCACCATTCTGAACGGACACATTCATCAGCTCGCCCAGAAGGTCGAGGGCAACATGACCTTCCACACCGCATTGTCGACGGCTTTCCCGCAGCCGGCGCCCGGCAGCGCACCTTCGCCGGGCCCGATGGTTGTGCCAGCCGATCAACTCCGCTCCATGCTCGGACTTTCCACGGTCACCGTCGTGCGGGGCAACAAACCGCTCGCCTTCGTCGACAAGACGCTGGCAGGTTGATCGGAGGTCCCGAGATGCAATATCTGAACAAGCATCTGTGCTCCGCAGCAGCTCGACTTGGCCCCGGTCGCGCCTTGATCGTTGCCATGCTGCTGGGTCCCCTCGTCGGAGCGTTGCTGGCGTTCGGCGCGGTCGCGGCGCAGGACGCCAACGTGGTCATGATCGACAACTTCACGTTCTCGCCGAAGGAATTGACGATCGCCGTGGGAACGACGGTCAAGTTCGTCAACCACGACGACATCCCTCATACGGTGGTCGAAAGAATCTCTCCTTCCGCTCGAAGGCGCTCGACACCGACGACGCGTATTCCTACACGTTCGCCACGGCGGGCTCGTTCGATTATTTCTGCAGTCTGCATCCGCATATGGTCGGAAAGATCATCGTCAAGTGAGCGAAGGGCCCTGAGATTCCTGGCGTGACAGACGTGACGACACCCCCTGCGGTACACCGGACGGATTTCCGGTGTACCGAACCTGAACATGCCGTGTTAAAACGGCCGGAAGGCTCAGATCGGTTGTCTGGCCAGCAGCAAACGCCGGTCCCAATTGTGCCAAACAAGGATGAACGCGAGACGTTCGACGAAGTCTTTCTGCCGCACATGGCCGAAGCCTATCGTCTTGCACAATGGCTTACCGGCAGTGCGTCCGACGCCGAAGACATCGTCCAGGATGCGGCGTTGCGAGCGTATCGCGGCATCAAGACCTTCGGTGCGGTCAATGCTCGGGCATGGTCCCTGACCATCGTGCGCAATACGGCCTATAGCTGGCTGATGAAGAACAGACCAAAGACGGTGGTGTTTACCAGCGACCTGAGTGTCGCAGAGCAACAGGAACTTGAACATGGGGGTCCGCAGGGCACGAGGGTGGAGACTCCCGAGGAGATCGCGCTTTTCAAGGCGGAAGCCGAAGCAATTCAGAAAGCCCTGGCGCAGATGCAGCCGCAATTTCGCGAAGTTATCGTCTTGCGGGAAATAAACCAGATGAATTATCGCGACATCGCGGAGATCACCAATGTTCCAATCGGGACCGTGATGTCGCGCCTGTCCCGGGCGCGGCAGCTTCTGATCGCTCTTCTGGGAGACCGAAAGTAAACGATGGTTGCATCCGTGACAGACAACGACGAATTGCAGTTGAACGCCTATTGCGACGGCGAGCTTGATCTGGCTTCCGCGGCTGCATTCGAGCGCCGTCTGGCAGACGACGAGCTTTTGCGGGCCGAATATAACCGGCTGATGTCATTGCGGCAGGCGTTTCGCTCGCTGCCGCAATCCGACGTGCCTGCGGGCCTGCAGGCCCGCATCCAGGCGACATTGGATGCGCAGCGTCCGAGCCGGGCCAGCGTCTTGCGTCAACGACGCTGGTCATTTCAGGCGTTGGCCGCGGCAGCGGTGCTTGGTGCCGTGATCGCAAGTTCGGTCATGATGACGATCGGGCATTTCGATCAACGCGAGGAGGTGGCCAGCGAGGTCGTTGCCGGCCATATCCGGAGTCTGCTGGCTCCGCAGCCGTTCGATGTTGCATCATCCGACCGCCATACGGTCAAGCCCTGGTTCACGGCGCGCCTGCCGGAATCGCCGCAGGTGCCGGACCTCGCGGCGCAAGGCTTCACCCTGTTGGGCGGACGTGTGGATGTCATCGGCCACGATCCGGTGGCGACGATCGTCTACAAGCATGCCGCACATACCGTCAGCGTGACGACGCTGAGGCCGGGCCAGTCCGTCCCTGACCAGACGATCGCAGGATACAATGTTCGAAGCTGGAGCGATGCGGACTTTACCTACGTTGCGGTTTCGGACCTGCCGGCCGCGGACCTTGCAACATTCGAACGTGCGTTTTCCGCAGGGGTCGCCGACACCGGAAGTCAAATAGGCAGAACCTCAACCAGGAACGGCCTTCGAAGCCCGCATTCCGAACGAACGCCTGCCGCGCGCCTTCTCGCCGCCGCTTCAATGAACCGCGGCATACATGATTTTCTCTTCCGTCGCTTCCAGCGCCGAGAATTCCTCGACTACCTTGCCCTGTCTCGACACCAGGATGCGGTCGGACAGCGCCATGATCTCGGGTAGATATGACGAGATGACCACGACCGCCTTGCCTTCGTCGGCCAGCCGCTGAATCAGCTCGTGAATCTCGACGATCGCGCCGACATCGACGCCGCGCGTCGGCTCGTCGAAAATAATGAGATCGGGATCCTGCACCAGGGATTTGGCGATAACTACTTTCTGCTGGTTGCCGCCCGATAATTCGACCACCTTGATATCGTTGCCGGTCGAGCGAACCTTGAGTTTGTCGACCCACGACTTGCCGATCTTGTCGGCCTCGCGCCGCGACAGGAAGAAGCGGCCTCCAGGCAATTTGGCCAGCAGCCCAAGATAGATGTTGCGGGAAACCGGCATGGTTTCGAAGAAGCCTTCGACCTTCCGGTCCTCGGTGACATAGGCGATGCCGGCGCGCACGGCGGGCGCAGGAACGCGGTAACGCACCGGCCTGTCGTGCAACAGCACTTCTCCGCCGTGAAAGAAATCCCGTTTGAGAATGCCGGCGACCACCTTGAAGGTTTCGGTGCGCCCGGCTCCGACCAGCCCAAATACACCGGTGATCTGTCCGGCGAAGACGGACAGCGAATTGTTTTTCACCATCGGCGCCATTTTCAGGTTTTGCACGGTCAGGACGCGCGCTCCGGCGGGCCGCACGGTCGTCTTGCGCGAACCATAGAGGGTATTCGACAGGTCGCGTCCGACCATGGCTTGCACGATACGCGCCCGGTCGAAATTGACGGCATCGTCGGTCACGACATGCTTGCCGTCACGAAGGATCGTAATGCGGTCGGCCAGGATCAAGGCTTCCTCGATCGCATGCGAAATGAATACGATCGAGACGCCGCGACGCTTGAGGTCGCGCACCAGATCGAAGAAATACTTCTTTTCCTCCGGTGTCAGCGTGGCGGTGGGCTCATCGAAGATGATGACTTTTGCCTGGTGCAGAACGGCACGCGCGATTTCGACCATCTGTTTCTTGGCGGCACCGAGAAGACCGACTGTCGCGGTCGGCGTGACGTCAAAATTGAGCGATTGAAGGAATTGCTGCGCGGCGATGTAGATGCCCCGCAGGCGATTGTAGAACCGCTCCTGCCCCAGAAACAGATTCTGCGCGACCGTCATGGTCGGCACCAGGCTGTTTTCCTGAAACACCATCGCGACGCCGAGATGACGTGCTTCGAGCGGCGTCCTCGGCATCGCCTCGACGCCGTCAACCAGCATCGTGCCGGACGTCAGGGTCACAACCCCGGCCATCACCTTGGTCAACGTCGATTTGCCGGCGCCGTTCTCTCCGACCAGCGCATGGATCTCGCCGCGCCGGAGTTCAAAATCGACGTTTTCGATCGCGGGCGTCCCGGCGTAGAGCTTGGTCGCCTGGCGAAGCGCGAGGATGATATCGCTCATGCGCGCAATTCCTCCTCGATCGTGCCGAGCGGCACGCGCAACAGGCGGCCGGGTCCCTTGGCGATGGCGAATAATGCGCCATTCATTTCGACGGCGGCGACGATGCCGTGGTTGACGCCGTCGACCCTGCTGTGCAGCGCGTAGAGCGGTGTACCGCTCGCGCTCAACCGGATGACGAGGCCGTAGGAGCGCGGCGGCGCCCATGGTTTGACGACGCCCATGGTCTTGATGTGGGCGCCCTGCATCGGTTCGAGAAACGACTGGCCGGATTTCAGTTTCGGAGCGATCCAGTATTCCGGATCGATTTCCGCCATCATGCGGCGCCGGTAGGCATTCTCGCGCAGTACGAACTCGACGAGCTGGGTGCGGGCCGCGAACGCCGTCAGCCAAAAGCCGCCCGATGCGGCTGGAGCGAGGCGCGAGGGATAGACCGGCAGATTGTCCAGGATCGCGCGCCGGCTGCCATCAGGGGCGATGGCGATCACACGGTGTTGCCAGCTCTCGCTGACGAAGACGGCATCGCCCGTGGCGCAGGCCCCGAACGCGTAGTGCAGCCCGGAAGCAATGGTTCGGACGCGCCCGCTTGCGATGTCGAGAACCAGCACCCGTCCTGTGCGGCCTCGCTCCATCAGGTCATGCACCCATTGGCCGGTGGGGCGCGTCGTCGAACCGTCCGTCGCGACCAGCGTTCCGCCGGCGCCCGGCGACAGTGCATTGATGGCATTCATCGAGGGGTCCGCGAAAGTTGTCGCAGCGTCCGCCGCCGTCGGGGTCGTGAACGTCAGCACCTCGCGTCCGTCCAGCGCGACCGCGATGCCGCCGCCGGGTAGGCAACACAGCGCGGTAATGGGGCGGTCAAACCGCCTGACTTCCGTGGTCGCGGCGCCATCGAGACGCAGAATGGCGGTGCCGTCGGCGATGTAGAGCGCATTGCCGTCGGTTGCGAGATCCTCGGGCGCGTCGAACTGTCCGATCGTCTCGGCTTTTGCCAATATCTGATTGGGTTTCAATGCGCCGTCGAACGACGGCACCGTGATGGTCGCCTCACCCCGCCCCAGCAGCCGGTCGGCGAAAGCCCGCAACGCGGAGATCACTGGCTTCTCCCCCAGCGCCGGTCGTACTGAATGAAGTTCGGATCGGCATCCGCGAGCTTGTAGCGGCCGATGCGATTATTGGCGATGCCGCCGAGATAGAGATAGCCGCGGTGCTCGCGCATCGATGTGATCATCGGATGATTGACGCCGCGCAGGTCCCACAGCGAGTTCGAGCACCTCGCCGCGCTCGTTGAATTTGATGACGCAGCCGGTGTTGATGTTCGGGAACAGCCACTCGTCGATCGGAACCCGCTTGCCCATCCGCCGGCGAAAGCCGGGCATGCGCCATGCGAGATCGAGCGCCGGGCTGCGCATGCCCACCATGGCGAGCCAATAGTTTCCGTCCGAAGCCAGATTGATATTGTCGGGATAGCCCGGCAGGTTGTCCATCACGGTCTCGATCTTCCCGGTCTTCGGGCCATCGAACCAATAGCGCTTGATCGAGCAACCGAAGGTCTCGGCGAAAAGTATAGACTGGCCGTCGCTCGCAATGCAGATGCCGTTGGGAAACTTCAATCCCCGCAGCACAGTGCGCGTCGTTCCGTTATTCGGATTATAGCAAATGATCCGGCCGTTGCCGCGGGCCTCCAGCCCATCGACAGGCCATTCGTGCATTTCGTACCGGACCGTGGCTTCCGAAAAGAAAATCCGCCCGTCGTCGGCGATGTCGAGATCGTCAGCCAGCCGGAGACGGCTGTCGTCGTTGACCGAATAGAGGCTGCGGTTGGTCTCGTCCGTCACCTTTTCGACCTTCCGGTCCGGCGTGATCCGATAGAGGCCCATCCCGCCGATGCAGACATAAAGATTATCCTTGCGGTCGAAGGCCATGCCGAGCGGCTGGCCGCCGATATGGGCGAACACCTCCATCTCTTGGTAGTCGGGGGCCATGAAGCGGATGATGTCGCCGTGGCGTGAGCCGGCATAGAGGTTGTCGTTGCGATCGAGAATGACATCTTCCGGCGCCTCGATGCGGCCGAGGCCAATCAGCGAGACATCGCGCAACTTGTCATTCTGCGCGAAGGGACCGCTGCCGGGCTTGGTTGATATCGCCGGCGCCAATCCATGAAAGGTGGGGCTGACATAGACCTTGCTGATGATGCGCGTCCGGTTCTTCAGCCAGCGGATGTCGATCGTGGCGGCGACCAGCAGCACCGCGGCCAGCACCATGCGGTTGACGCCGCCGCTCACCGACAGAGTGGTGAGACCATTGATCACGAACAGAACGATCAGTGTGCCGACCAGCGCTTTCGTGACCGAGCCTTTGCCGCCGCCGAGGCTGATGCCGCCGAGCACGGTCGCGGTCAATACGGTCACTTCGAGTCCGACGCCGACATCGCCGCCGACGGTGCCGAGCCGGGCCGCAAAAAACAGCGCACCGATTGCGGTCAGCGCCCCGCTCGCGGTGTAGCAGAGCGCAATCGTGCGCCGCACCGGAATTCCCGAATTGTAGGCCGAGCGGCGCGAGCCGCCGATTGCGGTGACATGCCATCCCGGCCGCAACCGGGTCAGAAACACGTGCCCAAACACCGCGACCACGAGATAGACCAGCACCACGCTGGGGACGCCGGCCACCCCGCCGCCGCCGAGGAAATTCCAGGATGGGAAGTCGGGGAAGGCGGCCGCGATCCTGTTGGAGTAGTCGAACAACAGAAGGTCGTAGGCGGACCGATAGATGATGAGCGTAATCAACGTCGTGATGAAGGCCCGCAGCCGCAGATACCCGATCAAGAGGCCATTGACGGCCCCGAGCATCGCGCCGCAGACAATCGTCGCGACAATAACCGCCGGTACGGGCCATTCCATGACGTTGAGGAAGAACAGCGCGCAGAAATCGCACAGGGCGAACATCGAACCCACCGACAGATCGATGCCGCCGACGATGACGACGAGCGCCATCCCAAGAACGACGAAGCCGATCTCGCCTGCCTGTCGCCCGGTATCGGCGAGACCCGCGACTGAAAGGAAGCCTGGGATCGACCGGCTTAGTAGGATGGTGATGATCAGGAGGACGATGACAGGGATCGCGGTCTCGGTCCATCGCTTGGACAGGATTTCGCCCAGAAGATGGTCAGGCCAGTAGCGATATCTCAAACGGAGAAGGACGTCTTGCATCGGCTGCCCGGGGGAACGGAGGAACGTGATCAGTATGCGGTGAGCCGCGTTCGTTTTGAAACGAGCGGCCACGTCACCATGTGGCCGCTCGTTTGAGCCGGCGTCGCGATTAGCTACTTCTTGAGATCGCTGAGATTCCAGCAGGCCGTTTCACTTCCGGCGTTCTCCTTGGTGATCGGGATGAGCGTTGTATAGATCGATCCCTTCACCAATCCCGGCTTGGCGCCGGAGGAAACCAACCATTTGACCATGCCCGCCATCTGTTCCGCCTGCGTCGGTACGTCATAGCTCATGTCAAGGTCGAAGGCGCCCGACTTGACGAGATCGCACGCGCCCCTTCGCTCGCCACCTCCTGAGGTTGCAACGAAGACCTTGCCGGTGAGGCCGGCTTCCTTCACCGCAGCCGCGGTCCCGATATCCATGCCGTCCCAGAAGCCGACGATGCCGCACAGATCGGGATTTTGTTTCAGGACGGTCTGGGTGATCGCCTTGGCCTTGGCGGCATCCCAATCGGCCGCCTGGCTGGAGACAACCTTGATGTCCGGATTCTTCGCCAGCACGTTCTCAACGCCCTTGAGCGTGTAGGCGCTCGCCGCGGCCGACAAGGCGCCCTGGATGATGGCGATCTTGTTCGACTTGCCCTGACAGGCCTTCACCACGGCTTCGGTGTCGCGCTCACCGATCTCGATCCAGTTGGCGCCGACAAAGGCCGAACTGCGATAGTTCGAACCCATATTGATCTGGATGACATAGATGCCTTCGTTCTCGGCGCGCTGCAGCAGCTTGGCATAGGTCTGCACGTCGGGATTGTGTATGACCATCACCGCCGGCTTTTCCGAGATCAGCGTCGTCACCGCCTGGGCACCTGCATTGGTGCTCCAGTTCGGATCACGGACGATCACCTTGACGCCATAGGGCTCCAGCTCATTCTTGAGGCCGGCAAACCAGCCTTCGGTGAGGTCGAAATTCATCGCGACCGGCACGTAGGCCACGGTCTTGCCGGCAAGGGCTTGCTTGAAGGCGCCCTGAAACGGTTCGTCGAGGCCTTTCTGCGCGAGCGCCGGCGTGGCTGCCGCGCCGGCGAGACCGATGCCGACGAATATTGTCTTGAGTGTTGTCCACCTGGATAGTGTCATTTCGTCCTCCCGATTTTGTTTGCTGTGTTACGCCGGCGTTCAGATGTCGCCTTGTTGCGCCGTCTCCTCGTTGCGCGGATTCAGGAAAGAATCCGCGATTACCGCGATCAGCAGCACCACTCCCTTGATGAGGTTCTGCCCGGAATAGGAGATGTCCATGATGGTCATCCCGTTCAGCATGGTGCCAATCAGAAGTGTGCCGATAATGACGTTGGCGACGCCACCGCGTCCGCCGGATAATCCGATACCGCCAAGGACGACCACCAGGATCACGTCGTAAATCAGCGTTGAATTGAAGATCCGCGTCGGCATGCTGTTGACCGACGCGGCGAGGATGAGGCCGGCGGCACAACCGATCATCGCCGCCAGAACGTATTGGAGCACGATGATGGGGCGGGTCGGGATCCCCGTGACCCGGGCGCTGTTGGGATTGTCGCCGATCGCATAGATGTAGGCGCCGATCCGCGTTCGTCGCAGCAGGAACGCGACCGCGAGGCACGAAAGCGCGAACATCACGATCGGCATCGGTATGCCGAGCAGATTGCCCTGTCCGAGGCGTTCGAAGCCGTCGAGCCCCGGGCTCCACTGCACCACATCGAGCTTGAAAAGCGCTGCCTGCCCTAGGCCGGCAAGAAACAAGCCGGTCGCCAGCGTCGTGAACAGAGACGGCACTTCGGCATAGGCGATCAGCCATCCGTTCACGAGACCGAATACCGCCGTCAGTGCAAACGCCGCGGCGAGCGAGGTCGGAAGCGAATGACCGTCCTGGACCATCTGCAGCACAAGCCCGGGCGGCACGGCCAGCGCTGCAATCAGCGAAATATCGATGCCTCGCCCAATGACGACGATCGCCATCGCAAGGCCGAGAATGCCAAGCACCGCTACGTTTTGCAGCAGCGTCAGCATGTTTTCGGTTGTAAAAAACCCGCGAAGGGTCAGCGCGAAGACGACGAAGAGCGCCGTGAAAACCGCAAACACGATTCCCTGCTGCCCAATGCGCCTCGGTCCCATCCCAGTGTCTCTTCGTTATTTTGGCGAGGATGATCGCTCCCTTTGTTAGGGATTGCAAGCCATCGCGGTTTGCCCTGAGATTGCCGGGACCGCGGACCATCGCCGGCTTTTCTGCTGCGCGGAATTTTCTTCGGGATGGCTTGGCAATTTCCGTTCTTTCAGCGAGAAACGGAGGTCAACAGGCGGTGATCCAGGCGGGCGGCACCCCGGACTTGTGCTAGCAATCATTCCAAAGCTGTAGGGACGCATGACACGAACTCGGATTATCGCCAGCGTTGTTGCCGCGCTGTTGTTGAGCGGTGTGGTTGCGGGCTTTGCGGTCGCCTGGCGACCGGCGATATCAGCGATCGAGCCGCCTGCGCCGCGGTCCTTCGACCCGGCCCTTGTCAAGCGGGGCCGCGATCTTGCGGCGCTAGGCAATTGCAACGATTGCCATACCGTGCGAGGCGGCAAGGCCTTTGCCGGCGGTCTTCCGGTGCCGACGCCGTTCGGCACGATCTATTCGTCGAATATCACGCCGGACGCGGAGACCGGCATCGGCCATTGGTCGGAGGCTGCTTTTCGCCGCGCCATGCGCTCCGGCGTCAACCGTGACGGACAGCATCTTTACCCGACCTTTCCCTACGATCATTTTACCAATGTCACCGACGAGGACGACCAGGCGCTCTACGCCTATTTGATGACGCGGCCGGCGGTTCACGCCACCGCACCCGCGAACCGGCTGTCCTTTCCGTTCGATCAGCGCTTTGCCGTTGCGGGCTGGAAGTTGCTGTTCCTTCGGCGCGGCACCTACCAACCGGACAGCACGCAAAGTGCGGAATGGAATCGCGGCGCCTATCTGGTCGAGGGGCTGGCGCATTGCGGCGCGTGTCATACCCCGCGCAATGCGCTGGGTGCCGAGCGTACCGGTGCATCGTTTGCCGGCGGGGACGTCGACAACTGGAATGCCTATGCGATCAATGCGCGGTCGCCGTCGCCGGTGCCTTGGGATACCGCGGCGCTGTTCGCCTATCTTCGCCAGGGCTGGCATCCCGATCATGGCGTGGCGCGCGGGCCGATGGCGGAAGTCGTCAGCAACCTGTCGTCCGTGGATGAGAGCGACGTGCACGCGATCGCCGTCTATATGACCAGCGTGTTCGGTCCCCCCACACAAGACCACATCCGCCGGGGCGATGAAGCGCTCGCGAAAGCCAAATCGCCGGCGGTGCCGTCTTCGCAGACTGAGGCAACAGGCGCTGCGATTTACGCGGCGGCCTGCGCGACCTGCCACGAGACCGGCCGTCCGCTGCCTTATGGCGGGGTCAATCTTGCCCTCAGCACGGCCATCAGCGGCCCCGATCCGCGCAATGCGGTCAATATCGTTCTCTCGGGCATCCAGCCCGTGGAGGGGGAACGCAGCCCGATCATGCCGGGCTTCGCCAACAGCATGACCGACAATCAGGTTTCAGCGGTGTTGAATTATCTGCGCAGTCGATTCAGCAACCAGCCGGCTTGGACCAGCGTTGAAAAGACCGTCGAGGATGCACGGCGGACACAGACCGTATCTCTCCAGACATCGGCGGGGCCACACAACGCCCCCGCCGATCCCATGCAGCGAGACAAGCCATGATAACACTGAAGGTCAATGGTCACGATCACCAGATCGATGCCGACCCGGATACGCCGCTGCTCTATGTGCTGCGTGACGATATCAAGCTCAATGCCGCCAAATTCGGCTGCGGGCTCGGCCAATGCGGGGCGTGCACGGTGATCGTCGACGGCAAGGCGGTATTTTCCTGCGTGACGCCGCTGCTGCTGCTGGAGGGCAAGCAGGTGACGACGCTCGAGGGTCTTGGAACCATCGACGCGCCGGCGCCGATCCAGCGCGCCTTCATGGAAGAGCAGGCGGCGCAATGCGGCTACTGTATTAACGGAATGATGATGCGGGCGCAGGCGCTGCTGCAAAGGAATTCCAAGCCGACCGATGAACAAATTCGCGCCGAGTTGGAACCGCATCTGTGTCGTTGCGGCACGCATATGCGCATCCTGCGCGCGGTGCATCGTGCCGCAAAGCTGATGGATACGGCGGAACTGTCCACGGCGACCCAGCGGAGCGCACGATGAACGGCCCAAGGAACGGCCAAAGGAACGGCCCGGATGTTCTCGACCGCCGCCAAGTCCTCGCGGGCGGCGGCGCATTGATCGTCAGCTTCTCGCTGACGGACGCTTTCGCACAGGATCAAGCCGTGCCGGCTGCGGCGCATCCACCCAAGTCGATCGGCAGCCTCAAGGAAACGCCGTTCCTCGACTCCTGGGTTCGCATCGACGCCGATGGTCGCATTACGGTATTCACCGGCAAGGCCGAACTCGGTCAGGGCTTCAAGACTGCATTCCAGCAAATCGCCGCCGAAGAACTCGACGTACCCTTCAAGTCGCTGACGGTCGTCACCGCCGATACCGGCCGTACAGCCAATGAAGGCTATACCGCCGGCAGCCATTCCATGCAGGACAGCGGCACCGCGATCCTGAACGCGGCCGCTCAGGCCCGCGAACTTCTGATCGCGGAAGCCGCGCGACGTCTTGATGTGCCGGCTGAAAGTCTCCGCACCGAGAACGCCGCCGTGGTCTCGCCCGATGGCCAGCGCCTCGGTTATGGCGATCTGGTGGCGGGGGGCATGTTGCATGTCCAGGCGCAGCCGCAATCGAAGCTGAAGGACCCGGCGAAATACACGGTAGTGGGCCAACCGGTGCCGCGCGTTGACATTCCGGCCAAGGTCACCGGCGGCGCTGCCTATGTGCAGGACATGCGGCTGCCGGGCATGGTGCATGCCCGTGTGGTACGGCCGCCGAGCTATGCCGCGCAATTGACGGAGTGCGACACGGCATCAATCGAAAACATGCCCGGCGTCGTCAAGGTCATTCGCAGCGGCAATTTTCTGGCGGTGGCCGCCAAAAAGGAATTCCAGGCGATCAAGGCGATGCGGGCGCTGGCGGCGGCCGCGAAATGGAAGGAGACCGCGGGCCTGCCGAAGCAGGAAGATATCGCGCGCGTCCTGACCGGCCTGCCGTCGCAGGATTCGACCATCTTCCAGCGCAGCAATCCGGCGGTTGTCGGACAAAAGACCATTGAGGCCACGTACACACGGCCCTATCAGTCGCACGGGTCGATCGGGCCGTCCTGCGCGGTGGCTCATTCCACCGATGACATGATGACGGTCTGGACCCACACCCAGGGCGTCTATCCCGATCGCCAGGGCATCGCCCAAATGTTGCGCGTGCCGCCGGCGAAGGTCCGCCTGATCCATGTCGAGGGCTCTGGCTGCTATGGCCACAACGGCGCCGATGACGCCGCCGCCGACGCCGCTTTGATCGCGCGCGAATTGCCTGGCGTGCCGGTTCGGCTGCAATGGATGCGCGAGCAGGAGCATGGCTGGGAGCCGTACGGGCCCGCGATGGTGACCAGGCTCAAGGCATCGCTGGACGGCAGTGGCGCGATATCGGACTGGAATTTCGAGGTCTGGAGCAATACGCATTCGATGCGGCCGGGCGGAGCCGGCAGTTTGCTCGCGGCTCAGCACATGGCGCAGCCCTTCGCCGTGCCGGCGCCCAAACCGCTTCCGCTGCCGGAAGGCGGCGGCGATCGCAATGCGATCCCGATCTATACGTTCCCCAACGCCCATGTGGTGCATCATTTCATCCCGGCGATGCCGGTGCGGATTTCGGCAATGCGGGGGCTCGGCGCCTACCACAATGTGTTTTCGATCGAGAGTTTCATGGATGAACTTGCGATCGCGGCCGGCGCGGATCCCGTCGAATTCAGGTTGAAGCATCTGGAGGATCCGCGCGGACGCGAGGTCGTCGAGAAGGCCGCGCAAGGCTTCGGATGGCATAAAGGCCGGCAAGCGCCGCAGGGCCGGGGCTTCGGCTTTGCCTTTGCGCGCTACAAGAATTTGGCGGCGTATTGCGCCATCGCCACCGAGGTGGAAATCGACCACGAGACCGGGCGTGCGCGTCTGGTGCGCGCGGTGGCGGCGGTCGATAGCGGTCAGGTGGTCAACCCCGACGGACTGATCAACCAGGTTGAGGGCGCGATCATGCAGTCGATGAGCTGGACGCTGTATGAAGCCGTCACCTTCAACGACACAAGGATCACCAGCATCGACTGGCAGACCTATCCAATTCTGCGGTTCGATGCCGTTCCGGAAAGCATCGAGGTGCACATTATCAACCGGCCCGGCATGCCTTACCTCGGAAGCGGTGAAACCGGGCAGGGACCGGCCGCTGCATCCGTGGCGAACGCGATCGCCAACGCCGCCGGCAAGCGGCTGCGCGACTTGCCGCTGACGCGCAAGCGGATCAAGGACGCGATCGACGTTTGAATCCTGTCGTGTGACGACGGCACTGCCGGTCGCAATTCACCGTCTTTCGACTCGCGCCGCTCGTCGGTGATCAGAGAATACCGCCGACGACATGCCGAGTGATCGAAAAAAGCTGTTTCTTGAGGGACCGATCGGCACGGCGCTGATCCGGCTCGCGATTCCGATCATCTTCGGCAATGTTCTGCAAACCGGCTACCAGTTGACCGACGCGTTCTGGGTCGGGCGCTTGGGCGCGGCCGCGGTGGCGGCGGTGTCGGTCAGTTTTCCGGTCTCGTTTTTGGTAATCGCGCTGGGCGCAGGGTTCGGCATTGCGGGGGCGACGCTGTCGGCTCAATACATGGGCGCCGGGCGCCAGGACATGGTCAACCATGTCGCCGCGCAGACCATGATGATGGTCACCCTCACGTCGATTGTGTTGGGTGCGGCAGGTTATGTGCTGGCTCCCCATCTGCTCGATCTTCTGGAGGTCGCGCCCGATGTGTATGCCGGCGCACTCGGTTTCATGCGGGTGTCCTTTGTCGGCATCATCTTCGTATTCCTGTACGGGATGTTTCAGGCCTTGATGCGCGGCGTTGGCGAAACCAGGACGCCGCTCATGATCGTGTTCGGCACCGTGATTTTGAATTTTCTGCTCGACCCATTGTTCATCTTCGGGTTGGGACCGTTGCCGCCGCAGGGCGTGATGGGCGCTGCGCTGGCGACGCTGGCGACACAGGGGCTCGCGGCTGTGCTCGGGATCATCATTTTCTTGCGGGGCCGTCATGGCATTCAGCTGTCGTGGCGAAGCTTTTTTCCGGATCCGGTCTACATCAAGCGCGCGTTCTTCTTAGGACTGCCCGGATCGATCGAATTGTCGACGCGGGGCCTGGGACCGATGCTGCTGTCATTTCTGGTTGCGGGTTTCGGTACTGTGACGCTGGCCGGCTATGGTGTCGGCACCAACATCCTGCAATTCGTCACGATCCCGGCGATGGGGATGTCGCAGGCGGTTTCAACGCTGGTCAGCCAGAATATGGGGGCAGGGAACGCGCAGCGCGCGGCACGCGTGACTTTTCTCGGCGCCAGCTCGAGCTTTGCCATTCTCACGGTCGTTGGGTTAGTGGCCTACATCTTTGCGCCGACGCTGGTGGCGTTCTTCGTGCCGCGCGTGCCTGACGTCATCGCCGAGGGTGCGCAGTTCATTCGGGTCATGTGCCTGTCATGGGGCGGTATCGGCGTGCAGCTGTGCGTCGTTTCTGCGTTCCGCGCCTCCGGCAACATGCTGGTGGCGATGGTGCTTGCGCTCGTCTCCCAATTCGTCCTGCAGTTTCCGCTCGCTTACATTCTCTCCAAACACACCAGCCTGCAGGCTGCGGGGCTGTGGTGGTCGTTTCCGATCACCACTGTCGTTGTCGCAATCATCTCGGTGGGCTGGTTCGCGCAAGGCGGCTGGAAAACGACGGTGCTGACGGAAGAAAGCCGGCAGGTCGCCGAGGTGGCCGAGGAAACGATTGCCGAAGACGGCATTCGCTGAGCCGTATCAGGCGAAAGCCGGACATCGCGCGAGGTACGAAAGGCAGCCTGAGTGCTCGCGCCTTCAAATCCGTAATGCAGAAAGACCTTCGGCAAAAATCGGGCCTTTCCGAAAAATCGTGCCAGGCGTCCTGCAGGGGGCTCTTGCCTGGGAGTTGAGGACAACGTTGGCCTTGCGTGAACTTTGGGCAAGCCGAAGTCGGAGGAAAGAGACGCTGACCCTGCTGCCCGCCATTTGCGACCGGTTCACTGAAGGGATCGAAATGGCGAATGTGACGAAAGCTCAGCATCTCCTCAGTGATTTCAAATCGTCTGTGATCTGAGATCGTCTGCTTCGTTTGCGGTCGGCGGCATCGTCAAGATATCGCTGCACCGCTGCTTCGATCCGCTTCACAACAATATCCCTGGCGATCGCCTGGATAGTGGCAAAGATGAGCCGGGCAGCCTCCAGGATACGGTCGCGGACAAGCTCGGATTGGCGAGACTTTTCAACGTACGAGACGGAATTTCCGTAAAATAGCAAAACAATTGTTTGCATTATGTATTGCTTCTCCCTAGCTGCAGACGAATGTTTGCAATCGGTCGTCAGGCCGCTATCGAGAGGTATCGTCATGGAAACGAGGATCGATGAGATCGGTGCAGGCGTGTATCGCCTCTCTGTCTTTGTGGCCGATGCTGCTCCCCCCGCCGGATTTACCTACAATCATTTCCTGTTCGCTGGGGATGAGCCGCTGCTGTTTCACTGCGGGAAGCGGAAAATGTTCCCATTGATTTCAGCCGCGGTTGCCCGGGTCATGCCGGTGGAGCGACTACGCTGGCTCGCTTTTGGCCATTTCGAAGCGGATGAATGCGGATCGATGAACGAATGGCTGGCAGCCGCGCCTGCGGCCCAGCTTGCTCACGGCATGGTGGGCTGTCGGGTTTCTGTCAGCGATATGGCCGATCGCGAGCCGCGCATGCTTTCCGACGGCGAGGTTATCGATATCGGGGGCAAGCGCTTTCGCTATATCGATACGCCGCACGTGCCGCATGGTTGGGATGCCGGCGTCATGTTCGAGGAAACCAACGGCACTTTGTTGTGCGGAGACCTGTTTACGCGCGTTGGAAACGGTCCAGCGCTCACCGAGAGCGACATCATCGAACAGTCGATGATCTCGGAGAGTTTATTCCATTATACCAGTCTTGGCCCGACCACGGGTTCGACGGTGCGCAGCCTGGCGGCGCTGAAGCCCAACGTATTGGCCACCATGCATGGTTCGTCATTTTCCGGTGATGGGGCTACCGCGCTAAACGCTTTGGGTGATCATTATGATGTGCTCCTGCACAAAGCGCTTGCGGACAGGAAGTTGAGTTGACGTTGCCGTAGACGACCGCCATTGGCATTTGGCCCCCGCAGCCAATTTGTCGAATGGCCGGTTTGCGCACTCAAATGATGTAAATGAAGCGCGCGCGACCCGGTGCCGCTTCCAGCTCACGCCAGCAAAAGATAGGAAGCGAATATTCCGGGGGCGCCCTCAAATCGTGCGATATTGCCGCCAGCATCTGCGTTCGGCCCTCCAGAAAACGACGAAGCCTGTTCTGCATGCGATGGAAGGCCTGGATAGTGACGCGTAGTTCCTGCGGCACCGCCAGCGGCGGCGCGGTCAGATAATGGAAATGGGGTGCACGCGACACGGTATCGCTTCCGCAAGCCGAGCGAGCGTTCCCTACGGTTTATAGACTCAACTGACCCCGCCGTTTCTGCAGGCAGCAAGAAAGAACGCAATGCTGCGCGCCACGTGCGCGTCGATCTCCGCGTCCAGTATCTTGAGATCGACCAGGTACAGCGCCCGGAGCAGCATCGGCACGGCGACAAGATCGAGAAGGAACCGCGCCGTCGTTGCGATGCGCTCCGGCGCGAAGGCCGGCAACGAGCCAAGCTCGTCGGGGCGCGTCAGTTCACTCAGCAGGTGAACCCCGAGTTCGGTACTGAGATCACGCGCGTTCTGGCTGACTGTGCTTGCCAGATCGGGGAACCGGCGCGCTTCCGCTACCGCGAGGCGCATCAGCCCGATTCTGTCATCGTCCAACGTCCAGTGCAGCAGGGTGATGGCGGCACTCGCGAGGCGCTCGTCGACCGTGGCGCCGGTCGGCAGCGCCTCACGCTTGAACGCCGAGATGCGGGAAAGGATGTCCCGCGTCATCACGCCGGTGAACAGCGCGCGCTTGTCGCGGAAGCGGGCGTAGATCGTCGGCTTTCCCGAGCGAGCGACCTCGGCGATCTCGTCGATGCTGGCGCCTTCAAATCCGCGCTCCAGAAAAACCTTGCGCGCCGCATCGAGGATGCGTGCGTCAACCTCGCCGGCAAGCTCCTTTGGCGGGCGGCCAAAGCGCACCGCGGCGCGCTTTGCCTTCGCCGCCGGTATCTTCCTCAAATTGCTGGATTTCATCGCCATGAGCCGGGTTCCATCCCGCCGGTGGGCGGGCTTAGCAGCTCAATTTATGCATACCTGGCCTGTTTGTAAATAGAACGAAACAGTTTCGTTCCTATTGACGGATCGGATTGATCGGGATATTTGGATCATCGAAACGATACAGTTTCGTTTCTTTAGGCGAAGCTTCTAGTCGCTTCGTCTCAGAGCAGGAGCGGCAATCATGTTCGAAGACAATGTTTTGGAACGCGGCGAGCTGGTGCTCGACGACTTCGAAAGTCCGCAATCCATCCCGGCCTCGCACGAGCCCGGCATCAAGCCCGACAAGCAGAACCTCACCGCGCGGGCGCCGTCCCCGCAGCAAAGCCCGGCTGCCAAACAGCCTGCTTCTCCGGTTCAGCCGGAGCCAGCTCAGCCAAAGACGTCAGGCAATGAGCGCCGCAGCAGTTTTCTGCGTCGACGTGCCGTCATCTCCGCCATCGGGGCGATGCTTCTCGCCGCAGTCCTGGGCGGCGGGTATCTCTACCTCGATCATTCCGAGCATTTTCAATCCACCGACGACGCCTTCATCGCGGCGCGGCAAATCTCGCTCGCCCCGAAGGTGTCCGGCTATCTCACCGCCGTGCCGGTCACCGATAACCAGCATGTCGCCGCGGGAGACGTGATTGCCCGCATCGACGACCGCGACTATCGCATCGCCCTCGAACAGGCGGAGGCCCAGGTGGGGGCCGCGCGGGCCAGCATCGAGAACATCGAGGCGCAGCTCAACGTGCAGCAGGCACAGATCAGCGCCAACCAGGCGCAGGTGGATCAGACCCAAGCCGCGCTGGTGTTCGCACAGCAGCAGGCGGAGCGCTACCAGCACCTGGAGCAAACCGGCTACGGCACCGTTCAAAACTCCCAGCAGTACACCTCGCAACTGCATCAGCAGCAGGCTGCGCTGCAGAGCGCACAGGCGAACCTCAAACTCGCCCAGCGCCAGGTCGAGTCGTTGAAGGCGCAACGCAACAGCGCGGTCGCAAACCTTGCGCAAGCGGAAGCCCAGCGTGACCAGGCGAAACTCAATCTTTCCTATACGACGGTTACGGCCGCCCAGCCCGGACGTATCGTCAACCTCGGCGCCGCGGCCGGCCAGTTCGCCCAGCCGGGCACCAGCCTGACGATGTTCGTGCCCGATGAAATCTGGGTCACAGCCAACTTCAAGGAGATTCAGCTCGATCGCATGCGGGCCGGAGATCCGGTCACGCTTCGGATCGACGCTTATCCGGAGCGCACGATCCGTGGCCATGTCGAAAGCGTTCAGCCTGGATCCGGCACCGCGTTCTCGCTGCTGCCGGCGCAGAACGCCACCGGAAACTACGTCAAGATCGTCCAGCGCGTGCCGGTCAAGCTCATCATGGACAATCCGCCGACCGACGTCGCACTCGGCCCGGGCATGTCAGTGGTCCCGACCGTGCGGATCGATCCCACACCGTCGCTGTATGAACGGCTGAGGAGGTACCTATGAGTGCCGCCACGATCGAAGCCAACGATGCGTCCGCTCCGAGCATCGCCGGCGCCAACCCCTGGCTGATTGCCCTTGTGGTCGCGCTCGCGAGTTTCATGGAGGTGCTCGACACCACCATCGCCAACGTCGCGCTGCCTTACATCGCCGGCGGCATGGGAGTGAGCGAGGATGAAGCGTCGTGGGTGGTCACCACTTATCTGGTCTCCAACGCCATCATCCTGACCGCCTCGAGCTTCCTGGCGCGGATGTTCGGTCGCAAGACCTTCTTCCTGATCTCTCTCGGTCTGTTCACGGTCAGCTCGATCCTGTGCGGCTTTGCCCCGAACCTGAACGCGCTGTTGCTGTTCCGCATCCTGCAAGGCCTTGGTGGTGGCGGCATGGTGCCGGTCGCGCAGTCGATCCTGGCAGATGCGTTTCCGCCGGCGAAGCGTGGCCAGGCCTTTGCGGTATTCGGCGTTGCCGTGGTGGTGGCGCCGGTCGTAGGACCGACGCTCGGCGGCTGGTTGTCCGACAACATCTCCTGGCAGTGGTGTTTCTTGATCAACGGGCCGGTCGGCGTGCTCGCGATCGCGCTGATCGCCTCGATCCTCAAGGAGTCCACGACCGCGCGCGCGGAAAAACGGCCGCAGCAGCAAGGCCAGGGATTCGATGTGATCGGCTTCATGCTGGTCGCAACCTTTCTCGGCGCGCTCGAGGTGGTGCTGGATCGTGGCCTCGAGGATGACTGGTTCGGCTCGCCCTTCATCATCACCTTTACGGTCATTAGCGCTCTGGCATTCGTGCTGATGATTCCCTGGGGATTGACCCGCGCCAACCCGATCATCGATCTGCGGATGGTGGCGACACGCCAGTTCGGCGCCTGCTTTCTGGTAATGCTGGCGACCGGCGCCATTCTGCTCGCGACCACGCAATTCCTGCCGCAACTGGTGCAGCAGGATTTCGGCTACACCGCTACCTGGGCCGGCCTCGTGCTCTCGCCGGGCGGCGTGGTCACGATGGTAATGATGTTCGTGGTCGGCCGCCTGGCGGCCAAGGTGCAACCCAAATATCTGATCATCGCCGGCGCCGATGCTGATCGCGCTTTCGATGTACGGCATGACCAATGTCTACGGCGATCTCGGCTTCTGGTTCATGGCGCGGTCGCGCATGCTGCTCGGCGTCGGGCTGCCGCTGATCTTCGTGCCGATCATGGCCGCGTCCTACGACGGCATTCCGCCGTCCAGGACCGACCAGGCCTCGGCCTTGATCAACGCGGCGCGCAACACCGGAGGTTCGATCGGCGTCTCCATCGTCTCCAACGTGTTGACGCACCGCGAGCAGTTCCACCAGAGCCGGCTTGTCGAGCAGGTGACCCCGTCGAGCACGCAATATCAGGATACGCTGCAACAGATCACCAACTTCTTCGCCGCCCATGGCAGTTCGTTGGCGCAGGCGCATGATCAGGCGATCCAGTGGATCGGCCAGCAAGTGCAGACCCAGGCGTCATTCCTTTCCTACATGGATGCGTTCTGGGCGCTGATGCTGATCTCGCTTTCCGCAGTGCCGCTGGCGCTGATGTTGCACAAGATCAAGCTCGGCGGACCCGTCCATGCCCATTGAAGATTGCGCTAAAGAGGCCGGCCTGTGCAGAGGAAGCCGTTCACGTCTCAAAGAGGAAATTGTTCACGTCTCAATCGGATCATTCTCAGGCTTCTAGCCGTTTCTTGACCAAGTCAGTTAATCCGCACAACTGCGGACATGCGACGACTGCAACGGTATGTCGGTTTTGTGTAAAGGCCGACATCGCACATAGCCGCTTTGATCCAAGTCAATGTGGGGAAGGCCTCGCCGTAGTCGCATCCTCAGCAGTCTCTATCAACAGGCTTTATGGAGGAGACGGCGATGGCAACCAGGCGAGAGTTTGTGAAGGCACTTCCGGCAGTGGGCACAGCGTTCGCCGTCGGTGGTCATCTGGTGCTGGATGACAGTCCCGCGCGGGCCCAAAGCGTGACCGCTCCTTTGGCGGGGCACTTTCACCCCAAGGGCAAGGCGCCCTCGAAATACACACTCGATGCGCTCAAACAGGTTCGGACCGGCCTGCCGTTTGCCGATACGAGGGACCTCGACGAGCAGAAGCGGGGCCTCATTGCTCCCATGAAAGACTTCAAAATCATGGCTGATGCCGGCCATGTCGCCTGGGACATGGAGCGGTTTCAATTTCTGGACCAGCAAGAGGACTTCGACAGCATTCACCCTTCGCTGCTGCGTCAGTCCAAATTGAACAACAATTACGGACTCTACGAAGTGGTCCCGGGCATCTATCAGGTGCGCGGTTTTGATCTGTCCGACATCTCCTTCGTTCGTGGCAAGACTGGCTGGATCGTCTTCGATCCCCTTGTCAGCAAGGAAACGGCTCGCTCGGCCTGGAAATTGTTCCAGCAATATGTCGGTCAGGGTCTGCCTGTCTCGGCGGTTATCTATTCCCACACGCATGGTGACCACTGGGGCGGGGTGCGAGGTATTGTCGACGAAGCAGACGTGAGGTCCGGGAAGGTTCCAGTTATTGCTCCTGTCGACTTCATGAACTTTACGGTTTCCGAGAATGTCTATGCCGGCAATGCGATGAACCGCCGGTTGTTTTATCAATACGGCCTGCTACTGCCCGCAAGCCCACACGGCTATGTCGGTCAGGGCCTCGGACAGGCCGTGTCGGCAGGTGCGACGGGTCTCATTGCGCCCACCCGTTATGTCGAAAAGCCTATTGAGGATTTTGAAGTCGACGGCGTCAGGATGATCTTTCAGAACACGCCGAATACAGAAGCGCCTCGGGAGATGAACACCTACATTCCTGACATGAAGGCGCTTTGGATGGCCGAAAACGTCACCTCAACACTACATAATATCTATACCTTACGCGGTACTTTGGTGCGCGATCCCCTAAACTGGTCAAAGTACATCGGCGAAGCGCTGTTTCGCTTCGGCCTGGAGGCCCAGGTGATGTTCGCTTCCCATCATTGGCCACGCTGGGGCAACGACAGGATTCAGGAAGTCCTTCGCGGCCAGCGCGATCTGTATGCGCACATGAACAACCAGGTACTGCATCTCGCCAATCAGGGCGTGACCATCAATGAGATTCACAACGTCTATGAGCTTCCGCAGGGATTGCAGAGCAAGTGGTTCTGCCGCGGCTACCACGGCTCTCCCCAACACAACAGCCGTGGCGTCGTCCAGCGCTATCTCGGCTTTTGGGATTGCAACCCGACCACTCTCGTCCCGTTGTCGCCGCGCAACTCTGCGCCTCTCTATGTCGACATGATGGGCGGTGCCGAGAAAATCATGGCACGGGGTCAGCAACTGCATGACGAGGGGAAGTATCTTTACGCCTCGGAGATCGTGAATAAGCTGGTTCAGGCCCAACCGCAGAACCAAGCTGCCAAGGACCTGCTGGCGGACATTTTTGAGCAACTCGGGTACCAGCAGGAAAACCCGGGTCTCAGAAACAGCTACCTCGCGGCGGCGTACGAACTGCGAACCGGAATCCCGCAAGGGGAAACCGCCAATTCAAGTAGCCCCGATGTGGTTCGGGCAATGTCGACCGAATTGTTCCTCAACTTCTTGGGAATCCGTATGGACAGCCGAAAAGCCGAAGGCATGCGGTTCACGATGAACCTCGTCACGCCGGACAATGGTGAGAAATTTATCGTCGAGCTTGAGAACGCCACGCTCACGAACATCAAGGGTTTCCAGGCCGAGAAACCCACCTTGACCCTCACGATCAATCGCACCGACCTTGAGCAGACGATGATGGGCGTCAAAACGCTTGAAGCCCAGATTGCGGACCGAACTGCAAAAGTGGAGGGCGACGCGAGCATCTTGAAGCAACTCGCTTCGACCATGGTCGAGTTCGACCCCCGCTTCGAGATCATGCCAGGTACGAAAAGCAAAACCGTCGTGGCAAAGGAGGATCCGTACGAAGCAGCAGATATGGGTCAGCCGATCGCCGAGTAGGGTCCTTAGGCCAGACCCAATTCACCAGTTCCCCTTCACTCAATCCTCAATCTTCAGTTCAAAAAGAGGAGGAGAGAAATTAAGCGGGATAAGGACCTCGGCCGGGCACGGTGATCTCGCCAGTCTTGTTCCGATCGATGTTCCGATCGCATCAATTCGCATTGCACGGGCTGGATCGCGCCCGATCAATGAACAACAGATGGCAGTTAACCCGATGGCGTTCTTCGTGGAGCGCCTCTGGTTTGCAGGTGGCGGGCGCGGCCTCATTCTCCGGTCTGCAGGTTGGCCCCTGAGTCGTTTATTCGCTCCCGGTTGATAGTCCTTCTCCATTTCCGCTGATTATCAAATCAGCCGTTCGGCATCACCTCTAGGCAACACGAGGCGAGATCGCTTCGTGATCGTGCAAGAGGAGACTAAAATGCGGAAGCCAGTTCTAACCATTCTCGGTGCGTTGCTGATTGCCGGATCGGCGGTTCAAATGGCCACGGCGTCCGAGCATCATGTACGCAAGCCGTACCGTGCGCCGATAGCCGCGAGCCAGCAGCTGCGCAACAGCAACAACTCAATCGAAGGCGCTGCGAACGGCCCCCGGTACAACGATATCGACTTTGATCGTAGAAACGCCTTCAACTGATTCTCACGCGGAGTATCTGCGTTCCGCCCATTCCCATCATTCCAGACATAGGCGAGCATCGAAAGGGATCGATGCTCGCCTCGTTCATGGAAGTGGGTTAATAAGCCGCTGATGCTCGGCACTGTGGTCCGAGAGCAGGTCGATGAAGCTTCGGACCTTCGTCGACAGATGATGGCGGTGCGGATAGACCGCGTTCATCGCAAATTTCGTTTCCCGGTATTCGGGAAGGATGCGGACAAGCCTGCGCAACTCCAGATCGTCGGCGATCAGAAATCCCGGCGCCAGCCAAATACCGATACCTTGCCAGGGCGGAAGATCGCAGTGTTTCGCCACTGTTGGAGATCAGGTTGCCGGAGACTCGAACGGATACGGGGGCGTCGTTCCGGTCGACGAAGCGCCACTCATCCCCGTGGGGATGAAGTGCATGGCGCAGACAATTGCGATCCGCAAGTTCGGACAATTGCCGCAGCGGCCCGTATTGCTTGATATAGCCGGGCGAGCAGCACAGCACGTGCCGCCAGGTCGCCAGACTGCGGACAATCAAACTGGAATCGGGCGGCGGCGTTAGCCGGATCGCCAGGTCGAAGCCTTCATCGATCATGTCGACGGTTCGCTCGCCCATCGTCAGATCAACCTTGACCTCCGGATACCGCTTGAGGAATTCAGCAACGACGGGCGCGACGAACGGAACGACATGCGTGGCGCTATAGATGCGCAGGATGCCACGCGGCTTCGACTGCAGCGCACCTGCGACTTCGTCCGCTTGCTCAAGCTCGGCCAGGATCTGCGTGCAGCGGTCATAGTAGGCTTTGCCGACTTCGGTGAGGCTGACCTTGCGTGTGGTGCGATTGAGAAGCCGCGCACCGAGCCGGTCTTCGAGCGCCTTGATGTGGTTGCTCACCATCGTCGTCGACATGTTGAGGCGGCGGCCGGCGGCTGAAAACCCGCCGCTGTCCACCACCCGGACGAACGTTGTCAGACTGGTCAGGCGATCCATCGGCGTCTCCGATTATCCCATCTCACTGAACAATGCTTCCAGTTTTCGAGGATTATCACAGGAGACCGGACGCTGCATCTTGCAGTCGATAGCAGTTTGGCTCGGGGGAATATATGCCGAATGTTTCTTATGTTTCTGAAGCACAAATAAAAACCGGTCTGCGCCCGTCGCGGCGGGCGATCAAGCGCGCGGCGCTCGTCGTGGCCGGGGCGCTCGCGGTTGCCGGTGCTGTTGATTTTGGCCATTACTATCGCACGACAGGGCGCTACCTGGAAACGACCGATGACGCCTATGTCAAGGCCGAACTCCACGATCATCGCGCCAAGGGTTTCCGGCTACATCTCCGAGGTGCTGGTTGCCGATAACGAGAAGGTCGAGGCCGGACATTTGCTGGCGCGGATCGACGACCGCGACTTTCGGACCGCGCTGAAACAGGCACAAGCGGATGTCGCGGCCTCCGAAGCGGCGGTCAAGAACCTCAACACGCAGATCGATTTGCAGGAGCCGCTGATTCAACAGCAGGCAGCCGAGGTCGACGCCGCGGAAGCTAATCTGAAATTCGCCCAGCAAGAGCGCGTCCGTTATGACGAGTTGATGAAGTCGGGCTCCGGAACCGTGCAACGCGCGCAACAGACCGACGCTGCCCTGCGCGCGCAGACCGCACAGTTGCAGCAGGGCAAATCAGGTCTGATTGCTGCCAACAAAAAGATTGCGGTGCTCTCAACTGAAGGCGCCAGAGCTACCGCGCAGCTCGATCACGCGCGCGCTGTCGAACAGCAGGCGGCGCTGAATCTCTCCTACACGAAGATCATCGCACCGGTCGACGGCACAGTCGGTGCGCGATCGCTACGGGTCGGCCAATATGTGCAGGCAGGCACGCAGCTCATGGCGGTGGTGCCGCTCGATCAGGTCTACGTGGTCGCGAATTTCAAGGAGACCCAGCTTACCTATGTGCGCAACGGCCAGCCGGTCGAGCTTTACGTCGACAGCTTCCAATCGACCCGGCTGAAGGGCCATGTCGACAGCCTGGCGCCGGCCAGCGGCCTGGAATTCACGCTGCTGCCGCCTGACAACGCCACCGGCAACTTCACCAAGATCGTGCAGCGCGTGCCGGTGAAGATCGTGCTCGATGATCAGAGCCTGAACGGCCTGCTGCGCCCGGGCATGTCGGCCGTGCCGACCGTCGACACCAAATCGGCTGTCGTCGCCGAGCGTGAGGCCGAGAGCGCGGCTCGCGGCGCGCGGCCCTTAGCCCCGCAGTTGAACGAATGCGCCCTTGCACGCGAGCAGATTACCATGAGCACACTGCAAACCACCGTCGAGACCATTCCCGCCAGCGAAAGTCCGCCAACCGCCGCGGCTCCGGCGGCTGATTTCGTCTCCGTAAAAACCTGGCTCGCGGTGATCGGCTCGACGCTCGGCGCCTTCATGGCGGTGCTCAACATCCAGATCGTTAACGCCTCGCTTGCCGACATTCAGGGCGGGATCGGCGCGGGGCTCGATGACGGTGGCTGGATCTCGACATCCTATTTGATCGCCGAGATCGTGGTGATCCCTCTGAGCGGCTGGCTTGCTCAGGTGTTCTCGATCCGCATCTACCTTCTGACCAACGCCGTCCTGTTCCTGGTGTTCTCGGCGGCATGTGCGCTCGCGCAAGACCTGCCGCAGATGATCGTGCTGCGCGCCATACAGGGCTTTAGCGGCGGCGTGCTGATCCCGTTGGCGTTCACGCTCATCATCACGCTCTTGCCAAAGGCAAAGCAGCCGATCGGGATGGCGATGTTTGCGATCTCCGCGACGTTTGCGCCAGCGATAGGCCCGACCATCGGTGGTTATTTCACCGAGAATTTCGGCTGGCAGTACATCTTTTATGTCAACATCGTGCCGGGCGCGATCATGATCGGCATGCTCTACTTCTCGCTGGAAGCAAGCCCGATGAAGCTGTCGCTGCTGCGCGAAGGCGATTGGCCGGGCATCGTCACGATGGCGATCGGGCTCGCCGCGCTGCAGACCGTGCTAGAGGAAGGTAACAAGGACGACTGGTTCGGTTCGCCTTTGATCGTCCGCTTGTCGGTGATCGCCGCCATTGCGCTCGCGCTATTTTTCTGGATCGAACTCACCAGCAACAAGCCGCTGCTTAATCTGCGCATGTTGTCGCGCCGCAATTTCGGCTTCGGCGTACTCGCAAACTTTCTGCTTGGCGTCGCCTCTGTACGGTTCGGTCTATATTCTGCCGGTCTATCTGTCTCGCGTCCAGGGCTACAACTCGGAGCAGATCGGCATGGTGCTGGCCTGGACCGGCCTGCCGCAGCTCGTGCTGATTCCGCTGGTGCCGCGCCTGATGAAGCGCGTTGATCCGCGCCTCATGATCGGCATCGGCTTTGCGCTGTTTGCCGCCTCAAACTTCATGAACATCTATATGTCCAATGACTATGCCGGCCGACCAACTGTTTTGGGCGAACGTTGTCCGCGCGGTTGGTCAGGCCCTTGTGTTCGCTCCGCTCTCGGCGTGTTGCGACCGCTGGGATCGAAGCGGAGAATGCGAGGTCCGCATCGGCCTTGTTCAACATGATACGCAACCTCGGTGGGGCCATGGGCATCGCCGGGCTGCAGACGCTGCTCACCAAGCGGGAGCAATATCACTCCAACGTGCTTTCGCAGTCGGTGTCGATGCTCGAGCAGGCGACCCGCACCCGGCTGGATCAGCTCACGCAGTATTTCATCAGCCATGGCGTGATCGACCATGTCGACGCGACACACCGCGCCTATGTCGCGATCGGCAAGATCATCCAGAAGCAGGCCTTCATTCTCGGCTTCAGCGATACCTTCTACACGCTGGGCGTGGCGCTGATCGTAGCACTGCTGGCGGGCCTCCTGCTTAAAAAGCCCGATCGCCTCGATGCCGGCGGCGCACATTAAAATTTTGCAGCAATCTCCGGCTTGTCGAGCAGGTGATCCCGTCGAGCCCGCATATCAGGATAGTTGCAGCAAATCACAAGCTTCTTCGCCGGCCATGGCAGCGCATTGGCGCAAGCGCACGATCAAGCGAACCAGCGAAGGTGCGGGCGCAGGCATCTTTCCTGAAATGGGGGCCATTTGGGAAAAACGGGCATTATGCTCATCACGCTTGAGTGATCGGCGACGCCGGCTCACGCCGCAATATTGAGGGTTTCATTCTCTGCCTCGGGCTCCATTTAGCTGGTGTGGGCTCGGCCGTTCGTCTTCGATCGTGACGCCTTCGATAGTCCGGCTGACTGCAAGATCCTTGCGATCCAGGATCGCTGCCAGAATCGCTGCCAAGATCCCTGCAATCCAGGTTCCTGAGAGAGTGGGCGGACCGATGGACATGAAGCCCTTATTCGGCCTCTGCGGTGTCCTCATCGCTGCGATGACGTCCGAATTCAACGACCAGGTAACAGCCATCGCACTCGTCGACATCCGTGGAGCGCTCGGGATCAGCCACGATCCCGGAACCTGGATCGAAAGTCTGTATGGGTCGGCCGAGATCATCGGTATGGCGATCTCGCCTTGGCTGCTGGTGACATTCACTTTAAGGCGCTGGACGCTTTTTGCGATCACGCTATGCGCGGCCTCGAGCGTGCCCATCCCGTTCAGTCCGAATATCGAGACGTTCTATACTCTGCGGGTGATCCAGGGGCTTGCGGGAGGTCTGATCATCCCTCTCTTGATGGCCACGGCTCTTCGGGTTCTTACACCGAACATTCGGCTCTACGGCCTGGCCGTCTACGCTTTGACCGCGACCTTCACACCCGCGCTGGCCGCGACGGTAGCCGCGTTTTGGACCGATATCGTGGATTGGCGTTTCGTGTTCTTCCAAGCGATCCCGCTTTGCTCGCTCGCCGGTGTTCTCGTCTGGTATTGCCTGCCTCAGGATCAGCCGAAATATGAGCGGTTTCGAATACTGGACTGGCGCGGTGCGCTTCTTCTGGCGATTGGGACCGGCGCCATGAGTACCATGATGTATCAGGGCGACCGGCTGGACTGGTTCAACTCAAAACTGATCTGCGTCCTGGCTCTGGTGAGCACGATTGCCATCCCATTGTTGCTGGTCAACGAGTGGTTCCACCCCTTGCCGCTTCTGAAGCTGCAGATGCTCGCGCGCCGAAACTTCGCCTACGGGGCGATCGCTTTGTTTACCTTGCTGGTTATCGGCCAGTCCGGTTCGATTGTACCCTTACGATACCTGCAGGAAGTGCAGGGTTACAGGCCGCTGCAATCCAACCTGATCACCCTCGAGATCGCGGCATCGCAAGTTGTGATGTTGCCTGCGATGGCGCTGCTGCTGGACTACAAGCGGGTCGATTTGCGCGTGGTCAGCCTGGTTGGGTTGGGATTGATTCTCGCGGCCTGCATTGGTTCGTCCTTTCTCACCGTCTACTGGAATCGGGATCAGTTCTACCTATGGCAGTCGCTGCAGGCGATCGGTCAGCCGATGGTGATCATGCCGCTGCTGATGATGGCAACCAACACCGTTAGCAGCCCGGCAGAAGGCCCTTTCGCGTCCGGGATGATCAACACATTGCGCGCGGTCGCCGAGGCGGCGGGCGCCTGGTTCCTGGAGTTGATTGGTCGTTGGCGCGATGCGCTGCATTCCAGCCGCATTGTCGATGAGGTTGGCCAGGACCGCTGGCGGGTGATCCAGGGCAATGGCGTGCTGCCGCAGTATCCAGCGCCGTTGACACCGAGCGGTCGTCCCCGCGCGCCGGGCAGCCTTGAAGCCTTCAGCCACGCCGTGGAGCAGCAGGTAGTGATTTTATCGACGAGCGATACCTTCCTGATCCTCGGAGCACTAGTCGTGTTTTTGATGGTCGTGGTGCTAACGTTGCCAGTCCGTACTTTCCCGCCGCGTATCATCTTTGCGAAGCACTAGGGGAAACCGCATGGCAGAGGATATATCCGAGCTCGAAACGCGACCCGCCGAACCGAAGCCGAGCGAAATGCCGGACGCGCCCCCGACACCCGGGCACGACGATCAAACTCGACAGAGGGACGAAAAGCCGAAGGACCGTGAAGCCCAGGAAACCGATAAGCTTCCCGCGCCTCTGCCGCGCTGGCCCTTCGTTCTGGTCGGGCTCGTCGTGGCGATCTTCGCCGCGGTGGTGCTGTACATCATCTTCCGGCCACGCCCGGACATCTGGACCAGCGACGCTTATGTGATGGTCCATTACGCCACGATCGCGCCGCGCATCTCCGGTCAGATCGCCACGGTCGAGGTTGACGACGACGACGTTGTCAAGATTGGACAAGTGCTCGCAACTCTCGACCCGCGCGACAATGAGACGGCCGTAGCTTCCGCCGAGGCGGCGGTCGCACGCGACAAATCGCGCTTCGATGAAATCTCCGCGACCGTGGCACGCCAGCCGTCCATCATAGCGGAGCAACAAGCCGCAGTTGCATCGGCCCGCGCCAAGCTCGCTTTCGCGCAGGCCGACGCGCGCCGCTTCGGCAACCTCGCCACGACGGGAGCCGGCTCGGTACAGGAACACCAGCAGGCCGACTCGACGCTTGCGCAAGGTCAGGCCTCGGTGGACAGCGCTGAAGCTTCGCTCGAAGCGGCGCGCCGGGAATTGGAGGTGCTGAAGGCCCAGAGGTCTGCGGCGGAGGCAACAATCAAGGCCGATGAGGCGCAACTCGAACAGGCCAAGCTTAATCTGTCCTATACGCAGATTCAGGCGCCGATCGACGGCATGGTGGGCGAGCGGTCCGTGCAAGTCGGCAATTATGTCGGCCCCGGCACCACGTTGATGACCGTTGTGCCGCTCGACCAGGTCTATATCGTAGCGAATTATCGCGAAGTGGATCTGCTGCACGTTCGCGGCGGCGAGCCCGTAACCATCCACGTAGACGCCTACAACATCGACCTCAGGGCAACGGTGGTCAATGTCCCGGCGGCCTCCGGCGCCGCCTTTGCACCCATCGCGCCGAACAATGCCACCGGCAATTTTACCAAAATCGTGCAACGGCTACCGGTCAAGATCGTGGTGACGCCCGGGCAACCTTTGGCTAAGCTCCTGCGCGTGGGGCTGTCGGTCGAGACCACCATCCATACGGGACTGGAGGACGTCGTGGGCGAACAACGCAGATCAAGCGACCGCGTGACCGGGCACTGACTTGTGCGTGCTTTGCGTCTTGTGCGGTATCTTTCCGGCCTGACGTTAGCTATCGGGCTGATCGGTTGCACCGTTGGGCCGAACTACCAGAGCCCGGAGGTAAAAGAAGAATCCAGACGGCCGGCGGCGGATGGAGAAAATTTGCCCAGCCGGACAGTCGAGGGCGCGGTCGACATAGCTTGGTGGAAAAGCTTCCGGGACTCTCGCCTCTCCTCGCTTGTCGAAAGGCTGGTGGCCCAAAACCTCGACCTCAAGACGGCGGCGGAACGCGTGATCCAGAGCGTGGCGCAGCGCCAGGTCGCGGTCTCTCAGGGATTGCCGCATATCGAAGGGCAATCATTGGACACCTACAATCGGGAGAGCCCGAACGGCCCGATCTCTTTGTTTGTACACGCACCGGGCGCTTCCCCGGATTATGCGCTGTTTCGAGATAGCCTGACGTCATCATGGCAGTTAGACCTGTTTGGACGCGTTCGGCGGGCGGTGGAGGCGGCCGACGCCAAGGCCCTGGCGGCCGTGGAGAACCGGCATGGCGTCGCGCTCGCGGCAGTCGCCGAACTGGCGCAAAACTACATGCAATTGCGCGGAACGCAGAGCCGTCTTGAGATCGCGAAACGCAATCTCCGCCTCGCCGAGGAGAACGTGGAGCTTGTGAATACACGTTTCGGCAACGGGGTAGCCACGACGCTCGACCTCGCGCAAGCCCGGGGTCAACAGGCCACCATCGCCGCAACGTTGCCGCCGCTTCGTGCCCGGGAGGCGGAGCTCATCAATGCGATCGGACTGCTGCTGGGCGAGGCTCCGCGCGCGCTTGAGACGGAGTTGCATCACGCCCAGATGGTGCCGCGCGTGCCGCGCAAGGTTCCTGTGGGTCTATCTGGAATGCTCATACGCCGCCGCCCGGATATACGCGAGGCGGAAGCGCGGCTGCACGAGGCCACGGCGCAGACGGGCGTTGCGGTGGCAAACTTCTACCCTGACGTGACATTGAACGGCGCCGTCGGCCTGGAAAGCTTGCAGCTGAGCAATCTGTTTACGCCGGCGTCGACTGTATTCGCGGTGGGGCCATCGATTTCCGTTCCGATCTTCGAAGGCGGACGGTTGCGGGGCGCCCTGACGCTGAGCGAATTGCAGCAGCGCGAAGCGGCGGTCTTCTTTCAGGAAACGGTCTTGCGCGCCTGGAAGGAGGTCGACGACGCCCTGACGGCCTATCGTGAAGCGCAACGCCAGCGTGCCGACGTCGCCCGGTCAGTCACTGAGAACCAGGCCGCTCTGCAAGCTGCCAGGCAACGTTACTCGGAGGGTGCGATCGACTTCCTGAATGTCATCACGACACAATCTCGATTGCTGCAGAGTGAAAACGATCTTGCCGATAGCGAGACGCGGATTGCGACAGATCTTGTCAATCTTTATCGCGCCCTGGGGGGAGGTTGGGAGGTCCTGGATATCGCCGGTGATACAGATCGCGCATTGCAGCAGAAAATTGGAATACCATAAAAGCAGCCAAATCGTTTGTTCAGGGCAGTCCGCCAGGCTCTTCAACGGACCCTAAAGGCGAGGTCGACTCGGTCTCAAGTCGTCAAGCCTTCGATCAGCTACGGTTGCGGCCAAGCTATGATCGATGCCTTGCATTGCCGGCCGGCCAAGCGCGCATGGCCAGCCGGCCGATTTCAGCCAGCTTCTCGCGCGATGCGCCGTCGCGCGCCTGCACCGCAAGTCCACGCGCTACGGCACTATAGTAGGCGGCCAGCATGTCGCAGTCGGCGTCGTCCGGCACGTCACCATCGGCAACGCCCTTGCGAAGCCGCGCCGCCATCGCGCCTTCCGAAAAAGCTCGATGCTCGACCATCATGTCGCGGATGTTCTTCATCCCCGGCGGGCAATGCGTGCCTGCAAGCGCGATCATGCAACCAACGGGATGAACGCCGCAGGTGAATTCCTCGGCGGTCGTCTCAAACAGCCGCGCGAACGCCGTTTTCGCATCGATCGAAGGATCGTTGAGAATGGCGAAGAACCATTGGCCCGACCATTCCAGATAGGACCGCGTGGCCTCGCAATAGAGCGCTTCCTTGCTGCCGAACGAATTGTAGAAACTTGACGCACTGATCCCCATCGCGGCGATCAGTTCGTCGAACGACGTACCCTCATAGCCACGCTCCCAGAACAGCTTCGTCGCCTCCCTCAGCGCGACAACGCGATCGAATGCTGCCGGCCGTCCCCGACCGCGTTTGCTTCCCTCGACGTTTCCCTGAATTTTTTTTGGTGTCATCGCTCCAAAAATCCTTGAACGGTGCCTCCCCGAATTTATATCCTTAGCTCCATATTGGAGTGCCTGCTCCAAATATCAACCTCAACCGAAACTTTTCCCCTTCCCGAATGACAAGCGCTTGGCAGCCCCATCTCGACACGTTGGATCGGCCAGCGCCTGCGGAAGGCCGGCGGCAGAGCCGCCGAATTTCAAATCGGATGGCAAGGACTTACGGACAGCCTCATGGATCAGATCACAGATCGTTCGAAGCTTGAAAGAGAGCCGCTTGACGAACCCGCGCGGCCGCGCCGGCGGACGTGGAGAACCGCCGCGGCCGGTGCCGCGGCGATTGTTGGTCTTTTTGCCGTCTATCTCGGCTTTGGACCTCACAAGGGAGGCCAGGCGGTGGCGCTGGCGACACCTGCGCCGCGGGTGACGGTCAGTCAGCCCTTGCAGCGCGAGATCGATACCAGGGTCGGCTTTCTCGGCCAGTTCTCGGCGGTCGACCGGGTCGAATTGCGTGCCCAGGTCGGCGGAACCCTGACCGAGATCCACTTCAAGGACGGTCAGATCGTCCACAAGGGCGACCTTCTTTTTGTGATCGATCCGCGTCCCTACGAGATCAAGCTTGAGCAGGCCAAAGCGGCGCTGCAGACCGCGACGGCCCGCGTGGCGCTCGCCAACACCCAGCTTTCGCGCGCGCAGTCGCTCCGGCGCAACGAATTCGCCACCCAGGAGACGGTCGACCAGCGCACCTCTGACCAGGATACATCACAGGCCGCGGTCGAGGACGCCAAGGCGCGCATCCGTGACGCCGAGCTCGACCTCGAATATTGCCGCGTGCGGGCGCCGTTCACCGGTCGCATCGGCGCGCGCCAGGTTTCGCTCGGAAGCCTGGTCGCGGGCAGCCGCGCCGCTACCAGCCCGACCACCCTGCTGACGACCCTGGTTTCGCTCGATCCGCTCTATCTCGACTTCGACATGAGCGAATCCGATTTCCTGACCTTCTCGCGCGAGCGCGCCCGCATCGGCGGTCCGTTGGCCAACAAGGTGATGATCGGCCTCAGCGACGAGAACAATTTCAGCCGCGAAGGTACGCTCGACTTCATCGACAATTCGCTCGATCGTTCAAGCGGCACCATTCATGCGCGGGCCACGGTGCCGAACCCGGACCTGTTCCTGGCGCCGGGCCAGTTCGCGCGGCTCCGCGTCGCGATCGCGCCGCCCGCGCCGGTCTATCTGCTGCCGGACGCCGCGGTCGTGCTCGACCAGTCGCAGCGCCTGGTGATGACGGTCGCCCCTGATGCGACCGTGAAGCCCAAGATCGTGACCACCGGAGAGCTTCGCGGCGGATTGCGGGTGATCCAGTCCGGCTTGGAGTCGAGCGATCAGGTCATCATCGACGGCCTCGTGCGTGCTGTTCCCGGCACCAAGGTCGCGCCGCAGGGCGGCACTATCCATTACGACGCGACCGCGGACGGCCAAGGCTGAAATCGCAGACTGAAAATCCCAAGAATATTCGCAAGAATAATCCCAAGAAAAATCTCAAAACTCTCAAAGAAAACACTGGACTGAAGCAGGAGCTTTCCATGACCCACAGCTTCATCGACCGGCCGATCTTCGCCACCGTTCTCAGCGTGTTTGTGACGCTGATCGGGCTTGGCGCGCTCGCGATCCTGCCCATTGCGCAATATCCCGAGATCGTACCGCCGACAGTTCAGATCACCACGACCTATCCAGGCGCTTCCGCAGAGGTCGTTTCGCGAACCGTTGCCACGCCGCTCGAACAGGAGATCAACGGCGTCGAGAACATGCTCTATATCAACAGCCAGTCGACCGGCGACGGCAAGCTCACGATCACCGTGACGTTCCGGATCGGGACCGACCTCAACGTGGCGCAGATGCTGACGCAGAACCGCGTGCAGGACGCCCTGCCGCGCCTGCCCGAAGACGTGCAGCGGCTGGGCGTGCAGGTGCGGAAAGCGACGCCGAACATCCTGCTGGCGGTCCACCTCTATTCGCCGGACAGCTCCCGCGACACGCTCTACATCTCGAATTATGCGACGCTGCATGTGAAGGACGTGTCTGGCGCGACTGCCGGGCGTCGGCGACGTGCAGATTGTGGGCAGCCGCGAATACGCCATGCGCATCTGGCTCGATCCGGACAAGGTCGCCGCACATAATTTGAACGGGAACGAAGTCCTCGCCGCGCTGCGCGCGCAGAACGTCCAGGTCTCGGCGGGCATCCTGAACCAGCCGCCGGTCGCCTCGCGGCAGGCCTATCAGATCAACGTGCAAGCACTGGGCCGGCTCTCCACGCCGGAAGAGTTCGCAGCCATCGTCCTGAAGTCGGATAACGAGGGACGCGTGACACGCCTGCGCGATGTCGGCCGCGTCGAGATCGGCGCCGCCGATTACGGGTCGACCGCGTTCATGGACCGGGGCCCCGGCATGCCGCTCCTGATCTTCGCCCAGCCGGGCGCGAACTCGCTCGCCGTCGAGCATGAAGTGCTCGACACGATGAAAACACTGGCGAAAGACCTTCCGCCCGGCCTCGATTACAAGGTCATTTACGACCCCACCATCTTTGTCGGAAAATCGGTCGACGAGGTGATCAAGACGATCTTCATCGCGATACTTTTGGTGGTCGGTGTCGTGTTCCTGTTCCTGCAGAGCTGGCGCGCCGCGATCATTCCGGTCATCGCGATCCCGGTCTCGCTGGTCGGTACCTTCATTTTCCTCTATGCGCTCGGAATTTCGCTGAACAATCTATCGCTGTTCGGCCTCGTGCTCGCAGTCGGCATCGTCGTCGATGATGCCATCGTCGTGGTGGAGAATGTCGAGCGCAATCTTGAGCGGGGCTTAAGCCCGGCCGAAGCCGCCCATGTCACCATGAGGGAGGTCGGCGGTGCGCTGATCTCGATCGCGCTGACGCTGTGCGCAGTGTTCGTGCCCTCGGCATTCCTCTCAGGTATTACCGGCCAGTTCTTCCGGCAATTCGCGGTGACAATCGCTGCGTCGACCCTGATCTCCTGCTTCGTCTCGCTCACCCTGAGCCCCGCGCTTTGCGCGGTGCTGTTCAAAGCCCATGAGCCTGGCCACAAGGCGTCCCGTTGGTGGATCACGCGGCTGGTGCTGGCGGGATTTAGCCGCTTTAACTTCGGATTCCAGTGGCTGTCGACGAGCTATGGACGGCTGACGCGGCGGCTTGTGCAGATCACCGGCGTCGTTCTCGTGGTCTATGCGGCGCTGATCGGCCTTGCCGGCTTCCAGTTCGCCCGCGCGCCCACAGGCTTCATTCCGGAGCAGGATCAGGGCTATCTCATCACGGTGCTACAGCTCCCACCCGGTGCAACGCTCGACCGGACGGAGGCCGTGGTCAAGAAAGCGATCGACATCATCATGTCCACGCCCGGCGTCGAGCATGTCGCGCCGTTCGCGGGGCTCGACGCAACCACCTTCACCATCGCCTCCAATGCCGGGACGATCTTCTCCGGCCTGCCATCGCTGTACAATCATGAGGTCAAGGGCATGACCGCGAACACCGTGCTGGCCGACCTGCGCAAGCGCCTTTCGGTGATCCAGGAAGCCCATGTGCTGACGATCCCGCCACCGCCGGTGCAGGGCATCGGCAATGCCGGCGGCTTCAAGATGATGCTGCAGGATCGCGCCGGTCTCGGCTCGGAGGCGCTCTCGAAAGCGGCGCAGACGCTGGTCGCAGCGGCCAACAAGGATCCGAGTTTCGCCGGCGTCTTCACGCTGTTCGGCACGCGCTCGCCGTCAGTCTATGCGGACATCGACCGGGAGAAGGCCGAGAAGGTCGGACTGACGCCCACCGACGTGTTCTCCACGCTGCAGCTCTATCTCGGCTCGCAATATGTCAACGACTTCAACTATCTCGGCCGGACCTACGAGGTGATTGCGCAGGCCGACGGCGGCTTCCGCCAGGATCCACAGGACATCGCGCGGCTGAAGGCACGCAACAACTCCGGCGAGATGGTGCCGGTCGGCACCGTGGCGCGGCTGAAATCGGAGAATTCGGCCTATCGCGTGCCGCGCTACGATCTGTTTCCCGCCGCCGAAGTGATGGGCGTCGCGGCGCCCGGCGTTGCGACCGGAACCGCGCTGCACCGGATGGAGGAATTGGCCCACGAGGTGCTGCCGCCCGGCATCGGCTTCGAATGGACCGAACTTGCCTTCCAGCAGCAACTGCCAGGAACCTCATCGCTGCTGGTGTTCGGTGCCGCGGCGTTGTTCGTGTTCCTGGTATTGGCGGCACAGTATGAAAGCTGGAATTTGCCGCTCGCTGTCGTGATGATCGTTCCGATGTGCCTCCTGGCCTCGGTGACGGGGCTCTCGATGCGCGGTATGCCGATCGACGTGCTGGCACAGATCGGCTTCGTCGTCCTGGTCGGCCTTGCCGCCAAAAATGCGATCCTGATCGTGGAGTTCGCACGGCAGACGGAGGAGGGTGGCGCCAGCCCCGGCGAAGCCGCTGTCACCGCGGCGCGCACGCGTCTGCGGCCGATCCTGATGACGTCGCTGGCGTTCATCTTTGGCGTCGCGCCGCTCGTGGTGGCGACCGGCGCGGGCTCGGAGATGCGGCAATCACTGGGCACGGCCGTCTTCTCCGGCATGCTGGGAGTGACCGCGTTCGGGCTCTTGTTCACGCCGGCCTTCTACACCATCGTCCGCAAGATCGGTCGCAAGAAGCAACGCACGGAAGCCCGCGAGGTCGCACACGTAGCCTGAGTCCGTCGACGGGACCGGGACCTGCCGTCGAAAAATTGCGAAGCCTGCAGATGGAATGCGAACGCGAACTTTTCCCATTGGCCCAGGAAGATGGAATTGCCGTGATTCCATATAACCCCCTCGCTGGCGGGCTCCTGAGCGGCAGATACAGACGTAGCGATACGCCCGAGAAGGGTCGTTTTTCTGCCGAGCTTGGTGGGTTCGGCAAGCTTTATCAGGCCCGGTATTGGCACGAGCGGGAGTTTGAGACCGTCGGCAAGATTCAGGAAATCGCGGAGCAGCAGGGAACGCCGATGGCGACCTTGTCCGTCGCCTGGATTCTCGCCAACCCCGCCATCACCTCGGTCATCCCGGGCGCGAGCCGCATCGAGCAACTGACCGACACACTGACCGCTGCCGATTACAAACTCGATAGCGCGGTGAAGACGAAGCTGGAAGAAGCCAGCATCGAGTACCGGAGAGGCGACGCAGGTAAGTGAGTGTCGAAGCGAAGGCGAACTGCGTCAGTCGATGGCACGCATCCGACGGCGCCAAAGTGGTGACGCAAGCCGCCAGATCGACCAATCGCGCTCCTTGAGCGATAGGCTGATCAACCGCAATTCCAGACCGCTCCGATGGGTGTCCGCGTCCAGCACGGACCAAAGCTGCCCCCGTTGTAGCGGCCGCGGTCAATGCCGGGCTGGCCGAAATAGTACCGGTTGCCATCATACCCGTAATAACTGGGGACCGGGTCAATATACCAAGGGCGCCGGTTCTGGCGCGCCAAACGCCGCATCGCATCTTTCTGGGCGTAAAGTGGCAGGCTGTTGTTCAGCGGCTGATGGTAGCCCGGCAGGAAGCCGTAACCATGCCAGCGTGGCGCCGGCCGCTTATGAATTGGCGCAGCCGTTGCGACGACCGACAGCAGCGACAGAACGACAGCAATTGATAGACACACGAGGCGCGACATAAGCACACCATAAACAGTCGGCTGCGGGAAGGCCACTCAAATCCGAGTACAAAATTCTTCGTAGCCTAATGCGGGGCTGACAGTCGAGGATCATGTCCGATACGGGTCCAACCTCGGAAGCGGAGAGCCAACGGATCGACCCCACCTCGATCTGCTCGCCAACTCGCGCGGCCTTGTTGACCGGGCGCAATCATCAGCGCGCCGGCAATGGCAACATTGCTGAGCGCGCGGTGGATTGCGATGGTTGTACCGGCATCGTTCCGAGGACTTCCGCTACTATGGCGGGAGTGTTGCGTGACTACGGATACAAGACGGCGGCGATTGGCAAGTGGCATGATACGCCCGCCGATCAGACCACCTCGATCGGTCCGTTCGATCGCTGGCCGAGCGGACATGGCTTCGACTATTTCTATGGCTTCCTCGTCGGCGAGACCTCGCAGTGGGAGCCGCGGCTGGTGGAGAGCACCAACCGGATCGAGCCGCTACACAATGAGAAATATCACCTCACCGGAGATCTTGTCCGGCACGGCATCGATCGGCTGCGGCACCATCAGGCGTTCGCTCCCGACAAGCCGTTCTTCCTCTATTGGGCGCCTGGCGCAGGCCACGTGCGCCACCAGATTTTCAAGGAATGGGCCGACAAGTACAAGGGCCGGTTCGACGATGGTTGGGATGCCTACGGCGAGCGCTCTTCGCGCGCCAGAAGCAGATGTGCTGGATCGCGGCCGACGCCAAGCTCACGCCGCGCGCTGACTCAATGCCGGCTGGGACAGCATTCCCGAAGCACAGCGTCCATTCCGGCGCCGGCTGATGGAAGTCTCTGCAGGATTCGTCGAGCATGCCGACGTACAGGCCGGCCGGGTTGTCGACGAGTTCGATCGTCTCGGCATTCGCGACAACACGATCGTTGCCGGATTCAGCCAAGGACAAGTGGCAGCTTTATCAGATCACCGAGGACTTCTCCGAGGCCAACGATCTTGCGGGCCAGGATCCCAAACGTCTGGCCGACCTGCAACTGGTGTTTGACGAGCAGGCGAAGGCCAACAGGGTTTATCCAGGAGGCGGCTTCAACGCATCTATTCGGTCGCGTCGCCGATCTTCCACTTGATAAATTATCCAATATCGCGAAGCATTGCCGTGAACGGCAATTGAGGTGGAAAATCCCCGTGCGGAAAGATCTATTCGTGGCGCTGACGCTGGCAACGCTTCTTTCAGGCCACGCCACCGCGATGGCGGACGAACTCACAGGCACCCTCGCGAAGGTGAAGGAGCTCGGGTATATCACCATCGGGCATCGCGAGGCGTCGGTGCCGTTCTCCTACCTCGACGACAAGCAACAGCCGGTCGGCTTCGCCATCGACATCTGCGCCAAGATCGTCGAGGCGGTGAAACGCGAATTGAAGCTGGACAAACTCGAAGTGCGGTATCAGCTGGTGACGGCTTCGATGCGCATTCCGCTATTGGCCAACGGCACGATTGACCTCGAATGCGGCAATACCACCAACAACGCCGAGCGGCAACGGCAGGTCTGGTACACCAATACGCATTTTCTGACGGCGAGCCGTTTCGTCTCGAAGGTCGAATTCGAGGATCGGCTCGATCGGCGACCTCAAGGGCAAGACGATCGTCTCGCCGGCCGGCTCGACCAACATCAAGCAGGCGCTCGAATTCAACAGCAGGCTGAATCTCGGGATGACGATCATCCCGGCTCAGGATCAATCCGAAGCGTTCCTTATGGTCGAGACCGACAGGGCGGTGGCCTTTGTCCAGGACGATATCGTGCTCGCAGGCCTGATTGCCAACGCAAAGGATCCAGAGGCTTACGTGATCTCGCAGGACGCGTTCTCCAAGCCTGAACCCTATGGAATCATGCTGCGCAAGGACGATGTGGCGTTCAAGGCGATTGCCGATGCCGCGACTGCGAGCCTCTATCAGAGTCCCGAGCTTGCGGCGCTCTACGCCAAGTGGTTCACCCAGCCGATCCCGCCGAAGGGGGCTAACCTGAATATCCCGATGAGCCCGGCGATGAAGCGGGCCTTCGAGAAGCCAACGGATTCGCCGGATCCGTCGACCTATTGATCGGCAACGCACGTTTAATATGAGGTTCAACCCTCGGAATTTGGGCCCCGTTCTCGTCGTCGGAGGATCGCAGCAAAACTGGCGGTCGACTTACGCCCATGTCCGTTGTTCGTCCAATCGCTACCGGGATTGAGGCCAGCGCCGGTCCCGCTAACGGCACCGATGTGATTCAGAATTTCCGAAATATCGCTTGTCGCCCATTGCTCGGTGAAATGGATTGCTTCGCTACGCTCGCAATGACTGTCTAAAACGTCTCGTGTTTTGGCTGTTTGAAATTCGGATCTGTGAACTCGTCCGGCAAATGGCTTCATCCTTCAAGACGCATCGCGGAGCCTGTCATCGGGCGCTCATTCGCGCGATCCGTTGGCAATGCTCCTCAGGATGCGGTTTCAGACCCTCATGGTGAGGAGCGCGTCTTCGCGCGTCTCGAATCATGAAGCCACAGCAGTGGCAATGGTTTCGAGCAAAACGGAAAACGCGTTAGCCGATCTCCTTGCGAACCGTCGCCGCAGCGTCGCACATCGCCTTGAGTTTGCCGAATGCGATGTGGCGCGGCATGTATTTCATGCCGCAATCCGGCGCCGGAATCAGCCGGTCGGCGGAGACGTATTCGAGGCCATGGCGGATGCGATCGGCGATCACGGCCGCAGTCTCGATTTCGGGATCGCCGAGATCGATCACGCCAAGCATGATTTTCTTGGACGACAGATCGGCCAGCACGCCGAGATCGAGCTTGGGTTGCGCCGCCTCGATCGAGATTTGCTCGGCGCTGGTGTCGGCAAGCTCGGCCAGGAATGAATAGCCCGTCGGTTTGGTCGCTCCAGGTACAACGGCGGCATAGCCGAAACAGACATGAAGCACGGTCGGCACCGTGATGTCTTGCAGGGCACGGTTGATCGCCTTGACGGCATAGCGCCTCGCCGCCTCGGGATCCTGACGGACCCAGGGCTCGTCAAACTGGATCACGTCGGCACCGGCCTTCTGCAACTCCATCGCTTCGGCGTTGACGGCGGCGGCAAACGCCATCGCGAGTTCTTCGTCGTCCTTGTAGAACTCGTTCCTGGCCTGCTGGCTCATGGTGAATGGACCGGGCAGCGTGATCTTCGCGGCGCGGTCGGTGTTGCGGCGAAGGAATTCCATGTCGCGTAACTCGACCGGGCCCTTGCGGTTGATTTTCCCGACCACGCGGGGCACAGGCGTTTTCAGGCCGGAGCGCGAGATGGTGATGGCAGGGTTCTCGCTATCGACCCCATCGAGCGCGGTCGCAAAACGGTTGGAATAGCTCTCGCGCCTGATTTCACCGTCGGTCACGATGTCGATCCCGGCGCGCTCGAGGTCGCGGATCGCAACGATCGTCGCGTCATCCTGGGCCTGTTCAAGATACACTTGCGGGATGCGCCACATTTCAGTCATCCGGGTCCGTGGCACGGATTTGGACAACATCTCGCGGTCCACCAGCCAGTCCGGTTGCGGGTAGCTTCCAACCACTGTCGTCGGCAATAAGTGTTTGGGGTATGGCAAGGCTTCAACTCCCGGCGGCGCACGCGCGGCATTGTCGGCGCGGCTCATTGATCGATTGTATAGGTATTGGACAAATCCCTGTCAGTCCAGAACCGGCTCGAATGCGCCGTCTCTTACCGCAGTGATAGTCCCGTCGCGGCTTCCAGTTCGGCGAGAGCTTGCGGCGCGTTGAGTACCTTGATCGTGGTCATCCCCATCTCGCGCGCCGGCTTGAGATTGACGCCGAGATCGTCAAGATAGACGCAATGTTTGGGGTCGACGTCGAGTGCTTCGACCATCATCCTGTAAATGCGCGGGTCGGGCTTTCTCAGGCCGATTTTGGCCGACTCGATGACGTGATCAAACAACGCCATCACCTCCGCGATGTAGAGCGATCCGCCGGCCTTGCTTCCGATGGCGTTGGCGGGAAGATTATTGGTGATGCACCCGGTTTTGAGGCTGGTCGCGACACGTCTCAGGGCCTCGACCATTTCGGGACGCAGGTCCCCCGACAGCAGTGGCAGGACGTCCCTGCCTCGAACTTCCGCGCCCAACGCCAGCGATTCCGCCGCAAACAATTGATCGAATGTTTCGAGATCAACTTCGGCGCGTTCGAATTTCGCCCAGGCGTTTTCCCAATGGTTTGCGGCGTTGGTGCGCCTGATGATGTCGGTGGGGAGGCCGCGTTCGGTCTCAAAACGCGCAAAGGCTTCAAAGGGCGAGGTCGTGAGGACGCCGCCGAAATCCCAGATCACTGCCTCCAACATTCAATTCCCCGCGATGCAAGCCTGATCCGGCAGCGGCTAACACGATGGGCCGGCCCGCGCCAGTCCTTACGATGAGCCACTGGACCCCAGCGCCGGCCGGAATGTGTTACGTCACCGCCGCCTCGGAACTGGCTTCCGCGGTGGGGCTGGATTGTCGCCGCTTACGGCTTGCGGGTCGAACTTGCGGGTCACTTTGACAGCTGCCTCGCTGATGTCGAGCAGCGAGCGGCGCCCTTCCTCCATTAGCGCGCCCGAATGCTTGTTGAAAGTCTCAGCCAGTTCGCGGATCGACTTCACCTTTTGAAACAGTTCGCCGTCGCTTCCGTTCGAAAAACCTGGCAGGACATTGTCGATCTTTGCCAGCGCGCTATCGACGCCATCGAAAGCTCCGGTGGCCTTGCGCATGACGTCATCGATCGCCTCACCACTGCTCGCCAGGGTCGCGCTGTAGGTCTCGAACGATAACATCGCATCTTTGACGACGGTCTGGTTGTTGACAAGAAGCCGGTCGACATTGTGCAACGTATCGCGGATCGTCTGGATTTCACTCAGGTCGGCGGTCAGGGTCGGAACGCCGTCCGCGTCCAGCGGCAGCGGAGGCGCGGTCGCAGCGCCACCTGTCAGCGATATGGCCGATATACCGGTGAGGCCCTGCGACTCCACCCCCACAATCGTATCCTTGCGAATTGGGGCGCTGTTCGCGACCCTGGCGATGACCACAATCTTGCGCGGGCTCTCCAGCTTGAGAGACAATATCTCCCCGATCTGAACGCCGTCGAAATTGACGTTACCGCCCCTGTGCAGGCCACTGACGGAACCTTCGAAAACGATGCGCAACGGGCCCTGTTGCTGGACGCTGTGGATTTTCCGGAATCCGAGCAAGCCAACAAACGCCGCGGCGGTGAGCGCAAGCGCGGTGGTTCCGATCATCAGATTGCTGGCACGTGGCTTCATTCCGCAACCCGGCTGCGACAGGCTGGTGTGACAAGACCCGCGCCGTTCGTCATTGCCCTATTGTACGGGTAAAGCAAAACCAGCGAAAGACCGCTGCCGGGAGACGGTGCGCCAAATGGCGGTTCCGTGTTCGCAAATTATCTAGGTCAGCGTCCATTCTTCGGCGCTGGCGCCCGCGAGCGCCCGGACCCGCGCTTCGTCGGCGGCGAGTTCGCGGGCTGGTCCTGAATAAACGACGATCCCGTCATCCAGCACGTAGGCGTTATCAGCAATTTCCAGGCTCATCCGCGCATTCTGTTCGACCAGCAGAACAGAAATTCCCTCCGCCTTCATCTGCTGGACGATGCGGAACACTTCGCGAACAATCAGCGGCGCCAATCCCTGCGAAGGTTCGTCGAGAATCAACAGCCGCGGATTCAGCAGCAAAGCGCGGCCGATCGACAACATCTCCTGCTCGCCCCCGGAAAGCTGACGGCCGCGGTTGAGCTTGCGCTCTTCAAGGCGCGGGAACAGCGCGTAGATTTGCTCGATGGTCCACGGACCTCCTCGCTCCAGCGGAACTTTCAGATTCTCCTCGACGCTGAGATTGGCAAAGATGCGCCGGCCCTCGGGCACAAAGCCCACACCTTGGGCGGCGATACGGAATGTCGGCCAACGCGTGGTATCCTCCCCGAAGATCGTGATCTTGCCCTCGCGGGCGGGAGTGAGGCCCATGAGGCTTCGCAGCGTCGTGGACTTGCCCGCGCCGTTGCGGCCCAACAAGGCGGTGATCTTGCCCTCGGCAACTTCCAGGCTAACGCCGTGCAGGATGTGGCTTTTGCCGTAATAGGTGTGGAGGCCTTCGGCTATCAGTGCTGCGGTCATGCGGCGTTGCCCAAATAGGCGGCTTGAACGGTTTCGTTGGCGGCGATCTCCTGAGGCGTGCCTTGCGCCAGCATGCGCCCCTGATCGAGCACGCAGATGCGATCCGCGAGGTTAAACACGACGCGCATGTCGTGTTCGATCAGCACGATGGTGTAGTTATTGTCGCGGTGCAGCCGTCGGATCAACTGGCTGATCTGGTAGGTTTCCTGATCGCCCATTCCGGCGGTCGGTTCATCGAGCAGCAGCAGATGCGGCTGCAATGCCAGCGCCATCGCGATCTCGGCGGCGCGTTGGTCGCCGTGCGCAAGTTCACCGACCAGCCGATTTGTCTTGGTTTCCAGGGCGACCAGTTTGAGCGTGTCCTCGACGCGCTGATGGATTTCCGCTTGCTCCGAGCGGCTAATCCAGGGCCGCAAGCGGTATCCGCCGGCGACTTCCGCGGCAATGCGGACGTTTTCGAAGACGGTGAGTTCCGGAAAGATTTCGGTAATCTGGAACGTCCGGGCCATGCCGCGGGTGACGCGCTGATGCGTCGCAAGTCGGGTGATGTCCCGGCCATCGAAACTGATAGTGCCGGAAGTCGGTGGGAAAAATCCGCTGATCAGGTTGAAGAAGGTCGTCTTGCCCGCGCCATTCGGCCCGATGATCGCACACAACTCTCCCTTCGCCACATTAAGCGACACGTCCCGTACAGCCACAAGGTTGCCGAAGCGCTTGGTGACATTCTGGATTTCGAGCACGTTCATGCCTTGCTCCGCTGAATGAAGCCGAGCAGTCCACGCGGAAAAAACAACACCACGAGGACGAACAGCAGCCCAACAAATGACATCCAGTTGACCGTGACGCTCGATAGATAATCCTGCAGCACCACGAACACGGCAGCGCCGAGCAGCGGACCCCAGAAGCTGCGCATGCCGCCCATCACGGCCATCATGACGAAATCACCGGACTGGCTGTAATGCAGGCCCCTCGGATCGGCGAAGTTGTTGACCAGTGCGTAGAGAGCGCCGGCAAACCCCATGAAGAAGCAGGACAATGTAAACGCGATCCAGATGTGCCGCTCCACGGGGATGCCCAGGAAGCGGGACCGGCGCTCGTTCTCGCGGATCGCGATCATGGTCCGGCCGAACGGCGAACGTAAAACAAACCCCATGGCGCCGACAGCGAGCGCAAAGCAGAACAAGACAAAGAAATAGAAAGTATTGGCATTCGATAGAATGTCGAGTTTGAACAGGCCAAAGTCGATCGGCTGACGAGAGAAGCCGCGCAACCCGTCGTCTCCACCCGTCAGCGAACTCCACTGAAAGGCGATGTAGTAGAATACCTGGCCGAAGGCGATCGTGACCATGGCGAAATAGACGCCACGCCGCCGTACGATCAGCGTGCCAAGGATGGCGCCGCAAATGCCACCCAGCAGCATTCCCGCGACCAGAGCCAGTGGTGTGCTAGGCGCCAGAAATTTCAGCGTCAGCCCGGTGCCGTAGGCGCCGAGACCAAAATAGGCTGCATGACCGAACGACAGAACGCCGGTAAATCCCAGCAGGAAATTCACCGACATCGCCGCCAGCCCAAGCACCAGGACGCGCGTCGCCAAGGCGGTGTAGCCGCCGAGCGGCGCCATCCAGTAAGGGGCGAACAGCAAGACTATCCAGATCGCGGCGAGAACGATCAGCTTGCGGGTCTGTTCGGCACTCAAGTCATCATTCCTTCTTCGCCGAATAGTCCGCGTGGCCGCAGCAGAAGAACCACCGCCATCAGGACGTAGATCACCGCCTCACTGGCGGCCGGCAGAAAGACGGCCGTCAATCCGGATGCCACGCCGATCAATAAACCGCCGACCAGCGTTCCCGGCAGGCTTCCGATTCCGCCGACGATGATCGCGATGAAGCTCGGCATCAACAGGCCGGTGCCCATGGTCGGCTCAAGACCCAGTTGCCCTGCCGCCAGCACGCCGCTCAGTCCCGCCAGAAAAATGCCGACTGCGAAATTGAGCGAGCGCAACATTTGCACGTTGATTCCGAGCGCCGCGACGGTCTCCAGATCGAGCGTGCCGGCACGGATACGGATACCCAATCGGGTGTAGCGCAACAGCAGGAACAGCAGGGTCACCGCCACTATCACCACCGCCACCATGAACAGTCGGTAGCCGGTGATGAAAAACAGCTCGTTGCTCAGCGGCTGCGCCAGAAATGGCGGGATGGTGACGGGCTTGCCCTGTGGGCCCCAGATGAAGCGGGTGCCGTCCTCGATTATGAACGCCAGGCCGAAAGTCAGCAGCAGACTATAGAGCGGATCACGCCCATAGAGCGGCCGGATCAGCGCCCGTTCGACGGCGAGCCCTATGACGGCGGTCAAAGGCGGCGCCAGCAGCAGCGCTCCCCAGAAACCGAGATAGGGCGTAATCGCATAGGCGATGTAGCCGCCGATGACGAGAAATCCGCCATGGGCGAAATTGATGACGTTGCTCAGATTAAGAATGAGAGAAAGACCGAGCGCCATTAGGACGTAGAAGGCGCCGATGATGAGCCCATTGGTGACATTAAACAGGAGAAGTTGCGTCATAACTCACCGGATAAGAAAACATGCATCTGATCCGGGGGCCGTGAGCCCCCGGATCTCATAAAATAATAAGGCTTATGTTATGCCGGCCACTGAATGGTGCAGCCGGTCTCATCGACAGGCGGAGCCGTCTTGTCGCCGGGGACAACTTCGTCGACGCGATACAGATCTTCCGGATCGTCCTTGCCCTTTGACTGTGCCTCGCCGACGAAAGCCGAAGTCATCAATTGATGATCGCCTTTGCGATAGTAGCACTTGTTCGGCTGCAACTTGACATCGTCGGGCAGCTCGAAATTCTCCAATGCGGCTGCGAGCTTGACGGCGTCGAGGACTTTTTGCTGGTTCGCGACCAGCGCGAAGCTCATCGCCGAAACATAGCCGAACCAGTGTCGCGCGGTCGGTACATTGCCTTTGTTGACCTTGCGGACATCAGCGACGAACTTGTCGACGCCAGGAACGCCCGGCTGCTTCCAATACCATTCGAACATCCAGATGCCGACCCGTGCTTCCGGCGGCAGGGCGGCAAGCAACTCCAGCTCCTGCTGCGTCCCGGCCACGTGGATCTGCTTGTTGAGGCCGAACTGCACGACCTGCTTGAGGCAGTTGATCATGTCGGAGCCTTGCACCAGCAGGATCATCACGTCCGGGTTGGCTGCCCGCGCCTTGATCAAATAAGCCGAGAAATCCGTGGTGCCGAGCGGTGTCAGTTCGTTGCCGGTAACGGTGCCGCCGAGCTTCTTCAGATCGGCGGTGCAGGCGTCATAGAGCGTGTGGCCGAAGGCGTAGTCTGGCGTGATGAAGTGCCATTTCTTGCCGTACTTGTTGTACAGCACGCTGCAAACCGAATTCGCCTCCATCCGCGTCGTATTGCAGACGCGGAACACGTTCCATTTGCAATCCTTGCCGGTGATCGAATCGGTGTGCCCTCCTGAAACGATGTGCAGGATCTTCTTTTCGCTGGTAACCTGCGCGATGGCAGCCGCAATGCCCGAATTGACATCGCCGATCATGAAGTTGACCTGATCCCGCTCGATCAGCTTGCGGGCCTTTTGCACGCCGGTGCCGACATCATTGGCGGAATCTTCCACCAGTAGTTCGACCTGACGTCCGAGAATGCCACCCTTGGCGTTAATCTGGTCGACGGCGAGCCTGGCTCCCATCACCTCGTTTCCGGCCGGAGCCGCGTAGACACCGGTGAGCGGATCGACCATGCCGATCCGGATCGGTGTTTCGCCGCGCGCCTGAATGATGAAGGGGGAAGCCACCTGAAAGGCGCCCAGCGCTGCGACGCCCTTTACGAGCGTACGGCGATCGAACTTGGCGCTGAAAGTCTTCGATATCATGAATTTTCCTCCGGACGATTGTTGCTTCTTGTTGAACGTTTCTTATCGCCTGGTGCCATGAAGCACCAGTCCATATGTCTTACGCTGGCCATTGTATCTTGCAGCCGGTGTTCTCGGCGGGACCGGCGGCTTTTTCACCCGGCACGGGGTTGCGTACCGTGAACATGTTGTCGGGGTCGCCCTGTGGGGGGTGGGCCTCGCCGACAAACACGGTGCTCATCAATTCATGGTCTCCGGCGCGAAAAGCAGGTGCGCCTGGCTGCAAAGCGATCTCCGGCGGCAACTTGAATCCGGCGAGCGCGCGCGCCAGCTTCACGGCGTCGAGTGTCTTTTCCTGGTTCGCAATCGTCGCGAGGGTCTGTACCGACGCATAGCCGAACCAGTTGCGCGCAGTGGCGGATAGGCCTGTGATCTTCTTCATGGCGGCGTTGAATTCCGCGACGTGCGGCACGCCCGGCTGGTCCCACCACCACTCCATGGTCCACCACCCGACGCGCGCGCCATCAGGCACTGCCCGTATGCTCTCGAGTTCGAACAGCGTGCCACCGACTGCCATCTGCTTGTCGAGACCGAACTGGACAAATTGCTTGAGACTTGAGACCTGGTCGCCGCCGCCCATGACGTTGATCAACACCTGCGGGCCGTAGGCCTTGGCCTGAATCAGGTAAGCCGAATAATCCGGGGTGCCCAAGGGGACAAGAGATGCAGCGGAAGTGCCGCCCGCGGCTTTCAACAGCTTCTCAAAGCCGGCCTGGACCGAATGGCCATACGCATAGTCCGGCGTCAGGAAATACCATTTCTTGCCGAATTTCTCCATCAGGGTTGACGCAATGGCATTGGCGTCCATAGCGGTGGAGTTGCAGACCCGAAACACGTTCCACGAACAGTTCGTGCCGGTAATTGGATCGGTGTGACCCCCGGAAACGATATGGAGCACCTTCTTTTCGCTGGTGACCTGCGCGATCGCGATCGCGATGCCGGAATTCACGTCGCCGATGATGAAGCTTACCTGATCACGCTCGATCAGTTTTCGCGTCTTCTGGACGCCGGTGCCGACATCGTTGGCCGAGTCTTCGATCAGCAGTTCGACCGGTCTGCCCAGAATGCCGCCCTTCTTGTTGACTTCCTCGGCGGCGAATTTTGCCCCCACCACTTCGCCCTGGGCTATTGCCGCATAAACTCCCGTCAACGGATCGACCATGCCGATCCGCACCGGCGTTTCGCCTCTGGCCTTGATGATGAAGGGGGATGAGAACTGCACTGCAGCAAGTGCCGCGCCTGTCTTTAAGATAGCCCGTCGGTCGACCTGCCAAGGTCGTTGTGCGGTGCCCATGTCGTCCTCCCAGACAAAATGATGTGTCTTCACGCGAGGCATTCTTCGATGCCTTCGCAGGGCGGGAGCGTAACCTTTTCAAATCGTTTTTGCCAATAATAACCCGGAGAAGCCCTGCGACCTTCGGCCTAGGTGCGCGCACGTATGAAATGCGCCATCGGCCCGGTGCCGCCGTCGCAGGCTCCAGGCCGCTCGACGGCGGTTGTTCAAGGCTTCAGGGAAGAAACGTAAGCCGCCAGCGAGATCATGTCGTCCTGAGAAAGCTTTTCGACTACGGGCATCATCAGGGCGCTGGCGCTTCCGGCCCGTGCATGCTGCTGGATGTCGTAGATCTGTCGCACGAGATAGCTCGGCGAACGCCCCGCGATACCGGGAATGGACGCCACACCCCTGAGGTCCGGGCCATGGCAGATCGCGCAAGGCGTCGTGATGCCTGCCCCGCCGGTCTTCGCCAAGGCCTCGCCCTTTGCGACGCTGCCTTTTGGCACGTACGCCGTGAAGGTCGAACGGGTGTCGCGATGTTCGAATTGCGCCGCATCGTCCGGGACCTCGACGATACGCCTGCCAATCGGTTCTGTGCCGCCGTCTTTCGAAAGCATGTAGAACACACGGGCGATCTGCGTCGCCGGGACCGTGTCGGCTTCGACCACCTTGATCACCGACTTCGGCTTGAGCGAAGAAAAATAGGCTGCGGCAGCCTGTATATCGTCATCGCTGGCGGCTTTGGCGATCGCGGTCATCAGCAAGGCCGGACTTCGCTGCGGACCTGCAAACTTCCGCGCGCCGCTTTTGTAGTCGGCTATCTGCTGGGCGATGTAGGCGGCGGGAAGTCCGGCCAGACTGGCGTTCTCCGGGCCGCCGGTGCCTTCTGTGCGATGGCATGAGCCGCAGGCCCGCACGTCGGGCCGTCTGCCATGCGCGACGACATCCGGCATGGCGGGGTGATCGTCGGGATGCCAATCCGGAGCGAAGAAAAGGTCGCGTTCCTGCGTGACGGTGAAGGCAGCCGCGCTGTCGGGAACGTGCCGTGGCACGCCATCGTCGGACGCAGACTTGAAATCGGGGGCCCATGGATAGGCCCATGCCGGAAATGAATCTGATACCGGCGGTGAGGAAACCGCATTTGGAGCCTGCGCCATCGCGGCACCGCAAACCGTCATGCTAACGATTGCCAATGCACGTAAAGTAAGTCTCATCGGATGCCCCTTACGACTTGAATCAATAGTCAATGGCCGGCGGCGTTTTTCACCTCGGCATTGTTGAGAACAATCAGGCCATCGACTGCGACGCCGGTTTTGGTATTGATCAAAAACGGATTGACGTCGATCGAGGCAATGCGATTGCCGGCATCGGCCATCAGATTGGACAGGCCGACAAGAGCCTTCACGGCCGAGGCTTCGTGCAGGGCGGGCTTGCCGCGATAACCCCTGAGCTTCACCCCGGCCTTGGTGCGGCTGATCAGTTCTTTTGCCTCGGCGGCATCGAGCGGCGCGCCGGCAAGGGCTACATCCTTGATCAGTTCGATATCGACGCCGCCGGTGCCGAACAGCACCACCGGACCCATCTCGGCATCAAGGGAAGCGCCGACGACAAGCTCAAGTTCGGCCTTGACCTGCTGGGCGATCAGGATGCCCTCGAGTTTCGGCTTGTTCTTCAGCCTCTTCACCCGTGCGGTGATGTCGTTGAAAGCTTTTCTCACTTCGGCCGCGCTGTTGATATTCAACACCACGCCGCCGATGTCGGATTTGTGCAAAATCTCGGCGCTGACTACTTTGGCGACAACGGGAAAGCCGATCTTGTTGGCGATCTTCACCGCATCCGCCGCTGTCTGCGCGATCGCTTCCTTTGATACGGGAATGCCGTAAGCCTTGAGCAATTTCTTGGACGCGACTTCGTCGAGGGCCGCACCGCTGGCGCTCCGCAGCGTCTTTTCCAATGCCATGCGCGCGGCTGCACTGGAACTCGAGACGATATCAGGCACTTCCTTGCGCAATGAGGCATATTCGATCAAGGCCTTGATCGCGCCCACCGCCCGGTCCAGGCCCTGCATCACGGCGATATGCGGCAGTGATTTCCGCAAATCCTTGGTGAATTCCGTAAAGCCGATCGACATCGTCGAAATATAGATGACCGGCTTGCTGGCCTTTTCGGCCATTTCATTGACGATGCGCAGATTCCGTTCGCGCAGTTCATGCGGCGCTTTCGGCAATTCAGAGTCGATGATGACGATATCGGTGTCGGGATCGTCGATCATGATCCTGATCGACTGCATATAGACCGAGGGATCGACCACCGCAGCGAAGCCCGCGTCGAGCGGATTACCGACGATACTGCCCGGGCCCAGCATCTTCGCCAGTTTCCCGGTTGCATTCTGGCTAAGCCTGGCAAAATTCAGTCCTGCCGCTGAAAAGGCATCGATCAAAAGCCCGCGCTTGCCGCCCGACAGCGTAACCGCGGCAAGACGATTGCCCTTCGGCGGATCGGCATGGACAAAGCATTCGGTGGTTTCGATCAATTCATCGAGGCCCCGTGCGCGGATCACGCCTTCGCGGGTCGAAATGGCGTCGAAGGTTTCGATCGATCCGGCCAGCGCACCGGTGTGTGCCATGGCGGCGGCCCGTCCGCCCTCGGACGCGCCGAGCTTGAGGGCGATCACCGGCTTGCCGGCCGCGCGCGCGGCCTTGCAGGCTTCGCGGAACACCTTGGTATTGCGCACGCCCTCGAGATAAACCACGATCACGCGGATCGACGGATCGGCCGCGAAATACGTCATCAGATCAGGCGTCTCTAGTCCGGCCTCGTTCCCGGTCGTGACCATGTAGCCGACGCCGACGCCGCGATCCTCCAGCGCCTGACGGATCGCCATGACAATAGCGCCGGATTGACCGGCGATCGCGACCGGCCCAGCCTCCATCGTGACCACGCGGTCGTCGATATTGGTAAACAGTTTTTCGCCGGCGCTCAGATTACCAAGACAATTCGGTCCGGTGACAGCGAGGCCGGTCTCCTGGATCGCCTGCTGCAGTTCGGCCGCGAGCTTCTGGCTTTCATCGTCCTGCAATTCGCTGAAGCCGGAGGTTACGATGGTGGCCGAGCGGGCGCCGGCGGCTGCGGCGTCCCGGATAACCTGCACCGCGAAACGCGCCGGCACCAGCACCAGCACGTGATCGGGTTTGTCCGGCAGGCTGGCAAAGTCCTTGTAACAGGGCACGCCCCAGATGGTTTGGCGTTTACTGTTGACCGGATAAAGGCCGCCTTCAAATTGATATTTGATCAGGTTGTTCCAGATGCGCTCGGCGTAATTGCCCGGCTTGTCGGTCGCGCCGACCAGCACGATATTGCGCGGATGCAGCATGGCATGAATGCTTTTGACGATGCCGCTTGCATCTGGCGAGGGCGACCATTTACCGACCGCATGTGGCGCGGTGCTTGCCGGAGCTTCCATAGGCGTAACCGTACCCTTGTTTCTATCCGGCAGGACGATCGATCAATATCGCCGTTCCCCGAAGCTTTTCATGTCTTATTATTGATAGTCGGAGAGGGTGGCAACTCGGCTAGCTCGACAATATCGCGGGCCTGCCATTCGCTGCGCTTACCACGCCGGTCGTGGGCGTGAAGGAGCGGCAAGGCCGGCCAGCAGCACGGCGAGAATACCTGTGAGGAATATGCCGTCGAACGTTCCGGCGCCGCCGATCGAGGCGACCGGAGCGCCAAGGTCGCCGATCCTGTCGAGATTGAGAAGATCGGCGCCGATCAATGTTCCCATCGAGCCGCCGATATAGGCAAGGGGTGGGGCGTATTCGCGAGAAAGGATGAAGGCCAGGATCGCAGTGGTTACGACAGGTGCGAAGACGGGCACGGCAATGCCGATCCCGGGTACCGGTGTGGCCATCGAATGGATAACAAAAGCAATGACCGCCACGGCCAGCGCGGCCTTGATCCAGAGTTGATAGCGGATGACGAGATAGATCGACATGATGGTTGGAATGACGGCGCCGCCGATATTCACCGCAATGACGGTACCCGGCCATGACGTAACCAAAGGCACGACATAACTCATCCCGAAGAAGTCGACGATCTCGTCCGACCTGACCGGATGTCCCGGCAGGACCGTAATCGGAATATTGAAATAGCTGCCAATCAGCGAACCGAACAGCAGGAGTAGCGCGACGCCCGGACCAACCCCGAGCCGCATATAGGCATATCGGAGAATGCGAAGCTGAATCAGGATAATCAGCCCCACAACCAGAAACACCAGGATCGAGAACAATCCCGGTGTCAGCGGTAAATAGTGAATCTGAGAGTCCATGGCGGTTCGGGATCGTGGGTGGTTCTATCATCTAGCTGGGAACCATCGCAGGGGATAGCAAGGGTTTTTTCATTGCGGAACGATCAGGCCATCGACACCGGTGGCTTTTGATCGCAGTGGAGTTTAGCCTCAGTGTTGTTGAGGACGTGCCGCGGGAGGCAGAACGGTATGATCACGCTTTATCACTGCGCCGCGGCGCGCTCGTTCCGGCCGCTCTGGACGCTCGAAGAGCTCGGACTGCCCTACGACCTCAAGATGCTGCCGTTCCCGCCAAGGGTTTTTGCCAAGGAATATCTCGGCCTCAATCCGCTCGGCACCATTCCGCTGCTGCTCGATGGCGAGACGCGGATGACGGAATCTGCCGGGATATCGCACTATCTGGTGGCGCGCTACGGACCGACGCCGCTCGCGGTTGGTGTTGATGAGCCGGACTATGGCGCATTTCTCAACTGGCTGCATTTCGGCGAGGCGACGCTGACGTTCCCACAAACGCTGGTGCTGCGCTACACGGAGCTCGAACCGGAAGAGCGGCGCAATCCGCAGGTGGCGACCGATTACGCGAAATGGTTCTTCGGCCGGCTGCGCGCGGTGGAGGCCGCCGCGGCCAAAAGCGAGATGCTTTGCGCCGGCCGTTTCACCGCAGCCGATATTTCAGTCGGGTACGCGCTGTTGCTGGCGGAGAGGCTCGGTCTATCCAGGAATTTCGGCCCGGCGGTCGCGGCCTATTGGCAGCGGTTGCAGGCGCGCGACGGCTTCCGCCGGGCGGTGGAGGCCGAGAATCTCGCCAGCGATCAGCAGAAGGTCGCGCGGCGTTACTGAAGCTCGTTACAGGGTTTCGTTGTGTGGTCGATTGCGAAAAGCGAGCCCGATGCCGTCAACTCGCGTCGAGCAGCTTGCTCCACGCCTTTCGCAGGGTTTGCCGCTGGCGGTATCGAACATATGAGTGGTCAGTCATAGCGACCCCGCCACCAAGGCGAATCTGTTTCCAAATGCCGCGAGCGCCAAAAGTGCCGGTCCGGTGCCGAGCAGGCTTCTGCGATTGAGTAGCGTCATGACGTTGCTCCCATGGTCAGCTTCGCGCGTTTGTGGGCAACGGCGACCGATTGGGAGGTGAAAAATTCACGCCATGCCGGGCGGTTTAAGGGCCTGGTCGTCCGGTGCCTTGGGTGCCTGATCTGTGGAAGCGCGGAGCCTCGTCAGGACAGAATTGAAATATTCATTGCGTTCGCGATTGAAGAGCTCCTGATGGGCGCGGAACGCGGCCACCCTTCCGCGGATTTCTTCGCGAAAGTCGCCGAGACGAACCGGTGACGGCCGGGCGATCTGCACGGTCTCGATCGGCTTGGTCTCGATCGGCTTGCTCTCGATCGGCTTGGTCTCGACAGGCCGTTTTACTTCCGCAATTCCGTCAGCCGCGATCGGTTCAATCAGGCCTTCCCGGAATTCGTCCCGAGTGTCGGCCGCCGCTATCTTGCCGGCCACGGACTGAACAAATGCCTTGGTTTGCGCGATCAAAAGGTCGCGCTCTTTCATCCATTTCATTTGACACCTCAGCCGCAGGCATTTCAGCAAAAAACCCGCGATCAATCAAGCTGCGGCTTTGCCGAAAGGCCCCGGATGCAACGTCACCGAGGGGGCCGGCCGCTTCCGTAACACAATCCAGAGGTGCTGCTCGCCAGCTGCCCCGGCTTGATCGCTCCTCACAGGATTCGCGAGGTCTTGTCTCCCCAGTAACGGTCGCGCAGCAGCCGCTTGTAGAGCTTTCCGGTCGGCAGCCGTGGCAGCTGGGCCTCGAAGTCGATCGAGCGCGGCACCTTCTGGCGCGACAACGACTGGCTGCAGAACAGGATCAACTCCTCGGCGAGATCCGGACACGCCAGAATTCCAGGCATCGGCTGCACCACCGCTTTGACCTCCTCGCCAAGATCGGCGTTGGGGACACCGAATACCGCGGCGTCGGCGATCTTGGGATGGGTGATCAGAAGGTTCTCGCATTCCTGCGGATAGATATTGACGCCTCCCGAAATGATCATGAACGTCGCGCGATCGGTCAGATGGAGAAAGCCGTCGCTGTCGACATAACCGACGTCGCCGACGGTGCTCATGGTGCCGTCGGGCGAGCGGGCCTCGCGGGTCTTGTTCGGATCGTTGAAATATTCAAACGGCGTCGCGGTCTTGAACCAGACCGTGCCGGACGTGCCGACCGGGCACGGCTCCATGTTTTCATCGAGAATATGAAGGTCACCGAGCAGGACCTTGCCGACCGTCCCTCGGTGGGCAAGCCATTCCGCGCTATTGCAGGCGGTAAATCCGAGGCCTTCGGTGGCGCCGTAATATTCGTGGATGATCGGTCCCCACCATTTGATCATGTCGTCCTTCACCATGGCCGGACAGGGCGCCGCTGCATGGACCGCGACCTCGAGGGATGACAGGTCATAACGCGCCCGCACCGCCTCTGGCAGCTTCAACATGCGCGAGAACATCGTCGGCACCAGCTGACTGTGGGTCACGCCCCATTTTTCGACCAGCTTGAGATAATTTTCGGGGTCGAAGCTTTCCATGATGATGACGGTGGCACCGATCCGGATCGCGAGATTGACCGCGGCCTGCGGCGCAGAATGATAAAGCGGCGCCGGCGAAAGATAGATCATGCCTTCGCGGTACAGCCAAAGCTTTTGCAGGAAGTCGAAGATCGGGAGCTGCTCGGCTGGGGGTTGTTCGGCCAGCGGCCGTAAGATGCCCTTCGGTCGCCCGGTCGTGCCCGACGAATAGAGCATCGCGGTACCGATCCATTCGTCCGGTATCGGTGTGCTGGGCAGTCCGCGCGTGGCTTCCCGCAGGCCGATGATGCGTTCGCCGTCGCCGTCGCCGTCGACGACGATACACAGTTCGACCTTGCGGCATTGCTCGAGGGCCTCGCGGGCAACCTCCAGCTTTGCAACCGAGGTGATGAGAATGCGGGATTCGCTGTTATCGACGATGTAGGCAAGCTCGCTTCCCGTCAGATACGAATTGACGCAGGTATAATACAAGCCGGCCCTCTCGCCTGCGCCACAGGCCTCCAGGTAGCGGCTGTTGTTCTCCATGTAGATGGCATAGTGATCGAGCCGGTTCATGCCGCGATTGCGAAACAAATGCGCCAGCCGGTTGCTGCGCGCCTCCAGCTCTGCATAGCTCACGGTCTCGCCGGAGTTCGCCATGATGAAGGCGGGCTGAAGGGGACGGAGATGAGCCTGCTTGCCGGTGTACATTTTTTCCTCCGATGATCTTATGCGGTCAGAAACAGAGTTCCGCGGGTCCGCGCGGCGCTGTCGCTCTCGCGCAGCATCCACGATTCAGGGATCGGCTCGGGAGTTTTATCGATTTCGGATGTCGCGCGCCGCTGCCCGCCGCAAACGCGCACGCGGGATGTAAATGGCCGGTTGGCTCCGCCAAGCCCGGCAAGGCAGCCGACAACAGTGTTGCCCACCGTACTGCGAACGGCACGCCCCTTGTGCACGACGATTGTCCTCCCGGACGTTTGATTTTTGTTGTAGCTTTGGACGCAATTTAGCGGAGTAACCGCGAGGAGGGGAGCCTTAAAATGACCCCGGCCGGGTTCGGCGCGACAGTATTACGACGTCCAGAACAAGTCTGCGTGGCCCGCGACGAACTGCCTCATGAAAAAACATTTGCCGCGCAGGCGCGTTTAGAGGCCGGCATCGCCGATGCACAACGATTTTGCTTGATCCCGGCCGGCTCTTGAACAGACTGCTATCCGTCTCATCCTGGCGTAGCCGGCGATCGTGGTCGCCTCGATTGATTGCGGTGGAAAGTGCAGAGGAGATGGAATTGAGCGCGGCTGCTAAATCGGAGCGTCTGGCTCAAACTGTCAGTGGCCATTCATTTCGCGATCTCAGGCCGCTGATCGTTCTGCTTGCCGTCACCTTGTCGGGCTGCGGGGACAAGGCGCCGCCACAAGCCGCGGCTGCTCCGCCGCCCGTCACGGTGGCCCAACCCACCAAGCGCACCGTGACGGATTGGGATGAATTCACCGGCCGGTTCGAGGCGGTTGAAGAGGTTCAGGTTCGCGCCCGCGTCGGTGGCTTCGTCACCAACGTCGAGTTTCGCGACGGCGCTTTCGTCAGGACCGGCGACCTTCTGTATGTGATCGATTCCCGTCCCTTCGAAGCCGTCGCCCAGCAGGCGGACGGTCAGCTCGCGGATGCGCGCGCCAAGGCGGAACTCGCCAAGCGCGAACTCGACCGCGGCCTGAACCTGGTCCAGACCAGTGCCGTCTCCGAACAGGTCGTCGACCAGCGCCGCCAGGCCTTGCAGGCAGCAAAGGCCGCGGAAACCCAGGCCGAGGGCCTGCTCAAGGCGGCCCAGCTCAATATCGAATTCAGCCATGTGGTAGCCCCGATCAGCGGCAGGGTCAGCCGCCATCTCGTCAGCGTCGGTAATCTCGTGCAGGGCAGCGAAGGCGGGGCAACGCTCCTGACCTCGATCGTCTCGCTGGATCCGATTTACATTTACTTCGATGTGGATGAGGCGACTTATCTCAAAGACAACCGGCTTTACTTTGAAGGCAAGCGCCCCAGCTCGCGCGACACGCCGAATCCCGTTCAGGTGACGCTGACCGGTGAAACCAAGCCGTCGCATGACGGCAAAATGGATTTCATCGACAACCGGCTGGATGTTTCGACCGGTACGTTGCGTCAGCGTGCGGTGGTTCCGAACAAGGACTATTCGATCCTGCCCGGCCAGTTCGGCCGGGTGCGGCTGATCGGAAGTGCGCCTTATGATGCGTTGCTGGTGCCGGATGGAGCAGTCGCGACCGATCAGTCGCGCAAGATCGTTTTCGTGGTCAAGGGCGATGATACCGTGGAGGCGCGGCCGGTCATTCTTGGTCCGCTCGACGACGGCTTGCGCGTGATCCGCGAAGGTCTGAAGCCGGAAGACCGCGTCATCGTCGAGGGCCTGCAGCGCGCCCGCGTCGGAGCGAAGGTAAGCCCGCACGCGGCCAAAGCCGCCCCTGCCGGTAGCAAGACATGAACCTCGGTCAGCTTTCGATCAATCGGCCAATTCTGGCTATGGTGCTGTCGATCGTACTCTTGATCGTCGGCGCGATCGCCTACACCACGTTGCCGGTGGCGGAGTATCCGCAAGTCGTGCCGCCGACCGTCGTGGTCACCACGCAATATCCCGGAGCTTCCGCACAGACCGTCTCCGATACCGTCGCGGCACCGATCGAGCAGCAGATCAACGGCGTCGAGGACATGCTCTACCTCTACAGCCAGGCGACCTCGAACGGCCAGCTCACGATCACGGTCACCTTCAAGCTCGGTACCGATCTCGACAAGGCCCAGGTACTGGTTCAGAACCGGGTCGCGATCGCGCAGCCGCAGCTGCCGGATGAGGTGCAGCGAAACGGCGTGGTCACGCGCAAGAACAGCCCGGACATATTGATGGTCGTGTTCATGCTGTCGCCCGACGACACCTTCGACCAGCTCTACATCAGCAACTATGCACTGCTTCAGGTCCGCGACCAGCTGCTTCGGCTCGATGGCATCGGCGACATCCAGATTTTCGGCGCGCGCGATTACTCCATGCGTCTGTGGCTCGATCCCGACAAGATCGCAAATCTTGGGCTGACCGCGGGTGACGTCCTGGCCGCGATACGCGCCCAGAACCTGCAGATCACCGGAGGGCAACTGGCCGCTCCGCCGATCGCGGACCGGGCATTTCAGCCCAACCTCACCTTCACCGGCCGGCTGAAGGATGTCCGGCAATTTGAAGACATCCTCGTCAAAGCCGGCGCCGACGGGCGCACCGTGCGGCTGCGTGATGTAGCCCGGATCGAATTGGGAGCGCTGGATTACACCACCAATAGCTTCCTGCTTCGCAAGACCGCGGTGGCGTTGCTGGTGACCCAGCGCCCCGGCTCGAATGCGTTGGCCACGGCAAAAAATATTTCCAACGCCATGGTCAAGCTGAAGGCCGATTTCCCCAAGGGGCTCGATTACAACATCGGCTACAATCCGACCGAGTTCATCGCGCAATCCGTCAGCGAATTGATCAAGACGATCTATGAGGCGATGATCCTCGTCGTTATTGTCGTGCTGGTATTTTTGCAGGGATGGCGCCCGGCGATCATCCCCATTGTGGCGATCCCGGTATCGTTGGTCGGCACCTTCGCCGCAATGGCCGCGCTCGGCTTTGCAATCAACAATCTGACCTTGTTCGGCCTCGTGCTTGCGGTCGGCATCGTGGTCGATGACGCGATCGTGGTGGTGGAGAACGTCGAGCGGCATCTTCGCGACGGCATGAGCCGGCGCGACGCGGCGTTACGCACCATGGAGGAAGTGGGTGGTGCGCTGGTTTCGATCGCGCTGGTGTTATGCGCGGTGTTCGTGCCGACCGCGTTCCTCGGCGGTATTTCCGGACAATTTTTTCAGCAATTTGCGATCACGATCGCGGTGGCGACCGCGATCTCTTGCTTCTGTTCGCTGACGCTTTCACCCGCGCTGGCTTCGCAAATCCTGCAGCCCCACGAAGAGAAGCGACCGCCCGCAGGCTGGAATTTGATCGCGCGCGGCTGGGAAAAATTCACAGGCTTTTTCAATCGCGGCTTTGACCGGCTGTCTCATCTTTATGGCAGCGCCGCCGGCTTTGTGATCGGACATTCGGCGCTGATGCTTCTGGTCTATGTAGCGCTGATCGGCAGCGCCGGATGGCTGCTCGCCACGACGCCGCAGGGGTTTATTCCGGCACAGGATCGCGGTTACGTCATCGTCTCGGTGCAATTGCCCGGCGCGGCCTCGCTGGCGCGAACCACCGAGGTTGTCCGCGAGATCGAGAAGATCGCGCTCGACACGCCCGGCATCGTTCGCGTGGCGGTGTTCGCCGGACTGTCCGGCGCGACGCGTACCCAGTCGAGCAATGCGGCAGCGCTGTTTCCGGTATTCGACGAGCCGGAAGTGCGCCTGAAAAAAGGGTTGTCGGCGGCTGCGATCACCGGCGAACTGCGAAAGCGGCTTTCCGCCCTCGAGGGTGCTTTCATCATCGTTATTCCGCCGCCCTCAATTCCCGGCATCGGCACCGGCGGCGGCTTCACCATGCGCATTCAGGACCGGCAGGGCCGTGGTCCTCAAATGCTGGCGGCAGCCACCGACGAACTCGTCGCCGCGGCTCGCAAGGCGCCGGGACTGACTTCGGTGTTTTCGCCGTTCACCGCGAATACGCCGCAGGTGTTCGTCGATATCGATCGCATCAAGGCGCAGAAGCTCGGCGTGCCGATCCAGGGCGTGACGGATGCGATCGAGACTTATTTCGGCTCGGCCTATGTCAATGACTTCAACATCCTTGGCCGTACCTATCACGTCACCGCGCAGGCGGACCTGCCGTTTCGCAAAGAGACCCCGGATCTCGCGCGCTTGCGTACCCGCAATGCCGCCGGCGATATGGTGATGCTGGGCAGCGTGGTGGATTTCCATGATATTGCCGGACCGGATCGGGTCGCGCGTTACAATCTATATCCGTCCTCTGAGCTTCAGGGCGATACGACCCCCGGAACGAGTTCGGCAACCGCCATCGACATCATGAAGCGGCTGGCGGAGCAAACACTGCCCAGCGGCTTTTCCTACGACTGGACGGACCTTTCGTATCAACAGGTCACCGGCGCTAATGCGGGGCTTTACGTGTTCCCGATCTGCGTCCTGTTCGTGTTCCTGGTGTTGGCGGCGCAATATGGCAGCTGGAGCCTGCCCTTCGCCGTGATTTTGATCGTGCCGATGTGTCTGTTGGCCGCGACGATCGGCGTGCGGGTGATGGGACAGGACGTCAATATTCTCACCCAGATCGGCTTTGTGGTGCTGGTGGGACTGGCCGCGAAGAATGCCATTCTGATTGTCGAGTTCGCTCGCGATATCGAACTCGAAGGCCGCGATCGCCTGGACGCTGTCATCGAGGCCTGCCGGTTGCGGCTGCGTCCGATTTTGATGACCTCCTTTGCATTCATTCTCGGTGTGCTGCCGCTGGTGGTTTCAACCGGCTCGGGGTCGGAAATGCGGCAGGCGGTCGGGGTCGCCGTGTTCTTCGGCATGCTCGGCGTCACCCTGTTCGGACTGATCTTCACCCCGATCTTCTACATGATCGTCCGCAACCTCGCGGAGGGGCCGCATCGGAAAAAGCCGGCTCCAACCAGATAGCGAATAACCATCCATCGCTTCCAGGGTGCGACCCTTCACTACTAATGGCGCATGCAATATAGATGGGCAGTTGCAAAGTTATAAAATATCATGTTCGGGACAAGGTTTTTGGGAGAGGCCAAGATGAAATCGGGAATGTTGTCGGCTGCCATTGCGGCGTGCAGTTTGCTGCTTGCGGTTCCGGCGTCGGCACAGGTCGTCAAGATCGGTATTCTGAACGATCAGTCCGGAGTCTATGCGGACTATGGCGGCAAATATTCCGTCGAGGCCGCCAAGATGGCGGTCGAGGATTTTGGCGACAGCGTGATCGGCCAGAAGATCGAGATCGTCACCGCCGACCACCAGAACAAGCCCGACCTGGCCACCAGCATCGCGCGGCGCTGGTATGACGTCGAAGGCGTCGACATGATCACCGAGCTGACGACGTCGTCGGTCGCGCTCGCAGTTCAGGAGTTGTCGAAGGAAAAGAAGAAAATCGATATTGTCGTCGGCGCCGCGAGTTCGCGCATCACCGGGGACGCCTGCACGCCCTATGGTTTTCACTGGGCTTTCGATACCCATGCGCTCGCGGTCGGCACCGGCGGCGCGCTGGTCAAGGCGGGCGGCGATAGCTGGTTTTTCATGACCGCCGATTACGCTTTCGGTTATGCCCTTGAAAAGGATACCAGCGAGATTGTCACGGCGAATGGCGGCAAGGTCCTCGGTGCGGTCCGCATTCCCTTGAACTCGTCGGACTTCTCGTCGTTCCTGCTGCAGGCGCAAAGCTCGAAGGCGAAAATCATCGGGCTCGCCAACGCCGGTCTCGACACCACCAACTCGATCAAGCAGGCGGCAGAATTCGGCATTGTCGCCGGCGGCCAGAAGCTGGCGGGCCTGCTGATGACGCTCGCCGAAGTGCACGGCCTCGGGCTGCAGGCAGCGCAGGGTCTTGTGCTGACGGAGGGTTTCTACTGGGATCAGAACGACAAGACCCGCGCATTCTCGGAGCGCTTCATGAAGCGTACCGGCCGGATGCCCAATATGATTCAGGCCGGCACCTACTCGGCGACTTTGCAGTATCTGAAGGCCGTAAAGGCTGCCGGCACCAAAAACTCTGACGCGGTGGTCAAAAAGCTGAAGGAGCTGCCGGTTGACGACGTGTTTGCCCAGGGCGGCAAGGTGCTCGCGAACGGCCGCATGGTGCACGACCTCTATCTGTTCGAGGTCAAGAAGCCATCCAAATCCAAGAAGCCTTGGGACTACTACAAGCAACTCGCCGTGGTGCCGGGCGACAAGGCGTTTCCCTCTGCCAAGGATAGTGGTTGCCCGCTCACGAAGTGACAGCACCCTTGATGGTTCCGACGTGGCGCAATGTCACTTCGACAATGCGCCGTTGGCATGGAACGGTTGCAAGATACCGCAGCGGGATTCGTGAAAAGTGTTTCGCCTGTTCGGGGGTGTTGTAATAGGGACACGTAGAACGAACTAAAATCGTCGGACCCTGCTGCCTCGTGTTGCAGATGCGAGCATGGGGAGGCTACGGTCCGGCCCGCGCGGTTACGCAAAGAGGAAATCAATGAAATCATCAAGCGCACATAAGGGATTTGTCAGCGGACGTCGGTTGTCTGGTCAGTGGTGGCAACAGTCGCTGCGCGTTGTGGCCGTGGGTCTGTCACTGTTGGCGCTTCCGCTCGGTACCGCGAAAGCCGCGGTTCCCTCGCCGGGAGCATCGGGCGTTCACGTTTACCTGCTGCGTGGTGTGCTCAACATCTTCTCATTGGGTCTGGATGACATTGCAGCCAAGCTGCAGGCGCAGGGTATTCCCGTTACCATCACCAATTATCTCGCATGGTCGGCGCTCGCGGACGAAGCCGCCGCCGAATACCGAAGCGGACGGGTACGGACCATCATTCTGGTCGGTCACTCTTCGGGTGCGACGGTGCTGCCTGATATGGTGGAGCGTCTCGACCGGCTTGGTGCTCCCGTCAAACTGGCGATAGGTCTCAATTCAGTGTTTCGCACCAGCCTGCAGGGACGCGTCGGGCGTTACATCAATTTCTACGTCGCCAATGGCAACGGTGAACCTGTCGCAAGGACCAGCCATCTGCACGGCACGCTAGAGAACGTTAATGTCCAGAACGTGCCGGGTGTTGGGCATCTTACCATCGACAAGAACGAGATCATGCAGGGGAAGGTAATCGGCGCGATCGATGCGGTGGCCTTTGGCCGATCGAGATAGGCGCTCACCCTTCGGGCGTTCCATGCCGGTGGGCGCCACAATTTTACCAACCCAACAGCCCTAGAGTGCGTTTCGCGCATCGAGTGGTGCACTTTCTATTCCCGGACGTACTGGCTCGGCGCCATATGCGATGAGCCAGCAGCGTTCGAGATGGGTACGCGGAGCGCATGATCAATCCGACGCCAATTATGACGACCCTCATTGGCGCCATGCTTTCGGCTCTGCTGCTGTGTGGCAGTGTTGATCTGGTAGTTGCGGCCCCGGCGTCGAGCTCGGCCGCCTTATCGGTGCCAGACACCGCCGTGCCAGCGGTTGCGCCACGCGCGCGGGCGTACTTGTTCCGTGGCGCGCTCGGTCCGATTTTCTCGCGCGGGATGGACGGTCTGACGGAGCGGATCGAAAATGCCGGCATCCCGGCCGATGTCTATGAGTTCACGATTTGCCGCCTCATCGCCGCGAGTGCAATTCGCCAGTATCGTGAGGATCCGCGCTCCGATCATCCTGATCGGGCATTCCATGGGCGGGTATTGCGCGCTGAAGTTTTCTGAAATGCTGAGGCCGATAATATTCCGGTGAGCCTCGTTGTCACGATCGATCCGCCTCAGATCAGTCCCGCCCGTGCCGCTCAATATCGAGCGCTATATCAATGTCTTCCTGTCGAAAAGCGTCCTCGGTGGCAGCCACATGAAGCCGACAGCAAGGCTTTCGAGGTCATTATGCAAGCTTCGATCTCTCGGAGCATGACGAAGTCTCGCACATCAATATCGAAAAGATGGATACCATCCAGGAACAATTGGTCAGCAAGGTCGTGCAGGTCGCAACCATGCCCGTGAAGGCGGAAGGGGACGCGTTACCGCTTAATTATGTCGTTCCCCCCGATGCCGACATCGAACTGTGGGACAGCGGCATGTCGGTGTTCGCCCGCCCGGGCGACAGTTTGCAGACGATCGCGGCGCTTTATCACGTGCCGCTCTGGTCGGTCACTCAGGTCAACAAGGGGGCGGAGAAGACACCGCTGGTGCCAGGTGAACGCGTCATCGTGCCGCGCCATCTGGTACCGCTCGCCGAAGCCTCGGGGCAGACCCCACACAGGCGCTGATGTCTTGCAGATCCGTGACTCGGAGCATGATCCGCAAAAGGGGGTACCGGTTTTCGCTCGTGACAAACGGCATAGGCGCTTGCGCGGAGATCATGCTCGAAGAAGAGGATGGAAGACCAGGATGATTCAACCTAGCTGAATGATGCTTCAAACTAGCGTGTTGGCAAAAACGGAACCAGCATTGGCACGCGGCGGCAGTAAGGTCCGTAAGCCTCCGCGCCGAGCTCCGTCGTCAGAAAGCCTTCTTCCATGCGCGCCTTCTGCCAGAGACCGAAAGCAATCAGCACCGTGCCGAGCAGTGCTGTCACGGTCGCAACCGCAATGCCCGTCGCCAGCATGGCCGCGATAAGCCCGGTATAGATCGGATGGCGAACCAGTCCGTAAGGGCCGGTGTCGATGACCCGATGGCCTTCCTTGCGTGTGATGGCGTTCGACCAAAAGCGTCCAAGATGAATTCGCGCCCACCACGTGAACAAGCGTTCCGGCCAAGGTCAGCAGGGCGAGCAGATATGTACCGCTGCTGCCCACGTGCCATAGCGGCTTCTCGCCCAGGATATGCTCGGTCCATGGTGTCAGCAGGACGGCGCCCACGAGGATCGGGACACGGTAAGCCCGCGAGTCCCACGTTCTGACGTGCTTTTCGGTACGACCGGAAAAGAGTGAGCCCACAGCCCAACTGATGAGCCATGCAGCCCAGATAAGCGCGAGTAATGCCGTGGGCCAGGTGGCGGTCCATCCGCTCCAGACGAAGGCTAAAATTGGATTCTGATCATGCATCATGGTTCAGCTTATATTCCCGATTGCACTGCGCTGGCAAATGACGGCCCCCCGAATTCGGGCTGGATTGCCCCCTAAAGCTTAATGCTGGCCGTCCGCGCCGAGGAGATAGGTGATAGTGTCGCGCAACGCAGGTTCAACCGGCCGCGGGGCGTAACCAAGTTCCTTTTGCGCTTTTTCGATCGACAGGTCGGTTGCCCGCAAGGCGATCCGCACACCCTCTCCGGTGCCGGTCGGGGGGCGGCGCGTCACGTGATCGGAGATCAACTCCATATCGTGGCCGCCATCTCCGCCATGCGGCCGGGAACCGGAACGGTGAGATTGCGGCGACCGCTGATCGCCGACATCAGCTCCAGTATTTTCTTCAGCGGAATACTCTCGCCGCCGAGAATGTAGCGATGCCCGGTTCGCCCGTGTTCCATCGTAAGAATCAGGCCCGCTGCGACATCGCGCACGTCGACGAGATTTACGATGAAATCGAGATATAGGTGCAGGCGTCCGCCCAGAAAGTGCCGAAGCATCGCGGTCGGCGGAGTGAGATTGTGGTCATGCGGCCCGATTGGCATCGTCGGTGTGCCGACGACCAACGGAAAGCCGGATGACGCGGCTTCCATGGCAAGCTGCTCCGCGAGCAGTTTCGAGCGCGTATACAGGCCCGGCATGTCCTGGGGTCGCAGCAGGCCTTGCTCGCAGATATCCCGTGATGGCGATGACCCGGAAAAGAATGGATTCGGTCGAGCAGTGCAGGAAACGTGCGATGCCGCGCTTGCGCGCGGCCGTGATGACGACTTCGGTGCCGTGGAAATTCACGGTGTGGAAATCATCTTTTTTCGGCAGCCACATCCCTGGAAGAGCCGCAAGGTGATAAACCTCACCGACGTCGCGGAGCGCCTCATCCACCAGGTCCGGATCGAGCACCGAACCTTCGATATATTGCACGTCAGGCAGCAGGTGCGTCGGCGGAAGAAGATCGAGTACCCGCACCTGTTGATTGCGGGCGGCAAGCGCCGATACCAGGTGCTGTCCGATAAACCCGCTGCCGCCAGTGACGAGGACCCTGGTCATGAATGTCGCAGGGGCTCGACCTGATGTTCCTCGGCGTAAGAAGAGCCGCGAGGTGGTGGTTGCGGAGCCCGTTCGATAATGGCGGCAAGATCAGACCGAAAGCCGAGCGCGATAAATAATTTTGACATCACGAACATCGGTCCGAGCAGCAAGTGACTTGGATTGTCCATGAGCGCCGGCTGTCGGCGTTCGAACAACCGATGTCCGATAATTTGAAAACCTATGCCGATGACGATCAATACGATCGAAATGGACCACACGCTCAGGGGAGTCGCATAATTCGCGATAACCGCGGCGATTGAAAGTAACATGATTGCCGCGGCAAGGATCGCCGTTCCGAGGGCCGCGTCGAGCAAGAACCAGTAAATCAGGACGGGCAAGACCATGATGGGAGCCACCGTGGTGTGTGCACCAAACGCGTCAACAGGCCACAGGCTGAGGGGAAGAATCGCGGCCAGGAACAGGAATACGATGCCGAATACATGCATCACTCCATTCCAGGGGTTGCGGTGGTATTCCACGTAATCCGCAAGCTGGCGCTTGAAATAGGCATTCATAGTGGGCTCGTTACAGCTCTCGCGTGCGGCAAGCACCCCCAAAAGCCAACGTCATAAAATTAGACGGTGCCGCTCTACCGCCATGGCCATTACTTAAACTTGGGATCGGGTTGAAGTCAAATAGCGGCCGCATCGGTGGTTTATTGTCGTTTTTCGTCTGCTGTAACAGGCAGATACGGATATTCGAATCAGGGGGCCAATTTTCAGGCATGGATGAGGTGCCAGATAATTGCGCCGAGCGCGCCCAGCCAGAGCAGGATGGTAGCGGTGGCCTGAATCCCGAAACCCAATCCGCGTTTGGCGGCGGCCTGCGAATAGCCGGTCATATAAAGGACGCGGCCGGCGATCCAGACAAGGCCAAGTGCGGCCGCCAACGCATCATTGATATAGAGTGCAAACAGCCAGAGCGAGGGGAGGAAAATCGGCATCCATTCCAGCGTGTTCATCTGCACGCGAAACACCCGCTCGAAGTCGGGATTGCCGGTTATCGCAGGCACCTTGATGCCGAAGGCAGCGCGGGCCCTCGACACCTGAACGCTGGTGAAGAAGTAGAACAGGATCGCAAGGCAGGTGACGAATGCCGTGAAGTGATACATCGCAGGATCCTTCTTGAAGACGATATCGAAACGCCGTTCCTCAATAGCCGGTCATTTCAAGATATCCTAACCCGGTATGGCTGCCCCCGAAGCTGATCGGCCCTTCCCAATATGGAAAGCTCGTTCCCATCCAGCTCCTGGCATTGAGCGGGACACACTCGATCGCCAATGCCAGCGATGGAATCGCAATGTCCCATGTGACCGGAAGCTTGCGTCCTTCAATCTCGGTCAGCGCCTTCGGCGTCATGCCGATATCAGCGGATGTGATCTGCCGGGTCTTGCCGTCGCGTGAAATCCAGTTGCCGGAACAATAATTGTTGCCATCGGTCTGACGCAGCCGGAATAGCATCAGCTTTTCACCTGAGTTGAGATGCAGTGAGAACCAGTCCCATCCGGTTTGATCCGAAGCGAGCGGCTGGCTACTCCATTCCCGATCCATCCAGGCCTTTCCGGTCACCTCTACAGGCTTGTCATCGATGGTGATATTGCCGGCTGCCTCGAAATAAGGCTGGCTGTAATAATACGAGGCCTGTCCGCGCTCCGATTTCCTGCTGTAGCCGGCATCGCCCTGCAGAACCAATGGGCGATCCGCATCGAGCCGCAGTGCATAAGCGAAATTCACACCCGAAGCCTTGACTTCAAGAGGCGCGAGCATGTTGTCTCGCATCTGATCCGATCCGCGCATTTCCCAGGAGTCGATCCAGGCGAGAAACGGCTTTGCCTCGACACCGGCCTGCCCGACGCCGCCGCGAGCGAATTTTTCGCTGTATCTGTGGGTATCCGCGCGGGTCACGGCAGCGTGGCCCATCCAGATTTGTTGGTTGGCCCATCCTTCTTGCTGCGGGCCCGGCTTCATCGCCTGGCGAAACAAGGTCCATTGCGCGCCATAGGCCGCTCCGGTTGAATCTTTCAGATTGGCTGTCACGTACCACCACTCGATCCGGAACTCCGGATGCGGGCCGTGATCTGCGGGAAAAGCAAAGGTCTTGCCGGGAACGACCGGCGCAAATCCGCTCCCGCTGATGCCCAGGCCGGCAAAGCCCTGCGCAAGCACCGTCCCGCGGCCGAGTGCGAGAACAAACGCGCCACCCGCAAAAGCGCGGCGGGATATATGGCGGCTATCGTTCATTGGCAAAAATCTTGACCAGGTCTGCCGGCTGCATGCGCGCCAGCTTGAGAACGGGAAGCAGTGCGGCGATCAATGCGGCCGCCATCGCCACGCCGAAAAGTTCGACGAGTTGCAGCGGGAAGACGTGAAACGGCAGCCGCCAGCCGAACGCCTTCACATTCACCACCGCGATCAGGCACCACGCGACCAACAAGCCGAGCGGCAGCGCGAGCGAGGTTGTGATCAGTGCCACCGACAGGGTCTTCAGCAATTCGACGACGGCAAGGCGCCGCCGCGTGATGCCGATGGCCCATAGCGGCGCCAATTGGGGGAGGCGGGAATTGCTCAGGGTGAGCAGGCTGGTCAGCAAGGCGACGCCCGCGACGCCAAGGGTGAAGGCGTTCAGCGCTGCCGTTACGGCGAACGTCCGGTTGAAGATGCGCGTCGAATTCGGCTTTCAGCGTCGCCTGATCCACCAGGTTGCGTCCATCCAATGCGAATTTTTCCTGTAGTGCCGTAATCAGCGCCGGCACCGCTGATGGTGCAACCCGCAGGCCCAGTCGCGTCAGCGGGATACCGGGAAAGTGGCGGGTCAGCGCCGCGAAATTGACGGCAATCTGGCCCTTTGGGTTGCCGTAATCCGCATAGATGCCGACCACTTCAAGCGTCCAGGGCCCACCCGGAGCGGGGACTTCGACGGAAATCGCCAATAGCAAGCTTCGTGCGCCGCGCCAATTGCTCGCTGATGAAGCCGGTATCGCCGGCGCGAAGGCGAATCCAGGCATTTTCGGCCGACTGCAACAATGGCCAGTGATCGCGGTAGGTGGCGTGATCGGCGAGGCCGAGAATTTCGATTGGCGCCCCGTCGATCTGGGTATCGGTCCGGCCGCCCGGCAGGATGGCCTCGACTTCGGGGCGCTGCTGGAGCCACGCCCTGATGGCGATGGCCTGCCCGTCGTCAGACGCGTTGATGTAAACATCCGCCGCCAGTCGTCCGTCCAGCCAGCTGATAAAAGTGCGGCTGAAGGTTTCGACCATGGTGCCGACGCCGACATTGACTGCGAGCGCCAGCAACAGCGCCATTAACGCCAGCGACAATCCGGAAAGCTGTTGGCGGCTGTCGGCCCAGAACCACACGGCAAGTGCGTGATGCGCATTCCGCTGGCCCAGCGAAAGCACCAGTTCCAGAACCGCAGGCAACCCCAATGCGGCGCCAAGCAGCAGGCCCGCGAGCACCGCAAATCCCGATAGCAGCAGAATCGCCGTACCACAAGAGTCCCCCCGCTGCGGCGAACACGGCGAGTGCCACCGCGCTTTGCAAAATCAGCCATCTATGCTGCGCCTGTTGCCAGGCTTGGGGCTGGGCGGCCGCCAGCACCGGCAGCCGGATCGCCTTTAAAAGACTTGCGGTCGCGGCCGCCACCGCGCCAAGCACGCTGATGGTGAGGCCGGCGGCCCACCATTCCGGCTTGAGCGTCAACTGACCGGGAACTTGCGCGCCATACAGTCCGCGCAACGAGGCGGCGACATCGGGCAGCAGCGCCGCCGCGATCAGGTAACCGCAGACCAGGCCGGCCACGCCCGCAACCAGCGCCAGTGATATCAGCTCGATCAGCAACACGGTGTTGAGCAGGCGCGCGGATACCCCGCAGGCGCGCAAGGTTCGCAGCATCGGCAGGCGCTGCTCGAAGGCAAGGCCGATTGCCGAATTGACGATGAACAGCCCGACAAAAAATGACAACAGGCCGAACGCGGTCAGGTTCAGATGAAAGCTGTCGGTAAGGCGTTCGAGATCGGTCTCGCCGTCCGCCTCAATCAGGCGGAGTTTGTCGCCGGTGACATTTTCAAGCGGTGTGCGTTTGCCCCTGGCCCTGCCGATCAAAAGCCGGGAAATCTGATCGGGCATTTTGAGAAGCCGCTGGGCAATGCCGATATCGACCACCAGCACACCCGGCACGAGCTGCGCCTGCACGCGCAGTGGCGGCAGCAAGCCGCCGCCCGCTTGTGGCGAACTGCCTTCCGGAACGCCAAGGCTGTAAAGCGTTTCCGGTGACACCAGCGTTTCTCCCGGCGGAGTGATGAATGATTGCAGGCCTGCTCTTCCAATCGCCGGCGCGTTGCCGACTTCCACCGGCAGCGTGACAGGTTCGATTCCGAGCAAGCGCAACGACCGCCCGTCGATCTGAATGCGGCCTTCGAGGACAGGCGATACCGGCCATCCGGCGCGGCGCAAGTCGACAAAGAGCTGCTGCGAGAAAGTTGCGCCGTTGCGGCCAACCAGCACTGCCGTTCTGGCGCCGCCGAAAGCCGCCGCGGCGCGATCGTAACTGCTGCGCGCCTGCTGGTTCAGCGCCTGCACCCCGCTCCACAGCGCGGTCGCGGAAATCAGCCCAATCAGCAACGTTGCGAGCTGCATGGGATGCCGGCGCCAATGGCTCAGCAGAACCGCGAGGATCCATAGCACGCGGGTCATGCGACTAATCCCCCGCTGAGGTTGATGTGCCGGTCGAGCGTGGCGGCCAGCCGCGCGCTATGGGTCACCATCAGAAAGCCGCAGCCGGTTCGCGTGACCAGATCGCGCGCCAGCGCGAGGACGTCATCGGCGGTCGCCTCGTCGAGGTTACCCGTGGGCTCGTCGGCGAGCAGCAGCACCGGCTTGATCGCCAGCGCGCGGCCAATCGCAACCCGCTGCTGCTGGCCGCCTGATAGTTGCTCGGGATAGCGGTGCAGGAGGTTACCGAGCCCCAACCGTTCCACCAGCTCCGCATGCCAGGCCGCATCGTGACGGCCGGCAATGCGAGACTGAAACACGAGATTGTCCCGGACGTTCAGACTCGGGATCAGATTGAATTGTTGAAATACCAGACCCAGCCGGTCGCGCCGCATCGCCGCCCGGCCGACTTCGGTGAGATCCGAAATGCAGGTGTCGGCGAGCTTGATCTCGCCGCTATCGGCCCGATCGAGGCCTGCGATAAGATGCAGCAGCGTGCTCTTGCCGCTGCCCGACTCGCCCGTCAGCGCGACGCGCTCGCCCGCCGCGACGCTCAGGTTCACCCCACGAAGCACGGCGACTTGTTCTCCGGCGGAACGATAGGCTTTGGTCAGATTGCGAACGCTCAGCACGATCTGGTTGCCGATTGTCATGCGAAGCGTGTGACCATGGAAAGCCCTCTGATGGCCGCTCTACATACCAAGACCATGGCCTGAGATCACGGCCTCAATCATAATGGCGACGCGATCGTGATCCGGTTGCACCGTGTTATCAAAGCAGCGTCAGGCGGTGTTCGTCTGAAGCGGGTGTTGCTGCAGCGCGCAAAAGGGGTGGACAAAATGCCGGGTTGCAATGGCTGACAGGCCTTGGATAGCATCGAAAACCGTCGAACAGAATCAGCAAAAAACGATAGCGGGGCTAAATCATGATCGTGCAACCGACGCCCAGGGGCGGCTGGAAGATCACGTTTCTGCTGTTTTTGTTCATGCTGGTGAATTTTGCGGACAAGATCGTGGTCGGACTGGCCGGCGTGCCGATCATGACCGAGCTGAAGCTTGAGCCGGAGCAATTCGGTCTGCTCGGTTCCTCGTTCTTCTTTCTGTTTTCGATCGCGGCCATCGTCGTCGGGTTCATTGTCAATCGTATCGCCACGCGCTGGGTCCTTCTCGTGCTCGCGACGGTATGGGCGTTGGCGCAGTTTCCGATGGTCGGTACGGTCACTTTTACCACGTTGTTGATCTGCCGCGTGATCCTTGGCGCCGGCGAGGGCCCGGCAGGTGCGGTGGCGGTGCATGCGATCTACAAATGGTTTCCCGATGAGAAGCGAACCCTTCCCACCGCGGTGCTATCGCAGGGTTCGGCATTCGGCATCATCCTCGCGGTACCCATGCTGAACTGGGTGATCGTCAATTACAGCTGGCACTATGCGTTCGGCGCACTGGGCGTCGTCGGTCTGATGTGGGTGGTGGCGTGGTTGATTCTGGGCAAGGAAGGGCCGCTGGTTCAAACCGCGACGATGGCGGCCGCTGATCCGCGCATTCCCTATTTCCGGCTTCTGACCTCGCGGACCTTTGTCGGCTGCTGTGCCGCGACCTTCGGCGCCTATTGGGCACTGTCGCTGGGCCTTACATGGTTCACGCCTTTCGTCGTCAAAGGGCTGGGCTTCTCGCAAACAGATGCGGGATGGATTTCGATCCTGCCATGGGTGTCCGGTGCAGTCGTCGTACTGCTGACGGGGTGGGTTTCGCAGGTGCTGATGGCGCGGGGCGTTTCTACCCGCGGCGCGCGCGGGGTGCTCGGCGCGGTCCCGTTGATCATCGCGGGACTGGTCTTTGCCGCCATTCCACATATCGAGGGTGCGGGCTTGCAGATCGTGTTGCTGGTGATCGGTTCCGGGCTGTGCGGATCAATTTATGTGGTCTGTGCGCCGATGCTCGGAGAATTCACGCCGGTGGTCCAGCGCGGTGCCGTGATCGCGATTTACGGCGCGATCTACACGCTTGCCGGCATTGTGGCGCCATGGGTGATGGGCGGCGTGATCCAGCGCGCGTCAGGAATTCTTGACGGCTTCATGACGGGTTTCACGATCAACGCCGGCATTTTGATCGTGTCCGGCTTGCTCGGCCTGCTGCTGCTCTGGCCCGATACCGAGCGCGCGCGCCTGATAGGCGAAGTGCCGCGACCAAAATTCGCCTGACTGAAGGACATCGGTATTTACTGACTGTCCGGGAGCAGGCCCCGGGATGCATCAGCGTTGCCTCCGGAGTTTGCCGAACTGTGGTTCGGGCTTCGCTCGGTGAGCAGTGAGAGCAGGACGGTCAGGGTCATGAACCCGACCGACGCGCCGAACACCCAACGCGGCATATTCTGATCCATGATCCAGCCAAACAGCAACGGGCTGATGACGCCGCCGACATTGAAGCCAGTGGAGACAATCCCGAAGGCACGGCCAGCCGCGCCCGGTGGCGCCGCATTGCGCACCAGCATATCGCGCGAGGGCGCAATCACGCCGCCTAAGAATCCTGCTGACGCCATGGCCGCTATCAACAGCGGCGACGGCAAATTGATTGTCGCGATCATCAACACGATGGCGGCATTAAGTGCAAAGCAGGCGGCGGCCACTTGTCCATGGTGTCTTGTGTGATCGGCGAGAAAACCACCCGCCAGCACGCCGACCGCACTCGTGCCGAGAAAGGCTGTCAGCGCGATATTGGCGCCAGAAAATGACGCAGCATAGCCGCTCATCAGCGCCACAACGCCGAAATTGCTGATGCCGGCGTTGGACAGGCTGAGCAGCATGAAAAAGATCGTCAGCACGAGGAGGGCGGGTGTGAGGACGTTTTGCGCTGGCATTTCTGCGCCTGCATTCCGGCGGTCCGCGGCACTCGCATCGGGAATGCCGACCACGAAGCAGCAACGCGACAAGCGGACCCAGTGCACCGGCTGAAATCAGGGCGCCACGACCTCCGACTATCGCCACCAGCGCCGCAACGACGGCAGGCGCGACCGCGCCGCCGAGGAAGCCGGCGAAGGTGTGGATCGAAAAGGCGCGGCCCATGCGCGCCTCATTCATGTGGGCCGAAAGGATCGCATAATTGGCTGGATGATAAACGCTGTTGGCGAGTTCCAGCAGCACGGCGCTGGCGATCAGCCAGGGGTAGCTGAGATGCAGGCCGGGCATGATCAGCGCGAAGCCGCCCACCGTGAGGCCCATCAGCAGGACCTTGCGGGCGCCGATATGATCGGCCAGATAGCCGATCGGCGCTTGCGTCAGGCCGGATGTCACGGCGAAGACGGTCAGCGCAAAGCCAAGCTCGACATAACCGACGCCGAGTTGTTCCTTCAAGAACGGGAACAGCATTGGCAGCACGAACATATGGAAATGACTGACCCAATGCGCCGCCGAAATCGCGGCCAGGATACGCAACGATCCGTCAGCCTTCTCGTCAGACTCGACCTGTCGCGTTGCGGCGAGAACGTCGACCATTTCTGATTTCACACCCGGTTTCAGTGCCGGAAACTATCGGCCAGGCCGGTTATTTGTCTATGAATATGGCTGCATGGCAGCCGTTAAAAACACGGCCGAAACGGGAATATCGCATCAACTTCCGCAAGCATTTAGTGGGATCGAGAGCGACGACTCTCGCCAGCGCATTGCGAGAATTTCAAGCTTTCAAAGTGGCTGGTCGTCATCGCCATAACGATCGAGTTTCGGCGTGGCGAAGTCGCCATCTTCACGGTCGTCGTCTTCGGTGGTTGCAGGCAGCGATTTCTTTGATTTGCCGTCCTCCTTCTTGGGAAGCTCTTTGTTTTTGCCGGTTCCACCTGATATCATCGCCTCCGATCAAACCGGATTGGGTTCTTGCCCGACTATTGGTTGTATCCGCTACCGGTTGTATCCGCGACCTCAATCTCACCGTCTTTTGGGGCGATATATTAGCTCTAATCTGACAATCTTTCCTGCCTTTTTCTGACATTCAGTGTAAAGGGAGGCGCAACCCCCGAGCATGATCCGGAAAAGTGGGTACCGGTTTTCCGAAAGATCGTGTTTAAAACAAAGAGCATGACCCGGAAAAGTGGTACCGGTTTTCCACCGGATAGACATTTTCCGCGGGACAAACCTGAAGCGTTTGCCTGGCGGTCACGCTCACAACAATCAGATGAGGTCCGGTTTAATCGGATACTGATCTGGGAGCCACATATGAAGAAGCCGAAGAACGAAGCAGAAGAACAACAGCCGCGCAAAATCATTCGCGCCGACAAGGCGCCGACCGACGGCTACTCGCTGGTGGTGGATGGTCACTTCAAGTCACACCACGCGACGGTCGAAGCCGCCGAAGAGGCGGGCATGGCCTTGAAGCACCAGTTCCAGATGCTTCAGGTGCAGGTTTACGACGCCGCGACCAAGACACGCTCGATGATCGAATGGCCCGCGCCGGTTTGATGTCCCGCTAGATTCGGCGCCCGCCACTTTGCTGTCCCGCCAGCCAATCGGATAGCGCCGGGCCCTTTTCTCCTGACGACTTTGCTCCTGACGATTTGGACTTGCTGCGCGCCTTCTTGGAGGTGGCGGTCGGGCGTGGAGGTTGGGCGGCCTCGCGGGCGAGCCGCAATGCTTTCAGCTTCGCCATATTGTCAGTCACGGCCTTCAAAGCGGCGTCGCGCTCGGCCTTGCTGTTTTTGGCTTCGTGCGCCTCGTGTGCGGCTTTGTTGGAACGGGCTTCGGCGCGGTTACGATCTTCTTTTGTCATCTAAACTGTTTTCTTCTTCTTGGACTTGGTTTTGGGTTCTGCCGGCTTGTCGCGGTCGGCGGCTTCTTTGGCCAATCGAATCGCGCGCAGGTCGGCTGTTCGCTTTCGTATCGCGATATCGGCGGCCGCGATATCGGCCATGGCCTTGATGCCTTCCGCGTCCTGGGCAAGCTTCCGGTTCAGCCTGATCTCTTTCAGCTCGGCAGCACTTTTCGGTTCGTCATTCATCGGAGGCCTCAATTTTCACCACGCGCACCCTAGCGCGACGATTTCGTTGCTATCCTACCATGCATTGCTCCGCGAAAGGGGTATCTTTAGAGCCCGATAGGCTCGAAAACAGCGCTTTTCGGGTCGAATTCGGCGATCTTGGTGAGCAGGATTTCATCGCTTGCCTTGACGTTGGTCCGGTTCGCGGGACGGCGAGGCTGCGGCGTCTCGCCTGCCAGGATCGAACCTGTAATCCCGACTGGACCAGTGCGCCGTTTTCGTCGCATGAGTTCTGTTGCCGGCCAATAGCATGTATGCCGATGCAGGTTGAGGACGATTGATGAATGCCCAGAACGTCACGGTGACGGCTGATGTCACGGCGCGCGGGCGCACCGCTGTGATGGGCGCTCTCGTTGTGCTTGTCGTGCTGCTGGCGTTGCTCTCGCTTGGGATCGGGCCGGTACGGTTGTCGCCGCTGACGGTGGTCGATGCCCTGTTTGGCGGCGGTAGCGACGTGCAGCAGGTGATCGTCCGCGAAATCCGGCTGCCGCGCACCATCCTGGGATGCGCGATTGGTGCCATTCTCGGCCTCTCCGGCGCGGCGTTGCAGGGGTTGTTGCGCAACCCACTGGCGTCGCCTTCGCTGTTCGGCGCGCCGCAATCGGCCGCCTTCGGCGCGGTGCTGGTGATCGCGCTCGGCCTGGCGGATGTGCGATCCTATGCGCTTCCGGTAGCCGCGATATTGGCTGCGTTCGCTTCGGTATTCGTGCTGCTGGCGATCGCGGGCCGCAATGCCGGGCTATTGATTCTCGATTTTGGCCGGCCTTGCCATATCCAGCCTCGCGGGGGCCGCGACCGCGCTGGTGATGAATTTTTCGAGCAATCCTTTCGTGGTGCTCGAGATTGCATTCTGGCTGCTCGGCTCGCTGGAGGATCGCAGCTTTCGCCATGTCGTGCTGGCGCTGCCGTTCATTGTCGCAGGCGCGATAATCCTGTTCCGGCAGCGCAACGCTTTCCGCGCGCTCAGCCTCGGCGAGGAGACGGCGCAAAGCCTGGGTGTCGATGTCGACCGGTTGCGGCTTTTGGTGATCACAGGCGTCGCGCTCGGCGTTGGTGGCGCGGTCGCGGTGTCCGGCACGATCGGTTTCATCGGCCTGGTCGCGCCGCATTTGATACGGCCGCTGATGGGTCACGATCCGGCGCGGCTGCTTGTTCCGAGTGCGCTCGCCGGCGCGGCGTTGCTGCTCGCAGCCGACATCGCGGTGCGTATCATTCCTTCGACGAGCGACATCAAGGTCGGCGTGCTGACGTCGATCATCGGCGTGCCGTTCTTCCTTTATCTCATCATGCGCGAGCGGCGCGCGCTCGGCGGAGGTGTCGCATGACCGCATCGGCCTTGCTCACCGCGCAAGGTCTGGGTGTGACGCTTGGCCGGCCGCATTGTGCTGAGCGATATTTCGTTATCGTTGGCAGCGGGCCATCTGGTTGCGCTGGTGGGGCCGAACGGCGCCGGCAAGACGACGCTGCTGCGCGCCCTGGCCGGACTGGTGCCTTCAGACGGCGCCATCCATGTCGGCGGTGACGCGCTGGCGTCATTGCCGTTACGCGAGCGCGCACGGCGGTTTGGCTATCTGGCGCAGGGCCACATCGTGCACTGGCCGCTGCCGGCGCGGGATATTGTGGCGCTCGGCCGCTATCCGCATGGGGCGACCGATCCCTCGCGATTGACGCCGAGGGATTTCGAAGCCGTGTTACGGGCGATGCAGGTCGCCGATGTCGTCGCATTCAGCGAGCGCCGCGTCACGGAGTTATCCGGTGGCGAACGCAGCCGCGTCGCGCTGGCGCGGGTGTTCGCGGTCGAGGCGCCGGTGATCCTGGCGGATGAGCCGACCTCCTCGCTCGATCCGCGCCACCAGATCGACGTTATGAAAAGCCTGCGTGCGGCCACCGACAAAGGCACATTGGTCATCGTGGTGACGCATGATCTCGGGCTGGCCGCGCGATTTGCGGATCTGGTGCTGGTACTTTCGAATGGCCGTCTCGTATCGCACGGTGCTCCCGCCGAGGCGCTGTCGGAAAAGGTGATGGCAGACGTGTTTCGAATCAGCGCCTATCGCGCGGAATATCAGCGCGAGGCCGTGATCGTGCCGTGGGCGGAAATCTAGCTGGTCGTTTGAACCAGTCTCAGCCCGTCTGCACCGGGCCACCGGCCTTCTTCCAGGCGTCGATGCCGCCTGTAATATGCGCGGTGTTGGTGAGGCCGTTATTTTTGGCCGCAGTCACCGCCATCGCCGAGCGTTCGCCGAAGGCACAGAAAAAACACGATGCGCCGTCCGCTTGCCGCGGCGACTTCACGCAACATCCCGCCGGGTTGCAGGCTTTCGTCGATCGACGGGTAGGGGGCGTGCAGCGCACCTGGCAGCGTGCCGTGCTTGGCGCGTTCGCTGTTTTCACGTAGATCCACCAGAAGGATATCGGGACGGCCCAGGCTCTTGATCGCCTCGTGGGCGCTGAGCACCTGTCCCTGTTTGACCAGTTCGTCCTGAGGCAGGCCCACATGCATGTTGGCCGGCACGACCACATCCATCAGTTTCGGGTTCGGCAGCTTCAGATTTTTCATCAACTCGACATATTCATCGACCGAGCGCACTTGCAGCCTTGGATTGTATCGCTTTTCCTCGCCGATGGTGGACACGGTATCGCCCTTGTAGTCGTGGGCGGGAAATACCATCGTTTCATCCGGCAACTTGAGCAGCCGGCCGAAGATGGAATCGTATTGCGCCCGCGCGCTGCCGTTCTGGAAGTCGGTGCGGCCGGTGCCGCGGATCAGGAGCGTATCGCCGGTGAACACGCGATCTCCCATCAGGTAGCTGTAGAAGTTGTCGGTATGACCCGGCGTATACATGACATCGAGGCTGATGCCCTCGATCGTCACCCTGTCGCCGTCAGCGACCCGCATCGCCACGACGTCGGCCTTGGACTGCTCGCCCATGATGGTGACGCAACGCGTCCGGTCGCGCAGTTCGCCAAGTCCGGTGACGTGGTCCGCGTGCAGATGCGTATCGACGGCCTTGACCAGTCTGAGGTCGAGTTCGCGCAGTAACTGGCAGTAGCGGTCGGCCTTCTCCAGCACGGGGTCGAGAATTAGCGCTTCGCCGCCAGCGCGGCTGGCCACCAGATAGCTGTAGGTTCCCGAAACGCTGTCGAACAACTGCCGAAAGATCATGTCTGGTGCGCCTGCAAGCTAATAATGAATATTATCATGTAAAAACCGCTGAGCTCCGGCCTTGCGTCATCCCTGACCCGCAATTCCCGGGTTGTCATCGATGCCCTTCAGCGTGACACCGGCACCGCGGGCAGCCGGCATTTTACCCGCACCAAGGTACCTGGCAAAGACATCCCATACCGGTATTCCCTTCTGCTGGTTGATCGAGGCCCATCCGGCCACTTTGTAGCTCTTGCCGGCATCGAGCGCGCGGCCATTATCGAGCTTCAGGTCGGAAATCCGGCGTCCGATGCTTTCTGCGGGCGTACAGGTATAGGTGAAACCGCCGACCCGGACCATATCGCCGCCCTGCTGATAATAGGGATCGGGATTGAAGAGGTTGTCGCAGACGTCTTCGAGGGCATCCTTGATCTGGCTGCCGGTCATGCCCTGGACATAGGTTTCGGGATAGGTGATGGCGGTCTCGGCCAGCACGTCTTCCATCGTTAGCGGTTGGCCCGCCAGAAAGCTTGAGCCCCAGCGGAAGCCCGGCGACAGCGCGATCTCGGCGTCTAATTGATGGCGTAACGCGTCGCAGATCAATTGATCCGTGGTGCCGGCGAAATTGCCGCGGCGATAGAGCAGGCGATCGGCGGTCGCGATCTTCCCGGCATAAGCGGCCACCTGCGGTGTTCGCATTTTTTCGATCAGCGCCTGCATCCCGGCATCGGGTTTCAGCAATTCCGAGAACACCGGCAGCAGCCGGTATCTGATGCCGCTGACCCGGCCTCGCGCCAATTCGAGATCGAGCACGCCGAGGAATTTTCCGTTCGAACCGGCGTTGGTGACCAATGTAGTGCCGCCGGCATTGGTCACGGATACGGGTTGCGGAACCGCGTCGTGGGTGTGGCCGCCGAGAATGACGTCGATACCGCGCACGCGGCTGGCGAGCTTGAGATCGACATCCATACCGTTATGCGACAGCAGCACCACGGCGTCGACCTTGTCGGTGTTTCGTAGGCCGTCGACCAGTTTTTGCAATTCTTCGTCGTGGATTCCGAACGTCCAGTCCGGCGTAAACCGCTTCGGATGCGCGATCGGCACATAGGGAAAGGCTTGACCGATCACCGCGATACGATGCCCGCCGATCTCTTTGATGGTGGCCGGCTTGAACACCCGCTTTGTCGCGGGATCGAACGCTTTGGCGCCGTTGAACGCCGCTTCGTCGGTGAGATAGACATTCTGCGCCAGAAACTCGCCCTTGAACCGTACAAGGTTGCGCGCAGGACATCTTCGCCATAGGTGAATTCCCAATGGCCGGTCATGGCCTCGATGCCGAGCAGGTTGGCGGCTTCGACCATGTCGCCGCCCTGCATGGCGTTGGCGAGGCCGGTGCCCTGCCACAGGTCGCCGCCGTCGAGCAGCAGCGCGCGTGCGGGTCCGACGTCGTTGCGCAAGCGATCGATCAGCGTTTTCAGATGCGCGAAACCGCCGAGCTTGCCAAACCGAGCCGCGGATTTTTCGAAACCGAGTGAAGTGAATGCATAGGCGTCGGCGCTGTCGGGCTCGATTCCGAACCGGTCGAGAAAGGCACGGCCGACCAGATGCGGCGGCTGTCCCCGCATCGCGCCCAGCCCGAGATTGACGCTCGGTTCGCGAAAATATCCCGGCAGCAGCTGCGCGTGGCTGTCGGTCATATGCAGGATGCGTGCATCGCCGAAGCGTTCGAGATCGTAAACGCCTGCGGTGTCGGCGCTGCTCGCGCGACGCGATGCTCCGCCCGAAAGCGCGACTGCGCCCGCGAATCCAAGAAAGTCCCGACGGCGGATGGTCATGCGATATTGAACCTACCGTATTTCGAGATTCTTCCAGGCTTCTTTTTCACTTGTTGCCTGGAAGATCGATGCGCTGGCCAGCGCCTCGGCTTCCTTGGCCGATGCCACGGCGCGGTCGAAGTCGCCTGTGTCAGCGGCTTTTTTGGCATCGGCCAAGGCTTCTGCCGTCACAGTCCATTGATTGCGCAAGCGGCCGGCTTCCTTGTCGGCGGCTTCGGCCGCGACATAGGCGGTATTGAAATCAGCCTTGGAGCTTGCGGCCGGCGCCGATGTCGCGCTCGTGAACACGAGGGCCAGTGAGAGGATGGATATCCGAAGGGCGTTCATGGCCGCGAACCTGGACCAGAGATCGGCAGCCCGTTACTGACATAGGACAGATAATATTCGAGGTCGCGGTATTCGTCGGCCTGCGGTTCGAGCGGCACAGCACGTATCTGGCTGTTGCAGGTGGTGAGGCGCCGGCTGATCGTGCCCATGCCGCCCCATTCGGATCGGTAGATCGGCATCGCATTCAGAATCCCGAGCGCGGGGGCGAGGATTTCGGCGCGCAACCGCTCGCCGGGTTTCTGGACATGGCAGGTGGCGCAGGAGAAATTGAGCTGGCCGCGCCGCGTATAGAAATAGCGCTTGCCGTTCTGGTAGGCGTCAAGCGCGCGCGGATCGTCGGGGATTTTGATATCGAATGGCTTGCCGCGCGATGTGAATGCCATATAGGCGGTCAGAGCCGCCATTTCATCTCCCTCGTAGGAGAAGGGCGGTTCGCCATTGGCCTCGCGGCATCGATTCAACGCTAGTTCGAGCGTGATGACCTTGCCTTCCTTTGCACTGAAATAGGGATAGTTTTGACGAATGCCGATGCCCTGGTTCGGAAAACAATCGGCGTAGCTCTTGCCGTTCTTGAACGGCTTGGCGAACATCTCCCTGCCCATCTCGAGCGAGAACTCATATGGCGGAAACCGCTCTTTTTCCTCCCATTGTCGGCGCATGTCCGCGTTCATCGAGTACGGCCCGTTGACGAAATCCTCGGGCTTTATGTTGGGAAACTTTGTGACGAAATAGCTCCTGAACGCTTTCGCGTCGGCCACGGGGTCAGACGTGTCGGCGGCGACGGTGGGCGTTATGGTTGCCAATGCCAACACAAGCGTGGCACAGGCCAGATGGATAGGAGATCGCAGGTTCACTAAATCTTCGCCGTGGTGGTATCGGTCTCGCCCTTGTTGTCGACCCAGCTGATCTTCAAGTCGTCGCCCTTGTTGCCGCCCTTGAAGCTGAATTTGACATAGGGGTCCTTGGAGACAGCGGTGCCCCAATCCGCAACGAACACGTTTCTGCCGTCGTATTCGAAGGCCAACTGCTGGATAAAATGCGGTGGAATAATCTCGCCCTTGGCGTCTTTCACGAAGCCGGAATCCATCGGATGCTGGATCAGCACCTGGACTTCGGTGATCTCTCCGCTCGAGATCGCCCGCACGCGAATGGTCGATGCCATCAGGAGGTTCCTTCCAATATTCCAACGCCGGAGCGTCAGCCGCCGCATCCGCCGACCGTGACCTTGACCTCTTTGGTGGCGCTATAAAGCTTGCCGCCGGCTTCCACGATCACGATTACGTCGCAGGTTTTCGCCATTTTGAGCCGATTGGCCACGTTCGGCATCGTACCCGGCGGAATCCAGTAAACCGCCGCCAGCGCGTTCGGATTTTCCGAGGCAAGAAATGCGATCGAGGTGACCTCCGCGAGGGTCGTACTGGCGGATATTGGAACCACGGCGCCGTTCTCGGCAATCTCCGGCGCGTCGAGCTTGATCTTGTCCGAGGCTTCGGCAGTCCTGCCATAAAGCGATTTGATCGCGTCGGCTGCGCCTTTCTGCCTGAACGCATCTTCCGGATATTTGTCGTTGGCCGCAGCGAAGGCTGGAGCCATATTGAATGAAATGACACCGACGCCTGCCAGCGCGATCACGCCTGTACCTTTGAGGATCAGGCGCCGCGTAGCTGCAAAGCCGTCGTGAGTGGTCGTCATCGCAAGTCTCCTGCAGCGCGCGCCGCTATTATCATGCCGCTGTCGTCATAGTGTTTGCAGGAAATCCACGATCGCGTCGATCTCCTGCTCGGTCAAAATCCGGTTCCGTCCGAACGGCGGCATGGCGGTTTGCGGATTACGTTTGGTTTCATCGGTGAGGATGGCGACGAGATCATTACGATCGGGATATCTGCTCTTGATATCTTTCAACGCGGGCCCGATGGTCCCCGGAAGATCGCCGCCCTTGATGTCGTGACAGCTGAGGCAGTTTCCCTTGGCGCGATCGAAAGCGAGCTTTTGTCCGTCGGCTGCGCCCGATTGCGCACCAGCGGTTGGGATCGCTAACGCTGCGCCGACGACGATCGCCAAAGCGAGCGTCCGAAAAAGCGTTGTCGGGAAATGGTCGGTCAAGGTACGCTTCCGGCGATGACTGGTTCGGAATATAGGTAGCCAAAGCATAAACGCTATCGGTGGCCGTGTCAGGCTTTGCGGTAAGAGCCATCGCCGGCTAAAGCGGAGGAAACTTGGTCGCCAGTAATCCGGAGGTGTCATGGTTGAATATGTCGTTGAATTCGGCAAGGACGGTCGGCCGATCGAGTTCGACGGCCGTCTCGATGCGGCGGCCTTTCACCGCAATCATCAGGCCATCCGGGAGGTGTTGCAGCGCTATCTTGCCGGTAAATCCGGGGACGTGATCGAGGCCGGCAGCGGTACCGGCCAGCACGTGGTGGATTTCGCCCGCCATATTCCTGAAATCGCCTGGTGGCCAAGCGATCTCAACGATCAGCATCTCAAAAGCATCGCGGCGTGGCGGGCGCATGCGCAGCTTTCGAATATCCGCCCGCCGCTGCGGATCGATTTGTCCGATCCGGCCTGGTGTCCCGAGATGCAGGACGGCCGTGGCCCCCGTGAGTTGCTGGCGGTGTTCTCTGCCAACGTCGTCCATATAGCGCCGTGGCGTGTGGCCGAGGGATTGATTGCCGGCGCGGGCCGTTACCTGCGGGCGGACGGGCGGCTGTTTCTCTATGGTCCGTTCAAGCGCGGCGGCAAGCACACCGCCGTCAGCAACGCCGTGTTCGATTCGAGTCTGCGCGAAGGCAACGCGGAATGGGGCGTGCGCGATATCGAGGCTTTGGAAAAGCTGGCAACCGGGGCCGGTCTGGCGCTCGCCGAGGTTATCGAGATGCCGTCCAATAATCTCACGCTGGTATTCGCGCGCTCCAAAACGGCCTAGGCAACGACGCATGGCGTGCGCCCGTTTGCACCAGTTGATCGGACCGATACCGCCCGCCATAGTGGCCAGAATAAATCAAGCTCGACGGTCTGTTCGCCGTGACGTGAGTGGAAATAGCCGATGATCGATATGACGGCCGCTGACGAGATTTCCAGTGATGCCCGGGCGCGGTCCAATGTGGTGCGTCTTGCGGCGGCGCAGGCTCTGACCGGCGCGAACTCGGCTGTCATTTTCGCGACCGGTTCGATCGTCGGGGCTTCGCTGGCGCCAAGCGTCTCGCTCGCGACTGTGCCGATTTCGATGTATGTCGCCGGGCTTGCCGCCGGCACGTTGCCGACGGGTGCCATCTCGCGTGCCTATGGCCGCCGCGTCGCCTTCATCATCGGCACCGGCTGCGGCATGCTGACCGGGCTGCTCGGGGCCTTCGCAATTCTCCATGCGTCGTTTCCGCTGTTTTGTTGCGCGACGTTCCTTGGCGGCCTCTATGGTTCGGTGTCGCAATCCTATCGCTTTGCCGCCGCCGATGGCGCGAGCGCCGCCTTTCGCCCCAAGGCGGTGTCGTGGGTGATGGCCGGCGGCGTGTTCGCGGGCGTGCTCGGCCCCCAGCTCGTGCAGTGGACGATGGATGTCTGGCAGCCTTATCTGTTCGCCTTCAGTTTTGTGGTGCAGGCGATGGTGGCGCTGATCGCGATGACCGTTCTCGCCGGTGTCGATGCGCCGAAGCCCGCACCGGCGGATCTGCACGGCGGCCGTCCGCTGTTCGAGATCGCGCGGCAGCCACGGTTCATCGCGGCAGCGCTGTGTGGCGTCATCGCCTATCCCATGATGAATTTGGTCATGACCTCGGCGCCGCTGGCGATGAAGATGTGTGGCCTCAGTCTCAGCAACTCGAATTTCGGCATCCAGTGGCATATCGTTGCGATGTACGGACCGAGCTTCTTCACGGGCTCGCTGATCGCGCGCTTCGGGGCGCCAAGGATTGTTGCGCTGGGTCTCGCGCTCGAAGCCGGCGGGGCGATGATTGGCCTGTCCGGCATTACCGCGATGCATTTCTGGGCCACCCTGATCGTGCTTGGCGCCGGCTGGAATTTTGCCTTCGTCGGCGCGTCCGCGCTGGTGCTGGAGACGCATCGGCCGCAGGAGCGCAATAAGGTGCAGGCCTTCAATGATTTCCTGGTGTTCGGCATGATGGCGGTGGGATCGTTCTCGTCCGGCCAGTTGCTGGCGAATTATGGCTGGTCGGCGGTCAACATGGTGGTGTTTCCGCCTGTTGTGCTGGGGCTCGCGGTGCTGGCGGCAGCTTCTTTCGCGAAGCGGCGGGCGGCGTTGCAGCAGGTTCCGGAATTCGCGGATCCCGGCATCTAAATATCCAATTCTTGGCCGTTTGCACCCGAACTATGGGAGGTTTTGATGCCGTCGCGCGCTCGACTTGATGAGTTCATCGCGGTTGTCGAGTCCGGCGATCATGCCGGCGCGATCGAGCGCTATTACACCGAAGATTCCAGCATGCAGGAAAATACCGCGCCGCCGCGCGCCGGCCGCGACGAACTGGTCGCCCACGAGCGAGCCGTGCTGGCACGGATGTCGCAGGTCTATTCCAAGGCAATCTCGTCGGTAGTCGAAGGCGATCATGTCGCCATTCACTGGATATTCGAACTGACCGACAAGTCCGGCAAAGTGCGCCGGATCGACGAGGTCGCACTGCAGGAATGGCGCGGTGACAAGGTCTTCCGCGAGCGCTTCTTCTACGATCCGACCAAGATCGAGGTTTGATTTTACAACAGAGCACTTTGGCAATGGTCGAAGCGTTGTGGGTTGCTAGCTGTTAGCATGCAGTCTTCGATCCGGGGCAAGAGCTAGCATCGACGCCTCCAGCCTCACTGCTATCTCCGAGACGTCCGTCCGCTACGACGGCTGGCGAATTGTCGCGGTCTGTGTTTGCACGCCTCATACTCCAATAACGCACACGCCGTGCTTTTGTGCTCCATATTGCTGAGATTGATCTGGATCAAACGTGGGTTTCGGTTCCGGCCTTAAAGTCCAAACTCTTTCGCTTTAATCAGTATAAGATCATCTGCTGGAGGAAACCCATGAAAAAGCTTGCAGTCATCGGACTAACGCTCATTGGCAGCACGATGCTTTGCGCGGTCCCTTTGTCTTTGCATTTCTCGCAAGAGGCTGTCGTTTCGGTCGCGCTGAATACGGCGGATGCCCGAGTCGGGCGGCCGGGGACGCCCGCCAGCGTCGCAGGTGTGGCGCGCAGGAGTACGCGGCGCGCGGTACGGCATTGTGCTACCGGCGTTACCTGCTAAGCCGCGCGGCTGAAGATCGCCCTTGGGGACGCGGACCGGCAGGACACGAGTTAATGGTATCTGCGTCGCTAAGGACTATTATCAGCCATGCGCGCTGAGGAAGTTCGAAGGTGCGGGCTAATGGCATGGAGGCGCTTGAGCTTGGCGGCATGGCGCGATGTTTGACTGGAGTCCGTTATGCGCACTAAAGCAAAAAGCAAAGCGAAAAAGCGAAGGGACACCGAAGATCAAAAGGATGCTGGCCGCCGGTGCTACAACCATCCGCAGTATGATCACACCCACCTGTGCGTTTGAGTGCGTTCCCGTGCCTCGCGGTTGAGACGGTCCTCTTGCTCCTGTGTCATCCTTGCAAAATGTTCGCCAATACGCTGCGGCTCGCGCTCCCCTCTTTACGACGCTGTTCCAGGACATCTGGATCACTCCAGCGAATGCCGGGGTGCGGTGGCGCGACCATTGATCCGGCATAGGCGGCAGCGAGCGAACCCGACGAGGTGACAGGCCACAGCGATTTCCCGCTATTGTCCCAATCTCTCAGTTCGACGGTGGCGACAAGCGCGGGATTGTCTCGTGTGAAGCGTTCCAGATCGCGGGCTTCCAGTTCTACCGGTTTTCAGGCGGTGGCCGACGCCCTCGGGTGCCGAGCCATTGATGCGGCTGACTTCGCGCTCGACCGCCTCGCCGAGTTCGAACAGGTCGGCAATCGCCTGCGCATGTTCGGGGTATTGCTTAAACAGCGTCGCGGCCTCGTCGAGTTTCTGCCGGACCCGCCGATAATCGGCGAACCATTTCGCTTCCTCGGCCAAGGCAGCTGAGAGTTTTTCGCGCAACTTCGGCAACGCGGACTGTAACCGATCACGATTGATTTGCGCGGCCTCGGCCCGCGAGATCGCGTCTTGCGCGGCTTCCGCGCTCGGCGCGCGCGTGAAGATGCGCTCCCCACCATGAGGATCGATCACGCCACCCGTTGCCGCAGGAGGTCGTCGAGGTCGAGCCGGCGCGTGAACATCGCCAGCGAACCGTCCGACTGGCGCGGCCACTGCGCCTCAGGCCGGTCCCAATAAAGCTCAACACCGTTCTCGTCGGGGTCACGCAGATAGAGCGCTTCGCTGACACCGTGATCACTGGCGCCGTCGAGCTGAATGCCGGCCTGCATCACGCGATGCAATGCGTCAGCCAGCGCGGGCCGTGTCGGGTAGAGAATCGCGGTGTGAAACAGCCCCGTCGTTCCCGGTCCCGGAGGGTGGCCGCCTTTACTCTCCCAGGTGTTCAGGCCGATATGATGGTGATAGCCGCCGGCCGAAATGAACGCCGCGCCGGAGTTCACGCGTTGCATCAGTTCAAAGCCCAGCACGTCACAGTAAAATCCGAGCGCGCGATCGAGATCGGCGACCTTGAGATGAACATGCCCGATCCGCGTTCCCGCGATGATGGGCGTCGGGCTTTCAGGCATCGTTGCTCCGTTGGCGGCCGTCGGGTCGTTTACGATCTATGCAGGGCCGATACCTTGCGCAAGATCGGAAACTTCACCCTCCGGCAGCCCGAACTCGAACGTGTTCAACGTCATTGAAACCATGGTGTAATAGCCGCACAGCCCGACGACTTCGGTTAGTCCGCGCAGGGTGAGCACTTTCACGGCCTCGTCGTACAGACCTTGGGTGAGGCCATGGCCTTCGTGCAGTGACTTCGCGACGTCGTAAATCATCTGACCTTTTGGATCGTCGAAATGCGGCGTGCGGCGATGCCGGATGTCCTCGATGATGCCAGGATCCATGCCGCCCTTGAGCGCGAGCCGCTTATGGGCGAACCATTCGTAATGTGAAGTCCAGTGCCGCGCCGTGACCAGGATCGCGATCTCCGACAGCTTGGCCGGAAACATGGTATCGAATCGCAGTACGGCGCCCAGGCGTGTGGCATGACGCGCCATCTCAGGGCTGTTGAGCCAGGCCATCATAGGCGCCGGCGGAGCGCCGCGCTTGCCGGCGATTGACTCGTCGTAGGTTTCTTTCTGCTCTTTGCTCATTTCGCCAGGCGAAAGCAACTTCAGCCGCATCGGAGTTTCCTCTTGTTTTTCAATCGCTGCGGCTTTGCGCATACACCCGATCGGGGGTCGATGCCACATCCGCGGACGCATGGATGCACCAGAGACATATTGAATTCCGCCATGCCGGGACTAAGGTCGATCCAACAATAGAAGATGGAAACCCCGCCATGTCCGATCTGGAAAATTTTCGCCGTGAGAGCCGCGCCTGGCTGGAGGCCAATTGTCCGCCGGAGATGCGGCGGCCAATGACATCGGAGGAAGATACGTTCTGGGGCGGCCGCAACACCAAATTCTCCTCCGAGCCGCAGCGGGTCTGGTTCGAGCGGATGCGCGACAAGGGGTGGACCGTCCCGCATTGGCCGACGCAATATGGTGGCGGCGGTCTCAATCCGGAGCAGACGAAAATTGTGCGTCAGGAGATGGCTGCAATCGGCGCGCGCCAGCCATTGACCTCATTCGGCATTTCGATGCTCGGGCCGGCGCTGTTGAAATACGGCACCGAGGCGCAGAAGAAGGAACATCTGCCCAAGATCGCAGCCGGCCTGATCCGCTGGTGCCAGGGCTATTCCGAACCAAACGCCGGATCGGACCTTGCCTCACTGCAGACCCGCGCCGAAAGCGACGGCGACGACTTCATCATCAACGGCCAGAAGATCTGGACCTCCTATGCCAATTTCGCTGACTGGATCTTCTGCCTGGTGCGCACCGATGCGGTCGCGAAGAAGCATGACGGCATCAGCTTCATCCTGTTTGACATGGCCTCCAAAGGAGTCTCGACAAAGCCCATTCTGCTGATTTCCGGACGGTCGCCATTCTGCGAGACTTTTTTCGACGATGTCCGAGTGCCGAAGGCCAATGTGGTGGGCGCGGTTAACCGCGGCTGGGACGTCGCTAAATATCTGCTTCAGCATGAGCGCGCGATGATCTCGGGCATGGGCGAACGCGGCGTCGGGCGCCCGCTGGGACAGGTCGCGGCGGACTCCGTGGGGACCGACGAACAGGGTCGGCTGGAAGATCCGATGCTGCGCGGGCAAATCGCCACTTTCGAGATCGACGAGGCGGCGCTGGCCTGTGCCGCCGAACGCGCGGTCGATCTGGCCAAGGCCGGCCAGGCGCACCCGGCGTTTTCTTCCGCCATGAAATATTACGGCACGGAATTGAACAAACGCCGCTACGAAATCCTGATGTCGGCAGGCGGCCTCGACGCGCTGGAATGGGAGAGCGAGCGCTCGAAGGGCGGTGCACGGCCGCGCGCCTGGCTGCGTACCAAGGCCAATTCGATCGAGGGAGGCACCTCCGAGGTGATGCTCGGCATCGTGGCAAAGCGGATTCTCGATCTGCCAGGGGCTTAGGGCTGAACGACTATTCGTCATGGCCGGGGTCGTCCCGGCTAGCCACGTCTTGCTTTGTCGGCGCATCAAAGAAAGACGTGGTTGCCCGGCACAAGGCCGGGCATGACGAGCTTCATGTGAAATTGCGTCATCGAACAACATCAAACTTATTCGGATATCTAAATGGCACTCGTCCTTACTGAAGAACAGTCGATGTTGCGCGATAGCGCGCGCGGGCTCATTAGCGACAAGGCGCCGGTGTCGCATCTGCGGCAATTGCGTGATACCAAGGATGCGACCGGCTTCTCCCGCGACCTGTGGAAGACGTTCGCGGAGATGGGGTTCTCCGGCCTGCTGGTGCCCGAGGACTTTGGCGGCAACGGCCTGGGCTGTGTTGAAGCCGGTGTGGTGATGGAGGAAATCGGGCGCACGCTGATGCCATCGCCGTTTCTGGCCACCGCCGTGCTGGCGGCTTCCGCACTGTCGCGCGGCGGCAGCGCCGCGCAGAAATCCGAGCACCTGCCGAAGATCGCCGATGGCTCGCTGCTGGCCGCGCTTGCGATCGACGAAGGCGCCAAGCATCGACCGCTGCATACCTGCATGCAGGCGGTGCGTTCCGGCAACGGGTTCAGGCTGCAGGGCGATAAGGCCTTTGTGCTCGACGGCCACACCGCGGGTCTTCTGATCGTCGCGGCGCGCACCGCGGGCGCCCCCGGCGAGCGCGACGGGCTGACGCTGTTTCTGGTCGATCCCAAAGTCAAAGGCGTCGAGACCGAGCGCACCGCGATGGTCGATTCGCACAACGCCGCGCGCATCAGGTTTGACGATGTCGAGGTCAATGCCGACGGCGTGCTCGGCGAGGTCGACCAAGGCGGCGTCTTGCTGGAAGGCGTACTCAACATCGGCCGCGGCGCAGTCGCCTCGGAAATGGTCGGGCTGAGTGAAGAAGTATTCGGCCGCACCGTCGGCTATCTCAAAGAGCGCAAGCAATTCGGCAAGGCGATCGGCGAATTCCAGGCGCTGCAGCACCGCGCGGCGCAACTCTATATCGAAATCGAGATCACCCGCGCCGCGGTGCTCAAGGCTTTGCAGACGCTCGATGGCGATTTTGAGAATGCCGCCGCGGCGGTGGCTGTCGCCAAGGCGCGCGCGGGATCAACCGCAACGCTGGCGGTCCAGGAAGGCGTGCAGATGCATGGCGGTATGGGCATGACCGACCAGTTCGACATCGGCTTCTTCATGAAGCGTGCGCGGGTTTGCCAGGAATTGTTCGGCGACACCAATTTCCATGCCGATCAACTGGCGCGGATGAAGAATTATTGAGGCCGACCCTCCGGGTGAGGAGCCGCGTCAGGCGCGGCTTCCCGAACCATGAATGCCCGGAGCCATCCTTCGAGACGCAGCCAAGCGGCCGCTCCTCAGGATGTGGAGAGGTGCTGTCGTCGCATCGTAACCATAACCAGTCGTCACCGTCCGCGAAGGCGAGTGATGCAGTACGCTGCGGCCGTGGTGCATTACTACGAACGCCGCAGAGTACTGGTTCGCCCGGTCAGCCGGGCGATGACGAGTTTGTTGCTTGGCGAGTTTGTGAGCCAGGCCCGAAGCCTCACCTGATCGGTGGCGCGTACTGGATGCCGCCGGCGCTCCAGAGTTGATTAAGTCCGCGGGGAATGCCGAGCTTCGATCCCGAGCCGACATTGCGATCATAGACTTCACCGTAGTTGCCAACGCGGCGGATAATGCGGACGGCCCAGTCCTTGGTCAGCCCGAGTTCTTCGCCGTAATCGCCCTCGGTGCCGACCAGTCGCATCACGTCGGGCTTCTTCGACTTCAGCGCTTCGTCGATATTCTTTGAAGTGATGCCGAGCTCTTCCGCGTTGATCATCGCATACAAAGTCCACTTCACGATCAGCATCCAGTCATCGTCCCGCTCCCGCACCACAGGGGCCAGCGGCTCCTTTGAAATGACGTCCGGGAGGATGACGTGATCGCCCGGCTTGCCGAGGTTCAAGCGCAGCGCATAAAGCTGCGAGACATCGGCGGTGAGGGTGTCGCACTGCCCGGAATTATAGGCTTTGATGACGTCCTCGAGTTTGCCGAACTTCATCTCCTGGTATTTCATGTTATTGGCGCGGAAATAATCGGCAAGGTTGAGCTGGGTCGTGGTTTCCGCCTGTACGCAGACCTTGCTGCCGTTGAGATCGAGGGCGGAATCGATGTTTCTCGCCCTCGGGATCATGAAGCCTTCGCCGTCATAATAGGCCACGGCCGGGAAATAGAGGTCGTAGGACGTTTCGCGCGACATGCTCCAGGTCGAATTGCGGGAGAGAATATCGACCTTGCGGTTCTGCAACTCCCTGAAGCGCTCATTGGCGTCGAGCGGAATAAATTTTGCTTTGTTCGGATCGTCGAAGATCGCGGCGGCAACGGCGCGGCAGAAATCCACGTCGAAGCCGGTCCAGTTGCCCTTGTCGTCGGGGACCGAGAAGCCGGGCAGGCCGGTATTGACGCCGCACAATACTTCGCCGCGACGAATCGTCCGTTTCAGGGTCCGCGTGTCATATCGTTCGTAGGTAATGGCCGCCGCCGCGACCGCGATTGCGACCGCCAGCCCAATCAGGAGGCCGCCTCGGAATGTCCGCATGATCTATCTCTCGCCAATGTCGGGAAAAGGGAGCGGCTGCGGAACGCAGCCGTCGCGGTTACAATTCCGGCTTCTGCCGCACGATAACCTTGGTGCCGACCGGCACGCGATCATAGAGGTCGGCGACATCGGCGTTGACCAGCCGGAAACACCCTGACGAGATGGCGGTGCCGATCGTGTCCGGCCGGTTGGTGCCATGGATGCGATAGACGGTGGTCCCAAGATACATCGCGCGAGCGCCGAGCGGATTGCCGGGGCCGCCAGCCATGAAGCGCGGCAGGTAAGGCTGGCGCGCGATCATCTCCGGCGGCGGGGTCCAGTCCGGCCATTCCGCCTTGCGGGTGATGTTCAGCAATCCCTGCCACTGAAATCCATCGCGGCCGACGCCGATGCCGTAACGCAGCGCACGGCCATTGCCTTGGATCAGGTAGAGATGGCGCTCAGCGGTCGAGATGATGATGGTGCCCGGCGCCTCGGTCGACCGGTAATAGACCATCTGTTTGCGGAATTCCGGGCTGAGTTCCACGAAATCATCCGGCAGGAGCCCAGGCTGGTCGCCGACATCGGGCTGCTGGGCAAAACTCTGCGAGACTGAAAGCATCAGGCCGACAGCGGCGATCACCATCCAGATCAGGTGCCGAAATTTCGTCATCAAGCGCTCCTCGTTGGCCGCTTCCGGTGTGTCTCCGTCCCGGTATCTATCATTGTTTGGCAAATCACAGGAACCATCAAATCCCAGGGATCGCGCGCTGGCAAGCTAGCCAGATATCCCGCTGGAATATTTGCGATTTTGCCAGGGCTGGAGCGCATAAAGCTGTCTCAAAAACTTCATTTCGGCGCCAGCCACAGCCGCAGCCCGAACGACACGATCGCGACCGCGCCGACGCCAACGAGCCAAAGGACCGCGAACCACAACAGGCGCTGGGCCAGCGATTGGGTTTTCGGCGGCGTCGGCATCAATGGTAACCGCTTTCGGGCCTTACCTTGCCGCGAAAGACCCAATAGGCCCACGCGGTATAACCGAGGATCAGCGGCACCAGCACGGCAACGCCGGCCAGCATGAAGACCTGGCTGTTCTCGGGCGAGGCCGCCTGCCAGATGGTGATGCTCTGCGGCACGATATAGGGCCACATGCTGATGCCGAGCCCGGCATAGGACAGGGCGAACAGCGCCAGCGACAAAAAGAACGGCTGGTAATCCTGCTTGCTGGCGAGACTGCGCAGCAACATCACGGCGACGGCGGCGACCGCGATCGGTACCGGTGCGGTCAGGACAACATTCGGCCAGGTAAACCAGCGCTGCGCATATTGGACGTGGAGGAACGGTGTGGCGATGCTGACCGCGCCGATGGAGGCCAACATGGCGAACAGCAAAAACCAGCTCAGACCATAGGCCTTGTCGCGAAGTTCGCCCTCTGTCTTTAGCACCAGCCATGTCGCGCCCAGCAGCGCGTAGCCGATCGCCAGCGCAACGCCGGTCAGAATGCTGAACGGCGTCAACCAGTCCCACCACCCACCGGCATAGTGCCGCCCGTCGACATGAATGCCCTGCAGGATGGCGCCGAGCGCGATCCCCTGCGCCAGCGCCGCCAGCAGCGATCCGCCGGCGAAAGCGAGATCCCAGCGGTTTCGTCCGCTCTGCGTGGTCCGCCAGCGGAATTCAAAGGCGACACCGCGAAAGATCAGTCCTATCAACATCGCGATTATCGGCGTGTACAGCGCCGGCAGCAGCACTGCATACGCCAGCGGAAACGCAGCCATCATGCCGCCGCCGCCCAGTACCAGCCAGGTTTCGTTGCCGTCCCAGACCGGTGCCACGCTGTTCATGATGACGTCGCGATCGGCTTTGTTCGGAAACAACGGAAAAAGGATGCCGAGGCCGAGATCGAAACCGTCCATCACCACATAGACAAAGACCGCGAAGGCGATGATGAAGGCCCAGATCGTGGCGATATCGATGCTGGTGGCCATCACACAGCCCCTCCCGCTGCCGCACCGGCCGCGGGCGTAATCCCGGCGGCACGGGCAGGGATATCGCCACGCGGTCCCTGTTCGCCGTGAAGCGGCGGCTCCGCCATCAATCGCAGAATATAGATCACGCCGGCGGAAAACACCGCGAAATAGACGATCGCAAAAGCGATCAGCGAAGAGCCGACCGCAGGCGCCGCCAAAGGCGACGCCAACTCAACCGTTCGCAACAGGCCGTACACCGTGAAGGGCTGGCGCCCGGTCTCGGTGGTGATCCAGCCTGCGAGCACGGCCAGGAAGCCCGCCGGCCCCATCGCCATTGCGAACATGTGCAACAACCGGGACTGGTACAGCGTGCCGCGCCAGCGATTCCACAGGCTGAACAGGCCAAGTCCCAGCATCAGGAATCCCAACCCGACCATGATCCGGAACGACCAGAAGGTAATCGGCACCGGCGGCCAGTTTTCGCGCGGCACGGTGTCGAGGCCCGCCATCGGCGCATCGAGCGAGTGTTTGAAAATCAGCGAACCCAGTTTTGGAATTTCCAGCGCGTATTTGACTTCACCCGCGGCCTGGTCGGGTAGGCCGAACAAGATCAGGGGGGCGCCGTTCTTGTGGCTCTTGTAGTGGCCTTCCATCGCCATGATTTTGGTGGGCTGATGCTCCAGCGTGTTGAGGCCGTGCTGGTCGCCCGCAAGAATCTGGATCGGCGCCACCAGCGTGGCCATCCACATCGCCATCGTAAACATCACCCGCGGACCGGGAAGATGCTGGTCGCGCCACAAATGAAACGCCCCGACGGCGCCGACCACCAACGCGGTCGTGAGATAGGCCGCCAGCACCATATGCACGAGGCGATAGGGAAACGACGGATTGAAGATGACCTTGAGCCAGTCGGCGGCGACGAACTGCCCATCGGCATTGATGGCGTAGCCGGTTGGCGTCTGCATCCAGGAATTGGCGGATAGAATCCAGAACGCCGAGAACAGCGTGCCAATGGCGACCATTGAGGTGGCGAGGAAATGCAGCCTGTGGCCGACCCGCTCCAGGCCGAACAGCATCACGCCAAGGAAACCCGCTTCGAGGAAAAACGCGGTCAACACCTCATAAGCCATCAACGGCCCGATCACCGAGCCGGTCTTGTCCGAAAATACCGACCAGTTGGTGCCGAACTGGTAGGACATCACGATGCCGGACACCACACCCATGCCAAAGGTGACGGCGAAGATCTTCAGCCAGTAATTGAACAGGTTGATGAAGACTTCGCGTCCAGTCCAGAGCCAGAGCGCTTCAAGCACGGCGAGATAGCTGGCAAGCCCGATCGTGAAGGCCGGAAACACGATGTGAAACGACATCGTGAATGCGAACTGCGCCCGGGCCAACACCGCCGCATCCCAGCCCTCGAACATACTGCCATCCGTCGTAGCTATTACGAAACGGACCGTAGCATGCCCTACCGGCCGATGGGTATCGGCCTGTCTTGAATGCCGGAGATTATGTGCGGCAAGAAAATCCGGATCACGATCGCCACGGCGAAGCCGGCAATACTTATGCAGCCATACTGTCGACGCCGGCTATTCTGAGCAGATCGGCGAGTTGCTTGCGGGCATAAAACATCCGGGTTTTCACCGTGCTCTGCGGGATCCCGATGATCCGGCCGACCTCTTCCACCGTTTTCTCGTGATAATAGACGAGGTTGATGATCTCGCGGTGTGCCGGAGACAATTTCGCCACACAGGCGCGCAGGATGGCGCTGGTGTTGCTGCGATCGAGCGAAGCTTCCGGCGTATCGGCCTCGTCGGCGATCTCCAGTACGTCCTCCTGCTCGATGTCCTCGTGACGGCGCTGACGCAGGGCGGTCAACGCCTTGAAGCGCGCGATCGACAACAGCCAGGTGGAAACCTGGGAACGGCCCTCGAACTGGCTGGCGGTGCGCCACACGTCCAGGAAAACCTGGCTGACGAGATCTTCCGCTATGGTGGCGTCGCGCACCATGCGAAGGATGAAACGGTAAATCCGCAGATTGTGACGGGAATAGAGGATGTGCATCGCTGTCCGGCCGCCATCGGCAATGCTTTCCAGCAGCATTTCATCCGACGTCGCCTGGGCGGCGAGGATGCCCTGGCGTGCTGCTGCGTTGATGGCAATGACATTAGGCATGACAAGCTCCCCGTGACCGCTGCGTTGCGGCGCTTCGTTGGACAAATTGTTACTGAGCCAACGTTTCGGGACGTCTGCACCAAAAGTGGAAAATGGTTTCATGCGCAGGAGAATTGTTTCGTCGCAGCCAGCGCGACGAAACATTCGGACAGGAAATGTCAGCAATTTGAATGAGATAAATTTTAGGTTGTGCTCCGGCCCGAGAAGCGGTGTTTTCGGCCGGCATCCGGAACTTTTTCGGCAACGGCGGACGATCGATCCTCCGGGTCCCGACGACAGGTTACCTCGGCTATGCTACCTGCGCCTGGCGCAGGTCCGAAAACAGGCTTCACGGCCCGGATGGTCGGTGCGAAACAATTCAATGAACCCGCGTTGCTGCTGCGTGACGAAAACCGTCTTTCCGTCATTGCCGCCAAGGGCGAGGTTGGTCGGTTCCCTGGCATTGAGCGTGATCTCCCGCTGCAATTTCCCCTGCGAGCTCAGCGCCGCGATGGTGCCTTTGCCTATTCGCGCCACAAACAGATTTCCTTCCGTGTCGGTGCGCAGGCCGTCGATGTCAAAATCGTCAAACCGCTTCAGGAGTCCGGGCGAGAGAGAAGATGTGTGCCGTCGATCCGGTACGCCCATATCTCCCGCGTATTGGATTTGCCGACATAGAGGATCTTGCCGTCCGGGCTGAGATCGATCCCGTTGGTCGTGCTCATCCGGCGATCGGCGGTCACCTTTTCACCGATGACTTGGCCGTCGGCTGATTTCTGGATTCGCCAGACCTGCCCATCGTGCTGCTTCCGACGCGGATCGCTCGCTTAGATCGTGCCATCGGTCGCGATTGTCATGTCGTTAGGCTGATTGAAGTCGTCAGAATGCAAATATGTTTCGACGTTTTGCCCGGCCGGACTGACCAGAAAAATACTATGTTTCTTGTAGTCGGCGACGAGCATGCGCGCCTTGCGGATCGAAGCGTATCGCATTTGCCGACGCTGCCTTCCGGCAGGACCGCGAACAACTCCGATTGCGTCGCTCCGGCCGCCAACTTTCCGATCGTGCCGGGCCTTCGATGCCCAATCTGTATTCGCCGGCGGGCGTGACCTGCCGGCTTTGGAATTCGGTGTCCTGCGCGATCGCGGACGACGCGATGATCCAGCAGACAGCGAGCTCAAAAAAGAATGAGGTTCCATCGTGCCGTCCTGGCAAAACAGTCGTAGACCCCTCATGATACCTTGCCTTGCAGTGCTATCTCTGGTTTTGCGATGCTGTGGTCTCTGAGCTTATGCCTTGGTCCATGGAGCGTTGTGATGGCGAAGCGGATCTTGAAAACCTCGACGGTTCTCTTTCTTTTAACAACTCTCGTCACGGCCTTTGGCCAATCCTCAGCGTTAGCGGCGCCGGCCACCACCACAGGAGCTACGGCCCTGGCCGTGGCCGCCGTCGTGGCGCAGTATTCACCGCTGCTGAGTGCTTATGAGAAAAGGCTGATCGCGGGCATCTTCGACGGCAACCTCAAAGTAGGCGACAAGCGGAAATTGTCGGTCGCCGCCGAAACCGTCACATGCAAGATCAGCAATGTCGCTATCGCCGAACGCAGCTGCGAGTTGACCTTCAAAAAAAGCAAACGTTTCCTGAAAGGCCGCGAGGCCAATGAAGTTTACGCGACGTTGGCTTCAACGGGCATTGTCGCGGAAGGCGCAGCCGGCTCGATGATCCAAACCGTCACAAAACTGAATTGCACGCTCGATCCTGCCGTGATCAAGGACGATTCCGGCGGCGGAGCCGATTGCTCGTTCGGAGCGGACCAGTAGCCCCCTTCGGGCTTGCCATCACGCCTTGTCGCCGGCGGGCGAGAACAGATATCCGCCGCCGCGGATGGTGCGGATGACCGCGGGTTTGGTCGGGTCCGGTTCGATCTTGCGCCGGATTCTCATGATGCGCAGATCGACGGCGCGATCGAAGGCTTCGCTGTCCCGCGCATTGGCCAGTTCCAGCAGCCGCTCACGCGACAGCACCCGCTTCGGATTCGCGGCGAAAACCTTGAGCAGTCCGAATTCGGAAGCCGTCAGCGGATGTTCGTTGCCCTCGTCGTCGCGCAGCGCCTGCGCCTCGAGGTCGAGCCATTTGGTGCCAAACCGCACCAACTGGTCTTTCGCCGCCTTCGCTCCGGCCGCCTCAGGCGTCGCGGCCTGCGCCCGGACCGGAGAGCTGCGCCGCAACACCGAGCGGATTCGCGCCATCAATTCGCGCAGTTCGCAGGGCTTTGCGACGTAATCGTCGGCACCGAGTTCCAGCCCGACCACGCGGTCGATCGGACTCGCCGTGGCCGTCAGCATGATGACGGGAACATTGGTCCGGCTTTTCAGATCGCGAATGATGGAAAGCCCATCTTCCTCCGGCATATTCAGATCGAGCACCACAAGATCGGGCACCGTGACTTCGATCGCCCCGCGCAGGCTCTTGCCGCCGTCGCAGAGCGTCACCGTGAAGCCGTGCATCCTGAGATAGTCGCCGACCATCTCGCGGGCCGGCGCCTCGTCATCGACAATGATAATGTGCTGACTTTGGGTCATGTCATCATACGATCATGTGTCTGTTGCGGGCAATGTGACGGTGAAGGTGGATCCTCGTCCCGGCCCGGCGCTGTCAGCGGTGACCTCGCCGCCATGCATGTCGATGATGCGCTTGACGATTGAAAGCCCGAGCCCGGTCGAGCTTTCACCGGCCGTGGGTTTGGCGGAAAGCCGCTGGAAACGGCCGAACAGCCGTCCAAGATCCTCGGGTGACAGGCCGGCACCTTCGTCGGCGACGCGGATGATGGTGTTGTTCTTTTCGTGGCTCACCAGCATCGTGATCCTGCCGCCGATCGGGCTATATTTGATGGCATTGCTGACGAGATTGTCGATCGCTTCCCGGATCCGGTCGGCGTCGCACATGGTGACGAAATTCGGCGGCGCCGACACCGTGATGGTCTGCTGCTTGTTGACCGCGGAGGGCTGATTGGCATCGGCGACTTCCCTGACCAGGCCCGCGACATCGACCGGTTCGCGGCGAATGGTGATGTCGAAGGCGTCAGCCATCGCGTCCGAAATCAGGTGATCGACCATCGAGGTCAGCCGCCTGGTGGCGTCGCGGATGTGTTCGACCTGCGCCGTGACGCTCTCTCTCGATGCGCCGGTGCCGATCAATTCCGTCAGCATTTCGGTGCGGCCGAGGATGACGCCCAGCGGATTCTTCAGGTCGTGGGCGACGGTGCCGAGAATTTCGTTCTTGAAACCGTTGGCGCGTTGTAGTCGCAGCCATTGCGCTGACAGTCTGCGGTTGGCCTGCATCAGCGCACGGGTGCGCTGGGCGACGCGGTCTTCAAGCTGTGTGTTGGCCTCGTGCAGCTGATGATAGAGAATGACATTGTCGAACGCGATCGAGAGCCGGCTGCCGAAAATCTCGACCAGCGAGCGGTCGGTTTCGGAGAGCGGGCGCTCCGCCTGCAGCAGCACCACCACTTCGCGTCCGCTGCCGGTGCGAATATAAAGCACGGTGCGGTGGTCGACGAATTCATGCTTGCGCCGCTTGAAGGCGGCCTCCACCATCGACCGCAAATCGGGGTCGAGCGATTTGGATCCGGCGGTGCCGATGAAGCGGCTATAGCAGCCGGAACCAGCCAGCACGGAAAAGTCGTCGCTGACCACGCCGCCGTCACGCAGCACCAGAATGCCGGCGCAATCGACGTTCAGCAGGGACGCGATTTGCGTCAGGACGCCTTCGGCAAGGCGCTGCATCGACTTGAAGTCGTACAAGGTCGAGGCGGCATCGATGATGATTTCCAGCCCGCGCCGCGTCTGCACCATGCGTTCGAGTTGCTGATAGCTGCGTAGCGCCGCGGTCAACGAGGTGAACAGCTTGTCGGCAGTGAGCTCAGTCTTAGCCTTGTAGTCGTTGATGTCGTATTGAACGATCACGCGCCGCTCCGGCGCCTGTCCGGGCTGCCCGGTGCGCAGGATGATGCGAACGGTTTCGTTTTTGAGGTCGTTGCGGATGTATTCGACGAGATCGAGGCCGGCAGCGTCGGTTTCCATGATGACGTCGAGCAGCACGGCTGCGATATCGGGATGGGCGCGCATCAAGTCCCGGCCTTCGGCGGCTGAATAGGCCGAAAGGATCTCGAGTGTCTGGCCATTGAGACTGTAGTCGCTCAACGCAAAGCGGGTGCCTTCATGCACGGCCTGATCGTCGTCGATGACCGCGACCTTCCACTTGCGCGCGGTCGAGGTCTCCGGAGCCGTTTCGGTATCGTCGATCAGGTGGAGGACATCGTCCTGTTCGGCCATTGAGGCGTCCCGTCGCTTGCTGAGTCTTCGGTTGCGGGGCCGCCTTTGGCGACCCTTGGTATGATAATGCGAAATGTGGTGCCTTGTCCCAGCCTTGAATCCAGCATCATCCGGCCGCCGAGCTGCTGGGTGACGAGGCTATAGACGATATGCAGGCCAAGCCCGGTGCCGCCCTCGTTGCGGCGGGTGGTAAAGAAGGGGTCAAACGCCTGCCGCTGCACGTCCGGCGTCATTCCCGACCCGTTGTCGGCGAAAATGATCTCGACATCGTCACGGCCACGAGGTCTTGCGGAAATCGAGATCGTCCCGGAGCGCCCGTCCGCAAACGCATGATTGGCGGCATTGAGGAACAAATTGGTCAAAATCTGACCATATGAGCCTGGGTAACCGTCGATGATCAGGCCTTCCGGGACTTCGACCGACAGGGCGATCGATGCCTTTTTGAGGGCCGGCCGCAGGCTGGCGATGATCTGGTCGGTCGCCTCACTCAGGCTGAATTGCCGGCGCTCCGCATGCGAGCGGTCCGCCGCGACCTGCTTGAAGGACTGAATCAGCTCGCCGGCGCGATGCAGATTGCCGACCAATTGGTGGGCGGCGTCGCGGGAGGTCCGGATGAATTCCTCGAGTTGGGAACGCCGCAGCCCCGTTCCGGATTTCAGCTCGGCCTCGAACATCTCGGTGCGGCGCGCGAAACTGGAGGCGACCGTCAGGCTGATGCCGATCGGGTTATTCACCTCATGCGCGACCCCGGCGACCAGCCCGCCAAGCGCGGCCAGACGTTCGGCGTCGATCAGGTTTTGCTGGGCGGCGTGCAGTTCGAACAGTGCGGTTTCGGCTTTCTCTTTTGAAGCGCGCAATTCGTCTTCGGTCTTGCGCTTGGCAATGGCGTTTTCGCGGAAAACCTCGACCGCGCGTGCCATTGCGCCGACTTCGTCCTTGGCGCCCGTGCCCTCGACGCGCCGATTGTAATCGCCCGATGTGATCGACTGCATCGCCGTCACGATCTGCTGCAACGGCAGGCGGATACTCAGCGCGATCAGGACGCCCGCGGTGATGATGATGCCGAGAAAGATCACCGCGATCGACAGCACCTTGCGCGATATGTCGGCCAGCGTGTGGTCGAATGTCTCCTGTGCCTTCTGCTCGCGCTGGCGCATCTTGATCGACAATTCGTCGATGGAGCCGCTGGCCTCGGTCTGACTGGCGTCGATCGCGTTGCGCAACAGCCCGGTTCGGGTTGCGAGCTGCTCCGATAATTTCGTCAGGCCATCGCTCAGCGCCACCGCCCGCGCACTCAATCGCTGCAACGCCATCCGCTGCAGATCGTTATCCGCGAGGTCGATCATGACCGGGATCGTCTGTTCGATCGTCTCGGTGTTGCGGCGGGCTTCCTCGGCGGAAGCGGTCGCCAGTGAGAGATAATAGGCGTTGGCGGCGACCAGCATGGCGGTGAACGCCTCGCGGGATTTTCCGAGCGACGGCCAGATCAAGGCGTCGCGATGCCCGGTCGCGCCCTCGATGATCGAGTAAAGTCCTGCCATGTCCCGCGCCGGGGTCAGCACCTCGTCCTCGTAGGTCTTCGAAATGGTGGCCTGTACGTCGCGCAATTCGCCAAAACCGCTGAGAAAGCGTTCGGTAACATGCTCAAGCTGCTGCACCGATGCCGACAACATCGGATCGGTCGAGGCGCGCGTGGTGAGGGTGCCCAGAACCGTCTCGCGCACATGCGCTATCTCGGCGAATAATTCGGGGTTCGGCTGGTTGATGTAGCGATGGATCAGGTTCTGCAAATGGCCGGTTTCGCTCTCGAGCCGCGCCAGGATCTTGTCGGACTTCCCGCACCTGCCGTACGTCATCCCAGGCCGATCCGAGCACCTGGACGCCGTTCCAGATCATCGCGACAAGCACCACGACGACAGCCGAATTGAGCGCGGCAATCGACAGGATACGCCAGCGGATAGGTACCGCGCGGACCAGCCCCACAACGCGAGATCGGCCGCGGGCGGCGAAACTTGCCGGCCGTTCCTCGGATTCGTCCTGCTGGGGCGTTCCCAAGACCAATTCAGTCCACCTTGCGAATGCGTTCAATCAATTCCGCGGCTGCGGGATCGCGTTGTGCTTTGGCATAGATTCCAGCCATCGCCGCTTCGAAAGGCTTGCGGTCGAAGTCGGTGATGATGGTCACGCCTGCGCCTTCCGCCTGCCGACGCGATCGCTCCTCCAGATCCTTCCACTTCTCGCGCATGAAGCGGCTGGACTGGATCGCCGCGTCGCGAAAGATCTTCCGGTCCTCGGCCGAGAGACTTTCCCAGGCCTTCTGCGACATCACCAGCACTTCCGGGCTCATCGTGTGTTCGGTGAGGGTGTAATACCCGGCATATTTATAATGGTCCGTGGTGACAAAGGACGGCCAGTTGTTCTCCGCGCCGTCGATCAGCTTGGTGGCGAGCCCGGTGCGGACCTGTCCATAGGGCAGCTCGATCGGGTCTGCGCCGAGCGCCTTGATCATGTCCGACATCAGTTCGGATTGCTGCACCCGAAGCCGCAAGCCCTTCATGTCCGCGACCGAGCGGACCGGCCTGATGCTGTTGTAGATTGATCGGGCGCCGAAATCGTAGAATGTCAGGCCGACAAATCCGAACGGCTCGAAGCTGTCGAGAATGGCGGTTCCGATCGGTCCGTCCAGCACCTTCTGCATGTGCTCGATGGAGCGAAAAAGAAACGGCATCGCCAGCACGTTGATCGCCGGGGCGAAGGCCCCGATCAACGCGACGTTGGTGCGATTGAGATCGATCGCGCCGACGCGGGTCTGTTCGATGGTTTCCTTTTCCTCGCCAAGCTGGCGTGAATGAAACACCCTGATCTGATGACGGCCAGCGCTGCGCTCCGCGATCAGACGGCCCATGTAACGCAACGCCTCGACGGTTGGGTAATCTTCGCTCTGGGTGTCGGCGGCACGGAATTCCCGCGCCCATGCATCGGGCGTGACCGCCGTCAAAAGCAGCCCACTGACCAATATTGCGGTCCGCCAAACGCCGGCGCGGCTATACACTGGCAACTTCGTCCCCCTGTAATGGTGTCGGTGATTGGAAAGAAAGGTTCACCGCCAATTTGGCAGAAGGTTCCATGATCGCAGTTCTGGCAAAAGTCATCGCAGGGCGGCCGTCTCGACGGACGCGCAAAACCAAATATCGCCTAATGAAAGTGCGGTTTTGCCTGTTTGCTCATAAAATAAGCAGCGATATTTCCTTGTATGCAACGGACTCACTTGCTCTGGCGCTGAATTCGCTCCGTTTAGATTAAATCAAGGCTTAGTTCGCAGCGGGCTTCGACAAGGATTTGGCACGAACCTTGCGAAGTCTCTGCGAACGTCGATTTTCTCGTGCGCTGGAGTCTTGGGCGACCTGTGGAATGCCTATACAAGTGAACTAACGACGGCGATTCCATCTGCTGCCGTTTAATGAAACAGACGACGGACGGGAGAACACGGACGGATAATGGCTGCTAATTTACTGGATGATTATATCGACGCCGTCTCGAAAGCGCTGGCGCTGCCGGTCGACGACGCCTGGAAGCCCGCGGTGCGGGCCAACCTCGAAGCGTCACTGAAGCTAGCGCGGCTGGTGGATGAATTTGCGCTACCCGACGAAGCTGAGCCGGCCAGTGTCTTTGCAGCCTGATACCAGTATGTCGTCTGACCTCGACGGGTTGTCGGCCTTGGAAATCGCCTCAGCCGTGAAGAGCGGAAAGCTGTCGGCTCTCAGCGTCACCGAAGCGGCACTGGCACGGATCGCCAAACACAATCCGGTCCTGAATTCATTCACCGACGTGACCGCGGAACGGGCGCGCGCCAAGGCAGGTGCTGTCGATGCCGCGATCGCGGCAGGAAAAAACGTCGGCCCGCTCGCCGGGGTGCCGTTCGCGGTCAAGAACCTGTTCGATGTGCAGGGGCTGCCGACCCGCGCCGGATCGAAGATCAATCGAGACCTTCCGCCGTCGCCGCGCGATGCCACTTTGATCGAACGTCTCGAAGCGGCCGGCGCTGTGATGGTCGGAGCGCTCAATATGGGCGAATACGCCTACGACTTCACCGGCGAGAATATTCATGACGGACCCTCACGCAATCCGCATGATGTGACGCGGATGACCGGCGGCTCGTCGGGCGGTTCCGGCGGCGCGGTTGGTGGCGGCCTGGTGCCGCTGGCGCTGGGATCGGACACCAATGGCTCGATCCGGGTGCCGTCGTCGTTTTGCGGGATTTTTGGACTAAAGCCGACCTACGGCCGGCTGTCCCGGGCACGGTCGTTTCCCTTCGTCTCGAGCTTCGATCACCTCGGTCCGTTTGCGCGAAACGTCGGCGATCTCGCGCTGGCCTATGACGCGATGCAGGGGCCAGACCCGGATGACGCGGCGTGCACGACCCGGCCGGCCGAGCCGGTCACGTCGATGCTGGTGCAGGATATCGGCGATCTCAGGGTTGCCATCGCCGGCGGATATTTCCAGAAGAATGTATTCCCCGAAGCCGTCGAAGCGGTCGCCCGGGTCGCCAAGGGACTCGGCGCGACGCGATCGGTCGAAATTCCCGAAGCTGCGCGCGCCCGCGCCGCAGCCTATGTCATCAGCACCTGCGAAGGCGCGTCCTTGCATCTCGATCGCCTGCGCCGGCGGCCGAACGATTTCGATCCTGCGGTGCGCGACCGCCTGCTGGCGGGTGCGATGATTCCGGCCGCGCTGGTCGATCGGGCGCAGAAATTCCGCCGCTGGTATCGCGCACGGGTGCTGGAGCTCTTTGCATCGGTCGACGTCATCATCGCGCCGGCAACGCCGTGCATGGCGCCGAAGCTCGGGCAGGCGACCTTCGTGCTCGATGGTGTCGAGCTTCCGGTGCGCGCCCATATCGGCATCCATACCCAGCCGATTTCCTTCATCGGACTTCCTGTCGTCGCGGTGCCGGTTCCGCTCGAGCCGATGCCGATTGGCGTGCAGATCATTGCCGCGCCGTGGCGGGAAGATATCGCGTTGCGCGTGGCGTACGCGCTGGAACGCAGCGGCGTGGTTTCCGCGCCGCCGCCGAGAGGATTGTAGATGCAGGTCGATCTCCCCGACGTGCTCGCTGAGGTGACCGAGCAATTCGCGCGCTATGAGAAGGCGTTGGTGTCGAACGACGTTGCCGTCCTCGATGCCATGTTTCGTGCCGATTCCCGCACGCTACGTTACGGCAGCGGCGAAAATCTCTACGGCTATGGTGCGATCATGGCGTTTCGCGCGGCGCGCTCGCCGGCGGGCCTGATGCGCCGCACCGCCGGGACCGTGATCACGACCTATGGCCAGGATACCGCGGTCGCCTCGACGCTGTTTTATCGGGACTCCGCGCCGGGTAAAGTGGGACGGCAGATGCAGACCTGGGTGAGATTTCCCGAAGGCTGGAAGATCGTCGCCGCGCATGTCAGCGTTATCGACGAACCGCGGGATCAATCGGAATGAGTCTTGATGGTCTGCCCTCCAGCGCTCCCGAGCGCTCCGGCTCCGAGGCGAAGACGGTGGTGCGACGCGTCACACGGATTCCGTACAAGATCACGCGTGCGGAAGAACTGCGTCTGCAATTGGCCGATGAAATCGTGCGCGGCGTGCTGGCGCCCGGATCGGCCCTCGACGAGACCGACATTGCGACGCGCTTCAAGGTGTCGCGCACACCGGTCCGCGAAGCGCTGCGCCAGCTCGGGGCGAGCGGGTTGATCGATGCGCGGGCGCATCGCGGCGCGGTGGTGGCGCAGCCCTCGCTCGTACGGCTGACCGGCATGTTCGAGGCCATGGCGGAGCTGGAGGCACTTTGCGCGGGTCTTGCCGCGGAACGCATGCTGCCGGCGGAGCGGCACCGGCTGGAGGCGGTTCACGAGGAACTGCGGGTGCTAAGCCATGCCGGCAATCCGGACCGGTTTCACGAGGTCAATGAACGCTTTCACAACGCGATCTATGCGGGTTCGCAGAACGGCTATATCGCCGAAATCACCCTGGCGACACGGGTGCGGGTGCAGCCGTTTCGCCGCGCGCAGTTTCGCAATCTCGGACGTCTGGCGAAATCGCATGCCGAGCACGACCGCGTCGTGGTGGCGATCTTGCGCGGCGACCGCGTCGGCGCGTCGGCCGCCATGCGCGCGCATATCGAACTGGTGCGCGACGAATACGAGCTCTACGCGGTGTCGCTATAGGTCTCTCTGTAGAGAGGGCGTGGAGCAGGTCTCGTTCGGCTGTCATTGCGAGCGCAGCGAAGCAATCCATCCCGACAAAACTGGATTGCTTCGTCGCTACGCTCCTCGCAATGACGAGATGGTCAGCCTGCCGCCGCGACAAACGCGCGCCAGCCGTTGAAGGTCGAGATGTCGCGCGCGCGGTCGACCGCGGCGGGTTCGACGATGAAGCCCTTGACGCTGCGACCGTCGCAAAGGACGACGGTGCCGATCGCCATCGGCGGGGGAATTGCGGCAACGAATTTGCCGAATGCCGTGGCCGGGAGCGCCCAGACTTCCAGTTCGATGGACGATCCGGTTCCCGCCGCCACGCGCAGCAGGCCGGGTTTCGGCGGGGTGGTGTCGAGCGCATAGAGCTTGTAGTCCGGCGCGGTCGTCGTCGCCTCCAGCAGCCGTCCGCCCATCGCCTTCAATTCGCTGTTGAGCACCATGCCCGAAAGATGCGCGCCGACCACCGCGATGGCGATCTCGTCGCCGCTCGCGCTGGCCGGCAGCGCCGTCAGTGGCGGCTGCGGCACCCTCCGGCTGCCCAGCGTCAATTTCGTATCGGCGTGAAACACCCGGCCGATGCTGGCGAGCTGCGCGTCCTGGCCGGCGGGAGCCAATAGCGTGATGCCGAACGGAATATCGTCCGGCCTGATCGACGCCGGCAGAGCGAGGCCGCAGAGGTCGAGCAAATTGACGAAATTGGTGTAGGTGCCGAGCCGGCTATTCAGTTCAATCGGATTGGCGAGCACCTGCGCAGTCGAATACACCGTCGGCGTGGTCGGCAGCACCAGCGCGTCGATATTCGCAAACGCGCGCTCGGCGATGCGGCGCAGCGCTTGCAGCCGGTACAGCGCGGCGAAGGTGTCGGCGGCGGTGAGCCGCGCACCACCGACGGTTATTTCGCGCGTGATCGGATGGATCGCATCCGGCGATGAGGCCAGGAGATCGCGGATCACCAGATAACGCTCCGCGACCCACGGCCCTTCATAGAGCAGCCGCGCGGTTTCATAGAACGGCTCGAGGTCGAAGCCGATCAGCGTGGCGCCAAGTGCGGTCCAGCGCTCGAGGGCCGCGCCATAGGCGGCTTCTGCCGCCTTGTCGCCGAAAAAGATCAACTGGCCGTCGCGCGGCACGCCCAACCTCAGATTGGGGGGAAACGCAGTGACCTGCGCCAGCGGCCGGTCACGTGAAAACGGATCGGCGCCATCGGGGCCGGCCATCGCCGCCAGCGCCGCCGTCGCGTCATCGACGGTGAGCGCAAAAACCGATACGCAATCCAGCGTCCGGCAGGCCGGTACCACGCCGGCGGTGGAGATCAGTCCGAGGCTCGGTTTCAGCCCGACAATGTTGTTGAGCATCGCCGGCACGCGGCCTGAGCCCGCGGTATCGGTGCCCAATGCCAGCGGCACCAGTCCGCTCGACACGGCGACAGCCGAGCCCGAGCTCGATCCGCCCGGAATGAGGTCGCCGCGCATCGGATTGTTGGGGATGCCATAGGGCGAGCGCACGCCGACGAGGCCGGTAGCGAACTGATCGAGGTTGGTCTTGCCGATCACGATAGCGCCGGCCCCGCGTAGCCGCGCCACCGCGGTCGAGTCGTGCGCCGGCAAATAGGAAAACGCCGGGCAGCCGGCGGTGGTGGGCAATCCGGCGACGTCGATATTGTCCTTTATCGCGACCGGAATGCCGTAGAGCGGAAGCAGCGAGGCATTTTTTGCGGTCAGGGCCTCCGCCTCCGCCAACGCATCTTTTTCGTCGCGCAGGCTGATGAAGATGGCGTGGTCGTTATGTTCGCGGATCCGCTGATAGCTGCGCGCGACGGTTTGCGCAGGCGAGACGGTGCCGGCGCGATGGGCGGCCAGGATCGCAGCGATCGTTTCCGTCACGCGCAGCCCCGATCGGGAATGAGCTTGGTCGGCGGGTGCAGCAAGGAGCGTCTCCGGATGCAAAACATGATGGATGGGTTCGCCCTGGCTGACTACCTTGCGGGACTAGAAATCCTTCCTCGGTCGAAGCAAGCAGTGTGCCATTGTGTACATCGGTATTGTCGGCTTATATTACGAAAATAATTTAGTATTATCAGTATGTTGAATGAATTCAGGACTCGGGAATGACGCTCGGTGCGGTTCCTCTCCATCGCAGTTGCTTATTTTTTAAGCAGGACCAATCCGAGCACCGGGGACGGGCCGGAGCGGGACGATCAACGCCAGACGCCAAGGGTTCATGCGGCGACTCCGGATGATCGTCAGGCCCCGTTCGCCATCGTCACCGCGCTACTTTGCTGCTGCCCTGCGTGATCAGCCGCGCAGCGCGCTGATCACGGGCATGGATCCACAGCCAGCTTATCGCGACGCTGAGCCGGTTGCGCAGGCCGATCAGAAAATAGATGTGGGCGACGCCCCAGATCCACCACGCGATGGTGCCGCGCAGCTTGATCGCTCCGAAATCGATCACCGCCTTGCGTTTGCCGATCTGCGCCAGGCTGCCGGCATGCTGGTAACGAAACGGCGCAGCTGTCTCGCCGCGCAGCCGCTTCTTGATGCAGTCGGCGACATAGCGTCCCTGCTGCTTGGCGGCGGGGGCAATGCCGGGCACAGGCTTTCCGTCGGCGTCGGCAATAACAACGGTATCGCCGATCGCGAATATATCGGGATGGCCCGGGACCGTGAGGTCAGGCTGCACCTCCAAGCGGCCGGCGCGGTCTGATGCTGCGCCGAGCCATTCGGCGGCGGGCGATGCGCGCACGCCAGCGGCCCAGATCAAGGTCTTGGCCTGCAGGCTGTGATCGCCGTACACGACGCCCTCGGCCGAGCATTCGGTGACTGCCTGTCCCAACACCACTTCGACGCCAATGCTTTCCAGCGCACGCTGCGCATAGGCGGAGAGGTCGTCGGCAAAGCCGGCCAATACCCGCGGCCCGGCTTCGATCAGGACGACACGGGCCTTGTCGGTATCGATGTTGCGGAAGTCCGGCCGCAGCGTGTCCTTTGCCAGCTCCGCGATGGTACCGGCAAGTTCGACCCCGGTCGGGCCGGCGCCGACGATGACGAAGGTCAGGAGCGCGGCGCGCCGCTGCGGATCGGTCTCGCGCTCGGCGCGCTCGAAGGCGACGAGAATACGCCGCCGCAACGTGGTGGCGTCCTCCAGTGTCTTCAGGCCGGGCGCGAACGGCTCCCATTCATCATGGCCGAAATAGGCGTGACGCGCGCCGGTGGCGAGAACGAGCGTGTCGTACGGCAACTCGTCGCCATCCTCCAGCAGCACCCGATGACCATCCGCATCGATGCCGCTCACCGTGGCGAACAAGGTCGTGACCTCATGGCGATCGCGCAACAGATAGCGGATTGGCCAGGCGATCTCCGAGGTCGCCAGCGACGCAGTGGCGACCTGATACAACAGTGGCTGGAACAGATGATGGTTGCGGCGGTCGACCAGTGTGATTGAAACCGGTGCGCCCGCCAGTCGAAGCGTCGTTTCCAATCCGCCAAAGCCGGCGCCGACGATCACCACGCGATGAGGTTGTTCCGGAGTTTTTCCGGACGGGGTTGCGCTGTTGTCATGTCCACGCCGCTTTCGGTTTAGATTTCTCCGGGCTCCCTGGGATGTAGACACTTGGCCGCGCAGGTCCAAGGGCGATTTGCCAATCGATCGATAGCGAAAACGCATCGTTGGCGAATTTGGTGTTCTGCAATATCGGCCCAATCGCCTCACGGCGACGCGCCCGCTGCCCCAGTTTCAAAAAATACTTTCCGAGGCCGAATCCTTTTGCGGGTGTGGAACGTCTATGGCGGGAGAAGCGATGTTCCCCGTTCGCGGAACCTGACATGGAGAGAATGATGAAACGAACCCTGATCAGATACCGGACCAGGCCTGAGATGATCGACAAAAATGCCGAGCTGATCGCCGGGGTGTTTGCGGAATTGAAAGCCGTACAGCCGGATGGCGTTCGCTATCTTTCGCTGCGGCTCGACGATGGCGGCTTCGTCCATTTTGTCGAGACCGAAGCCAGCGACGGCACCAGCGCGCTTCCGAACCTGGCGTCCTTCAAGGCGTTTCAAAGCGGAATTCGCGAACGCTGTGCCGAGCCGCCGCAATTCTCCGGCGCGACCATTGTCGGCAATTATCGCATGCTTGGTGAGCCATAGGCGGCCATAGAGATTCTCAAAGGGCAGCAGGCGATGCTAGAAACAGGCCCTCAGGTGACACCCGAGGCAGAATGAATCCGGTCCCGGAAATGTCGGCCCCCGACAACATCGGCCGCCTGCTGGTTGCGATGCGGCCGAAACTGCATCGTTATTGTGCGCGCATGGCCGGCTCGGTGATCGACGGCGAAGACGTGCTGCAGGACGCGCTGATCAAGGCGGTGGAGTCGTTTGCGTCAGCCGGTCCGATCGGTAATCCCGAGGGCTGGCTGTTTCGGATCGCGCACAACACCGCGCTGGACTTTCTGCGCCGCCGCAACCGGCAGCAAGCGTTGCGATCGGGCGAGGAGGTGGACATGATTGCCGACCCGTTCGATTCCGTCACTACCCACGAGATCGCGAGGGCCAGCCTTCGCACCTTCATGCGTCTTCCGGTCGCCCAGCGTTCCAGCGTCATCCTGATGGACGTGCTCGGCTGCTCGTTGCAGGAAGTCGGCAAGGTGATGGATTTCAGCCTGCCGGCCGTTAAAGCGGCGCTGCATCGCGGGCGGACCAGGCTTCGTGAACTGGCAGATGAGCCGGATGATCAGCCGCGCCCGGAATTGTCGAAAGCCGAACGCGATCGGCTCGGCGCCTATGTCGCGAATTTCAACGCGCGGGATTTCGACGCGATCAGGGCCATGATCTCGGATGATGTGCGGCTCGATCTCGTCAACAAGACGCGGATCAACGGCAAGGCAGATGTGGCCAGATATTTCGGAAATTATTCGAAAGTCAGTGACTGGCATCTGGCGCCGGGACTGGTGGAGGGACGTCCTGCCATTTTGGTGTCTGACCCCAGCGCGGCGCGCTCAGCGCCGAAATATTTCATGCTGCTGCAATGGTCGGCCGACAAAGTCTGCCACCATCCGCGATTTCCGCCACGCGCCCTACATTATCGATGGCGCCGAATATCGCTTGTGAGATTTCGAAGATCTTCCGCCGGGTGGTCGCCCTTATCGATCCTGGGGACCCGCGCGATGGCCGAAATCGCAGCCAAATAACCAGCACTATAATTCTTGCCATCCGCACTATCAGAGAACTATGGTGCAGGTGGCTGAGGCGATGAGCCGAAGGTTCTAAGCCGAAGCTCCGGTTCGTGCTTGCTGCCGACCTGAGATTTCGCGCACAAAATACGTCACCCGAGGCGGAGGAATCCACCACCGGAGCGCGTAGCGCCGCCAACAGTGCGGCGACCGGGCTCGGCGGGACAGTTGTTAGGTAACGAGGAGGGGAACGAACATGAAATCGGCATTCTGGCTGGCAGGCGCGACGGTGCTGGCGCTGGCAAATCCCGCGAACGCTGCTGACACCATCAAAATCGGTTTTGTCTCGACGTTCAGCGGCCCGACCGCCGTGATCGGCAACGACATGCGCAATTCGTTCGAATTGGCGCTCGATCATCTCGGCCGCAAGATGGGCGGCAAGCCGGTCGAGGTGATCTATGAGGATGACCAGCAAAAACCTGACGTCGGCAAGCAGAAGACCGAGAAGCTGGTGCAGTCCGACAAGGTCGACTTCATCGCCGGCTTCATCTGGTCGAACGTGCTGCTGGCCTCACTCAAGACTGCGGTGGATTCGCAGACCTTCCTGATCAGCGCCAATGCGGGGCCCTCGCAACTCGCCGGTGAACTGTGCTCGCCTTATGTGTTTTCGACCTCCTGGCAAAACGACCAGACGCCGGCGGCGATGGGCCTCTACATGAACCAGAAGGGCGTCAAGTCGGTATTCCTGATCGGCCCGAATTATGCTGCCGGCAAGGACATGCTGGCCGGTGTGAAGAGTACGTTCAAGGGCCAGGTACTGGGCGAGGAATATACGGTGTGGCCGAGCCAGCTCGACTTCTCGGCCGAACTTTCCAAGGCGCGCGCCTCCAAAGCGGAATTGATCTTCGTGTTCTATCCCGGCGCGGCCGGGGTGCAATTCCTCAATCAATATGTGCAGGCCGGCCTCAAGCAGCAGATCCCGCTCTACACGGCCTTCACTATCGACGAACTGTCCTTGCCGTTGCAGAAGGATAATGCGCTCGGCGTTCCCGGCGCCCAGGAATGGGTCCACGATCTGCCGAATGACCAGAACAAGCGCTTTGTCGCCGATTATCGCAAGAAATATCCCAATCTGCGCCCGACCTATTACGGCGCGCAGGCCTATGACGCAGCACAGTTGATCAACAGCGCCGTGGTCGCGGTGAAGGGCGACACCAGCAAGAAAGACGCGATGAAGGCGGAAATGGAAAAGGCGAACTTCAAATCGCTGCGCGGTCCGTTCAAGTTCGGCAACAACCACATCCCGATCCAGAATTTCTATCTGCAGGACGTGGTCAAGGATGCTGATGGCACGCTGGCACTGAAGACCGTCGCCACCATCGTCAAGGACGACCAGGATCGCTTCCATGACAAATGCCCGATGAAATGATCGCCAACCATGCCCAAAACAGCGGCGGCGTTCGCGCGGCCGCTGTTTTCCTGTCGGCACATGTTTTGCAGTCATTTTTGCGGCCATGTATTTTACGCTCAAGTAGCTTCATCCTTCGAGACGGCGCGGAGTTTATCATCGGGCCGCACGTCGTGCGGACCCGTTGGCGCCTCCTCAGGATGAGGTCTTTTAGACCCTCATGGTGAGAAGCGCGGCAACGCCGCGCGTCTCGAACCACAAGGGCCCGGATGCCTGATAGTGCTGCGCCCAGCCGGAAAACGACCTAGTCCATGCTGCTTGTCGTCGAACAATTCCTCAATGGCCTGCAACTTGGCCTGCTGCTGTTTTTGCTGGCGGCGGGGCTGACACTGGTTTTTGGCATCATGGACCTGGTCAATCTTGCCCATGGATCGCTCTACATGATGGGCGCCTATTTCGCGGCGACTTTCGTGGCCTGGACGGGGAATTTCATCTTCGGTGTGATACTGGCGCTCGGCGCGACGCTCCTGCTCGGCATCGTGCTGGAATTCGTCGCGCTACGGCATCTCTATGGCCGCGATCATCTCGATCACGTGCTGGCGACGTTCGGGCTGATTTTGTTTTTCAACGACGCGGTGCGGCTGATTTGGGGCCCGGCGGGCCTGGCGCTGCCGCTGCCCGCCTGGTTGACGGTGCCGATCCAGATCGTGCCCGGTGTGTTTTATCCGGCCTATCGGCTCGCGATCATCGTGGTCGCGCTGGCGGTCGCCCTGATGTTGTATATCGTCGTGATGCGTACCCGGCTCGGCATGCTGATTCGCGCCGGCGCCTCCAACCGGGAGATGATCGGGGCGCTCGGCATCAACATCAAGCTGCTCTATACGCTGGTGTTCGGGCTCGGCGCGGCGCTGGCCGGTCTCGCCGGGCTGATGCAGGCGCCGATTTTGACGGTCCAGATCGGGATGGGCGAAAACATCCTAATCCTTGCCTTCGTCATTATCGTGATCGGGGGGATCGGCTCGATCCGCGGCGCCTTCGTGGCTGCGATCCTGGTCGGCATGATCGACACGCTGGGCCGCGCCTTCCTGCCTGATCTGTTGCGAAAGATCCTGAGTTCGGCCGCCGCCGCGACCGCTGCACCGGCGCTTTCGTCGATGCTGATCTATCTCTTGATGGCGATCGTGCTGGTGGTGAGGCCGGAGGGGCTGTTTCCAGCCAGCCGTCGATGACCGCTTCGCTTAATGCCCGCAATGTGGTCGCCGCGCTGATGGTCGCCGGGTTGCTGTTGCTTCCGCTTTACGCTGAGCTCAGCGGAAACATGTTCGTGCTGACCTTGTTCACCCGCATCGTCATCTTTGCGCTGGCGGCGGTAAGTCTCAATCTCATCATGGGTTATGGCGGGATGATGAGCTTCGGTCATGCCGCCTATCTCGGCGTCGGCGGCTATGCGGTCGGCATTCTCGCCGCCGAGGGCATCGGCTCGGGGTTCATCCAATGGCCGGTGGCGCTCCTGGCCTCGGCGGTGTTCGCGCTTGTGATTGGTGCGTTGTCGCTCCGCACCCGCGGCGTCTATTTCATCATGATCACGCTCGCCTTCGCGCAGATGGCGTATTACATCGCGTCCGGCCTGTCGCGCTACGGCGGCGACGATGGTCTGACCATCTACAAGCGCAGCGATTTCGACGGCTTGATCAATCTGTCACACCACATCCAGTTTTATTATCTTTGTCCCGGTTGCCTGTTCGGCGGGATTTATCTGGTCTGGCGTATCGTCAATTCGCGCTTTGGTCTGGTAGTGCAGGGCCTGCGCTCCAACGAAGCGCGCATGCAGGCGATCGGTTTTCCCGCCACACGCTACCGGCTGGTTTGCTTTGTCATCGCGGGCACCCTGTGCGGTTTGGCCGGCGCCCTGCTCGCCAACAACACCGACTTCATCAGTCCCGCCGTGATGTACTGGACCCGTTCGGGGGACCTGATGGTGATGGTCATCCTCGGCGGGATGGGCTCGCTGTTCGGTCCTGTGCTCGGCGCGATCGTCTATCTGGTGCTGGAAGAATTCCTGTCGCAGGTCACGGAATACTGGGCGCTCATCATGGGGCCATTGTTGCTGCTGATCGTGCTGTTCGGGCGCGGCGGCATTTTCGGACTGCTCGGGAGACTGCGTCGTGGCTGATCCCTTGCTGCGCGTTGAAAATCTGGTGCGGCGGTTCGGCGGCATCGTCGCCACCGATAACCTCTCGCTGGATGTGGCGAAGGGCGAACTGCACGCCATCATCGGGCCGAACGGCGCCGGCAAGACCACGCTGATCAGCCAGTTGACCGGACAGCTGGCGCCAAGCACCGGCACCATTCATTTCGCCGGCCGTGACGTCACCCGTCTGCCGGCGTGGCGGCGCAGTATGCTTGGGCTGGCGCGTTCGTTCCAGATCACTTCGCTGCTGCCGGATTTCACGGCCGCGGACAATGTCGCGCTGGCGGCGCAGGCCCATGACGGCCACTCGTTTTATTTCTGGGGCAATGCCCGCAAGGGAAACAGCTGCGGGATACGGCGCTGTCTGCATTGACCAGGGTTGGACTCGATCACCGCGCCGATGTCGTGGTATCGAAATTGAGTCACGGCGAACAGCGCGAGCTTGAACTGGCGGTCGCGCTTGCCACCAAGCCGCAACTGTTGCTGCTCGACGAACCGATGGCCGGATTGGGCTCGACGGAATCGGCGCGCATGGTCAAGCTGCTGCAGGAGTTGCGGCGCGAAGTGACCATCGTGCTGGTCGAGCATGACATGGAGGCGGTGTTCGCGCTTGCCGACCGCATCAGTGTGCTGGTGTATGGACGCGTGATTGCGTCGGGTACTCGGCGCAGATTCGCAGCAATGAAGAGGTCAAGCGAGCCTATCTCGGCGATCAGCATGTGGTGACTCGCCATGGCTGACGACACGCCCCTGCTGGAACTCGAAGGCATCGAAACCTGCTACGGCCTGAGCCAGGTGCTGTTCGGTATGTCGCTGCAGATACGGTCCGGCGAGATGGTGGCCCTGATGGGCCGCAACGGCATGGGGAAAACCACGACCATTCGCTCCATCATGGGGTTGACCCCGGCGCGCGCCGGCAACATCCGGTTCGGCGGGCAGGATGTCCGCAAGCTTGCCCTCGTTCCGGATTGCGCAACTGGGCATCGGCCTCGTGCCGGAGGGGCGTCAGATATTTCCCAATCTCACCGTGCGCGAAAATCTCATCGCCGCCTCCGGCAACCGTCTCGGCAGCCCCGATCCGTGGACAATCGAAAAGATCCACGCGCTGTTTCCGCGCCTCGCCGAGCGCGGCAACAATATGGGCGGCACGCTGTCGGGCGGCGAGCAGCAGATGCTGGCGGTGGGCCGCGCGCTGATGACCAATCCGCGTTTGCTGATCCTGGACGAAGCCACCGAAGGCCTCGCGCCCCTGATCCGCGATGAAATCTGGAATTGCCTGTCGATGCTCAAAGCGCGCGGGCAATCGGTGCTGGTGATCGACAAGAACGTCGAGAACCTGACACGAGATCGCCGACCGCCATTACATCATCGAGCGCGGCCGCGCGGTGTGGAGCGGCACGTCGGAGCAATTGATCGCCGAGCCGGATTTGCAGCATCGGTACCTGGGAATTTGAGCGGCGGAGCGCGGCGCCAAATCCCGGTCGTCCCGGCGAACGCCGGGACCCATAGGCTGCGGCTTCTCGTCAGAGCAGTCTCGCAGACAACCTTGCGTCACGAGTTCCGGCCGGTGGTTAGGGGTCCCGGCTCGCGCGGGACGACGTGAGACGGTAAAAGCTGGCCTCAAAACATCTCGAAATATTCGCGCTGTTCCCAGTCCGACACTTCCGCCTGGAAGCGCTCGATTTCGGCATTCTTGATGTGGACGTAGTAGTCGACAAAGCCCGCGCCGAACGCCTCGCGAAAAAATGCATCGTCCCTCAGGGCGAACACCGCTTCCTGCAAGGTCTTCGGCAACGGATCGGCTTTGGTTTCATAGGGCGTGTCGGCGGACGGTCCGGGATCGAGCCCGCGATCGACGCCGTCGAGGCCCGACAGGATTTGCGACGCCATGTAGAGATAGGGATTGGCGGCGGGCTCGCCGATCCGGTTTTCCAGGCGGGTCGCGGGATCGTCCATGCCACCAAGTACGCGGATCATTACGCCGCGGTTGTCGCGTCCCCAGATCGCCCGATCCGGCGCCAGCGAATAGGAACGATAGCGCTTGTAGCCGTTGATGGTCGGCGTCGTGAACACGGCGGAGGCGCGGGCGTGCTGCAATAGCCCGCCGAGGTAGCCGCGTCCGAACGCGCTCAGCACTTCGCCACTATCCTTGGCCATGAAGGCATTCTCGCCGTTCGAGCGCGAGACGATCGACTGATGCATATGCCATCCGGACGCGACGATATTCGGAAGCTTTGGGCGGCACATGAAAGTCGCGTGATAGCCATGGCGGCGGCAGATCTGCTTCACCGCGCTGCGGAGCAGGATCATATTGTCGGCGGGCTCAAGCCCTTTCGCCGGCTTGAAGGTGAATTCGCACTGGCTCGGGCCGAATTCCACCTCGACCGACCGCAGCGGCAGCCCCAACGCCACGATGTCGCGCCTGACAATCTCAAGCACCGGCTCCATCTGGTCGTAACGCTGTTCGGTCAGGTACTGATAGCCGTGCGAGAGCAGACTGACTGATGGCGGCTGGCCCGGCTGGCCGGCATCCTCCGGCGACATCCTGTCGTCCACGAGCTTGAAGATATGGCACTCGACCTCAAGGCCGGCGACGAAATCGTAGCCGCGCGCTTCTAGCTTCGCGAGCACCTGCTTATAGAGATTGCGGGTCGCGAACGGGACCGGCCGCCCGTCGGCGAAATGGACATCGCACAACAGCCAGCCGGTCGAGGACGACCATGGCAGTACGCGAAAGCTCAGGGGATCCGCCACCATCAGAACGTCGGCGGCGCCTTCCATCTCCCGCATGCCGAAGCCGCCGCCCGCCGTGAACACCGGAAAGACGGTCTTGTGCGAGGTGTCCTTGGCGAACATTGTGGTGGTGATGGTGCATCCGCTCTCCAGCGACGCCAGCGCCTCGCTCGCGACCAGCGTTTTGCCCCGGAGAATTCCGTGCTGGTCGGGAAAGGAAAACCGGATCACCTCAAGCTTTTGCTCCTCGACGACGCGCCGCAGCCGCGTCGCCGCTTCCTGCTGCTCGCTCGACCAGAGACCGTGACGCTCGACAAAACTCAACGCATCTCCCCCTTGAAGTCTGACTCGCAATGCAGCCAATAGGATTGTTTCGTATTGGTCGTCATTGCGAGGAGCGGAGCGACGAAGCAATCCATTTTTTCTGTAGAGCGATGGATTGCTTCGCTTCGCTCGCAATGACGAAGAATCACTAAACCGCCCTCAGATGCGGCGCCTTGTCGGCGATGTCAGTGGGCACCGGCGCGGCCCAGGGCGCGTTGCGGCGGCGCATGACGTCGACCTCCATCCAGAAGGTTTCCCAACCTCGCGTCGGCCCGATGCCATCCATGGTGGCAGGGCCCTGGATGCTGCGCGCATGCGCGGCATCGAGGAACATGAACGGCTTGGCGCCGGACGCGGCCTTCTCGATTTCCTGGCGCAGCAGGCGACGATACTGCACGATCGCCTTGTCGGCGGTGCCGAGATGTTCGCGGGTGCGATCCTGGATCGGCCCCATCAATTCTACGGCCCACTGATCATGCACGTTGATGTCGGCGCCCATGCCGGTAAAAGTCGAGGTCGCCTGTTCATGCGGATCGAAGCCGTAATCGTTCGACTTGTTCTTGCGCGAGCGATAATCCGGCAGTTCGTACAGTTCGAGGCGCTGGTCGCGCATCTTCTTCTTGTCGACCGGCATCGAATAGCTGGTGAAGATCGCATACCAGTAGCAATTCTCGTCATCGACCGGCACATGCCACTGCGTGATCGTCATCTCGGTGCTCATCGGGATCACGAAGCCATGCGGGAATAGCTGATTGGTGACGCGCACATGGGTGCGCTCATCGTCGATCTCGCGCAGCGCGATCAGGCGCAGGCCGTATTCAGTGTGCTCGACATTGATGATGGGCCGGTCATACTCGCGCAGGATTTTCGTCATCGGCATGTCGCTGCCGGCCGACGCGCCGCGAAACTGCTTGCCATAGGCCGCCGACGTATCCTCGTCCTCGAAAAAGCGATGCAGGAACGAGGCGTGCGACGGATCGATACCGACTTCGAGCGCCTGCAGCCAGTTGCAGTTGATGTGGCCCTTGAACGCAAATGTATACGCGTCCGGCGCCACGAAACAGTCGATCTCGGGAAACGCCGGCGGCTCGCCTTCGCCCAGATAAGCCCAGAGGATTCCGCTCTTCTCGATCACGGGATAGGCGCGCTGGGCGATGTTCTTGCAGAGCGGTAAATCTTTCGGTTCGGCCGGTGTTTCCAGGCATTGGCCCGACACGTCGAACAACCAACCGTGAAACGCGCAGCGCAGGCCGCCATTCTCCAGCCGGCCGAATGCCAGGTCAGCGCCGCGATGCGCGCAGTGCCGTTCGATCAGGCCGTAACGGCCGTCTTCATTGCGAAACAGCACCAAACTTTCGCCGAGCAGTTCGACCGCCTTGACCGGGCGCGACCCCTGCAACTCATCCACCAGCGCCGCCGGCTGCCAGTACATTCGCATCAATTTCCCGCAGGCGTCCTTGGGACCGGTGCGGGTGATCAGGTCGTTCTGTTCCTGGCTCATCATGGCGGCGGATCCTTTTTTGCTCAGGGCGCTCGACAGTTTTGTTCGTCTATTGAACTAATGGGCGAATTATGACATGTGTCAGCGGTACAGCAAGCACAATCTTTGACCGGCCGAGACCGGCGGAACACAAGATGCCAAAGCTAAAGCGCCACGATGGCGTGGAACGCGCCACCGATTTCGTCGAGAGCCTCGATCGCGGTCTGCGTCTGCTGCAGAAGTTCGGTGTCACGAGTGGCCCCATGACGCTGAGCGATCTCGCGCGCGCCGCCGAACTGCCGCGCGCCACGGCGCGCCGCATCCTGTTTACTCTCGCGCGCGGCGGCTTCGTCGCCACCGACGGCAAGCTCTTCACGCTGACACCGCAGGTCTTGACGCTTGCCGCATCTTATTTGCGTTCGAGCCAGGTAGCGTCGGTACTGCAGCCGGTGCTGGACCGGATCGCAGCCGCAGCGCAGGAGATCAGTTCGCTCGCGGTGCTTGATGGCGATGAGGTCGTGTTCATTGCGCGCGGAAGCCCTATGCGGGTGTTCTCGACCGGCCTCGATATCGGCTATCGCCTCCCCGCCTTTTGCACCTCGGTCGGCCGCGCCATGCTAGGCCAGCTCGACAATACCGAACTCGCCGCAAAATTGGCGGCGATGCGACGCGAGACCATGACGTCGTACACGGTAACGGATCCAGCGCTGCTGCTGGGCACCATCATAGCTGATCGGGAGAAGGGATATTCCCTGGTGGATCGCGAGGCCGAGCCCGGATTTCGCTCGATTTCGGTACCGATGCGGCGTTACGACGGCACCATCATCGCCGCAATCAACATGGGCGCGCATGTCGATCGCGTCTCGACCGCTGAAATGATTGTTCGGTTTCTGCCGCTGTTGCAGGAGGGAGCCGAAGGGGTGAGAAGCCTGCTTCTTTGAGTGGGCGGCCAACATGGCAACAACTCACCCCCGCGCGAACATCCGCGCTTCGTCATGCAGCACGGGCGCCACCGCGTCGATCAGGCGCGCGGCCGCGGCGTCCACGCTGAGCCCCGCGGTATCGACCACCGCTGACGCGCGCGCATAGAGCGGTTCGCGGCTGCGCAGGATGGTGCGCAATTCCGCCATCGCCGAGCGGTCGTCCGCCATTGGACGCAGATCGCCTTGACTGCGCACCCGCGCCATGTGTTCCTCCGGCTCGGCCTTCAGCCAGATGGTGTAGAATGAAGATAAAATCAGGTCGAAGGTCAACGGCTCGGAGACGATGCCGCCGCCGGTGGCCAGCACTGTCAGCTCTTTTCGCGCCAGCAATTGCCCGAGCGCGGCCTGCTCCATCCGCCGAAAACCTTCCTGGCCATAGAGCGCGATGATCTCGGCGACCGACAGCCCGTTTTGGGCCTCGATTTCCTTGTTCAGCTCGACAAAATTCCAGCCGATTTTTTTCGCGAGCATTTTGCCGAGTGTGGATTTGCCGGCTCCGCGCAGCCCGATCAGGGCGATGCCGGCAAACGACATCCCCCCCTGGGCGGCCGCGCCGCTGCTGTGACCGGACAAGACATCCCTGGCCTGCGCAATCTGGTTCGGTGTCGCCTTGCGCAGGAGATCGCGGATGACCGGCCAGTCCGGCGCGGGCTCGCCCGATGGAATGAGGTCTTCAAGATGCGCGGCCATCGCGTTCGAGACCCGGCGCAGCAGCACGATCGAGACGTTGCCTTTGCCGCTTTCAAGCTGCGCGATATAGCGCTCGGAAATGCCGGAGACTTTCGCCAGCACCTTTCGCGACATGCCGCGCAGCGCGCGCATGGTGCGGACTCGCTGGCCGAGCTGTTCGAGAAAGCCGGTTTCGGGATCGGGATTTTCGGTCATTTGCTTGTTCGTTTTACTTCCCGCTCAAACGAATTTCGCTGTATCGCCGGCGATCGAGATTCCCCGCCGATTCCAGCTTTTTGGCTTTGACAGTGCTTTGATCCAGTCGGCGGTGAAGTCCACATCTGTCCCCAGTGGCTTTTCGAGCGCTTTTGGGCGTCGATGAATATTCGCTCCATAGGTAATGGCACCTTGAGAGTTGTTGCGACATCAATGATGACGCGGGCGACCTTGAGAAATTGCGGTTTGCAAAACGCCAGGATGGCTTGATCGACTTGGTCAGGCGACATCGTTTCCTCGGCCGTCAAAATACGGTTCGGAAACATAATGCCGGACGGGATTGACAGCAAGCACGTCTAGTGCCTTTCTATGAATTATAATTCTTAAAATCTGGGAGGAAACGTCGTGACACGCTTGGGCTTTCGGGACGCGGCATGAGCGAGATGTCCGGTTCCTACAACGCCGTGACCTGGCTGCTCGATCGCAACGTCGATGAAGGTCGAGCCAACAAACTCGCCTTCACCGATACGGTTTCCGAACTGACCTACGGCGAATTGCAACAGCAGAGCTGCCGCGTCGCCAATCTGCTGCGCCGTCTGGGCGTTCGCCGCGAAGAGCGGGTCGCCATGATCATGCTCGACACCGTCGATTTCCCGGTGGTGTTTCTCGGTGCGATCCGCGCCGGCATCGTGCCGGTGCCGCTCAACACGCTGCTGACGTCGGATCAATACGCCTATGTGCTGGCGGATTGCCGCGCGCGCGTATTGTTCATCTCAGAAGCGCTGTTGCCGGTGGTCAAGCAGATGCTGGGACGGATGCCGGATCTCGAGCATGTCATCGTCGCCGGAAAGAGCGCACACGGCTACAAGAAATTGTCCGACGAACTCGCGGGCGAAAGCACGTCGTTCGCAACCGCCACGACCCACGCCGACGAGCCGGCATTCTGGCTGTATTCGTCGGGCTCGACGGGAATGCCCAAGGGGGTGCGGCATCTGCATTCCAGTCTCGCCGCGACGGCGGAGACCTATGCGAAACAGGTTCTCGGGATTCGCGAGGACGATGTCGGGCTGTCGGCGGCGAAACTGTTTTTTGCCTATGGCCTCGGCAACGCGCTGACGTTCCCGATGTCGGTCGGCGCCACGACTGTTCTCAATTCCGAACGCCCGACGCCGGCGACCATGTTCGCGCTGATGAACAGATATCATCCCAGCATCTTCTTCGGCGTGCCGACGCTGTTCTCAGCGATGCTGAACGACGAAACCCTGAAAAACGAACGCGGCGGCTCGCGCCTGCGCGTCTGCACTTCAGCCGGCGAAGCGCTGCCGGAATCGGTCGGCAATAGCTGGAAGTCGCGTTTCGGCGTCGACATCCTCGATGGCGTCGGCTCGACCGAACTCCTGCACATCTTCCTGTCGAATGCGCCCGGCGATATCAAATACGGCACATCCGGCCGCCCGGTGCCGGGCTACAAGGTGCGGCTCGTCAACGAGGCGGGGGCCGATGTCCCCGATGGCGAGGTCGGCGAGCTCCTGGTCGATGCGCCCTCGGCCGGCGAAGGCTACTGGAACCAGCGCAGCAAGAGCCGCCGGACCTTCGAGGGTCACTGGACCCGCACAGGCGACAAATACATTCGCGATGCCGACGGGCGCTATACGTTCTGCGGCCGCAGCGACGACATGTTCAAAGTATCAGGCATCTGGGTGTCGCCGTTCGAGGTCGAGAGCGCCTTGATCACCCATCCCGCGGTGCTGGAAGCCGCGGTGGTACCCGAAGCCGATCCGGAAGGATTGCTGAAGCCGAAAGCGTTTGTAGTACTGCGCCCCGACGCAGCCACCGACGGCTTGCATGAGGCGCTGAAGGAGCACGTCAAGCAGAAGATCGGACCGTGGAAATATCCGCGTTGGATCGATGTGGTTGATTCTCTGCCGAAGACGGCGACCGGAAAAATCCAGCGGTTTAAGTTGAGGGATGGAGCGCCGTAGCAGACGAAGCATAATCGCCTCAACAAGTCGTCCCGGCGCACGCCGGGACCCATATCCCGCGGCCTCTCGTTCAGGCAAAATGTCCGCCACCTTTCACAACCACGAAAGCCGGTGGTTCTGGGTCCCGGCGTGCGCCGGGACGACGAGTATGGGGAATATGTAACCTCGTGATCACTTTCGGAAAACCGCAACCATGCACGGCCTAAACCCCTCCGGCACGCTGCGCATCGGCGCTTCCGATCTCGAATATCGCATGATCGGCCCTGCGCCCGCGGAGGCGCCGACCATCGTCATGTTGCATGAGGGTCTCGGGTCGGCCGCGTTATGGGGCGATTTTCCGGACAAGCTTCAAGCCGCGACCGGTTTTGGCGTATTCGCGTATTCGCGCGCAGGGTACGGCGCTTCCAGTCCGGTGCCGCTGCCGCGCCCACTCGATTACATGCATGTAGAGGCGCTCCAGGTTCTGCCCACGCTGCTTGACACGATCGGTTTCCGCCGCGGTTTGTTGCTCGGCCACTCCGACGGCGCTTCGATTGCCACGATCTATGCGGGCGGCGTTCAAGACCACCGCGTGCAGGGCGTGGTGTTGATCGCGCCGCATTTTATCGTCGAGGATATTTCGGTGGCTTCGATCGCGGAGATCAGGAAGGTCTATGAGACCACCGACCTGAAGTCGAAGCTGCAGCGCTGGCACAGCGATGTCGACAACGCCTTCTACGGCTGGAATGACGCGTGGCTCGATCCGGGTTTTCGCAACTGGGATATTTCGGAATATCTGGCTTACGTCCGGGTGCCGGTCGCGATCCTGCAGGGCGCCGACGACCGCTACGGGACCATTCGCCAGATCGAGATTGCAAGGGAAGAGTGCTACTGCCCGGTTGATGTGACGATCATGGCGGCGGCCGGACATTCGCCGCATCGCGAAGCGCCGGGGGCGACGCTTGATGCGATCTCGGAATTTGCGAACGCCGTGTTGCAGGTGGACGAAGGCTCGCGAGGACGGGCCGCGTAACGCTTTGGCTGCGGCTGTGGCGATGCCGCAGTGAGCATTCCCTCCCGCCGCTGCGCCAATCTCCCTCTGCCGCAATGGGCCTGCGTTTCTGGCGAGAGCGCGCCGGCCGATCAACGACACCAGCCGAATATGAAACAAAATGCCATATTTTTCGACAGTTGGCCTGAACTCCTCTCGAAACATGCATTATTGTGCATGTCCATAAAGCCTAAAGCAGGAAGGTTGGCCCATGGCCGGTGAAGATCGCGTCCTCGCGGGCGGTGCCAAACACATCGATTTTCAGACCGATCCGTCGCGATATCGGCATTGGAAGCTCGATGTCGACGGCGACTGTCGCGACGCTGACGATGGATGTCGACGAGAACGGCGGGCTGTTCGAGGGCTATCAGCTCAAGCTGAATTCCTACGATCTTGGCGTCGACATCGAACTTGCCGATGCGGTGCAGCGGCTGCGCTTCGAGCATCCCGGCGTGAAGGTCGTGATCCTGCGCTCGGGCAAGAACCGGGTGTTCTGCGCCGGCGCCAACATCCGCATGCTGGCGGGCGCGACCCACGCCCACAAGGTCAACTTCTGCAAATTCACCAACGAGACCCGCAACGGGCTGGAGGATTCCAGCGAGAATTCCGGGCAGCGCTTCGTCACCGTCATCAATGGCACGGCGGCGGGCGGCGGTTATGAACTGGCGCTGGCGACCGATCACATCATCCTCGCCGACGATGGCGCGGCGGCGGTAGCGCTTCCGGAAGTGCCGCTGCTGGCGGTGTTGCCGGGCACCGGCGGGCTGACGCGCGTGATCGACAAGCGCAAGGTCCGCCGCGATCACGCCGATTATTTCTGCACCATTGAGGAAGGCATCAAGGGCAAGCGCGCTGTCGCATGGCGGCTGGTCGACGAGATCGTGCCGAACAGCAAGCTCGAGGCCAGGGTCGCCGAGCGCAGCAAAGAGTTCGCCGCCGCCTCAAAGCGCAACGGCAATGGCAGGGGCATTTCGCTCAGTCCGCTGACGCGCAGCTTCGACGACAACGGCATCCGTTACGGCCTGGTCAGCGTCGACATCAATCGCGCCGAGCGCATTGCGACCATTTCGATCAAGGCGCCGGAGATGGCGCCGCCCGCCGATATCGACGGCATGATCGCGCAGGGCGCGTCGTTCTGGCCGCTCCAGGCGGCGCGCGAACTCGACGATGCCATCCTGCATTTGCGCATCAACGAATTGGATACCGCGATGCTGGTGTTCAAGTCGCATGGCGAGCGCGCCAACGTGCTGGCTTGCGACGCGTTTCTGGAAACGAATAAAGCGCACTGGCTGGTCAACGAAATCAGGCAGTACTGGAAACGAGTGCTCAAGCGCATCGACGTTACCTCGCGCACGCTGGTGACGCTCGTCGAGCCTGGCTCGTGTTTTGTCGGCACGCTGGCCGAGCTCGTGTTCGCGTCCGACCGCTCCTATATGCTGATCGGCCAGAAGCAGGGCGACAACCGCGCGCCGCCGACCATCGAACTCTCGGCGATGAATTTCGGGCCTTATCCGATGAGCCACGGCCTGACGCGGCTGCAATCGCGTTTTCAGGCCGACCCTCGGATCTCGAGCGCGCGCAAGCCACGATCGGCGACGCGCTCGATGCCAGCAAGCCGAACAACTCGGCCTCGTTACCTTCGCGCTCGACGACATCGACTGGGACGACGAGATCAGGGTGTTCTTCGAGGAGCGCACCAGCTTCTCGCCCGACAGCCTCACCGGCATGGAAGCCAATCTGCGCTTCGTCGGTCCGGAAACCATGGAATTGAAAATCTTCTCGCGCCTGACGGCGTGGCAGAACTGGATCTTTCAGCGTCCCAATGCGGTCGGCGAAGACGGCGCGCTGCGGCGTTACGGTACCGGCCAAAAGGCGCAGTTCGATATGACGAGAGTGTAGAGGGCGATGGCGAGTAGCGGATAATCGTTCTTTTCCATTCGCCGTTCGCTACTCGCTATTCGCCAATCACCCCCACCACGGGAGAGCACGCCATGAACATCATGAATGTCGATTACAGCACCAAGATTCCCAACAACGTGAATCTCAGCGAGGATCGGCAGGTGCTCAAGGCACTGGAGGGCTGGCATCCCGGCTACATCGACTGGTGGAACGACATGGGGCCGGAAGGCTTCCAGCAATCGCTGGTCTATCTGCGCACCGCCTATTCGGTTGATCCGCGCGGCTGGGCCAAGTTCGACTACGTGAAAATGCCGGACTATCGCTGGGGTATCCTGCTGGCGCCGCAGGAAGAGAACCGCGTCATTCCGTTCGGCGAACACTATGGCGAGCCGGCGTGGCAGGAAGTGCCCGGCGAATATCGCGCGGCGCTGCGCCGACTGATTGTGATTCAGGGCGACACCGAGCCGGCCTCGGTGGAACAACAACGCCATCTCGGTAAGACCGCGCCCTCGCTCTACGACCTGCGCAACCTGTTCCAGGTCAATGTCGAGGAGGGCCGCCATCTCTGGGCGATGGTGTATCTGTTGCAGAAGTATTTCGGCCGCGACGGACGCGAGGAGGCCGACGAGTTGTTGCGCCGCCGCTCCGGCGATCGCGACAGCCCGCGCATGCTGGGCGCCTTCAACGAGGCGACGCCGGACTGGCTGTCGTTCTTCATGTTCACCTACTTTACGGATCGCGACGGCAAGATGCAGTTGCACTCGCTGGCGCAGTCCGGCTTCGATCCGCTGTCGCGCACCTGCCGCTTCATGCTGACCGAAGAGGCGCATCACATGTTCGTCGGCGAGACCGGCATCAGCCGTGTGGTGCAGCGGACCTGTGAAGCCATGCGGGCCGCTGGGATCAGCGATCCCGCCGATGTCGCCAAGGTCCGCGCGCTCGGGGTGATAGATCTGCCCACCATCCAGAAGAAGCTGAACCTGCACTACACGCTGTCGCTCGATTTGTTCGGTTCGGAAGTTTCGACCAATGCGGCGAATGCTTTTAATTCCGGCATCAAGGGCCGCTTCCACGAGACCCAGATCCAGGATGATCACCGGCTTCAGAACGATACCTATCCGGTGCTCAAGCTGGTGGACGGGCAGATCAAGCGCGTCGACGAGCCGGCGCTGACCGCGCTCAACATGCGGCTGCGTGACGATTACACGCAGGATTGCGTCAAGGGGCTGCTGCGCTGGAACAAGATCATTTCCACGGCCGGCTACGACTTCAAGCTGACGCTGCCGAATGTCGCGTTCCATCGCCAGATCGGTGAATTCAAGGATATTCACGCCACCCCGGACGGCGTGCTGATCGACGATGCGACCTGGAATAAGCGAAAGAATGATTGGCTGCCGTCGGTGGACGACGGCGATTTCATCGCCTCACTGATGACGCCGGTGACGGAGGTTGGCGAATTCGCCCCGTGGATTTCGCCGCCCAAGGTCGGGATCGACAACAAGCCGGGCGATTTCGAGTATGTGAAGATCGAGACGTGAGGTCTCTACCTAACCTCTCCCCGCAAGCGCGGGGCGAGGGAGAGCACCTTTACGCTGCGCTGACGCTGCGAATTCGAACTCCTAATCCCAGCCGTCTCCCTTGATACCCGGATTCGCATACACAATGCCGCCGTCGACAGCGATGGTCGCGCCGACCACGTAATCGCCGGCGCGTGAGGCGAGGTAGATTGCCGCCCCCGCCATGTCCTCGTCGGTACCGATGCGCCCGGATGGCACGCGCTTCGACACTTCGTCGGCGTTGTCGCGCGCGGCCTTGTTCATGTCGGACTTGAATGGCCCCGGCGCGATCGCGGTCACCACGATATGGTCCTGGATCAGTTTAACCGCCATGCGTCGCGTCAGGTGGATCAGGCCCGATTTGCTCGCGGCATAGGAATAGGTCTCCATCGGATTGACGAAGATGCCGTCGATCGAGGCGATGTTGATGACCTTGGCGGGCTTCTCGGCGCTGGCGGCGGCGCGCAGCGGAGCGGCCAGTGCCTTGGTGAGGAAGAACGGCGTCTTGACGTTGAGGTTCATCACCTTGTCCCAGCCGCTTTCGGGAAACTCGTCGAAATCTGCGCCCCACGCCGCGCCGGCATTGTTGACGAGAATGTCGAGTTTCGACTCGCGCTTCTTGATCTCACCGGCCAGCATGTCGATGCCCGCCATGGTGGAAATGTCGATTGGCAGCGCGATGCATTCGCCGCCATATTCAGCCGTCAGTTCCTTCGCCGTGGCATCGCATGGCCCGGCCTTGCGTGCCGTGATGTAGACCTTGGCGGCGCCTTGGGCCAGGAACCCGGCCGCGATCATCTTGCCGATGCCGCGCGATCCTCCCGTCACCAGCGCGACGCGGCCTTGCAGCGAAAACAGATCCTTGAACATGGCGTCCTCCCGTTATTTTGCCGATGGTTTTGGGCGCGGGTGGGTGATGAGTTAAGGAAAGGCCGTCATCGTCGCGTTCGAGGCGACGGTTAAGCCGCGTCGATGCGTCTAAAGCCGTTCCACATCGCGGTGGCGGCGCCCGAGGTCAGCACCGGCAAGATGCGTACATCCTGATAGTTGCCGTTGAGCGAGACGCGTGGCAGCGCGGTCAGATGTCCCGCACTTTCGGGAAACATCATGCCCGGGCGCGTTGTCACCGCGGTGTTGAATCCGGCCGCTTGCGCCAGCGCGAACTCGCGCGCGCCCGCCGCGATCTTGTCGCCATAGGGATATGCCAGATGGACCACGGGACGCTGCAACGCGTTTTCAATCCGCGCGCGGCTTGTCGTCATCTCCTGGCAGGCAATTTCGCGGGACTGGCTGGCCAGATTGCAATGGGTGATGGTGTGCGCGCCGATGCTGATCAATGGATCCTGCGCGAACGCCTTCAACTCGTCCCAGGACATGCAGAGTTCCCGGCAGATCGCGGTTTCGTCAACGCCGTTACGCGCGCACAGCGCTTGCATCTCGCGCGGCAGATCTCCTGCGCCTGGCAATTCGCGCAGCCAGTCATGCAGGCGTTCGAACGCGGCCTCCTTGGCAGCCAGCGTGCTGGTATCGAGACGGGTCGCGACACCGGAGATATCGGCTTCGATCGATGAAGCCTTGGCAATCATCATCTCCAGCGCAATCCACCACAATCCGCCGGTACCTTCTGCAAAATCGCTGGCGACATACACCGTAAACGGCGCTTCGAACTCCCGCATCACCGGCAACGCGAAATCCCTGTTGTCGCGATAACCATCGTCGAAGGTGAAGCAGGCAAAACGCCGCGAAAAGTCGCGTTCGGTCAGCCGCCGGTGCAACTCGTCCATGGTGATGATGTCGACGTCCCGCGAGCGCAGGTGCGCCAGCATCGCGCGCAGGAATTCCGGCGCGATCTCAAGATGGCGGTTGGGCTGGAATGCGGCATCCCGTCGCGGGCGGACATGGTGCAGCATGAAGATGGTGCCGACGCCAGCGAAGATCGGACGAAGCAGATAATGCGCGCCCGTGAAGTAAAGCGCCCCCAGTCCGGCGCGGATGACGTTTTTGCGAAACTGCTTCATCAGGGGGGGTTGGCCGGTTGGGACGCGATTCCGAAGCTAGCGGGCTACCATTGAAGAAACGGTTAGCCGGGCGGCTGCCCATCGCAGCACCGTTCCGTGTTATTTCGGGTTTGACAGCCCTGCAAGGGTTTGTTTTCTCTCTGTTCCCAGTGTTGCCGATTTGATGTTCCCGCAGAAGCTCCGCACATTCGAAACCGGAACGTCAAAGCGAAAAGCGGCACTGAATCTTCGTTTTGCCAGCGCCCTCTTTGTTTCCGAAGCTCGCGTCAGGGATGCCGCAATCGTTCGCGAACTTCGGAAAACGGGGCATCGGGCCCCGCGGGACATCGAATGCACGGAATTTTCAGGTGGAGCAGCAAATGGTGGCCGGGTGTCATTCCGCTATTTGTCTTGTGGGTGCTGGCGGCATGGACAAGCACGGCGCCGCTGGAATCCGACCTGGCTGCGCGCAGTAGCGCTGCACTGAAGGACACCTTACTCGACAAGACCAGAATCACGGCGGCCGGCCGTGATGTCACATTTGCCGCCGATGCTTTCTCCGAAGAGGGCCGGCACAGCGCGGTGGCCTCGGTGGAAGCCGTGCCCGGCGTGCGGCTGGTCAACGATGACACCCGCCTTGTGCCCGAAGCCAAACCATTCGTCTGGTCGGCAGAGCGGGACGTGGTCAGGGTCACGCTATCAGGCAGTTCGCCATTGCCGGCCAGCAAGGCCAAGCTGCTGGAGGCGGCTCGCGCGGATCTGAAGGGCGTCGAGGTCGTCGATCAGATGAACTTGTCGCGTGGAGCGCCACCGCGCTTCGACAATGCCGCGCTGCTGCTGATCGATCAGGTCAATAAACTGAAAGACGGCAAGATCACGATTTCGGATACCGATGTCAGCCTGTCCGGCATGGCGCGCGATCTCGGCGGCCGGGAAGCGATCGCGGCCGCGCTGAAAAATCTTCCCGATGGGTTTGCGGTCGCCGCCAATGACATCAAGGCGCCGCCCTATATCTTCCAGGCCTACAAGGATCCGGTCGCGGTGACGCTGACGCTGAGCGGCTATGTGCCCGACAATAATGTCGATGCGACGATTGTCGCAGCGGCTGGCCGCAAATTCTTCAGTGAAAAGGTGGTCGACAATCTCAAGGCCAGCGTTGGCGCGCCCTCGGGATTTGCCAACGCCGTGGTGCCGGCGCTGGGCGCGCTTTCGCGGCTATCGACCGGCACGCTGGTGGTGTCGGACCGGGAGGTAAAGCTGTCGGGGGATGCCTTCTATGACGCAGCACCCGCTCAGATCCGTGCCGGCCTGATCAAGGATTTCCCGCAGGGCTGGCAACTCAAGGCGGACATTTCAGTCAAGCCCGCGGCCGCGCCGGTGGATGCCACCGTATGCCAGCAGCTGCTTTCGGAACTGCTGGCCAAAGGAACAATCCGTTTCGTATCCGGGCTTTCCACCCTTGATCCGGATTCCGCGGGGTTGCTCGATCATTTGATCGAAATCGCGCTGCGCTGCCCGACCGTCAATATCGAAGTGGCGGGCCACACCGACGCCGATGGCCCGGAAGGCTTCAACCAGGCGCTGTCCGAAAAACGGGCGGAGGTGGTGACGGATTATCTCGTCAAGGCCGGATTGCCGGCGAACCGGTTCACGGCGGTCGGCTATGGCAGTTCGCAACCGATCGCGTCCAACGACACCGATGAGGGCAAGGCCCACAACCGCCGCATCGAATTCGTGGTGAAGGAATAGCGATGGCCTATTTGGCGACATTTCATTGGGGCTGGCTGCTGGGGTCGCTGCTTCTGGGTTTTGCGATGGGGTGGATTGCGGTGGTTCATCGCGCTCGAGGCGTCTCGAAAGTGACGGCACGGTGGCTGGCGGTGCTGGTGGCGGCCCTTGTTGCGCTGGCGCTGGCACGCGTGATTCCGGGCCGCCCGGGTTATTGGCTCGACCTCGGTCTTGTCATGTTCGCACTATACCTGGCTGGCTGCACGGTGGGATCGTGGCTGCGCGACCGGGTGCTTTCCGGTCACACGCCGGCAGCTTGATATTTGCAGCGGCCCACCATCAAGAGACGGCGTTCCTGTGAGATAGGCGCCGGAGCTCGATCTTTCGATTTTCCGGTGGCTGTCGGAGCAAAACCGGCCGTTTGAAACCATGAAAGCCTCGCCATCCATGCACGGGGTGGCGCCGTCAGGCTTTTCTCTATCGGGACGAATGCAGCAAAACTGTGCATTCTACCGTCATGATCCCTCCTAATATATTGAAGGAACGCGTTTTATTCACACCAAGCGAATTCCACTCCGGCTCAAAACAAGCTACGACATAAAGCCAGGGAGCAAGCGTGGCGTTGGCGGCGGCAAAGTTCGCCCAACCGCTATCGTCGTGGGATCGTAATTCGAGGTCTAGATGCTGGAAGCAATACGCCGTGCGATCTCGTTTCTGCGCCACAAGCAAATCTTGCACAAAATGGGTGTTGCGGTCAGCGTCACGGTTATCGGGATCGCGTGCTACGTCCTTTACCATATGCTCCGGGGTATCGACATCGACGAGGTCATCGAGGCGATCGAGGGAACCGAGCCCCGCTCGATCGCCCTGGCGGCGCTGTTCGTCGCCGCGGGCTATTTCACGCTGACATTTTACGACCTGTTCGCGGTACGCGCGATCGGCCGTGCCGACATTCCCTACCGCATCAACGCGCTCGCGGCCTTCGGCAGTTATTCGATCGGGCACAATGTTGGCGCCAGCGTCTTTACCGGCGGTGCGGTGCGCTATCGCATTTATTCGGCCTGGGGGCTGAACGCGATCGACGTCGCGAAGATCTGTTTTCTGGCCGGCCTGACGTTCTGGCTCGGCAATGCCGCGGTGCTGGGGCTGGGGATCGCCTACCATCCGGAAGCGGCGGCGGCGATCGATCAGCTTCCGCCCTGGCTGAACCGCTTGGTCGCCTTCGCCATCATCGTGGCGCTGGTGTCCTATGTGGTGTGGGTCTGGATGCAGCCGAGGAGGGTCGGCCGCGGGCCGTGGACGGTGGTGTTACCGGACGGTCCGCTGACGCTGCTGCAGATCGCGATCGGTATTGTCGATCTCGGCTTTTGCGCCCTGGCGATGTACGTGCTGGTGCCGGACGAACCCAACCTCGGCTTCGTCGTGGTGGCGGTCATTTTCGTCTCGGCGACGCTGTTGGGCTTCGCCAGCCATTCCCCGGGCGGGCTCGGGGTATTCGACGCCGCCATGCTGGTCGGCCTGTGGCAAATGGACCGGGAGGATCTGCTGGCGGGAATGCTGCTGTTCCGCGTGCTCTATTATATTGCGCCATTTGTCATATCTGTAATCATACTGACGTTTCGGGAGGTTATCATCGGTGCGCGGCTGAAGCGCCTGCGACAGGCGGCGTCCGGCGCCGACGGGGAAACGAAACACGAAGCCGTTTTCGTGCGAGAGCGTGGGGGACTCCGGCGCCTGACGATAGGGACCCGAATGGGAAGAAAGCCGGCCCAATGGCAATAGACGATTCTTCTTCTTCCTCGTTTTTTTCACCCTGGCCGGACCGGCTGCGGCACTCGGCCATTATCCTGCTCGCGGCCGGCATGGCTCTGGCGGTGCTGGTTACCTTCGGCGAATTGTCACCGGTCCGCGCCGCCGCCGTATTTGTCTGCATCGCCGGGGCCGCGCTGGTGCCATGGCGGCTACATAATGTCACGGCTTCTCGTGAGGATGTCCGGGGGGTCAACCCGGTCGAATCGGCCGCGGTCAGCGCCATTGTTGCGGGCATGCCCGATCCCGCGGTGCTGCTCGACCGCGCCGGCCGCGTCATTCACCTTAACGCCGCCGCTGCTCAGCTGGCGCCAGCGCTGCGCAAGAACGAACTCGCCCAGTTCGCGTTGCGCTCGCCCGAAATCATCACCGCGCTGCGCGAATCCATCGCGACCACGGAAACCCGGCGCGCGACCTACCTCGACCACGTGCCGGTCGATCGCTGGATGGAATTGATCATTACGCCGGTGCCGGTGCCGACGCTGTTCGGCGGCACAGACAAATGTATGTTGATGACGTTCCACGACCAGACGCCGCTGCGCCGGGTCGAGGAAATGCGCGCCGACTTCGTGGCCAATGCCAGCCATGAATTGCGCACCCCGCTGGCCGCGCTGTCGGGCTTCATCGATACGCTGCAAGGGCCAGCCAAGGATGATGCCAAGGCGCGCGAGCGTTTCCTCGGCATCATGCACACCCAGGCCACCCGGATGGCGCGGCTGATCGACGATTTGCTGTCGCTGTCGCGGGTCGAACTCTCCGCCCATGTCCGCCCGGATACGCTGGTGGATATCGTCCCGATTATCCGGCAGGTGGCGGATGGGCTAGAGCCGCTGGCGGGAGAACGTCAGGTCGATATCGATATCGATTTGCCCGAAACGCCGGTGGCGATAGCGGGCGATCGCGAGGAGTTGTTGCGGCTGTTCGAGAACCTGATCGAGAACGCTCTGAAATATGGCGCCTCCGGCGGCAAGGTCATCGTCTCGCTCACATCAGCGACTTCGGGCGAGGGCGCGCCCGAAGTCCGGGTCATGGTGCGCGATTTTGGTCCCGGCATCGCACCCGAACATCTGCCGCGGCTCACCGAGCGGTTCTACCGGGTCGATGTCGGCGACAGCCGCGCCCAGGGCGGAACGGGACTTGGTTTATCGCTGGTCAAACATATCGTTAACCGCCATCGTGGCCGGCTTTTGATTGAAAGTGTGCCGAAAAACGGCGCTACTTTTACGGCCTGTTTTCCCCAGGCGAAGACCCCGGTTTCAACCTGAAGCCAAGTTATTTCGACAGATCAAGCCTGCCATCCAGCTGTCATGATGGCGCCCAGCGCTGTGTCACCCATCGCGTCACCGCCTTCATCGGGCCGTCCGGCTGCGGCAAATCGACCCTGCTGCGGATTTTCAACCGGATGTACGATCTCTATCCGGGACGGCGCGCCACCGGCCAGCTGATGCTCGACCAGACCAACATTCTCGATCCCAAGCTCGATCTCAACCTGCTGCGGGCGCGGGTCGGCATGGTGTTCCAGAAGCCGACGCCGTTCCCGATGACGATTTACGAGAACATCGCGTTCGGCATCAGGCACTATGAGAAGATTTCGCGATCCGAGATGGACGGCTGGGTCGAGAAAGCCTTGCGCGGCGGGGCGCTCTGCAACGAGGTCAAGGACAAGCTGAACTGAGTGGTCTCAGCCCGTCCGGCGGCCAGCAGCAGCCGCTCTGCATCGCCCGCACCGTCGCCGTGCGCCCCGAGGTTATTCGACGAGCCGTGCTCGGCGCTCGATCCGATTTCGACCGCCAAGGTCGAGGAAATGATCCAGGAGCTGGCGGAGGACTACACGATCGCGATCGTCACCCATAACCTGCGGCAGGCCGCGCGCGTTTCGGACAAGACCACCTTCATGTATGTCGGTGAACTGATCGAGTTCGACGAAACCAACAAGATTTTCACATTACCGAACGATCGCCGCACCCAGCACTACATCACCGGCCGGTTCGGCTAAGGAGACCAAGATGACTTCAGAACATACCGCCAAGGCATTCGACAGCGATCTGCAAGAGTTGACCCGGCTGGTTGCTGAAATGGGCGGCCGTGCTGAGCGCATGATCGTCGAATCCGTCGATGCGCTGATCCGTCGCGATGTCGCGCTCGGCAAACGCGTGGTCGTCGCCGACGCGGAAATCGACAATTTGCAGCGCATGATCGAAGAGCGTGCGGTATTGACCATCGCACGGCGTCAGCCGATGGCGGTGGATTTACGCGAAATTGTCGGCGCGATGCGGGTCGCGACCGATCTCGAGCGGATCGGCGACCTGGCCAAGAATATAGCGAAACGCGTGCCGGCCTTGGAAAACGATTTCCAGCCGCTGAAGCTGATCCGCGGCCTCGAGCATATGACCGACCTCGTGCAGTCGCAGGTGAAATCGGTGCTCGACGCCTATGCGGCGCACGATTTGCCGGCCGCGATGACGGTCTGGAAGGGCGACGAGGAGGTCGACGCCATCTGCACCTCACTGTTCCGCGAACTCCTGACCTACATGATGGAAGACCCGCGCAACATCAGTTTCTGCATCCATCTGATGTTCTGTGCCAAGAACATCGAGAGGATCGGCGACCACGCCACCAATATCGCGGAAACCGTATTTTACATGATCGAAGGCCAGCAGATTCTCGACAAGCGCCCGAAGGGCGACATGACGGCCTTTGCCACGACTGTTCCTGAAACTTGAAGCAGCGTTTCGAAGTGGAGGCCGGTCCGCGCGAACAAAATCCCTCAAACCAAACGAAACGATTTGCGCCGCGCAAGCCCCGAACGCCTCGCCACCGTGCTTGCTTATGGCGATATCGAACTCGATCGGAGAAACGCCGCGTCGCCCGCTCCGGCTGTCCGGTCGATCTCGGTCCGACCGAATATCGGCTGCTGGAATTCTTTCTGGAGCATCCGGGACGGGTGTTCAGCCGCGAGCAACTGCTCGACAGCATGTGGGGCCGCGATATCTATATCGACGAGCGCACGGTGGATGTGCATATCGGACGGTTGCGCAAATTACTGAATCCCGGCCGCGAGCAGGACCCGATCCGCACCGTACGCGGCGCCGGCTACGCGCTGGATGATCGGTTTGCGAAGGTGGAATAGAACGCCGGCGAATAAATATCAGCGTCGTCTTCGCCTGGTGCGCAATTGCGCGCGGGGACCTATAACCACCGATATTGATTTTGAAATGAAATGAGCTGCTGCGCCAGCGAGACGTAACCACGAACATCTGTGGCTATGAGTCCCGGCGTTCGCCGGGACGACGGTAGATACTATTACGCCGAGTGCTTATCGCGTCGGTTTCGGCGGCTGGCGGCGGCGGTCGGAGGCCGGCTGATAGGCGATCCGCGAGTGATGCGCGCAGTAGGGCAGGCTGGTCAGCGCCTTGCCGCCGCAGAAGAAGAATTCCGAACTGGAGGGATCGCCGATCGGCCAGTGGCAGGTCGCCTCATTCAGTTCCAGCAATGACAGCCGCTGGCTCATCGGCACCACATTGTCATAGGCGATCGGATCCGGCTCAAGCTCGACCTCGAAGGCATGCGCCAGCGCGGTATTGCCGCGCGAGACCGGACGCGAAACCCGCATCATGTGCTGGGCCGGCCGGGCCTTGCGCTGGCGCGGCGCCGCCGAAGATGGGCTCTTGGCGCGGCCGGAAAGTCCCAGCCGGTGCACTTTGCCGATCACGGCATTGCGGGTTACGTTTCCGAGTTCTGCGGCAATCTGGCTTGCCGAGAGTCCGGCTTCCCAGAGTTTCTTCAGTTGCTCGACGCGATCGTCAGACCAGGTCAATACCGTCATCGCACTCTTTCCTTCGCCTTGCGCCGGCCGACCGGGGGCAGCGCTGCGGTGCCAAAGCTCTAAAAATCCCAGCGGGCAGAATCCCTTAGCCCTCGCCGGGCGCGATATGTCCGCCCGAACGTTTACGCCAATACTTGCGACTTAGAGGATCAGTACTACCGCACGAGATGTCGTACCCGACAGCCCAAACGCTACAATATGGCGTGACTCCGGCGCAGAGTTCGCATCATGGCGTCCACATGTTCCGCTATTTAAGCACTGTAATCGGCCTTTTCCGCGGCACCGCAAATCTGCGGGACCGGTTGACAGTCGCCGCCGCGCGCATAGAATGTCTGTTACGTGCCGCCCCGAAAAGGCGGCACGTTTTGTTTTCCGGGCTGGTAGCTGATGTGATCGCGCCAATGCGTGCATCACGGCCGGTCCTAACCTTCAGTGATCGCCATGACCAAAAGCGCGACATCGCATCTGCTTCCCGTATTCGCCAGAGTGGATCTCGGTTTCGAGCGCGGCGAAGGGGCGTGGCTGATCGCGACCAATGGCGAGCGCTATCTCGACTTCACCTCGGGTGTCGCGGTGAATGCGCTCGGCCATGTGCATCCGCATCTGGTCGCGGCGCTGCAGGAACAGGCGACAAAACTGTGGCACATGTCGAACCTGTTCAGGAGCCCGGATGGCGAGCGGCTTGCGGCGCGGCTGTGCGAACAGAGCTTCGCTGATTTTGTGTTCTTCGCAAACTCCGGCGCCGAGGCGATGGAATGCGCAATCAAGATCACGCGCAAGCATCACGCTGCCAAGGGACATCCGGAACGCTATCGCATCATCACCTTCGACGGCGCGTTTCATGGACGAACGCTGGCGACGCTGGCGGCGACCGGCTCGGCCAAGTACCTCGAAGGCTTCGGGCCGCCGATGGATGGCTTCGATCAGGTGCCGTTCGGCGATATCGAGGCCGTCAAGAAAGCGATCGGCCCGCACACCGCCGGTATCGCGATCGAGCCGTTGCAGGGCGAAGGCGGCGTACGCGCGGCACCGCATGCGTTCTTCAAAGCGCTGCGTCAGCTGTGCGACGACAACGGCCTGTTGTTGATCTTCGACGAGGTGCAGACCGGCATGGGCCGCACCGGCGAACTGTTCGCCCATAAGCGCTTCGGCGTCACGCCGGACGTGATGCCGCTGGCCAAAGCGCTTGGCGGCGGCTTTCCGATCGGCGCCTGTCTCGCGACCGCCGACGCGGCGGCCGGCATGACCCCGGGTTCGCATGGCTCGACCTTCGGCGGCAATCCATTGGCGGTCGCGGCGGCCAACGCCGTGCTCGACGTCATGCTCAAACCGGGCTTCTTCGAGCATGTGCAGAAGATGTCGCTGCTGTTCAAACAGAAGTTGGCCTCGGTCGTCGATCGCCATCCGGACATGCTCGCGGAAGTGCGCGGCGAGGGATTGTTGATCGGCCTCAAGGCGGTGGTGCCGTCGACGGATCTGGTGACGGCGTTGCGCGACCAGAAGCTGCTGACGGTCGGCGCCGGTGACAATGTGGTGCGGCTGCTGCCGCCGTTGATCGTCACCGAGGCGGAGATCGAGGAAGCCGTGCAGCGGCTTGAGCGCGCCTGCACGGTGCTGTCAGGCGATCAGTCAAAACGGGCGGCGGCGCGATGAGCAATCCGCCGCGCCATTTTCTCGATCTCAACGAGGTTCCGACCAAAGAGCTGCGGACGATGCTCGACGCCGGCATCGCCATGAAGGCGAAGCTGAAGGCGCAGAAAAAGTTGGATGCGAAGCCGGCAAGGCCGCTCGAGGGCAAGACCCTGGCGATGATTTTCGAGAAGCCCTCGACCCGCACCCGGGTCTCGTTCGACGTCGGGATGCGCCAACTCGGCGGGGAATCGATTATGCTGACCGGTGCGGAAATGCAGCTCGGGCGTGGCGAGACCATCGCCGACACCGCGCGGGTGCTGTCGCGTTACGTCGATGCCATCATGATCCGCATCCTCAACCACGAGGCGTTGCTCGAATTGGCCGCGCACGCGACCGTGCCCGTCATCAACGGACTGACGCGGCGGTCGCATCCCTGCCAGGTGATGGCGGATCTGATGACGTTCGAGGAGCATCGCGGTCCGATCGAGGGCCGCACCGTCGCCTGGACCGGCGATGACAACAATGTGCTGGCGTCATGGGCGCACGCGGCGGAGCGCTTCCGTTTCAATCTGCGCGTCGCGACCCCGCCGCAGCTTGCGCCGAACAAGTCGATGAAGGACTGGATCAAGGCGACACAAGCGCCGATCGTGCTCGGCAACGATCCGGAAGTCGCGGTACGCGGCGCCGATTGCGTGGTCACCGACACCTGGTTCTCGATGGGCGACAAGGACGGCGAGTATCGTCATAACCTTCTCAAGCCTTATCAGGTCAACGCCAAGCTAATGTCGCTGGCCAAACCGGATGCGCTGTTCATGCATTGTCTGCCCGCGCATCGCGGAGACGAGGTGACCGACGAGGTGATCGATGGTCCGCAATCGGTCGTGTTCGACGAAGCCGAGAACCGCCTGCACGCGCAAAAGGGCATTCTGGCGTGGTGCTTCGAGGCGGTGGCGTAGCGCGTAATGTTATTGTCGTCCCTGCGAACGCAGGGACCCAAACCGCGAGGGCTCTCGTTTCTTGCGATGTAGTCGACACCTTTCGTAACAATCAATGCCGGTGGTTATCGGTCCCTGCGTTCGCAGGGACGACCAGCGGAGGGGATTTCGCCAACTTCCAGCCCTTCCGATTTACGTCCGCCGACCCCAGATAAAGCCCCATGACCTCACAATCCCCCGACATCAAAATCCCCAGTGAAACCCCGATCCGCGCGCCGTCGTCCGTTCCGGTCGACGATGCGGTGCTGCCGTTCGAGGTCGCTTCGCTCGATCTGCGCGGCCGCCTCACCAGGCTCGGCCCCGCGCTCGATGACGTCCTCACCAAGCACGATTATCCACCCGCGGTCGGCAAATTGCTCGGCGAGGCGATCGTGCTGGCGACGCTGCTCGGTTCGTCGCTGAAATTCGACGGCCGCTTCATTCTGCAAACCCAGACCGATGGCCCGGTGTCGTTCCTGATCGTGGATTTCCAGGCGCCGGATCGCTTGCGCGCCTATGCGCGTTTCGATGCCAAACGGCTCGTGGAGGGCCTCGATTCCGGTGCGCTGCTCGGAAAAGGTCATCTCGCCATGACCATCGATCAGGGGCCGGACATGAGCCGCTATCAGGGGCTGGTGGCACTCGAAGGCGGCAGCCTCGAAGACGCCGCGCATGAATATTTCCTGCGCTCGGAACAAATTCCGACGCGGGTGCGGCTCGCGGTCGGCGAGGAGTGGCGCGGCGGCGGCGAGGGACCCAAACATCGCTGGCGCGCCGGCGGGATGCTGCTGCAATTTCTGCCCAAGGCGCCGGAACGGGCGCGGCAGGCTGATCTGCATCCTGGCGACGCGCCGGAGGGCGCGGTGACGCATACGGTCGAGGAAGACGATGCCTGGGTCGAAGGCCAGTCTCTGATCTCGACCGTCGAGGATGTCGAACTGATCGATCCGGATTTGTCCGGCGAGCGGCTGTTGTACCGCTTGTTTCACGAGCGCGGTGTTCGGGTGTTTGCGCCGCTGCCGTTGCGCGCCAAATGTTCGTGCTCGCGCGACGCGGTGTCGGCGATGCTCGCAAGCTTCGCCCCCAACGACCGCGCCGACATGGTGAAGGATGGCAAGGTGGTTGTGACCTGCGAATTCTGTAGCTCGGTCTACGAATTCACGCCAAAGGAAGCCGGCGTGGACTAGCAGGGTTCGGGCGCATTCCCATCGGACCTGCGTAGAGAAACCTGATCGGTTCTGATTGAATCAGAACCGAAGCTCTCATCCCTTGTTTTGACGCGTTTTCTTCACGCGGACCGGTAACCACTTCGCTCGAAAACGCTATGTCCGCTCGAACGCCGCCCAAACCGACTCCGCCGCCTGGCCCTGACGCGCGACCGGACGAAACAGGCGGATTTCGATCGGTATCTCGAGTGCTTTATTGCCCGCTTCGACCAATAGCCCGGCCGAGATGTCCTCTTCAGCCAAAGTCCGAGGCAGCCATGCCACGCCGTCTCCGGCGCGGGCCATCGAGAGCAGCGTGGCGGCGAGGTGCGAGGTAAAGACGGTCTTGAGCGCAGCGGCGCGGTCCTCCGCGCCAGAGCGCCTCGCAACGATCCGGCCCAATCCCGATTGCGCGCTGTAGGCGAGGTATTTTATCGGCCCTCCGCCATCCAGCGACCAGCGCGGCGTGCCGTCTCGGTTGGGCGCGCTGAGCGGCACCAGTGTATCTGCGCCCACCACGATGCTCTTGAACTGAGCGGTTTCCAACCGGCTGCTCATGTCCGGATGGGTATGACACAGCAGAAATTGCGCCTCGCCCCGCAGCATCATCTGCTCGCACGCCTGCATGCTGTCGGAGATCAAATTGAGATTGCCGAGCGCCAGAACGCTTTCATTGCGGCGAACCCATTTCGGAAAGAAAGTGAAGGAAAGCGCATGCGTTGCCGCGATCGACAGCAGTCTGGCGCTGCGGCCGGAAACTTCGAGCGTATCGCGGCGCAGTTGATGCAGCGCGCGGGTCAGGACTTCCGCCTGGTTGTGAAAATGCTCACCTGCCGGGGTCAGCGCGACGCCGTGGGTGGTGCACGGCACGAGCAAAAGATGTTTCTCGACTTTCTCGCGGCCGGGGCTCGCCTACCGCAAAGCTAACCCTGGCCTCAAACTGGGACCCGGTCGAGGAACACCGTCCTCGCCAATGAACAGGTCGTCGACGGTCGCGGCTGGCGTTCCGGCGCATCGTCGAGAAGTCGCCAGCTCGGCCAATGGAACCTGCGCATCACCGCTTTGACCGAGGAGTTGCTCGAGGCGCTGCACGGCGCTCGACCGCTGGCCGGACCGGGGTGCGGCTGATGCAGGAAAACTGGATCGACGGCCGAAGGGAGCGCGGGTCTCTTTCGCCCTGGCCGGCCGCGAGCGAGCGCGCTCGAGGACATTTACGACGCGTCCGGATACGTTGTTCGGGGCGTCGTTCGTGGCGCGGTCGCCAAACCACCCGCTGGCGCGTCGGCTCGCCGAAGACGGCCCGGCGTCGGCGAATTTATCGCCGAGTGCAACCGCATGGGCACCAGCGAAGCGGTCATGGAAACCGCCGAGAAGCAAGGCTTGGAAGACCGGCCTGTTAGCCGTCCATCCGTTCGATCCCGGCCAACGCGTGCCGGTCTTCGTCGCCAATTTCGTGCTGATGGACTATGGCACCGGGGCCATTTTCGGCTGCCCCGCCCATGACCAGCGCGACCTCGATTTCGCCCGCAAATACCGGCTGCCGGTGATCCCGGTAGTGCTGCCGCCGGGTGCGGAACCGGCGCATTTCGCGATCGGCGACAGCGCCTATGTCGAGGACGGCATGTTGTTTATTCCGCCTTCCTGGACGGGCTGCCGGTGGCGAAAGCCAAGCGCGCCGCCGGCGAACGGCTCGAAAAGCTGGGGCGCGGCGAGCGCACCGTCGCCTACCGGTTGCGCGACTGGGCGTGTCGCGGCAGCGCTATTGGGGCTGCCCGATTCCGGTGGTCCATTGCCCTTCCTGCGGCATCGTCCCGGTGCCGGAAGCCCAATTGCCGGTCAAGCTGCCTGAAGATGTCAGCTTCGACCAGCCGGGCAACCCGCTCGACCGCCACCCGACCTGGAAGCACGTCGCCTGCCCGCGCTGCGGCGGCCCGGCCGAGCGCGAGACCGACACCTTTGACACCTTTTTCGAGTTCGTCCTGGTATTTTCTGCGCTTCTGCTCGGCGCGCGACCCGAGCGCGTTTGCCCGCGACAACGTCGACTACTGGATGCCGGTGGACCAGTATATCGGCGGCATCGAGCACGCGGTGCTGCATCTGCTCTATTCGCGCTTCTTTACTCGGGCATTGAAGCAATGCGGCTATCTCGGCCTCGACGAGCCGTTCGCCGGGCTGTTCACCCAGGGCATGGTCTGCCACCAGACCTATCAGCGCGCGGGCGGCGAATGGCTGTTTCCGGAAGAGGTCGACACCGACGCCGCGGGGCATGTCGTCGACCGCGAGGACCGGCCGGTTACGGTCGGCCGCACCGAGAAGATGTCGAAGTCGAAAAAGAATGTCGTCGGTCTCGACGCGATCGTCGAAACCTACGGCGCCGACACCGCGCGGCTCTATCTGTTGTCGGACAGCCCGCCCGAGCGCGATCTCGACTGGACCGAGACCGGCATCGAGGGCATCTGGCGCTATGTCAACCGGCTGTGGCGGCTGGTCGGCGATCCGCCGGCGCCGTTGCCGCCGCCGGGGAGCGCCGTGGCGGGCGACCTGCCGCCGGAGGTCGGCGGCTTGCGCCGGACGATCCACCGGACAATCGCCGCGGTCACCGACGACCTCGACAAGTTCCGCTTCAACCGAGCCGTCGCCCGCATCCGCGAGCTGACCAACGCAATCGAGGAATTGCCGCCGGCGAGCTTTGCCGGCCCCGCCGGGGCGGCAGTTTTGCGCGAGGGCCTCGAAATCCTGGCGCGGCTGCTGGGACCGATGATGCCTCATCTCGCCGAGGAGATGTGGGAGACGCTCGGCGGCGCCGGGCTCCTCGCCGAACAGCCCTGGCCGGCAGCCGACCCCGAGCTCGTCCGCGAGGAGCAGGTGACGATCGCGGTGCAGGTCAACGGCAAATTGCGCGGCACCCTGGAGTTCCCGCGCGACAGCGACAGCGGCGCGGTCGAGGATGCGGCGCTCCAATTGCCGCAGGTCGCGCGCTGGCTCGAGGGCCGGCCGCCGCGCAAAGTTATCGTTGTGCCTAACCGGATCGTCAGCATCGTCGCCTGAGATGCCGCGGCGGGCCCTTTTTTCGCTGCACGCCGCCATCGTGCTTCTTTTTCCGTTGTTTCTGGCGGGCTGCGGCTGGGAACGCCTTTATGCCGATCCGCAAACCGGTCCGGCGAGCGCCGAATTGCGCGCAATCAAAGTCAACCCGATCAGCGACCGGGTGGGCCAGCGCCTCGAAATCGCGTTGCGCGACTCCTTGAACCCGACCGGCATTCCGACCATGCCGCGCTACACCTTGCGCACGACCCTTTATTTTTCGCTGAGCGGTCTCGGGCTTCAGTCGCAGGGCACCGCCTCTCTTGGCCAGATCGACCTGCACAGCACCAGCTATCTGATCGAAAACCGCACCGGCCAAAATTTGCTGACGATTTCTCTGCACGAGCAGAATTCGTTTCAGCTGAACCCGAACCAGTATTCGACGATTGTCGGCGAGGACGACGCGCAGGTCCGCACCGTCGCCGAGCTGAACCAGGAGATCGTGCGCCGGCTCACGCTGTTTCTGGAGCATCGCATTGCCGAGCAGCCGCCAAAGGCCGGCTGAGAGAGGCCGGGCCGTGCCGTGAAGATCGCCCCGCCGCGCGTCGCCGCCTTTCTGCAGCGTCCCGACCCCGAAACCCGCGCGGTCCTGCTCTACGGCCCGGATGCGGGCCTGGTGCGCGAGCGCGCCGACGCTGTCGCCCGTACCGTATGCGCCGATTTGAGCGACCCGTTTCGCGTCGCCGCGTTGAACGGCGCCGTCCTCGCCGCCGACCCGGCGCGGCTGGCCGACGAGGCGGCGCAGCTGAGCCTCGTCGGCGGGCGCCGGGTGGTGCGGGTGCGGGGGGCGGCGGATGCGATCGCGCGCCTCTTTGCCGGGTTTCTCGCCGACCTGCCGGGTGAAGCGCTGGTCGTCGTCGAGGCCGCCGAGCTGTCGTCGGCCTCGGCATTGCGCCGCGCGTTCGAGGGCTCGCCGCGCGCCGCGGCGGTCGGCTGCTATCCGGACGGGCCGCGCGACCGCGCCGTGGTGATCCGCGAGAGCCTGGCGGCGCACCGTGTCGCCGCCAGCCGCGACGCGACGCAATACCTTGTCGACCATCTCGGCGACGACCGGCTGGTGACCCGCTCCGAGCTCGACAAATTGGCGCTTTACGTCGGCGACGGCGGCCGGGTCGAGCTCGAGGACGCGGTCCTTTCGGTCGGCGACAGCGCCGCGCTCGAGCTCGACGACGCCGTCATGGCCGCGGCCGAAGGCGACATGGCGCGGCTCGACCGGGTGCTCGGCCGCGTCTTTCAGGAGGGCGAGTCGCCGGTGAGCGTGGTCCGTGCGATGCTGCGCCACCTGCAGCGGCTGCACGGGCTGGCGGCGCGCGTCGCGGGCGGCGTGCCGGCCGAGGACGTCATGCGCGCGGCGCGCCCGCCGATCTTTTTCAAATATCAGGACGGCATTCGCCGCCAGCTGGCGCTGTGGCGCGAGACCGGGCTGCGGGCGGCGCTCGGCCGTCTCGCCGAGGCCGAAATCCGCATCAAGACCACCGGCCTCCCAGCCGAAACCTTGTGCCGCGAGGCATTGGCGGCGGTGGCGCAAATGGCGAAACCTTCGCGCCGGCCCGCCTAGACCCTAGTTGGCGGCGGCGCGGGCCCGCCGCGACAGCAAGGTCGCCCGGTTGCGCTCCTCGCGCTGCAGGTGGGCGCGGACCCGCAGCAGGTCCTTCCAGCTCAGATACCCCGCGAGCTTGCCGCTGTCGCGCGCGACGATCGGCAGATGGGCGATGTTGGCCTGCATCATGCGGTCGATCACGCCCTCCAGATACTCGTCGGGATACCCGACTGGGAGCTTGGTTCCGGCCGCCAGCTCGGCGAGCGTGGCCTGCCGGTGCTTGCCGGCGCGCCGCCATGCCAGCACCTTCGGGGGATCGACGACCGCGAGCACCCGGCCGGCGTCGTCGACCACCGGAAAGCTCGGATGGACCGTGCCGGGATCCGTCAGAAAGCGCACCGTTTGGTGCAGGGTCATCGTGCCGGACAGGGTTTGGACCTCGGTCGTCATCACCTCACGCACGCGGGTCAGCACAAACGGGTCGACGCGGTATTCGCGCACCAGATGATGGCCGCGGCGCGCGATCTTTTCGGTCAGGATCGAGCGGCGCATCATCAGCACGGTAAACAGGTGCGCCGACACGCACGCCGCGATCAGCGGCAGCAGGACGTGGGTGTTACCGGTCAGCTCCACGGCAAAGAACGTCGCGGTCAGCGGCGAACGCATCGTCCCGCCCATCGTTGCGCACATCGCCAGCAAGGCCCAAAAGCCGGGGCTGGCGCCGGGCAGGATGTGCGACAATGCCGCTCCCATCGCACCCCCCATGATCAACAGCGGCGCCAAGACGCCGCCGGAGGTGCCCGAGCCGAGCGCCACCGCCCAGATCACCGCCTTGACGACGAGCAGCAGCAGCGCGGCGCGCGGCACCGTCGCACCTTGCAGCATGCGCGCGATGTTGTCGTAGCCGACACCGAGCGCGTGCGGCTCGACGAGGCCGCCGAGGCCGACAACGACGCCGCCCAGCATCGGCCACCACATCCAATGGACCGGGAGCTTCAGAAACAAATCCTCGCAGCCGTACACCAGCTGGGTCAGGACCCCCGACAGCAGCCCCGATAAAAGGCCGACCGCGATCCAGCATGCCAACGCAAAGAGCGACGCCGCCATCCCGCCGTGAAACGGGAACAGCGGCGACGGCAGATGCAGCGCGGTGCGCTCGATCTCGGCGATGATGGCGGCGACGGCGACCGGGACAAAGCTGCGCGGCGTCCACTCGAACAGCAAGAGCTCGACCGCCAGCATCATCGCGGCGATCGGGGTCCCGAACACCGTGGTCATCCCGGCGGCCGCACCCGCCACCAGCAGCGTCTTGCGCTCGGCGTCGCTGACCGGCCACAGCTGTGCGATCAGCGAGCCGATGGCGCCGCCGGTCATGATGATCGGCCCCTCGGCGCCGAACGGACCGCCGGTGCCGATCGCGATCGCTGAGGACAGCGGCTTCAGGATCGCGACCTTGAGATCGAGGCGGCTGCGGCCGAGGAGGATCGCCTCGATTGCCTCGGGGATGCCGTGGCCGCGGATTTTCTCGCTCCCGTAGCGCGCCATCAGCCCGACGACGAGAGCGCCCGCCACCGGCACCAGCACCGCGGCGAGCCCGAGCGGCGAATGACCGAGCGGCAGGTCGGCGAGGGTCAGCCGCCCGAAATAGGCGAGGTTGGTGCACAGCCGGATCAGCTTCAGCAGCACGATCCCGGCGGCCACCCCGCCGGTCCCGACGACAACGGCGATCGCCGCGATCAGCAGCACCCGCGGACTTGTGGAAAAGTCGCCGAGGCGCCCGCCCCCGGCGACAACAAGATCGCCGCCGGACCTCGCGCCGGCGTCGCCTGACCTTTTTTTATTCACCCGACCCACTCCAAAACGGCGGTGCGGCCATAATATCGTGATACGACCTATTGCACGCAAGTTGAGGGAGACGCCGCATCGCCGATCCGAGCCTGACCCGAAGCGGCCCGCAACCGGCAGCACTCGACCGTGCGGGCTATCGGACCTTGGCCGATTTCCGCTATCTGATCCGCCGGTTTCTCGAATTCAGCCAGGCCGCGGCCGGCGACGCCGGGCTGACCCCGCGCCAGCATCAGGCATTGCTGGCGATTAAGGGGTTTGCGGCCCAGGGGCTTGGAGCCAAGGGGTTCGCAGCTCAGCCCGGCCCGACCGTCGGCGAGCTGGCCGAGCGGCTCTGCATCCGCCATCACAGCGCGGTCGAGCTGGTCGACCGTCTGGTCGAGGCCGGCCTCTGCCGTCGCGCCCACGACCTTGAGGACCGCCGCCGCGTCATGCTGTGCCTGACCGAGCTTGCCGAAAGCCGGCTCGCCGGGCTGTCGGCGATCCATCTCGCCGAGTTGCGCTCGCTGCGCCCGGCGCTGCTGGATATCCTCGACCGGCTCGACGCTCCCAGCGAACCGGCACCGTAAGCCTGCCGGCGGTCAACCGGCCTGAGGGTATCTCGAGACGGGTGCTAGTCGATCACGACTTGGATCAGCCGGTCGGTCGGACGGCGCCGCGCGGTTTCGGCGAGGGCCGCGCGAATGACTTCGGCGGTCGCCTCGTCAGCGGCGGCGATGCGCACCTCGACACCGGAGGCGCAGGCCCGCACTGCCGCCGGTCCGACCTGGTCGATGGCGAACACCGCAACCGACACCGGATCGGGGCCGCCGGCCGCCGGCCCGGCCGGCGCGAACCGCGCGAACAGCGGGAATTTCCGCGAATCGCCGCGACGCCGAGTGTTGCCCGGTGATTTCGGATGCCGCAAACGGGCAAGAGTGGCGGCGAAGACGTTCCGTTGCACCCGCGCCGTCACGCTTCGCTTGGCCGCCATTACGTGCTCCTGCCTTTTCGCGATAAAATAGCGGTGCTCGATGACGGTTTGACGAAGTTTTCAAGATTTAGCGCTCGTAAAACTGTAACACACCACGGCTAGAAAACCGCTGGGAGAGACCATAGCGGAGGACAGCGTGGCTGCGGACGCGACCGTGTTTTTCGCGCTTTGGCTGCAAAAACCGCTGCGCATCGCCGCCGTCAATCCCAGCGGCCGGCGTCTTGCCGATGCGATCGCCGCCCAGGTCGACTTGTCGCGGCCCGGGCCGGTCCTCGAGCTGGGCGCCGGCACCGGCAGCCTGACGGGCGGCCTCTTACGCGCCGGGTGTCCGCCCGGGCCCATCATCGCGCTGGAGCGCGAGCCCGACCTCGCCGCGATCGTCAGGCGCAAATTCCCCGAGGTGTCGGTGATCGAGGGCGACGCTAAGCGAGTGGGCGAACATCCCGCGCTGTGCAGCCGCCACCTCTGCGCCGTCGTCTCCAGCCTGCCGATCAAGTGGTTCTCGCCCGACGAGCAACACGCAGTCGTCCGCCCCTGCCTCGACCGGCTCGGCCGCGGCGGCAAGTTTATTCAATTGACCAATGCGTTCCGCTCGCCGTTGGCGATGGCGGCGCTCGGCATCACCGGCAACGAGGTCGGGCGCGTCTGGCTGAACCTGCCGCCGGCGCAGATCTGGTCCTACTCGGACCCAGACCCGGCGGCCGAGCAAGGGCGCGCGCCATGAGCCGGAGCCAGCCTATGCAGCGCTATCGCACGATCTGGATTTCGGATGTGCATCTCGGCACCCGCGGCTGCAAGGCCGAGTTTCTGCTCGATTTCCTGCGCCACAACGACGCCGACACGATTTATCTCGTCGGCGACATCATCGATGGCTGGCGGCTGAAAAAATCCTGGTATTGGCCGCAGACGCACAACAACGTCGTCCAAAAGCTGCTGCGCATGGTGCGCAAAGGGACCCGCGCGATCTATGTCCCCGGCAACCACGACGAATGGCTGCGCGGCTACGCCCGGCTGCAATTCGGCGGCGTCGAGGTGCTCAGCGAAGCGATGCACGTCACCGCCGACGGCCGGCGGCTGCTGGTGATCCATGGCGACGCGTTCGACGCAGTGGTCACCCACGCCCGCTGGCTGGCATTGCTCGGCGACGGCGCCTACACCGTGACGCTGTGGCTCAACCGCCACTTCAACACGGCGCGGCGGCGGCTCGGCTACCCCTATTGGTCATTGTCGGCCTATCTGAAGGGGCGGGTCAAAAACGCGATGCAATACATCGTCTCGTTTGGCGACGCGATCGCCGACGAGGCCCGGCGGCGCGGCGCCGACGGCGTCGTCTGCGGCCATATCCACCATGCCGAGATCCGCGACTATGAGGGCATTCTTTATTGCAACAGCGGCGACTGGGTCGAGAGCTGCACAGCGCTTGTCGAGCAATTCGACGGCCGGCTGGAGCTGGTCCGCTGGATGTCGCGCCGTTCGTTCGATGCGCTCGCGATCGAGGCCGCTTACGGGCTGGAGCCGGAGGAGGAGGAAGCGCTCCCGGTCGGCGAGTTGCAATAAGGGCGGCGCGCACATGCCGGATGTCATGATCGAGGGAGGAGCGATGTCGGAAGTCACCATCAGCTTTGTCGTGCCGGCCTACAATGAAGAAGCGCTGATCGCCTCGTGCCTCTACGCGATCTTGGCCGAAACGTCGCGTGTGGGCTGCACTGCGGAAATCATTGTCGTCGACAACGCCAGCACCGACCGCACGGGCGAGATCGCCGCGGCGATCCCCGGGGTTGTCGTCGTCGGCGAGCCGCAGCGCGGACTGGTGCAGGCGCGCCGGGCCGGATGTCGCGCCGCGCGCGGACGACTGATCGCCAATATCGACGCCGACACAATGGTGCCGCCGGGCTGGCTCGACACGGTGCTCGCGACCTTTGCGCGCTACCCCGATCTGGCGGCGCTGAGCGGGCCGTTTGTCCACTACGACCTGTCGAAAGCGGCGCGGGTTACTGCTGCCGTTTTCTATCGCTTTGCATTCCTCAGCTATCTGCTGGTGCGGTTTGTCTTACGCGCCGGCTCGATGATGCAGGGGGGCAATTTCGTCGTGCGCAAAAGCGCTCTCGACGCCGCGGACGCGTTCAATTCCAATTTCAGCTTTTACGGCGAAGACACCGAATTGGCGCGCCGGTTGAGCAAGGTCGGCGGCGTCAAATTCTCATTTGCGCTGCCGGCGTTTTCGTCGGGCAGGCGGCTCGCCGCCGAAGGCTTGTTTCACGTCGCCCTCCGGTACAGCATGAATTATCTGTGGACAGTGTTGTTCAAGCAGCCGTTCACGCTCGACTGGCTCGACTTTCGCCATCCGACCGAACCCGGCGACGATGCCTCGCTGGCGGCGGCGGCGCCGGCCTCCGGCGACCCGCCGCAGCGCTGACGGCGGCTCGCTCGAACCGCGCGGCCGGGACCAAATCGTGAGGATAGCGCTCGTCACCGATGCCTGGGCGCCGCAGGTCAACGGCGTGGTGCGGACGCTGTCGGCGCTGGCGGACGGGTTGACGCTCGCCGGCCACGAGGTGCGCACCGTGACCCCCGACTTGTTTCGCACGATCCCGTGCCCGACCGACCCCACCATCCGGCTCGCGATCGGAGCCCGGCGCCCTCTCGCCCGCCTGCTCGACGGGTTTCTTCCCGACACGATCCACATTGCCACCGAAGGGCCGCTCGGGCTCGCGGCACGCGCCTATTGCGTCGCCCGGCGGCGCGCGTTCACCACGTCGTTTCACACCAAGTTCCCCGAATACCTGCAGGCGCGGCTGGGCTTGCCGGTCGCCTGGGGCTATGCCGCGCTGCGCTGGTTTCACACCCGGTCGAGCGCCGTCATGGTCGCCACCGAAACCGTCCGCCGCGAGCTTGTCCGCCGCGGTTTTCCGCGCATCGTGCCGTGGACGCGCGGCGTCGACGCGGCCTTGTTCCGGCCGGGGAGCACCCCGGCGCTCGCCTTGCCGCGGCCGGTTTTTCTTTATGTCGGGCGGATTTCGCCGGAAAAGAACCTGCCGGATTTTCTCGATCTCGACTTGCCCGGGTCAAAGCTCGTGGTCGGCGACGGGCCGCTGTTGACGGCCTTCGAGCGCCGCTATCCCCGGATCTGCTTTGCCGGGCGTCAGCACGGCGAGGCGCTGGTTCGCCATTACGCCGCTGCCGATGTGTTCGTGCTGCCGAGCCGGACCGAGACCTTTGGCTTGGTGCTGCTGGAGGCGCTGGCCTGCGGATTGCCGGTCGCGGCGTTGCCGGTGCCGGGCCCGCTCGATGTGATCGGCGACAGCGGCGCCGGCGTTCTCGACCGCGACCTGCGCGCTGCCGCCTTGGGCGCGCTCGCGATTTCGCGCGAATTGTGCCGGGCGCGCGCTCTGCACTATTCCTGGCGCGCGTGTGTCGAGCAGTTTCTCGTCAACATCGCGGCTTCCAGGCCGCGCTCCGCCCTCGATTTCGCCGGCGCCGCCAAGGGTGAGGCGAAGGCTTCGGCTTGAAAGCGGGCTTAGCTCGACCCACCCGTCATCGGGGCGGGATCGCGAGGTGTGCGGATGACGCCGCGTGTGCCGGGCCGGCGACCACCAGGGCTGCCGCCGCGGCGGTTGCCGGCGGCTGGTCGTTCCAGTTGATCAGATTGACGACACAGGCGAGGTTCAACACGACGAGCACCGCCGCGACGAACAGCAGCAGCGGGTTCATCGCCCGCGACACGCGGTCGAGCCGGTCAATCGTCTGACCCCACGGTTTTTCTTCTTGTGAAGAGACTTGTCGCACGCCCACCGCCCTTGTGCTGCCGATTTTACCGCGGAGAGGCGCGATCCTCGACACCACCCAGCAAACCTGACGCAGCGATCAAGAACGGGCGCCGCCCGCGCCTCGGGATATAGGACCGCGAAAGCGGCAATACCTCAGCTTTTCAAGCAGTTCGGGCATGCGTCGACCGGGCAGGTCGCGGCCGAGCCTTGGCTTGTGACACCCGGGCTTCACAAACCGTCGCATTACCGTCATCGCGTTGTTGCGTGCAGCCCCTAGCGTCCGGGGGCGACGGGACCGCGATTGCTCGCGATGAACTTGTTTCAGTACCGCCAGGTCTCGCTGCTGCTGATCATCATCTTTGTCATCGTCTTCGGCGCCGAGCGCCTCTCGGCGCTGCTGCGCCGGCGCCTCGCCTGACTTCCAGCCGACGCCGACCCGCTTGCCGGTTATCGCAACGACACCGCTTCGTCCTCTGCCCGGCAGACGTCGACGCCGCGGCTGACGAGGTCGGACCCGTCGTCAAGGACCATCTTTACGTCGACCCGGCAGCGGCTGTTGCGATCCTCGATGTCGACCGCGACCGAGCCGCCGGAAGGCAGAAAATCCGAGCCCAGGAGATCGCCCTGCCAATTCCCCGAACCAACATCCGAAACGTAGATTTCGACGATCGGCTCGCGGGTGTTGTTGGTCAGCAGCACATGCCGCTCGCCGCCCTCGGCCGGCGGTCCGGGTGCCCCCTGGAACAACAGCAGCAGCGAACCTGCCGCCAGTACGGTATTTGAAACATTGAGCATCGTGCTCTCCCGCGAGTGTCCGGCGGGCGTCAAAAATTCGTCCGCCGCTAGCGGCTTAGGTGGCCACCGCCGCGCTTCATGCATGTGAGCAAGCTCACCCGAGCGCGGTTTCCGACCAAGTGAACCCCTCACCCGGCTCCGGGTAAGAGCTCGGCGACGCCGCGCCGACCCTTCGCAACCCTCTCCCCCACCGGGGAGAGGGAAGGGTGAGGGGGCCACGCGACCTCCGCTGCGACCTGATCAAAAAATCCTCTGGCTCCGGGCAGCGTTCAGAAATCTTAAGAAAAGGACCCGGCTGGGTGTCCCGGCCGGGCGCGATCGACGGATCGGCGGATGACGCCGGCCCCGGCATTCGCGTAGGATCGGATCGGCATTCGGCAGGGCTCGCGCCGGGGCGTGCGGCATCCGGCGGGCTCGATCGGCGACGGGAGGAGGCGGCATGCTGGCGATGTGGGTCAAGGTCCGGGTAAAGCCCGATATGCGCGAACGCTTTTTGAAGGCGATCGAGGTCGACGCGCTCGGCTCCGAACGCGACGAGCCGGGCTGCCTGCGGTTCAACGTGCTGCAGGACGGGCAGGACCAGAACGTCTACTACTTCTATGAAGTCTACCGCGACGAGGCGGCGCTGGAGGCGCACCGGGCCGCACCCCACTACGCCGTCTGGCGTGGTGCCGCGGACACTTTGGACGGCGCCCCCGAGGCGACGCGCTGCCAGCCCGTCTTCCCCGCCGCCGCCGGGTATTGGGAGCAAAAGCGCTCGTCGGTCGGGTAGGGCGGGCGTCGGCGGCCAAGGATCGCGGCGGTGGATTGGCGGACGCTCGCGGCAATCGAGCCGCTTCAAGTAAAAGTTTTCCTTCGGCCGAGAATGGGCCGGCGGCGCTGCCGATCGCGTCAAAACGCCGCAGCCAGCCTATACGCAAACCGGCAGTGGCCACGATGGCCACGCGCAGGGCTCGCCTCCTGCGACCGGCTCGCCCAGGCTGCCAAAACCGATAGGCGAGCGCAGAACGAAGGACCATGACCGGTTTTTCGGACGAGGCCCGGCACCGCACGCAGGCCCTGCGCGCGGCGATCCACGCGCTGCCGTTCAACACCGAACTGGCCGCCGGCACTTTGGCGCGCGCCCGCTTCGAGCATTACATCACCCAGGACGCGCTCTATCTCGGCCAGTTCTCGCGGGCGTTGGCGCTCGCCGCCGCAAGGGCGCCGGACACCGCGACATTGCAGGCCTTTGCCCAGTCGGCCATGGGTGCCGTCGCCGTCGAGCATGCATTGCACGAGCATTACCTGCGCGCCTTTGGCGTCGACCCGGCCTCGCTCGCGACCGCCGAGCCGGCCCCCGACTGCCTCGCCTATACGAGCTTTCTGCTCGCCACCGCCTATCACGAGCCGTGGGAAGTATTGATCGCGGCGTTGCTGCCCTGCTTCTGGATTTATTGGGATGTCGGCTGCGCCATCGCCGCGAGCGCCGCCGGAACCGCAACCGACAACCCCTACCGCGCCTGGATCGACACCTACGCCGACCCCCGTTTTGGCGAGGCCGTGGCGGCGGTTGTCGCCACCGCCGACCGCGCCGCCGACGCTGCCACCGCGGCAATGCGCGAGAAGATGCTCGCCGCTTTCATCCGTGCGACGCAATACGAATATCTGTTCTGGGACGGCGCCTACCACCGCCGCCTGTGGCCCGCCGCCGGCTGATGCGGTCGGCACCGCCGCCGCCCGCCGCCGAGGTGCTGGCGCTTGCCGCGGGGCACCTCTTGGACCGCGGCCGGCTCGAGCTGGCGCACGAGGTTGCCGCCACGGCCCTGGCCGAGGACGATTCCTGCGCCAACGCGCACAGCGTCATGCATGTGGTCTGCGACGAGCGCGGCGACTGGCAGTCCGGGATCGCCCATGCCCGCCGCGCCGCCGAATTGCTTCCGGGCTCGCCCCAGCTGCGCTACAATCTGGCGCTCTCGACATTGCGCCTCGACGACTACCGCACCGGGTTTGCGTTGATGGAGGCGCGGCTCGACAAGCCCGACTGGACGGGGCTCGCGCTTGCCGGGAGCCGTATCGCCGAGCGCCACCGCCTGCTGCGCCCCGGCGACCCGGTGGCCGGCCGGCATATCCTGGTCGTCGTCGAGCAGGGCCTCGGCGACTGCATTAGAATCGATTTTTCTTTCATCCGTAAGGATATCGTAAGTTGTTCGCGCTAAATTAGATTTAAATAGAGTCCGGCCGCCGGGGTTCGGGGCGTTCGCGAGGGCAGCACTTTGGCTTGGACGACGATGTCGACATCTCCCGACTTTTGCGCAGTCACGGGCGGACGTGGAAGCGTCCCGATATCTCTGCGTGCCCGAAACGTTGGGAGCGCCACCGCCGGCCGAAATCCAGCGGATGTCTCGAATAAAGCGCTCGTGTGGGGATATGACCCGGGCATCCCTGCAAGCAGTGTTTGTCGACGGTTCGAATGGCAAACTGGGCCCTGGCTGACGATCGAGCCACGTGAGACTCGACGCCCTGGTGATTGTTGCAATCCTAACGGCTGGCCGGCGCATCAGGACAGGCACTTGACCGCGGATTTGGGGCGGTCTACGGCGTCGCCCATATCGAACAAGCTGCCTCGATGCGGCCCGGCCGGGGCAGCACACAGAGCAATTAAGAAGACCCAGGTTTAGGGAGAAGGAAATCATGTCCTCAATTAGTTGGCTCGCAGGAAGCAGTGGAAATTGGTCGCAAGCAAGCAACTGGAGCACCGACACCGTTCCGGAATCCGGCGACAATGTGACAATCAATGCAATTGGGACGTACACGGTTACCGTGGACGGGTTCGACCCGGTGAACATATTGGTATTCGACGCACCTGCGGCCACTATCGCCGTGGCTTCGAGCTACCTGCTCGAGGTTTCGGGTGCGACGATTGCCGGCGGAAAGATCGACGGCCCCGGCAGATTGTGGACAGGAGGCGTAACCTCTGTTACGGGTCAGCCCCTTACCATAGGGGGCGGTCTGGTCTGGACCAACAATGCTTCGAATTCATCCAATGCCGGTACGGTGAACGACAGCGTCGCTATCAATGTGGGCGATGCGGCTGGCCTCGCCGCCACCATCCAAGACAATGGAGTCTTCAATCTCACTACTGATGCCGCAGGGTTGGCCCTGGGTCAGGTCAACATCGGGGGGACTTTGCAATCGGGGGACGCAAGCTTTAACGTCGGCCAAGGGGGTACGCTTGCGAAAACCGGTGGCGCGGGAACGAGCTATGTGTTTGCCAACGTCAGCGAGGCTTATCTCAGCACGATCTCTGTATCTGATGGAACGCTCGAATTCGATGGTAGCAACAACAGCTTCAGTGGCAACATATCAGGGACAGGGACGATCGCCTTCGGAGCTGGAACCGAGCAAGTTGTTGTAACGCCAACGGTGTCGAACTTGCTAATCGATGGCGGTTCCGTCAGTTTCAGCGGCAATCTTGATAATACCTACGGTAAAACTTTAGATTATTTAGGAAACCTAACGGAAACGGCGGGCGTTCTCAACATTGCCGGTGTCGCCCCAATGATTGCCGGTATATTCGTGATGAAGGGCGGTACATTGAACCTCGACGGGGACGCAACGCTGACATTGGGGGGCTCTGTTAGCTTTGCTGGCGGCACCATCACCGGCGGTAACGTCGCATTGAACAAGACCACAGCAGTGACTGGCTCGACCCTCATCGAGGCGGCTGTTGCGAACAATGGCTCGATTGCCGTCGATACGGGGACGCTTGATCTCGATGCAGCAGTTTCCGGAAATGGACAGATCGCCATCGGCGCTGGAACCGAATTAGAGCTCGGGCAAGCAAGCGCCACGACGCAACAGGTAATCTTTACTGGCATGACGGGACAATTGAAGCTCGTTCAGCCGGCCGCATTCCAAAGTCCAATCTCCGGCTTCAAGACCGGAAACATCATCGACTTCGCCGGATTGAAGGCAACCGGGGCCCTCGATTCACGTCGCGACCTGACCTTGTTCAACGGAACGACCACCGTTGCGCAGCTGACCGTCTCCACTCCCTATTCCCGCAATGTCATTCACGTTAGCCCCGACGGCAGCGGAGGAACTTTCGTTACCGTATCGCAGCCGCCACCGACGCCGACCGCACGGGACTTCAACGGCGACGGCAAGTCGGACATTTTGTGGCAGAACACCGATGGGCAGGCGGCGGTGTGGCTGATGAACGGGGCGACCCCGACAAATGAGGCGTTGGTCGGCGGCAATCCGGGGCCGAGCTGGAATGTGATCGGGTCGGGCGATTTCAATGGCGACGGCAAGGCCGACATTCTGTGGCAGAACACCGACGGGCAGGCGGCGGTGTGGCTGATGAACGGCACGACGCCGACCAGCGAGCCGTTGGTCGGCGGCAACCCCGGCGCGAGTTGGCACGCGATCGGCACCGGCGACTTCAACGGCGACGGCAAATCCGACATCCTGTGGCAGAACACCGACGGACAGGCGGCGATCTGGCTGATGAACGGCACGACCGAAACGAGCGGCCCCTTGGTCGGCGGCAATCCGGGGGCGAGTTGGCACGTCGTCGGCACCGGCGACTTTAACGGCGACGGCCAGTCGGACATTCTGTGGCAGAACACTGACGGCCAGGCGGCAATCTGGCTGATGAACGGGGCCACGCCGACGGTCGAGGCTGTCGTCGGCAACAATCCGGGGGCGAGTTGGCGGCTCGTCGGATCAGGCGACTTCACCGGCAACGGCATCTCCGACCTGTTGTGGCAGAACACCGACGGGCAGGCGGCGATCTGGCTGATGAACGGCACGACGCCGACCACCGAGGCGTTGGTCGGGGGCAATCCCGGGCCGAACTGGCACGTCGTCGGGACCGGCGACTTCAACGGCGACGGCAAATCCGACATCCTGTGGCAGAATACCGACGGGCAGGCGGCGGTGTGGCTGATGAACGGCACGACGCCGACGAGCGAGCCGTTGGTCGCGCAGAACCCCGGCGCCAGCTGGCACATCCCGTTCGGCAGCTGACGGGCGCCGCGGTGCGAGGGACACGCTGGGGCAGGCGACCCGAGTAGGACCCCCCCTCACCCTTCCCTCTCCCCATAGAGGATTGAGACGGGTCGGCAAGGTAAAGCCGAGCCTGCCCGAGGCTGGGTGAGGAGGTTTGCGGCTTCTCCTACCGCGCCAGAGCGCAGCGGCGGCGGGTCAGCCGGCGACCGGCTCGTGGCGGAAGCCGTCGCCCCAGCGCTTGACGTAGCCGACCGAGGGCGACGGAAAGTGCATCGTGCAGCAGAGCGTGTCGGTGTCGCAGTAGCGCTCCAAAAACGCGCGCCGGGTCGCCACCGCCTGCTGCGGGTCGGTGTCGACGCGCATCACCAGCTCCGGATAGCGCGCCTGGATCGGCGAATGGATCAAGTCGCCGGTAAACACCGCCCGGTCGCCGCCATGCCCGGCGCAAACCGCGAAATGGTCGGGCGTGTGGCCGGGGGTCGGCGTCAGCCTGACGTGGTCGTCGAGCGCGTGGTCGCTGCTCACCAGCTCCGCCTTGTTGGCGTCGATGATCGGCAGCACGCTGTCCGTCATCGGGTCGAGCGGCGTCTTGCGGTGGATTCCGTCCCAGTATTCGTATTCTTTTTTCGAAAACAGATAGCGCGCGTTGGGAAAGGTCGGGACCCAGCGGCCGTTCTCGCGCCGCGTGTTCCAGCCGACATGGTCGCCGTGCAAATGAGTGCACATGACAAAGTCGATGTCGGCGACGGTGAGGCCGGCGGCCTTCAGCGCCTGCATCCAGTTGGCGTCGGTCTTGCGGTGCCAGGTCGGCCGCTGCGGAAACGACTTGTCGTTGCCGATGCAGGCATCGACCAGGATCGTGTGATGCGGGGTTTTGACGATGTATGACTGAAAGCACAAAACCGCCATGTCGGTCTTGGGATCGAGCGCCGCCGGCTCCAGCCACGACCGGTTTTCGTCGAGCAATTCCGGGCTCAGGCTCGGCAGAAATTCGAGGACCGGGGTAAACCCGGCCTCTTGCTCGACCAGACGGTGGATCGTCATGTCGTTGACCGTAAAACTGGTTTGCATCGCGATCGGTCCTTGGTGATTGGCCGTGCCGGGGCCGATGCTACGCGGGTTGCGATGCAAAGGCCAATGATCCGGCGACCGCGCCGAGCGGCGCCGGGATGCCCGGACTTAACCGCCGGCGCGGCGCAGAAAGACGAGCCGGGCAGCACCGTAGACGCGCTCGTCCAACATTGCGAAACCCGCGGGTGGGGCTAACGCCTCGCGCGCGCCGATCTCGACAATTGCAAGGGAGTCGGAGGCGAGCCAGCCGGCGGCGGCGAATGCCGCGAGCGCGGCGGCGGCGAGCCCGCTCTGATAGGGCGGGTCGAGAAAGGCGACGGCAGCGGCGACCGTGGCGCGCGGCGGCCGGGTGGCGTCGCCGGCGACGACCCGCGCGCGTCCGGTTTCGCCGAGCATCGCGATGTTGCGGCGCAGGGCGACGAGCGCATCGCGGTCGTTTTCGACAAACGCCGCCTCGGCCGCACCGCGCGACAATGCTTCGAGACCAAAGGCGCCGGTGCCGGCAAAGGCGTCGAGCACCGCCCGGTCGGCAAACGGGATGCCCGCGGCCGCGAAGTCGCCGTGCGAGAGAATGTCGAACAAGGCCTCGCGGGCGCGGTCGCTGGTCGGGCGGACCGCGTCGCCCGGCGGTGCCGCGAGGCGGCGGCCGCGATGGCTACCGCCGACGATCCGCATGCGCCGCCCATTTCGGCATCTCGGCGCCGAGCTGCTCGGCGAGCGCCTTGCGCGGCACCTCCGAAACCTCGCCGCGCGCCAGATGGCCGAGCTGAAACGGGCCGTAGGACAGCCGGATAAGCCGCGTCACCAGCAGACCCAGATGCTCGAGCACCCGCCGCACCTCGCGGTTCTTGCCCTCGCTCAACGCCATCGCGATCCAGGCGTTGCTGCCCTGGCTGCGTTCCAGATCGGCGCGGATCGCTCCGTAGGCGACGCCGTCGATTGTGATCCCGCGCGCGAGCGGAGCAAGGCGCGCCGGGTCGACGGCACCGTGCACCCTGACCTTGTAGCGCCGGATCCAGCCGGTCGCCGGCAATTCGAGCCGGCGGGCGAGGGCACCGTCATTGGTCAGCAGCAGCAGCCCCTCGGAATTGAGGTCGAGCCGCCCGATCGAGATCAGCCGCGGCAAATCCTTGGGCAATGCGTCGAAGACCGTCGGCCGGCTCTTGTCGTCGCGATGCGTCGTGACGAGCCCCGCGGGCTTGTGATAGCGCCACAGCCGCGCCCGGTCGGGTTGCGGGATCGGCTTGCCGTCCACCCTGATGTCGCTGTCGGCGCCGACCGTGACCGCCGGGCTCGCCAGCACCGCGCCGTTGACCGAGACCCGACCCTCGGCGATCCAGCGCTCGGCGTCGCGTCGCGAGCACAGCCCGGCGCGCGCCAATACCTTGGCGATGCGCTCGCCCGCCGCGGCAACGGCCTCAGCGGCGTCGGTCATGATCCGCGAGCGGCCTCGACAAAGGCGCGGAAGATCTGCCGATCGGCCATGTTGATCTCGAATTCGGGGTGCCACTGCACACCGAGGCAAAAGCGGCGGCGCGGGTCCTCGATGCCCTCGACGACGCCGTCCTCGGCGACCGCGTCGACGACGACCCCCGGCCCGGCATCCTTGACCGCCTGGTGGTGGGCACTGTTGACCCCCAGACGATCGGTTCCGGCGATGCGGTGGAGCAGGGTCCCGGCGACGATCCGGACTTCATGGCCGGGCTCGTCGCGCGGATTGGGCTGGCGGTGGGGCAGGGCGTCCGGCACCTCGTCGGGGATGTGCTGGATCAGGGTGCCGCCGAGCGCCACGTTCAGCAATTGCTGGCCGCCGCAAATGCCGAGGACCGGCATCCCGCGGGCGAGCGCTCCGCGCGCCGCCGCGAGCTCGAACGCGGTGCGGCGGTCCTTGGTCGTGACCGTCGGATGCCGGCTTGCCGCCCCGAACAAAGCCGGATCGAACGTCAAACCCGCCGCCGGTCACAATCAGCCCGTCGATCCGGTCGAGATAGAGCTCGGCGGCATCGGGCTCGTGCGGCAGCAGCACCGGCAGCCCGCCGGCATGGCGCACCGCGTTGCAGTAGTTCTCACGCACCGCATACCACGGATATTTTGACCAGCCTCCGCCGGGCTCGTGATCGAGGGTGAGGCCGATGACCGGTTGTGCCATGCTGGGGTTCCGAGGCTCAGGACTGGTCGGGATCGGTTGGCCGATGAGCGAATTCTATGAATTGGCGCTGCGCGTCCAGACCTACGACATAGACTTTGCCGGCATCGTCAGCAACATCGTGTTCGTCCGCTGGCTCGAGGATTTGCGGCTCGGGCTGATGGAAGAGGCCTATCCGCTGGTCCAGGCCTTGGCCGACGACGTAGCGCCGATCCTGACCGCGACGCGGATCGCCTACCGCCGGCCGGTGACGATCGCCGACAAATTGCTGGGGCGGATACGCGTCGCCGGGCTCGGCCGGGTGCGCTGGCGCCTCGCCGCCGAATTCACCGTCGCCGGCGCTGTCCACGCCGAGGCCGAGCAGGAGGGGCTGTTCATGCGGCTCTCGACCCGCAAGCCGATCGCGATCCCCGAGCCGATCCGCCGCCGGCACCGAGAATGAGCCGGGCTCCGTCGCCGATGGCGATGGCGCTGGCGGAGGCCGAGGCGGCGGCGCAGCGCGGCGAGGTGCCGGTCGGGGCGGTGTTGGTCGATGCGACCGGGAAGGTGCTCGCCGCCGCCGGCAACCGGGTCGAGGAAAACCACGACCCGACCGCCCATGCCGAAATGCTGGTGCTGCGCGCGGGGTCTGCGCGGATGGGCGCAGCGCGGCTTGCCGAATGCGATTTGTGGGTCACGTTGGAGCCATGCGCGATGTGCGCCGCGGCGGTGGCGCTGGCGCGATTGCGACGGCTTTACTTCGGCGCCTGGGACCCGAAAGGCGGCGCGGTCGAGCACGGTCCGCGGCTGTTCCAGCAGCCGAGCATCCACCACCGCCCGGAGGTTTACGGCGGCATCGAAGAGCGGCGCGCCGCCGCCTTGTTGCGCGCCTTCTTCCGCGACCGGCGGTGAAGCGCCGCTGCGACCGGGAAGGCTGCGCAGCGGCGGCGACAACCCAAATTGAGCGAGCTAAACGTCGCGGCCGGGGTAGCGGCGACGCTCCGCTTCGATCTCGTCGGCGGTGTAGGCCGGCGCGTTTGCGTCAAACCCGGTCCACCCGCCTTCACGGTACGCCGCACCGCGCACGGCCGGGTCCACCCAGTTGTGGCGTTGCAGGATTTCGCGGGCGGCCGGGGCCCGGGCGTCGTCGACCCGGGCGGTGACGAGCGTGCCGCCGCGCCGCACCCCTTCGGCATAGAAATTAGCGTCGCGTTCGGGCACCCCGGCGCCGGTCAGCGAGCCGACCAGCCCGCCCGCCGCGCCGCCGACAACGGCACCGCCGACGGCGCCGACGGCGGTCGCCACCAGCCAGCCCGCGGCGACGACGGGACCGACCCCCGGGATGGCCAACAGGCCCAGCCCGGTCAGGAGGCCGCCGACACCGCCGACCGCCGCCCCGATGCCGGCGCCGGTTCCGGCGTCCGCACCGGCATGCGACGCGCGATCGCGGTCATAGCGGTTGTCGACGTTGTTTGCCACGATGCTGATCTCGGAGTGCGGGACGCCGGCTGCTTCGAGATCGTTTACGGCTGAAACTGCTGCATCGTAAGTGTCGTAAAGGCCGGTCACGGTCTGTGTCATTTTCGAATTCCTCAATGCGTGGCGACATTCTCGACAATTTCGGAGCAAGGATTACTTGGGCACGACATTGCCCTGGTAGTCGAGTGCCACAGGGACGGTTGCGTTTCCTTTCATCGCCTTACCGCGCCAGATACCGTCCTTGTCCTTTACGAGACCGGACACGTGCGTGTAGCCCGCCCCTCTAATGCGGGATTTAGCCTGGGACTCGGTAAAGCTGTTCGCGCCGACGGCGGGCGCCCCCGGATTGTTCGCATTGCTGGTGGCGACAGCGGGGGTGCTGGGGTGGGGGTTTGCCTCCGGCGGTGTGCTTTGCGCGACGGCGGCATGTCCGAGTATGCCGGTCATCGCGGTGACGACCGCCGCGGCCAACAGGCGTTTCATTTCAGTCTTCCCTAATTTGTTTCATTAACCAGAAGGCGAACAACCGTTCGCAACGCGCGTTCCGAAAAACTCAAAATAGAGATTCGGTGCCGCGCATCCCGCCTGGGCGAATCCCAGGACCGTGGGCGCGCGCGGGTAAACCTCTTTGAAAGCAAGCCCGGTAAAGGATGCCGCGGTGGGCGCGCACCGAACCGCTTGCCGGTGCGATCGGGGGATGTCCGATATCGATCATGCCGCGAGTGTGATACCATCGGGCGGTTGAAAACCCGGCCCGCCGCGGAGGTTCGCATGCAGGACAGGCTGACCTTGATTCGCCATGCCGACCGGCCGAGCGTTGCGTTCGCGGGCGGGGCGAGCTACTGCCCGGTCATCGGCGACGACACCGGCGCGGGCGTGCCGATTCGCACCGGCATCCAGACCTCCCCGCCAGGTTACGAGACCCCGCCGCATTCGCACCCTTATGTCGAGGTCCTTACCGTGCTCGCGGGGACCGGCGAGGCGTGGCTCGACGGCGAAAACGGCATCGTGGTGCTGGAGCCGGGCGTCACCGTGCTGGTGCCGACCAACCGGGTGCACGGGTTTCGCACCACCGGGGACGGGCCGCTGGTGACCTTTGGCATTCACGCATCGGGACAGCGCATCGTCGACTATGCGGACCCGCCGGCGCCGGCCCAGTCGGCGCTCTAAACTGTCGACGCCTTAAGCTCGCAACAGCAGCAGGGGAAAGACCATGGACATCCGCCGCATCGACAAGACCCAGCCACCCGGGCCGCGCATGAGCCGCGCCGTCGTCCGCGGTGACACGGTCTACCTTGCCGGGCTGACCGCCGGCGACACCGCGCAGGACATCAAGGGCCAGACCAAACAGATTCTCGACAAAATCGATGCGTATCTGGCGCAGGCCGGGACCAGCAAGTCGAACCTGCTGTCGGCCAATCTGTGGATCAAGGACATGGCGCTGTTCGCCGACATGAATTCGGTGTGGAACGCCTGGGTCGACCCCGAGAACCCGCCGGCGCGCGCCTGCGTCAGGGCCGAGATGGCGCGCCCCGAAGTGTTGGTCGAGATCATGGTGACCGCCGCGAAGTAGTTTTCCTTTCCGCAGAGAGCAGCGGATGAGCGCCGCCGGCTTGGCCTTTGCGGCACTCGTCGTCGCGACGTTGGCGTTGGGTGTCGGCATCGTCCTGCTGCTGCGCTTCAGCATGCTGGCGCGCCGCAGCGACGGGCCGATCGAGCCGGCGCTGTCGCGTCTCGACCAGGGTCTGCGCGACGAGCTTCTGCGTGGGCGCGGCCTCGCCGCCGAGGAAGCCCGCTCGTTGCGCGAGGAGGTCGTCGGAGCGGTGGTCAGGCTCGGCGATTCGCTGCAGCGCACAGTCGAGGGACGGCTCGATGCGATGCGCCTCGACAATGCCGAAAAGCTCGAAACGATGCGCGCCACCGTCGACGAGAAATTGCACAAGACGCTCGAAGAGCGGCTCGGCGCCAGCTTCAAGCTGGTCAGCGACCAGCTTGAGCAGGTGTTCAAGAGTGTCGGCGAGATGCAGAGCCTCGCGGCGGGGGTCGGCGACCTGAAGCGGGTCTTGACCAATGTCAAGGCGCGCGGCACCTGGGGCGAGATTTCGCTCGGCGGGGTCCTCGATCAAGCGCTGACCGTCGAGCAATACGACCGCAATGTCGAGATTCGTCCCGGCAGCAGGCAGCGCGTCGAATACGCGATCCGCCTGCCGGGCGCCGAGGGCGACGGTCCGCTGTGGCTGCCGATCGACGCCAAATTCCCGACCGAGGATTACGAGCGGCTGTCCGAGGCCGCCGAGCGCGGCGATGCGGCGGGAGTGGAGGCGGCGGGCAAGGCGATCGAGACCCGCATCCGCCTCGCCGCGCGCGACATCTGCGCCAAATATGTGGCGCCGCCCCATTCGACCGACTTCGCCCTCTTATACCTGCCGACGGAAGGGCTCTACGCCGAGATCGTGCGCCGGCCCGGCCTCGTCGACGCGCTGCAGCGCGACTGCCGGGTTGTCGTCGCCGGGCCGACGACGTTGCTGGCGTTGCTCAACAGCTTGCGGATGGGGTTTCGCAGCCTGGCGATCCAAAAACGGTCGAGCGAGGTTTGGCACCTCTTACGCGCGGTCAAAACCGAGTTCGGCCGCTATGGCGAGGTGCTCGCCAAAGTGCAGAAGAAGCTCAACGAGGCTTCGTCGACGATCGACGACATCGCGGTCCGGCGTCGCCAGATCGACCGCAAGCTCGCGCAGATCGAGACCATGCCGGAGGGCGAGGCGAGCCTGCTGCTTGGCCTCGACGGTCCGGTGGAACCCGCCCTGCTGGCAGAGGAGTGACCGGCACCGGGGTCAGGACAGGGCGATTTCGCCCTCGATGACGTGCTCGAGCCCGAGCTCGGGAACCGACAAGATCATTCGCGGCCTGAGGACCGCATCTTCGCCAAGCGTCCCGTCGGCGAGCGCCGCGCGCACCGCTCGCTCGATCTCCCGCTGCGAGGTCACGCCGACCACCTTGAGGAAGCTGCGGATGTCGATATTGAAGCGGTCTTCGTCCATTTCCCTCACTCCTGTGGCCAGCGTCCGGCTTGCGCTGACGCCTCGCCTGAAGTAGACCCCCCCGCCGCAGCCCGCAACGCCGATGCCGGCGCCGAACGTTTGCCTCTCCATGCCATTGCATTCCACCCGGTCAGAATGACGGCGCCCGACGCCGGCGGCTCCCGATCGACGCCGGAGCCGATGGCGGTTTATCGCGCCTTGCGCCGAGAGGGGCGGCTCGAAGCCGACCCGGCCCAGCAGCTCGCGGTCGAGCGGCTGCAAAGCCTCCATCGTGCGCTTTTCGAATACCACCCGGAGCATGGACTGCGCGGCTGGCTGGCGCGCTTTGGCCTCGGCGACAACCACGGTGCAGATGCGCCGGTCGGGCTCTACCTCTGCGGCCCGGTCGGGCGCGGCAAGTCGATGCTGATGGATTTGTTCTTCGCTGCCGCACCCGTGGCGCGCAAGAGGCGGGTCCATTTCCACGCTTTCATGCTCGAAATGCACGACCGCATCGAGCAGGAGCGGCGCGAGAAAACCCGGCAGCCGATCGCCACAGTCGCTAGGGACATCGCCGCCGAGGCGACGCTTCTCTGCTTTGACGAATTTCAGGTCGACAACATTGCCGACGCAATGATCCTCGAGCGCTTGTTTACAGCGTTGTTCGAGGCCGGGATCGTGGTCGTTGCGACCTCGAACCGGGCGCCCGATGAGCTTTACCAGCACGGGCTGCACCGCGAGCGGTTTTTGCCGTTTATCGAGCTGTTGAAACAGAAACTATACGTCCTGGAGCTCGACAGCGGCCGCGACTATCGCCTCGCTCGGCTGGTCGGCAAAAAGATTTACCACACGCCGCTGGACGCGGCGGCGCACCGCGCGCTGGAAGCGACCTTCGCCGAATTGACCGACGGTGCTGCGGGAGCGCGCACCAGCCTCGTCGTCAAGGGCCGCACTCTCACCGTGCCGCGCGCCGCGGGCAACGTCGCGTGGTTCGGCTTTGCCGATTTGTGCGCAGCGCCGCTCGGCGCCGCCGACTACCTGGCATTGGCCGAGCGCTATGCCGCGATCATCGTCGAGGGCATTCCCCAGTTGACGCCGGAACGACGCAACGAAGCCGGCCGCTTCAATGTCCTGATCGACACGCTCTACGAGGCGCGCACGCTTCTGGTCGCGTCGGCCGAGGTGCCGCCGGCCAAAATCTACCCCGCCGGTGACGGCACCTTTGAGTTCCAGCGCACCGTCTCGCGCCTCAATGAAATGCAAAGCGCCGACTACATCGCCCGCCGCCCGAGCCGGTGAGCCGAAAACCAGCGCGGGTTCAGGCGGCGCCCATTTCGGCGCGGAAATCCTTCACCACCTGCTCGCGCGTGCGGGTTTGCCAGCGGCGGCGGCGGCCGATCGGCTCGTTCTCGATTTCGGGGACGACCTTGCAGGCGACAAAGACCGGGCCTGGTGCTGCCATGATGCCGGGAAGCTCGCGCTCGAAATCGCCGATCTCGGTAAAGGCAAAGGTGCGCGGGTATCCGCAACCGCGCGCGACGACGTCATAGGCCATCTTGTCGGCGTTCGGCACCGGCTGCCCGCCGGTCGTCGCGTAGACGCCGTTGTCGATCAGGAAATGGTAGAGGTTCGTCGGTCCCTGCTCGGCGACCGTCGCCAGCATGCCGAGGCTCATCAGGATGTCGCCCTCGGAATCGAACAGCATGACCTTTTTGTCGGGACGCGCGAGCGCCAGACCGAGACCCAGCCCGGCATGCCCGCCCATCGCCGGGTCGCCCACCTCGACATCGAGGGCGTGATTGTCGCTCATATTGATCCAGTAGCGGCCGCTGCGGCCGGGAACGAGGATCGCATCGCCGCGGTAGTGGGCGACGGCTTTCATCATGTCGACAGTGTGCATCATCGCTCGGTTGCTTTCTTTGGGAAGAGACTTTTACGATTGTCGTCCCCGCGGAAGCGGGGACCCAGCGCAACCGCCGAGGCGCTGGGCCCTGGGTTCCCGCTTTCGCGGGGATGACGGATCGGATTTCAGGACCAGTTGCCCGAACGCGGTGTCAGCGGTTGAAGCCGTGGTATTCGTCGCCGACCAGGATCACGACCGGCTGCTGGGTGCGTTCCGCCTCTTTGAACGCCACGTCGATCCGCGCCGAATCCGCGTCGCTTTCGATCAGGTAGTAGTTGATGCCGAACGCCATCAGAAAGCGCTCGGTATAGGTCGCCGCGGTGTCGGTGGTGACGCCGTGCCGGGTCCAGCCGCGATAGCCGACCATCAGCACGACCGGCACGTTGAGGCTCATCAGCCAGCCGCGGATCGAATCGCCCGCCTCGAGCATGCCGGTGTTCTGGATCAGGATCAGCGGCTTTGCCCCGCCGAGCCACAACCCGGCGGCAATCGAGGCGGCGTTGCCCTCGCGTCCGATCCCGACGAGGCGCAAGGACGGGTCGGCCTTCATCAGCAGGTAGAGCCAGTTGGTCTCGCTGTCGGGCAGGTACACGACATGGGTCACGCCATGCTTTTTCATCTCGGCGAGCACCGTTTCCGGGCTCAACGCCACCGCCGCCGCCTCGCTCATCGACCGTCTCCTCCACATTGTCAACCCTTCTCATCATAATTCCTGCTCGCGACAAAGCGTCCCGCTCTGCGCCCGGGTAGCGTCTCACGCCCGCCGGGATCGGCGGCGGCTGTGCCGAGTACCGCCGGAGGATATAATTCTGCACTTCGTAACAGGGAGCGCCGCCATGCTGACACGCCGCGCCATATTGTTGTCCACTCTCGCCGCGGCGGCGGTCGGACCGGAAGCGGTGTTGGCGGCGGGCGAGCCGCAACCGAAATCCCAGGCGCCGCCGCCGACGGTGCTGCGGCTGGTCAAGCGATCGCTCGAGGTCAACGGCAAAGCCGCTTCGGTCTACGGCATCCGCCGGCCCGACGGCGCCGCCGGCATCACGACCAAGCTCGGCGACCGGTATCGGGTGCGCGTCGAAAACCAGATCGGCAAGCCGAGCCTGGTGCACTGGCACGGCCTCGCCCCGCCCTGGCGGCAGGACGGCGTGCCGGGCATTTCGGGTCCACCGATCCCGGCCGGGGGCAGCGCCGACTACGATTTTCCGTTGGCCTATGGCGGCACATTCTGGATGCACTCGCATCAGGGCTTGCAGGAGCAGCTGCTGCTCGATGCGCCACTGATCATCCGCGACCAGCGCGACAAGCCGGGGCAGCAGGAAATCGTGCTGACGCTGAACGATTTCAGCTTTACCCCGCCGGCCGAGATTTTCGCGAACCTGAAAAAAGGCGGCAGCATGCCGGGCATGGCGCGGGCGAGCTCTGTGGCCGACAAGTCGGGGATGGCGGGCGGCGCGAAATCGGCGATGGCCGACACGGCCGGGCAAAGCGGCGCCGTCGCCCCGCCGGACCTCAACGACGTGACCTATGACGCTTTTCTCGCCAACGACCGGACCTTGGGCGATCCCGAAGTGCTCAAGGTCGAGCCTGGCGCCGAGGTGCTGCTGCGGGTCATCAACGCGGCGTCGATGACCAGCTTCCATTTTGACCTCGGGGCGCTCGCCGGCCGTCTGATCGCGGTCGACGGAACCCTGGTCCAGCCGATAACGGGGCGACGGTTTCCGATCAATGTCGCGCAGCGGCTGGATATCGTGCTGACGATCCCGCGCGGGTCTGCGGCTTATCCGCTGCTCGCGACCGTCGAGGGCGAGCGCGAGCGCACCGGGATCGTGCTCGCGGCGGGCAACGCGGCGATCACCCGCATCCCGGTGCAGGCGCCGGTCGCCGCGCCGGCGATCACGATGGAATTGGAGAGCCGGCTGCGCGCCGCCGCGCCGCTCACGCCGCGCAAATCCGACCGCGTCCACAACATCGACCTGACCGGCGAGATGTCGAAATACATCTGGTCGATCAACGGCGTCGCCTGGAACCCGCAGGTGCCGCCCTTGCCGATCGCCAAGGGCGAACGGGTGGCGCTGGTCATGACCAACTCGACCGGGATGCCGCACCCGATGCATTTGCACGGGCACCGCTTTCAGGTGGTCGAGATCGGCGGCATGCGCTTTCAGGGTGCAGTGCGCGACACCGTGCGGGTGCCGCCGGCCCAGCGCGTGGTGGTCGAGTTCGACGCCGACAATCCCGGCTGGTGGGCCTTTCACTGCCACATGCTCTACCACATGGAAGCGGGCATGTTTCAGACGTTCCGCTACGTCTGAGCGCGGCTCGGCTCCGGCTTCGGCTTCGGCCGGATGCTGTCCGCCTACTTCGGCTGGATCAGCGGGTTTCCGCCGGGGGTGCCGGGCGGCGGGATGACCGGAGTGCGGCTCGTTCCCTGGTTTGGCGGTGCCACGACGCCGCGGTCAGGGGTCGGCGGCGGGTGAATGACCCCGCCCGAGCGGCTGAGCCGATGGCTGAGCGAGCCATGCGTCGGGTTCGGCCCCGACGGGGGTTGCTGCTGCGGGACGGTGTTGCCCGTGCCGTTCGGGACCGTCGGCGGCGTCGGTCCATTCTGGGCAAGGCGTTGGCCGGGTCCGGCAGCGGACGTCGCGCCCAGCACCGGCGCATCCGCAACGGCAATGCCGCCGCAGAGGCACAGCGCCGTCGTCAGCCGGATGATGATCGTTGCCCGCATGTCGCTCCCTCCGCGCCCTTGGCCCGGAGGTAAACGCTCGTCGCGGGCCGCTGTTCAGGAGGGCGGGTTTTTCGGGTTGCGCTGCGGCGGCGAACAGCCTGGGCCTAAGCCGGCGCGAACAGATCCGATGCAACCGCAGGCTTCGGCGGCAAGGCTGGGGCAGCGGGGGTCGCGAACGCGGCATCCTGTTGCAGCACCGGCAGAACCCGGCCGGCGAAGAGGCGCATGTTCGTTTCGGCCTCGTGATGCGGGATGCCCCCGAACGAGAATTCGGTCACGAGATGGTCGGTCCCGGTCACGCGCTGCAACTCGGCGATCTGCTCGACGCAGTCCTTGGGAGTGCCGACGATCTGGATTTTGACGTAGAACTCGGTCGCGCGGAGCCGTTCTTCGTCGCTTTGCAGCCGGGCGTAGGTCTTGGCCATCTTGCCGTAGGTTTCGTAGCCTTTGACGGTAGCCAGGTGGCCGTCGGAGAAATGGTAGTGGTTGTCGATCGACTCCCATTTCTTGCCGAGCCATTGCATCGCCCGGTCATGCGCCTCGTCGCGGCTCTCGGCGCAGGAGACGTTGGTCAGGATGATCGGCGGCGGCGGGTTGTGGCCGACCGAGAGCGCGATGTCGCGGTAGGCGACGATGTTCTCGGCTGCCTTCGGCCATTCGTTCTGCATCACGACGAGAATGCCAAAGCCGAGCTTGGCCATGATCTCGGCCGATTCGGGGCTGACCGAGGAGGCGTAGAAGCGCTCCTCCGGGTGCGAGATCGGGCGCGGCCGGATCGCGGTCCGCGGGATTTGGTAGAACTCTCCCTGCCACTCGAATTCAGGTTCGCGCAACGCCTTGCGGATCAGTTGCGCGGCTTCGGCAAAGCGCGGCCGCGCCTCGCTCATCGGAATGCGGAAGCCCGCGTATTCGACGCTTGCGGCACCGCGGCCAAAGCCGAACAGGCAGCGCCCGCCGCACAGGATGTCAAGGAGGGCAATCTCCTCGGCGACGCGGATCGGGTCATGCCACGGCAGCACAATGACCGAGGTCCCAAAGGTGATCCGCTTGGTGCGGCCGGCAAAATACGCCAGCAGCTGCAGCGGCGCCGGCGACATCGCATAGCCGGTGAAATGATGCTCGAGCGCAAACAGCGAGTCGAAGCCGAGCGGCTCGGCAAGGTCGCCCATCGCCAGATGGTCGGACACGACCGCGACATCGGTGCGGCCCGGTTCGGACAGCATGTTAAGCGCGATGCCGACTTTCATGATGGTTCTCCTCGGTTCCCTTCGCCGCTTTCGTCACCCCCGCGAAAGCGGGGGTCCGGAGCTACGGTGCACGCCTTTGCCGCCACTGGATTCCCGCTTTTGCGGGAATGACAAATAAAATGGTGAACATAGCCGTGCCGCCTTGTTTGATTCATTTCCCGCGCGCGACATACCACGGATGCGGCTGGCCCGGGATTTTGGCCCGCAAAGTGTAGACCGAGGTGCGGGCGGTAAAGAAGATCGTCTTCAGGTCGGGGCCGCCGAAGGCGAGATTGGCCGGGATCTCGGGGGTGCGGATCACGCCGAGCTTGGCGCCGTCCGGAGCGAACACCCAGGTTCCGCCGGGCCCGGTGCAATAGACATGGCCGTGCTGGTCGACCTTCATGCCGTCGGGCACGCCGTCAGTCTCCTCGGATGACATGTCGGCGAAGATCCGCCGCCGGACCATGTTGCCGGCATGGTCGAGCTCGATCGCGTGGATGTACTGGGCGTGCCTGGTATTGGCGACATAGAGCACGCGCTCGTCAGGCGAAAAGGCGAGCCCGTTCGGGTATTCGAATTCGGCAACAAGGCGGCTCGTCCCATCCGGGGCGACGGCGTAGACCCCGGAATGCGGCAATTCCTTGTCGGCGAGCGGTACCCGCAGACCGGGATCGGTAAACCAGATGCTGCCGTCAGACTTGCAGCACACATCGTTCGGCCGATTGATCCGCTTGCCTTCGTAGCGGTCGATCACGATTTCGCTGTGCGGTCGTCCGACCAGCGGGTGACGCGGCGGTTGCCGCCCTCGCAAATCACCAGCCGGCCCTGCAGGTCAAAAGTCGTGCCGTTGCCTTCGCCGGTATTGGTGCGCACGGTTTCCGGCGTCTGCCCGAGCCGCAGCCGGTAAAACATGCTCGCGCGCACATCGGCGAAATAATAATAGCCGTCGGGGTGCCACAGCGGCCCCTCGGTAAAGACAAACCCGGTTGCCGGCCGTTCGGCGGTCGTGGTTTCGAGCACCGTGTCGAGCCCCGCCATCCTCGTCCTCCCATTTTCGTCGACTGGCTGAGCGCGAGGCTACTCCCCCCGACGCCGGCCTGTCCAATGGCGGGCATGGCATCGCATGGCTGCGCGGCGCATGGGCAGATGCGCGTCGCCGGGGCACATGGCGGGGCACAGGGGGAAGCTGGTCCGGGAATGAGGTCCGGACATGATCCGGCGATCCCGGCCCGGATCGGCCTTTAGACGGATCGCCAAGGCCCGGACCTGACGCTGTCATTTCAAAGATCGTGCCAACCGCGGGCGGGCGACGGGCGCGGTACTGCCTACAGTTTGAAATTGAAGCCGGCACCGGCCGAAGCTGACGAGGTTTGTAAGTGCCACGCTTCTTCGGCGGACCTTCGCGGGCATCGACCAAAGCCACGACGTCCTCCATGGACCAAAGCCGATCCGCAACCCCGGCCGCCATTGCTGGCGTAACCCTCAAACGTCTTGTGGATTCGAACGAAGTTGTAGAAAGTCACGTGTAGCGCGACCGCGTAGGCGTGGTTTTCGATTTTCTTGCTGAGAAGCCGTTGGTCAGCCGCGTGAACCGGCGAATGATGCATCCGCATCGTGAGGTTCTGACGCTCGACATAGGACGTGCTGACATGGCGCGGGTCCGGGTTGCCGGTGATCGTTCGTCTTCCGTGACACCGACGCACTCCGGCGGGGCTGTACGCCGCGCCGCTTCCGGGGATGCCGGGGCTTCGCCATAAAACTTCACGAGTTGGGCGTAGTCGATATCGGCGCCGAACGCTTCCTCGACCGCTTGCAGGTAAGCGCGAATGGCCGTCCGTCGTAAGTTGCACGCGGTTCGCCAGTCGCTCCCGTAAATCATCCATCATGGCTAGGGCGTATTCTGCATCCCGGCCGCCAACGAGGTAGCTAACGATCAGCTTCGTATCGCTCTCAAGCGCCGTCCAAGTCCATACATCTCCCGCAGTCGGATCGGCCGAACGCTTGCTCGCGGCCCGGTTCTTCGCCTTGACGCCAATGAAGCTCCAAATCTCGTCGCATTGGACGCGCCGCGCTTTCACGCCACGAACTTGTGTATCGTGGTAGGCATCGCACGCTTTGCCGGCATCGATCAGCAGCTTTGTGACTGTGTTGAGCGATACATCGGCAACGCGTGTGATCGACCGCATTGATGAGCCTTCGCAGAGCATCGACAGGATTTGGACGCGCTTGGCGATGGGTAGCTTGTTCATGGGGAGGATCATAGCTCCCCATCCTTATCCGGTCAAGCAATTTCTCAATTTGAATTAGCGGGGCGGAGATGCACCGACTCCCACCATTCGTCCTCTCGTTCTGTCGAATAATATATCTTGCTTCGTTTGATAACCTCGGCCGTTACCCTAGCGTGGATTTCGTAATGCGAAGCTCGGTCGAAAGCATCCGCGACCCTGCCAGCGACATCATCAGCGGCAGGAACGCTAATGCGGAAATGATTACCCGAGCCGATGTTGAGTCCTATTAGCTCGCCGGTTATGCTAAACTGTTCTGCCGTTTCCTCGCTGGCCTGATTTATAATTTCACGCAGTCTCTCAAATTCTTCCTTTTGGACAACCAATCGCGCGCGATCCGCCTGCTGACGACACCACCGGATATCCGCGCTCAACCCATATTCCGCGTGAGATTGAGACCACGCGTACAGACGGCGAATACTGGCGACCCCAACTCGGGCGACATAGGCAGCCAATTCAATTCGGCTGCTCAGACTTCGCCATTTCAAATATTGTTTGAATGGCGCGATCCAAGTCGCTTTCGCCTAACAGTAATCGCTCATTGGGCATCGTCAAGACAAACCCCAGAGAACCCGGATAAGCATATCCGAAACTCAGGGTAGATGCTGCAACTACATCCGCCGTAAATCTCGCCCTCACCTTTGGTTGCGTTTTGAAAGCGTCAAATACGGTTGTGACCAACTCCTGAAAGCTTGCCAAAGCTCTAGTGACTGATATTATAGGATAGTCGCCGTTATCGGACGGGATTAAGCGGTAATCGCATACGTCTAACAGATTCAAATTAGCAATTGCCGCGAACTCGCCCTCTAAATCTGTCTGCCTTCGACGCAAAAAGTCAGCCGTGATCGCCAGACCCCAGTCGCGCGGCGACTTGGCAATCTCTCGCTCCAGACGCTCCAGCGTTGCGCTGGTTTCCTGGAGTAGATTGCGTAGATCAAGAAACGCGCTCATGCAAACGGCGTCCTGATCACCGCCATGCCTTTGAACGCATCGCTGCGCGAAAACCCAAATTGGCGCTGCCAATAGGCGCGCATCATGTCGCCCACAGCATGCTGTGGATAGGCCGGCCGGGTACTCGACAAAGACGTAACTGTCGCACCCGCCGAAATGCTTGGCCGCGATCCTGGCGAACAACGCCTGTTGCTCGGCACCTGGATCCGGCAGCGCCGCGTAGGAGAGCCGAACCGCCAAATCGACATCGGCCGGGTCGATCTTCTGCGTCATGAAGCTGCCGTCGATCCAAACCGCCGCCGGTATGAGGGCCGCCGATAGTGAGCCGCACATGGCATCGATCCCGCCCATTAGATGTGCCCGGGTAGTGGAAAGCGGGAAGCGGTCCACACAAAGCGCCCGGAGCGCGGGCAACAGCATCTCGTGAAAACCGACCGGGAGCAGCGGCGGGAATTCAGCCTTCCCAGCCCCGAGCATGGAAGACCGAGGATGTTACGGCTTGCCGTATCTCGCTTGCGCGGCCTGTCGGGCGATCTCGCTCCGCCGTTCCGGCGACAGCTTCTCAGCTCTCGCCTTTCCGCCCTTACGTCCCCCCAGGCGCCCAAGCGACACGGCAGCCGGATTTTTCGACTTCTGCTCTTTGTCGCGGTCAGCCGCTTCGCCCGTGGCGATATCCACGATATGCTTGGCGAGTTGGTTCGCATCGCGGGCGCGTGTGCTTGAGCGGCCAGGCATGACCCTAGAGTGGGGCGAGTTATCCACCCCGTCAAGGACAACTTGTCCACCGAACCTGGCCGCCGACATCGGCGCCAATTTCAAACTGAGGCAATACACGGGCGCAGGGCGCTTGCCGGCGCCGCCCCCACCCCCTTAGGATCGGCCCCCGCCCATAGCCCCAAGGAACAGCGATGCCCCATTTGTCGACAGACGACGGCGTCCGGCTCTACTACGAAGAGACCGGGTCGGGGACGCCGGTCGTCCTTGTCCATGAATTCGCCGACGACTATCGCGGCTATGAAGGGCAGATGCGGTATTTCGGGCGGCGCTATCGCTGTGTCGCCTACAACGCCCGCGGCTATCCGCCCTCGGACGTGCCGGAAGACCCGGAACGCTATTCGCAGGCCCGCGCCAGGGACGACATCCGCGCCGTGCTCGACGCGCTGAAGATAGAAAAGGCGCATGTCGTCGGCATATCGATGGGGGGCTTTGCGACCCTGCATTTCGGCTTTGCCTATCCCGACCGCGCGCTGTCGCTGGTCGTCGCCGGCTGCGGCTATGGCGCCGAGCCCGGCAAGCGCCAGCAATTTCACGACGAGACCGCCAAGACGATCGCGCTGATCGAAGGCCAGGGCATGGGCGAGGCCAGCAAGGCCTATGCCCAGGGGCCGAGCCGCGTCCAGTTCCAGAACAAGGACCCGCGCGGCTGGAGCGAGTTTGCAGCGAACCTCGCCGGCCATTCGACCAAGGGTTCGGCGCTGACCATGCGCGGGGTCCAGGCCCGGCGGCCCTCGTTATGGGATTTGACCGAAGAGATGAGCCGGCTCGACGTGGCGACCCTGGTCATGACCGGCGACGAGGACCACCCCTGCCTCGAACCCGGCATCCTGATGAAGCGCACGATCCCGGCGGCGGCGCTGGTGGTGTTCCCGAACACCGGCCACGCGGTCAACCTCGAGGAGCCCGACCTGTTCAACCGCACCCTCGACGAGTTCTTTCACCAGGTCGAACGCGGACGCTGGCCGCGCCGCGACCCGCGCGCCGTCACCGGCTCGATCCTCGGCATGCGCTGACGGCGGCGCAAAAAGACCCCCGTCACGATGCCGCCCGCGCTCGACGACCCGATCCGGAACCGCTTCCGCGGCACTCGACCGTATTTACGGCGACCGCATCGAGCGCGTGGTGCTGTTCGCTCGCGCGCCCGCGGCGATTCCGATTGCGACATCGCGTTCTTTCTCAAAGACCTCGCCGACCCTGGCAGCAGCCCGGGTGCAACCGTGCCACTCGACCGCGCGAGCCCGCCGCAATCGCCACTGCCGAGCAATCCATCGAGCGCATCGCGGCACTCCTGGTATAGCCGCTGCTCAGCATCTTGCGTCCACACCACGCAAGTATTGGTGCCGCAGCCGGTTATTGGCGCTCGACCCGGTGCCCTCGGAAACCCACCCAATTCGTCTCTCTTGTTTGCGAGGACCTAGGCTGCGCCCAAATACTTTTGAATACTTTCGAGGTTTTGTAATAATGGGGCTTATGCGACTTTGATCGGCTTATGGCGGAACCCTACGTGCTACCAGATGTAAGAGGCGAGCCTGAGTCGGTTGTAAACCTCATCAGGGTTCATTCGGAGGAGATATCCACCGGAGCGCCAATCGTCGCCGTCGTCGTGCGCCTCGGTCTCGCTCACCTCCACTACTACATGCTTATAACCCAAAATGGTCATGTCTTCGTCGGAGTTACCAAAGCGAAGCACGTCCAAAAGGCCGCACCGATAATCACTAGGGAGAAGATCGAGCCTTTGTTGACACTCCATTAAGGAAATTTCTTTCCACGGCCCGCCGACGGTGATGACCTTACCCTCATAGCAGGGCCATATCTTTGCCATTTGCCAACCTCTTCGTGTATCAACTTTCTGAACGAAAGCAGCAAAGGGGTGAACAAATTGTTAAAGTTGCTAAGGAAATTAATGTTTATCC
>CAWETC010000018.1:0-155000 GCA_963811915.1 uncultured Alphaproteobacteria bacterium
GTTATTGTTACCCTTAACCAGTACGTATTGCTCGCAGAAGCAGCCGGCGCCCGCACCCAGCTAACCAGTATCATTGGCGCGCTTGCCATCGCTTTCCTTCTGCTGGTGGCGCCAAACCTCCTTCAACATATGCCCACCGCCGCATTGGCAGCCGTCGTCATCGCCGCCGCGATCGGCTTGATCGAGGTCACCGACCTCAAACGGATTTACCGCATTCAGCAGTGGGAGTTCTGGCTATCGATCGCCTGCTTTATCGGCGTGGCAGTGCTCGGGGTGATTCCGGGAATAGGTCTGGCAATCGCCATCGCTATCGCCGAGTTTCTATGGGATGGGTGGCGCCCGCACTCCGCCGTATTGGGCCGCGCTCGCGGCGTCAAAGGCTATCACGACATCACGAGATATCCGGCTGCACGCCAGATTCCCGGGCTGGTCCTGTTTCGGTGGGATGCACCGCTGTTCTTCGCCAACGCGGAATTCTTCAAGGAACGCATTTTGGACGCCGTGGCGAAATCGACAACGCCCGTACGCTGGCTGGTCGTTGCAGCGGAGCCGGTCACCAGCGTGGACGTCACCGCTGGCGATACACTCGCCGAATTGGACGAGGCTCTGCATGCACAGGGTATCGAGCTTTGTTTTGCAGAGCTCAAGGATCCCGTAAAGGACAAGCTGAAGAAATTCGGGTTGCTGGCGCAGCTTGGCGAGAATAGCTTTTTCCCGACCATCGGCGCAGCCGTTTCCAGCTACCTGGAAATCAATGATGTAGTATGGGAGGACTGGGAGGACCAAGCCGACTTTTAAGGGAACCTGCCGGGCATATGCCGATCGACTTCCACTCCTGGAACGTAGCGTCATTTCGCTGCGCTGCAGAATTTGATCGCTATCGAGGGCAGAGCGGACATCGAGCCAACTGCACCAACCAAACTCAATTCAACCAAACTCAATTTATGTCTACGCGCTCTTTGTTTTTCGTTGCACGACAGCGTAGCGTGCGCTTTCGAGGATGCAGGAACTCAACGCATCAAACAGGGGGTATGACGTGGACCAGACCTTTGCCAGATTTCAGCCGATCGCTCTCAGCCTGTTTCGTTTCATTACCGGCTTGCTGCTGTTTCAATATGGCGTCGCCAAAATCCTGAAATTTCCGGCCGGGACACAGTTCGATAAAGTCGAACTGTTCTCGCTGATCGGCACGGCGGGCATGATCGAACTGGTGTTAGGCGGGTTGCTGATGATCGGCCTGTTCTCGCGCCTGGCCGCCTTCGTCCTGTCGGGCGAAATGGCGTTTGCCTATTTCATCGCACATTTGCCGCGCGGTTTTTATCCGCTGATCAACAACGGCACCGCGGCGATCCTGTTCTGCTTCGCCTGCCTCTATCTGGCGACGTCAGGCGGCGGCCCATACAGCGTCGATGCGATGATCGGCAGAAAGAGTTGACAGCGTCGCTCGTCATTGCAAGCCAACGGGTCGGCGCAACGCGCCGCCCGATGACAGGGGCGGCGAAGCAATCCATTCTTGCTTTGCGGCTCGATGGATTGCTTCGTCGCTAGCTCCTCGCAAGCAATGACGGCGCGTTGCGATAAAGCCCTAGCCCGCTACTTTCACTTCCAGCGGCACCGCGGCCTCGTATTTGGAATTGTGCAGCACCAGTGATGTCCTGACATTGCGCACATGCGGCGCCGCGGTCAGATGGGTGACGAAATCCTGGAAGGTTGCCATGTCGGGCGCCACGCATTTCAAGATGAAATCCACCTCGCCCGACAGCATCCAGCATTCGCGCACCAGCGGCTCGCCGCGCACGAAATCCTCGAAAGCGCGCAGGTCCGCATCGGCCTGGCTGGATAGATGCACTGCGGCGAACACGGTGACGTCGAAGCCCAGCCGCCGCGGATCCAGTAATCCGCGGTAACCCTGGATATAACCGGCTTCTTCCAGCGTCCGGACCCGGCGCAGGCAGGGCGGAGGGGAAATACCGACGCGTTTGGCCAGTTCCACATTGGTGATTCGGCCATCGGCCTGGATTTCGCCGAGAATTTTAAGGTCGATCTCGTCAAGATTCTTCGACACGCGGGTCCAGGTCCTGGGCTGAGAAGGCTGGCGGGAATTAACAGCAATACTCTTAGCCCAGCCAAGGCGATGTACGCAATTTTATTGCGCGTGCGGCGCGTCAATTTTCCAACTCACGGGAAATTTTGCCGATTTGGATTGCAATTCTTGCATAGCTCGCCAGATACCTTAGACTTGGAATTGACACTTTCGGCGCCATCGCGATGCCATTCCGGGCGCCCTCCGCTCAGACCTTGATCAAATTCCCTTAAGAGAGGGATCTGCCCATGCCTGCCCCCATTCATGCGAAGGTTGTCATCATCGGTTCCGGGCCGGCTGGTTACACCGCCGCGATCTATGCCGCCCGCGCCATGCTGGAACCCGTACTGATCCAGGGCATCCAGCCCGGCGGCCAGCTCACCATCACTACCGACGTCGAGAACTATCCAGGCTTCGCCGATGTCATCCAGGGCCCCTGGCTGATGGAGCAGATGGAAAAGCAGGCCACCCATGTCGGCACCAAGATCGTCGTCGACCTCGTCACCAAGCTCGATCTTTCGCAGCGGCCGTTCCGGCTGAGCTGCGACAGCGGCGACATCTATCTCGCCGAAACGGTCATTCTCGCCACCGGCGCGCAGGCGCGCTGGCTCGGCACGCCGTCGGAGGAAAAATTCAAGGGCTTCGGCGTGTCGGCCTGCGCTACCTGCGACGGGTTCTTTTATCGCGGCAAGGAAGTCATGGTGGTCGGCGGCGGCAACACCGCGGTCGAGGAAGCGCTCTTTCTCACCAACTTCGCCTCGAAGGTCACCATCGTGCATCGTCGCGATCACTTCCGCGCCGAGCGGATCCTGCAGGAGCGCCTGTTCAAGCATCCCAAGATCAAGGTGGTCTGGGACAGCGCGATCGACGAGATCTGCGGCACCGAAAACCCCGGCAAAGTCACCCATGTCCGGTTGAAGAATGTCAAAACCGGCGCATTGAGCGAATTGCCGGCCGACGGCGTCTTCATCGCCATCGGCCATGCGCCCGCGACCGAGCTCGTGAAGGGCCAGGTCAAGCTGAAGCCGTCCGGCTATGTCGAAGTGGCGCCGAACTCGACCGCGACCTCGGTGCCCGGCGTCTTTGCCGCCGGCGACGTCGCCGACGAAACCTACCGGCAGGCCGTCACGGCCGCGGGCCTTGGCTGCATGGCCGCGCTCGAAGCCGAACGTTTTCTCGCACTGCGCGCCAGCGATCGCGCGGCGGCGGAATAATCATGGCTCGAACCCGCGACGGATTTACCGACATGGATTGGGATAAGCTGAAGGTGTTTCACGCAGCGGCCGAAGCGGGCAGCTTCACGCATGCTGGCGAGCAGCTTGGCCTGTCGCAATCGGCCGTATCCCGCCAAGTCAGCGCGCTGGAGCAGGAACTCTCGGTGTCGCTGTTTCACCGTCATGCGCGCGGCCTCATTCTGACCGAGCAGGGCGACCTGTTGTTTCGCACCGCGCATGATGTGTTCATGCAGTTGCAGGCGGCGCGCGCGAAACTCACCGACAGCCGCGAGCGGCCGAGCGGCGATCTCAAGATCACGACTACCCCTGGTGTCGGCATCAACTGGCTGATCCCGCGGCTCGGCGAATTCACGGCACTTTATCCGGAAATCCGGATTTCGCTGATCGTCACCGACGAAGAACTCGACCTGTCGATGCGCGAGGCCGACGTCGCGATCCGCACCCGCAAGCCGACCCAGCCCGACCTGATCCAGCGCAAGCTGTTCGCGATGGGGTTCCATGCCTATTGCTCGCCAGAATACATCAAGCGCTTCGGCACGCCGCGCACGCTCGACGAACTCGACGCGCATCGCATCATTACGCTGTCCGACGGGCAGGTCGCGCCGCATCTGCAGAACCGCAACTGGCTGGTGGAAGCCGGCCGCAACGGTTCCGGTCCGCGCGAGGCCTATTTCAAGGTCAACAACATCCTCGGCCTGGTGCGCGCATGCCAGCAGGGACTGGGGATTGCCGCACTGCCGGACTACCTGGTCGAGGAAAACAATCGCCTGGTGCAGTTGTTCGGAGAATTGGATTCCATCCAGCTCGACACCTACTTCGTTTATCCCGAAGAATTGAAGACGGTGGCGCGGGTGCAGGTGTTCCGGGACTTCGTGGTGAGCAAGGCGCAGCGCTGGCCTTCTTAATTATCGCTCGATAAGCCCTCGATCCCCGCATGACTGACATGCGGAGTGAACGGTTGCCGCAAGGCACCAACGCGGATCATAGTGGCTCTACGCTGAGCATTCGCGTTGCGCTTTGTCCCCCTCCTCCAGTGGCGCGGGTGCTCAGTAATCCCTCTTGGAAGGTGATTGTGTCGGCCTCACGTGGCCAATACCTTAAGCCGGGCTCTCGCGAGTCCGGCTTTTTTTCTCGCGGTTGACTACCTTGATGTTGATTTCCTTGATGATAATTTTCTGATGATTGTTTCTTGATGCAAGTGACGCTTGCTGCAGTGCGAAGCACAAACTGATAATCACGAATTCGTGCACCACAGCGTTATCGAAAAAGCTCTGCGTCCCGGGAGAGAGCGCGCGCGACAGCATCTTCGTTCAAGCTGATCTGCCAAAACCCTGCCGTCGGTCGGTTTTTTTATTGCTCGGTCTCGGCCCAAACGAGGACGATGGCGACGGCGAAATGACTAAACCCGAAGTCGAGCGGCGGAATTAGCTGTGGCCGCGGGTGCAAGCGCGGCCTCTGCCGTCTGATGATCCTCGACGAGCTGCTGCGCGAAAGCCTTTACCTTGGGATCATCGGTTCGGCTGATCGCGAGCTGCGATTCCGCAATTGCAAAAAGATGGCCGATTGAGGCTCTTGTCACGAAGTCGATTTCGGCTTTGGCGTCCCCGGCCCATGCCGGCGTCACCAACAGACCAAACCCGAGCACGCACATTGAAAATATCACGGTCACGCTCTCTACTCCCTGGCCGTATGAGGCGAGACGCCCGACGCCGAGCCTGAGCTTCGGCTCGAGGCTCAGACTTCAATGCCTAAGGCGCCGGCACTTTTACTGTGATTTCGATCGAGGAGTAATAGGCCGTTAGGTCGGCGACGTCGGCGTCTTTAAGCGGCTGGGCGATCGTGTTCATGATCTCATTCTTGCGCTCGCCGCTGCGATAGGCGCCAAGGGCTGCGATCATATAGTCCTGTCCCTGCCCCGCGAGATTGGGCGCACCCGGCAATTTGGAGATGCCGTCCTTGCCATGGCAGCTCTGGCATTGCAGCGTCCTGATCTTTTGGGCGCCGGCCTTGACGTCGCCATCGGCCCAGGCGGTGCCGCAGTACAAGCCGAACATCAGGATCAGACAGATCGAGCGGAACATGCGGCACCTGATTGGAGAGGCCCTTCGCGCTTGAGCGCGAAGGGCAGTATTCATTACTTGGCGTTGCCGTAAGTGATCCGGTAGACCGCGCCCGCGAAATCGTCCGATACGAGCAGCGAGCCATCGCGCAACTGGGCGACATCGACCGGCCGTCCATCATATTCGCCGTCGCTGTTCAGCCAGCCTTCGGCAAAGGGCTTGGATCCTTCAGGCGCGGTGCCGTCCTCCTTGACTTTGGTGATCATAACGCGCGCGCCGACCGGGACGGTGCGATTCCATGAGCCGTGCTGGGCCGAGAAGATCGCGCCCTGATATTCCCTGGGGAACATCTTGCCGGTGTAGACCACCAGTCCAAGGTCGGCAGCATGTGCAGCCTCCTCGACAACCGGGAATACGACATCGGCAGGCGGGGTCTGCGTCTTATATTCGTTGGTCCGCACGTGGCCGCCGCCATACCACGGGAAACCGAAATTCTGGCCCATCTTGGTGGCATGGTTGAGCTCGCCGGGCGGGATATCGTCGCCCATGCCGTCCACCTGGTTATCGGTGAACCACACGGTCTTATCCTTGGCGAAGTCGATGCCGACCGAATTGCGCAGGCCGTGCGCAAAGATCTCACGCTCGGAGCCGTCTTGATTGATGCGGATGATGCTGCCGAGGCCGGCTTTGAAGTACATGTCGTATTTGTCCGGCGCATAGACGTTGTAGGGCTGCCCGATGGTGATGTAGAGCTTGTTGTCCGGGCCGACCACACAGGCGCGAGCGGAGTGGTTGAAGCTCTCTTCCGAGGCTGGAATAAGCTCGCCCTGCTTGACGATCGGGCTCACCGCAACATCAGGGCTCTCATAGAAAAATTCCGCGGCCGGAAATTGCAGGACCCGGTTCTGCTCCACGGAGTAAAGAAAACCGTCCTTCGAGAAGCAAATACCATTCGGATTCTTGAAATCGACCGTCGGCGCGAACTCCTTGACCTCCGTGGCATGCCCGGACCGGCTGCGATCGGTCAGCGCATAGATCTTGTTCTTGCGCGTGCTGACGAATGTGACCACGCCCTGCGGGCCAACCGCGATCATCCGGGCGTCGGGGACCTGCGCATAGAGGCTGATGTGAAAGCCCGACGGCAGTTTGATGCGAGACAGGGTCTTTTCGATTTCGGCCGCTTTCTGCGGATCCTGCGCAATGACCGGAATGCTTTTCATCGCGCCGGTGGACTTGAAGTCCTGGAGCTTGCCCATGTTGCCGGCATCGCTCGCGGCTGGCGCCGCCGTTTTCGGCCCCTCGGCGTTCTGGGCATGCGCAAGCATCGAGGCGGTCAGAAGCGTGCACAGAGCCGTGGTGACTGTGAGCATGGTTTTCATGGTTTCCTCCCTGCCCGAGAGCTGTTTTCTCCTCTCTGGGTAGCGCAACCATAACTTCGAACCTTGCTTTGATCCAGAGCGGGGACCGCATCCGCTTCATGACCAAACGACGACAAAGAAGATCATGCCGCCGAACGAACATCTCGCCGTCGAAACAAGAAAAATTGAAGCGCGGGCCGCGCCTTAATCGAGCTTCGTGCGCGCCAGCCGCAGCGCATTGCCGATCACGCTGACTGAAGATAGCGCCATCGCGGCCGCGCCCACCATCGGCGACAGCAGAATTCCGAACACCGGGTAGAGCACGCCGGCGGCGATCGGTACGCCGGCAGCATTGTACAGAAACGCGAAAGTGAGGTTCTGGCGGATGTTGCGCATGGTCGCGATCGACAATCGCCGGGCCCGCAGCAACCCCATCAGATCCCCGGTGAGGAGCGTCACAGCAGCGCTTTCGATCGCCACATCGGTGCCTCCGCCCATGGCGACGCCGACATCGGCGGCGGCCAGAGCCGGCGCGTCATTGACGCCGTCGCCGACCATGGCGACGTGGCGGCCCTCATGACGCAGCCGCTGCACCACGTCGCTCTTGCGCTCGGGCAACACTCCGGCCTCGATCTCGTCGATGCCAAGTGCCGTCGCCACCGCACGCGCGGTGGTGAGATTGTCGCCGGTCAGCATCACGATGCGCAGGCCGTCGTCGCGCAACATCTGCAACGCGGCCTTGGCCGACGCTTTGACCGGATCGGCGATGGCGAGGACGCCGCGCGCCCGGCCATCGATCGCGAGGTAGATCGCGGTGGCGCCATTCTGGCGCGCGGTCTCGGCGGCGCCGTCAAGCTCATGGGTCGCAATGCTCAATTCGCCCATCAGCAGCGCATTGCCGAGCGCGACGGCTTTGCCGTCGACTACTCCCCGCGCGCCCTTGCCGGAGGGTGCCGCGAAATCACTGACCGTACCGAGGCTGAGTTTACGTTCCGCAGCGGCGTTGAGGATGGCCTGCGCCAGCGGATGCTCGCTGCCACGCTCGACGCTCGCCGCGAACCGCAGCAGCGAATTCTCGTCGACCCCGTCGGCGGTGACGATCGAGACCAGTCTGGGTTTGCCTTCGGTCAGCGTGCCGGTCTTGTCGATCACGATGGTATCGACGCGCTCGAACCGTTCCAGCGCTTCGGCGTCGCGGATCAGGATCCCCGAACGCGCGCCACGGCCGACACCGACCATGATCGACATCGGCGTGGCGAGACCCAGCGCACAGGGACAGGCGATGATCAGCACCGTCACCGCCGCGACCAGGCCGAACGTAAAGCGCGGCTCGGGCCCGAACAGCACCCATGACGCAAACGCGAGCAGCGCCGCCGCGATCACCGCGGGAACGAACCAGCCCGCGACCTGGTCGGCCAGCCGCTGGATCGGCGCCCGCGAGCGCTGGGCCCGCGCCACCATGTCGACGATCCGCGCCAGCATGGTGTCGCGGCCGACCTTGTCTGCGCGGAGCACCAGCCCGCCGCTCTGGTTGACTGTGCCGCCGATCACACGAGCGCCTTCGACCTTGGACACCGGCATCGATTCGCCGGTCACCATGGATTCATCGACGGCGGAACGTCCCTCGGTGACGACGCCATCGACCGGGATTTTCTCGCCGGGACGAACCCGCATCAGATCACCGACCGCGATGGCATCGATCGCGACATCCTCGTCACCGTGCGCAGTGATGCGCCGCGCGGTTTTCGGCGCCAGGCCGAGCAGCGCGCGGATCGCGCCTGACGTCTGCGCGCGCGCCCGCAATTCCAGCACCTGCCCCAGCAACACCAGAACCGTTATGACGGCCGCGGCCTCAAAATACACCGCGACCATGCCATGTTCGTCACGGAGTGCGGATGGGAACAGCTGCGGCGCCAGCGTGCCGACCACGCTGTACAGGTAGGCAACGCCGGTACCCATCGCGATCAGCGTGAACATATTGAGGTAGCGCGTGAGGAGAGAATTCCAGCCGCGAGCGAAGAACGGCGCCCCCGCCCACAGCACCACCGGCGTCGTCAGCACGAAGGAAATCCAGTTCGACCACCCCGGCGGCACCAGATGCGTCAGGCCGAGATGGCTTCCCATCTCGATCACGAATACCGGAAGCGTCAAGACCAGCGCGATCTGAAATCGCCTGGTCATGTCGATCAACTCAGGATCGGGCGCATCATCGAGCGAGACCTGCTCAGGCTCCAGCGCCATGCCGCAGATCGGACAACTGCCCGGACCGACCTGACGCACCTCCGGATGCATCGGACAGGTGTAGAGGGTGCCGGCCGGCGCCGCCGGCTCAGACTGCTTTGGCTGGAGGAATTCTTCCGGTTCGGCTTCGAAACGCTCGCGGCAACGCGCGCTACAGAAAAAATATTCCTGCCCGCGATAGCCGAAGCGATACTTCGCGGTCTCGCGGGTGACCTTCATGCCGCAGACGGGATCGATCGCAGGCGCCGAGGCTTTGTCCGCTTCGCCATGCTTGCCGCCGTGGCAGGACGGGGCCTGCGTCTCCGCCCCATGATGATGATGGCCGCCGGGCGCGGCGCCCGTGCTGTGCGCGTGCTTCATTGACGTCACCAAATTTCTCCCGGGCCACTTGCACTATATACCCCGTGGGGGTATATGATCGACATGCGCACCGAAATCAAGACCTCCTGCCTGAAAAGACTGAAACGAATTGAAGGCCAGATCCGCGGCCTCGCGGGAATGGTCGAGGACGACCGCTATTGCATCGACGTGGTGACGCAGATCGCCGCGGCGAAGGCGGCACTGCGCCGGGTTGAGGAGGAAATCCTGCGCGACCACGTCGCCCACTGCGTCGAGCACGCGATCTCGTCCGGCGACAAGGCCGATCAGCGCCGCAAGATCGCCGAATTGATGGACGTGGTCAGCCGCGCCGACAGATAGAGCATGATCCGGAAAAGCGGGAACCGGTTTTCCCTCGGGACAAACGCAAAGCGTTTGTCCGAAGATCATGCTCAAACACGACAAAGCCACCGCGCCGGCGCAGCTATGCATGTGGTTAACGCCAGGTAGCGGTCGCAATACAAATCCGAGTGATGCGGCGGCCGTATCATTAAAATTCGACGCTTATTGTTTCTGCCAATCAACAAAAGAGACGGGGGAAACAATGACCGCTCAAACCATTCGCAGCAAATATCTGTATTCCGAACGGGCCGAGAGTATCCGCGACCTTCTTTTGGTGTCGTCGTTCGGCCTGTGGGCCGTACTGCTCGGCCTGTCGCCAGTGCTGGCCTTTCACATGCTGATGGCAAGCTAGAACAAGCCTCGGAAAAACGAGAGCCTTGGTTCTGCTTCAATCAGAACCCGGGCTCTCGTTTTATTTGACGCATCCGCCAACGGCATCCATCCCCGGTCGTCTCCAGGAGCAGACTTCCGCTCGAAAACACATCGATGATCCGTGGTTAATCCACGGTAGCACCTGTGTTCAAATGCGAGCGATATCGCGACCGGCTTTTTAAAATTCGACGCGTATTGTCATCGCCGTAAAAGCAAAAAACGCGGGGGCGTTGTGACTACTCGGAATAAACCACACCCTGAACAACGGGGCTTCAGCAGGCAGGACATTATTTGGGCGCTCGGCATCTGGTCCGTGATCCTGAGCCTGTCGCCGGTCGTTATGTTCTATGTGCTGATGGTGAATTGAGCGGCGCTTCGCCGCACACGCAACACTATCCCGCGTCAGCGCCACCGCTGACCCGGGTAACGTTTTTAACCAAACGAAAAACGCGCGGGCTGCGCGCGTTCTCTGTCGGCGGGGCAGTACGGCGAAACTACGCCGCCTGCTTGTGCATCGCGCCGGACGCGGACGCAGTGCCGCGGATGGCCTTCACCGAACGTTCGATCGCAGCCCAGAGCCGGCTGATTTCCTCCGCCGCGCGGCCTTCGGCAAAATACTCGCGGGCGCCTTCGCCCTTGCCGAGCGCCATCAACAGGTCGGCGCGGTTGGTGATCTGGCCGCCCCACACCGGCGCGCGGAATTTGGCCAGCGCTTCACGCGCGATGGTAACGATACGGCTCTCCGCGTCGTCCCTGCGAGCCGGCGCGCCGTTGATGACGACAGCATAGGGCTTGCGCGCGGAGCGGCAGGTCTGAATCGTGTCCTGCACGGCGTTGACGTCGAAAACCCCCGGCCGCGCCGGAATGATCACCATGGTGGCATTCTTGATGGCATCTTCCACGACCGCCGACGTATTCGGCGGCGTATCGATGAACACCCATTCAATGCCGTCACGCTTGGCGGCAGCGACGATCCCGCTGACCGAATTGACCGCGGTCTTGATCGACGGTTCGTTGGTGCCGCGCAGCTTGTGCCAGAGCGTGAGCGACCCCTGCGGATCGGCATCGATCAGCAGACATGGCTTCGTCGCCTTATGGACATGCGCGGCGAGATGAGCGGCCAGGGTACTTTTTCCCGAGCCCCCTTTACGCGATGCAAAAACAATGACGTTCATACCTTGGCCTCCAGATTGACCCCAGGTGCTGAAAATGAATCAGCGCGCTGATTCGTGGAAGAAAAATTTACAATTAAATGGAGCGACGGCTCTGATTGATCGGCAAGGTTGGCTTTTGAGTCACACCATGCGCTGCGGAATGGCCAAGAATCGAAATCGAGCCGGCGCCTGAAGGAGGCGGTGAGCAATTCTCTTGAACGTTTGCTGGACGTTTAATGAAATCCGCGCGTCTTGCTGGAGCCTTATCAGTCCTGATTAAATCAGGTTCGGGGTCCTGATCTTTGTTTTGACACTTTATTCGCGCGACCGATCTCGGCATCGCGTGCGGCAGGGGAATACCGGCCTCGCGCGAACAAATCGAGTCCGGCGACGCGAGAGGCCCGCCTTCAAAGCAGGCAACACCGTTGTTTGGAGTCATCCCAGTACCGCTGCCAGTACCGCCGCCAGTGCCGGCGCCTTGGGTCGGCGCCTTCGCCGCCCCACTAGGCGTGCTGTGGAATCATGAAGCCGGAACGGCCTGACAACTCCTGCCCTACTTCACATCGTCCCAGCTTGCGCCATTGAAGCGTTGCAGCTGCATGTAAGTGACCACGCGATAATCGGTCGGGCTGGTATTGATGCGGCTGTCCGGCAGCAGCAGGCCGACCCGGAAATCATGCAGGTTCGCGGCCTGCTTCATGATGTTGTCGCGCGTCAGATTGTCGCCGCACTGCTTCAAGACCTGCTCCAGCGTCTGCCCGAAGCTGTAGCCGGCGGCGGTGAGGCTGTCGTTGAGATCGGCGCCGGGCATGTTGGCCTTCATCCACTCGGTCCAGGTCTTGACGTCGGGATCATTGGCCCATTTGGGATCGGTGACGTCCTTCATGAAGCCCGCACTCATGATGCCGATGGATTTATCGAGGCCGGCCGGCTTGAAGGTGGCGCCGACCGAGGCGGCACCGAGATGCAGGTAGGTCTCCGGCTTCCATTTCAGGTCCGACATTTTCGAAATCGCCTGCGCCGCCTGCTTGGCGTAGGTGAACAAAAACAACGCATCGGCGCCGGAGTTCTGCAGGATCACCATCTGGCTGTCGATGGTCGGGTCGGTCGACTGAAAGTTCTGCGCACTGACGATCATGTTGTCGGCGTCTTCGCCGAGCCCCTCCTTCAGGCCGTTCAACAGGTCCTTGCCGAAATCGTCGTTCTGATAGAGCACGGCGACCTTCGGCTTCGCATTATGGGCGAGCAAATGCCTGGCGTAGAACTTGGCCTCGTCGCGCAGACTGGGCTGCCAGCCCATGGTCCAGGGGAAATGCGCGGGATCGTTCAATGCCGAGGAGCCGGCGGCAACGAACAGTTGCGGCACGCCCTGTTTGTTGAGGTAGGGCCGGATCGCCATGTTCAGCGGCGTACCGAGCACGCCGAAGATCAGCGCCACCTCGTCGCCCTCCACCAGGCTGCGGACATTCTCGACCGCCTTGGGCGGTGAATAGCCGTCGTCTCGGCTGATGAAGGTGATCTTGCGGCCGTTGATGCCGCCCTTGGTCTCGTTCAGCCATTTGAAATAGGCGGCCTCGACCTTGCCGAGCGTGCCATAGGCCGAAGCCGGCCCGCTATAGGCGATGGTCTGCCCGATCTTGATCTCGCTATCGCTGGCGCCGGGACCATATTGCTTCTGCGCCAGCGCCGGCGGCGCCGACACTATGGCGATAGCCGCGCCGAGCAGCGCGAGCTTTTTGACGAACATTGGCTTCCTCCGCTTTTTTGTTATGGCGGAAGTGTGAGCGCGCGGCCGGATATTGGCAAGCCGAGGCGTGGCCTCCGGGCAGATCGGCTGCTCGCAGCGCCTCAGGTCGCTTCATGCTTCCTGGGTCTGTGCGCCCTGGTTCCGATATGCCCTTCCGGCCGGATGCTGAGCGGCCTTCCCGCCTCGACCGGGATGACTTCGGGGCCGGCCCGGAAGAAGACCCGGCAGCCGGAGCTGAGCAGGGATTTGTTCCTGATCATGCAGACCGTGACACGGTCGACGTCCGGAATCTCGGCACTGCACAAGCGAAGCGCATCACCGCTGCAGGCCTGTTGCTGCTCGGCGGTGTAGGCCCGGGCCGTCACCGGCCAGTTCAACACCGATAGCGTGGTGGCGAGCAGCAGGCTGAACTGGACATGACTGGATCTAATGGCAGACATGAATATCCCCCCAAAAGAAATCTCTCGAGAATCTCTCAATCGCCAACGCGGGAATTGTGAGTGAACGGAGGGGCTATGACAAGCAGCGCATTATCATTCTTCCACACGGAACACTGCCGATCAGGACTCGTTCGCGCCGAACCCGCGATCGTCGAGCAGTTTTTGCCCCGTGGCGGTGAGCGAATATTCGGCCGGCTGGTTCGAGCCCGCAGGGGGACGATCTGCTCGATCAACCCCCGCGCGATTAGCAACGATGGTTACGCGACCTTTATGTTGGCCGCCTTGACGATCGGCCACCGCTTGTCGATCTCGGCGTTTTTGAGAGGCCGCCAGCGCTTCGGGCGTTGGCTGGTCGCGCGGCGGTGTAAAGGCCGGGATAGCCGGCTTCGTCCACCGTCGGGATATCTGGCGCGGTGGGCGAGCGGGTGCTGGCGGCCACCGCATAGGCCTTCACTTTGCCCTCCCTCACCTGCGGCAGCGCATGGGCAGATGATCGAACAGCACATCGATCCGCCCGGCGATCAGGTCCTGCAACGCAGGAGCGGCGCCGCGATGGGGCACGTTCTCAAATTTCAGGCCCGCGAGATGCTCAAAACGCACGCCCGCGACATCCGCGGCGCTTCCGACTCCGATGGCCTCAAATCAATATCGGGAGCCTTTCGCAGGCAAGAGGCGAAAGCAAGGGCCGATTTGAGGCTGGCATCGCGGAACTAGCCGCCACGTCACATGCCGTTCACCAACCACTTTGATTGGCGAGATACAAACCGCTACATTCGTGAGCGATAGCGATGCGCTAAACCTGTCAAACTCCAGGGAACCAGCCAATATGAGCAACGACAATTCGCTTTCGCTACCCGAACTCGACGGCCGCATCGCGGTACTTCGAGATAATATCCGACAGTTGATTGAACAGGCTGCGGCCTCGTCGGGCGCGCGGGATGAAGAGCGGATGTCCGACCGCATTGCTCAGCAGCAGGAAGAACTCGAAAAACTGGTCAAAGCGCGTGACGAGCTGTTGAAAAGCAGCGGCTAGGCACGGGACGGCATCCGCTCCCGGAGAGACATCATCCGCGATGCTGCGCCCTCGCTGGCGCTCGCATCGCGGGTTACTGGTGCTCAAAACGCCGACGCGATCGGCGATGCACTGGGCGTGCTTTCGGGATCAAATCCAAACAGCCCCACAAGATATTTGTAATAGGCCGGCTGCTTCTCTTTCAGGTTTGCGCGCGTGAAAGGATCATGCGTGGTGTCCTTGCCATGGAGAAAGATGCTGGCCGTAACCGCGAAAAATTCCCGTTCGTTTTTCATCAGGTATTTGTCTTCGGGATAAAGCTTGTTGGTTTTCGCCAGATTGTAGTGAAACAGCACGCCTTCGTTTTGAAAGCCCTGGGGCAGGATCTGGGCATGAAACGCATGGAGCAATTCGTGAAGCATCACCGGATTTTGCTCCTCGGACGTCAGCAAGGGACGAACCATGACGACGCCGCTGTCTGCGCCGAAATAGGCGCTGTTCGCGTTGGTCCACTGTGAATTCTCGCTGTTCCAGACGCGCTTGGCGCGCACGACATACGCGCCGTAGGTGGGAATGCCGGTGGGCTCATAACACGCGACGGCGGACACTTCGTTGGCCAGACAGGACAGCTCGTCGGTCACGATCGGTATCGAGCGAAAGAAGCGCAGCACGCGCGGGCTCAATCCGGCGTTCTCGACCATGTCGACCTGGTGTTGCAGCGCGCTGACGATTTCGCCGTAATCCTTGCGGCCTGCGATGTCGGATAGATGGGCCACGTAACCGCGATAGGTCAGCTCGGCCGCGTTGACCGAAGCGGCGGACTTCTCCTTTTTCAGGACTTCAATCTGCGGCAGACGATCGCTGGCCCGGCCGGGACCAGGAAATAACGCAAGAGTGGAGAGCGCGAGGGCCGATAACAACACAGAACGCATGGGGGATCCTCTGCTGACGAAATCGCAGCTGCTTTTTTCGCCGGGCGTCAGTCGCGGCGGATAAATCCGCATACCATCATCCGCCGGATTCAAACCGGCCAAGTCTTGTGATGGTTACACTTCGGTTCAGCCAATATTTCCGGTTGTACCGGATTTGGAAACGTCCGGATGCCCGGCGCGCGACGGACGCGATCGACCGCTCCCGAGATCACGGTGACCGGCGCACCGGGCCAACAGCCGACGTCGTCGGTCCCATCAGCCTTGCCCGCTCTACCTGACACCATACATTGTGGCCATCACTTCGCATGTCGGCTTGAGCACAGAGCTGAAAACCGATCAGGAGGTGGCATGACACATTGGACCGCAAGTGCCGTCGCCATCTTGCTGGCGAGTTGTCCCGACGTCGCGAGCGCTCACGTGAGCTGCGACGCGATCCCTCACGGACCGGCGCGCACCGACTGCTATCTCGCCCTAAGTGAGTTCTATCGGGGACAATCAGACCTTGCCGCAGCCAGAGCGCGCGTTCAATCAGACGCCGCGTGGTATCGGGCAATTACTGGTACGTACCCGCCCAAACATAGACTGCAGCGTCAGTAATAAAGCTGTCGCTGTCTTCAAGGTGAGACGGTGTCGGGCACAGCCCTCCTAATTCTGGCTAGAAGTCCGCTGTGGGTCACCTCGCGTCCCGCACCGCCTGTGCCACTCTCGTCGACTGCGACACCCGCCCGATTTTTGCACCTGTAATGATCTTTCTTCGGCGGATGCTCGCCTTCGGCACCATGCCTTCGTTAGCGGTCGCTCCGGCAGCGGGATAAGTCGTGAAGTTCGCGGCTCGATGCATTGCGAGAGCCTTTCGAGCTGCTTCGACATGCGCGGTACGAGCTGCCAGGTCATGAAGACGCCTGAACTCATTGTTGACCCGCTTTAGCGCCGCAGCGAAGACTTGCTTGCGTTGTAATGCGTGCTCGGCGGTTCCTGGAAAGCTTGCTCCGCGAGCCTCGCCTTTTCCGCGCCCTTCTCGCCGCTTTTGTCGGCCGAGCGTTCGCTCCTTATCGCGCATCTTGCGCAAGCGGGGTCGCATGGCCTCAAGCTCGGCCGCCTCGATGTCGTAGATGGCGGGATGGTGCGTGAGGCGGATCGTCTCATATTCTTCGTGGCTGAGGAGGCTGCGTTCGAACTTGCAAGGGACCGACATTTTCCATTCCTCCATTTGGTTCCATGAAGTTCAGGCAGGCGGACTCGTCCATGTCCAGTTTGATCACGTTACTACACGCAGGCGTTGCTTCGCGATGGCGAACTCGGAACGTCGTGAAGGTCTCCTGTTGGTCACAACCGGCATTCAAGGCGAAGCCGTGTTCGCGTCGGGTCCAACTCCAGTCGCGGTTCGACCAGGCGTCGCGCACAACAACCGGGATAACCTTTCGAGAGAAGAACTGACCGTTCGGCAAACGATTTAACGCGACTATCTGCGATGCCATTTGTCGCGCCTTTGTATTTAGCGCGGGCAAATACGTCAGGTCTGCCAGTACGTTGCTGGAACCACAGGGGAATTTTTCGTTGTGGTACAGTTGGGTGGGCTCGAACCACCGACCTCCTGTTCCACAGACAGGCGCTCTAACCAACTGAGCTACAACTGCATCCTTGGCCGGCCCCCGAAAAGGGGGTCGCGAACCGGGCGGAAACTAGGTGCAACGCCGCCCTTTGGCAAGGCCGGATGGACGTCAACTTCTGCTTCCACACACCGCCGAAAGCAAAAAGCCCGGGGTCACCGCCCGGGCTTTTTTTAGCGAAAATACCCGCCGTATCAGGCGGCCGGCTTGAACAGCTTCGAGGCGTTGTTCTTGATCGGCTCGACCGTTTCGGTCGCGACCTTCTGGGTCAGTTCGGTCAGTTCCTTGCTGTAGGCAGCAAAAGCCTCGAACTGCTTCTTGGCATGCGTGGTCCACAATTCCATCGCTTCCGAAGGCGATTTGACGCCGAGCAATTCCTGCGCGAAGTCGAGGGTCGCGGTGGTGTTGGCCTTCATGATTTCCATCAGCTTGGCCGAATATTCGCTGGCGCCCTTGCTGGCGCTGGCGAACACCGCTTCGATGGTGCCGTTGTGGCTTTCGGCGGCATCCTTGAACTTGGCGTAGTTGTCGCGAGCCTGCGAAACACCCTTTTCGGCGAACGCACGCATCTGCTCGGGAACCTCGAACGGGATAACGGAAGCGGAGAAAGGATCAGTGGGATTAGCCATGGCATGCATCCTTCGCAACGGGGTGAAAAACGCTGTGACCCGTTGCGCGCCCGGGAGTGGTCCCGGGAACGTCGACGTGGATCACGTGGCGGGAATTGCCCTTCATCGGGCGACCAACAAATAACACCCATATCATGTCAATTTTGTGCAACGCAACGCAATTTGGGGTGCGATGCCGTAAATTTAACGCGGGCTGGGTGTGCGCCGCGAAATCCGGAGAGGGGCTTCGCCGCCCCGACCTTCCCGATACGGGAAAGGCGGGGGAGGTGTTTCTTCCAAGGTCTTTGTCAGTCTTTTCAAGGCCCTGGACCTGTTCGGGGCCTTGATTCAGGCTTCGGGACTTAGGCTTCAGCTTTTGGGCTTGGCGGCCTCCATCGCCGCGCGGCTGACGATCTGGCCCATTTCGGTCGCCTGCTCGGCCAGCGACCGCATCTGGGCCTGCACATATTCGCTGTGCAGCCGCATGATTTCGGTCAAATCCTTCGCATGCAGCAAGGCCTGGGCATAGTCGAGCGAGGCCTGAACATTCTTTTCGGCATAGGTCATCGCCTTGGTGCCGATGTCCTTGGCGCCGGCACGAACCGTCGCACTGCGCTCCTCGATCGAGCCGGCGGTCTGCTGCGCGGTACTGACGAATTTCTCGAAGGCCTTGCGCGCCTGATCGAAGCTGGCCTCAGCCATCGATCGCATTTCCTTCGGAATCTCGAAACGGTCATGCCCATTTTCGCTCATGGTCCACTCCTGTTATGCTTGAAGGGCCATCCACAGCCCCGGTTCCCCGCTCGCCCGAATTCGAGCCTATCGACCAAACACTGCGCCGCCATGACGCGACGCTGAAAGGTTCTTCATCGTGAAATTTGATGGCCCTTGCAGCTCTCAACGCCGCCGTCGGTGCGAGGTTCAGCTGAGTTGACGAGGTTCAGACAAGTTAACGTTATCGTGGCTTTGGCAGTCGGCAGGATGCCGAAGCCGTGGACCTGCCGGTCGCCGCGGGCGATACTAACGATCCGTTAAGGCTGTCATCGTTTGGCCGCCGGAACTCTGACGCCTTTTCTTGAGCAACAACCAAACCTGCCGGTCATATCATCACGATGAATAACGCTGAATTCCAGTTGCGAGGTGTCGGCGATCCGCGACTGGCAGTCTACGCAACGAGCGCGCTGCCGGTATGGCTTTGGTCGACCGATGGCACACGGATTTTGTGGGCCAATGCCGTCGGCGCCAGGGTGTTCGGCGCAGCCAATGGCGCCAGCCTTGCCAACAAGATTTTCGGCCCTGCCAATTCGCATCGGCGGCAGGTGGCGCAACTCGCCAACCGATTGCCGCCGACCGGCGCGATCCGGCTGGAGCGCCTGCGCGGCTTCGGCGCTTCGCTCGGCGCCCTCGTCACCTGCGGCTGCGCGCGGCTTGAATTTGCTGACGGCAGCCATGGCGTTCTGGTCGCCGCTACCGAGACGGCGGGACGTGCGATGCCGCTGGCCGAACGATTGCAGCGCCTGGTCGAAGGCATCGACACTCCCATCGCCGCGTTCGCGCGCGACGGCCTGTTCATCGGCGCCAGCGACGCCGCGCGGTCGCTGCTCGGTTTTCGTAATCTGACCGAAGCCGGTCTTGACGATGCGCGCAGCGACGCGCTGAAGCAGGGCCGCTCCGAAACGCCCGTCGGCATCGGCCACATGGTGCTACAGCGCGTCGGCACCGGCGCTGATATCGGTCTTATCGCGCTGCTCGCGCCGGGCGCGACGCCTGCCGCGCCGGTCCGGCAGGCCGCTCCACCCTCGCCTTTCGCGGTAGCTGCTGCATCGCCCGCGCCTGAACCCGCGCCGCCACCGGTCGCTCCACCCGCCGGTCAGCCGGCACCTGATTATGAACAACCCGCGCTGTCAGGCGAAGCTCCGGCCGAATTCGCGTTGATCGACGAATTCGCAGAGACGCCTGCAGAACCCGCCGTCGAACACGCCGTCTCGGAGCCGGCGGTCGAACCCGACCGGCCATCAACAGTGCCGCCCGAAATCGCCCTCCGTCGAAGCGGAGCAAGCCGAAACGCCGGCGGACGTGATAATGTCAGAGACGATGACGTCAGAAACGGCGGCGCCGGAAACCGTCGTGCCCGAGATTGCCGTTCATCACCACGAACCTTCGCCCTACGTTGAGGCCGTGGCCGATGAACCGGCATCTCCTGCCGCCGAAGCGCCTCCAGCCGCGCAGGAAACGCCAAACCCGATGCCGAGCACTCCGGTCACGCCTCCGCCCGTCACAACGTCTCCAGGGATCGACGAATCCTCCGATAGTCCACGCAGGCTTCCGCTGCGCTTCATGTGGCAGATGGATAGCGACAGCCGTTTCTCGCTTGGCTCTGGCGAGTTCATCCGCCTGATCGGCGCCCACACCGCCGCGGGCTTCGGCCGGCCGTGGCGCGAGATCGCCGAGACATTCGGGCTCGACCCGGAAGGCCGCGTCGTCAAGGCGGTCGCGACGCGCGGCACCTGGAGCGGCATCACCCTGAACTGGCCCGTTGATGGCGGCGGCCGCCTGCCGGTCGAACTGTCCGGATTGCCAATCTACGATCATGCCGGAAATCTGGCCGGCTATCGCGGCTTCGGCGTCTGTCGCGATCTCGAGAGCCTGACGCAGCTTGACGCGTTACGCCGCCACGAACCGTTCAGCGACGCGCCGGCGCCCCCCACGGCTTCGGCCGATCCCGTCGCGGCCGATGGCGCCCAAGACTTATCCGTACAAGGTTCGCCTGCCCCGGACTCACCTGCCGAAGCTGCGTCCGCGCCGGTGCAAGACTTTCTCGGACAAGACTCCTTCAGGAACAAGACTCGCTTGGACAAGACTTCACCTGAACAGAGACTCCCCTGAACAAGAACTCGCCTGGACAAGACGCGTCCACCCAACATGCGCCTGTCCAAGATTTGCCTGTCCAGGATTTGCCTGCCGCCGAGCCGCCTGCAATGCCCGACGTGACGGCCGACACGCCCGAACCATCCGCACCGATTGCTTTAGAGACTTTACCACCAACCGATTTGGAAACACCCGTGGAAACGCCCAACGAAATGCTGAGGAACGTCGTTCCGTTCCGGCCGATTGGCGAAGCAAAATTTCCGGTGCTGACGCCGGTGGAGAACAACGCCTTCAACGAACTCGCCCGGCAATTATCTGCGCGGCTCGAAAGCGAGAACGTCACCTCCGCCGCACCCGACACATCCAGCGCGCCGGAAGCTGTGACCGAACCGCCGGCCGCACCTGAAACGCCCGAGAAGATCAACGAACAACCGAGCTGGCTGACCCGCCCCGAGCCGCCGGCGCGCGGCGAAAGCCGGCGCGACAAGGCGCTTCTCGATCTCTTGCCGGTCGGCATCCTGATCTACCGGCTGGACCGGCTGCTCTACGCCAATCCGGCGTTTCTCAACCGCATGGGCTATGAGAGTCTTTATGCGCTGGAGCAGGCCGGCGGTCTCGACGCGCTCTATGTCGAACCCGGCGTTTCCGGCACCAGCAGCACTTCGGAGACCGGCACGCCGGTGACGATCTCCGCCAGCCGCGCATCGAGCGAAGATCCCTCGACCGTGCCGGCCGATGCGCACCTGTTCACGATCTCATGGGATGACGATTCCGCACTGGCGCTGATTTTCGCGAACACGGCTACGCCAGGCGCCGATGTCGCCGCCGCGATCACACAAGCTGTTCCCGCACAAGCCGCTACAACGACCGAGCCATCCGCGGTCGGCCACGCCAACGCCGAGGAACTCGGCGCCATCCTCGATACCACGGCCGAAGGCATCGTGATGTTCGATGCCGAGGGCAACATCAATTCGTGCAACCGCAGCGCCGAAGCACTGTTCGGCTATGACGGACCTGAACTGGTGCAACGCAATCTCGCCGAGCTGTTCGCGCCGGAAAGCCAGCCCGCGGTGATGGACTATCTCGCGAGCACCAGGGGCAGCGGCGTCGCCAGCCTGCTCGATCATGGCCGCGAGGTGCTCGGCCGCGTGCGCGGCGGCGGCCTGATCCCGCTGTCGATGACGATGGGAAGAACGCGTCCCGACGGTCCGAATTTCTTCGCCGTGTTTCGCGATCTGTCGCAAACCAGGAAGACCGAAGGCGAATTGCAGCAGGCGCGGCGGCTGGCCGATCGCGCCGCCAGCGCCAAGGCCGACATGCTGGCGCGGATCAGCCACGAGGTCCGCACGCCGCTCAACGCCATCATCGGCTTTGCCGAGGTGATGATCGGCGAGCGGTTTGGTTCGCTGGGCAACGAGCGCTACGTCGAATACATGAAGGACATCCGCGCTTCCGGCGAGCGCGTGATCACCATCATCAACGACCTCTTGGATCTCTCGCGGATCGAGACCGGCAAGCTCGACCTCGCCTTCGCCAACCAGAACCTCAACGACCTGGTCGAGAGTTGCGTCGCGGTGATGCAGCCGCAGGCCAACCGCGAACGCATCATCATCCGCACCTCGCTGGCCCATATGCTGCCGCCCGTCGTCGCCGACGCGCGCGCGTTGCGTCAGATCACGCTCAATCTTATCGGCAATTCGATCCACCTCGCCAATGCCGGCGGCCAGGTTATCGTCTCCACCGCGCTGTCGGATTTCGGCGAAGTGGTCTTGAGAGTCCGCGATACCGGCCACGGCCTCAACGACAACGAAGTCGCCGCCGCGATGGAGCCGTTCCGGACCCAGCCGCCGTCGGATCAGGCCTCCGACAGTTCCGGCGTCAGCCTCTCCTTGACCAAGGCGCTGGTCGAAGCCAATCACGCCCAGTTCCAGATCAAGACCGGCCCGCGTTCAGGCACTTTGATCGAGGTGCTGTTCTCACGCGCGATGGCGAGGGCGTAGCTGCTGTAGGTGATGCGCGCGAGATTCCAGAGCCTTATCCGGACCTGATTGAGTCAGGACCGATAAGGCTCTCATCTTTTGTTTTGATGCGTTTTCGAAGTCCAATTCCATAAACATAGTTTTAATTGGCGCTCCACGGGCAATCCTTATCTACCTGTCGTTACGCGTCGCCGTTCGATATGTCCGGCGTTACCACGCCAAACGCAGCGTGTGCTGACGAGCATCAAGTCGAATGGCCGGCTGGTTGCCGAACGTCATCGAAGTGGACAAGTCGCAATGAGAGAGAATGGAAGGCCGGCGTTGCTGACCCGCCGGCAGATCCTTGCATCGGGCGTAGGCATCGCGGGCACGATCCCCCTCCTGACGAGACAGCGCGCCGCTGCCGCGCCCGACCCCGGTAACGCCGCGCTTCGACTAACAGCAGGCACCAGGACCCTCGTCGTCAACGGTAAACCCGCTCGCGTATTCGGCCTCACCGGACCGGACGGAAAGCCCGGCCTCACGCTGTCGCCCGGCGAGCGCTTCAAGGTTGATCTCGTAAATCAGGCGGGCGCTCCAACCCTCGTACATTGGCATGGCCAATTGCCGCCCTGGAAGCAGGACGGCTTTCCCTGGCCGCAAACGCCGCCGATCCCTGCTGGTGACACGCAGTCCTATGACTACGCGCCGGTCGCCGGAACCTACTGGATGCACTCCCATCACGGCATGCAGGAGCAGGACCTGATGACCGCGCCGCTGATCGTGCGCAGCGCCGAGGAGGTGCGTGCCGACCGTCAGGAAGTGGTGTTGATGCTGCATGATTTCAGCTTTCGGACACCGGACGAGTTGCTCGCCGGACTGACCGGCAGTCAGAACGCGATGCCGAAGGGCGGCATGGCCAAGGCGATGAACATGGATGCGGGAAGCATTGGCCATATGAAATCGGGGACCATGGGCGCCATGAACATGGGGCCCGGCATGACGATGGACCTCAACGACATCGACTATGACGCATTCCTCGCCAATCACCGCACGCTCGCCGATCCCGAGATCGTCCGCACCGAACCGGGCGGACGCGTCCTGCTGCGGCTGATCAATGGCGCTTCCTCAACGCAATTCTGGGTCGATCTTGGTGCGCTCAGCGGGATGGTCGTCGCCGTCGACGGCCATCCTGTCCGGCCGCTGCGCGGCAGCCGTTTCCCGCTCGCGATGGCGCAGCGGCTCGACATGTTGATTGATCTGCCCGGGAACGGTTCCTATCCGATCGTTGCGCAGGTCGAGGGCAAGCGGGCACGCACGGGCATCGTCCTGGCAGCGTCCGGCGCGGCCATATCGCGCCTCGCCATGGAAGCCGGAGAAAATGCGCCGCCGGTCGATCTCTCGCTCGAACGTCGCCTTGAAGCAGCTCATCCCCTGGCGCCGCGCGCGCCCGACGTAACGCACCGCATCACCCTGGCCGGCGCCATGGCGCCCTATGCCTGGTCGATGAACGGCGAACATTGGCCCAACATAACCCCGCTGATGGTCGCTGCAGGTCAGCGCGTGGCGATCGAGATGACCAATGATTCGATGATGGCGCATCCGATGCACCTGCACGGACATGCCTTCCAGGTGGCCGCGATAAACGGTGCTCCGCTTGCGGGCGCGGTGCGCGACACGGTGCTGGTGCCGACCAAGGGCAGCGTGACCATCGTCTTCGACGCCGACAATCCCGGCCGTTGGGCGTTTCACTGCCACAACCTCTATCACATGATGACGGGCATGATGACCGAGATTCGCTACCCGGAGATCATCTGAGCGATTGCCCATCCTTGATTCGGCAGAGCCCGATCGTCGGTTATCACGCCGTCAGGAAATCGCCGATCGTCGCCAGAAACATCTCGGGCGATTGCAGTTGCGGCACGTGCGCGCAACCGGGAAGGATCTTCAGGCGCGCGTCGGGCAGGCCCGCGGCCAGTTCATGCGACATCGGCGGCGGCGTAGCCTCGTCATGCTCGCCGACCAGAACGAGCGCGGGCACTGCAACCTTTTTCAACTCGGGCCGCAGGTCGAGTTCAGCCAGCGCGTTACAAGCGGCGCGAAATACGTCCGGGTCGGTTTTCAGGAAGGCCTCGCGACGATCGCGCATCAAATCGGGATGCGCTTCCTGAAATTCCGGCGCGAACAGCCGGCGCATCGCCACATCCGTGATCGCCTGCAATCCCTTGGCCTGCGCCGCCGCCGCCATGTTGCGAAACGCCTGGCGCCCCTCTTCCGAAAACGCTGCGCCGCAATCGGCGAAGATAAACCGGCTTGCGATCCCGGGATGACGGATCGCCATTTGCAGCGCCACAAATCCACCGTAACCGTTGCCGAGCACGATGGCCTCGCCACCGTCTGCGCCATCCTTCACCGCCTGCGCCATGCGGTCGGCCACAGCGGCGAGCCCGCCATCGACGGGCTTTGATCCGCCGAAGCCCGGCAATTCGGGAACGATCACGCGGAACAACTCCGACAGTGTGGGCGTGACGGCGTCGAAGCTCGCCCGGTCCGATAACAGCGAGTGGAACAGGAACAGCGCTGGGCCCTGTCCGGATTGAGCCGCGTTGACCGTACCGTCAGCGAAAAGTCGGTCCATGCCGGTCTCTCTTTCAGGGTGGGAAAGCCGCGCGCCGGACGCGTGGCCGTCGGGGGTGGGATCAATGCCGTGCGATGGTTTTTGATAAATCAAATTTCATGCTTTTCAAGCCTTTGTTGGCTTGACGTGATATTTCACGATTGCAATATTGGGGCGAGATCAAGGGAAAAATCGATGCTTTTGCGCGATAATGTCTATGAAAGCCTGCGCGCTGATATTCTGACCTGTCGTCTGGCGCCCGGTGATGATATGCGCGAGCAGGAGCTCGCCGAGCGCTATGCCGTCAGCCGCCAGCCGGTGCGGGAGGCTCTGCTGCGGCTGGAGCGCGAGCATCTGGTCACGGTGCAGCCGCGCCAGGGCTACCGGGTCAATCCGATTTCGCTGTCGGATGCGCGCGACCTGCTGCGCTTCCGGCTGGCGCTGGAGCCCGCCTGTGTCGCCGAGGCGATCGAGCATGCCCCCGACAGTATTCTCAAAACGCTGGACGAATATCGTCGCTTCGCCGGCGACCATGAGGACTTCATCACCTACAATCGCGCCTTCCACTCCGCGCTCGCACATGCCTCGGGCAACCGCCGCATGGCCGGGGCGCTGTGCGACCTGATCGGGCAGGCCGACCGGCTGGTGCGCGTCAGCGTCGCCAATGTCAGGGGTCACGATCCTGCTCAGCTGGTGGCCGAGCACGTCGCCCTGATCGAGGCAATGCAGCGGCGCGACGGGCGTAGCGCCGCTCGCATCATCAAGGCGCACGTCCGCCAAACCGAAAAACGCGTGTTGCCGGCACTCAAGCGCAACGCCGTCATCGTCTAAACCAAACGGGTGTTCCTCGGGATAAACGCGAAGCGTTTGCCCGGAGATCACGATCGATAAGGAGAGACCCATGAATATTTCCGCAAAACCCGCCGCGACTGCGGTCGAGATCCACGGCAACTTCATTGACGGCCGCGAGATCGAAGCCGGCGCCGGCGAGATGCTGGATGTCCGCAATCCCGCCACCGGCGACGTGATCGCGCGGATTCCGAACTCGACCGCTGCCGACGTCGACGTCGCGATGAAAAGCGCGCGGGCCGCGTTCGAAGGCCGGGCCTGGGGCGGCATGGACATTCGCGCGCGGGCCCGGCTGGTCAACCGCCTCGCCGATGCGTTCGAGGCCAATCTGGAATCATTGTACCGGCTGGAAACCCTCAACAACGGCCGCCCGGTCAACGAGACCCGCGCGCAGCTATCGCGGCTGCCGGATTTCTTTCGCTATTTCGCGGGCCTCGCGCTGGCGCGGCGCGACGCCGTCATTCCGGTCGAAGGCTCGTATCTGAATTATACCTTGCGCACGCCGATCGGCATCGTCGCCAACTGCACGCCGTTCAATCACCCGCTGATGATCCTGTGCAAGTCGCTGGCCGCGGTGCTGGCGTCGGGATGCGTCACCGTGGTCAAGCCGTCGGAATACACCCCGCTGACCACGCTGAAGCTGGCGCAGATCTTCACCGAAGCAGGATTGCCGCCCGGCGTGTTCAACATCGTGCTCGGCCTCGGTCACAGCGCCGGCCGGATGCTGGCCGAACACCCTGATATCGACAAGCTGGTGCTGACCGGCGGCACCGAAGCCGGCCGTATCGCGGGCGCCGCCGCCGCAAAGGTGTTCGCGCACCAGACCATGGAGCTTGGCGGCAAGACCCCGGTCATGGTGTTCGACGATTACGACATCGATCGCGCCGTCAACTATGCGGCGTTCGGCGCCTTCATCGGCGCCGGCCAGACCTGCATCTGCGCCTCACGCCATATCGTGCAGGCGTCGATCTATGACGAGTTCGTCGAGAAGCTGAAGGCCAAGACCGCGACCATCCGCATCGGCGATCCCTCCGATCCCGCAACCCAGCTCGGGCCGGTGATCTCGGCAAAGCAGCGCGATCGCGTGCTGTCCTATTGCGGCTTCGGCCGCGAGGAAGGCGCGCGACTCGTGGCCGGCGGCTCGGCCGCCAAGGTGCCCGGTCTCGAGAACGGCTATTTCGTGCAGCCGACCGTGTTTGCCGACGTCAAGTCCGACATGCGCATCTTCCAGGAAGAAGTGTTCGGTCCCTTCACCTCGGTGACGCCGTTCAAGGACGAAGCCGACGCGTTGCGGCTCGCCAATGACTTGCCGTTCGGGCTGGCGGCGGCGATCCGCACCCGCGACGTCGCCCGCGCGCATCGCGTCGCCTCCGCGACCAAGGCCGGCATCGTCTGGATCAACGACCATCACCGGCTCGATCCGGCATCGCCCTGGGGCGGGGTCGGCGACTCCGGTGTGGGGCGCGAATGCGGCACCGAAAGCTTCGACGATCACTTCCACACCAAGAGCGTGATGGTCGCGACCAACGACCAGCCGTTCGACTGGTACCGCGAGACCGCGACGCAGCGGCGCTTGAACTAAACGACAACTGAACGACACGGCCGCTTCCAAAGAGGAGCGGCCGCCGGATCAGCCAACAAGGCGACAAAGGGGGGATTTAATATGGCTCTTGCGGTAAATGCCGGCGCACGTCTCGACCGGCTCCCGATCTCATCGTTTCACTACCGGATCTTCGCACTGGTCGGCGCCGGCATGTTTTTCGACGGCTACGATCTTTATATCGCCGGTGGCGTGCTGGCATCCGCGGTGCAGACCAAGTTCTCGACCCTGCCGCAGAACCTGCAATTCATTTCACTGACCTTTGTCGGCATGACGGTGGGTGCGCTGATCACCGGATTTGTCGGCGACAAGATGGGGCGGCGGTTCACCTATCAGATCAACTTGCTGATTTTCGGGCTGGCCTCGCTCGCGGCGGCCTTCGCGCAGGATATGAACCAGCTCATCATCTGCCGCTTCGTGCAGGGTCTCGGCCTTGGTGCCGAAATCGTCGTCGGCTATTCGACGCTGACCGAATTCGTTCCGCCGAAAACGCGCGGGCGCTGGCTGTCGATGATGGCGTTCCTGACGGTGTGCGGATTCCCGGTCACGGCCCTGCTCGGTTATCTCATCATCCCGGCCTTCGGATGGCGTCCGATGTTCCTCATTGCCGGCGTCTGCTCGCTGATCGTCTGGTATCTGCGCAAGAATCTCCCGGAATCGCCGCGCTGGCTTGAATTGCAGGGCCGCGACGAGGAAGCCGAAGCCTTGATGCAGTCAATCGAGAAGGAAACCGCCGGTGGCAAGACGCTGCCGCCGGTGGTAGTGCCGGTTGCCGTGCCACAGGCCATCGCATCCGACATGCTGAAACCACCGCTGCTGCAACGCATGATCGTCGGCTCCTGGGTACTGATCACGATCAATACACTGATCTTCGGCTTCGTGATCTTCCTGCCGCAGTTCTTCCTGCGCCAGGGACTGACCATCGCCAATTCGCTGGCCTATACGCTGGTGTTGTCGGCTGCATCGCTGGTCGGCTGCGCGCTCGGCGCCTATTTGTCCGATGCGATCGGGCGGCGCTGGAGCATCATCGGGGCGTCGATCGTCACCATCATCGCCGGCTACATCTATGCCCGCTTCAACGCGGCCTCCGATCCGAGCATCGTGTTGAGTGTCGGATTCGTGCTGATCGCCGCGATCTATGTGCAGACCGCGATCCTGTTCGGCGTTTATTCGACCGAATTGTTCCCGACCGAGATCAGGCTGCGTGCCAATGGCATTTGCAACACGCTCGGACGCGGCGCAACCGTGGTCTCGCCCTTCATCGTCGGCGCGCTGATGGCATCCTACCAGCTACCGGGCGTGGTCTGGCTGATGATCGGCCTGGTCATCGTTCAGATCGTGGTGGTGTGGGCCTGGGGCGTGGAGACGCGCAATCGCGGACTGGAGGAAGTCGCCGCCGCGGCCACCTGACAGCGCGTGGCCACCGGCATCGCAGCCTCAAGAGTTCAAGGGCAAAAACGCGGCCGCGGCGGTGCTGATGGAAGCATCATGAGCCTGATGACTTCAGGCACCGCCTGGCTTCTTCTATTTTGGTTTCCGATACACCGTGGCTGCGCGCCCATTGCTCAGCCGCGGTTTCGCCGTACAGTTTGACGGCCTCGCGGACCGCCGGACACGCGACTCGGCTCAACAATGCATGCCGGTGGTTCGGGGCGGTTTCTTCGGCATGGGCAGCCGTGCACAGCATGAGAGCTGCGCAGATAATCTTTGCTTTCATTCGCAAACCAAACCGTCCGGATCGTGTGGCAATCCGGATCAAAAATCACGGTGGGAATTGGGAGCGGAGAAGGAGCGGCTTCCGCGGCGGCGATGTCGTTGGCCGCTATCGTCCACAATTGCCGCGCCATTATGTCCGCCAGACGACGTTAATGCGGGCGGGGAACCTGGCGCATCGAAATTCCGGTTCCAGATACGGAACGTCGAGCTGCTGGCGACTACATCGGGACGATGACCGTCCCGGGCATCCGCGTCTTGTGAGTTCGTTGAGCAAGAAAGACGCGAATGGCCGGGACGAAACCCAGCCATCGCGGAAGACGAATCCCCTCACGTATTCTTCAGCGCGACCCGGAAATTGGCTTCGGTCTTCGACTTCACTTCATCGAGCGTGACGCCGTCGGCGAGTTCGATCAGCGCCATGCCGTCCTTGCCGTGCTTGTCGATGGTGAAGACCGCCAGGTCCGTCACCACCATGTCGACCACCTTCTCGCCGGTCAGCGGCAGGTTGCATTGCTTGAGGAGTTTTGGGCCGTCCTTGGCGGAATGCTCCATCACCACCACCACGCGCTTGACGCCGGCGACGAGATCCATCGCGCCGCCCATGCCCTTGACCATCTTGCCGGGGATCATCCAGTTGGCAAGATCGCCGTTCTGCGCGACCTGCATCGCGCCGAGGATCGACAGGTCGATATGGCCGCCGCGGACCATGCCGAAGGAATTGGCCGACGAGAAATAGCTGGTGGTCGGCAGTTCGGAGACGGTCTGCTTGCCGGCGTTGATCAGGTCGGGGTCTTCCTCGCCCTCATAGGGAAACGGTCCCATCCCGAGCATGCCGTTCTCGCTCTGGAGATTAACGTCCATGCCGTCAGGGATGTAGTTCGACACCAGCGTCGGAATGCCGATGCCGAGATTGACGTAATAGCCGTCGCGCAATTCCTTGGCGGCGCGGGCGGCCATCTGTTCGCGGGTCCAGGCCATCAGACTTCACTCCCCGTTGCGGCGGCCGGCGCGCCTGGCGGGCGTGGCCTTGTATTGTGGAATTCGATGCGCTTGTTGGCATTGCCGACTTCGATGATGCGCTTGACGAAAATGCCGGGGGTGTGGATGTGGTCGGGATTGAGTTGGCCGGCCGGCACCAGATGCTCGACCTCCGCCACGGTCACCTTTGCCGCCGTCGCCATCATCGGATTGAAGTTACGCGCGGTCTTGCGATAGATCAGGTTTCCCGCGGTATCGCCCTTCCAGGCGTGCACGATGGCGAGGTCTGCGAACAGCCCGCGCTCCATCAGATATTTCTCGCCGTCGAATTCCTTCACTTCCTTGCCTTCGGCAATCAGGGTGCCGACGCCGGTCTTGGTATAGAATGCCGGAATCCCGGCGCCGCCGGCGCGGATGCGCTCGGCCAGCGTGCCCTGCGGGTTGAATTCGAGTTCCAGTTCGCCGGCCAGGAACTGCTGGGCGAACAGCTTGTTCTCGCCGACATAGGACGAGATCATCTTCTTGATCTGCCGGGTTTCGAGCAACCGGCTCAATCCGATGCCGTCGACACCCGCGTTATTTGAAACCACCGTGAGGTTCTTGACGCCAGCGTCGCGGATCGCGTCGGACAGGGTCTCGGCGATGCCACACAGGCCAAATCCGCCCGACATGATCATCATGCCGTCCTTGAGAATGCCGTCGAGTGCCGATTTGGCGTCGGGATAGACCTTGTTCATCGCAATATGACCTGATGGAGGGAGGCGCGGGCCCGCGCCGTCCGGGGATTATTAGGCGAAATCTTCGCAACGCGTCAATGACAGTGGGCGCAGGCCTCAAAGCCCACCGTTTTCAACACCTCGCCCCGCTTGCAGGGAGAGGCTGGATTTTACGCGCAGCGAAAAATCCGGGTGAAAGAGACTGACCGCGGATCCCAGTCTGACGAGAGTCCCCTTCACCCGGCCCCTCCAAGAGCGAGCTCCGCCGTCTCGATCCCACAAGCACAGCGAGCGAGGCTGATCTTCCGCCCGCGACGGCATGTCCCATCCCCCATCCCGGCCTTGAAAGCGTCAAGAAAACCGATCAAGTTGCGCCGGTTGGCATGGGTCAACCAAGTCGGCTTTGGCTGGCTTGGGCAGCGATATCTGGCGAACCCGACTAAACCCGGGTATCGGTTGGTGCCCTGCTCGCCTTTATCATCAGCGACCGGACGACACCAACCCGCCGTCGTTTGAACCAGACCAGGATACGTCATTGACGATGGCCCAAGGAATAAAACGCCTGGGGATGCCGATTGCGGCGTTTCTCGGCGTGGCGCTGATCGGCCTGGTCGCAACGTCCTGGCTGCTCAACCGCGACGCCTTGCGCGCCGCGGTCGAGGCGCAGATCCGCGCCGTGACCGGCCTCGATCTGGTGGTCAAGGGCTCGACCGATATTTCGGTGTTCCCCGCCAGCTATGTCTCCTTCCATGATGTCGGTCTGAAAGGCGGGGCGGACGCCGACCCCGCGCTTGCCGTCGACGTCCTGACCGCGAATTTGCGATTGCTGCCGCTGCTGTTGCAGCGCTTCGAGATCGCCGACGTCATGATGCTTCGTCCCCACATCCATGTCGTCCGCGATGCCAAGGGCACCAGCAACTGGACGCCGTTCATCGAGACCATCGCGCGCACCATGAAGCCCGGCGCCGAAAACCAGTTGTCGTTCTCCGAAATCAGGATCCAGGACGGCGTGCTGGACTACCAGGATGTTGGCCACCAACTGACCGAAACGCTCGACGATATCGACCTGTCGCTGGCCTGGCCGTCGATCTCGCGTTCCTTTGCCGCCACCGGGCAATTCGACTGGCGCGGCGAGCGCGTCGACGGCAGCGTCAGCGCCAGCGACTTCATCGCCGCACTTTCGGGCGACCGCTCCGGCCTGAAGGCCCGGCTCGCCAGCGCGCCGCTGAAACTGGCGTTCGACGGCACCGTCGCCAACCGCACCAGCTTGATGATGGAAGGCATCGTAACCGTCGATTCGACCTCGCTGCGCAATGCACTGCGCTGGACCGGACAGGCGCCGCCGGGCAGCGGCGGTTTCGGCCGCTTTGCGCTGAAGGCGCGCGCCAATGTGGTGGGACCCTCGATCGCACTGACCAATGTCAATGTCGAACTCGACGGCAATGTCGCCGAAGGCGTCATGACCTATGCCAACAACGGCCGCGCCTCGCTGCAGGCGACGCTGGCCGCCGATGCGCTCGACTTCACGCCCTATATCTCCACCTTCCGCCTCCTGGCCAGCGGCGCGCACGACTGGAATCGGCAGTTGTTCGACCTGAACGCGTTGTCCTCGACCGATCTCGACATGCGGCTGTCGGCGGCGCGGGTGACGGTCGGCTCGTCGAAACTGGGCCACACCGCGATCGGCGCCAACCTGCGCGGTGGCGCGCTGGCGCTCAGCGTCGGCGAGGCGCAAGTCTATGGCGGCATTGCGAGGGGCTCGTTTGGCGTCGCGCGCTCCGATACTGTCGCCGACGTGAAGGCGCAGTTCCAGTTTACCGATGTCGACCTGCAAGCCTGCGCCAGCGATTTGTTCGGCGTCAGCAAACTGTCCGGCCGCGGCAATCTCGGCGTCTCGCTGGTCGCCTCAGGCTCGAGCCCGTTCGGCCTCGCGCAGTCGCTCGACGGCACCGCCACGCTCACCGGCCATGACGGCGCGATTGCCGGCTTCAATGTCGAGCAACTGTTGAAACGGCTGGAACGGCGACCTTTGTCCGGCGGCGGCAATTTCCGCTCGGGCTCGACGCCCTACGACAATTTGACCATCGCGGTGAAATTCTCCGAAGGCACCGCCACCGTCGAGGACGTCCGCGTCGAAGGCCCTGCGGCGCGCCTGACCCTGACCGGCACCGCGTCGGTGCCGGCGCGCGAATACGATCTCAAGGGCGTCGCCAGCCTGGTCTCCGCGCAGAACGCCGCGCCCGGCTCCGGCTTCGACCTGCCCTTCGTGGTGCAGGGCCCGTGGGATGATCCCTTGATTTTCCCCGATCCCGAAAGCCTGATCCGCCGCTCGCCGGCGTCGGCGCCACTGCTCGACGCAGTGAAGGACCGCAAGACCCGCGATGCCGTGCGCTCGGTGCTGGAGCGGTTTACCGGCGGCCGACAGAAGGCGGCCGCGCCGGATGCGGCAGCGCCTGCGCCGGCGCCGACAAGTGCGCCGGCTGTGGCGGGGGATGCGAAGGCGAATTGAGGGTTGGTGGGTTTCGTTTGTAGAATGTGGCGCCACCCAATAGCGCCAGCAACATCGATGCGACCGCCAAGACCACAATCATCGATTTAAGAAAATCTCGCGCTTGCCATCTGAGTGGAGCTGCCCTCCTTCGCGAAACCGGTCGTGTTGGACATCCGACGTGACACTTGTCGCTCCGCACGTCGTACGCCCTAACTTTGTAGACTGTGATTGCAGTCATTGTTCTCTATCTCCCACCACTTGGCTCGGCGTTTCTGCGGCTAAGATGTTCATATTTTGTTCTTAGTAGTAAGAAATACGCAAGTTGCGCTTTTCACGTGAATTACGTATATTAGGCGTCGAAACGCGGAACATCCACAGATGACTGACACCGTCCCAGCTTCAGAGTTCACCCGGAACTTTGGCCGCTACCGAATGCTCGCTCAGCGAGAGGCGGTAGCGGTGTCGAGCCACGGATCGATTACGGGCTATTTCGTTGCGCCGGACGAGTACGAGGAATTCCGCCGCTTCAAGCAGCGGCGCCGCAGCTTTGCGACGGCCGAATTGTCGGACGAGAGGGTTCAGGCTATCGGCGCCTCGAGCATGGACGAGCGGCATGCGCATCTCGATTCGATGCTTGAATCAAAATAGCGCAGGGAAGTGCCGATCCCCACGCCCGAGCCGGGCCTTGTCATATCCTATGCCTATCTATGGCATCACGAACACGAAGCGGGACGGCAAGAAGGGCGCAAGGATCGTCCGAGCGTGATCGTGCTGGCGGTCGAGCGCCCGGCGAATGACATGACGGTCGTTGTGGTTCTGCCGATCACGCACGCTCCTCCGGCCGATCCAGCGGCTGCCGTCGAAATTCCCGCACCGGTCAAACGTCATCTCGGACTAGATGACGAGCGCTCCTGGATCGTTGTTGCAGAGGGCAACGAATTCGATTGGCCGGGCTACGACCTGCGGAAAGTCGGCCGCAGCGATCGCTATGACTGCGGCTTCTTGCCGCCGCGCTTCTTCAAACAAGTCATCGAGGCCTTCGCCGCATGGCATCGGGCCCGCAAAGTAAAGCTAACCTCGCGCGTGTGATCTCCCGAGCGAACGTCGAGAACTGATCCGACGCTCGCCGGCGATATGTGAAATTTGAGCAAGGCCATTGCGAGCAGCCAACGGGTCGCGCGAACGCGCGCCCGATGGTAAACTCCGCGTAATCCGCCACTCGCTGATAGTGAAAACGCTGCGCCTTCCTTGGCCCCACGTGGACAAAGTCGGCCACCTCGCCCTACTCGCCCTGAATATGCTTCGTGAATATCCGAACAACGTAGCCCTTGAACCGCGGGGCCTGATCGTACAGGTCGGAAGCAATTCGCTCGACGGCGTCGCGATGGGCCACAAACTGGGCCTGCCTCGCGATGCTTGGCGTGCCCTTTGTTCCTGCCAGCGCATCCATCGCGGCGTCGCTGATCTGGCATTGCACCGTTTCGTCGTCGTTCATCATCGTGAATGCGAACGCTAACCGCTCGTTATCGTGCCCTACAATTTTGCCACCCGTCAGCGGCATCAAAATCCCCATTTGTTTGAAAACCATCATGCGTCGCCCCGTCGTTTCTGACGACCAACCGAGATGCTGGCCGGGCAGACACCCCACAACAGAGAGACCAGAATTGCGGTCAGTTTTCGGCGCGCTCTGGCTGCGGTTGCTCCAGGGGATTCGCGTATCGCGGATCAGCCGGGCGCAATCCGCCGCTCGGAAACGATCACGAGGGCGCAGCCGGCCGTCGGTCCACGCCTTGCGCAGACCGTTTGGCGAGCCCGCCCGCTGTGCGTTGCGGGCGGGCTATTCGCATTACGTCACCAGGACGGGCTGGGACAGCGAAGCGCGAGCAAATTTCTTGAGCCCCACCGGCTTGCCGAACAGGTATCCCTGCACCCGGTCGAAACCGATCTCGTTCGCCGCGGTAAAATCAGCGCGGGTTTCCACGCCTTCGGCAACGACGCGGGCGCCGTACTCCCGTGCCAGTTCGATGATGCGACGACATACCGTGCGCTTGAGCCGGTCACTGGCGCAGCCTGTGACGAACTGTCGATCGACCTTCAGTTCGGCGAAGGGAAAGCTGTCCAGCCCCATCAGCGCCGGCCAGTCCGCGCCAAGATTGTCGATCGAGATCGCGACGTTCTTGAGCCGTATTTCCTTCGCGACATCGATCAGGATGTCCATGTTTTGAATCGCCTCGGCGCTATCGATCTCGATAAGCAATCCACCGAATGCCGGATGCGACGGCATGCGCTCGCAGAAATTACGCACTGCCCGGCGATTCCTGAGAAAGGAGACCGGCAGGTTGATCGAGATGTCGGTCGTGTTTTGCGAGCCGACCAGATAGCGCCAATCCTCGATCGCGCGGTCAATGACGAAGTCCGACAACTGAAGCAAATCCGGATCCTCGTCCTCCGGTATGAAACAGGCCGGCGTCACCACGCCCCAGTTCGGATGCCGCATCCGAACCGATGCCTCGGCCCCGCAGCGCGCAAGTGTACGCGCGTCAACCTTTCCCTGGTACCAAAGCTCGAGCCAGCCGGCGTGCAATGCCTCGCTCGCCCGCACCGCCGGGCTGGCTGCCGGTTCGCTGGGGAGCAGCACGGAAATCCGCTCCCGCAAGGTTTCGGCCGAGAACGGCGTGGTCAGCGGCGGCAGCATGGCGAGACCATATTCCTCGCCAACTTGCTGCACGGCCTTGACGAGGATCGATTTGCGCGTGCCGATGGTGAGGACGTTGCCGCTGAACTTTCGGCGAACGAGGCGCTGGAGAACGTCGCCGGCATCGATACCATCGGTGGACACCCCGAAAACAACAAGATCGGGAAGCTGATGCTCGAATGCGGCCGCCAGTTCGTCCGCGTTTGCGCATTCCGTCGCGACGAGGCCGAGATCTTCAATGATTTCGGAGAGGAATGCGCGAAGGTGCTTCTTGCTGTCCACCACACAAGCACGCGGCACCACTTTCCGGCGTCCAAAAGCCGCGTATCCCGCCTGATTGTCACCAAAACCCTGTTTTGTCATTTGCGCCCTCCTTTAGTTGAACGAAGCTGCTTTAGCGGCGCGCATGGTTTCAAATATGGAGCTTGTTTGCTCTCAGGTTTGAATTATTCGAATAACGTTAAAGCGTACATGATGACTAAATTTTTTCGCGAACTGAAACGTAAAATGCGATCGATCAGGTACTCGCGTTACGCTCAGGTATTTCCGGCGAGGCTCACGCCACTTTGCGGAGTTGCGCAAACGAATTTGCTGAACCGGATCAACCTGATTCCAGCTGTCCGGTCCGCTCGCAAAAATATTTTGCGTCGCGCTTCCCCCAAATCAAATCCATATTTCACGCCATCCCCGCCATTTGAGGGGCATTTCGCGATCGTCACGGACGTTGGGAGCGGGATGCGGTGGACGCGAATGCGCCTTTGACGAATGGCGCGTGCGCGGACGGTGAAGCCGTGTGGTCCTGACGCCTCGACGCCAGCGTCAAGTTGGCAGATGGCGACGTCGGCCCTAACGGGCCTGACACGCCGGAATCCGCCGATGACGGTGACAAAAAAGCCCGATCACCGGGGAGCGCGAAGGAAACCATTAATACCATTGCGCAGGGAAGGCCGGGTGTCCCGGTGAACCTGTGGTGACTAACGCGCGTGTTTACTACACTCCACGCGCGGCCGCGGGTGCAACGGCTTTGCCCGGCCATGACGAAAAGCGGAGGATGTCGTGGGGTTTCGCTATTCCTACAACGGCGCGGCGCTCTCGCCCTGATCGCGCGACAGCTTCGAGACCAGCGACGCCACCACGATGACAACCGCGATCAGCCCGATGATCAGCGTGCAGATGGCGTTGATCTCGGGCTTCACGCCGAGCCGCACCTCCGAATAGATCCGGATCGGCAGTGTGGCCGAACCGGGACCGGTGGTGAAGCTGGCAATCACGAGATCATCGAGCGACAGCGTGAACGCCAGCATCCAGCCCGCCGCGATCGAGGGCGCGATCAGCGGCAGCGTCGCGCGCAGAAACGCCTGCGCCGGATCGCAGCCGAGATCCATCGCCGCCTCCTCCAGGCTGCGATCGAGCGCGCCGAGCCGCGACTGCACCACCACGGCGACAAAGCACATGGTCAGCGTGCTGTGGGCGATCGTCACGGTCCAGAAACCGCGCTCGGCATTGATGGCCACGAACAACAGCAGCAGCGACAGCCCGGTGATCACTTCAGGCATCACCAGCGGCGCATAGAGCATGCCGGAAAACAGCGTGCGGCCGCGAAAGCGTTCGCCACGCGACAGCGCCACCGCGGCCAGCGTGCCGAGCAGGGTCGCCAAGGTGGCGGAGGTCGCCGCCACCCGGAAACTCATCAAGGCCGCCTCCAGCATGGCGCGGTCATTGAAAAATTCAGTGTACCAGCGCAGCGACCAGCCGCCCCACACCGTGACCAGCCGCGAGGCATTAAACGAATAGATCACCAGGATCACGATCGGCAGATAGAGAAACGCCAAGCCCAGCGCCAGCGACGCGACATTGAAGCGGGAGAGCCCGTTCGAGGCCCGCGCCGTCACGACGCGCCTTCGAGCTGGCGGCGTTGCAGGCGGTCGTACAGCAGTAGCGGCGCCAGCAGCACCAGCAACAGCACCACCGCCGCGGCCGACGCCACCGGCCAGTCCTTGTTGGTGAAGAATTCCAGCCACAGGGTCTGGCCGATCATCAGGGAGTCGGAGCCTGCCAAGAGATCAGGGATCACGAATTCGCCGACGATGGGAATGAAACACAGCAGGATGCCCGCACCGACACCCGGCAGCGAAAGGGGAAACGTCACCAGCCAGAACGCCTGCCGCGGCGAGCTGCCGAGATCTCCGGCCGCCTCCAGCAGCGCCGGATCGATCTTGGCCAGCGTCGCATAGAGCGGCAGGATCATGAACGGGAGATAAGAGTAGACGATGCCGAGATACATCGCGCTGTCGGTGGAAAGCCACACCACCGGCGCCGAGACCAGATGCAGCGCGAGCAGGATCCGGTTGAGCAGGCCGTCATGCTGGAGGATGTTGATCCAGGCATAGATGCGAATGAGAAACGAGGTCCAGAACGGCACGATCACCAGCATCATCGCCACGCTCTGCCAGCGCTGTGGCAGCCGCGCCATGCCGTAGGCGATGGGATAGCCGATCAGGAGCAGGATCGAGGTCGAGACCGCAGCCACCACCAGGCTGCGCAGATAGGAAAGCACATAGAGATCGTCGCTCACCAGCAGCTTGAAATTATCCAGCGACAGGGCGGCGAATGCGGCCTTGATCGCGCCGGCCCCTGCGGCGAGATCAAACACCGGCACATACGGCGGCTGCGCGATCACGGTATGCGACAGGCTGATCTTCACCACGAAAATAAACGGTACCAGGAAGAACAATGCCATCCACAGATAGGGTGCGATCGACGCCAGCCGCGCCGGACGCGTGAAGATGCGACGGCCGCTCATTGCTCCAGCACCACGCAATCGTCCGGGGTGAACCACGTCACCACGCGCTGGCCCGTGCTGTAGGCATCGACATCGAGCCGTGCGGTGTTGGCCATCGACGAGCGCACCACCGCGCCGGAGTCGAGCTTCACCTTATAGGTCGTGAAACCGCCGAGATAACCGACATCGGTCACGACACCTTCCATGCGGTTGATCGCAAGCGTGTCGAGCGCATCCGGGGCCGGGCCGCGGCGCGACAGCTTGACCTTTTCGGGGCGGATCGCAATGCAGACATTGGTTTTCGTCACCGGCTGGCGCGGCTGCGCAGCGAAGATGGTTCCGGCATCGCGCGTCGCAACCGCGAGGCGATGGCCATTATGCGGCTCGACCTGGCCCTCGAACAGGTTGACCTCGCCGACGAACTCGGCGATCCAGCGCGACGCTGGCGCCTCGTAGAGCTCGCGCGGCGTCGCGACCTGTTCGAGACGGCCAGCATCCATCACGCCGATCCGGCTCGCCACAGTCATCGCCTCTTGCTGATCGTGGGTGACGATGATGAAGGTCATGCCGAGGCGACGCTGCAATTCCGTCAGTTCAAGCTGGGTGCTTTCGCGCAGCTTCTTGTCGAGCGCCGCCAAGGGTTCGTCGAGCAGCAAAACCTGCGGACGCCGCGCCAGCGAGCGCGCCAGTGCCACGCGCTGCTTCTGGCCGCCGGAAAGCTGATCGGGCTTGCGCTTCTCCAGGCCCTCGAGCTTGACCAGCGCGACCATCTCGGCGACGCGGGTATTGATCTTCGCGCGCGGCATGCCGGCGCGTTTCAATCCGAACGCGATATTGTCGCGCACGCTGAGATGGGGAAACAGCGCGTAGTTCTGGAACATCATGTTGACCGGCCGCTCGTGCGGCAGCACCTGCGCGATGTCCTTGCCGTCGAGCAGGATGCGGCCCTCGTCCGGCGTCTCGAAACCGGCCAGCATCCGCAGCAGCGTGGTCTTGCCGCAACCGCTGGGACCGAGTAGCGCGAAAAACTCTCCGGCGCGGATATCGAGCGAGAGCTTGTCCACCGCCCGGAAGCCGCCGAATTTCTTCGCCACCGCGTCGATGCGCAGCAGGGGCCTATCGGCCGCGACCTGCGGTTCAGATTTTGGCGAATCCGCAATTGTTGCGATTATCGCTGCTTCCTCGCTCATGACCCCAGCCTGCCCCATCGTTGCCGCAAGCTAGCGGCGGAACAGCCCCGGCTCAACCACGGCGCGGCGCTTGCCCGCATTATTATCGGGATCTCATGACGCGGTCGCCATGAACGCCGCCAGCGCGTCGCGATCGGCCGGCGGCATGGTCAGACCGAGTTTCGAGCGCCGCCACAGAATGTCGTCGGGAAAGCGAGCCCATTCCCTGGCCATCAGATAGCGCACCTCCGCGCCCGTCAGTTCAGGCCCAAAACTTGGCCCGAGATCGGCCTTCTCCCTGGCGTCGCCGAGCACGGCCGCAAGACGCGAGCCATAGGCTTCCACCAGGCGCCGGGCATGGTCTTCGCCGAGAAAGCGCCAGCGCTCGCGCGCGAGATCGACCTGCGCGTCGAAACGATCCCACGCGAAATCGCCGCCCGGCAGCGGCGCGCCGGCGGTCCAGCGCCGCGACATCGGATAGAACGGTGTGAGCCGCGAGACCGCCCGTTCCGCGCGCCGCCGCGAGGTCGTGACCTCACCGCCGAAAATCGTCAGCAGCGGCGCCTTGCCACGGCTCGCATCGAAGGCCATCCCGCCATCGCCTGCGAGGCGCGTGCTGGCGGGACTCATGACCGTATTGACGCCGGAAACGGTTTTGATCACATCGGATGGATCGATGTGCTTGCGAAAATACCGGTTGGCGGCGTTGCAGAGATAGGCGACGTCGTCCGCCGCCATCGACACCACGGCGGGATCGCCCTTGAACGGTTTCGTGACCGTGCCGATCAGCGTGAAATCGCCCTGATAGGGGCTGGCGAAGATCAGCCGCCGGTCGCTGTTCTGGAATACGTAGACGTTATTGGTATCGAACAGGCGGCGGACCACGATCTGGCCGATCTGGGTGACGGCGGAGCGGGGCAGCGGCATGCGCAAGACGGTTTCGGCGACCGATGCAGTCCAGGCCCCTGCCGCATTGGCCAGCGCTCTCGCCGTGATCACCTGCCGGTGGCCGCGATCGATCGCCACCAGCCGCCAGGTCTCGAGCCTCTCGGCGCGAACGCAGCGCGCGCCGGTTCGGATATCGGCGCCCCGCTCGGCGGCGTCGCGCGCATGGGCGATCACTAGGCGCGAATCGTCCACCAGGCAGTTGGAATATTCGAAGGCGGTTCCGAACGGCCGCTTCAGCGCATTACCGACCGGATGGTGCGTGACATCGACCGTGACCGAGGCCGGCAGATTGCCGTGCGAGGCCAGCCGGTCGTAGAGCAACAAGCCCAGCCGTAGCAGCCACGGCGGGCGTTCGTCGGAATGCGCCGGGATCACGAACCCGATCGGGCGCACCAGATGCGGCGCGATCCGCATCCAGATATCGCGCTCGGCCAAAGCTACGCGCACGCGCGAAAAGGACCGCCGCTCCAGCGCGGCAAGATCGCCACCGATGATGCGTGGCGTGGCAGAGGACGCAGCAGTCCCGAGGTCGCCTTGTTCGAGCAGGATAACCCGAAGACCGCGCCCGGCGGCGTCGCGTGCAACGCTGACACCGCTCAGGCCGCCGCCGATGATCGCAAGATCGTAGTCCGCCATCCCGGATGGTCTATAGCGTTTTCATGTGACGTGGGTAGCGGTTCGCGGCGGCAAAACGTCAAACAGGACGACATCGGCAACAGCAAGGCATCGCAACAAGCTGGTTTTTTAATTCTGCTTGTTCAAGACCGAAGTCCCTAGCCGGTCTTGCGTGCAGGTTCCATGACATTGCCGCCGACGCCGCCGACCAGCGCGGCGTACTGTCCGATCGGCAGCGGCTTCCCGATATAGAAGCCCTGCACCGCGTCGCAGCCCACATCGGCAAGGAAACCGAGTTGCTCCTGGGTCTCGACACCCTCCGCCACGATCGACATTTCGAGGCCGTGACCAAGGCCGATCACGGCGCGGACGATCGCCGCCGATTGCGGATTGCGCCCGAAATTCATGACGAAAGCACGATCGATCTTGATTTTGTCGAACGGAAACGCCTGAAGATAGCTCAGCGAGGAGTAACCGCTGCCGAAATCATCCATGGAAATGCGCACGCCGAGCGCCTTCAGCCGCCGCAGCAGCGCCAGGCCACGGTCGAAATCCTCGATCAGGACGCCCTCGGTGATTTCGAGCTCGAGCCGGTCCGGCGCCAGGCCGGTTTCGAGCAGGATCGAGTGCACCAGGCCGACCACGTCGCCGTGCATGAACTGCGCCGGCGACAGGTTGACCGCGATCTGGAGCGGCATCAGCCACGACGCGGCTTCCCGGCAGGCTTCGCGCAGGATCCATTCACCCATCTCGACGATCAGGCCGCTTTCTTCCGCGATCGGAATGAAATCGCCTGGCGAAACGAAGCCGCGCACCGGATGGAGCCATCGGGCCAGCGCCTCGAAGCCGATGATTTCGCTGGAGGCAACGGTCTCGCGCGCCATCGCCTGCGGCTGATAATACAGCGACAGTTCGCCATTTCTGATCGCCGCCGAGAGATCCTGGTGCAGGACGCGGCGATCGCGGATCTGCTGGTCCATCTCGGGCTCATAGATACTGATCGAGCCGCGCGACTTCGCCTTGGCGCGAAACAGCGCCGCCCCGGCGTTGGCCAGCAGCGAGGCGGCATCGGCGCCATTATGCGGGAATATCGAAATGCCGGTGGTGACGCCGGTGCGAACCGATTTGCCGTCGATCATGAATTCGTTGGCCAGCGCTTCCGCGAGCTTTTCGGCCAGCAGCATCCCGGCGACGGGCTGCTTGCCGTCGATGATCAGGCCGAACTCGTCGCCGCTGAGCCGGGCCACCACCCCGCCTCGCGCCGAAGCCTGAATCCGCCGGCCAACCTCGATCAGCAATTTGTCGCCGGTCGCGTGACCGAACACGTCGTTGATTTCCTTCAGGCCGTCGAGGTCGATCGACAGCACCGCGAATTCCTCATCGGAGCCTTCGCAGGCTTCGATCATCTGCGCCAGCGCCTGCAGGAACGCCGCGCGGTTGGGCAGATCGGTCAGGCCGTCATGATACGCCATGTGCGCCATGCGCAACTCGGTCTGGCGCCGGTCGGTGACGTCCTCGTGGGTCTTGATCAGATATTGCGGTTCGCCGGCGTCGTCGAGCACGGTCATGCGGCGGGTCAGGAACAGCCGCAATCCGTCCTTGGTGCTGATCGGGTGTTCCTCGGTGAGTAAGCCGCGTTTTCTGATCGCCGCCTCGTCGCGCGAGATAATCAGCTTGGCTTCGCGCGGATTGAAAATATCCGCGGCGGTCAGGCCGGTGGCATCCTCGCGCCGCCGGTTGAGGATGGTCTCGGCACTGCGATTGGCCAGCAGATATCGCCCGTCGCTGACGCGCTCGACGATCAGCGAGACCGGAATGTTGTCGACGACGAGCTCGAGAAACTTCTTGGTGTCTTCCAGTTCATGTGACAGCGAACGGCGTTCGGTGACGTCGTCGAACAAGGCGACCAGGAATTCCGGCTCGTTGCGGTCGTTACGCGCGATCACGCGGTTGCTGGCCAGCACGCGCTTCTGCGAGCCGCGCTCGACTACGAATTCGTTGCGGTATTGGCTTTCGGGCGAATTGACCGCCGCCAGGTCCGCCGCCTCGATGCTTGCCGCCGTGTCGGGACGGAAGATCTCATCGGCGCGCTTGCCGACGATCATGTCGCGCGAGAAGCGCGAGAAGCGCTCGAATGCGCGATTGGCGAATATATAGCGGCCGTCCTCGATGTTCTTGGCGGCTACGCAAACCGGAATATTCTCCAGCACCGATTCCAGGAACTGCTTGGTCGATGCAAGCTGTCGCGAAAGCCTGCGCTGCTCGCTGCAATCCTCATGCGTCGCCACCCAACCGCCGTTCGGCAGCAGAAAATATCTGACCCGAACGGATCGCCCGCCGGACAATTCGGTAACGAGGCCTTCCGGCGCGCCGGCCTGGCCATAGAAATCCTCGACGCTGACGTCGAGGATGCCGCGCTGGCGCCACAGTTCAGCCAGATCCGGTCCGGTCATATTGTCGGAAATATCCGAACGCTCCAGGCCGTAGATTTCAAGATAGCGATTGTTGCAGAACACGATCCGCTTCTTGGGATCGGTAATCACCACACCCTGGTTGAGGTTGTTCAGGGCGGAACTGATGAATGCATTTCGGCGCAGATGCGAACGCTTGACCTTGCGCAGCGCCGAGAAAATCCACAGCGCGATCGATGCCAGGAACGAGCAGACGACAATTCCGCCGATCAGCACTTCCCATGCGATATCGGGTTCGGCGGAGCCGATATAGCTCGCTGGCGCCATGTCATCGGAGGCCGCCCAGGCGACCCCGAACGGCACAACGGTAGCGATCAGCCCCGCAACGATCCCTATCGGAATCGATACCTTGCCGCCTGCCTGCCAATTCTTGCCAGCCATCAATCACCCGCGGATTTCTACGGCGGAGTGTCTGGCTTCACGGGTTTGGATCAGGTAAACGCGTACCCTCGCCTGCCCAAAATGCGACTTAAACTATGGCAATTGCCCTGACATGACTAATGTTTCACTAACAACCCGGGCTGAAAAATCGAACAGGTTGTAAAGATGCCGAATACACAACCAGAACGCTGGTCTGCGAGCGCGATTGATCGTCAAGGGAGCCCCCACCAAGCGGGGCCGAGCAGCCCACAACTCCGGATCTGAACTGCGAATGGACAAGGTCGAGTGCGTCATAATCGGTGCGGGGGTGATCGGTCTCGCGATCGCGCGGCGGCTGGCGCAGGCCGGCCGCGAGGTGATCATTCTGGAGGCGGCCGAAGGTATCGGCACCGTCACCTCATCGCGCAACAGCGAGGTGATCCATGCCGGGATCTATTACCCCGCCGGCAGCCTGATGGCGCGAATGTGCGTCAGCGGCAAGCAAGCCCTCTACGAATATTGCCGGAAGCACGGCATTCCGCATCGCAATTGCGGCAAGCTGATTGTGGCAACGACACCGAACGAAACCGCCAGGCTGCAATCGATCAGGGCTCATGCCGAAGCCAACGGCGTGCTCGATCTGCAAACCCTTGACGGCGATGCCGCGCGCACACTCGAGCCGGCGCTGAACTGCGACGCGGCCCTGCTCTCGCCCTCCACCGGCATCATCGACAGCCACGCTTACATGTTGGCGCTGCGCGGCGAGGCCGAAGATGCGGGCGCGGCCTTTGCCTTTCACACGCCGCTGTTGGGCGCCAAGGCGCGCGACGGCCGGATCCAACTCGATGCCGGCGGCAGCGCGCCGATCTCGCTGGAGTGCCGGCTTCTCGTCAATGCCGCGGGGCTTGGTGCATCGGCGGTCGCACGCAGCATCGACGGCATGCCGATCGACCTGATACCGCCGGCCTATCTGGCCAAGGGAAATTATTTCAGCTGCAGCACGCGATCGCCGTTTTCGCACCTGATCTATCCGGTGCCCGAGCCCGGCGGATTGGGCGTCCACCTCACCCTCGACATGGCGGGACAGGCCCGGTTCGGGCCTGACGTGGAATGGGTCGACAGCATCGATTACGCCGTCGATCCGGCGCGGGCGGACAGATTTTATCCGGCGATCCGGCGCTACTGGCCGACACTGCCGGACGGCGCGCTGATGCCGAGCTATTCGGGAATGCGGCCGAAGATCGTACCCCCGGCGGTTGCAGTGCAGGATTTCCTGATTCAGGGCCCACGCGATCACGGTGTCGGCGGCCTGATCAATCTGTTCGGAATAGAATCGCCGGGACTGACATCGTCATTGGCGATCGCCGGTTACGTCGGCGAACTGGCTGACGCCACCGGCTGACCTTCCAGCAATGAGAAATACTGCGAAAGTCGTATCCGCCTGACGTCAAAGCCTGTCATGCTCCGCCATCGGACAGCGCCATGCGCCGCCAGCCCAATGGCGGATGATGACCTGAACGGATGACGTTATGAATGACGTTATTATTTGGATAATTTGGGGATGCGCGAAGGCCGCTAGTGGACCGTTTCGCTTGCGGAATGTCTCAACCGCTCGATCTCGTCTTTTACCATCAATTTCCGGCGCTTTAATTCGACAATTTGCAGATCGTCCGTTGAAAGGTGCACAAGAGCATCATGCAATTCGTTTTCGAGAATCTTATGTTTCCGTTCCAGTTCAACGAGATGCGCCTGAATTGCCATACGAAACCTCCTCCGTTGGATGAGACCTCAAATTCGATCCGGACAAAGGAGTGTACACCAGTCGCCGAATTTGTCGATGGGTATCGAAAATGGTGCCCTCATATTTCGGCATCTATCTGTAACGAACCGTGAGTATGGAACCCGGCTATGTATCGAACCCGAAAGTCGTACCCACCTGCCGCAGACTCCAGCTTGCGGACCGGACCGGCAGAGACGATATTTATTAGTGGGCCTCCGCAACCTATCCAATCTCATCCGCGTTTTTCGGCTAACATGTACCATGACCGACGAAGATGAGCGCGAGCTCGCAGCCGAACTTGCACGACTGCAGCAGGAGCACCGCGATCTCGACGCGGCGATCGATGCCCTGCATCAATCTCCCGCGCCGGATTTGCTGCGGCTGCAGCGGTTGAAGAAGCGCAAGCTGCAGTTGCGCGACCGCATCGCCTTCATCGAAGACCAGATCACGCCGGATATCATTGCGTAAGGTTTGTCGTTTCCAAGATCTTTTACCTAGAGATCTTTTATCCCATCTTTTGCGCGGGATCTTTAACCCCAGGCTCTTTTTGGTTGCCGAAAGGCCCCCCGCGACAGCGATAAGTTGCGGATTTGATTTCACTTCCCGCATGACGGATTTCTCGACACGTGATTGCGCCTGCGCTAGCGTTTTGCCGGGGCTCGCAGAGAAAACTGATCATGGCGACCGACTTCAGCACGGATATCGCTGCCGTGCAGGGTATTTCGGCAGTCCCGCGTATTCTTGAAGTAGTCTGCCGATCGACCGGCATGGGTTTCGCCGCCGTGGCGCGCGTCACTGAGCACCGGTGGGTTTGCTGCGCGGTACGCGACGAAATCGCGTTCGGCCTGGTACCCGGTGGCGAACTGGTGGTCGAAACCACTCTTTGCCACGAGATCCGGCAACACCACGAAGCCGTCATCATCGACAATGTGGCCGAAGACGCCGCCTATTGCAGGCATCACACGCCCGCGAAATATGGCTTTCAAAGCTACATCTCGATGCCGATCGTGCTCTCGGATGGGACTTTCTTCGGCACTCTTTGCGCCATCGACCCCCGGCCGGCGCGTCTCAACACCCCGCAAACCGTCGGCATGTTCAAGCTGTTCGCGGAACTGATCGCGATCCATCTCGATGCGGTCAACCGGGTGGCCGCCAGCGAAGCCACGCTGTCAGACGAGCGCGCGACATCGGAACTGCGCGAACAGTTCATCGCCGTGCTCGGACACGATCTGCGCAACCCACTCGCCTCGATCGCGGCCGGCGCAAGAATGCTCGCGAAAACGGATTCGAAGGACGCAGCCACCGAGATTCTCGGATTGATACAGAAGAGCGTGGCTCGGATGTCGGCGCTGATCGACAATGTTCTGGATTTCGCCCGCGGCCGATTGGGCGGCGGGATTCCGCTCCGACGCTCACCTCAATCGCTGGCGCCGGTTCTCACTCAGGTAATAGCGGAGCTTCGCACCTGTTCGCCTGAAAGGAAAATCGAGGCCGAGTTCGACTTGACGCAACAGGTCGACTGCGACGCCGGGCGCATCGCGCAACTGTTTTCCAATCTGCTCGGCAATGCGATCACCCATGGTGGGGCCTCGGCGCCGGTCCGTGTGCGCGCGGCCACGAAAAACGGCGAGTTCGAATTATCGGTCGCCAATTCCGGCGAGCCGATCCCTGCCGATGCGATGGAGCGGCTGTTTCAACCGTTCCATCGCGTGTCGCCGCAGGATACCCATCAAGGCCTTGGATTGGGGCTCTACATCGCCTCCGAAATCGCCCGCGCCCATGACGGAACCATCGATGTGACGTCCTCGCCGGAAGAGACGCGCTTTACGTTCCGGATGCCGCTTGGCTGAACGTGGCGCTCCGCAGCGCCCAACGGCCGCCTTAACTCTTGAGGGGGCGTTCGACATCCGGGGCCAGCGGACTTAGATCGAATGGCGGCCTTGTCTCGTCGGCTTGAGATTTGAGCTTGGCGGCCTTCTCGACCAGCGCCGTCAAGATTTTGGGGTCGGAAGTTGATTGGGCGAACTTGATGAGTGTCGTCGCCTGACGCGTCAAATAGCTTTTGCTGACCACCGAGATTTCCCCACCGACTACCCAACCCAAAGCATCACGCGGGAACCGGCATTTCGTTCCAGAGGAAATGTGCAAAAGTGTACCGAGCAGCTTTGATGCAACACCGCTCAAAATTAGTCATCAGGGGACAAAACGGGAAGTAACTTGACTCTGAAAGAACAAAATAGGAACATTCACCGGCACCAACCAATCCGGGATTTCATCATGTCCGAGACTGCTTCCCTGTCTGACGTCAGTCGTTACGAGCAGGCCTGCGACCAGGCGATCGCGATGTGCGATGGAAACATGCGCAGCACGATCAAGGCGCTGATCATGGCGAACGAATATCTGGAAGCCGAAATGCTGGAACTACAGGCGGCAGCTTCAAACGGCCGCCCCGTCGCCAAACGGCTGCGAACCAAGGATGACGCGGCGTAGCGCCTGAACCAGGCTGGAGCGACCCACGGGAGCGATACCATGGCCGATGTCACCTATTACGTCGCGCTGCCATTCCTGCAGGACGATTCCGGTTCGCCGGTTGCGGGGCCTGCGGAGGAGTGCCAGAGTTCGTCAGGAGCGTTGCGGCGCGCCGAAATCCTCTCCAAGGCCCCAGGAAGCATCGGGGCGGTCGCCTTCAGCCGCACCGGCGATCCCATGATCGGCGAGTTCGGCGATGCTCAATTGCTGAAGAAATTCGGCAGCGTGCCGGACGATCTAAGCGCGCTGTAACCGCCAGCGGCCGCCAACCGGATCACGCTTCATGGCGCCGTTGCGCCTTGCGGACATACATCGCGCGGTCGGCTTCTTCCAGCGCCCGGCCCGCTTCGGCATGCGGGCCGAGAACGGCAATGCCGGCGGAGGCACCCGCGCTGACGGTGCGGCGGCCGTCGAACGTGAAGCGGAGCCTGTCGATGGCCTGTTCCAACGAGGCCGCCTTGGCGCGGGCGTCGGTCTCGCTCAGATTCCACAACAGCAATGCGAACTCATCGCCGCCAAGCCGCCCGATCACGTCGGAGGAGCGGACGTGACGTGCGAGCACGGCCACAACGGCCTTGAGCACCTTATCGCCCGCGGCATGACCGAAGGCATCGTTGATCGGCTTGAGGCGATCGACGTCAAGCACGATGATCACGCCGCTCGCATGATAGCGCTTGATGAAGGCAACCGAGCGATTGAGCTCGCGCTCAAAACCGCGCCGGTTGAGGATATCCAGCAGGAAATCCATATCCGCCGATGCCTCCAATTGGTCGATGCGCGCCTGCGCCTGCGCCAGTTGGGCCCTGAGCCGCCGAATTGCCGCTTTGGCGTCCTTGGGAGCTGCCGGCGGCCGGGGAGCTGCCGGCGGCCGGGGAGTTGCCGGTGACCGGGGCACCGGTGCCGATGCGGCCCGCGGCGGCGGTTTGCGCACGCCCTCCGCGCCTTTGCGGCGCTTTGGGGCCCTTGCTGCGGTTGCCTTGGTTTTCTTCTTTACGGGCATCTGTAACTCAGGAACTTCACCAAGACTTTTCCTCAAGAAGGCTTGCCGGTCTTCACCAAGACAGGATAGTCCATTCCGGACCCCTTGCCACGCCTTGCCGAACCTTGGGCCGATCTTATAATCCGGCTATGTTTTTGGATTCCCGAAAAGAATTGATCGCATGAGCGCCCCGATAGCCATCATCATGGGAAGCCAGTCGGACTGGGACACCATGCGCCACGCCGCCGAAACCCTGATCGCGCTCGGCGTCGGCAGCGAGAAACACATCATTTCCGCCCATCGCACCCCCGACCGGCTGTTCGCCTTTGCCAAGGGCGCCAAAGCGGCCGGCTTCAAGATCATTATCGCCGGCGCCGGGGGGGCCGCGCACCTGCCGGGCATGACCGCGTCATTGACGGAGCTTCCGGTTTTCGGCGTTCCGATCGAATCAAAGGCGCTGTCCGGCGTCGATTCGCTCTATTCCATCGTCCAGATGCCGGCCGGAATCCCGGTCGGAACACTGGCGATCGGCAAACCCGGCGCCATCAATGCCGCGCTGCTTGCCGCCAGCGTGCTGGCGCTGAATGATCCCGCGCTGTCGGGCAGACTTGTCGCCTGGCGCAAGCAGCAGACCGAGGCGGTGGCCGAACGCCCGGAGGGATCTGCGTGACGGCGCCCACTCAGGTGAAGCTGAAACCCGGCGACACGATCGGAATTCTCGGCGGCGGCCAATTGGGCCGGATGCTGGCAATGGCTGCGGCGCGGCTGGGCCTGCGCTGCCAGGTGTTCTCGCCGGACCCGGATTCGCCGGCCTTCGATGTCGTGCTGAATGCGACCTGCGCTGAATATGCCGATGTCGAGGCGCTCGAATTGTTCGCCAATGACGTTGACGTCATCACCTACGAATTCGAAAACGTGCCGGCGGCTTCCGCGATGATCCTGGCGGCGCGCCGTCCGGTGCTGCCGGACCGCAAAATCCTCGAAACGACGCAGGATCGCCTGATCGAAAAGGATTTCGTGAAACAGCTGGGCATCGGCACCGCCGACTATGCCGAAGTGTCATCGGCGGACGGGCTGCGCGCAGCGATCGAAAAAATTGGCCTCCCCGCCGTGATCAAGACCCGGCGCTTCGGCTATGACGGCAAGGGCCAGGCGATCATCCGTGACGGCGACGATCCGGATCAGGTCTGGCAGGACCTCGGCACCAGATCTGCGATCCTCGAGGCCTTCGTTCCCTTCGCCTGCGAGATTTCGGTAATCGCCGCGCGCTCGGCCGACGGCCAGGTCGAATGCTTCGACGTCACCGAAAACGAGCATAGCGACCACATCCTGAAGATCTCCCGCGCGCCGGCCGCGATCTCCGAAGCGGTGGCGGAACAGGCGCGCGCTATCGCGCAAAAGATCGCCCATGCCCTGAATTATGTCGGCGTGCTCGCGGTCGAAATGTTTGTGGTGCAGGAGGCTGGCGGCGCGAAGGTCCTGGTCAACGAGATCGCGCCCCGCGTGCACAATTCCGGGCACTGGACGCTGGACGGCGCATCGATCTCGCAGTTCGAGCAGCATATTCGTGCCATCGCCGGCTGGCCGCTCGGCAAACCTGTCCGCCACGGCCCAGTCACTATGACCAACCTGATCGGGAACGACATCAACAGCTATGAGCAATGGCTGACGGTCCCGGGCGCGACCGTTCACCTTTACGGCAAGGGTCCGCCGCGGCCGGGCCGCAAGATGGGCCATGTGACGCAGGTTGGAGCGGTGCCGCCAAAAACTGCCTGATCGAGCTCTAAAATGGCTCTGACAGGGACCTGACGAACACCGGATTTGGCAGAGGTACTACCTATTTGCCGTTCCGCCGGTGGACATTGCCACCTTTGTCTGATACATCCGCGCGCTCAGGGTTAAGGACATGGCGTTTTTGCCGGTCCTTTGGCTCTACCAGAATCCAATCCGATCAATTGAAAGAGGATGCCGCGTGCAGGTTCTCGTTCGCGATAATAATGTCGATCAAGCCCTCAAGGCGCTGAAGAAGAAGATGCAGCGCGAGGGTATTTTCCGCGAGATGAAGCTCCGCGGTCATTACGAAAAGCCCTCCGAGAAGAAGGCCCGTGAAAAGGCCGAAGCCGTGCGCCGTGCGCGCAAGCTCGCCCGCAAGAAGCTGCAGCGCGAAGGGCTGCTCCCGATGAAGCCGAAGCCGGTGTTCGGCGCCGGTCCAGGTGCCGAGCGCGGTGGTCCTGGTGGCGGCCGTGGCGGTCCCGGCGCTGGCCCGCGTGGACCGCGCTGATCATACGTTTTACTGAATTCGAATCCGATGACGCGGGCCCTGTGCCCGCGTTGTTGTTTTGTGCAGAACATTTGCGCAAAGCATTTTTCGCGCGGGAAATCCTTGATCCTGATCCGTGTGCGAACCCGATCTGTGGCGCGCAATACTAAACTTTCGTAACTTGCGTATTCTGACCGCAGCTTTTGCGGAATACGCGCCGGCAGGTTACCAATAACGGGTTAGCCGCGTGAGTGTTCTGCATTATGGCCAGTCCGGTTCCCTCTGCCTTTCCCGGAGCTTCGCGCCTCGGTCGCTGCGCATGCGCGCCGATCGCGTTGGTTGCCATCGCGCTTTGCGGCTGTTCGATCACCCTCGGGTCTCTGTCGTCCTCCTCAACGGAGCGGGAAGAACCTCCGAAACTGACCTCGTCGAGCAACATTGCCTCGCTCACCGAGGCCATCAAAAACAATCCCAACAATCCGCAGGCCTACAATATGCGCGGCTCGGTGCTGGCCCAGGCCGGAAAAACCGAGGAGGCGCTGGCCGATTTCAACACGGCGATCGACCTCGATCCCAATTACGGCCAGGCGTTCGCTAATCGTGGCCTGATCTATCGCAAGACCAAGCGGCTCGATCAGGCGATGTCTGACTACGAACGCGCACTGGCGCTCGATCCCGGTTACGCTCCGGCCTGGCTCGGCCGCGGCATGGTTTACAAGGCACGAAACCAGGCGCCGCTGGCGCTGGAGGATTTGAACAAGGCGATCAGCCTGCGTCCCGATGATCCCGAGGCATATTACAACCGCGGCCTGCTCTATCAGGGCGAAAAACAGCACCAGTTCGCGATCGACGATTTCACGGCGGCGAACGGTCTCGCCCCGCAGCAGGCTGAACCGCTGCTGGCCCGGGCGCTCAGCTACCTCGCTTTGGACAAGGCCAAGGACGCTGCAGCCGATCTCGACGACGCGGTCCAATCCGACCCGCAGAATGCGCAGATATGGCTTACCCGTGGCCTCGCCTATGAACGCCTCGGCGACAAGACCAAGGCCGCCGGCTCATATGGCCGCGCCATCAACCTGCGTCCCAAGGATGAGGCCGCGCGAAGCGGCTTTGCCCGCGTCGGCGGCAAGGCCGGCCAGACCTACGAAACATTCTGAAGCGATTGAGCGAAGTAGCGGCGGTCCGCGCAAAGAAAACGCGGCAACACCAAAGCCGAGCCCTCCGGTTCTGATTCGATCAGAACCGGTTGGATCCGTCGCTATCCTGGTCAGCTTCTTTATGCGGCAAGACCGAGTGAAACATTGATTTCGCTGCTGACAGCACGTCCTCGGCAACGTTGGTGCGCGGCTTGGGCGGTATCGCATCGGCACGCAAGTCCAGCGGCTTGGGGTCGGGAATATCAGCCGGCGGCGTCGGACGTTGCGGATCGTCCGCCCGCGCCGTGGCCGGGTAGGACGGTTTGGTCTGGGCATCGAATGTCTCTGCGGGAGGCGTCGAGACCAGAATCGGCGGCGGTAGCGGCTGAACTGGGGGCGCGGTCACCGATGGCGCAGCCGGCGTGGCCACCACGCGGGGCAGATCCGGCAGGCGAGCGGTTTCCTGCGCGCGCGGCGCGCTTTCACGCAAGCGTTCGATCGCTGCACGCGCCAGATCATTGGCATCGCGATCCGGAGCGATGGATGCCTCGACCGGCGGGGCGGTATTCGGCGCGGCAACGACCGGCTCGACCACCGGCGTCACGGGTTGCGCCGGAATGGTCTTGGCGACGGCCCTTTCACGTTCACGCGGGCTGGCGGGACGACGGCGCGTGTCCGCAGGGATGCTCGCGGTTTCCGCCGGCTTCTCAGCGGACTTTTCTACTGGCTTATCCGCTACCGATTTTTCGGCCTTTTCGACGGCTGACCTCTCGATGACGGATTTTTCCGAAATACCCTTCGCTCTCACCCCCGGTTCGGGGGTGTTGCCGAGGTCGGCCTTCTTCGGCAAAGTCGACGACACAGCGGCGGCCCTCGGCGCCTCCGGCTTGGAGTTAATGTAGTGATTGACGATATAGGCCCCGAGGATGGTCGCAATCACCGACGGGAATATATCCATCGCAAATTTCGAGGCAATTTTCAGCATTCCGACCACTCCCGCGGGGGTTTTGATGGCGGATATTTGAGGGAGCAGATCGGTGGCAATTCGGTAAACGGCGGCGTTATGGCTTCAACTCCACCTCAAGGAACACGATTTCTGTTGCACTTTCATTGAGCACGTCATGTTCGACCCCGGCTTTGCGGAAATAGGATTTGCCGGGCCCGAGCTGCGCCTTGGAACGTTCCCCGTTAGGGGCCACGATGGTCATTTCGCCGGCAGTCACGGGAACGATGACGTAATCCATCTCATGAATGTGATGCCCGGTGGCGCTTCCCGGCGCCAGCCGCCACTCGGTGACACGCACCTCCGGTGTGTCGACCTGAACATCTGATTTGGCGCTCATCATCGTCAGTTTTCTCCGGCCGGGTCAGGGCACGAACACCAGGAACAAAAATACAGCAAACACCACCAGATGCACCAGCCCGAAAAGGATATTGGTACGGCCGGTGCCGAAGGTCAGCATGCTCAGGACGAAGGTCAAGACCAGGAGCACGATCTCCTGGGCATTGACCCCAAGCACGAGCTGCTTGTCCAGCACGAAGGCGGCCACCGCGACCGCCGGAACCGTCAACCCGATGGTCGCCAGCGACGAGCCAAGCGCCAGGTTGATGCTCTTTTGCAGATCGTTCTTGCGGGCGGCGCCGACGGCGGCGACGCTCTCCGGCAACAGAATCAGCAGGGCCACCAAAATACCGGCAAAGGCCGAAGGCGCGCCGATCAGCGCCGCGCCGGCATCGACCACCAGCGAGAACTTCTTCGCCAGCAGCACCACGGCCAACAGCGAAACCACCAACAGCACGACGCTGAGCAACAGAGTCCGATTTGAAGCATGCGCCCCGTGATTGCGGCGCCGCCGGCTTCGCTGACGAAATAATCCTGGTGCCGGATGGTCTGGATGTAGAGAAACACGCCGTAGAGCAGGATGGTAACGACACTGACGAAACCGAGTTGGGCCTCCGAGTAGATCGGCCCCGGCGTGGTCAGCGTGTAATTGGGCAGGATCAGCGTGATCGTCGCCAGCACTGTCAGGACGCTGAGATAGAGATTGGATCCGGAAATCTGAACGTCCTGCTCGCGGTAGCGCAGCCCGCCGGTCAGGATGCAGATGCCGACCAGCCCGTTGCAGACGATCATCACGACCGCGAACACGGTATCGCGCGCCAGCGTCGGCACCGCTTCTCGCCGAGCATGATGGTCGCGATCAGCGCCACCTCGATGATGGTAACAGCCAGTGTCAGCAGCAGCGTGCCATAGGGCTCGCCGATTCGCTCGGCGATCACCTCGGCATGATGAACGGCGGCAAACACCGTGCCGAACAGGATCACCAATAGCACCGCCGCGAAGGCCAGCCCGACAACCGACGGCGTGAAGGTATAGCCGAGCGCGGTAACCCCCGCGAACAGCAGAACCGATAATGCCGGGAAAATCCAGGCCGATCTCGGCATCTGGCCGTGTGCGCTCATGGGACGACATCCTCAAACCACTGCGACAAACCATGCGCCATATCGCGCTCGCCGTCAGCCCTTCGAAGCGTGGATGAAGTCCCGGGCGGTTTCGATTGCACCATAATTGTCCAGATTGTCATGGTTTCCGTCGGGAAACCGGACGAATTGTTTCGGCTGATGCGCGAGCGAAAACAAGCGTTCGCCGAACCTTATCGGAATGGTGAAATCGCGTGCACCATGCATGATCAGAAGGGGAGCGGTAACCCGCGCGATCCGCTCGTCGGAGCGAAACTGGTCCCGCATCAGCCATCGTACCGGCACGATTGTAAACCGCAAGGCGGCCACATCAGCGGTCGAGGTATATGGAGCTTCCAGAACCACCTTCCCGACCGGCTGCCCGGCCGCCAGCGCCACTGCGACTCCGCTTCCGAGTGAAAAGCCCCAGACGACGATACGGTCCACACCGTAGCGCGCCGACGTAAAGGCATAGGCCGCCGCGGCGTCCAACAGCAGCCCTCGTTCGCTCGGCTGGCCAGTTGAGCCGGCATAACCGCGATACGACAAGGCAACGACGCCGGTACCGTCAGACGTCATGGCCGCGAAAGCGACCGACGGCCCCCGCCAGGAAGTCTCCATTGCCCGGAAAATAGATCATGACCGCGTGACCCGGTTTCGCCGGGACATGCCAGACAATGACCTGCTCATTATCCGCCGTAGTCAGAACATGCTCTTCGGCTTCCGGGAAGCCGGCGGCTTCAGGGGTGGTGCGGAGCTTTTGCGGTATCGGAAACAGGAACGAGCGCTGCACGAAAAACAGCACGGCAAGACCAACGAGATATCCGGCCAAGACGAGAACGACGAGCCATTTCAATGCGCTCATGTCGGGACGGCTGGCTCACCGGAAATCGTGTCACATCCCCTTGACGATATTCTCGGTCATCTTCTTGGCGTCGCCGAGCAGCATCATGGTGTTGTCGCGGTAAAACAACGGATTGTCGATACCGGCATAGCCCGATGCAAGCGAGCGCTTGATGAACATCACGGTGCCGGCCTTCCAGACCTGGAGCACCGGCATGCCGTAGATCGGCGATTTCTTGTCGTCCTCGGCGGCGGGATTGGTGACGTCGTTGGCGCCGATCACGAAGGCGACGTCGGCCTGCGCGAATTCCGAATTGATGTCCTCGAGCTCGAACACCTCGTCATAGGGCACATTGGCTTCGGCGAGCAGCACGTTCATGTGGCCGGGCATGCGGCCGGCGACGGGATGGATCGCGTACTTGACCTCGACGCCTTCCTTCTTGAGCTGGTCGGCCATTTCGCGCAACGCATGCTGGGCCTGCGCCACCGCCATGCCGTAGCCGGGCACGATGATCACCTTCTGCGCGTTCTTCATGATGAAGGCAGCGTCATCCGCCGAGCCGAGCTTGACCGGCCGCGCTTCGCCGCCGGCGCCGGCACCTGCCGCCGCGGTCTCGCCGCCGAAGCCGCCAAGGATGACCGAGATGAAGGAGCGGTTCATCGCGTGGCACATGATGTAGGACAGGATCGCGCCGGAAGAGCCTACCAGCGCGCCGGTGATGATCAGCGCCGAATTGCCAAGCGTGAAGCCGATACCGGCCGCGGCCCAGCCCGAATAGGAGTTCAGCATCGAGATCACGACCGGCATGTCGGCGCCGCCGATCGGGATGATCATGAGCACACCGAGTGCGAGCGCGATGATGGTGATCAGCCAGAAATCGACCGCGCTGCCGGACACCACGAGGCCGACGATGGACACGATCAGCGCGATGCCGAGTCCGATATTGATGAGGTGACGCGCCGGCAGGATGATCGGCGCACCGCTCATGCGGGCCGACAATTTCAGGAATGCGATCACCGAGCCGGTGAAGGTCAGGGCACCGATGGCGACGCCGAGCGACATTTCGACCAGGCTCTGCGGATGGATGTTGCCGGCCGTGCCGATGTCGAAGGCCTCGGGCGCGTAGAACGCACCGGCCGCGACCAGCACCGCGGCCATGCCGACCAGTGAATGGAAGGCGGCGACGAGTTCGGGCATCGACGTCATCGGCACCCGGCGCGCAATCACCGCACCGATGCTGCCGCCGATCGCGACGCCGAGGATCACCAGCAGCCAGGCCGACACCATCGGCCGGCGGATGGGAGGCGAGCGTGGTCGCGACTGCGATGCCCATGCCGATCATGCCGAAGAAATTGCCCTGGCGGGATGACGCCGGGCTCGACAGGCCGCGCAGCGACAAAATGAACAGCACGCCTGCGACGAGGTATAAAACTGCGGACAGATTGGCGTTCATCTCAAGGCCCCCATTGTCTTCGCCACCACGAGGTGCACGCCGTTCACTTGGTCTTCTTCTTGTACATCGCGAGCATGCGCTGGGTGACCAGGAAGCCGCCAAAGATATTCACGCAGGCAAAGGTCAGCGCGACGAAACCAAAGCCGCGCGCCCAGCCGCTGCCGCTGGAAATCATCCCGACGCCGACCGCGAGCAACGCGCCGACCACGATCACCGAGGAGATCGCATTGGTCACCGACATCAGCGGCGTATGCAGCGCCGGGGTCACCGACCACACCACGAAATAGCCGACAAACACGGCCAGCACGAAAATCGATAGCCGGAACACGAAGGGATCGACGGCCTGTGCGATATGATCCATGGCGCTCTCTCCTTAAGCTTTCGGCTGGAAGTTCGGATGGATTACGGCGCCGTCCTTGGTCAGCGCGGTGGCCTTGACCAGTTCGTCGTCCCACTTCACCGCCAGCGCCTTGGTCGACTTGTCGACCAGCGTCTCGATGAAGGAGAACAAATTGCGCGCATAAAGGCTCGAGGCCGAGGCCGCGACGCGGCCCGCCACGTTGGTGAAGCCGACGATCTTGATGCCGCCGACATCGGCGACTTCGCCGGCCTTCGCCCCCTCGACATTGCCGCCGCGCTCGACCGCAAGATCGACCAGCACCGAGCCCGGCTTCATCGATTGCACCATCTCGGCGCTGACAAGGCGCGGCGCCGGTCGGCCCGGAATCAGTGCGGTGGTGATGATGATGTCCTGCTTCTTGATGTGTTCGGCGGTCAGCGCCGCCTGCTTGGCCTGATACTCTTTCGACATTTCCTTGGCATAGCCGCCGGCTGTCTCGGCCTGCTTGAACTCCTCGTCCTCGACCGCGAGGAACTTGGCGCCAAGACTTTCGACCTGCTCCTTCACCGCGGGCCGCACGTCGGTGGCGGTGACGACGGCGCCGAGCCGCCGCGCGGTCGCAATCGCCTGCAGGCCGGCGACGCCGACGCCCATCACGAACACCTTCGCCGCCGGGATCGTGCCGGCTGCGGTCATCATCATCGGAAACGCGCGGCCGAAGGCTTCCGCGGCCTCGATTACCGCCCGGTAGCCGGCGAGATTGGCCTGGCTCGACAGCACGTCCATTACCTGGGCGCGGGTGATGCGCGGCATCAATTCCATCGCAAACGCCGACACGCCGGCGTCCGCCATCGCCTTCAGCGCAGCGTCGTTGCCGTAGGGGTCCATGATGGCGATCACCAGCGCGCCGCGCTTGTAGTTGGCAAGCTCGGAAGCCTCGGGCCGCTTTACCTTGATGACGATGTCGGCGTCTTTAACTGCATCGGCACTGACGACAGCTCCAACCGCGGTGAATTCCGAATCCGGCAGACCCGATTTGATGCCGGCGCCCGGCTCGACCGCGACATCGACGCCCAGCGCCTTGTATTTTTTGACCGCATCGGGCGACGCGGCGACCCGCGGTTCGGACGGATCGATTTCCTTGGCAACGGCAATCTTCATGGAGCCTCCGGCGGCGCGGCGGGCGCGCACGCAAGCAAACTAACGTTATTTCCGCTAAGTTGGATACCGGTTTTGCAACCGTGCTAAGGGCAATCTTTCAGAAGCCGCACAGCCGCGCTGCGGTGCGACAGGCAACAATCAGGTCAGGAAGATCGCCAACATGGCGACGATGAAAATCACGGCGGCAGTACCGTACTTCACCAGCTTGATGAAGCCCTCATAGGTCTGCTCATGCGCGAGATAGTCGTTGCCGTCAGCGGTGGTATAGGCCACTTCGTTATGCTCTGCCATCGGTGTCCCCGGTCAGTGTTCGCGTTCGGCGTGGAAATACCGCAATCCCGGCACGAGGGCAACGGCGGCGGGTGGTTTTGTACCTGCGGCACCGGCTTATTTCTGAGGCTCGGGCGGCCAATTGTCCCTGATCCAGCGGGTCAGGCCCTCCTCGTTCACCTCACCTGCGGCAAGCGAAAGGATCATGGCCGTGGCACTTTCGGGCGGCACCAGAAAATCTACGTCGTTGAGACCCAGAAATACGATGAGCGCACCGAAGGCTACCCGCTTGTTGTCGTCCACAAAGGGATGGTCTCGAGCAATGCTGGAAGCATACGACGCCGCAAGTGCCGCGAGGTCAGTTTCGCCGCAAGTGAATTTGTTGACGGGACGGCCTAGCGCAGATTCCAGCATACCCTGATCACGAATACCGTCCGGTCCTCCGAACAACGCGAGCTGCTCGGCGTGGAGATCAATCAGGATCTCCACATCCAACCAGATCGGCTCGTTCATTTTGCGAGGGTCTTGTAGGTGTCCGCATAGGTGCTGAACGAACGCCGAGCGATTTCCATCGCCTTGGCATGCTTCGGATCATAGGGCGAAAGCTTGATGCCCCGTTCCGTCTGCTCGACAAGATGAAGCTTGTCGCCTTCCTTCAGCTTGAGGCGGGAAAGAAGGTCTTTCGACAAGATGAGACCAAGCGAATTGCCGATCTTCTTGATCTGAATGAAGTCGCCTTCCTCACTCTTGCGCGGCATCTGGGGCACCGACCTCCATTATACAATATGTATAACACGACGAGACGATCCGTTCAACAAATGTTGTACAGCGCCGATCAACCCATCCGCTCCAGCTCATCGATCATGCCCGCGATCACCGACAGCCCGCCGTCCCAGAATTGGGGATCCCGGGCGTCGAGGCCGAACGGCTTGAGCAGTTCGGAGTAGTGCTTGGTGCCGCCGGCAGCCAGCATCGCCAGGTAGCGCTGGGCAAAACCCTCTTGGGCGTTTTCGTAAACGGCATAGAGCGAGTTCACTAGGCAATCGCCGAACGCATAGGCGTAGACGTAGAACGGCGAATGGATGAAGTGCGGAATGTACATCCAGAAGTTCTCATAGCCGGGCCGGATATCGATCGCGGGGCCCAGGCTCTCGCCTTGCACGCTGAGCCAGAGTTCGCCGATCCGCTCGGCGGTCAATTCGCCGTTGCGCCGCTCGGTGTGAACGGCGCGCTCGAACGAATAGAACGCGATCTGGCGCACCACCGTGTTGATCATGTCCTCGACCTTGCCGGCGAGCAGCGCCTGGCGCTGTTTGGTGCTGGTGGTCTGCGCCAACAGCCGTTTGAAGGTCAGCATCTCCCCGAACACGCTGGCGGTTTCCGCCAATGTGAGCGGCGTCGGCGCCATCAGCGCGCCGTTCTTCGCTGCCAGCACCTGATGCACGCCATGGCCGAGTTCATGGGCAAGCGTCATCACGTCGCGCGGTTTGCCCTGATAATTCATCAGCACATAAGGATGCGCCGACGGCGTGGTTGGATGCGAGAAAGCGCCCGGCGCCTTGCCCGGCCGCACCGGTGCATCGATCCAGCGATCGGTAAAAAACCGCTCGGCGATCCCGGCCATCTCAGGCGAGAAGCCGCGATAGGCCGTCAGCACCATGTTCTTGGCGTCAGGCCAGGCGATATTGCCTGTGGCGGCAAACGGCAGCGGCGCGTTGCGATCCCAATGCGCGAGTTTCTTCTTTTTGAACCACTTGGCCTTCAGCCGATAATAGCGATGTGACAGCCGCGGATAGGCCGCCCGCACCGACCCGACCAGCGCATCGACGACCTCGCGCTCGACGCGGTTGGCAAGATGGCGCGAATCCGCAACGTCCTGGAAGCCACGCCAGCGATCGGAAATCTCCTTGTCCTTGGCCAGCGTATTGGTGATCAGCGCGAAGGTCCGCTCATTGGCCTTGAACGTCTTCGCCAGTGCCTGCCCCGCGGCCTTGCGTTTTTCGCCGGCGCGGTCCTGCAACAGGCTCAGCGTCGGCTCGATCGCGAGATCCTGGCCGCCGATCCGAAAGCGCAGCCCTGAAATGGTTTGATCGAACAGCCGGTTCCAGGCGGAATAGCTGCTCTGGGATTTTTCGTGAAACAGCTGCTCGACGCGGTCCTCGAGCTGATACGGCTTGTCCTTGCGCAGATCTTCGATCCACGGGCGATAATGTCCGAGTTCGGGCGTCTGCATCGCGCGATCGATGACGGCATCGTCGATACGGTTGAGTTCGAGCGCGAAGAACAACAGATGCACCGACGCATTGGTCAGCCGCTCGGAAACGTCGCCGTAGAATTTGGTAATCGCAGGATCGACGCTGTCGCCGGCATGCACCAGACCGGAATAGGACCCAAGACGCCCCGCGAGATCGTCGATAGCTTCATAACGTTTGACCGCTTCGGCGAGCCATCGGCCACCACCTTCGGCAGCTGTCTGTTCCGCGAGCTTGCCTTTGTAGTCGGTCTCAAACGCGACGCATTCGCTGTCCATCCTTTGCAGGTCGCGCGTCACTTCCGGCGCGTCGATACCGGAATAAAGGTCGGCCAGGTTCCATTCCGGCAGCGTTCCGGTTTTGGTTTTGGCCGCGGATTTCAGCGCAGGTTTCATCCCGGATTTCCTGGGATTTGATTTGCGTTGAGCGGTCGTTTTGCGGAGAGCGGATGAAGAGCGCGATGTCATCTGGTTCGAGCCTGTGTATGCGTTGTCAACCTGAACGGCCGCGACGACCAGGTGATGACCGGACGTCAACGTTTAAGAGGGCGTTAATCGGCTTCAGCGAGAGTGCCCCGATTCGAGACAGATAGTTGTAACGCACGGGGAAAGCCATGGCTGCCAGCATATTGATCGCCGATGACGACGCGGTGGCACGCCGCCTGGTCGAGAATATGGTGCAGAAATGCGGCTATGAAACCATCGTCGTCGATTCAGGCGACGCGGCCATCGCCATGCTGACCTCGCCTGACGCTCCCGTGATCGATGCCATGGTGCTCGACCTCGTGATGCCCGGCCTCGACGGCATGGGTGTGCTGGCAAAAATCCGTGAAGCGGGTCTCAATATCCCCGTCGTCGTGCAGACCGCCCATGGCGGCATCGACAACGTGGTATCGGCGATGCGCGCCGGCGCCCAGGATTTCGTCGTCAAGCCGGTCGGCATCGAGCGACTGCAGGTAAGCTTGCGTAACGCGCTCAATACCAGCGCGCTGAAAGGCGAATTGCAGCGGATCAAACACAGCCGCGAAGGCCGATTGACCTTTGCCGATATCATCACCCGCAGCGAAGCCATGACCGGGGTGCTGCGCATCGCACAGAAAGCCGCCGCCTCCACGATTCCGGTGCTGATCGAAGGCGAATCCGGCGTCGGCAAGGAATTGTTCGCGCGCGCCATCCATGGCAGCGGCGAGCGCAAGTCGAAGCCGTTCGTGGCGGTCAATTGCGGCGCGATCCCCGACAATCTCGTGGAGTTGATCCTGTTCGGCCACGAGAAAGGCGCCTTTACCGGCGCGACCGAACGCCATACCGGCAAATTCGTTGAAGCCTCCGGCGGCACGCTGTTTCTCGACGAAGTCTCGGAATTGCCGCTGGCAGCACAGGTGAAATTGCTTCGGGCGCTGCAGGAAGGCGCGGTCGAAGCGGTCGGCGGGCGCAAGCCGGTGAAGGTTGACGTCCGCATCGTTTCGGCGACCAACCGCAAATTGCTCGACCACGTCAAAAGCGGACAATTTCGTGAAGACCTGTTCTATCGTCTTCATGTGCTGCCGCTGACAATTCCGCCGTTGCGGGCGCGCCGCGAGGACATCCCGCATCTGCTGCGGCATTTTCTGGCGAGATTCTCTGCCGAAGAAAACCGGCCGATTGCCGGCATCAGCGGCGAGGCGATGGCGCTGCTGTCGCAACTCGAATGGCCCGGAAATATCCGCCAGCTCGAAAACGCGGTGTATCGCGCTGTGGTCATGAGCGAGAGCGACCGGCTTGGACCGGCCGATTTCCCGCAAGCCGCCGCACAGTCTCCGGCCATGCCGCAAGCGCACCATCAGGGCGAACCCCTGATCGTTGACCCCGTTTTTCCTTCGACGGTCCCGGCCATGGTTTCAGGTAATGAGATACCTATCGCACCACTGCCAGCCGCCGCCGGCACCCTCGCGATGCTGACGCAATCGGGCGAAATGCGTCCGCTCGAGGAGATGGAGAACGAGATTATCCGGTTCGCGATCTCGCATTATCGGGGGCAGATGTCGGAGGTCGCGCGCCGGCTGAAAATCGGCCGCTCGACGCTCTACCGCAAGATTGACGAGGCTGCCGCCAGCGATCGGTCGGCGGACGACGCCGATCAAGCGAGCTGAAAGCCGACGATCGGGTGCAACTCCGATCGGGCGAACGCGTTGAACAGATACTCATTCCCGGAACATTTGAACCGTTGCTCGCCGGTGACAGACAAACCGGCGTACGCGTGGCAAAAGCAGGCAAACCGCTATGGCCAACAACGATGCTTTGCGGTCAGTTTGTCGTGAGTTGCCCCGAGTGGCGCTGGCTGCATGAGGGGCGCGCGTGTATCGTCTGCGTTGGAATCGTGGTGTGCAGGCGTACCAAGCTTTAAGATTTGGAACACGTTGTATGAACGTGGTTCAGGCCGGCGCTTTCGCGAGAACTGATGGATAAAACCAGAGCTGCTCCATGCTGGAGCAGTTTCACCCAAGGGGTGTGATAATGCGTCACTGCTTGAAGAACCGTGCTGGGTATGACCGCGTATTGATGGCCGTCGCAGCGACTTTCCTCACGGTTTCCGCAACTTCGGCATTCGCGCAAAGCGATCAAGTCCGCAACGGCGCCGCCGAACTCGCGATCGATGCAGCGATCCCCCGCCCCGAACCCGCAAATGTCCCGCCCCCAACTGCCAGCGATTTCAAGCATGATAGCACCGCGCCGGCGCCCGACGCGGCGACGGTGACCGAGAAGGCCCCAGAGACAAAACCCGCCGATGTCGCCACCGCGCCAGCCCCCGAACCCGCCAAAACCGAGCCCGGCCAGAGCGAAGCCGCCAAGAGCGATACCGGCAAGAGCGATACCAGCAAGAGCGATACCACCAACAACGACACCGCGACCGTTACGCCCGCACAACCGCCGGCGGCTACCGCCGCGACTCCGGCCGCCGAGCCCGCCCAGGAACCGGTCAAGGCCGCCAGCAATGTCCCGACAGCGGATCAGCCGGTCGCCGACAAATTGCGCGACATGCTGGGCACGAAATCGTCGCGTTATTTTGACCGCAAGGCCGAACGGGCCGCGGTCGAGAAATTCTATACCGCACGTGAATTCGCGCCGTTGTGGACGCAAGGTGGCGTTGTCACGACGACCGGCAAGGGCGTTATCGCCCGTCTCAAGGACGCGGCTTCCGATGGCTTGAACCCTTCCGATTATCCGGTGCCGGATTTCGCCGCCGCGACCACGGCCGACGCGCTTGCGGAAGCCGAGTTGAAGCTGACTGCCAGCATGCTCGATTATGCCCGCCAAGCCCAAAGCGGCCGGATGCACTGGTCGCAGGTCAGCGGAGACATTCAATATCCGGAACACCCGACCGATCCCACGGAAGTCCTGACGAATGTGACGACCGCCCAGGACGCCTCCGAGGCGCTCGACAGCTACAACCCGCCACAGAAACTCTATCGCGAATTGAAGAAGAAGCTCGCCGAGCTGCGTGGCCAGGGCAATGGAGCCGTGATTCAGATCGCGGAGGGTCCGACGCTTAAATTCAAGCCGGCGTCCCGCAGCCGGGCCGCCGTCGAGGTCGAGGATGACCGCGTGCCGCAGCTGCGCGCCAAGCTCGGCATCACCGAAAACGCCGATGATACCCACTACGACGCCAAAGTCGCAGAGGCCGTGCGCAAGTTCCAGGCCGGGGCCGAACTCAAGCCGACCGGTGTGCTGGACGACAGGACGGTCAAGGCGATCAACAGCCCGAAGCGCGATCGCGAGATCGACATCGTGACCGTCAACATGGAGCGCTGGCGCTGGCTCCCGCGTGACCTCGGTGCGCCCGCGATCGGCGACGCCTATGTCATCCTCAACATTCCCGATTATACACTCAAGGTCATGCAGCACGACGAACAGGTCTGGACCACCAAGGTCGTGACCGGTCAGCCTGGTATCCATGCGACGCCGCTGCTGACCGAGACGATGAAGTTCATCACCGTCAATCCGACCTGGAACGTGCCGCCGTCGATCATCTACAACGAATATCTGCCTGCGCTACAGCAGGATCCGACGGTGCTGGACCGCATGGGTTTGAAGCTCGATCGCGCCGCCGATGGCAGCATCCATATTTCGCAGCCGCCCGGCGACAGAAACGCGCTCGGCCGCATCCGTTTCAATTTTCCGAACAAGTTCCTGGTCTATCAGCACGACACGCCGGACAAGAACCTGTTCGCCCGGAACGAACGTGCGTTCAGCCACGGCTGCATGCGAGTCCAGAATCCCGATCAATATGCCTCGATCCTGCTCAACATCACCGAGCCGAACGGGCACTACACGCCTGACAAGATCCGCAGCATGTATGGCCAGAGCGAGATCGATCTTAAATTCCCGACGCCGATCCCGGTCAACATCACCTACCAGACGGCGTTTGTGGACGACGCCGGCACGCTGCAATTCCGCAAGGATGTCTATGGCCGCGACGCCAACATGCTGGCTTTGCTTCGAGGCGGCAAAAACAGGGATCTGGAGAATGTGGTCGCGCATTCCCAGCCGAACTACGTCCGACCGACCGGCAACCTGCCCGGCGTGAGGCTCGCCAACGACACCTCGTCGGGCCCGTCATTTTTCGAGCGGCTGTTCGGCGCACCGACGCCACCGCCGGCCCCTCTGGGCCGCCGGCCTCAGCGCCGGGTGATTAACGGCGGGTGGGCGGCCGGTAACTGACCGCTCCCGTGCTTTTCTGAATCAATCGGTATAATCAATAGAATCAATGGTCCCGTCCGAAAGGGCGGGGCCGTTGATATTAACCGTCGTCCATCTCGATTTAACCGGCGGGCTATTTTTCGCCACACTCAATAGGTTAGCTGGCAACTGATTTTGGGGGATGGGCGTTCGATTAACCCTCCCGTGTTAAGACTGCATTCACCATCTTTCGCCACACGGGGTAGCGAAAGAACTCCTTGGTCGGTCGTCTTTGGGTGGGCTCATACGTGCTGGCTGGTTTCGCACGCCAATTCAAATCGCTGTCGTTGCCCAAGGCCGGGTATCATTTCGGTCTGACATCCCTGTTGTTGCTGGCCGGTGCTGGATCGGTCCACGATGCGAGTGCGCTGAACGAGACCCGCACCCTTTCGTTCCACCACACCCATTCAGGCGAAGACCTCACCGTCACCTTCAAACGTGACGGGCGCTATGACGAAGAGGCGCTGAAGCAGCTTAATCACTATCTCCGCGACTGGCGCAGCCAGGAACAGACCACGATGGATCGTCATCTGTTCGACATCCTCTGGGAAGTCTACCGCGACGTCGACGGCAAGAAGCCGATCCAGATCATTTCCTCCTACCGTTCCCCCGCGACCAACGCCATGCTCCGCCGCCGCTCCTCAGGAGTGGCGCGTTTCAGCCAGCATATGCTCGGTCACGCCATGGATTTTTTCATCCCGGACGTGCCGCTTGAGCAGATCCGCTTCGCCGGCCTTCGGCTGCAGCGCGGCGGCGTCGGCTTCTATCCGACATCGGGATCGCCTTTCGTCCATCTCGATACCGGCAGCATTCGTCACTGGCCGCGCATGACCCACGATCAGCTGGTCCGCGTATTCCCCGATGGCCGCACCGTGCATGTTCCCTCCGACGGCACCCCGCTTAAAGGATATGAACTCGCCCGCGCCGACATCGAGAAACGCGACAATGGCGACGGCGCCATGACCAAGACCAACCCGAGCCTGTTCGCCGCCTTGTTCAGGAGCAAATCGAGCGACGACGAGGATGAGAGCGCCGCCAGCGCGCCCGCCGTCAATGAGAAACCAGCCCCGGCCGGCACGGTCGCCGCAGCCACCGCTGCCAAATCCGCCGACCCTGTACCGACGCCGCGCGCCAAACCGGCCGGCTCGACCTTCCAGTTGGCCTCCGCTGACATGCAGGTCGTGCAGCCGGGAAAATCCAAAACGGCAGCGCCGGCCGAGGCGAAGCCGGAAACCCCGGCTGATATCATCAATGCCCGCGGCTTCTGGGGCGATGCGCCGGCGACGGCGCAACAAGCCACACCCGCGCAAGTCGCCGCCATCAACGCCCGCCGGGCGCTCGCCTCCACCGACCCGCAATCGACCGCGAGCATCTCCAGCGCCTTCGAGGCCCTGGCCTACGCGCCGCGCGCCTCTTCTCCGGTTGACCGCGCGAATATCGTCGCGGCCAGCGCGCCCATCCCCCACAGCGCCCGGCCGGTTCGCAATGCGATGGCCTCGACCACGATCGACCAGGTCGTCGCCAAGGACTCCCAGGGCCGCGCCGGCGTGGTGTCGACATCGACGCGGATCGCGGCTTCCAAGGCCAACGATGCCTGGATGCGGGTCATGATGCTGGCGCCGAGTGCGAGCACGTCGATGTCAGCGACGGTGCTTGGCGATGCCGATATGACCCTGATGAGCGCGCATTTCCGCAAACCGCTGGCGACGATCGCGATGAGCTTCTCGGACGATCCGCAGATGGGGCTTAGCTGCGACCAGTTCACCGGATCGGCCGTCACGCCGTTGACGACAAAATCGTTCGTGTTACGGACCGCGGAACTGCGCTGAGCGGCTTCACTTAGACGTCCAAATGCTTCGGCACCTTCCATTCAGTGTCGTTCTCGCGAACGCGACGACCCATACGCCGTGCCATGTCATTAGAGCGCGGTATCAAACACCGTTAGCTATAATCACGGCGGCGGATTATGGGTCCCGGCGTACGCCGGGACGGCGAGAGATTTGATCTCAGGTGGCTAGCGCCGCATCCCTCACAGCATCCCCAGCGCCTGCATATAGGTTTCCAGGATGGTTTCCTGCTCGGCGCGCTCATTGGCGTCCTGCTTGCGCAGGCGAATGATGGTGCGCAGTGCCTTGACGTCATAGCCGTTGCCCTTGGCTTCGGCATAGACGTCGCGGATGTCGTCGGAGATCGTCTTCTTTTCTTCTTCCAGCCGTTCGATGCGCTCGATGATGGCCTTGAGCTGGTCCTTGGCGAATTTTGTCGCGGGCTCTTCCGTGACGGCGGCGGCAGAGGTGGCCATCGGGTACTCCTGAATGAACTGACGGTTGAGGCTAGAGCCCTTGATCGGCTCCGATTGAATCGGAACCGAGGCTCTCTTTTTTTGTTTGATGCATTTTCTTCACGCCAACCGGTAACCAGTCCGCTCGAAAACGCCTTGGTAACGAAAACGCTGCACGCTTGTCACGCACCGCATCCTGAAATGACCCTCAAGAGTGCGACGCCTCGCGTCAAGACGACATCGCGGTCATCCACAGCCGCGCCCACAGGAGAAAGTGTTCCCCGTGGCGAAGAGACAGTGCGGGCTCTCACGTGATGATCGTAGGAGCTTAGCCCGGATGAGCGAGACTCATCCGGACTACGCATTCCATGCTTTTCTGATCCGGCTCAATGCCCGCTTTGGGCTTTCTTCATGACATCGAGCTGTTCGGGACTGGCCGTGCCCTGATAGGTCGACTTCCAGGTCTCGTAGGGCATGCCATAGACGGCCTCGCGGCTCTCGTCCTTGCTCATCGCCACGCCCTTGGCATCGGCTTCTTCCTTGAGCCAGTTGGACAGGCAGTTACGGCAGAAGCCCGCCAGATTCATCAGATCGATGTTCTGAACGTCCGTGCGGGAACGCAAATGTGCGACGAGGCGCCGAAAAACTGCAGCTTCAAGTTCCGTTCTGGTATTGTCGTCCATGACCATGATCCCGCTATTTTGCTTATTAATACCTGTCCTAGATGGGTAACTGTCACGATTTTTCCATATCGCGGTGCAAACAGCACGTGGCGGGCGCGATTCGGGCATCCCTTGGCCTGAAAACGTCTCCATCGCCGTTGACAGGCTGGGTCGACCCACGCGAAATCGTCAATAAGTTGATATAGCTTCATCTGAATGATCCCGGAAAATCCTCATCACCCCAACCGATTCGCAGCGCGCATCACCGCTGGTTTGCTGCCGGCGCTGGCGCTTGCGGTGCTATGCCTGTGGAGCAGTTCGGCGGCGGCGGACTTCCGCCTCTGCAACAACACATCGAGCCGGGTGGGCATCGCGCTCGGCTACAAGGATGCCGAGGGCTGGACCACCGAGGGCTGGTGGAATGTTTCCTCGCGGGCCTGCGAAACCCTGCTGCGCGGCACGCTGGTCGCACGGTTCTATTACATCTACGCCCTCGATTACGACCGTGGTGGCGAATGGTCGGGACAGGCCTTCATGTGTTCGCGCGATAAGGAATTCACCATCAAGGGCACAGAGAACTGCCTGGCGCGCGGTTTCGACCGCACCGGCTTCTTCGAGGTCGACACCGGCGAGCAGCGGGCCTGGACCGTGCAGCTGACCGAGTCGAGCGAGCAGCCCGCGCAGCGGGTGCCGGGCGTTCCAGGAACCATCCCTCCCGGCGGCACCCTGCCGGGCATCTCCAATTCGCCGGGCGGAACGCCACCGGGCGCGTCAAGTCTGTCGCCGCCAGCGGCCGCGCCCGGAAGCAAGCCATGAGACGTCTGCGTCGTATCAAGATTTCTCGCCACCCTCGGCCCCGCATCTTCAGACAGCGCGATGATCCGGCGCCTGTTCGAGGCAGGCGCCGATGTCTTCCGCATCAACATGAGCCACACCTCGCACGACAAGATGCGCGAACTGGTCAAGACCATTCGCAATGTCGAGTCGAGCTATGGCCGGCCGATCGGCATCCTGGTCGATCTTCAGGGCCCGAAGCTGCGGCTCGGATCGTTCGCCGAAGGTTCGATTCAGCTCAACAACGGCGAAAACTTTGTTCTCGATTCCGACAAGACACCGGGCGACCACAGCCGCGTACAGCTTCCGCATCCGGAGATTCTGGCAGCCCTGCGGCCGGGCCACGCGCTGTTGCTCGACGACGGCAAGGTGCGCCTGATTGTGGAGGAAAACTCTCCGGAACGCGCCGTCACCCGGGTCGTGATCGGCGGCAAGATGTCGGATCGCAAGGGCGTCAGCCTGCCCGATACCGATCTGCCGGTGTCGGCAATGACGCCGAAGGACCGCGCCGACCTCGAAGCGGCGCTGGTGACCGGGGTCGACTGGATCGCACTGTCGTTCGTGCAGCGCGCCGAGGACGTGGTTGAAGCCAAGAAACTGATTCGTGGCCGCGCCGCGGTCATGTCCAAGATCGAAAAGCCGCAGGCGATCGACCGGCTGCCCGAAATCCTCGAGGCGTCGGACGCCCTGATGGTGGCGCGTGGCGATCTCGGGGTCGAGCTGCCGCTGGAGCGGGTGCCAAGCCTGCAAAAACAAATGACGCGGCTGGCACGGCGCGCCGGCAAGCCGGTGGTGGTTGCGACCCAGATGCTGGAATCGATGATCCAGTCGCCGGTGCCGACGCGCGCCGAAGTCTCCGATGTCGCCACCGCAGTCTACGAAGGCGCCGACGCCATCATGCTGTCGGCCGAATCCGCCGCGGGTAAATTTCCGGTCGAAGCGGTGTCGACCATGAACCGCATCGGCGAGGAAGTGGAGCGCGACCCGACCTATCGTGGTGTGCTCAACGCGCAGCGCGCCGAACCGGAACCGACCGCCGGCGACGCCATTGCCGACGCCGCGCGGCAAATCGCCGAAACGCTCGATCTGTCGGCGATCATCTGCTGGACCAGTTCGGGATCGACCGCCTTGCGCGTCGCGCGCGAGCGGCCGAAACCCCCCGTCGTCGCGATCACGCCGAACCTCGCCACCGGACGCAAATTGTCGGCGGTGTGGGGCGTGCACTGCGTCGTTGCGGAGGACGCCAAGGACCTGGACGATATGGTCAGCCGCGCCGGCAGCATCGCCTTCCGCGACGGGTTTGCCCGGGCCGGCCAGCGTGTCATCATCGTGGCCGGCGTGCCGCTCCGCGCTCCCGGCACCACCAATATGCTGCGCATCGCTTCCGTAGGCCCGGACGGCGACGCGGATATGTGAGCCTCAAAGCGGCGTGGGCTTGTCCCCATGGCGAGGAGGCGCCTTGGCGCCGTCGCGAACCATGAGGCTGCTTTGTCGCTCATCCTTCGAGACGCGGCGAATACGCCGCTCCTCAGTATGAGCACAGCGGCGCGTCCCGCGGCAGCGCCAACTAAAGCAACGTCGCTTCCAGCGTGATCCTGGTATTCAACAGCTTCGAGACCGGGCAGCCGGCCTTGGCCATGGCGGTCAGTTCCTCGAACTTCGCCTTGTCCGCACCCGGAATTTTCGCGGTCAGGTGAAGCTGCACGGAGGTGATGGCAAAACCTTCGCCCTGCTTTTCGAGCGTGACGTCAGCCTTGGTCTCCATCTGCTCGGCGGTGAGCTTGGCTTCGCCCAATATCAGCGACAGTGCCATGGTGAAGCAGGCGGCATGCGCGGCGCCGATCAACTCTTCGGGATTCGATCCCGGTTTACCCTCGAAACGGCTGGCGAATCCGTAGGGGTAGTCTTTCAGCGCGCCGCTCTTGGTCGAGATCGCGCCCTTGCCGTCCCTGATACCACCCTGCCATTTGGCCGAACCGGATGTCGTTGTCATGGGAATGCTCCTTCCTGGTCGATGGGAGGCCGACAATGGCGCATGGTTGCGTCAAAGGAATGTCTTTGAAGGAAAGTCTTCTTGACGCGGTTACGCGCCGACCAGCGTTTTCGCCGGCAATACCGCCTGCACCACGAGACCGCGGGCGCGGGCGTCCATCACGCCGACGGCGCGCAGCGCCAGCAGCGTCACGGTTTGAACGGCGTCGCGCAGCCGCGCGGGGTCGTCCATCGTGTCCGGCGCCAATGGCCCGACCAGCGCTTCATGCAGCGCGCCGAGCAGCGCGGCGGCGGCAAGTGCTGTGTCCTGTGCAGGCAGATGACCGGCGCGGACTGCGGCGTCGATGCGCGTGGCGATCTCGCCGGCGATTTCGCGGCGGCTCGCCAGCCGCGACGCGGTGACGTCGACGTCGACCGGCTCGGCCAGGATACCCCAGGCGAGCTTGCGCTGCGACAGCACATGTACCGCGACCGTGGTGACAGCGGCCGCCAGCGCCGACGACGGTCCGGGAGCGGCATCCGCGGCGCGGCGGATCGCCGCCAGTTCATCGCGCGAGACATCGGCGATCAGCTCAGAAATCAGGTCCGCCTTGGACGGGAAATAGCGGTAGACGGTACCGGCGGCGACATTGGCGCGGATCGCGACCGGCGCGATCTGCACCGCGGTCATACCACCATCGGCCGCCGCCTGCCGCGCCGCCGACAGAATGGCGCTGCGCCGCGCTGCAAGCCGCTTCACCACCTGATGGGTTCGCCGATAAACCATGGCGCGTTCTCATCCCTTGCGCCTGTCCGGCCCCAAGGGCTCGTTACGGGCTCATTCAGTTTTTGGATGATTTGACATAAATCACCACGAAGAACTGAACAATAATTCAGAGAGGATGACAAGTCGCAATTTGAACGCAGCGAAGCGGCGCATACCGCAATGTCCACCGAGGAAAAGGCGGTGCTGGGCGTTGATCGCACCACCTGCACCTGACAAAACGTTTCGTGACACTCTTTAGGTGAATTTACAGAGCGCGAGCCCGATACCCTCTACAATGGCTCGGTCCCAGACTTCATAACCGGTCGCATTCAAATGGATACCGTCGAAAGTGTGCCGTTCTGGCATGGTCGGCAAAGGAATGAACGCGACACGGGCTTCTTCGGCGAGCCCGGGCAGGATCGCGTTGTAGCTGTCGATCGCCGCGACGCTGACCTTTTTCGCTTCTTCCAATCCCTCTTCGGGCGGCGGGATCGCCGCGATCGCGCGGCGCGGCGTCAGCCCCGCCAGATCGGCCAGCAGCGCCCGATAGTTCGATCGGTATTGCTCAACGCTGTTTGGTATCGCTGCATCATTGGTTCCGAGCGAGACAACAACCAATGCAGCTCGCTTGTCGCCAAGCGCGTCCGACAGAATCGAACCAAGATGGCTCGCGGTGGATGCGCCGCCGATACCGGCGTTGACAACGGGATGACCGCAGAGCGACCGCGGCAATGTCGACGCCTCGACGATGCTGTCGCCAAGAATCACGATCGGCTCATCGACCCGCGCCAGCGTTGAGCGGATGATGAATTGCCGGCTTGCTCCGTGGGTGTCGCGTACGACCTCGTGCTTTGGCCATGCGGCCCAGGCGCAGACCGCCACCAAACCAACCAGCGCAACGCGTGTCGCGTTCATTCGGCCGCCACGATACCAGCGCGCGCAGCTGGCCCCCGCGGTGCTTCAAGGGAGGCTGACATGCGCCGGCGCAGTCTTCGCGACAGTTCCAGAGCGCAGCGATCGGCCGGGGCAAACAGGGCGCTGGCGACGAACGCAAGGCAAATCCCGGCAGCGACGGCGCCGACCCGCGCGATTTGAATTCCGACAAGGCCATTCAACAGCAGGAATAAAGCAGCGGCGGGCCCGAACAAAATCGGCCAGTGAACCAGGTAAAGCGGAAACGATAATTTCGACCGCGCAACCAGCCACGGCCTGGATAGAAAGCTGCGCGCAACTTCAAGATCGAGGATCCCGACCAGGACGAGAATCGCGCCAAATGCCTTCTGCTGCATGGGAGCGAACTGACCGGGAAACAGGAAGTAGGTCGGATCGGTGCAAAGGCTCCGCAGCCATTGCGGCTGCCACACCTCCGCCATCACGCAGAGAAAAACACCAAAAGCGATCGAGAAAATCGGCAGCAGCTTGCTATCAGGCGCGGGCCGTTCGGCGCGGCAGAAGGCTGCCAGCAGGTGCCCTGCGAAAAAGCAGACATAGGCGCTTCGGATCGTAAACATCGCACCCAGCAACACGGCCAACCACCACACCACGCGCGATCGCCGCGCGCAGGCGCACAACAACAGGATGATCATCGAGCCATAGAATTCGATGCTCAGCGTCCACAGCGGCGCGACCAATGATTGCTCGACCGGCTGTTGCCACGGCGCCAGAAAGGCAACGCCGGGCAATCCACGATAGCCGAGGAACAAGGCGTTGACGGTCCCGTCCCTGATCACCGACAGGATCGAAACGTCGGTATTCCATTGGCTGGCGAACCAGGTCGATCCGCCGAGACCGCCAGCCGCTATGTTGGGCTTGCCGAACATCGACATCATCGCCGCGGCAACCAGCGTGGCAGCGAGGGCCGGCAGACCGAGGCGGACCAGCCGGGCCAGAAACTGGGAGAACAAGACTTGCGAGAACAAGCGTTCGGCGGCCGGCCGCGCCAGATGGCGTTCAAACGAGCGAGTCAGGACGTACCCGCTGAGCGCAAAGAAGATGTAGACCGCCGAATAGCCGTCATACAGAAAATACAGCGGCGACAGGTGAATATACCCCGCGATAGCGGCGCCGGCCGGCAGCGAATAGACCAGGTCCGGCGCGAAGGCCGCGAAAAAATGCAGCAGCAGAACCTGCAGCGCCGCGACGCCCCTGATCGATTCAAGATAGGCGATACGAGGCATTTTTTGCAGGTCCCGTGTCACTTGATCTCGTAAGGCTTCGCAAAGCCTCATCACACGTTCAGCAGCGCCAACGAAATTGCGCTCGGCTGCAAATCAATCGTCAAGCCGACGTGGACGGGGCCATGCGAAATCCTTTTCGCGTGGCCTGGCGAGGCGCACGCCTTCAATAGGGGCCACCAGCCCCTAAGGAAACCTTAAGGCCTGAACCTCATCGGGCAGGATTTTCATGGCGAAATTGCCCGAGATCGACGACAGTCGCCCGCAAAACAGGCCGCCCGCAAGGGGCGGAGCGGATGGAGACGATGACGATGAACTGGACACGACGATCGGTGTTGTCAGGCGCCGCCGCGGTGATGGGATCGACCCTGATCGTCCGGCCTTTGCAGGCTGCCGAATACAGATTTTCGCAATATCACAATCAGGCAGACACCGGCACGCTGCACAAGAACCTCACCGCGATGTGGGAAGCCATACGTGTCGAGACCAACGGCCGGGTCGAGGCCACGGTCTACCCTGAGAATAACAAGTTGCCTGGCGGCGATCCCGATGCGCTGAAAATGCTGATCGCGGGAGAAATCCAGTTCTTCACCTTGATGGGCGGCATCATCGGCACCGTGGTGCCGGTGGCCGAATCCCAGCAATTGCCGTTCGCCTTCAGTTCGCCGGAGGTGGCGCACAAGGTGGTCGATGGCCCGCTTGGAAAATATATCGGCGAGGAAATGGCCGCCAAGGGCATGTATCTGTTTCCGATCGCCGGTTTCGACAACGGCATGCGGCAGGTCGCCACCATCTCGCGCCCGATCGTCGAGCCGCAGGATTTCGCCGGCATGAAAATGCGCGTTCCGCCGGGACAGATGATGATCGACACCTTCAGCGCGTTCGGCGCCCAGACGGTCACGACTTCGGCCAACAAGATTTACGATGCGCTGAAAGTCGGCACGGTCGACGGCCAGGAAAATCCGCTGGGAATCCTTGAAGGGTTCAAGCTCTACGAACTCGTGAAGTATGTCAGCCTGACCAATCATATGTGGTCCGGCTTCAATGCGATGGCGCACGCCGGCACCTGGCAGGCGCTACCCCGCGACATCAAGGACGTCATCGAGCGCAACGTCACCAAATATGTCCGCCAGCAGCGTCAGGAACAGGCCGTGCTCAATGCCGAGTTGCGCAACGATTTCGTGCGGCGTGGCCTCGTGTTCAATGAAGTCGACCAGGCCGCCTTCCGCGCCAGACTTCCGGCCGTCTATGCGACCTGGAAGGAAAAGCTCGGCACCAAGTGCTGGACGCTGGTCGAGGCCGAAGTCGGCAGGCTCGGATAATGTCCGGTCACGAGCCAGAACAGGCTGGCCGCGAACGCATAGCCGCCGACCGAGAGCACATCAGACATCCAAATCGCGAAGATGCTGAACGCTCTCCAGGTGCGGCCCGCGGAAGCGACAGGTGCCGGATCGTGGTTATAAAGCCGCGGGTCTGCGCCCGGAATGGCCAGGGCGGGCGGGATGTTCGAGTGACCTGACATCGGCGGCTCCTGCAAGAGATAACGGGAACTGGCTGGCTTTGCCAGGCAAGTCCCGCGCCAGCTGGCGATGTTGGAGAAGGTCAGGCCGGAAGGCCAGAGCGTCTTCGAGCGAAGTGGATCGTGCAGCGAAAGATTTCCGTCTTTCCGGAACAGCGACCGGACTGCGCCACCCCTGATGATGGAGCCGACGCCAGGAGGCGCAGCGTTATTTCGGGCGCTTGATCCGCTGGTCGCCCGTGGTGCGTTGGTCTTTCGGGATCGCGAATTTCAATCCGGACCAGGTGTCGTCGATGGCGCAAACCTTGATGTCGACAAGACCCAGCGCAAGGCGGTGTTGCGCACGACAACATCGGTCAGGTCGGTGCAATCCCGGAAGATTTCTTCGGCCATCAGACCCAGATCATGCCATCCGGCTCGAAAGAAGCGCGCGGTAGCTGCGCAGTTTTGCTGCAAGCCCCGCGGCTTCGGTTGCGAACAGATGCACCATGTCGGCGAGCGGAGCATTCAGCCGTGGCGGGATCACTGCATCGGCCGGCAGTTTGCCGACGATGTCGTCATAGGCCGCCGGAGCGCCCGCGATAAAAACAAAAGCCCGGCTGGATGCCGAGCTTTTGGATAACAGGTGTGCCGGAATAGCCGGTCATTTGGTTTGCCAGGTCAGGCCTGCGGCTGCGGCTCCAGCCCGGGATCCGGATCGGGACGCGGACGCGGCTTGCCGGCCGGCGGCACCGCCGAGGTGCGCGGTGTGGAGGGCTCCAGCACCAACTCGCGGTTGGGCTTCTTGCCCTTGAGCAGGTCGATGATCTCATCGCCGCTCAGGGTTTCGAATTCCAGCAGGCCCTTGGCCAGAGCTTCCAGGTCGGCACGCCTCTCGGTGAGGATCTTGGTCGCGGCGTTGTAGCCTTCCTCGACCAGGCGCCGGATCTCGCTGTCGATCTTCTGCACCGTCGCCTCGGAGGCGTTCTGGGTGCGCGACACCGACATCCCGAGGAAAACCTCGTCCTGGTTTTCGCCATAGGACACGGTGCCGAGTTCTTCGGAGAGGCCCCAACGCGTCACCATCATCCGTGCCAGACGGGTCGCCTGCTCGATATCGGAGGCAGCGCCGGAGGTGACCTTTTCGCGGCCGAAAACCAGTTCTTCCGCGACGCGTCCGCCCATCATGATCGCCAGCCGCGAAGTCATCTGCTCGAGCGACATCGACAGCTTGTCGCGCTCGGGCAACTGCATCACCATGCCAAGCGCGCGGCCGCGCGGAATGATGGTCGCCTTGTGGATCGGATCGGTCGCGATCACGTTGAGGCCGACGATGGCATGGCCGCCCTCGTGATAGGCGGTCAGCATCTTCTCTTCTTCGGTCATGACCAGCGACTTGCGCTCGGCGCCCATCATCACCTTGTCCTTGGCCTCTTCGAACTCCGCCTGCGTCACCATGCGCTTGTTGCGCCGCGCCGCGGTCAGCGCCGCTTCGTTGACAAGATTCATCAGGTCGGCACCAGAGAAACCGGGCGTGCCACGGGCAATGGTCTTGAGGTTGATATCCGGCGCCAGCGGCACCTTGCGGACATGTACCTTGAGGATCTGTTCGCGGCCGACGACATCCGGGTTCGGCACCACCACCTGGCGGTCGAAACGGCCGGGGCGCAGCAGCGCCGGATCGAGCACGTCGGGCCGGTTGGTCGCCGCAATCAGGATCACGCCTTCATTGGCCTCGAAGCCGTCCATCTCGACCAGCAACTGGTTCAGCGTCTGCTCGCGCTCGTCATTGCCGCCGCCCAGACCGGCACCGCGATGGCGGCCGACCGCGTCGATTTCGTCGATGAAGATGATGCACGGCGCGTTCTTCTTGGCCTGCTCGAACATGTCCCTGACGCGAGAGGCGCCGACGCCGACGAACATCTCGACGAAATCCGAACCCGAGATGGTGAAGAACGGCACGTTGGCTTCGCCGGCGACTGCACGCGCGATCAGCGTCTTGCCGGTGCCGGGAGGGCCGACCAGCAGCACGCCGCGCGGAATCCGTCCGCCGAGCCGTTGATATTTTCCGGGGTCGCGCAGGAATTCGACGATTTCCTGCAGGTCCTGTTTGGCTTCATCGACGCCCGCGACGTCCTCGAATGTGACGCGGCCGTGTGCCTCGGTCAGCATCTTGGCGCGCGACTTGCCGAAGCCCATCGCCTTGCCGGCACCGCCCTGCATCTGCCGCGACAGGAAAATCCACACCCCGATCAGCGCGATGAACGGCAACCATGAAACGAGCAGCGACACGAACCACGGCACGTTGTCGCCGGGCGGCTTGGCCGTAATCGAGACCTTGCCGTTATAGAGGCGCGAGACCAGCGTCGGATCGTTCGGCGCGTAGGTCTGGAAGCTGGAGCCATTGGTGAAGGTACCGTGAATCTCCGGCCCCTGGATGACGACGTCGCGAACATGGTTCGCATCGACTTCGGTCAAAAGCTGCGAGAACGAGATGTCCTGCGAGGACGCGCGTTGACCAGGATTCTGGAAGAGCGTGAACAGCGCCAATAGCAGCAAAACAATAATGACCCAGAGGGCGAAATTGCGCAGATTGGCGTTCATTGGTCTTCCTTCGTGGCCGCGCGGATCGCGGCCTTATGTCCTTGGGGTCGCATCCCTGGGTAGGCAGGAGGAATCCCTTGGTCGACTGCATTATAATCTAGGTGCCGCCCCGGTCGCTGCCAAGGGAACCAGATAGGACTATTTAGCTCATCTTAGCGCGATTCCCGTTTAAATAATGACGCCGGGAACATGTGTTTTTCGGGTTGGTTAAGCCCTCAAGATGGATTACGGCGAATTATAGCGAGCTATCCCACCTCAACCGGTCCGCCGGCGGCGGGGCGGAGCGGGAGCGACGCTGATCCGGCCGTCAATCAAGCTGACCAATGCGCCTGCCAGGGTCTGTTTCAGCGCTTGTTTCGACCTTTGTTTCGATCTTGGCCGGCGTGCCCCGGCATTTTCCGCCAGAGCCCGGTCGAGGGCCGACAACAGGGTTTCAACCTTGCCAAGTTCGGCCGGCCCTTCGTGACCGAACCGATTGATGGCGCGCAGCAGCAGCCGCAGGCGGATTTCTTCCGGCATCTTCGCGAAAGCTTTGGCATCAAAGCTGCTGGCTTCGATTCCCGAAGCTGACGCGCCGCGTTCCCCGACCGCCAGATTCCCGATCGCCGGATCCTTGAGCGCGAGATAGCGCTCGGCACCGTCGACCAGGACTTCCACGGCGGCGTTGGCGCGGGCCAGCCGCGTCGCGAGCCGCGCCAGATTGCGTGCATCGCCCCCCTCGGCGGCGAGAACCGGCATGACCGCGCGAATCCGGGGCCGGGTAAAATGGGTATCGCGGTTGGTTGGGTCCTCGGCGAAACCGACCTTGGCCCTTTTGAGCGTCGCGACGAGCCGGGATTTGGAAACATTCAGAAACGGACGCGCCAACCATACGCCTTCGCGCTCCGTGACCGGCGCCATCGCCGCCAATCCGGCGATGCCGCTGCCGCGGAACAGGCGCATCAGCAGCGTTTCAGCCTGGTCGTCGCGGGTATGCGCGGTGAGGATATACGTGGCACCGCTGGATCGCGCCGCCTGTGCCAGCAAACGATAGCGCGCGCTGCGCGCTGCGGCCGGCAAACCGGTTCTCGGCTTGGCCTCGGTCCAGTGCAGCGTGCGATGGGGCAGATCGAGCGCGCGCGCAAGGCGCTTGACCTCGCGAGCCTCGCGCGCCGCCTCGGCGCGCAAGCCGTGATCGACCGTGACGGCGATGAGGCGCGGACCGCGCGCCAAGGTGCGGCGCCAGCGCGCGGCGAGCCACATCAACGCGATTGAATCCGGACCGCCGGAAACCGCGAGAATGAGCGCAGGAACGCTCTTCCAGTTGGCGAACAGACGTTTCGCATGCTGTGCCGAGATCGGGGAATTGTCATCGTCTGATCCCGTCGCCACGTTGCGCTCCCAATCGGATCATCCAGCGCGACGACGCGCTTTGACCCTGGCGCATGATTGGCAGGTCATGCGCTAGCACTTAACCCGCTTTTGCTCACGATCCACAGCCGCTTTGACGCCGCCTGAGGCCCGGGGATATTTCCGTCCCACCTCGCCAAACGCCGCGCAGGCGGCCTCGCGCTCTTTCAGAGCCGCCAGCGACTGTCCAAGCCGCAGCAAGGCCTCCGGGGCTTTTGCCGACTTGTCGAATTTGGTCGTCACGCCAAGAAAGGCTTCCGCGGCGTCACGATAGAGCTGGCGCTGGAAAAAGCTCTCGCCCAGCCAATACACAGATTCCGCGATCAGGGGATCGCTCGGATATTTTTGCGCGAAGTTGCGCATCGTCTCTTCGGCCAGCGCGTAGTCCCTGCGCTGGATATAGCCGATGCCGAGATCGAATTCGTCCTTCGGCGTCGCCGACGGCGGCAGCGTGGTCAACCCGCCAGTCGCATTGGTGTTGCGCGGCGGCGGAGGCGGCAAGGCGCCTGGCGGATTGCCGGCCCCACCGGTATGCGCAAGATCGAGCGGATACCCTGCGTCTCGCCCTCCCGGCACGCCAACCGGCGCTTCGGCAGGGATCGGGAGCTGGCCGCCGCCAAGCGCGCGCGGCGCACCGGGGGCGTTAGGGTTCTGGGTCGGATCGAAAGCGTCGCCACGGCGCCGGCCCGAGGGCTCTCCCGGAGCTTCCTGGACGATCGGAGCCGGAGCGGCGATCTGCGGCTCATAGCCGGTCTGGGCCGGGGGCTGCCGATAGGCCGGATTCGGCTGCACGACGGCGACATTGGGCTGTTGGGCAACGGCTGGCGCAGCGCCGGGAGCACCCTGGGCGCTGCCCTGAAGCAATTTCAGGCGCTCTTCGAGCTGCCGGTTACGATATTGCAGTTCCTCGTTCTGGCCGGTGAGTTGCCGCAGCTGATTCTCAAGCTGCTGAACCCGGATTTCCGGATCAACGTCATCGGATTGGGCGAGCGCCGGCAAACACAGGATCGGCGAACACAGCACCAGCATCGCGGAGACAGCCGCGGCGCGCGTAACTTGATGAAATCTGAATGACATTCTGGCCTGACTGACGACATCGGCGTGAGATCGAAAGCGGATCACATTGAGAGACGGAGTACGCCAAAAATGTGACTGAGACAAACCACGACTTTCAGCCAAGCACCTGAAAGCAGCGCTCCGCGGACAAGCCAGACGCCGGCGCGGTGCCGCCCAAAACAAAACCGGCGCCCGAGGGCGCCGGCCATAACCTTGTGCCAGGCAAACGCTGTTTAAGAGCTGGCGTTCAATACCGTCACCGCGCGACGGTTTTGCGACCAGCAGGAAATGTCATTGCAAACCGCGACCGGGCGTTCCTTGCCGTAAGAGATCGTCCGCATTCTTGAGGGATCGATGCCGCGCGAGGCGAGGAAAGTGCGGACCGATTGGGCGCGCCGGGCACCCAGCGCAATGTTGTATTCACGGGTGCCGCGCTCATCGGCATGGCCTTCAATCGTGAAGCTGTAGCGGTTGTAGCTCTGCAGCCACTGCGCCTGCTTCTCCAGGGTCGCGATCGCCTGCGGCGACAGATCGGTCTGGTCACTCTCGAAGAATACGCGGTCGCCGACATTGACCACAAAATCCTGCTGGCTGCCCGGTGTAGCCGCGCTTGCCATGGCACCATCACCGAGCGGATTCTTGTTCGCGCAGGCGCCCATCGACAGCGCCACGGCGAGTACCGCGGCCAGCTTCAACCCCTGGACGATACGCATCTGGTGTTTCATTCCGGAGCCTCCACGCTCGCGTTTTTCGACTATCATCCGGTCTACAGGGCGATGGTTAAGCGAACGTTCCGTCAACCTTGATGGGTTGTTGCCAAACCCGATCAAATGCCCCCAAGCGACGAAAAGCGACCGTGATGGTTAATGGGTTGTAAATGTGGCGCGAGGGTGAAGGCAAGCGGAAGTAGCGGCAAAATCGCCCTTTTCCGGGCGGCCGGCGTCTTATTTAAGAGGTTCGCCCCGATTGCTTCAGTAATTTGCAGTAATTTGCTCTCGCCCCGGCCCTGTCCTGGGCCGCGCCTGGACCAATTGATCAGGATCGCGGGGCGATCGTAGCGCGCTCGTAAGGGAATTGCGGCAAATCCAGCACCGGCAACTGGTCGCTGCCACGCTCGAACAGCATCCGCCGCTCCAAAGCACTCGAGCGCATAATGGGAAAACGGGTCAAGACCTGTTCCCGCAGGGTCCGGAAACCGGACGCCATTAAGGCCACCTTTTTCAAGACGTTGGGAAACGAACGTGGTTCGGCAATGGTCTCGTGCAGAAAGACCCGGTTATAAAACGACTGGTGCCCGGTACGCACGAGCGCGAGTCCGGTATTGGCATTGAAATACTCGCATGCCAGATAGGCCAGCCGCAGCGTCAGATAGGGAAGCTGCGGAAACCGCTGGGCTTTTTCGGGGTCTGCAACAAAACGAGCCGCATCGATGAAAATTTCGCCTTGATCGAGGCGAGGGTCAAGAACATCGCCGAACAATTCAGTTGCAAAGGACATCCGCCATTCTGATGTCAGGACGTGAAGGCGGAGAGAACTACAGAGTTCTCCGTCAACATAGACTCCGAACGTCAACGCATTGGGCGCATCGTCATACCGATCGCTGACGCGCCGAGACTCCGATGGCAAGATTAGTCCGCCATGCAGATAGGCTCTGTAACGCATCAAATAAATAAAATCTTTCTCCTCGGGAGTTTCGACGGGTCGGTATTCGACTCGATCAAAGAGCCCTGATCCCCGCACAAGGAGCGGAGTGCGAGCTTCGGCTTCGGGCTGCATCTGATACTCCTTGGCTTCCAAAACAACTTGTGCGCGCGGAGAAAAGATTAACAGCCCATTAACAAAGTTGCAAAGCAATCGACACGTTAACGTTAACCTTTGTGGCGATCGGCATCGAAACCGTAAAATTGCGGAGGCTATCTCAGGCGATCATCGGGAGGACACCACCTGCAGGCCTTCCTCCGGCCGACGGCCGTGAGATGCGTTCAGGAGCTGGCGCACACGCAGCGCCGGCACAGGACGACTGAACAGATAGCCTTGCGCCTCAGTTACTGTCCCCTCGGCGTTAATCAGTTCGAGTTGTTCGTTTGTCTCGATGCCTTCGACCACGACCGACATTCCCAAATCCGCACTGAGCCGCGCCACCCCGCGCAACAACGTCAGCGGACGATCGGTATCAATTCCTTCCAGGAACGAGCGATCGATCTTCACTTTCTGCAACGGGAAGTTATGCAGATAGCTGAGGCTCGAATAGCCGGTGCCAAAGTCGTCCAGCGATATTCGCACGCCGATTTCGCGCAATTGAGACAGCACGTCATGGGTCAACTGCGTGTTGCGCAACAGCGACAATTCGGTGATCTCGATCTCGAGGCGATCGGCCGGCAATCCGGAAACCTCGAGCGCGTAGCGAACCTCGCTCAGCACATCACGCTGATGGAATTGCTGCGGCGAGAAATTGACCGCGACGCTAACGCCCGCGGGCCATTTCATGCACTCCATGCAGGCCTTGCGCAGGATCCAGCGCCCGAGGTCGACGATAAGCCCCATGTCTTCGGCGACCGGGATGATATCGACCGGCGACACCGTGCCGCGCACCGGATGGTTCCAGCGCAGCAGTGCCTCGCATGTCGATATCCGGCCCGACTTGAGATTGACGAGCGGCTGATAGAACAGCTCGAATTCCTCGTTCGCCAGCGCCTTGCGCAGATCGAGTTCCAGAATGCGGCGCGCCTCGACGGTTTGCGCCATCTCGTCGCGGAAGAAGCAGAAGGTCCCGCGGCCGTCCGCCTTGGCGCGATAGAGCGCCATGTCCGCGTTCTTCAAAAGCGTGTCGGCGCTGACGCCCATCGGCGAGGTCATGGCAATGCCGACGCTGGCGCCGATCTCGACCAGGTGATTGTCGATCTTGTAGCGTTCACTCAAATGATCGACGATGCGCCGGGCGAGAACGGCCGAGTCATCCGGCGATTTGATGTTTTGCTGAAACACCACGAATTCGTCACCGCCGAACCGCGCCACGAAATCCTCCGGGCGCAGCATGGCGCGCAAGCGGTCGGCAACGGCGCACAACAACTGATCGCCGCAGGGATGACCCAGGGTGTCGTTGACCTGCTTGAACTGATCGAGGTCGACGAACAGCAATGCCGACAATTGCGCGGCGTCATGCGGGACCGCCAGCAGGCGTCCGATCTCGTCGCGGAAATTGACCCGGTTGGGGAGCCCCGTGAGTTCGTCGTAACGCGCCAAATGCGTAATTCTGGCTTCCGCGGTGCGCCGCTCGGTAATGTCTTCGAGCAGCACGACACCGCCGCCGCCGGCCATCGGCTGGAAAGTCCATGACAGCGACCGGCCTCGCGCGACGTCGGGGTCGGTGGTGATGGTCGCCCTGGCCTGCGAACTCTCGATTTCCGAGAGGATCATCTGTCCGCTGGCGTTCGAAATCGATCCGGCGCCGACACAGGCGGAGATGATGTCGGTCGCATCCGCGCCGCGATGCACGAGATCATCCGGCAGGTTCATCATCGTGCTGAAACGATAATTCATGACCGCGAGATGCCCGTCGGCGGCGAACATGCACAGGCCGTGAGGCATGTTGTTCAAGGCGGTGTCGAATTGTCCAGCCAGTGCCGCCTCGCGCTCACTCGCCACAAGCGCCTGCATAAATATTCTGTGCAGATTAGCCGAGAGTTGGATGAGAGCCACAACATATACGGCGCTCACGGCTGACATGGCTATGTAATAGGGTGTGCCGTGCAATGCCAACGCGATGACTGTTGGACCGAAGCAAAGGGCAACCTGAAGCTGGAATATCCACTGCCGTCCATAGGCTCTGCCCGCACCTCCTGCCACGATCCCGGTGGTGACCGATAAACAAATCATATGGGCCACGGGATCGTCACTACTCAACAGAGTGGCGGCGCACCACGTGCCGATCGCGGCAGCTTGGATCATCGCCCCGATCTGATAGCGCTTCTTCCACCGCACAGCTTCATCGGCGGTCAGGGTCGATTTGTGCGCTTGGTACCGCTGCAAGTCGAACGCCCGGACGGCGCCAGCCACCACGAGAAGCGCAACACACGCCCAGATTAGATGTTCGCCCGTCTTCAGCGCGGTCATGGCCGCCGCGATGGCCACGAAGACGATACCCGCAAGCAGCGGAGCGGGAGTTTCGAAGAGCAAATCAATCAACGCCGCGCGAATGGACGGCGATACATCCCGGTCAGGTACTTCCCGTTGATTGGCAAGCTGCATTTTCGGGCAAACGTCCTTTTGGGAATCGTTGTACCTGTGGGTGATGAAGTCTTTCTGAGGGAATATCGTTACCGGGACGTTGTCTTTTGCTCTGCAAAGCGAAAATTGCCGGTTAAATCAGCAAGCTAGGCAAGCTTTGCCGATTAACGGGCCAAGCCGGGCCCGCCAGCCCCGGTGACGCCGGACGATGCCGATCTCACGATAGCAGGGGCGACCACGCCGGGTCAGACGCGAAGCCGGGGGTCGGAACGCGCTGCTCGTTGCGGCCGGAAATATCCACGGTGAACAAGGAGGGCCCGGCATTGCCGCCGGGATCGCGGAAGAACATCAAGACGCGCCCGTTCGGCGCGAAAGTCGGCCCTTCATTGTGGAATCCGGAGGTCAAAATCCGCTCGCCCGAACCATCGGGCTTTATGATGCCGATGGAAAACTGTCCGCCGCCCTGCTTGGTAAAGGCGATATAATCGCCGCGCGGCGACCATACCGGCGTCGAATAAATGCCGTCGCCAAAGGAGATGCGCTGCGCGGATCCGCCCGTCGCCGCCATCACATAGATCTGCGGCTTTCCGCCGCGGTCGGATTCAAAGCACAGGCGCGAGCCGTCGGGCGCATAGGACGGCGAGGTATCGATCGCCGGCGTATCGGTAAGGCGGGTGGTCGATTTCGAGCGCAGATCCATCACGAACAGGTTCGAGTTGCCACCCTGCTGCAGGCTCATGATGATGCGCTGGCCATCCGGTGAGAAACGCGGTGAGAACGACATGCCGGGAAAATTGCCGACGATCTCGCGCTGTCCGGTCTCGATATTGAGCAGGTAGACCCGCGGATCACCCTGGCCGAATTCCATGTAGGTGATTTCCTGGGTCGAGGGCGAAAACCGTGGCGTCAGCACGAGGTCGGTGCCGCGCGTCAGGTAACGGACATTGGCGCCGTCCTGATCCATCAGCGCCAGCCGCTTGACGCGTCGCTCTGCGGACCCGGTTTCGTCGACGAACACCACGCGGCTGTCGAAATAACCTTTCTCCCCGGTCAGCCGCTCATAGATCTGATCGGAAATGATGTGTGCGATCCGGCGCCAGTATTCCGGCTGCGTGAAATATTGCTGTCCGGTCAGTTGCTGGCCGGTGGCGACGTCCCAGAGCCGGAATTCGGCCTTCAGACGTCCATCAGACTGCCGGGTCATGCGGCCGGTCACCAACGCCTGCGCGTTGATGGTCTTCCAGTTCGCAAATTGCGGCGCCGCGTCGATGTTGACGACCTTCTCGATATAGGCGGCCTGATCGATCGGAGCGAACAGTCCGCTGCGCTTGAGGTTGTTGGTGATGACCTGGGTCACGCCGACAGCGACTTCGCCATCGGACGGCGTGCCGCCGACGAAATTAGGAATCGCGATCGGCAGCGGAGCGAAATCGCCCTCGGGAACGATGATGCGTTTCTGCCCGAACGCATTACGGACATCGCCGCCCGACAGCACGCCGAGCGCAGCCATTCCTGAAAGGATCTGCCGGCGGTTCAGGCGGAACGACATCTCACGCAATCCATTTTTATCGGTCATTACAGGGCTTCATTTCATGTCTGCGATCGTTGATGGCGATCGGCTTCAACTTCTTCGTTCAGTGAACACTGGAGCAAAATATTTCCATTCTTCAAAATAGGCCGCCGGCAGATTATACGGCTGACACTCGATGATCGCGCGCAGGGCGCTCTCCTGATAAACGCGAAGATACGGTGTGGCGGGCGTCCCCTCCGGCACCGGCATTCCCTCCAGCGTGCCATCGCGTTTCAATCTGATCGAGAAAGCCGCCTCGGGATTCTGACTTTCGATGCCGCCATAGGGCTTCTTCCAGCAGCGTTCGACCTGGGACTGAAAGAGCGAGCCCCAGGTCGCGGAATTGTCCGCGGCTTTGCCTTTCGCGAGACCCAGCGCGGCATTGGAATTGAGCGTTTCGCCGGTCGCGGCCTGCCGGGTCGGATCGCGCTTGTCCAGCAACGCCGCAATCTTGGTCTCGTCGAAAGTCCGTTCCTTCGGCTTTTGTGGCTGCGGCGGTGGCGTCGCCGACGCCTGCACCTGCCGCTTCGGTGGCGGCTTCTTCTCTTCCTTTTTCAAGGCTTCCGCGATCGGATCAACCTTGGGCGGGTCCGGCTTTTTCTCGATCGGCTTCGGCTCTTCCTTTGGCTTGCTCTCGGCAACCGGCTTTGGCGGATCGGGCTTTTTCTCGACAGGCTTTTCCACCGGCTTCGGTTGCGGCGGCGGCGCCGTGTCGGTCACGACGGGCGGCTTCTCGGCGATCTTGCCGACAGCATCTTCGACCGGCTTGGCCTCGGCGACTTTTTCCACCAGCGGCTTCGGGTTTTCCTTTTTGCCGGTTTTCATGCCGGCGGTCACCTTGGCCAATTGGTCGGCGGAGATGATGTCGACGGGCAGGGATTCCTCGGGCATCGATTCGAAGGCCTTGGTTGAGAACGACACCAGCCCCCACCCGATCACGAGAACGTGCAGGACCACAGACGCAACCAGTGTCTTGTCGACCTTCACGCCCTAGTTCCCCTGCTCCACTTCAGTGACCAGCGCCAGCCGTTTGAACCCCGCACCCGACAACTGCCCCATCACGCGCGCCACGGTCCCGTAATCCGCCTTCTTGTCCGCCCGCATGAATATACGCTCGTCCATACCGCCGCGGGCGTCGGTGATCGCCTTTAATTTCGGCACCAGTTCGTTCATCGCGACTTCGGTGTCGTTGATGAATATTCGTCCCTTGACGTCGACCGACAGTTGCAGCGGCGTCTTGTCCTGCTCCAGGCTCTTGGCCTGGGTCTGCGGCAGGTCGAGCGGCACGCCGACCGTCAACAACGGCGCCGACACCATAAAGATGATCAGCAACACCAGCATAACGTCCACCATCGGTGTGACGTTGATCTCCGCCATCACTGGGCGACGCCGGCCACGGCGGCCGCCACCGCCTGATGAGCCTGCCATGTTCATCGCCATGTTCTGGTGCTCACAATCCGCTCATAATATATCGTCCCTCACGCCCGCTCGTCGATCTGGCGCGACAGGATTGCTGAAAATTCGTCAGCGAACCCCTCGAGCCGTTGGGCCTGCCGGTTCACCTCGGAAGTGAACTTGTTATAGAAAATAGTCGCCGGAATGGCGGCGATAAGGCCGATTGCGGTCGCAAACAGCGCTTCGGCAATACCCGGAGCCACCACCGCCAGCGAGGTGTTCTTCGAGGCGGCGATCGACTGAAAGCTCGACATGATGCCCCAGACGGTGCCGAACAGGCCGACGAAAGGGCCCGCGGAGCCGACCGTCGCCAGCACCAGCAACCGCCGCTCCAGCCGCTCTACCTCCCGGGCGATGGAGACGTTCATGACCTTTTCGATCCGCATCTGAAGCCCAGCGAAGGACCGCGCCTGGCTCTCGAATGAGCGTTTCCATTCGCGCATTGCCGCCACGAAACACGCCGCCATCGATTGCGTCGGCTTGGCGGAGAGCGCGCGGTAGAGTTCCTCGATCAACTCACCCGACCAGAACGCCTGCTCGAAACGGTCCATGGCGCGCTTGGTGCGCGCATACAGGAAGATCTTGTCGATCGCGATCGCCCAGACCCATACGGAGCAGGCGAGCAGTCCCAGCATGACGACCTTGACGATCCATGCAGCCTGAAGAAACAGTGCGATCAGCGATACGTCGCCGGATGCCATCGGCAAGGCTGACTGCGCCACGTCGGCCGGATTCATAAGCAGTATCCTCTCAACGCCAGTGCCCCAAATCCCCCGGGAGCAAATGACTGCCGGTTCCATAGCCGCACGGCAGACGCGGCGGTTAGCGCCAGCGCAAGAGCCTTGTTGTGTCGCATGGGGGGGCCCGTCCAAAGCCGAGGCTTGCATCCCCTCCCAACGTGTCAAAACGAGGGCTATTTGCGCGGCCTTATCCCGCTAACCAAACGCTAATCACGGTTAATGTCCGGTTACCAAGCGGGATTTTGGCTGCGGGAAACGAAATGACGGCAATGGGATGAGGATATGATCCGGAAATCGGCTTTTGCGCATAAACGAAACCGCCCATCTGCGCGCAGATGAGCGGTCATGTCGCCGTCAGGTTCGTGGGGGCACTACGCCTGAGGCTTAAACCTTAGACTTATAAACCTTAGACTTAGATCGTTCAGAGTTCAGCCTTGCGGCTGGCTATCCGAGGATGGCGTCGGCCGGGGCCGATGCTGGGCCATGAACTGGTCGAACTCTTCCTTGTCCTTGGCGTGGCGCAGGCGATCGAGGAAATCGCGAAATTCGGTCTGCTCTTCCTCAAGGCGCCGCAGCGTTTCCATGCGGTATTCGTCGAACGCGCGGTTGCCGCTCGAGGGCGGGCCGAAGCCAAAGCCGCCAAAGCCACGACGCTCCATACGGTTGCGCATCCGCTCCATCTTGTCCTGCATGCGCTGCATCTTGTTTTCGAAACGACCCGAATGACTCCAGCAACCCATGTTCGTGCTCCTGAGTGTGAAAAAGAGGAAGGCAAGTCCGACCGGCCACCAGAAAAGGAAGCCAAGGATGGTCGCGACGACCATGCCTGGATGCACATGCATACGCGGGCGGTAGGGTTCACTATCGGGTCCGCGCCATCGATTGACATCTGCGGTGTACGCCATTTCCCTCTCCATTACGGCATCACGCCGTGTGAATGTAAATAACATTTACATACGTAAACCTTTCAGGATTTTTGTCAAGCCGGGCGCCAGCGCCCCGCCTCGATTTATTTTGGGCTGCCCCAAGGACCGGAGGGTGCGCCTGACGGTGGGCCTGATGGTTGACCGGCCGGCTTTTGCTCCGCCTGGTCTTTTCGGCCGGATGCGGATGCCGGCGGGTCGGCGAGAAACCCGAGACCGCGTAGATAAATCAACACTTCGGCTTCGAGCAGATCCTCGGCCGACATCGGCAGCTTGCGGCGGGCCGCGTCGCCCCGCGCGAACAGCGAGGCCACGCCATGCGACATCGACCAGATATGCAGCGCCATCATCATCGCCGGCGGCCGTGGCGTGCCCGGCGGCGCCAGCGCGGCCAGACGCTCCGCCGCCGCCCTGATGATGGCGAAGGCGCGTTCGCTCGCTGCCAACAGCGCCGGGTTATGATCGGCAGGGACGCCGGATTCGAACATCGCCGAATAGAACGCCGGCTCGGCGCGGGCGAATGCCAGATAGGCCCTGCCGACCCGCTCGAACGCCGTGACCGTATCCGGACGGCCATCATCCCAGGCTTGCGTGAGGGCCGCTTCGAACTGCTCGAAACCGCGCTGGGCAATGCTCGAAAGCAGGTCGTCACGATCGCGAAAATGCCGATACGGGGCAGCCGGGCTGACCCCGGCCATGCGCGCGGCATCGGCAAAGGTGAACCCGGCCGCGCCTTTTTCAGCAATCAGCCCAAGCGCTGCCTGCAGCAACGCCTCTTTCAGATTGCCGTGATGGTAGCCGCGCTCGGCGCGGCCCTCGTCCTTGCGCCAACTCATGTGAAAGGCTTTTACATGAGCCGGACGCAAAGGTCACTCGTTTAGGTGTTAGCGTCCCGATTTGCCCTGCAATTCGGTAAATCCGGCCGCGGCCTTCCGAACATCAGCGGGGAAATCCGACATTTCATGAACCTGACGAATTTCAATGACCTCGTTGCTGGAAGCCGGGCAGCGGCTGGCCCAGGCGATCGCCTCGTCCTTGGATTTCACGTCGATTATCCAATAGCCGCCAATCACTTCCTTGGCCTCGATGAAGGGACCATCGATCACCAGGGGCTTGCCGTCGGCGAACGAAACCCGCGCGCCCGCGGAGGGCGGGTGCAGCCCGTCGAGCGTGATCAGCACGCCGGCTGCCTTCAGCGCCTCATTATATTTCATCATCGCCGTGACAGCTTCCGCGGAAGGCACCGTGCCCGGAGCCGCCGCTTCATAGCCCTTGGGAATCATCAGCATCATAAATCGCATGGTGTGGTCCTCATCTGTCGCGAGCCGTCGATGGGCAACGGCACATCAAAATCTCGCGCTACAATTTCGGGATTCCGGGCCGAGCCCTGCAGGCTGCCCCGGAATGACGATCGCTAATTTCTATTTCCTCGCGGCTTCGGAGCGAAGGCGCGTTTCCTGCTCACGCAATTCCGGCGTCAGCGCCTCGCCGAAATCCTCCGCTTCGAAGACTTGCCGGATCTCTATTTCAGCGCCGCCGTCGAACGGCGCGCGCTTCATCCACTCGATCGCTTCATCGCGCGATTTCACATGGATCAGCCAGAAACCCGAGACCAGATCGCCGGTTGCGCTGAACGGGCCTGAGGTCACGGTGCGCTCCTCGCCGGAATATTTGATGCGCGCGCCTTTCGAGCTCGGATGCAGCCCCTCGCCCGCGAGCATGACGCCGGCCTTTACCATTTCCTCGTTGAACTTGCCCATCGCCGTCAGCAATTCCGTGCTCGGCATCACGCCGGCTTCGCTGTTCTTGTCCGCCTTCACAATCACCATGAATCGCATCGCCTGCTCCGTTTGGCATTCATTTCAGCCGGTCGGGCGGTTGCACCCGAATTCCGGCTCCCTGGATATGACGAATGAGGTTTTGCGGCACCGACATATCGAGTGAAATTATTTCGAAGGTAATCGCCGCCGGCTCTCTCGTTTGTTTTGATGCGTTTTCTTGACGACGAACCGGTTTCCACTTCGCTTGAAAACGCTGCGTCAATCATCGATGGCCTGATAGGCCAGGGTCCAGAAATCCACCATCGCACGCGGCGGCTGCGGCGGATCCATCGCCGCGACGGCGGTGACCGGTTTGGTCATCGAAGTGATACGGAAATTGGTGCCACGCTGCATCGGCGCCCCGCCGATCGCGATCTGGCCGATCGCATCGACATGGGTTTCGCCGCCGCGACTGACCAGTGTCACCAGGCCGGGCATATCGCCCGCCCGCACATGACCCGCCATGACATCATGCATGCGGCCGAGCCGTGCTTTCGACAGGCCGCCGGCGCTAGTCGTTTTCGTCATTTGGCCTATTCCCAAAGCGATTGGTCCCCGGAAACGACGAACGGGGCCGTCCCAAACCGACAAGCGCCGAATCTTTTTATGATTTTTGCTTCACGAACGCGCCGTTCTCGTAAGTGGCGCCGAAATAGACATCAATACGCCTGATCTTGTCGCCCTCGAAGGTGAAGAACTCTGTATTGCGAAAGTTTTTCCCGCCCTTGGCCACACATCTGTAGGTCACAAACGCCCCTTCACCCTCAACAAAAATTCGTTCCAGTTCCTGCCGCTCGATCCAGTCGCTGACGCGCCAGCACCGCGCGAAATAGCTCGCCTTGTCGATCTCGTCGTCATAGGGACTGGTGAAACGGAAATCCTCGGTAAACGTATTCTCGACAGCCGTTCGGTCGTTCGACAGATAGGCGGCAAAAAGAGCGCGGATGATCTCGGACTTGCCCTGGCTCATGTCACGTCTCCTGCGGGAACATGGCAAAATACGGCTCGCGCTTCCCTGATGACGCGCGCAAAGGACGGCCGCGCCGTCAGGCGGTCGAAATAGGCCGTCAGGTTTTTGTGGCTGTCGCCAAACGGCATCACCTTGCTGGCATAGAACAGCGCCGGCGACGCGGCGCAATCGGCGATGCTGAAAGTCTCACCCATCGCCCAGGTCTTGCCGGCGACGTCCTGGTCGATCATGCCGTAGCAGGACTGCAGTCGCGCCCGCGCTTCCTCGACGCCGTGCGGATCTTTCCGTCCTTCCGGCCGCAGCCGGTCGCCGACGATCTTCTGCATCGGTAGATGCACGTAAAGATCATAGAACCGGTCGCGCAGCCGCGTCTGCAACGCCAGCTTCTCGTTCGCGGCGATGAACCGGGTGCGGCCGGGATAGTGATTGTCGAGATACTCGATGATGATGCTGGATTCCGGGATGGTGCGATCCTTGGCGTCGTCGCGCAGCACCGGGAATTTTCCAACCGGCCACAGCTTCAACAGCGCCGCGCGCTCGGCCTCATTGCCGAGATCGACCATATCGGCCACGAAGGGCGTATCGTTCTCGTAGAGGGCGATCAGCGCCTTCCAGCAGAACGACGACAGCGGATGGAAATGCAGCGTGAGTGACATGCGGTCTCCCCTGATTTTGCCGGCGCGCGGCTCGAAAGCCGGCCAAACGCCTCCCTAACCAATTGCATTTGGCAACCAGTTGTAGTTTGAGATAACCGATCCCATATTGCAAGCAGTTTGTATCCTTGGGAGGGCTTCAATGACCGACGACTACCGCTCCGGCTGCCCGATCAACCTCACGCTCGAAGTAGTCGGCGACAAATGGAGCCTGCTCGTGATCCGCGACATGATGTTCGGGAATCGGCGGCATTTTCGTGAGCTGCTGACCAAATCCGAGGAGGGTATTTCCTCGAATATCCTCGCCGACCGGCTCAAGACGCTGCTCGACCAGGGCATCATCGCATGGGCCGATGACCCCAGTCACAAGCAGAAGGGAATCTACTCGCTCACCGAACAGGGCATCGAACTGCTGCCGATCCTGGCGCAGATGTCGGGCTGGGGGTTCAAATATCTACCCGTCAGCGAGGAGCTCGGCATCCGCGCCAAACTGCTGAGTGAGGGCGGCCCGAAAATGTGGGCCGAATTCATGGAGGAATTGCGCGAACTCCATCTCGGCATCAAGCCGCGTCGCAAGCAGGGGCCAACCGTCGGGGAGCGATTGCGGGCGGCCTATGAAAAGGTGATGAAGCGAAAATCATTGCCAATTCACGCCCGTAGAGGTGCCTCGCCGCACAGGCCAGCATGAGCTATAGGAGCGCAGAGTTTCCCAACGGCGAACGGATCGATCCATGACCCCTGCCCTTCAAAAAGTCGCGCTGGTGACCGGCGCCGCGCGCGGTATCGGGCTGGCGGTGGCCAAGCGATTTCTCGCCGAGGGCTGGCGTGTGGCGTTGCTCGACATCGAGGGCGAATTGTTGGGAAAAAGCGTGGAGGCGCTGGCAACGCCCGACAATACGCTGGGGCTGCACTGCGATGTCTCCGATGCGCCCGCGGTCGCTGGCGCCATGGCCGAGATCGAGCGGCGCTTCGGCCGGCTCGACGCGCTGGTCAACAATGCCGGCATCGCGGTGTTCGCGCCGCTACTGGAGACGTCCGAGGCCGACTGGAGCCGGATCCTGGCGGTCAACCTCACCGGGCCATTCCTCTGTACCAAGGCGGCCGCTCCCCTGATGCGCGAATGCGGGGGCGGCGCCATCGTCAATATTACGTCGATTTCAGCGGTGCGGGCTTCGACGCTGCGCTCGGCCTACGGCACCAGCAAGGCCGGGCTGGCGCATCTCACCAAACAGCTTGCCGTCGAACTGGCGTCGCTCGGCATTCGCGTCAACGGCGTCGCTCCCGGCCCGGTCGAGACCGCGATGGCGAAAGCGGTTCATACGCCCGAGATCCGCGCCGACTACCACGACGCCATTCCGCTCAATCGCTACGGCCTGGAGGAGGAACTGGCGGAAGCGGTATTCTTTTTATGCAGCGACCGCGCAAGCTACATCACGGGGCAGATCCTCGCTGTCGATGGCGGCTTCGACGCCGCCGGCATCGGACTGCCGACCTTGCGCGGCGAGAGGCGAAACGGGTAGCGATTTTCGTCCTCCCCGCAGGCGGGATGAGGTCGGCGAGCCGCGCTGGCCAGAACCTTGCTTCGCGCTTCCGCATTACCTAGCTGATGATCGATCATACCATCGAAGGAGTGTTCGGCCATGCGGACAGCTTTCGCCAGATCAATTAGCCTCACCCTCATCCTGTGCGCCCTCGCCGTACTCCCGGCGCGGGCCGAGGTTCGCATTCTCGCCAGCCCGGGCGGTCAGGTCGGCCCGTTTCTTGATCTGTTCGAGCGCGTGCGCGAGTCCGGTGAACGCGTGGTCATTGACGGACCGTGCCTGTCGGCGTGCACGCTGGTGCTCAGCATGGTGCCGAGCAACCGGATCTGCGTGACGCGCCGGGCGGTGCTCGGATTCCATGCCGCGCGGTCGATTGACCGGCGCGGCCGGCTGTATCGCGAACCGGAAGCTTCCGAACTGGTCCTTGAAGCGTATCCCGCCCCGGTACGGGGCTGGATACTTCGCCACGGCGGGCTGACTTCGCGCCTGCTGCTGTTGCGCGGACGCGAACTCAACGCGATCTATCCGACATGTAGATAGATCACATGCCTTCAGCCGGGCAGTTCACCATCCAGGGAATGCCGAACTGATCGACGCACATGCCGAAGCCCTTTGAGAAGAAGGTCTTGCCGAACGGCATGTTCGTGCTGCCGCCCTCGGACAATGCCTTGAACTTGCGCTCGGCCTCAGCGGGGTCGTCGACCGTCAGTGAGACCGCAAAGCCCTGCGGCTTGTGGAAATGGTCGGGAGGCGCATCGGACGCCATCAGGATCTCGTCATTGATCGAAATCCTGGCGTGCATGATCTGCTTCTTTCGTTCCGGTGGTGCCGGCATCGACTCCGGGGCTTCCTCATTTCTCAATAGCATCTCGATCTTGCCGCCGAGCACCTTCTCGTAGAACTTGAACGCCGCTTCGCAATTGCCGTTATAGAACAGATAGGGATTGATCTGCATCGCTTGCTCCTTGGGGTTAGATCTCGGGTGATGTTAGATCTGGGGTAAAGTTAGATAACGCGGGTGCTGTTGACGCGCCCCCGATACCGCGCGTCCGGGGCACGGCGGTTATGTCTCGGTGAGCCCTTTCAGGTTGGCAAGACCCGCTTTGAAATCCTTGCCGATCATCTTGTCGATATTCATGAACACCTGCATCACCTTCGACATAAAGGGCGCGGGACCGTACATGACCCAGTTCACGCTGGTCGCATCGCCCTGCGGCAGCATTGTGAACTCAGCCGTGTTGTGACCTTCGAAAGGTTTGAAGAAGTCGAGCTTGATGACGATTTTCGAAGGCATGGAAGCATCAAGTATCTCCATGCGGCCGGAGCCGACATTCTTGTTGCCTTCCCACGCATAGACGGCGCCTGTTCCGCGTTCGGCACCGCTGAAGCTGCGCTTCATCGCGAGGTCCCTGTTTTCCCAGGGCGACCAGCTCCCCCATTGACGAAAGTCGTTGATCAGGGAGAAGACTCTTTCCGGCGGCGTCTTCATGATGGCGCCACGCTGGACCCTAAACTTGTCCGGCTTGGCCGCGGCGAGAATCAGCACGATCGCGACGGCGATCGCAAGCACGACGGCGACGATGGCAACGGTCTCGAACATGGGACGCTCCCTCCCTCTCCACAATCACCGGCCGATCAGGCAAAATCTGCCTCGAAGCGGCATCAACGCGCGCAGGCTCCTGCGACGCAACCACAGCCCGCTCCACACCATCAGCCCGAGCCAAAACCCGGACAGGATCTGACTTAACAGCGGCGCACCGATCCGCATATGCGACACCATCGCGCCACTGAAACAACCGGCCGGCAAGACAGCCCCGACGAACGAGACCGGCGGGACCACAAAGAGAAGCGCGCCAATTACCGCGATGGTGCGCAGGCTCCGCGCCAGACTTTCGTTCGCATCATAGCCGATCCGCTGCATCGTTTCCGTGACGACCCGCCAGGGCGCCAGCTTGATGACGCTGTCGATCAGCAAAAATAAAATCTGGATGTTTTGCATATTCATCTCGCGTCCCCTCTCTCTGCAATCGCCTGTGCCTTAAAGACGAACGAGGCAGGCGCGATCCGACAGGCGACGAGCTATTTTTTTGAGGCTTTTGTGCCCGGCGGCGCGCTGTCGCGCATCAGCCTGTCGAGATGCATCCGGATGTGGGCCGCTTCCGCCGAGGTATTGGCCAGCGCGATGGCTCGATCGAACGCCACGCGGGCTTCTTCTTTGCGGTTAAGTTGCATCAGGAATGCCCCTCGCACGCCGAAGAAATGGAAATAATTCGAAAGCCGTTGCCCGAGCGGCTCGATCATGTCCAGCGCCGCCTGCGCGCCGCGCACCTTGGATACCGCGACAGCACGATTGAGCGTGACCACCGGCGACGGCTGCATGATTTCCAGCGCCCCATAAAGCAGATCGATCTGGGTCCAGTCGGTGTCTTCGGGCTTTTCGGCGCGGGCATGCAAGGCCGCAACCGCCGCCTGAACCTGATAGGGCCCGCTTTGCCGGTGCCGCATCGCCTTGTCGATCAGCGCCAGCCCTTCGGCGATCATCTTCTGGTTCCACAGCGAGCGATCCTGATCGTCGAGCAGCACCAACGCACCATCGGCATCGAAGCGTGCCGCCGAACGGGCATGCTGTAGCAGCAACAGCGCCGTCAGTCCCATGATCTCGGGCTCGCCCTGGAACAGCCGCAGCAGCAGCCGCGCCAGGCGGATTGCTTCCTCGCACAGCGGGGCGCGAGCCTCAAAGGTATCTCCGCTGGCGGAATAGCCTTCATTGAAAATCAGGTAGATCATCGCGGCGACGGCGGAGAGCCGCTCGACACGTTCCACGGCGCCCGGCGTCTCGAACGGCACGCCGGCATCCGCCACGCGCGCCTTGGCGCGGGTGATGCGCTGCTCCATCGCCGCTTCCGTGACCAGGAACGCGCGCGCGATCTGCTTGACGGTCAGCCCCGACACGATGCGCAGCGCCAGCGCGATCTGCTGGGTAGCCGGTAAATCGGGATGGCAGCAGATGAACAGCAACCGCAGGATGTCATCGCGATAATGCGAGCCATCAAGCCGCTCGGCCAGCGCGTCTTCGGCGTCGTCAAGGTCGGAGATCGCCTCGTCCTCCGGGAGCGGCTCCTGCTTGCGATGACGGCGCACTTCATCGATCGCGACATTGCGCCCGACCATGATCAGCCAGGCCGCCGGATCGCGCGGCGGCCCGTTTTGCGGCCAGCTTTTCAGCGCGCGCAGGCAGGCATTCTGGAAGGCTTCCTCGGCGGTATCGAGGTTGCGGAAATAGCGCAGCAGCGCGCCGACCGCCTGGGGCCGCGCCGAGGTCAGCGCGGCATCGATCCAGGCGGTATCGGTCACGCCGAAACACTCCCGGGATTGAGCACCCCGACGGGACGGATTTCATAGGCGCCGCCGGGATTGGCGGCGCCGAGATCGCGCGCCACGTCCAGCGCTTCGTCGAGATTCTTGCAATCGACGACGTAGAAGCCGAGCAGTTGTTCCTTGGTCTCGGCATAAGGGCCATCGAGCACCAAAGGCGGGTCTTCCTTCCGCAGCGTCGTCGCCGACGTCGTCGGCAACAGCCGCGCTACCGGTCCGAGCCGGCCTTGCTTGGCCAATTTGTCCTGCACGACGGCGAGTTTCTTCATGACAGCGGCGTCCTGTTCCCGGGTCCAGGAGCCGACGAAGTCCTCATCGTGGTAGCAAAGGATGGCATAGAGCATGCGAAAATACCCCTGATTGACTGGAAGACGAACGAACAGGCCCGGAGCCGACGGCACGGTCAAAATATTTTGCACGGTCGGCGCGGGCCGGTAATGTCGCCTGCAATCAACGATTATAAGGCGAAAATCCGATGAACAAAGGCGCGCTCGCCCTGCTGGTGCATGGCGGGACTGAAAACTGGTCGCCGGAACGGTGGAAGCAGCGGTTTGGCGCGGTGTGCCGCGACCGTGACGTCTGGCAGATGCCCAACGGTGAATGCGATCCCGCCGAAATCCACTATGCCGCAGTCTGGAAACCGGCTCCGGGCGAGCTTGCCGCATTTCCAAATCTGCGCGTCATCTTCAATCTCGGCGCGGGCGTCGATGCGCTGATGGCGGACAATAGCCTGCCGAAGCTGCCGCTGGTTCGCGTCGCAGTCAGCGATCTCACCCAACGGATGACGGAATATGTCGTGCTTCATGTGCTGATGCATCATCGCCAGGAGCTTTATCTGCGCTTCTGCCAGCGTGAGAAACGCTGGGCACCGAAGGTTCAATGGCCGGCGAGCGCGATTTCGGTCGGGATCATGGGCCTCGGCGCGCTGGGATCGGACGCCGCGAAGGCACTCCGGCATCTCGGTTTTCGCGTGTCAGGCTGGAGCAGAAGCGCAAAGGACATCGGTGGCGTCGAATGCTTTCACGGCAACGAGCAGATCGATGCATTTCTGCGGCGAACCGATATCCTGGTTTGCCTGCTGCCGCTCACGCCGGACACCCGCCACATTCTCAATCGCGGATTATTCGCCAAGCTCAACCGAAATAGCCCCCTCGGCGCGCCGGTGCTTGTCAATGCCGGACGAGGGGCTTTGCAAAACGAAGCCGACATCCTGGCATGCCTCGACGACGGCACGCTCGGCGGCGCGTCGCTCGACGTCTACGCCATGGAGCCGCTTCCAGCCGACAGCCGTTTCTGGACGCATCCGAAAGTGGTCCTGACGCCGCATAATGCGGCCGACACCGACGCCGACGAAATATCGAAATATGTCGCGCACCAGATCGAACGTTTTGAGGCCGGCGAGGCGCTGGAGAATGTCGTCGATCCCGCGCGCGGGTATTAGCGGTCTGTCGCCGCGCCACACATCACATTGATCGCACCCTTGACGATCGCTTCCAGTTCGTTGCGCGGCACCTGCGCGCGGGCACGGATCGCGATGGTGTGGATGGTCGCGGATGCGAGTTGCGCCAGCACTACGGGATCGGCGGTCTCCGGCAGTTCGCGCTTTTCCCGGGCAACGCGGAAGCAGGCGGCGAACGCCTTGTCGAGTTCGGCAAATCCGTCCAGTACCATGGCGCGGATCTCGGGATCGGACACCGCTTCCGACGCCGCCGTCATCACCGTGAAACAGCCGCGCGGGCCGGCCTCGCCGGACAAATAAATATCGAGCGCCACCGTGTAGATCCGCTGCAGCCGTTCGCGGATTGGCAACTCGTCCCTGAAGATGTCGATCATCGCCGCCCGCGCATCGGCGCGATAGCGCGCATAGCTCTTGATATAGAGTTCGCGTTTGTCGCCGAACGCGCCGTAAAGGCTCGGCCGGTTCATGCCGGTGGCGGCGCTGAGGTCGTCGAGCGACGTGGCGGCAAAACCATCCTTGCGAAACAGATCTAGCGCTTTGCCAAGTGCAATTTCGGGCTGATAGGCGCGCGGCCGGCCCCGACGCTTCGGCGCCTCGGGTGCCTCGGCTTTTACCTGAAGCTTTTTACTTTTTTGTACCATTTCGCAATAAATCCATTGACGCGATTTATATTATGCGAAACAGTATAAAAAACAACCACGGTTCGGAAGACGAACCAAAGCCGCCAAGGAGGAACACATGGACCTGTATTTTTCGCCGCTGGCCTGCTCGATGGCGACCCGCATCGCGCTGTATGAAGCCGGCGCCGGCGCCAACTATCTCGAGGTCGATCCCAAGACCAAGGTCGTGCAGAACGACGGCTCCAATTTCCGTGAGGTGAATCCGCTGGGGCTGGTGCCGACACTGCGCACCGATGACGGGACCGTTTTCACCGAGAACGCCGCGATCCTGCAATATGTCGCGGATCGCTTTCCGCAGGCCGGCATCTCGACCGGGTCAGGCATGGAGCGCAGCCGGTTGCATCAATGGCTATGTTTCATCGGCACCGAGTTGCACAAGGGACTGTTCGTGCCGATGCTCGACAGGAACGCGCCACCCGAGATGAAGACCTATGTTCTCGGCAAGGGTCTGTCGCGGCTCGACTATCTCGAGAATTATCTCACGGGACGGGCATTCCTGCTCGACCATTTCAGCGTCGCCGACGCCTATCTCGTCACCGTCATCAACTGGACCATGGCGACACCGCCGATCGAGCTTGCAAAATGGCCCGCCGTGAAAGCCCATTACGAACGGTTGCGCGCTCGCCCCAGCATCGCCAGAGCCATCGCAGAGGAGTTCAAACTATACCAGGCCGAACTCGCACGCCACAAAGCGGCGGCGTGAAATCAGAAGGCGGGACGCCGCGAAGTGCTGTCCCGCCGCCTCAATCGGCGATGCGCTTCACGCGCGCTCCATACTTAATACTTTGTTTTTTTCACAAGCTTTCTTCAGTTTATTTCCCGGCCTTATGCCGATCGTCAAACTTTTCTCGGGCACTATCGACCGCGCCCCTTGCTGAGCCGATCGATGACACAACCGCGACTGTACAAAAGAATTACGCCGTCGGGGCGAATGTCCCGAACAGGCCAGATCATTGTCGGACCGAAATCGCCGGCCCTGACGTGCCGGGTTATCGACTATTCCGCTGGCGGTGCCTGTCTCGATATCTATGGCCTGGGTGCGGTACCGGACCGTTTCGAGTTCCTCTATAGCGGCGTCAAAAAGAAAATCCGCGTCGTTTGGCGACGCGGAATTCGTATCGGCGTCGCGTTCTAGACAAACGCCAAATCTGAACAAAAGCCACACGCGGCAAGTCCGTTAAAACGGACTCTCGCCCAGTCCCGCAACATCCGCCGGTCTCGGGCCGGGTGCGGCCCAGCGAAAGCGGCGATCTTTTTCCGCGATGTCGATATCGTTGATGCTGGCTTCGCGCCGGCGCATCAGGCCCTGGTCGTCGAATTCCCATTGCTCGTTGCCGTAGGAGCGATGCCACTGCCCGGCATCGTCGTGCCATTCGTACTGGAACCGCACCGCGATACGGTTGCCATCGAACGCCCAGAGATCCTTGATCAGGCGATACTCATGCTCCTTGCTCCATTTGCGGGTGAGAAACGCCACGATCGCGGCGCGGCCTTCGAAAAATTCGGAGCGGTTACGCCAGCGGCTGTCTTCGGTATACGCCAGTGCGACGCGCTCGGGATCGCACGAGTTCCAGGCGTCTTCGGCCATGCGGGCCTTCTGGGCAGCGGTTTCTCTGGTGAAGGGCGGAAACGGGGGACGTGACATGGTGAACCTCCTGTAGGTAGGTGTGCCCAATAATAATGTATCGCCATTGCACCATAAGTCGATGGCACGTTGCCTATCGTCCGATTACTAAACCTGATCGGCTTTCATCAGGATTTGCAGCGCTTTCGGAATCGGTTGCGCTTTTCCCTCGCTGATGAAAGCGACGCGCACCTGTGCTTTCACCAATAGCTGCTCGCCGCGTCGCACCTCCTGCGCCAGCGTGATCGAGGCGCCCTTCACCATCATCGGCCACGTCACCACGTCGAGCACGTCATCCATGCGCGCGGGCTTGAGGTAATCGATCTGCATCGAACGCACCACGAAGGCAAAGCCCGGGGTTTCCGCCTGCGCCTCGGCAAACAAGGCGTGCTGCTCCGCCCCCATCAGCCGCAGATGATTGGTGCGTCCGCGCTCCATGAAGCGCAGATAATTGGCGTGATAGACGATGCCGGAAAAATCAGTGTCCTCGTAATAGACCCGGATCTGCATGTGATGGCGGCCATCGCGGATCACGCCGTCAAGATGGGATGCTGTCACGTCCGGCCCCTCGATCGTCTGATAGGCCATCGTCTTGCGCAAAATCCGCCGGCGCGCAAGCGTAGCCGTGATCCCAATACTACGAAATGGCCGCAGGTAGTCCGCCCAGCGTCACCAGCACGATTTCGGGCGGGACGCCGAGACGAAATGGCATGATGCTGCAGCCGAGGCCGCCCGAGACGATAACGTCGCAGTTGATCCGCATATGGCCATAAGCCAGCCGGCTTCCGTAACGCGACGGTACCACCGGCGCCCACCCGAACACTCGCACCTGGCCGCCATGGGTATGCCCCGAGAGTTGCAACGCGACCCGCGCCGGTACACGCATCGCTATGTCAGGCTCGTGCGCCAGCAGGACGATCGGTGCGTCGTCGGTGACTTTGCCAAGCGTCGCGGCGAGATCATCGACGCCCACGTGCCGCCCCGGCCGAAAGCGGCGTGCGGGAACGTAGGCCAGTTGATCGCCGAGCCCAGCCAGCCAGAACGCGCGATCACCCTTGGTCAGGCGCCTGGCTTCATTTTCGTAAACCGGAATGCCCGTGGCTTCGAGCGCCCGCCGCGCCCTGGTTGGCCCTCGGCCCGCATACTGCACGGCCTTGTCTTCCCACCAGTCGTGATTGCCGAGAATCGCATGAACGCCTAGCGGCGCCTTCAACCCGGCGAGCACCGGCGCCCATTCGGTGGCTGGAATGTAGCGCGTCACATGATGATGCCCGGCCACGTAATCGCCCAGCATGACAATGATATCCGCGTTGAGCGCATTGGTGCGCTCGACGATCGCCTCGATGTGCTCCAGCGTCATCCAGGGATCGCAGGCATGAAGGTCGGCGACGACCGCTATCTTGAGTTCGAAATCAGCTGGCCATTGCGGCGGAACGAGGTCATACCGGACGACCTGAAGCTGCAGTAGGGGCTCGCCGACCGCGTAGGCGGCAGTTGACGCACCAGGCAGGCCAAAGCCAGGAACAAAACGCAAAAAATTACGACGTGAAATCATGAATGGTTAATCGTGATGCCTGCTCTTTTCTAATCAGGAATTTTTAATCGGGGATTGCAGCTGAATTGGGGTACGTCTGTGCAGAAACTCAGCAGCGCAGCGTCAACGTCGCTGCCGCCGAACAATCCGACCCGCATCGCATGACGCCGTCGAGGGACAGCATCCGATCAGGCAATTCCCGCAACCCTTCCTCTGGAGGCCAGCGGCAAGACGTGGTCGCGTGTCAACGGCGCCAGCGGGATATCGGGCGGCGCCGCCGGATCGATCCAGATCATCTTGTCAATCTCGCGGTTCGGCACGATGTCGCCGGTCACATCGATCCCGTACAGGCAGGCATGCACCCGCCAGCCGGGCTCATTTGCCGCGACCGCGTCGAACTCGCCGAGCGGCCGGATGGAGTCGCGGACCATGCAACACCCCAGTTCCTCCGCGACTTCACGCGCCAGCGCGGTCACATCGTCTTCACCGGGGTCGCGCTTGCCGCCGGGCTGCATGAAGGCTGTCGTGCCGCGTTTGCGCACCAGCAGCACCCGGCCAGCGTCGTCGCGTATCAGCGCTGCAACGATCCTGATCGTCCCGGCTTCCATCAGCCGTCCTCATTTTGTCCGAATAAACCAAACTGCGCCGGATCGCGTGCGGGCTCGGCGAGCCCGAGATGGCGGAACGCATGCGAGGTCAACAGCCGTCCGCGTGGGGTGCGCTGCAGATAACCGCACTGGATCAAAAACGGCTCGATGATGTCCTCGATTGCATCGCGCGGCTCCGACAGCGCCGCCGCCATGGTTTCCACGCCGACCGGGCCGCCGCCGTAATTCATCGCGATGGTGGTGAGATAACGCCGGTCCATCGCATCGAGCCCGGCAGCATCGACCTCCAATGCGCTCAGCGCGTTATCCGCGATGGCGCGGTCGATCGAGGCGGCGTCCGCCGCAGATGCAAAATCGCGCACCCGCCGCAGCAGCCTTCCGGCGATACGCGGCGTGCCGCGGGCACGGCGGGCGATTTCGTTCGCCCCATCAGGCGTCATGCCGATCTTAAGTACGCGGGCGCCGCGGGTGACGATCTTTTCGAGTTCTTCCTCGGTGTAGAAATTCAGTCGCACCGGAATCCCAAAACGGTCGCGCAACGGATTGGTCAGGAGTCCCGCGCGCGTCGTCGCGCCGACCAGCGTGAATTTTGCGAGCTCAATCTTGACCGAGCGTGCCGCCGGTCCTTCGCCGATGATCAGGTCGAGCTGAAAATCCTCCATCGCCGGATAGAGCACTTCCTCGACCGCGGGGCTGAGGCGGTGGATTTCGTCGATGAAGAGCACATCGCGCTCTTCGAGATTGGTCAGCAGTGCCGCGAGATCGCCGGCCTTGGCGATCACCGGCCCGGAAGTGGCGCGGAAGCCGACGCCGAGTTCGCGCGAGACGATCTGCGCCAGCGTAGTCTTGCCGAGGCCGGGAGGACCGACGAACAGCACGTGGTCCAGCGCCTCGTTACGTTTGCGCGCGGCCTCGATGAAGATCGACAGGTTGGCGCGTGCCTGCGCCTGGCCGACGAACTCGGACAACAGCTGCGGACGCAGCGCGGTATCGCCGACATCGTCGACGCGGCGCTCAGGGGTCACGATGCGGGAGGGTGTGGTCATGCGGCGATGTTAGCACGAGCTAGTTCGAACTCCCTCTCCCCGCATAGCGCGGTCGAGACCAGCGAAGCTTGCTCTCAGAAGTTTGGGGTGAGGGGGACTCACGGCGCATTCAGAATCGCGGATGGCCTCCCTCACCCGGATCGTACCGGACGATGCTTCGCATTGCCGAGGCGATCCGACCTCTCCCCGCAAGCGGGGCGAGACAAGAATGCAGCGATCGCTCATGTCTGAATTCGCAAGATTCATTTTGCCAATTCCTTCAGTCCCAAGCGAATAAGCTGCGCGGTCTCGGCACCTTCACCGGCGATGCGCGAGGCCCCGGCGATGGCGGCAGCCGCCTGCGGTTGACCGTAACCGAGATTGACCAGCGCCGAGATCGCATCGGTAACCGGCCGCGGCGCGCGCTCATCGTCGATCGCATCGGACAGATGCACCAGCGCCGGATCGACATTGGCGAAAGCCGGCGCCTTGTCCTTGAGCTCGGTGACGATGCGCTCGGCTACTTTCGGGCCGACGCCCGGCGTGCGCGTCACCGCGGCCTTGTCGCGCAGCGCGATCGCGTTGGCGAGATCCGACGGCGGCAGGGTCGAGAGCACCGCGAGCGCGACCTTGGCGCCAACGCCCTGCACCGTCTGCAACAACCGAAACCATTCGCGTTCGATATCGCTGCGAAACCCGAACAGTTTTATCTGGTCCTCGCGCACATAAGTCTCGATCGACAACACCGCGGCCTCACCCGTCGAGGGCAGCGCCTGCAATGTGCGGGCCGAGCAATGCACCTGATAGCCGACGCCGCCGACGTCGAGGATCACATAGTCCTCGCCGTAGCTGTCGATCAGGCCCTTGAGTTTGCCGATCATACCTCGACCACCCTCAGCCGCAGGGCGGTGCTCTGGCGATGATGGGCGTGGGTAATGGCGACCGCGAGCGCATCGGCAGCGTCGGGCGATTTCGGTTCGGCCTTAGGCAGCAAAATCTTCAGCATCATCAGAATCTGGTTCTTGTCGGCATGGCCCGCGCCGACCACCGTCTTCTTCACCTGGTTCGGGGCGTATTCCGCCACCGATATCCCGAACATCGCCGGCGCCAGCATCGCGACGCCCCGCGCCTGACCGAGTTTCAGCGTGGCGACGCCGTCCTTGTTGACGAAGGTCTGCTCGACCGCGGCTTCAGCGGGGCGGAAATCGCCGAGCACGGCGGCAAGCCCCTCGTGAATCGTCAGCAGGCGGCTCGCCAGCGGCAGGCCTTCCGGCGGTTCCACCGAGCCGCAACCGACAAATATCAAGCGGTTACCGTCGATCTCAATCACGCCCCAGCCGGTGCGGCGCAGGCCCGGATCGATGCCAAGGATGCGGACGGGTTGGCGAATCGGCTGAGATGTCATGGGCATTGATAACAACGGAGCCGGGCGCGCGAAACAAAAACAGGCCGTCATACCCCGCCTGCGGGGTATCCAGTACGCCCCGGCGGCTGCGACAAATACGAACTGCACAGCGTACTGGATCGCCCGGTCAAGCCGCGCGACGACAGCAGAGCGCGGAACAACGGCCGCGACACCAAATCAGCCGCCCATCTTGGCGACCAGCGCGTCCGACACTTCGAAATTGGCGTACACGTTCTGCACGTCGTCATGCTCGTTGAGGAGGTCGATCAGCTTCAACAGCTTCTCGCCGGTCTCGTCGTCGACCGGCACGGTGTTTTGCGGCTTCCAGGTCAGCGCCGCCTTGCGGGCTTCGCCGAATTTCGCCTCCAGCGCCTTGGCGACGTCGCGGAACGTCTCCTGCGAGGCGTAGATTTCGTGGCCGTTCTCGCTGGAGGAAACGTCATCGGCGCCGGCCTCGATCGCGGCCTCCAGCATCGCGTCGTCGGATGCGACCTTGGCGTCGTATTCGATGACGCCGGTGCGATCGAACATGAACGCGACCGAACCGGTTTCGCCGAGATTGCCGCCGGACTTGGTGAAATAGGAGCGGATGTCGGACGCCGCGCGGTTGCGGTTGTCGGTCAGCGCCTCGACGATGACAGCGACCCCGCCCGGGCCATATCCCTCGTAGCGGATCTCATCGTAATTCTCGCCCTCGGAGCCGATGGCTTTCTTCACCGCGCGCTCGATCGAGTCCTTCGACATGTTTTCCTGCCGCGCCGAAATGATCGCGGCGCGCAGCCGCGCGTTCATCGAGGGATCGGGTTGGCCCAATTTGGCGGCGACGGTGATTTCCCGCGCCAGCTTGCTGAACAGCTTCGATTTCTGGGCATCCTGCCGGCCCTTGCGGTGCATGATGTTCTTGAACTGGGAATGTCCGGCCATGCGATTTCTTTCGGGATTCGTCCGGGATGTGGGGTGGAAAGCGCGGGGTTATAGGCCGCGGCACCGGCAAAATCAAAGATTTGAGGAGATTTTGGGTATGTCGGTAGTGCCGCCTGCCCGTCTGTGAGGCAATTGTTAACCATGAGTTCACGACGGCGTGAGAAGATGGCTGCCTCATTCTCATGTTCCCGAGAAAGCCCATGGCGTTCGGTTTGTTTCAAAAGCGTCCGCCGGAACCGGCTGCGCCGGCCACCGCCGCCAGCCTGGCCGTTGCCGCTGACGCAGCCGGCGCTTCCGACGGTGATTCCGCGAGGCAAATCCTCGAACTGCTTGAAGTCGAACTCGGTGGGATGATCCGCCAACTCGAGCGCGCCGCCAGTTCGGTCGCCGGCGGCGCCGAAGCCACGGCGGCGACGCTCTCGACCATTCGCCAGCGCACCGACGCCCTCACCGGACGCGCCAGCGCCGCGCAGTCGACCGCGACCACCTTCTCGCAGGCCGCCGACAAGTTCACCCAGTCCGCCGGCGGCATCGGGTCGCAGGTGCGCGACGCCGGCAAGCTCGCCGATCAGGCCGGTGCTGCCGCGCACGAAGCCGGCCTGACGATGGACCGCCTCAAGGAATCCTCGGCCGCGATCGGCAATGTCGTCAACCTGATCGCGCAGATCGCACGGCAAACCACGCTGCTGGCGCTCAACTCGACCATCGAGGCGGCACGGGCCGGCGAAGCCGGGCGCGGCTTTGCGGTGGTCGCCTCCGAGGTCAAGGCGCTCGCGGTGCAGACCCAGAACGCCACCGAAGAGATCACGAAAAAGATCGACGCCTTGCAGAAGGACGCCGCCGGTTCGGTCGATGCGGTGCAGCGGATCTCGCAGGCAATCGAGGCGATCCGGCCGGTGTTCGACAACGTCAACGGCGCGGTGACCGAGCAGAACAGAACCACCAGCGAGATGACCGACAACGTCGCGACCACCTCGCATTTCATCGTTTCGGTCGGCGACAGTGCAGCCGAGATCGACAGCGCGGCCAAGGAGGCACAGGCGCATGGCGAACGTGTCGCCAGCGCCGGCAATGCCGTCACCATGTTTGCGCAAAAACTGAAAACCCGCTGCGCGGTGCTGCTGGGCCGGGACGGGCGCACCGGCGCGCGCAAGCGCGAACGGATGCCGTGCAATCTCAAAATCGAAATCCAGGCCGGGCGCGGCGCGGTCAGCGCACCGGTCTATGAGATTTCCCAGGAAAGCATTCTGATCTGCGGTCCCGAGGCCGCAACGCTGCCACTGAACCAGACCCTCACCGCCACGCTGCAGAGCGTCGGCGCCTGCCGGATTCGCCTCAGCGACCATTCGAAGGCCGGCGCTCAGGCGCGGTTCGAGGCACCGGATGCCGAACTTCGTGAAAAAATCGAAGACACGCTGTGGTCGATCCACGACGAGAACACTGAATTCGTCACCCGCGCGATGGAAGCCGGCGCCGCGCTGGCCAGGATTTTCGAGGGCGCGGTGGCGAGCGGAGCCATCTCCATCGACGACATGTTCGACACTGATTATGTCGAAATACCCTGTACCAATCCGCTTCAGCACCGGACCCGGATTCTCGATTGGGCGGATCGCGCGCTGCCTCCGTTTCAGGAAGCCTTCCTCGCCAAGGACCCGCGCATGGTGTTCTGCGCGATGATCGACCGCAACGGCTACCTGCCGGTGCACAACAAGATCTACTCCCATCCGCAGCGCCCCGGCGACGTCGCCTGGAACACCGCGAACAGCCGCCACCGCCGGATCTTCAACGATGCCGCGGGTCTCGCCGCCGGACGCAATTTGGGCGCCTATCTGATCCAGAGCTACGCCCGCGACATGGGCGGCGGCAAGACCGTTATGATGCGCGAGATCGACGTGCCGGTCCGGGTCAACGGCCGGCACTGGGGCGGTTTCCGAACCGCCTACAAGCTTTAGGTAACGCCTGCAGGTACGCGTCACTCATCAGTCCTCCTCTCGTGCGGCCACCGGAGAAATGCAGCAATGACGGTTGTGCGGTCTACGAAACCGGAAGCGGCCAACGCCTCGGATAGCGAACGCCTGGTCGATCTGTTGTCGACCCGGATCGGCGGCCTTGGGGTTGAACTTGCCGACGTCGCGGGCAATCTGCAGGAAGTTGCCGGCCGGGTCTCCACCCAGGCCGACCGTTTCGGGCATCTTCAAAAAACCGCCGAGACCATGGTCTCGGCCAATCACGACATCGCCACTGCGTCGCAAGCGGTGCAGACCGCCTCGTCGGCCGCCGTCGGCGAGATCATGCAATCGCGCGCTGCGGTGGAGACAGCCGTGCAGCATATCGCCGAACTGATCGAAGCTGTCGGCCGCATCGAGCATCGCCTCGGCGCGGTCGGCACCGCGCTTGCGCAGGTGGCCAAGGTATCCGGTTCGATCGAGGCGATCGCCAAGCAGACCAATTTGCTGGCGCTGAACGCAACCATCGAGGCGGCCCGCGCCGGCGAAGCAGGCCGCGGCTTTGCGGTCGTCGCCAACGAAGTGAAGAGCCTCGCCGAAGCGACCCGCCAGGCAACGCATCTGATCGGCGATACCGTTCGCGATCTTGACGGCCAGGTCGGCAATCTGATCGGCGAGAGCAGCGACGCCACGCTGCGGGCCAAGAACGCCGGCGAAGGCGCCGGCCAGATCCAGGGCATTATCATGCGCGTGCAGGACGGCTTCACCGCGGTCGGCCACGAGATCGACGGGGTCGCCAAAGCGGCGACATCCAATCTCGCGCACTGCGATATGGTGATCGACGAACTCGGCCATCTCGCCAAGGGCGTCGACCTGTCATCAAGCGATCTGAAGCACGCCGACGACAGGGTCGCCAAACTGCTCGACCTTTCCGAAAACCTCATCGAACTGATTGCCGACAGCGGCGTGGAGACATCCGATGCGCCGTTGATCCGAATCGTGATCGACACCGCGCAACGGATTTCCACCACGTTCGAGAATGCCATTGAACGCGGCGACATCCGCCTCGACCAGTTGATGGACGAGAAATACCGCGAAATCCCGGGCACCAATCCCCCGCAATATCTCACGGATTATGTCGCCTTCACCGACCGGGTCCTGCCGCCCATACAAGATCCGATTCAAAAGACCGATCCCCGCATCGTGTTCTGTGTCGCCTGGGCCAAGGGCGGCTATCTTCCGACCCATAATCCGAACTATCGCCTGCCGCAGGGACCGGACCCGGTCTGGAACAACGCCAATTGCCGCAACCGGCGGCTGTTCAGCGATCGCGCGGTGCAGAAAGTCGCCGCCAACACCAAGCCGTTTCTGCTGCAGACCTACCGGCGCGACATGGGTGGCGGCAATTTCGTGCTGATGAAGGACCTGTCGTCGCCAATCCGCGTCCGTGGCCGCCATTGGGGCGCCTTCCGCATGGGATTTCGACAGTCGTGATCACCAGCGCGATGAAATGGCATCGCGCAGCACGGTTCGCGCGTAAACTTCCGCGAACGGCCTCAGATGTAAAAGTGATTTGGGTCAGGCACGAATAGAAATATTTTCGCGAAAAGGGCTGGACACGACAATCGCAAAACAGCCCACGGGCAAATCAGGAAGTGGCGGCAATTGGCGAGCGCCCCCGCTCCGGTCGGAATCCAGGCAGGTCCTACTTGATCCGAATAGTAATTTTATCTGAAACCAACGGAGGAACGAACGGATAGTGAGCACTGTCTCCCAATACGAGTTGAAGCGTGTGTTTACCGGGTGGAAGTTCGATACGTGCTTCGGTTTGCCCCGCTCCAAAATGGAGATGTGATTTGTCCTGGGGGATCGGCTCGTTGGGATTGAGTGGTTCAGTCACATCAATCAGCAAATGGTGATGACCGCTGTTTTGGTAGTTATCGCCCGCATGCGTTACGCCCATATTCCGCAGACCAAAGCGGCACCAAAATGCGCCTTTGATCGTCGTACCATCCTGCGGCCATATGAAATAGAGAACGGCATCCTTCGGCGCCGGTTTCCCCTGTGCATACGCGGCAAACGACAGACATGTCAGGGCTGCACACACCGAGATGAGCCGGAAGGTTTTCATGACACATCTTCCTCGTTTTCGCTCTTCAGGGGGAGAGTGCGACGCGGAAACCATGGGTCGGATATCGCACGTTGGTGTCGTAACTGTCGCGGTTTGATGTTCGGACATACTTCGAATCATTCTTCCAGGAACCAGATCGCATAACGTGTGAGGCGCAATCACCTTCGACCCACGCCGAACCGTCTGCCGGAGCGCCCTGGTAGTTTCTATGCCAGCAGTCCTCTACCCACTGATCGACGCCGCCACCCATATCGTAGAGGCCAAACGGATTTGGCCTGAAGCTGCCGACCTTGGCCGGCTGCTCGGCGCTGGCAACGTCAGCGCAATTCTTGCAATCCGCCATACCCGGTTGAAACTGATCGCCCCACCAGTACTTCGTTTGGGTCCCCGCTCGCGCGGCATATTCCCATTCAGCCTCAGTTGGAAGTCGATACGGCTTTCCCGTTGCGCTCGCGAGCCAGGCAGTAAATTGCTTGGCATCACTCCAGCTCACATTGGTTACGGGCGCATCATCTTTGCCGGTTGCCGTGAATGCACATCCCTTCGCAGCGGCGCATTGGTTCCATTCGCGAACGGAAACCGGATATTGGCTGATCGCAAACGGCTTAACCGTGACTTGATGAGTTGGCTTCTCTGTGAGGTCGTCGTTGCTACCCATTGTAAAGCTGCCGCCGCGAACCGTCTTCATCTCAGGCTCTCGGAGCGCCGGCGCCGGCTGTGTTGCGGGTGTCGCGGCGGCCGATCGCTGAGCTGTTTGTTGGCTGTCTGCCACCCCCGAGGGAGTGGACGAAGGTTGCGGTGTCGCGGGCTGGGAGATTGGCGCCACAGGCGTAGCAGGCGAAGGTTGCGATGCTGTTGATTTGATGGCGGGTGACGGCGACGAGGTCGCGTTAGGCGTCACCGCGGAAGGCGGCGCCGCGGCTGACGCCAGGTTCTTTCCCGTGCCCCGCGATTGCAGAAGCAAATACCAGAGGACGCCGCCGGCAATGACCAGCAAAGTGAGGCTCAGCAAGAAAAGTAGAATGTTCTCGCGACGCTTTCGGGTTCTTTGAAGCGCGGCGGGATCCGGAAGCACGCGATAAACTCTCACCGGATCGGTGATGTTTTTGACTTTGCGGTCGCCGAGCGACTCATACCCGCAAACCAGTTTGTGCTTTATCTGTTCGTAGATTCCGCCTGAAATGAAAACCTGGCCAGGTTCGGCGATACCTTCAAGGCGCGAAGCGACATTGACGCCATCGCCGTAAACGTCGTTTGCCTCGATGATAACGTCGCCAAGATTGACGCCGATCCGATACTCGATCCAATGATGCTTGGGTAACGCGGCGTTGCGTCCAATCATGTTCTGTTGGATGACGATGCCGCACCGCACGGCCTCGACGGGACTGTCGAAAATCGCAATAAAGCCGTCACCGGTGGTTTTGACGAGCCTGCCGTGGTGTTCTGCAATGCTGGGCTCGATGAGGTCGCGTTCGATCCGCTTTACGCGATTATGCGTGCCTTCTTCATCGATTTCCATCAGGCGGCTGTAACCCGAGATATCAGCAGCGACGATCGCGGCAAGACGCCGCGGCATCGGTGTCGGCTCGTGCGGCGGGTCGCCATTTCTGCCTGACTTGATATTGCGAATCTCAGCCATGGTTCGGATTCCCCGGAGCTGCAGATTACGGTGCTGGGCGAGCGGTACTTTCCCTTTGGAAATCGGTATTTCGGTATGCTCAGGCTATCATATTGCCAGTTCGCAGCAAAGCATTCGAATCATGCAGGAATGTCGCAGGAGTGGTGGCATTGTCTTCGTGTTTCCGCGAACACCGCTCCGCGCACGACACGATACGAGCAAGGGCACGCTTCTCCATCGGCGAAAATACAAAGTGATGCCGTCACCGAATGTGAACTATTCACCTAAGCTGCTCTCCGCTCCAATCTCGTTCATCAGTCGTTCTGGGTCGGGAGGGACGGCCCAGCGCCGAACCGGCGGATTTACGCTATCGCTAATCCGCCCTACGCGCTGTTCACACTCTGCGCGCACATTATTGATTTGCAGGTATTTCCGCATCGAGCGGCCGTTTGCCAGGCCGACATTCATGGCGACCGCGAAAGTTGTTCGCGGTTGCCATATCGAAGCGGCGTGCCGGTCAGAGCGTGCGGAGGAACTCAACCAGGTCGTGCTTCTCCTCGCTGGTTAGCTTGGTGGCGAGCACCAGATTGAAGAACTCAACCGTATCATCGAGCGTCAACAGGCGCCCATCGTGTAGGTAGGGCGGCAAATCCTTGATGCCGCGCAACGGGAAGGTCTTGACGGCACCGTCGCCGACTTCACTCATGCCATTGATCATCTCCGGCTTGAAGAAGCGCTCGGTCTTGAGATCGTGCATCAGATTGTCGGTGTAATAAGGCGCGGTGTGGCACGACTTCACACCGGCCTTTGCCGAAGAAGATCTCCTGGCCGCGTAGCTCCGCGGGCGTAGCCTTGCCCGGATCGAGCTTGCCAAAAACGTCGAGCTTCGGGGCCGGCGGAAAGCCCAGCTCCTCCTGGAACTCCGCCATCAGGTCAACCTGACTTATCCGATCGAGCGGGTTCAGACCCTTCTTGGTAGCGATCACGTTGTCACCGTCGAAATAGGCTCCTGCCTGTTCGAACTGGGTGAAATCCTCGATGGTCTTGAGCGCGCGCTGGGAGCCGAACAGCCGCTGGATTTGTACGCCGCGCAGCGACGGGGTGACGATGCGATGGCGGGATTCCTCGGGACGGGCGTCGGGTGCAAGGTGCGTGGCCTTGTTGGTGTGGCCGTTCGAGTGGCAGTCGAAGCACGCTGAGCCGCGGCTCGGCAGTTCAGAACGGCGGTCCTCGGTCAGATTGAACTGCTGCTGCGGGAACGCCGTGACCAGCAGGCGCAGGCCATCCAGCTGCTTGGGAGGGATAATGCCGTTAAACAGCTCGTAATAGTTCTCGATGGTGACGAGCTTGCCCTGCGAGACGTCGCCGAGGTCGGTGCGCTGATTGAGGTACATCGGCGGCGGGAACTCCGGCAGGAAATGATCGGGGATGTCGTACTCCACGTCGAAGCGCGTGAGATCGCGTCCCTCCTGCCGTTTGATCTCGTCGATCACGAAGTGCGGAAACACGAAGCCGCCTTCGGAATGCTTCGGATGGGGCAGCGGATAGAAACCTTTGGGAAACGCATTCTGCTCGCGGATCTGCTCCGGGCTCATGGCCGCGAGAACCTCCCAGGTCTTTCCCGCCGGGAGCTTGACGCGAACGCCCTCCTGCACCGGTTTCGTGCGGTCCATCGTAACCCCTGCGGCCGGTCGATTGCTCAAATCGTATCGCTCGTTGAGAAGCGCCATGTGCTCGCGCGTGACTTCGGGCTTCTGTCCCGACAATCGGGCAAAGATCGCCGAGAACGGCTCATTGATCTCGACCTGCATATAGCTCGACTTGCCGCGTGGGGCTTGCTGTGCGTAGGCAACGCCTAACGACAAGATGACCGTGGCGGCCCCCAGACCGGCCAGAATTTTTGGGGTTTTCGCTAGGATCATGGCTCTCTCCCTGAGGTTCTTCCCCCTCGACGGAACAGTCCAGCGATCCGCCCAAACGGTGCCTGGGCGGAAAATTGTCGGTACTCCCCACACCGGCGATAAGGGACCTGCCAGCGTTACAACCAGCCTGCGAACGCTCCGTCCGGAGGGCGGCTTGCAAACAACTCGGCGCTGAAAATCGAAATGGAAGCGCGTCACAGAATTTTTTTTAAGGGAGTCTCGCTTACCTTTTTCAAAAGGCTGCCCACGACCCGGAATTCGCACCGGTGGATCCGCGAAAGCCATGGTCACTCCATCCGCCACCTCAATCAGCCCTGCGCAGGCGTTATCGGCCGCGCTGGCCAGAATCCGCGCGAGTCAGATAAAGCAACATCGTTTGGCCCCGCGCGGAGGCTGGAGCCCCACTCAGCTACTCGGCTCAATTGAGGGCGTATCGCAATGACGACCGTCTCACTGACGATATCGGAGGTCCTCGATATCGCGCTGAAATCCTACTATGCGGGAAAGCTCGCCGAGGCCGAGCAGCTATGTCTCAAAATATTGTCGGCCGATCCTGACTCCGCCGCGACGCTGAATCTGCTGGCCGTCATCCACACCTCGCTGGGCAGGAACGACGCGGCGCTGGCCTGCTACGATCGCGCGCTCGCGTTGCGGCCGGACTTCATCCAGGCGCTCAGCAATCGCGGCGCGGTGCTGAAACAGCTGAAGCGCTACGACGAGGCCCTCGCAAGTTTTGACCGCGCCATCTCGTTTCAGCCCGATCACGTAGAGGTTCTCAGCAATCGTGCGGGGGTCCTGCAACAGCTTCGCCGCTACGACGAGGCGCTGGCCGGCTATGACCGCGCGCTCGCGTTGCGACCGGACCATCCCGAGGCGCTCAACAACCGCGGCGTCACCTTGCAAGCCGTGGGGCGGCACTCCGACGCGCTGACGAGTTACGACGCCGCGCTCGCGCTGCGTCCCGACTTCGTCGAGGCGCTGATCAATCGCGGCATCGCCCATTATGAGCTGAAACAGTTCGGCGAGGCGCTTGCAGATTACGATCGCGCCATTTCCCTGCGGCCGGATAACGCGGATGTGCTCAGCAACCGTGGCAACGCGCTGGACAAACTGGGACGCCATGAGGAAGCGTTGGCTTCCTACCAAGCCGCGCTCGATCTGCAGCCGCATCACACCGAAGTGCTTTATAACCGCGGCGCTATTCTGCACCGGCTCCGGCGGCTCGATGAAGCGCTGGCGAGTTACGACGCCGCGCTGGCCCTGCGTCCGGATTATCCCGAGGCATTGATCGGCCGCGGCGCCGTGCTGCACGAGCAAAACCGGCTCGATCGGGCGCTGATGAGCTACGACCGCGCCATTGTCCTCAACCCGGATCACGCGCAGGCTTTTGTGAATCGCGGCGCCACGCTGCATGCGCTGAAGCGATCCGACGAGGCGCTGACGAGCTTCGAGCGGGCGCTCGCGCTGGAGCCCGATCATGTCGAGGCGCTCACCAATCGCGGCGTCGCCTTGCATGACCTCGCGCGATATCAGGAAGCGCTGGCCGACCACGACCATGCCCTCGCGGTGCGGCCAGGCAACGCCGCCGTGCTCAACAACCGCGGCGTCACCCTGCATAAACTCGGTCGGCTCGATGAAGCGCTGGCTAGCTACGATGCGGCGCTCGCCGCGCGGCCGGATGATGCCGGGGCGCTGGTCAATCGCGGCGTCACGCTGCACGACCTGATGCGGTTCGATGCGGCGCTGGCGAGTTACGATCGGGCGATCGCGCTCCGCCCGGATGATGCCGACGCACATTTTTTCAGGGGATTGTCACGCCTCGTCACCGGCGACTTCGCGCGGGGATGGATCGACTACGACTGGCGCCGCAAGGCGCCGTCGGCGAAACTCACGGCGCGCGATTTTCCGCAGCCGCTCTGGCTCGGAGAAGACGATATCGCCGGCAAGACAATCCTGCTCCGCAGCGAGCAGGGATTTGGCGACAGCATCCAGTTCTGTCGTTACGCGCCGCTGGTCGTAGCGCGCGGCGCGCGCGTCATCGTGGAAGTTGAAGAGCCGCTGTGCGGGACTCATGACCAGTCTTGCCGGCCCCACGCAAATCATCGCCAAGGGCGATCTCTTGCCGGACTTCGACCTGCAATGCCCCCTTCCCAGCCTGCCGCTGGCCTTCAAAACCGGGATCGGGACCATTCCCGCCAGCGTTCCCTATCTGCGCGCGCCGCGGCAGGCGCAGGAACGTTGGAGGGCGTTGCTGGGGACCCACCGCTCCCCGAGGATCGGGCTGGCCTGGGCCGGCAATGCGAAACATGTCAGGGATCGCGAGCGGTCGATGACGCTGCGCGATCTGCTGCCGCTGTTGGACATCGACGCAGGTTTTGTGAGCCTGCAAAAGGACCTTCGCGCCGGCGACGCCGAGATATTGAAGCATTGCAACGTGCTCCAGGCCGGTCACAAGCTCGAGGAATTTTTCGGATACGGCGGCGCTGATATCGCAGCTCGATCTCGTCATCTCCGTTGACACCAGCGTTGCGCATCTTGCGGGCGCATTGGGCAAACCGGTGTGGATCTTGTTGACGCGCACTCCCGATTGGCGCTGGCTGCTCGATCGGAACGACAGCCCGTGGTATCCGAGCGTGCGGCTGTTTCGGCAAAGCGAGGCGCGCGACTGGAGCAGCGTGACGATGCACGTCCGCGACGCGCTGCGTGAATTCACCTGCGTCTGCGCTGGTTTCCCCGCTTCACAGCGACCCAGTGACCGATACAGCCGTCAGATTGATTGAAGGTGCCGGAGCCGGTGTTACCCGACAATTGCCCGACCGCGGTCAGGGTGATGCCATTGCCGGCCCCGACCGAATGCAACGTGCCATCAGGATCGACCCGTCCGCCGCCGCCCCTGACAAAAATCTTCCCGCCAATAATTTTCGCCGATACCGAGCCCGCGTTGGGACAGCCAGCGCCCGTAAACGTCCATTGCCCATCAAAATTCTGGCTATCCTGCTGCGGTATCGCAGGAGGCGGTTCTTCGGGCGGCGCTTGCGTTTTATCGGACTCGGAAAGGAATGCTAATCTGGCACCGCCGGTTGCCGCGTCGCTTTCACGCGCGCCGGCCAGCGCGTCATAGGGAGCCAACGCGAATGCAAGCAACGCGCTCCACAACGCCGCCGTGCCGAACCGAATGTGAACGATGTCCTTCAAGGCATGTATCTTCGATAATATGTATCTTCGACAATATGTATCTTCGACAATATGTGCCCGACGCCCGATATCATTGCCGACAGCGATACAGATCGCAACCATTCTCAACACTGACGCAAACGACTGGTGGCCGTTCGACGCCAGTTGCCATCTACCCAACCCAGAATCCCGGCAGCGCCGGCTCCAGCCGGCCACCGATCCGCACCGGCGCGATCTTGAGCGCCAGCCCGGTCGCATCGTCGGTCTCGACCGCGACACCGCTGAGCGTCGCCACTCCCTGCGCCGGCTCGAAACGTCCCGACGGAATGCCCGACGTGAACCGCCGCAGCGGCTCTTCCTTCTGCATGCCTATGATCGAATCGTAATCGCCGGTCATGCCGGCGTCGGTCATATAGGCGGTGCCGCCGGAGAGGATCTGGTGGTCGGCGGTCGGCACATGGGTATGGGTGCCGACCACGAGACTGGCGCGGCCATCGCAGAAAAAGCCGATGCCTTGTTTTTCGCTGGAGGCCTCGCCATGGAAATCGACCACGATGGCGTCCGCCGCCGCGCGCAAGCGGACAGGCTTCGAGTTCGCGGTTGAGGACCGCGAATGGATCGTCGAACGGCGTCATGAAGACGCGGCCGATGGCGTTGACGACCAGCGCGCGCTTGCCGCGCTTGGTGTCGACCAGCGCCGCGCCGCGGCCCGGCGTGCCCTTCGGAAAATTCGCCGGGCGAATCAGCCGCGGCGCGCGCTCGATGAACACCAGCGCCTCGCGCTGATCCCAGGAATGGTTGCCGAGCGTGACCGCATCGGCGCCGGCGTCGATGAATTCCTGGTAGATCGCCTCGGTGATGCCGAAGCCACCGGCGGCGTTCTCGCCATTGACGACGACGAGATCGAGCGCCCAGTCACGGATCATGCCGGGCAGATGCTCCGAGATGGCGGTGCGCCCGGCCCTGCCGACCACGTCACCGACGAAAAGAATGCGCAAATCATGAACTCCGGAAATCGAACGCTTCGGTTTCCGTTAGCACATAATCCAGCGCCACGTCGTGCGGCAACGCCGGTACGGCCTCGATTTCCTGCGCCGCGAAGGCGAGCGCCGATCGCCATGACGGCTTTAGTTTGCGCAGATGCGCGAAGGTGTAATCGTAATGTCCGGCGCCATAGCCGATGCGGTGGCCGGCCGGTCGAACGCCGCCAGCGGCACCAGCATGATGTCGGGGATCACCTCGGCCGCTGCCGGCGACGGCTCGGGAATGCCGAGCGGCCCGCAGCACCAGCCTGTCGCTGGCGGACCAGGCCCGAAAGGTCAGCGACTGGCCGCGCGCCATCACCGCCGGCAGCGCCAGCTGCGCGCCTTGCGCCGCGAGCTTGCGCATCAGGGGCACCGGATCGATCTCGCTGCGGATCGGCGAATAGCCGGAGACGACCGTGCCGGGCGCGATCTCGAATCGGCAGCCCGCGCTCCGCGATGGCCTGCGCCGCGGCGCCGCGCTGCGCGCGCGCTCAACGCATCGCGCGCCGCCAGCGCGGCGGCGCGGAGGTCGGCTCTTTGAATGGCCAGGGGGCAGAGTGACATCAGACATCTGCCGTCGTCATGCCCGCGAAAGCGCGTTCCAGTGCATCCGCGGCTTTCGTTCTATCGCGCATGCTATAGCATACTCGGATACCCGCGGACCTGTCAGCGGAAGCTCGCCGACGGCTGAGACGCGATGGCCGGTCATGACGACGATATCTAAAGGGCGACGAACCAAAAAATAAAAGTGCGAAGCCGCGATGGCCGTTGGAGCGCTCGATCCCGGAGTTCCCTACGAAAGTAGGTGGGCACCATGTGACCAAGTCCACGGACCTGGCCAGGGACAGTTCCCTGAAGGATCGATAAGGCCCCGGGGATATATGGCTCCTGACGCGCGACGCAGCTTCGCCGGATCAATGTAACCACGGTTCGCCGCAAACCGCCAGCGCTAAGGCGGCGGCGCTTCATCCCCAGCGAGGCGATCAACCGATCGCGACGCCGCCGCCGATGGTGCGGTTCAGCACCTGCGTGGTCTTCTCGATGCGGTCGGCGGCGGCGTTCAGCGCGTTGGCCACCGCGATCTGGGTCGCCCGGGCGCGATCCGCCGCCGCCACGCGGACGCCGCGCAGCGCCTCGAGTTCTTCTTCGAGACCGCGGATGCGATGGCTGGCGTCGACCAGTTCGTCGCACACCGTCAGCGCCGCCATCACGGTCAGGCGCGCATCGCCGATTTCGCCGAACTTGCCGCGCAGGCTTCCGATCCGCGACTCGAAGCTTTCGGCGAGTTGCAGCAGCCGCGCCTCCTGCCCCTCCTCGCAGGCCATGCGGTATTGCCGGCCATTGATGGTGACGTTGATATGGCTCATGAGGTTTCTCCCGCATCGAGCACGGCGCGGATGGTGCCGATCGCCGCATCCAGCCGTTCGGCGATTTCGCGATTGGCGCGCTCCAGCCTGCGCGATTTCACCAGCGATCCGTCGAGTTCGTCGGCCAGCCGCGATCGATCCGCGCCGAGCGCCTGGATCCGGCTCGCCAGTTCATTCTCGTCGCGATCGGCTTCGCGCCGCCGCTCGACCGCGCTTTCCAGCGCGTCGAGCGCCGCCATCAGCCGCCGCGTCGCGGCATCGATATCGACGATGGCTGGCTCGGCGGGGCCCGAACCGTTGGCGGGACGATCGCTCATGCGGCAGCGCAGACCTTGACTGAGCCGCCGCACGGTAAAATCCGCGGTTCGGCAAGCGTTTAGGCGGCGAAATTTACGTGGCAAGCGAGCCCAGCGCAACGCCGCTGCGCGAACTATGCACCGCAAAGCAACTTTTCGGCCCCGCCGCGCGTTTCCTCGCCTTGGACTCCGGGAATACAGATGCTATCCAGCGTTGCCTTTTCGTTGCCAGCCCGGCTCTGCCGAGGCTATTCGCTCGACCGGCGGGTCGCCACCAAGCATCCTCATTTCACGACGGATTTTCATCATGACGAATGTCGATCATACCCGTATGGCCAACGCGATCCGCGGGTTCGCGATGGATGCCGTCGAGAAGGCAAAGTCCGGCCATCCCGGCTTGCCGATGGGCGCGGCCGACATCGCCACCGTGCTGTTCACGCAATTCCTGAAATTCGACGCCGCCGATCCGAAATGGCCGGACCGCGACCGCTTCATTCTGTCGGCCGGGCACGGCTCGATGCTGCTCTATGCGCTGCTCTATCTCACCGGCAACACCGACATGACGCTCGACCAGCTCAAGCATTTCCGCCAGTTGGGATCGCTGACGCCGGGGCATCCCGAGAACTTCCACACCAAGGGCATCGAGACCACGACGGGACCGCTGGGCCAGGGCATCGCGACTTCGATCGGCTTTGCGGTCGCGGAGAAGATGCTCGCCGCCGAATTCGGCAAGAAGATCGTCGACCATCATACCTACGTGCTTTGCTCCGACGGCGACCTGATGGAGGGCGTCTCGCAGGAAGCGATCGCGCTGGCCGGCCACTGGAAGCTCAACAAGCTGATCGTGCTCTACGACGATAATGGCATTTCGATCGACGGTCCGACCTCGCTCTCGGATTCGGTCGATCAGGTGAAGCGTTTCAAATCGGCGGGCTGGCAGGCCGAACTGATCGACGGCCAGGATCAGCAAGCGATCGCCGCTGCGATCACGCGCGCGCAGAAATCCAACAAGCCGTCGTTGATCGCCTGCAAGACCACGATCGGTTATGGCGCACCAACCAAGGCCGGCACGAACAAGGCGCATGGCGAGGCGCTCGGCGCCGACGAACTCAAGGGCGCGAAGGAAAAACTCGGTATTTCGCTGGAGCCGTTCTCGGTTCCCGACGATGTCCTGAAGGCCTGGCGCGAGGCCGGCAGCCGCGGCGCCGCCGCGCGCAAGGAATGGGAAGCGCGCTTTGCCGAACTGGCCAATCGCAAGCGCGCCGAATTCGAACGCCGCCTGCGGCACGAGCGGCCGGCAGCACTGGCGAAAGCGTTCAAGGCCCACAAGAAGATGTTGCTGGAGACGCCGCAGAACATCGCCACCCGCAAATCGTCGGAATCCGTCATCGACGTCGATCGCGGTGGCGATGCCGATGGAATTTCTAGCGGGCTCGGCCGATCTCACCGGCTCCAACAACAACAAGGCGAAATCCGCGGTGAATTTTTCGGCCAAGACGCCGAAGGGCCGTTTCGTCCATTACGGCATCCGCGAGCACGGCATGTGCCGCGGCCATGAACGGCATCTTCCTGCATGGCGGGTTTGCGCCCAATGGCGCGACCTTCCTGGTGTTCACCGACTATGCCCGGCCGGCGATGCGGCTCGCGGCGCTGATGGGCACCGGCGTGGTCTATGTCATGACCCACGATTCGATCGGGCTCGGCGAAGACGGGCCGACACATCAGCCGGTTGAACACCTCGCCGCACTGCGCGCCATTCCCAATATGCGGGTGTTCCGTCCCTGCGACGCGGTCGAAGTCTCGGAGTGCTGGGAACTCGCGCTCAACCGCATCGACGGGCCGACCGTATTGGCGCTGACCCGCCAGAACCTGCCGCAATTGCGCACCACGGCCCCGGCAGACAATCCCTGTAGCCACGGCGCCTATGAACTGGTTGCAGCTCAAGGCGAGGCCAAGGTGTCGATATTCGCCTCCGGCTCCGAGGTCGAGATCGCGGTCGCCGCGCAGAAGCAACTGGCGGAGCGCGGCATTGCGACGCGGGTAGTGTCGGTGCCCGCGCTCGAATTGCTGCTGGCGCAACCGGCGGACAAGCAGCAGGCGATCATCGGCAACGCCCCGGTCAAGGTCGCGATCGAGGCCGCGGTACGCTGGGGCTGGGATGCCGTAATCGGCCAGGATGGCGAATTTATCGGCATGCATGGCTTCGGCGCCAGCGCGCCGGCCAAGGACCTTTTCAAGCATTTCGGCATTACTGCCGAGGCCGCGGTTAACGCAGTCCTGAAGCGCCTGGGCGAATAGTTGAGATCGCGGCGAAAAAGGACTAGCGTAAGAGCTACATTTTCCGTTCTCGTCCGGCCGAACCGGGCGATCCGCAGTCAGAATCTCCGTGGGAAGCGCTTCCCGCGGGGATGGCATTAGCTTTTAGAAGCTTTGAGGAGGAATGAGCATGGCAATCCGGATCGCTATCAACGGGTTTGGCCGCATCGGCCGCAACGTGCTGCGTGCCATCGCCAAATCCGGCCGTAAGGATATCGAAGTGGTCGGCATCAACGACCTCGGCCCGGTCGAGACCAATGCGCATCTGCTGCGCTTCGATTCTGTCCATGGCCGCTTTCCCGGCACCGTGACGGTCGATGGCGATTCGATCAACGTCGGCAACGGCAAGATCAAGGTCTCGGCCGAGCGCGATCCCACCAAGCTGCCGTGGAAAGAACTCGGCGTCGACATCGCACTGGAATGCACCGGCATTTTCACTGCCAAGGAAAAAGCCGGCTGCATCTTGTGGCCGGCGCCAAGCGCGTACTGGTGTCGGCACCCGCCGAGAACGCCGATGCGACCATCGTGTTCGGCGTCAACCACGACAAGCTGACCAGGGATCACCTCGTGGTTTCCAATGGTTCATGCACGACCAATTGCCTCGCCCCGATTGCAAAGGTGCTGAACGACACCGTCGGCATCGAGACCGGCTTCATGACCACGATCCATGCCTATACCGGCGACCAGCCGACGCTCGATACCCTGCACAAGGACCTCTATCGTGGCCGCGCCGCGGCGATGTCGATGATCCCGACCTCGACCGGCGCCGCAAAGGCGATCGGGCTGGTACTGCCGGAACTGCAAGGCAAGCTCGACGGCGTTGCGATCCGGGTGCCGACCCCGAACGTCTCGGTGGTCGATCTGAAGATCGTGGCGCAGCGCAAGACCACCAAGGAAGAAATCAACGAGGCGATGAAGCGCGCCAGCGAGCAGCAACTCAAAGGCATCCTCGGCTTCACCACCGCGCCGAACGTCTCGATCGACTTCAACCATGACCCGCACTCGTCCACCTTCACATGGACCAGACCAAGGTTCAGAACGGCACGCTGGTGCGGGTGATGTCCTGGTACGACAATGAGTGGGGTTTTTCGAACCGCATGGCGGATACCGCCGTGGCGATGGGGAAACTGCTCTGATTTCGTAAGCTCATGGTTCGACGACGCGCCAAAGCGCGCTACCGCACCATGAGGGAGAAACCTCATCCTGAGGAGCCGAGCGGAGCGAGGCGTCTCGAAGGATGAGCTGCGGAGACCGCAAATGTCCAAATCATTCGGCACCCTCGATGACGTCGACGTCAAGGGCAAGCGCGTGCTTCTGCGCGTCGACCTCAATGTGCCGATGGAAAACGGCCACGTCACCGACGCCACAAGGCTCGAACGCGTGACCCCAACCATCCTTGAGATTTCCGGCAAGGGCGGCAAGGTCATCCTGCTCGCGCATTTCGGCCGGCCCAAGGGACGCGACGCCAAAGATTCGCTGAAGCCGGTCGCGGCCGCGCTGGCGCAGACGACCAAGCAGCCGGTGGCGTTTGCCGATGATTGCGTCGGCGAGATCGCGGCCAAAGCCGTTGCCGCCATGAAGGACGGCGACATCCTCTGTCTGGAAAATACCCGCTTCCACAAAGAGGAAGAAAAGAACGATCCGGCCTTTGTCGCCGAGCTGGCCAAGCTTGGTGACATCTGGGTCAACGACGCGTTTTCGGCGGCGCACCGCGCGCATGCCTCCACCGAGGGCCTCGGCCACAAACTGCCGGCCTATGCCGGGCGTACCATGCAGGCGGAACTCGACGCGCTGGCCAAGGCGCTGGAGGCCCCGACCAAGCCGGTGATTGCTATCATTGGCGGCGCCAAGGTCTCGACCAAGATCGATCTGTTGGAAAATCTTGTCAGCAAAGTCGATGCGCTGGTGATCGGCGGCGGGATGGCCAATACGTTCCTGCATGCGCAAGGCGTCGGCATCGGCAAATCGCTGGCGGAAAAGGACCTCGCCGCGACCGCCTTGCGGATCATCGACAAGGCCGACGCGGCCAATTGCGCCATCATCCTGCCGGTGGATGCCGTGGTCGCGTTTCACTTCGCGGCCAATTCGCCGTCGCATGCCTACGGCCTCGACGCAATTCCCCCCGACGGCATGATCCTCGATGTCGGGCCGCAGTCGATCGCGCGGATTCATGCGGCGATCGACGACGCCGCGACACTGGTCTGGAACGGCCCGCTCGGCGCCTTTGAAATGACCCCGTTCGACCGCGGCACCATGGTGGCGGCCCGGCACGCGGCGCAGCGGACCAAGGCCAAAAAGCTGATTTCAGTCGCCGGTGGTGGCGACACGGTGGCGGCGCTGAACCAGGCCGGCGTGGCCGGCGATTTCAGCTATGTTTCGACCGCAGGCGGCGCGTTTCTGGAATGGATGGAAGGCAAACCATTGCCCGGAGTCGAGGTTTTACGAAAAGCTAGACGATCTCTTTGTGCGGGCACGATCTTTTCGAAAAACCGATCGTGCTCAAGGTTAAGACCGGATCGGGCATTGCAGCCCCAAAGCGGAGAAAAGGACAGATGGCTCGGATCACGTTGCGTCAATTGCTCGACCACGCGGCGGAGCACGATTACGGCGTGCCGGCTTTCAACATCAACAACATGGAGCAGGCGCTGGCCATCATGGAAGCCGCATCCAGCCTCGACGCGCCCGTCATCATCCAGGCCTCACGCGGTGCACGGTCCTACGCCAACGACATTATGCTCAAGCACATGATGGACGCGGTCACCGAAATCCATCCGCAAATTCCGGTCTGCGTGCACCTCGACCACGGCAACGGACCCGACACCTGCATGACCGCGATCCAGGCCGGCTTCACCTCGGTCATGATGGACGGTTCGCTGAAAGCCGACGGCAAGACCGCGGCCGACTGGGACTACAATGTCGGCGTCACCAGGACCGTCACCGACATGGCGCATCTCGGCGGCATCTCGGTCGAGGGCGAACTCGGCGTGTTGGGTTCGCTGGAGACCGGCATGGGCGATAAGGAAGACGGCCACGGCGCCGAAGGCAAGCTGTCGCACGACCAGTTGCTCACCAATCCCGACGAGGCCGTCAAGTTCGTCAAGGAGACCAAGGTCGACGCGCTGGCGATCGCGATGGGCACCTCGCACGGCGCCTACAAATTCACCCGCAAGCCGGACGGCGATATTCTGGCCATGAACGTGATCGAGGAAATTCACCGCAAGCTGCCCAACATGCATCTGGTGATGCATGGTTCGTCCTCGGTGCCGCAGGACCTGCAGGACATCATCAACGCCAATGGCGGCAGGATGAAGCCGACCTGGGGCGTGCCGGTCGCCGAGATCCAGCGCGGCATCAAGCACGGCGTCCGCAAAATCAACATCGACACCGATAACCGGATGGCAATGACCGGGCAGATCCGCAAGGTGCTGAAGGACCATCCGGAGGAGTTCGATCCGCGCAAATATCTCAAGCCTGCGATGGAAGCGATGACCAGGCTGTGCAAGCAGCGACTACAGGAGTTCAATACCGCGGGCCAGGCCAGCAAGATCAAGAAGGTGCTGACCACCGCCGAAATGGCCAAGCGCTACGTCACGGGCGAGCTTGATCCCAAAGTCGCATAAACCGCCTGCCTCCCGGGGCGAGACTTTCTTCCGTGCCAGGACTTTCTTCCGTGCCAAGACCTTTTAGGGCGAGACTTTCTTGGGAATTGCCCGAGAACCGTCTATTTTAACTCGCAAATCCTTCTGGAACCTGCAAGAAACCGCGCTCGGAGAAGGCACCCATGAATCTCGCCGATCTCAACAAAGTCGCTCTGGCCATGGTTAAACCGGGCAAGGGCCTGCTCGCCGCCGACGAATCCTCCGGCACGATCAAGAAGCGCTTCGACGACATCAAGGTCGTATCGACCGAGGAAAGCCGCCGCGACTATCGCGAAATGCTGTTTCGCTCGAACGAGGCGATGGCCCAGTGCATCTCGGGCGTCATTCTCTACGACGAAACCATCTGGCAGAACGCCGCCGACGGCACGCCGCTGATCAGGATCATCGAACAATCCGGCGCGATCCCCGGCATCAAGGTCGATGAGGGCACCCAGGCGCTGCCGGGCTGCCCCGGTGAATTGGTCACCGTCGGATTCGACAAGCTCGCCGGACGGCTGAAAAAATATTACCAGCAGGGCGCGCGGTTCGCCAAATGGCGCGCGGTGATCGATATCAGCGGTTCGGATATCCCGTCCATGACCGCGATCCACGTCAATGCCCATGCGCTGGCCCGATATGCGGCATTATGCCAGGCCGCGCAGATCGTTCCCATCGTCGAGCCGGAAGTGCTGATGGACGGCGATCACGACATCGAGCGCTGTTATGCGGTGACCCAGCATGTGCTCAACAAGACCTTTCAGGAATTGCGGGTTCAGCGCGTCGCGCTGGAAGGCATGATCCTGAAACCCAACATGGTTATTCCCGGCAAGAAAAACGCCAAGCAGGCCTCCGTTGACGAGGTCGCGGAAAAGACCATTCGGCTTTTGAAAGAATGCGTTCCCGCCGCGGTCCCGGGCATTGCTTTCCTGTCCGGGGGCCAGTCCGACGAGGACGCCACCGCGCATCTTGATGCCATGAACCGGATCGGCGGGCTGCCGTGGCCGCTGACCTTCTCCTATGGCCGCGCGCTTCAGGCGGCGCCGCAAAAGGCGTGGGCAGGCAAGGCCGAAAACGTCCCCGCCGGCCAGCGCGCCTTCATCCATCGCGCCCGGATGAATTCGCTCGCCAGCAAGGGCGAATGGACGGCCGATCTGGAAGAAGAAGGCGGCATGAGACTTGGCCACGAAATCCGTCCCGCCGCGCCCGGTGCCGCGTCTCTATCTCGCGACACCTGAGGTCGACGATCCGCGGCCGTTGCTGGCCAGCCTTCCGCTCCTGCTCGCCGAAGCCGACGTTGCGGCCGTCCTGGTGCGGCTGAAGCCACCGACCAGCGCACCATGATCTCGCGCATCAAGGCGCTGGCACCGGCAATCCAGGAAAGCCGGAGCGGCGCTTTTGCTGGATGGCCATGCCGAACTGGTCGCGCGCGCCGGCGCCGACGGCGCCCATCTGACCGGCATCGCGGCAATGGAGGATAGCGCTGCCCACGTTGAAGCCCGACCGCATCGCCGGCGTCGGCGGGCTGACGACGCGACACAATTCGATGGCCGCGGGCGAGGCCGGTGCGGACTATGTTTTGTTCGGCGAGCCCGATGCCGGAGGGCAACGGCCGTCCATCGACGCCATAGCCGAACGCCTGCAATGGTGGGCTGAGCTGTTCGAGCCTCCCTGCGTCGGCTTTGCCGTGTCGCTCGATGAGGCCAGGGAATTCGCCGCAGCCGGCGCCGATTTCGTGCTGGTCGGCGATTTCATCTGGAATGATCCACGCGGCGCCGCAGCGGCCCTGACGGAGACTGAACAGGCGATCCGGCAGGCGCACGCCGCAATGGCCGGAAACAGCCAAGGCCGAGGGATGACGCCGGAAATGAAAATCCTGCGTCCGATCGCGGTGCTCGCAAGCTTTTTGATGTTGACGGCAAGCGCCGTGGCGCAGATGTCACTGACACCGCCGGCGGCGCAGACGCCTCCCCCCGCGGCGAGCCAACCCGCTCCGAGGCCGAAACCAAAACCGGCGGCGGCCGTCAAAAAGTCCGCGGCAGCGCAAGCCTGCGACACCCGCCGAGGTGACGGTGACGCCGGCTCCCGCGCCCGACGATCCCAATGTCGATCTGGTGTATGGCGCCTATCAGCGCGGGCTATACAAGACCGCCTACGATCTCGCGATCAAACGCGTGCAGGACACCGGCGATCCCAAGGCCATGACCATGCTCGGCGAGCTCAGCGCCAATGCGCTGGGCATCAAGCGCGACGATGCGAAAGCCGCCGAATGGTACAAGCGCGCCGCCGACGGCGGCGACCGCGAGGGCATGTTCGAACTGGCCATGATGCGGCTCGCCGGCCGCGGCGGCCCGGTTAACCGCGAGGAAGCCGCGAGATTGCTGGCGTCCTCGGCCAAGCTCGGCAACCCCAAGGCGGCGTACAATCTCGCGCTGCTCTATCTCGGCGGCGAGACGCTGCCGCAGGACCTGCGGCGCTGCGCCGAATTGCTTCGCCTCGCCGCCGACGCCGGCAATCCGGAAGCACAATACGCGCTCGCGACCTTCTACAAGGAAGGCACCGGCGTACCGAAAGACGTCGAAAAGTCGGTCCGGCTGCTACAGGCGGCTTCACTCGCCGGCAATGTCGACGCCGAGGTCGAATACGCCATCGCGCTTTACAACGGCACCGGCACGCCGAAGAACGAAGCCGCCGCGGTCGCCCTGTTGCGCAAGGCTGCCAAACAGAACAGCCCGATCGCGCAGAACCGCCTCGCGCGCGTGCTGGTGAGCGCGCCCGGCGCGCCGGCGGATCAGGTCATCGAGGGTTTCAAATGGCATCTTGTGGCGAAAACCGCCGGGAAAGGCGACCCCGAGCTCGATGAGGCGATGTCGAAGATAAACCCCGCGGATCGCGCCAAGGCGGAGGCGCTGGCGCGCAAATGGCTCAACGTCAAATGATCCGCCTTGACGCCACCTCAACCGCAGGGCACCCACTGGCAGCGCGATCAGCGAGCATGGCGCCCGGTTTTGCGCCCGACCGCGTCCGAAGGACCTGCCCCTGAATCCCACCAACCCTGACCTGACGCTCAGGTCGCCTTGAGCCGAGATCATGCTGCATTCAGCCCTTATCAACGTCATGGTCAAAGCCGCCCGCCGCGCCGGCCGCAGCCTCAAGCGCGACCTCGGCGAAATCGAACATCTTCAGGTGTCGCTGAAGGGTCCCGCCAATTTCGTCACCATGGCCGACCGGCGTGCCGAGGAGATGCTCTACGAGGACCTCATCAAGGCCCGGCCGGGCTACGGCTTCATCGGCGAGGAAGGCGGCACCCGCGAAGGCGCCGACAAGAGCCACACCTGGATCGTCGATCCGCTCGACGGCACCACCAACTTCCTGCACGGCATTCCGCAATTCGCGATCTCGATCGGGCTGCAGCGTGAGGGCACCATCATCGCGGGCCTGATCTACAATCCCGCCAATGACGAGCTCTATATCGCCGAGCGCGGCAAAGGCGCCTTCCTCAACGATCAGCGCCTGCGCGTCGCCGGCCGGCGCAAACTCGATGAATGCGTGGTCGCCTGCGGGCTGCCGCATATCGGCCGCGGCGACCACAATTTGTCGCGGCTGGAAATGACCGCCATTCAGAACAGGGTCGCGGGCCTGCGCCGGTTCGGCGCCGCCTCGCTCGACATGGCTTTCGTCGCAGCCGGCCGGCTCGACGGCTATTGGGAACGCAACCTGCAGCCCTGGGACATGGCGGCGGGCCAGATCATGGTGCGAGAAGCCGGCGGCACCGTCAGCGGCATCGAAGGCAACGACGACCCGCTCAAGACCGGCCACGTGATCTGCGGCAATGAATTCGTCCACGGCGAGCTGGTGAAGATTTTGAAGCCGCTGGGCAAGTGAGTTCAACGGGCCTCGTCATGCGCGGACTTGACCTGCGCATCCATCAATCTCCGTGAGAGCTTTTTCCCAAGAGGATGGCTTGCCGGGTCAAAGCCCGGCAATGACGAATCCGAATTTGGCGCCCCGTGCAATTAAGCCCCCGCCTTCATCCGGTAATGGCTGACGCCCAATTCGCTGCCGTCGGCGTGGCCGAACAATCCAGCGGTGGCGAGGAAGAATCAGCGCCACATCCATCGATTTGTATCGGTGCTGTAAACGGGGCGAAGGATGCGTTCGAACTCGTCGCGATGCCACGCGTCCGCCTTCAGCACCCGACAGCGAAAGCGCGATCGCTTGGAGATACAAACCCTTCGAGAATTCCCGTTAACCGTCTGAGGCGTCAAAGATTTGTAACAATACGCGCAATCCTGAGCGTGGTTTCAGGTGGAAGTTCCGCCTTCTCTGCTCCGGCGGGCCGCAACTGGCCTTTTTTCTTGGCCCCGCTGTGCCATATTGGCGCCCCGGAACGCCCTCCTCGCAACGGATAACATCGGTAATGCCTCCAGGCCCCTCTTCCCGCTCCGCGATGGAGATCGAACTGAGCAAATTATCCACGCCGCGTATTTTCCTGGTGCGGATGCTGGTGTTCCTGGTGCTGTGCGCGCTCGTGATGGTGGTGCTCTACAAGCAGATCGTCATCGCCTTCTTCGCCAATCCCGGGCTCAACGCGCTGATCGGCGCGGTGCTGTTGATCGGCACCATCCTGGCCTTCCGCCAGGTGATCCGGCTCTATCCGGAAGTCGCCTGGGTCAACAATTTCCGTATCGCCGATCCCGGTCTGGCGGTTGAGCGGCATCCGACCTTGCTGGCGCCGATGGCGGCGATCCTGGGCGGCGAGCGCACCGGGCGGATGACGATCTCGCAGCAGACCATGCGGCATTTGCTGGATTCCATCGCCACACGGCTCGACGAGGCCCGCGACATCTCCCGCTACATGACCGGCCTTCTGGTGTTTCTAGGGCTGCTCGGCACTTTCTGGGGCCTGATCGAAACCGTCGGCTCGGTCGGCAAGGTAATCGACAGCCTGAAGGTCGGCGGCGATGCCGGCGCCCTGTTCGACACTCTCAAGGAGGGCCTTGCCGCGCCGCTCGGCGGCATGGGCATTTCGTTCTCGTCGTCGCTGTTCGGCCTTGCCGGCTCGCTGATCCTCGGTTTCCTTGACCTGCAATCGAGCCAGGCGCAGAATCGCTTCTATACCGACCTCGAGGATTGGCTTGCCTCCACGGTGCGGGAATATTCCGGCGAGACCGCCGCCGGCGCCAGCGGCGATCTGCAGAATGCGATCGAGCGACTGCGCGCGAGCATGGAAGAAGGCGGCAGCAACCGCAGCACCACCGCGGCGATGGCCAATCTCGCCGAAGCCATTCAGGGCCTGGTCGCGCATATGCGGACCGAGCAGCAGATGATCCGCGAATGGGCCGACGGCCAGGGCGAGCAGAACCGCGAAATCAAGAAACTGCTCGAGCGGATCGCGCGCCAGCCCGAGAAGAACTAGGGAAAGCGTTTTCAAGCGAAGTCCGGGTCGCGTGAGGAAAACATGGCAGCTAAAAGGGATCGTGGCGCGGACGCTGTGCAGCATGAAATGATGCGCTGCTGTGCTGGGGCCCATTGAGGTAACATCTCGGTCCCGGTTCTGCGGAGCAGCGTAAGAACGCCGCACGGCGTCCGGGACACCAATTAGCGGAGACTTTCTGATGGCCCTAGCCCGCGCACGCCGTAACGAAAGCGGCTTCAATTACTGGCCTGGCTTCGTCGACGCGCTTTCGACGCTGGTGCTCTCGATCGTGTTCCTGCTCTCGGTGTTCCTGGTGGTGCAATTCTTCCTGTCGCAGGAAGTCACCGGCAAGGACAAGGCGCTGGAGCAACTCAACGCCAAGCTCGCGCAACTCAACGATCTGTTGTCGCTGGAAAAGCTTGGCAAGCTCAATCTCGACGAACAGCTCTCGCGGGTGCGGGCGGGCCTGGCTTCCGCCGAGGCCGAGCGTGACCGCGTCAAGGGTCTCTATGAAGGCCTCGCCAGCGCCGGCAGCGATGCTGCCGGCCGCGCCACCGAACTCAACAAGGCATTGGATTCCGAGAAACAAGTGTCGGCGCGCGCGCTGGCGCAGATCGAGGTGTTGAACCAGCAGATCAGCGCGTTGCGCCGCCAGCTCGCAGCGCTCGAAGAGGCGCTCGATGCCTCGGAGAAACGCGACCAGGAATTGCAGGGGCGGATCGCCGATCTCGGCCAGCGGCTTAATGTCGCGCTGGCGCAGCGGGTGCAGGAATTGTCGCGCTACCGTTCGGAATTCTTCGGACGGCTGCGCACCATCCTCGGCAACCGGCCGGACATCCGGATCGTCGGCGACCGCTTCGTGTTCCAGTCGGAAGTATTCTTCGACTCCGGACAGGCGCAGCTATTGCCCGAAGGCCGTGCCGAACTCGACAAGCTGGCGACCGCGTTGATCGACCTCGACAAGCAGATCCCGAGCGAAATCGCCTGGGTACTGCGGGTCGACGGCCATACCGACGCGCGGCCGATCAACAGCCCGCTGTTCAAATCGAACTGGGAGCTATCGTCGGCGCGCGCGATCTCGGTGGTGCAGTACCTGGTCTCGCTCGGCGTTCCGGCGCAGCGGCTGGTCGCTGCAGGCTTTGCCGAATTCCAGCCGCTCGACACCGCCGCCACCGAAGACGCCTACAAGCGCAACCGCCGCATCGAGCTGAAACTGACGGAACGGTAGTCGCATGTGTTGGTGCGCAATCTACATCGTTGTCATTGCCGGGCGTAGTAGTCTGCCTTGCGCAGACTACGTAAACTTGTCTGCGCCCCCGGCAATCCATCAAGAGGAATTTTTGCGAAGAAGATGGATACCCGGATCAAGTCCGGCATGACGACTGTATCTGGATGACCGCCCCCTTTCATTTGCGCCCCTATCGCGCCGACGACGAAGACGCCGCGATCGCGCTGTGGCAGCAGACCTGGCAGCGGGCCTATCCCTCGATCGATTTCGCTGCGCGCGTGACATGGTGGCGCGAGCGCTGGCGCGGCGAACTGGTGCCGAATGCCGCGATCATTGTCGCCGAGCAGGCGGACGCATTGATCGGATTCGTCACGATCGACGCTTCAGGCTATCTGGATCAATTGGTGGTCGCCCCCGATCACTGGGGTTCGAAACTTGCCAATACGCTGGTCAACGAAGCCAAGCGGCTGTCGCCCGACCGCATCACACTGCTGGTCAATACCGACAATTCCCGCGCGATCCGCTTTTACGAACGCAACGGCTTTGTGCAGGCCGGCGGCGACGTCAATCCGACGTCGGGCCGCCGGGTGCTGCAGATGGAATGGAAGGGGTGAAGCAGTTTTCTTCCCTTCTCCCTTGTGGGAGAAGGTGGCGCGAAGCTCCGGATGAGGGGTCTGCATCCGCGGAGAGAACCCCTCGCCCGTCTTCGCTTCGCGAAGCCACCCTCTCCCACAAGGGGAGAGGGGAAGTGCGTTACACCCCCTCGAACTGCAACCGCGCCAGCCGGGCATACAGGCCGCCGGCGGCGACCAGCGAGGCGTGGGTGCCCTGCTCGACGATGCGGCCCTGATCCATCACCATGATCCGGTCGCAGGAGAGCACCGTGGCCAGCCGATGCGCGATCACCAACGTGGTGCGGTGGCGCATCAATTCCTCCAGTGCGGTCTGGACCAGCGTCTCGGATTCGGCGTCGAGCGAGGACGTCGCCTCGTCGAGCAGCAACAACGGCGCATCGCGCAGGATGGCGCGCGCGATCGCGATGCGCTGACGCTGGCCGCCCGACAGCGTGACGCCGCGCTCGCCGAGCGGCGTTTCGAAGCCGTCCGGCAGGCGGCGGATGAATTCGGTGGCATGGGCCAGATCAGCGGCGCGCTCGACCTCGGCATCGGTGGCCTCGGGCCGGCCAAAGCGGATGTTCTCGCGCGCGGTGGCGGCGAACGCCACGGACTCCTGCGGCACCAGCGCGATCCGCGCCCGCACCACACGCGGATCGGCCGCCCGGATCGGCACGCCATCGAGCGAGATGGTGCCGGATGCCGGATCGTAGAACCGCAGCAGCAAATGAAACAGCGTGCTCTTGCCGGCGCCCGACGGGCCGACGATCGCGACCTTTTCGCCGGCGCGCACCGACAGCGACACGCCATCGACCGCACGCGCCTCCGGCCGCGTCGGATAGGCAAAGCTGACGTCTTCGAAACTGACATCGCCGCGCGCCGGCACCGGCAAGGCACGCGGCGCTGTCGGGGCTGTGATCTGCGACTTGACGCGAAGAATCTCGAACAGCCGTTCTGATGCGCCGGACGCGGCCGAGACCTCGCCCCAGACCTCGCTGAGCTGACCCAGCGCCGCCGCGGCAAACGCCGCATACAACACGAACTGGCCAAGCCGGCCCGGACTGATGGCCCCGGTCAGCACGTCATGCGATCCGATCCACAGGATCAGCACGACGCTGGTGAACACGATGAAGATGATGATCGCGGTCAGAACCGCGCGCGCGGTGGTCGAACTGCGGGCGGCTTCATAGGCCTGCTCGACTTCGCCGCCAAAGCGCTTGTTGGCTACCTGCTCGCCGGTATAGGCCTGCACGGTGCGGATCGCGCCGACCAGTTCGGAGACATAGGCGGTCGCATCGGCCAGCGTATCCTGGGCGTTGCGCGACAGCCGCCGCACCCAGCGCCCGAATGCCACCAGCGGCAGCACGATCACCGGGATCGCCAGCAGCACGAAGCCCGAGAGTCGGGGGCTCGTGATCACCATCATCACGGTGGCACCGACGAACATCAGGAGGTTGCGCAGCGCAATCGACACCGAAGCCCCGACCGCGGATTTGATCTGGGTGGTATCGGCGGTCAGCCGCGAGATCAGTTCACCGCTGCGCGCCGAATCGAAGAAGGCTGGCGACAGCGAGAGCAGATGCGCGAGCACGTCGCGCCGGAGATCGGCGACGATGCGTTCGCCGATGGTCATCACCAGATAGTACCGCGACGCGCTGGCGAGGGCGAGCACCCCGACCACCGCAATCATGACGCTGAAGTAGCTGTTGATCCGGGCGATGCCTTCGGGCGTGAAACCGAAATCGATCATCCGGCGCGCCGCGATCGGCACCAGCAGGGTCGTGATCGCGGCGACCGTCAGCGAGACCAGGGCGAGACAGGCTCGGCCGCGGTAACGCGCTACATAAGGCGCCAGTGCCAGCAACGGCCGAAGCCGCGCCCCGCCCTTGGCCGGCGATTGCGTCAGTGTCTCTTCGATGGAGATCCCCACTTCGACCAAGGCGGTCTCATCGGCGGCCACATCGCGCCGCGGCGGCGTTTCGTCACGCCGGTCATCAAGTCGTTCCACTGCGCTCATGAGATCCCGAACCAATCGTTTTGCCACCCCCAGATAGGCGTCGCCGCCACCGCTGGCAAATACGGAGATTGGGGGACCGGGAAATTGAGCGAAGATATCTGCGCTACCGGGTCAGTTATGAGGACTTCCGGCTTGTTTTGAAGGGCTTGCTGCGTTATAGAGCCGCCCAAATCCGTACCATTGCCATCGAAACACAGGCGCCGGCGCGCCGAAGGATCCGTCATGAAAGCCGAAATTCACCCGGAATATCATACGATTACCGTTGTAATGACGGATGGCACCGAATACCTGACGCGCTCGACCTGGGGCAAGGAAGGCGACAAGCTGAACCTCGATATCAACTCCAAGTCGCACCCGGCCTGGACCGGCGGCAGCCAGCAGATGCTCGATCGCGGCGGCCGCGTATCGCGGTTCCAGAAGAAGTTCTCGGGCTTCCTCAAGAAAGATTGAGCGCGCTCGAGCCTTCTTTCTCGCGTTTCTCGCAGCAAGACGTCAAAACGCCCCGGTGCAAGCCGGGGCGTTTTTGTTTTGTCTCTGTTTTGTCCTGTCCGTGCACGACGGTCACCCAATGCGGCCCGATGACAGGCTTCGCGCGACAGTCAGAAGAGCCCGGCCGAAGCCATCGATTGCTTCGTCGCGTTGCTCCCCGCAACGACAATTATGTATGCAAAAAACTCAGCGCTCGAAGGCCGCCTTGAGACGGTTGAGCTGGGGCACCAGCGGATTGCCGATCGCAGCGCGCTCAGCGGCCGGCGCATGGATCGTGGTATCGAGACGGCGCACTTTGGCCTGGAGCGCCATCGAACGGCCGATCAGGTCCTGCAATTGCGGCGGCAGTTTTTCGATCATGTCGTTCGGGCCGGGATCGGCGGCGCTGAGCTTGACCTTGGTCTTTTCGCGATTGGCCTGGATCAGCGTCATCTCGCCTTCCTTCACCGCGCGATGCAGCAAGAGCCACGACGCCAATTGCATCAGACGGGTGGTCAGGCGCATGCTTTCGGTGGCGTAAGTGAGGCTGACGGAGCGCTCGAGCGCTTTGGCCTCGGAGCGACCAACGCCGTCGAGATAGGCAGCGGTCTCCTCGACCAGATCCATGCCTTCGCGGAACAAGGTACCGAATGCTGCGGAATTGGTCAGCCGCTCACTGAACTGGACGAGCGCGGTTTCGCCTTGCGAACGGTCCGACATAGTTAACGCCTCACACACCACTGATTACGCCACCGGCTTCAAAAACCCGCCGGTTTATGATGAACAAATCATTGCGCGCTCGCGAACGAGAGTCCAGCCGCAAGAGATTTTATGGTTTCCAGCGAGGTGACGACGACGCCAAAAAAGAGCCGCCGTTTCCGGCGGCTTTTAAAGTTGATAACAGGGAGGCGTCAAACAGAGTGGACAGGAGCCACTCGGTGTCCAAAACAGGACGACTTCAGTCATAACCGAGAAAGCTTAATCGACGGTAAACGAGCGATTTCTTTCAGGATTTGTTTGCCATGTCGGCCACTGGCCCATCTCGCCATTGTCATGGCATTGTCATGGTCGTGGGCTCGTCCCCGTGATCCGCTCTTCGCTTTGATCGCCGAAGCAAAGAGGCAGATGCCCGGCACAAGGCCGCGCATGACGGAAGAGGCATTGGTACGCTTCTCTACGGTTTGAAAAAGCTGTTCGCCGCGTCCCTGGAGGCGCGCTTCCTGGTCATGGCGGTCTGCAACCGCTCGATTTCCGAGGTCATCAGCGCGATACGCTCGGCAAGTTCCTCGACCGAGAGCAGCGAAAGATCCTGCCCGATCTCGTGGGTGACTTTCTTTCTGGGCTTGTCGTCGTCCTCGATGGCCATGCGTTCTACTCCGCGCGACAGGCAGTGAAACGGTTGCCAGCCGGAACTCCGCTGGCTAATCAGATGATCCTTTGAATCTTAAGCCTTGGCCGAGGACAAATCATGGAAAAGCTGCCCGCGCAAATGACCGTCATCGGCATCAGCAAGCCAGGCGGTCCGGAGGTGCTTCTACCTGAAACTCGCCCGGTGCCGACACCGGGACCGAACGAAATTCTGGTCAAAGTCGCTGCCGCAGGCGTCAACCGTCCCGACGTCGCGCAGCGATCCGGCATTTACCCGCCGCCGCCCGGCGCCAGCGATTTGCCCGGCCTTGAGATCGCGGGCGAAGTGGTGGCGCTCGGCGCCGGCAGCCACAGGCACAAGCTCGGCGACAAGGTGATGTCGCTGGTGGCCGGCGGCGGCTACGCGCAATATTGCATCGCGCAAGATGCCCAGGCGATGGCGGTTCCGCCTGTTCTGTCGATGCTCGAGGCCGGCGCCACCCCGGAAACGCTGATGACGGTGTGGCACAACGTGTTCGAGCGGGGCGCATTGAAGCCGGGGGAGACATTGCTGATCCACGGCGGATCTTCGGGAATCGGCACCATGGCGATCCAGCTCGCCAAGGCCTTCGGTTCCACGGTGATTGTCACCGTCGGCTCCAAGGACAAAGCCGATGCCTGTCTCAAGCTCGGCGCCGACCACGCCATCAACTACAAGACCGAAGACTTCGTCGCCGCCGTCAAGACCGCGACATCGGGCGCGGGCGTCCAGGTTATTCTTGACATGGTCGGCGGCGATTACATCGAACGCAATTATGACGCGGCCGCGACCGACGGACGCATCGTCCAGATCGCCCTGCTCGGCGGCCCCAAGGCAACGGTCAACTTTGCCAAACTGATGGTGAAACGGCTGCACCATACCGGCTCAACGCTGCGGCCCCGTAGCAATACGGACAAGGCGGCGATGGTCGCGGCCATCGAGGCCAAGGTGATGCCGCTGTTGCGCGAGGGACGCATCAAGCCCTTGATGGACAGCACATTCCCGCTGCAAAAGGCCGCCGATGCGCACCGGCGCATGGAGAGCAGCGAACATATTGGCAAAATTGTGTTGGCGGTTTAACCCTCGCGGCCGAAGCCAAGCCGGAAAGCCTTTGATTTGCTTCGCATTCATGTCATTTATCCGCCGGCGTCGGGTAGCTTGCTTCGCCCGCTAATGATGTTGATCGCGGAGAACTGACATTGCGTCTGATCAGGCGCCTTGCGCCCCTCGCGCTGGGCCTCATGATTCTTGCCGCCGCGCAACCGGCGAAAGCGGTCGACGCCGTCAGCGTCCGCGGTGACGCGCCCGCGATCGACCTGACCGCCGTGCTTGATCATCAGCGCAGCGACAGCGACCGCATTCAGGTTTCCACCGCGCCGGGCACCGACGGCATCGTCCGTCGCATTGAGGTGCGTGCCCGCGAGGGCGGACAGAACTGGGTGGTATTCGCACTCGCCAACAACACCGACGACCAGCTCGACCGCCTGATCGTTGCGCCGCATTACCGCATCGTGTCGTCGGGACTGTTGTGGCCTGATCTCGGATTGTCCCGCATCGCGACTATCACGCCATCGGTCGGCGATCGTCCCGAGCGCCAGGAGAGCGCGACCGCGGACATCTTCCGCATCACGCTCGATCCCGGCTCCGTCGTCACCTTTGTCGCGGAACTGCGAACCGACAAGTTGCCACAGCTCTATCTGTGGGAACCTGACGCCTACAAGGACAAGGTCAACTCGTTCACGCTCTACCAGGGCATCGTGATCGGCATTTCCGGATTGCTGGCGCTGGTGCTGACCATCCTGTTCGTGGTCAAGGGCAGCATCATGTTTCCCGCCGCCGCCGCCCTGGCGTGGGCGGTGCTGGTCTATATCGGCGTCGATTTCGGCTTCTGGGGCAAAGTGCTCGACATGTCGAACAATGCCGAGCGGGTGTGGCGCGCGGCCGGCGAAGCGATCCTGGCCGCCACGCTGCTGGTGTTCTTGTTCGCCTATCTCAATCTCAGCCGCTGGCACGTGCGCTATTCCCATATCACCATCGGCTGGCTGCTCTTTCTCGGCTCGCTGGTGGCGCTGGCGCTGTTCGATCCCGCGGTCGCCTCCGGCATCGCGCGCATGTCGCTGGTGCTGATTGCGTTCGCCGGCTTTGCGCTGATCGTCTACCTCTCGACCCATGGTTTCGACCGTGCGGTGCTGCTGATCCCGACCTGGTTCCTGCTGGTGGTCTGGGTGATCGCAGCCGGCATGACGGTCGCGGGCTCTGTCACCAACGACATCGTCGGCCCTGCCCTGCTCGGCGGCCTCGTGCTGATCGTGATGCTGATCGGGTTTACCGTCATGCAGCACGCCTTCGCCGGCGGCGGCGCCAGCACAGGTATCGTCTCCGACGTCGAGCGCCGCGCATTGGCGCTGACCGGCTCGGGCGACCTGATCTGGGACTGGGACGTCTCCGCCGACAAGGTCTTCACCAGCCCGGAGACCGAAAGCCTGCTGGGTCTCAAGCGCGGCACGCTGGAAGGTCCCGCTGCCAAATGGCTCGAGGTCCTGCATCCGCTTGACCAGGACCGCTTCCGGGCGGCGCTCGACAGCGTGCTCGACCAGCGCCGCGGCCGGTTGGTGCAGGATTTCCGGCTGCGCACGCCCGACGGTCACTTCATGTGGTTCGCGCTGAAGGCGCGGCCCGTGGTCGGCTCCGACGGCGAGGTCTCGCGCGTGGTGGGCACGCTGACCGACGTCACCGAAATCAAGAACGCCGAGGAACGCCTGCTGCACGATTCCGTGCATGACAACCTCACCGGCTTGCCGAACCGCAAGCTGTTTATCGACCGCCTGGGCGCAGTGGCCAATTTAGCCAAGACCATGCCGAACCTGCGGCCGACGCTGATGGTGATCGATCTCGACCGCTTCAAGCAGGTCAACGATTCCGTCGGCATCGCGGTCGGCGATTCGATCCTGCTGACACTGGCGCGGCGCCTGACCCGCATCCTCAAACCGCAGGACACGCTGGCGCGGCTGGCCGGCGACCAGTTCGGCCTGATCCTGATGTCGGAGCAGGACCCGGCGCGCATCACCGCCTTCGCCGAGACCATCCGCAAGACTATCCGTGCGCCGATCGCCTTCAACGACCGTGAGATTTTCCTCACTGCCTCGATCGGGCTCGCGCTCTCCGATCCGCAGACGCAACTAACCGACGAGATCATCAAGGACGCCGAACTGGCGATGTATCACTCCAAGCGCATCGGCGGCGACCGCATCGACGTCTACAAGCCGGCGATGCGCGCGCGCAAGACCGACCGCCTGACGCTGGAATCCGAACTGCGCCGAGCCATCGAGCGCGAGGAGATCACCATTCTGTACCAGCCGATTGTTCGGCTGGAGGATCGTTCCATCGCCGGCTTCGAGGCCTTGGCGCGCTGGGATCACCCGAAACTCGGGCGGATGTCGCCGGTGGAGTTCATCTCCATCGCCGAAGAGATCGGCCTGATCGTCGATCTCGGCATGTTCGTGATGGACCAGACCGCCAAGCAGCTCGCGATCTGGCAGCGCGCGATGCGCTCGCGCGAGCCGATTTTCGCCAGCGTCAACGTCTCCTCGCGGCAATTGCTCCGGCATGACCTGATCCACGACATCCGCACCGTGCTGTCGCGCTCGTCGGTGGCGCGCGGCACGCTCAAACTGGAATTGACTGAATCGCTTGTGATGGAGAACCCGGAACACGCCGCGCAGATGCTGACGCGGATCCGTGAACTCGGCACCGGCTTGTCGCTGGACGATTTCGGCACCGGCCATTCGTCACTGGCCTACCTGCAGCGCTTTCCGTTCGACACCATCAAGATCGACCAGTCGTTCGTGCGTACCACCAGCCGCGGCACGAGGCCGGTGATCCTCAAATCGATCATCGCATTGGCGCACGACCTCGGCATGGACGTGGTCGCGGAAGGCGCCGAGACCGATTCGGACGCGGTCGAGCTTTATCAATTGGGCTGCGAATACGCCCAGGGTTTTGCGTTTGGCGAACCGATGGACGCCGACGCCGCGATGCGGCTCCTCACCGAAGAGCGGCTTGAGGCTGCGAGTTGATCAATACTCGCCGTCGTGCCGGGCAAAAGCGCGAAGCTCGTCTTTGTGCCGAGTGACCCGGCGATCCATCTTTCGAGAAACCTTTTGATGAAGTTTGATGGATACGCAGGTCAAGCCCGGGTATGGCGAAGGGCGAACGATGCGCCAGCTCCCTGAAATAGCCGCCTCTACCTCTTCTTGATAATCTTCCTGAACCGCACGCTCTTTCCATCGGCCAGCCGGGTCGCGATGTAACCGCCGGCGAGGCAGGCTTCACGCTGCGGCATCTTCTCCTGCGGGCTGCGTAACGTTTCCCACCACGACGCGCGCTGCGCCGCGCGCGGCAGCGCCGCATCGATGATCTCCTCGATCTGGTCGAAGCTGAGCACGAATTCGGGGAGCTTCTGCTTCTTCAGGTAATCGCGCAGCGCGTCGTAATCGTTCACGGGGTCCCCAATACATGATCCGCCAAAGACTGGGCGGTTCGGCGAACCGATCATGTGCCCCTTTCATAGTTTAGAGCGCCGCCGGACGCAAAAGCGGATTCTGCTTTGCCGAGCGCTCCGGGACGCAGCCGCTCGAAACCATCACCCCTTTGCCCCCTATTCGGCAGGGTCACGACAATGAAGCGTTAACTCATTAGCGCACGAACGTTGTGATTTAAGCCACCAGCAACCATTCCGGGCGCATGGATCGGGATCGGGAGCGAGCGATGGGATTCGGACGGCGCAAGGACAAGGCCAGCCGGCCCTGGCGGCTATCAGCAAAGCTGCTGATCGTGTCGTCAGTGGCGACGGTTATCGGCTTTTCCGCCATCTGCGCCAGCGTCATGATCGACATGCGCCGCGGCGAGGAAGAACTGGCGCGCCAGACCCTCGAGAACCTTGCATCCGGTATCGATGCCGACATCAGCCGCAACGTCGAGCTTTTCGACCTGTCGTTGCGCGCCGTCGCGAGCAACATGGTGGCGCCGGAGATCAGCCAGGTCAGCAAGCCGATCCGGCAGCTGATCCTGTTCGACCATGCAGCAACCGCGAAGCATTTCGGCCCGATCCAGGTGTTCGACGCCGACGGAAAACTGATTGTCGATGCCTCGACGATGGATCCGGCCCCCGAAAATCGCAGCGACGAGGAGTATTTCCAGGTTCACCACGACCGACCCGACGCGGGCCTCTACATCAGCCGTCCGATGCTGCATCACGGCGCCTATGCCATCGTGCTCAGCCGGCGCATCACCGATGCCGAGGGACGCTTTCGTGGCGTGGTCGCTGGCTCGATCCGCTTTAGCTATTTTCACGACCTGTTCGGCCGCCTCAGTCTCGGGCCGCAGGGCACCATCACGGTTTTTCGCCGCGACGGCACCATCATCATGCGGACCCCATTCGACCTCGACGTAATCGGCAAGAACCTCGGGTATTTGCCCGGCATCCAGCGGACCCTGTCGGAACCGGGCGGTTCCTATTCGGGGAACGCAGCGATGGACCATGTGTATCGATTGTATGTCTGGCGCGACGGTACCGGCCCGCTGGTCGTTCTGGTTGGAAAGCCTTGGGACGATATTCTCAGGCTCTGGCGCACGGAGGCCAGCCGGATTGGCGCGATCGTGCTGGCGCTGATCGCGTTCGTGCTCTGCGTGACGCTGTTCCTGGCCCGCGAAATCGGCCGCCGCGCGATCGCCGAGGACAAGCTCGAGGAGATGGCCACAACCGATGCTCTCACCGGGTTAAGGAACCGGCGCAAGTTCGATACCGTGATGGACGCCGAATGGCGGCGCGCGGCGCGTCAGGAAATGCCGCTGGCCTTGCTGATGATCGATGCCGACTATTTCAAAGCCTACAACGACACTTTCGGACATCAGGCCGGCGACGAAGTGCTGATCGGCATCGCTATCTGCATTACGGACGCGGTGCGCCGGGCCGGCGATTGTGCCGCCCGTTACGGCGGCGAGGAATTTGCCGTGCTGTTGCCCGGGCTTTCGTCAACGGACGCGTTTGAGGTGGCCGAAACGATCCGGCTTAACGTTCAGCAATGGTCCGGCGAGCCGCTGGTCACAACCGTCAGCATCGGCGTCGCAAGCCTGACGCCCGACAGCACCATGGACTGGTCCGGACTGGTGAATGCCGCCGACAGGGCGCTTTACGCCGCCAAGGCTAACGGCCGCAACCGTTCGGTGCTGGCCGACATCCCGAAGCTGTCGCTGGCGGCGTAGAACGAGACGACCTTATCCTGAGGGAGCGCGCGTGCGGCTACGTCCTCACGTCAGCAAAAACCCACCATCCACAGTGACGACGCTGCCGGTCATGTAGCGCGAGGCTTTCGAGACCAGTAGCATGATGGCGCCGTCGAGGTCGGACTCGGCACCGATCCGGCGCTGTGGAATCCGCTTTGTCAGCTTCTCGCCGCCGGGCGTCGACCAGAAATCGTGGTTGATTTCAGTATCGATATAGCCGGGCGCCAGCGCGTTGACGCGAATGCGGTTGCCGGCCAGTTCCAGCGCCATCGCCTTGGTGGCCTGGATGATGCCTGCCTTGGAGATCGTGTAGGGCGAGAGAAATTTCATCACGCCGGAACCGAGCACCGAGGCGATATTGACAATATTGCCTTCCTGCTTGCGCGCGATCATCCGCCGCGCCATTTCGGTGGCCGCGAAATACGCGCCCTTGAGATTGGCGTTGATGACGGAATCCCAATCCGCCTCGCTTTGATCGACCGCGAGTTTCTCCACTGCAATCCCGGCATTGTTGATGAGCACGCTGACCGGACCCAGCGCGGCCTCGGCGCTGTCGATCGCCTTTCCGATCGAGGCGACCTCCGTGACGTCCATCTGGACCGCGACGGCGCGTCCACCCTGTCCTCGAATTTCATCTTCGAGGCTTTTCAATTTGGCGGTCTGGCGCGCCGCCAGCACTACCGCGGCGCCATGCGCGGACAGGACCCGTGCGAATTGTCGTCCTAAACCCTGGGATGCACCGGTGATGAGTACAATTTCTTTACTGACGTCGAATAGGTCTGACATGGCCAGTTCCCCGGAGATGATACGCGTCATTGATACAGACGATTTTCACGATCACAAACTCGATTTGTTGACCAACAGGGCGATAGCCCAACAGGCAAAGGTCAGCCATGAACAGCTTCGACGCCGCGGTCTTTATCGGATTGATTATCGCCGTAATCACCGGCTTCAATGCTGGATTACTGCGCAGCGGGGTGACGATACTGGCCTATCTGATCGCGATGCCGGTCACGCTCTGGGCGATGTCGATGCTGTATCGCGGGGTCGGCATCGAACTCTCGCTGACGCAGAATTCACCGTTTTTCTTCGGAATTTTTCTGGTCATCGGCCTGGTGTTGGGAAAATTCATGCGGATGGCGGTCGATGACGCCGTTGGGCCCACTGCCGGTATCGGGGATCGCCTCGCCGGTGCGGCGCTTGGCGTGGTACGTGTCGGCCTGGTGGCGGTCACGCTGGTGGTGATTTTCGATCAGCTCGTGCCAGCCGGCCGCCAGCCGGCATTCCTGAACGGGTCGCAATTGCGACCGCTGCTGTCGGAGGTCGGGCAAAAAGGTTTTAGGTCCCTGCCACCGGATGTTGCGGCCATGATCGACCGCTTCAAGCGAGAGCAGCGGATATAACGGTTCGCGAATCCGCCCGTCGGCGGACCGCTGCCGTTGCCTGATATGCATTTCGGCCGCGCGCTGGTCCCTTGCTCGGGTCGCTTATCAGAGCTGGTGGCCTTGGCTAAGATGGCCGTATCGGGGTACAAAAAATCATCTGAACCGACGGGAGTAAGACAGTGGATCTTGGGATCAAAGGCCGCCGCGCGATCGTATGCGCATCCAGCAAGGGTTTGGGACGTGCCTGCGCCATGGCGCTGGCTGGCGAAGGTGTCGATGTCACTCTGACCGCGCGCGGCGCCGAAGCGCTGGCAAAGACCGCCGCCGAAATACGTCAATTGCATCCCGGCGTCACGGTGACGGAAGTCGCCGGCGACATCACCACGCCGGCGGGCCGCGAGGCTGCGCTCAAGGCCTGTCCCGATCCGGATATCCTGATCAATAATGCCGGCGGCCCGCCACCCGGCGATTTCCGCAATTGGACCCGCGACGACTGGATCAAGGCGATCGATGCCAACATGCTCACCCCGATCGAACTGATCAAGGCGACCGTCGATGGCATGATGGCGCGAAAATTCGGCCGCATCGTCAACATCACCTCCGCCGCGGTAAAGGCGCCAATCGAGGTGCTGGGGTTGTCCAATGGCGCGCGAGCCGGCCTCACTGGCTTTGTCGCCGGTGTTGCGCGCAAAACCGTGATCAACAATGTCACCATCAACTCCCTGCTGCCGGGTCCGTTCAACACCGACCGCCTGCGTGGCGCGGTCGCCAAGGCGGAAGCGGAAAAGCGTGGCACCACCGTGGACGCGATGCTCGCGGAACGGGCCAAGCTCAATCCCGCCGGGCGCTTCGGCGAGCCTGAGGAATTCGGCCTCGCCTGCGCTTTCCTCTGCGGCGCCAAGGCCGGCTTCATCACCGGCCAGAACATCCTGCTCGACGGCGGCGCGTTCCCGGGCACGCTGTAAAAAGTACCAGCAGATACGAAAGGCGCGGCGTCTGTTTGACGCCGCGCCCTTTGCTATCGCACCGGCGTGGTGCGCTCGTCGGTCCACGACAGTCCGAATTCGTCGAGGCCTTCAGCCAGAAAATCGCCGAGCAGCGGTTCGCCGAGCAGATAGCGCGCGGTGCGCCCATTGCGCCCTTCCGCGGCTTCACGGCGCAGATCGTTCCATTCCTCGATCGTGCCGTCGCCGCGGCCGAGCCGCACCAGCGCGACCAGATCGACCTGTTCCTCTTCGGTCAGGGCATCGATGAACTCGGTGATTTCTCGCACGACCGGATCGTGGCCGTCATCCTCCAGCACATCGATCATATCGTCGTCGGACCCATTGGACCCGGCATTCAGGTCGGACGCCACATCCTTGACATCGAATTCTCGCGCTTTCTCGATCAAAAATCCGACTTTTTCCGCTGAAATCGCTAGTTCCGGCATCGCGCGCTCCTCGCTTGGGTGGTCCCGATAACGCCCGTCGGCGCAAGATGATCCATTGCGCCAAGCTGTGGAAATCAGCATCTTTCGCCGCAAGAAACGAAAACGCATGCAAGGCTTGAGGGAAGCGTCGAATGCACTGGCAGGTGGGCAAGGTCAAAATCACAAAAATCCTCGAGTCGGAGACGACCGGCAGCACGCGATTCATCCTGCCGTCAGCCGGCAACGAAGAAATCCGCCAGTTGCCCTGGCTCATTCCCCATTTCGCGACGGAGGAAGGCCGTCTCAAGATGTCGATCCATTCGCTGGTGGTCGAGACGCCCTCGCGGCGGATCATGGTCGACACCGGGCTTGGCAACGACAAGGAAGGCCGCATTGCGCCAAGCTGGAATCACCGGAAAACGCCCTTTCTCGATAGTATGACGGCGGCCGGCTTCCCGCCTGACAGCATCGACACCGTGCTTTGCACCCATCTGCATGTCGACCATGTCGGCTGGAACACAAAACTCACCGGCGGCGAATGGGTGCCGACGTTCGCCAATGCGCGCTATGTGTTCGGCAAAACCGAATATGAGTACTGGCGCGACCACAGCACGGCGCCCGACAAAGCCGCGGTGTTTCACGACTCCGTGAAGCCGATCGCGGACGCCGGCCAGGCCGATCTCGTCGCCAGCAATGCCAGACTTTGCGAAGAAATCACCCTGATCCCGACGCCCGGCCACAGCCCAGGCCATATGAGCGTCCACATCCAATCTGCCGGTGAAGAAGGCCTGCTCACCGGCGATGTCGCTCATCATCCCTGCCAGATGGCGCATCTCGACTGGTCATCGACCGCCGATTCCGATCCCGCTCAATCGGCCGTGACGCGGCGCGAATTGTTCTCGCGCTTTGCCGATACGCCGACGCTGGTGATCGGCGGACACTTCAGCGCCGGCCGCATCAAGCGTGACGGCACTGCCTTTAAATTCATCGTTTAAAACGAGAACGCGAGGCTGCGGCTCGGACGGGGCCGCAGTGGCGCGTAGTCAGCCATTGAATTTCACCCCGTGCTGTTCCATGAAACATCCAAGCAACCAGACCACCCTAGGGAGTAGTGAGACATGAAGCTCGTTCGTTACGGAGCCATTGGCCAGGAAAAGCCCGGTTTGATCGACAAATCCGGCCAATTGCGCGATCTGTCCGGCCATGTGAGAGATCTCGATGGCGAGGCCTATGCGCCGGCCTCGCTGGCCAAGCTCGCTGCTCTCGATGCCGTCAAGTTGCCTGCTGTCAGCGGCAACCCACGGCTCGGCGCCCCCGTGACCGGCATCTCGAAATTCGTCGCGATCGGACTGAATTACACCGACCATGCCAGGGAAACCGGAAATCCGATTCCGGCAGAGCCGATTTTCTTCCTCAAGGCCAATACCTCACTGTGCGGCCCCAACGATCCGGTGGAGAAGCCGCGCGGCTCGACCAAGCTCGACTGGGAAGTCGAAATCGCTGCCATCATCGGCACCCGCGCCAAATATGTCTCGGAGGCCGACGCGCTCAATCATGTGGCTGGCTATTGCGTCTGCAACGACGTGTCCGAGCGCAATTTCCAGATCGAGCGGCTGGGTCAATGGACCAAGGGCAAGTCCCACGACACGTTCGGCCCGGTCGGCCCGTGGCTCGTCACCAAGGACGAGATAGCGGACGTCCAAAATTTGTCGATGTGGCTCGACGTCAACGGCAAGCGCCGCCAGACCGGATCGACCACGACCATGATCTTCACCATGGCGAAGTGCATCTCCTATGTCTCGCAATTCATGACGCTGCTGCCTGGCGACATCGTCACCACGGGCACACCGCCCGGCGTCGGCCTCGGCATGAAGCCGCCGCAATTCCTCAACGTCGGCGACGTGGTCACGCTGGGCATCGAAGGACTCGGCGAGCAGCGACAGGAAATCGTTGCGGCGTAGAAACTGGCGAGGCGTCTGCGCAAGCAACGAAGCAACCAAAGCTACCATCGTAGCCCTGGATTGCTTCGCGGAGCCCGTCATTGGGCGACGCCTTGCGCCGACCCGTTGGCTCGCCATCACGGCCGATTTCCTCCTCTTTGTTGTTCTCAAAGGACGATCACATGAAACTGACATATTCTCCGGCCTCGCCATTCGCACGCAAAGTGCGAATGGCCGCGATCGAACTCGGCCTGATCGATAAAATCGAATTCCTGCCGACGGCAGTGGCTCCGGGCCAGCCCAACGATGAATATTCGCAGATCAATCCGCTAAAGAAACTGCCGGCGCTGATCACGGACGATGGCGACGTCATCATCGATTCCTATGTCATCGTCGAATATCTCGACGAGTTGGCCGGCGGCGGCAGATTGATCCCGGCATCCGGGCCGACACGGTGGAAGGTCAAGAGCGATCACTCGCTGCTCCAGGGCATGCTCGATTCCATGCTGCTGTGCCGCTATGAGAGAATGGTACGGCCGCAGGGCTTGCAGTGGCAGGCCTGGTCCGACGATCACTGGCACCGGGTCTGGATTGGCATGGCGCGCTTCGAGAAGCAGGCGGATGTGCTATCGCGCCCACTGGACATCGTGCAGCTCGCGCTGGTTTGCGTGCTCGGCTATGCCGATTTCCGCTTTCCCGATTGCGGCTGGCGCAAAGCCTATCCGAAGCTCGACGCATTTCATGATAGGATGCTGAGCCGGCCGTCGGTCAAGATCTCGGTGCCGCCGCCGGCCTGACGCGGAGGAGTCGACATGAGTTCCAGGCTTGCCGCCGGCGATCTTACCATCCATCGCATCATCGAACAGGAAACCACCTTCCTGCCGGCGCTGGAGCTGTTGCCCGCCCTGACGCCGGATCTGCTCGCCGATAACAGGTCATGGATGCGGGACGCCGGCGCCATCGACGCCGAGGATGTGCTGATCCTGTGCTTCCAGTCCTATATCGTGAAGACGCCGCATCACACCATTCTGATCGACAGCTGCATCGGTAATGACAAGCCGCGGCCGCTGCGTCCGAAATGGAATATGAAGACCGACAACACCTATATGCGCATGCTGGCGACCGCGGGCTTTGCCGTCGAGGACATCGATTTCGTGATGTGCACACATTTGCATGTCGATCACGTCGGATGGAACACCCGGTTGCAAGGCGATCGCTGGGTGCCGACATTTCCAAACGCGCGCTACGTCTTCGGCAAAGACGAGTTCGATTACTGGACAGAGCAGAACGCGACGACACCCGTGCCGCCATTCGTCGACAGCGTCTTGCCGGTTGTCGAAGCAAAACGGGCCGAAATCGTGCGCAACGATTACGAGATCGGCGATCATGTGCAAATCCTGCCGACGCCGGGCCACACGCCGGGACATATCGCCTTCGCTTTGGGCCGCGGCAAGGACGACGCCGTGTTCTGCGGCGACTTGATGCATTCGCCGCTACAGACACGCTATCCCGAACTGTCCGCGAAATTCGATGTCGATCAGGCGCAGGCGGCAGCGACGCGGCGTCAGTTTCTGGAACGCTATTGCGACACCGAGACGCTGTGCTGTCCCGCGCATTTTCCCTCGCCTTCGACAGGAAAAATCCGGCGCCGGGGCGACGGATTTTCCTGCGAAGCGGTGGTGGCGACGTAGGTCAGCAGCGGCTCAATCAAACAAACTGGGCGTGTGATTGACCACCGCGCCCTCGATGGCCAGCATTTTCAGTTTGGTGACGACGCCGCCATTGGCGGAAAATCCGCCGGGCTTGCCGCCGGCGGCCAGCACGCGATGGCACGGTACCACGATCGGACAGGGATTGTGCCCGAGCGCCTGGCCGACATCGCGTGAAAGTTCGACACCGCCGAGCCGTTTGGCGATATCGCCATAGGTCAGCGTCTTGCCCGGCGGAATGCTGCGGGCGATGTCGTAGACGCCGCGGTGGAATTCCGGAACGCCTTCGAGATCAAGCACGACATCGGCGAGATCGTTCGGCTTGCCCGCAAGCAATTCGACGATCCCATCGATCGCGCTTTGCACCGCGGGCGGTGGCGGCGCCTCGGTGATGTCGCCGTAACGCTGGCGGATGCGCCCGCGGGTCTTTTCCTCGTTACCCATCGGCAGCTGCACCGCCTTGATGCCGCGCGGCCCCCACGCAATGCCGCAGCGGCCAATCGACGTGTCGAATATTGCAAAAGAGTGCCCGGTCATGACTGCCTCCAATTCTGTTGCTGCCTGATGCGAGCTTGACGCTTGGCCGGAATATGGGCTTGGAGATTGTTGCTTTCCACCCGAAATCCGGGACATCCACCGTGTGGTTCCCACCCGGTGCGCACGGGCGCGCGGGAACGATCGCCTTGCCCTTGTCGTCTCTCGGCCACGCAACCGTTCCCGGTACGGCGTAGAAGGGGACATTGCCCGGCTTTCGTGGAATGATTGATTCCCGGCCAAATCGGCTGTGCTGCGTTCATCTTTCACGAGCCCCCATGCAGACCCTTCGCGTCAACGAATATGACATGACCTATCTCGAGGTCGGCCAGACCAGCGACCACCGCCCGCCGCTGGTCTGCGTGCACGGGTCACTGTGTGATTTCCGGATCTGGTCGGCGGTGCTCGGTCCCTTGACGCGGCGGCATCAGGTGATCGCGGTGTCGCTGCGGCACTTCTTTCCCGAGCATTGGGATGGCGTCGGCGACACCTATTCGATCGCCCAGCACGTCGACGACATGGTCGCCTTCATCGAGCGGCTCGATGCAGGACCGGTGGACCTGATGGGGCATTCGCGTGGCGGCCATATCTCGTTTCGCGTCGCGCAGCGGCGGCCTGATTTATTGCGCAAGCTGATCCTGGCCGAACCCGGCGGCGAACTCGATGCCACGCTCGATCCGGCGGTGGTTGCCGGCCCCTCTCCGCTCGCCGCGAGAATTCGCGGCAGCCGCGGATAAAATTGCGGCCGGCGACATCGACGGCGGATTGGCATTTTTCATGAGCACACTGGAAGGCCCTAACGCCTGGGCGCGGCTGCCGGCGACGCCCAAACAGTTGCTGCGCGACAACGCGATGACGCTGATCGGCCAGGTCAATGACCAGCGGCGCGCCCTATTCCAAAGCCGACGCGGAAGCGATCGTGACACCGACGCTGTTCATCGGAGGCGGCAATACCAAGGGCATGTTGCCGCATGTGCTGCACACCCTTGCCGCCCATGTGAAGGGATCGAAGACCGCGATGATTCCCAACACCACGCACCCGATGTTCGAACAGGCGCCGCAGAAATTTTGCGAGATCGTGCTGGAGTTTTTGGCGGGATGATTGGATCGAGGACGAAAAGATAGCGTCGTCCCTGCGAACGCAGGGACCTATACGCCGTGCCTTATCGTTCGGACGAGGCGGGAGAAGCCTTCTGCAGCAACTGGGGCCGGTGGCTATGGGTCCCTGCGTTCGCAGGGATGACCCGCGCTGAGGAAAACGCGATCCATACGGACTGGTAAACTCCCGTTCCAGTGCTATTCTGTCGCCAACAAAGATGGGCTTCGCCCTGAAAACGCGAGGAGTAACCGCCATGAAGCTGACCCAGCAACAGATCGACGATTTCAACCGGGAAGGCTGGCTGTTTCTGCCGGAATTGTTCAGCCGCGAAGAAGTGGCGCTGCTCGCGCGCGAGGCGGAGGGCATCTACGACACCAAGCGGCCGGAGGTCTGGCGCGAAAAGAGCGGCGCGCCGCGCACAGCCTTTGCCGCGCATCTCTATAACGAAGCGTTTCGACTGCTAGGCGCGCATCCGCGCATGATCGATCCGGTGGAACAGATCTTCGGCGAGAAGGTCTACATGCATCAGTACAAGATCAACGCCAAATCTGCCTTCACCGGCGATGTCTGGCAGTGGCACCAGGACTACGGCACCTGGAAGCGCGATGACGGCATGCCGTTGCCCCGCGCGATGAACATCGCGATCTTTCTTGATGAAGTGATGCCGATCAACGGCCCCCTGATGCTGGTGCCGAAGAGCCAGCATGCCGGCGACCTCAAGGCCTCGCACGATCTTGAAACCACCTCCTACCCGCTGTGGACGCTGGACGAGGAAACCGTGACCCGCCTCGTGAAAGAGGGCGGCATTGTCGCGCCGACCGGCAAGGCCGGCGGCATGCTGATGTTCCACGGCAATCTGGTTCACGGCTCCGCCGGCAACATCACGCCCTATCCGCGCAAGATCGTCTATCTGACGCTGAATGCGGTCTCCAATTACATCCGCACCCCGACGCGGCCGGATTACATCGCTCACCGCGACTTCACGCCGATCCAGACTGTGGATGATGATTCGTTGCTGCGGCTTGCGCGGGCACATCGCCAGGCGGCGGAGTAGGATTTCATCCGTCATTCCGGGACGAGGCGCAGCCTCGAACCCGGTATCTCTCGCTTACAATTTCGGGATTTCGGGTTCGCGCTTCGCGCGCCCCGGAATGACGTGAAACGGATCACCTCGCATGAACCTTTCTCACCTGCTCAACGTCCGCCTCGCGGCCGGCAAACCCGTTAACGTCGCGCTGATCGGTGCCGGCAAGTTCGGTTCGATGTTTCTATCGCAGGTGCCGCACACGCCGGGCATCGAGGTGCCGGTGATCGTCGACCTCGATCCCGAGCGTGCGCGAGAGGCGTGCCGTACGGTCGGCTGGGATGCCGAGCGGATCGGAGCCACCACGTTCACAGCCGATGCAGCCAAAGCGACATCCGACAATATTGAAGTGATCGTGGAGGCAACCGGCAATCCAGCGGTGGGCATCAAGCACGCGCGCGCCGCGATCGCTGCGGCCAAGCATATCGTCATGGTCAATGTCGAAGCCGATGTGCTGGCGGGACCGCTGCTGGCGGAGGAGGCGCGCGGCGCCGGCGTGGTCTATTCGCTGGCCTATGGCGATCAACCGGCACTCACTGCCGAAATGGTGGACTGGGCTCGCGCCACTGGATTCCGCGTCGTTGCCGCCGGAAAAGGCACGAAGTATCTGCCAGCCTATCACGACGTCACGCCTTCGG
>CAWETC010000018.1:160000-454269 GCA_963811915.1 uncultured Alphaproteobacteria bacterium
GAAATCTTAAAGGCGCGCACCCTCGATGAATGCTGCATGCGGCTGGACACTGATTAGAAAGACCAGCTTGCTTCGTAAGATCAACCCGATGATGAGGCGGTCAAGCTTCACCAACAAGGACATTCACAACTCGATCATCTTGCGATGAACGAGCGCCGAAACGTCCCGGAGATAGTGATTGGAACATGCGAATTGCTTCGCAGATCCCAAACTCGGATCAATCTCCTCTTTACGATGTCAGAAATCACGCACGCGCATCCTGCAAAGGATACGACATGCGAAGTGATGTTTCGCGGACGATATTTGAACGGCATCTTCAAGCAAACCTCGCCGGTCTTCAATTCCATCTGGTGGAGCCAGACGGGATCGAACCGACGACCTCATGCTTGCAAAGCACGCGCTCTCCCAGCTGAGCTATGGCCCCGTACCAGAAGACGAATGCTTACGTGTGCTGAGACGGCAGAGACGCATACGCTCGATCAAGGTGGTGGGCCTGGGAAGACTTGAACTTCCGACCTCACGCTTATCAAGCGCGCGCTCTAACCAACTGAGCTACAAGCCCCCTACACAAGGAGCCATGCTCGCGCGCACCGGCTTGCGCCGGGTACGTCGCACAAGCGCAGCCCCTGGCGCGTGTTCGTCCGCGAAGAAAGAGAAACGAAGACGGCGAAATCCCGCCAATGGAGCTCAACAATCCTGAAATTGTTGGCCCCTGATGTTTCTAAAACGATCCGATAGAGCAGCCTAAGCTGATCTGAAGGATCATCCTTAGAAAGGAGGTGATCCAGCCGCAGGTTCCCCTACGGCTACCTTGTTACGACTTCACCCCAGTCGCTGACCCTACCGTGGCCGGCTGCCTCCTTGCGGTTAGCGCACCGTCTTCAGGTAAAACCAACTCCCATGGTGTGACGGGCGGTGTGTACAAGGCCCGGGAACGTATTCACCGTGGCATGCTGATCCACGATTACTAGCAATTCCAACTTCATGGGCTCGAGTTGCAGAGCCCAATCCGAACTGAGACGGCTTTTTGAGATTTGCGAAGGGTTGCCCCTTAGCGTCCCATTGTCACCGCCATTGTAGCACGTGTGTAGCCCAGCCCGTAAGGGCCATGAGGACTTGACGTCATCCCCACCTTCCTCGCGGCTTATCACCGGCAGTCTCCTTAGAGTGCTCAACTAAATGGTAGCAACTAAGGACGGGGGTTGCGCTCGTTGCGGGACTTAACCCAACATCTCACGACACGAGCTGACGACAGCCATGCAGCACCTGTTTCCGGTCAGCCGAAGAGAAGGTCGCGTCTCTGCGACCGGACCGGGATGTCAAGGGCTGGTAAGGTTCTGCGCGTTGCGTCGAATTAAACCACATGCTCCACCGCTTGTGCGGGCCCCCGTCAATTCCTTTGAGTTTTAATCTTGCGACCGTACTCCCCAGGCGGAATGCTTAAAGCGTTAGCTGCGCCACTAGTGAGTAAACCCACTAACGGCTGGCATTCATCGTTTACGGCGTGGACTACCAGGGTATCTAATCCTGTTTGCTCCCCACGCTTTCGTGCCTCAGCGTCAGTATCGGGCCAGTGAGCCGCCTTCGCCACTGGTGTTCTTGCGAATATCTACGAATTTCACCTCTACACTCGCAGTTCCACTCACCTCTCCCGAACTCAAGATCCTCAGTATCAAAGGCAGTTCTGGAGTTGAGCTCCAGGATTTCACCCCTGACTTAAAGACCCGCCTACGCACCCTTTACGCCCAGTGATTCCGAGCAACGCTAGCCCCCTTCGTATTACCGCGGCTGCTGGCACGAAGTTAGCCGGGGCTTATTCTTGCGGTACCGTCATTATCTTCCCGCACAAAAGAGCTTTACAACCCTAGGGCCTTCATCACTCACGCGGCATGGCTGGATCAGGCTTGCGCCCATTGTCCAATATTCCCCACTGCTGCCTCCCGTAGGAGTTTGGGCCGTGTCTCAGTCCCAATGTGGCTGATCATCCTCTCAGACCAGCTACTGATCGTCGCCTTGGTGAGCCGTTACCTCACCAACTAGCTAATCAGACGCGGGCCGATCTTTCGGCGATAAATCTTTCCCCGTAAGGGCTTATCCGGTATTAGCACAAGTTTCCCTGTGTTGTTCCGAACCAAAAGGTACGTTCCCACGCGTTACTCACCCGTCTGCCGCTGACGTATTGCTACGCCCGCTCGACTTGCATGTGTTAAGCCTGCCGCCAGCGTTCGCTCTGAGCCAGGATCAAACTCTCAAGTTGGACTTGAAACTTCAAACCGGCTGATCACAACGTTTGACGAGGTCCCACCATATTTCATTGAGCCGCGATTCACATCGCGAACAACGATGGTGTAACCTATGTAAACGTGTACCGCCGAAGTCTTTCGTCCAGCCTCAACACTTCAAAACCGAAGTTTTCAAGTGATCGAGAACTCGCAAGGACTCCGCCGTCCACGTTTCTCTTTCTTCATCTTCACTTGTCAAACAGCCCGGACCCGAAGGTCCACTTCCATCTCTGGAAGGTTGCGAAGCCTCATTCCGACGGCAAATGACAACCGATTACTGTCGGCTGTTAATTCACTCATCTTAATGAGGAGCTTCACAGGCACGGCAACTCGCCTTGACCGAGGGTCAAAGCATCGCCGCGCTCAGTGGCCGGGTTATAAGCCCCCCCGATCGGAGTTGTCAACGCCTGTTGTCAACAAATCGTCGCATCCGACCACAAAATCTTCAACGGCCCAGAAGTCTCGATTTTTAGGGACTTTGCGCCGCACTTGAGCCACAATCCTGCGACGTTCTGGCATTATCAATGCATTGAATCGCCGGTGCCGTGGGGGCTGCCGGCAATTATCAAATAAGAGGGGATCGGCGATCATCCATGACCTCGTCGCCTTTTCCTTGCAGCCGACAAACATCGAGAGATCTGCACATCATATGACGTTCGAGCTTCTGGTCAGCCTTTTGACCTTTGATCCACGAACGTCGCACCGTACGCCGTGCTTCCCAATCTCCCCTCAAGAGGGCGAATGCGGACCGGAAATAAGTGCAGGTCTTGTCGACGATCGATGGAATTTGGGGGGACGGCGGTTTGAGCCACAGGACGTCACGCGGCGGCTACGGACGCGAGACCGGGATCATCGATCTCGGTCACGAGCCGCCGCTTTCCGTCGATGGCTCCGAAGCCGCGGTAATTGATCGCCGCCGCGTCTCCGTACAATGGTTTAGCGGTACCATCCTGACTGGCTTGTGCGGCGCAGCTCTGATCGGCGGCGCCGTTTTCGCGTCCCTGGACGGCGAAATGACGTTTGCCAAGGTCCCGGAGCGCGTCGAGGGTGCGCTGCGCGGTGCCTTCGGCGCCAACGACCGCGGTGCCAGTCTCCACAAGAGCGACCGTCTGCCACCGCCCGGCGAAGTCGACCGCGGCACGCAGTGTGGTGCGGGTTTCGACCGTCACCCGGGTCGGCAACCGTGACGTCATGCGGGTGCGGCCCTTCATCCGCATCTCCGGCAATTTGTCGATGACGACCAGCGATCTCAGCGCCAAGATTCCGCCGTTCAATGCGCAGCGCATGCTGAGCGATGTCGGGGCGCCCTCCCCCGCCGCCGCCGACGATCCCAACAGCACCGACGCCGCCGAACCCGATGCCGAGGTTTCCTTCGTCACCAAGGACCTCGCTCCGATCCTGCCCAAGGCCAAGGTCGCCGCGGTGATCGCACTCGACGAAGTTCTGATGCGGGTCCGCGACGCCTCGAATTGGCGAGGCAACAACGCCGGCGTGCGCTACACCGCCCTCGCCAATGCCACGGCTGACGCCAGCGGCTCGCCCGATCTCAAGATGGCCTACGCGGCCGAGGGTACCGCCGCCGATCCCTATGCCGGGTTTGAAACCCGGGTGGTCCCGGAAAACGTCACGCTGCTGCCGAAGACGAAAGAACAGGTCACGGGCGGCAATCCAACCGGCGAACGTGTTCATATCGTCAAGAAGGGTGACACCGTTACGTCGATCCTGCGCGAGCAGGGCGCGACACCGGAAGAAGCCAAATCCATCTCCACGACGCTCGGCCCCCGGGGCCGCGATGGCGGCCTGAAGGAAGGCGAAAAAGTACGCATCCTGATGGCCCCCGCCGGTCCGGGCGCCGGCCAGCGGCTACAGCCCTACCGCGTGATCGTCGCCAACAATTCCGCGGTCGAAGCGGTCGCCGCGCTGTCCGATCTCGGCAAATATGTCGCCGTCGACGTGCAAAGCATGAATACAGCCACCGAGACCGCCGAGGCCAGCGACGACGACGATGACGACGGGACCGGCGTGCGGCTTTATCAAAGCATCTACGAGACCGCGCTGCGTAACAAGGTACCGCCGGCCGTGATCGAAGACATGATCCGCATCTACTCCTACGACGTCGACTTCCAGCGCAAAGTACAGCCCGGCAACTCCTTCGACGTCTTCTTTGCCGGCGAAGACGAAGGCGCTACCATTACCGAAAAGACCGAAGTACTGTTCGCCTCGCTGACGGTCGGCGGCGAGACCAAAAAATACTACCGTTTCCAGACACCAGACGATGCCGTCGTCGATTATTACGACGAGACCGGCAAGAGCGCGAAAAAGTTCCTGGTGCGCAAACCCGTCAACAACGCCATCATGCGATCGGGCTTCGGCAGCCGCCGCCATCCCATCCTCGGTTACGTCAAGATGCATACCGGCGTCGATTGGGCGACAGCCTACGGCACGCCGATTTTCGCCTCCGGCAACGGCGTGGTCGAAGTCGCCGGCTGGGAAGGCGGTTACGGCAAATACGTCAAGCTGAAGCACAATAACGGCTATGAGACCGCCTACGGCCATATGTCGGCCTTTGCCAAGGGCCTGGAAGTCGGCAAGCGGGTACGGCAGGGCCAGGTGATCGGCTTCGTCGGTTCGACCGGCCAATCGACCGGCGCCCACGTCCATTATGAAATTCTGGTCAATGGCCGCTTCGTCGATCCGATGCGTATCAAGCTGCCGCGCGGCCGCTCGCTGGACGGGCCGCTAATGGCGAGCTTCGAGAAAGAACGCGATCGTCTGGATGCGATGATGAATAATCGCGGCGGTGGCCCGGCACGCGTATCCGATGCCGCCGGCACGGCCGGTATGCGGCAAATCAGCAATCGGTAGATCGACGCCGCAGAAGCCCTCTTTACGAAGCCATCCTTGAGCAGATCAGAAACACGATTCCGATCGCCGTGAGCCCAAACGCGACACCGGCCAGCGGTAGCAGCACGTCGATGGCCGCATGCGTAGCGCGAAGCCTGCTTCCCCAGACCGAGAAATCTCCCGCGCTCCAGTCGCGATACGTGATTTGATCCGGATGTCTCTGGCTTGGCGGCCGGTGTTTGCGCCAAATCAGCAATAGCGAAAATGGCAACAGAACCGCAATGAACAGCAGCACGCTGACCATCGCCAGCGGAAGCTCGATGTCGGGGCGGCGATCAAACAGAACTCCATGCTGCCACAGCGAACATCGTCACCAGGCCGACCGCGACTTTGTAGACGTTTGGATGAAGCCCGTCGAAAACGGGTCTGTTATGGGGGACAAGTTCCCTGGTCATAGAAGCCACCTTTTGCTTCAGGACCGGACGGATAGATCGGGCTGGTTTCGTCAGCAGAAATCCATCACGGTCTCCGCCTTGATCGCGGCTCCCGCGGTGCCCGACTTCGGTCGCACAAGGCGTGTTGTCGATGGTTGGGAAACTGCCGCAACGGCCGCCGGTTTCATTAAATCATCAAGCGTTTACGGAACTTAGACGGATGTTCTTCGGTTGTTCAGGAAAGCCTTCAAATGGAGGATGTCATGGAAAATTGGACCAATGCAAAATTGTGTGACGTCGCCAACCTGATCCTCGGTGCTGTTCTATTCTTTTCGCCCTGGATATTCGGATTCGACGCCGGAAGGGCTTCTGAAAATGCCCATATTGCCGGCATCGTGATCGCGGTGCTCGCGATCGCCGCGCTTGCGGCATTCGCAGTCTGGGAGGAGTGGCTTAACCTCATCGTCGGATTGTGGACGCTGATTTCGCCCTGGGTATTTGGTTTCCAGGGAACCAAGGCAATGACCGTTAGTGTGGTCATCGGCATTGCGGTTGCGGTCCTTGCGGCGATCGAGCTCTGGATCATGTCTCAGAATCCGCCGCGGCTCACCACAGGCCGCTGAGGCTTGCTCATCGCTACTGGTGGTCGGCGGGCACTGAGGGAAAAGGCCCATGAGACGCGTGACACGGGACGACATCGCCAAGGTGGTCGGCCGAGCCGATGACGTGACCATCGCCAAGATCATTGGAACCGGAGCGACAGTAGACGAACTGGCTGAGGCTCAGGCCTGGATCGCCAATGACGAGCCGTTGCTGAATGCCGGCAAGCCTCTGGCGACCGGTCGCGTACGCGAACTTATCGATATTCTCGCCGAGTTAGATCCGGATGAGGAGACTGACGAACCCGGCCCGGTTTTGAATTGAGGCTTAGTGCCCCGGAACCGGTGTCGGGTCCGGGGCATATTTCAACTCAGTTCAGCTTCCGCTTTGGCACCGGTGCCTCGAACTGCGAAATCTCCGCGGTCTGCGGCGCCTTGCCGTTGAAGGTCAGCACGTTGCCTTCGGTGGAAATGACCACACGATCGCCGTCGCGCACCTCGCCGGCAAGGATCATCTCCGCCAATGGATCCTGCAAACTGCGCTGGATCACCCGCTTCAGGGGGCGCGCGCCATAGGCGGGATCCCAGCCTTTGGCCGCCAGCCAGTCGCGGGCCGCAGCGTCGAGCGTGAGCACGATCTTGCGCTCTTCCAGAAGCTTCTGCAGCCGGCTGAACTGGATTTCGACGATCCTTCCCATCTCGCTTTTCTGCAAGCGGTGAAACAGGATGATCTCGTCGACCCGGTTGAGGAATTCGGGGCGGAAGTGCGCGCGCACCGTCCCCATCACCTGCTCGCGCACCGCGGAGGTGTCCTCCCCTCCGGCTGGTTGACCAGGAATTCCGAACCGAGATTCGACGTCATGATGATCAGCGTGTTGCGGAAGTCCACGGTTCGGCCCTGACCATCGGTCAGGCGGCCGTCGTCGAGCACCTGCAGCAGCACGTTGAAGACGTCGGGATGCGCCTTTTCGATCTCGTCGAACAGCACCACCTGATAGGGCCGCCGCCGTACCGCCTCAGTGAGCGCGCCGCCCTCATCATAGCCGACATAGCCCGGAGGCGCGCCGATCAGGCGCGACACCGAATGCTTCTCCATGTATTCGGACATGTCGAGGCGCACCATCGCGGTCTCGTCATTGAACAGGTATTCGGCGAGCGCCTTGGTCAACTCGGTCTTGCCGACGCCGGTCGGGCCCAGGAACATGAACGAACCCATTGGTCGGTTGGGGTCCTGCAGCCCGGCGCGCGAACGGCGCACGGCGGTTGCGACAGCGTGCACCGCTTCGGCCTGGCCGACAACGCGTTGGCCGAGGCTCTCTTCCATCCGGAGCAGCTTGTCCTTTTCGCCTTCCAGCATCTTGTCGACCGGCACGCCGGTCCAGCGCGAGACCACCTGCGCGATGTGGTTGGCGGTGACCGCCTCCTCCATCATCTCGCCGGAATTTTCCTTGGCTTCGATCTCGGCAAGTTTCTTCTCAAGCTCCGGAATCCGGCCATAGGCCAGTTCGCCGGCGCGCTGGTATTCACCGCGGCGCTGCGCGTTGGCGAGTTCAATGCGCAAGGCGTCGAGCTCGCTCTTTAGCTTCTGCGCGTTCGACAGCTTGTTCTTCTCCGCACTCCAGCGCGTCGTCAGCGCCGCCGACTTCTCCTCGAGTTCGGCAAGTTCCTTTTCCAGCGTCTGCAGGCGGCTTTTCGATCCCGGATCACTTTCCTTCTTCAGCGCTTCCTGCTCGATCTTCAGCCGGATGATTTCCCGATCCAGCGAATTGAGTTCTTCCGGCTTGGAATCGACCTGCATCTTCAGTCGCGCCGCGGCCTCGTCCATCAGGTCGATCGCCTTGTCCGGCAGGAATTGGTCGGTGATGTAACGGTTCGACAGCGTGGTCGCCGCCACCAATGCGGAATCGGTGATGCGCACGCCGTGATGCTGCTCGTATTTGTCCTTCAGGCCGCGCAGGATCGAGATGGTATCCTCGACCGTCGGCTCGGAGACAAAGATCGGCTGGAACCGGCGCGCCAGCGCCGCGTCCTTTTCGACGTGCTTGCGGTACTCGTCGAGCGTGGTCGCGCCGATGCAATGCAATTCGCCGCGCGCCAGCGCGGGCTTGAGCAGATTGGACGCATCCATCGCGCCATCGGCCTTGCCGGCACCGATCAGCGTGTGCATCTCGTCGATGAACAGGATGATGCTGCCCTCGGCCGAGGTCACCTCCTGCAAAACGGCTTTCAGCCGCTCCTCGAACTCACCGCGATATTTTGCACCCGCGATCAGCGCGCCGAGGTCGAGCGACAGCAATTTCTTGTCCTTGAGGCTTTCCGGCACGTCGCCATTGAGAATCCGCAACGCCAGACCTTCCACGATCGCGGTCTTGCCGACGCCGGGCTCGCCGATCAGCACCGGGTTGTTCTTGGTGCGGCGGGAGAGCACCTGAATCGTCCTGCGGATTTCCTCGTCACGCCCGATCACGGGGTCAAGCTTGCCGTCGCGCGCCGCCTGCGTCAGGTCGCGCGCGTATTTTTTCAGCGCGTCATAGGCGTTCTCGGCCGTCGCACTGTCGGCGGTGCGGCCCTTGCGAAGGGCCTCGATCGCGGCGTTGAGATTTTGCGGCGTGACCCCGCCGTTTCGCAGGATTTTCCCGGCGTCGCTGTCTTTCTCCAGTGTCAGCCCCAGCAACAGCCGCTCGACGGTGACGAAACTGTCGCCGGCCTTCTCGGCGGCTTTTTCCGCCGAGTTCAAACGCCCGCGCCAGTTCGGGCGCGAGATAGACCTGTCCCGCGCCGCTTCCGGAGACCTTTGGCAGCTTGTTCAGCGCGTCTTCGGTTGCCTTAAGGATCGCACGGGAATTGCCGCCGGCGCGGTCGATCAGACCGCCGGCGAGACCTTCGCTGTCGTCCAGCAGCACCTTGAGCATATGCAGCGGCGAAAACTGCTGGTGGCCGTCGCGCATCGCCAGCGATTGCGCCGACTGGACAAAGCCACGCGCGCGCTCAGTGTATTTTTCAATATTCATGGGTATTCCCTCAGCCTGCCGTTCCACCCCGAAAGCACAGACACGGCATCTTCATTGGGTTTCCGCGGGCCGCATTGACATTCCTCAACCGGCCGGCGGTCGCGTCGCCAACGTTCACGCCGGCTTGAGGCGAATGTGGGAAGAGGGTTGTGGAAACGGAAGAGGCAATTTCACAAATTCGTGTGCGATGGCACAGCACCGCGGAATCTCTTAAAAGGCCTGATGTCATCGACCCTGCCAGGACAAATCGCGAGTCTTTATCGTTACCCGGTCAAAGGCCTGACCCCGGAACCGTTACCGCGGGTCGCGCTGGATGTCGGCCAGACGCTTCCGGCCGATCGGCGCTACGCCGTCGAGAACGGCCCGAGCAGTTTTGATCCCGACGCACCGAAATGGCTGCCCAAGCCGCATTTCCTGATGCTGATGCGGGACGAATGGCTGGCGGCGTTACAGACGCATTTCGACGATGCGAGCAACGTCCTCACCATCCGCCGAAACGGCGTGATCGCGGCCCAGGGCGACCTGGAGACCGCCGAGGGACGGGCCGCGATCGAGCGCTTCTTCGCGGCCGGTTTCGCCAGGGCGATCAAGGGACCGCCGAAAGTTCTCTCAGGCCGTGGACACAGCTTTTCGGATGTCGCCCGCAAGGTAGTCTCGATCATCAATCTCGGCAGCGTCGCGGCGATCGAGAACATGGTCGACAGGCCGGTTCACCCGCTCCGGTTCCGGGCGAACCTCTATGTCAGCGGCTGGCCGGCATGGCAGGAGTTCGACCTGCTCGGGCGGACGCTGGCGATCGGCGACGCCCGGCTCAAGGTTGTGAAGCGGATCGTGCGCTGCGCCGCCGTCAACGTCGATCCGGAAACCGCGGCGCGCGACCTCAATATTCCGCAAACGCTGATGCGACGTCTCGGCCATGCCGATTGCGGAATCTATGCCGAGGTCGTCGCCGGCGGCGCCATTGGCGTCGGCGATGCCATTGTCGCGGAGCAACCGGAACTGGTGTGAGCGACGCACCAACGCAGCCTTGATGTGCCCAATTGGCGGGCCGAGAGCCGGTCACCGGTGAGCATTCGCGCTTTCCGTTGACCGGCAGTCACGGCCGCCTCAGTTCGTCGGCATCACGTAAGCGTAAATCCGGCCGCGCGAGATCGGCGCTTCCCTGACGCGGTTGCCATTATTACCCGAAACCACGATAGGATTACCCGAAGCGTCGATGCCGCTGACGATGCCGACATGCCCACCGCCGCGCCGCCCCATCACCGCGATGGCGCCGACCTCCGGTCCAGATACCCGTTGGCCGTAGCTCGCGAACGAACGCGCCAGATCCGAACCGGTCCCGCGATAACCGGTATGCTGCAGAACCATGTTCATGAAGCGGGCGCACCACAGCCTTCCGAGGCTGGTCGGATTGCCGCCGATGTAACGGCGCGCTTCGGCAACAACGTTCGGCGAACCAAGACCGCCTGATATGCTTATGAAACCCGTGCTCGACGGCAGGCTGGCATTGCTGCCGGCAAGGCCACGCGTCTGCATTTGCGCGACGCCGGCGTCCCAGCGCGATCGACGCGCGACATGCCGATAGTGACGATAAGCGTAGTGCCGCCTGGCATGATATCCGATCCCGTGCGCATGAGCGTAGTGCCTTGCGCGGTGGATGGATCTTGCTGAAGCGGGAGTGAAGGAGAAGGCGAATGCCGAGAAACACAAAGCCAGCGCAACAAGCGACCGGCCAAACGCACGTGACTGAACCATACTCAAACTCATCCTCTTTGACACCCCCAAGTCCCCGCCGGCCCTGGGAAGGCCGACATCCGGGGTCCGTATGCAATTTGCGGTATGGCGAGAGCAAGTCGCGATGCGGCAGGGCGGAAGCGGTTTCGGGGTAATTCCGTGGTTATTACGTGGCGAAAAGAATTGTTTCAGCCTCATTGCAGCCCCGAGCATTAACTGCGATTTTACGGGCCGAAATCGCTGCGGTTCGCCCACGAGAACGCGTGAAAACAAAAACAAGAGAAGGAAGCTGAAATGCCCTACGCCGTCACCAGCGATAATGTGCGGCTCTATTTCGAGGAGGCCGGAAGCGGAACACCGATCATCTTCCTGCACGAATTCGCGGCCGACCACACCAACTGGGAACCGCAGATGCGCTATTTTTCGCGTGGGCATCGCTGCATCGCCTATTCCGCGCGCGGTTACACGCCCTCGGAGGTGCCCCCATCCGCGGAGGTTTATACCTACAAGCATTTCTACACCGACGCGCTCGCCGTGCTCGACCATCTCAGAATCGCGAAAGCGCATTTCATCGGCCTGTCGATGGGCTCCTATTCGTCCCTCCAGGTTGGCTTGAACGCGCCGGAGCGGGCCCTGTCGCTGACGCTGGCTGGCGTCGGTTCCGGGTCGGACCTCAACAACCTGGAGGCGTTCCGCAAGCAATGCCGGGCCAATGCCGAGCAATATGAAACGATCGGTTCCGTCGAAGTGGCGAAAGCCACGCGCGAGGCGCCGAGCCGGATTCCGTTCCTGTTGAAGGACCCGCGCGGACACGCGGATTTCTATGACGCGCTGGCCCGACACGACGCCAAAGGTTCGGCCAACACCATGCGCAGCTTCCAGGGCGGCCGGCCCTCGATCTACACCTTGACCGAGGCCATCCGGAAAGTCCCGACGCCGACGCTGATCATCTGCGGCGACGAGGACGACCCCTGCATCGGGCCCAGCCTGTTCTTGAAGCAGCATTTGCCGGCTGCGGGACTGACTTTCTTCCCGAAGTCCGGCCATGTGCTCAATCTGGAAGAGCCGGCGCTGTTCAACCAAATGGTCGAACGCTTCATCGCGCTAGCCGAAGCCGGACGATGGCCGGTGCGCGATCCGAGGTCGATGGTGACGGGATAATGTGTGGTGTCTCAATAAGGAAAAGAGACTCCCTCTCTCAATGGCAGAGGTGAAGAAATTACCGCGCCTTTCCGGCGCGGCTGAGCAAGAACACGCCCTGCTCGCCGAACATGTTCCAGAACCACCAGGGCGCGTTGAGCCGCAGCGGCCGGCCGTAAAGATCGAGCGCGACCGCGCGCTCCATCTTGACGTTGATTTCATCGCACAGCTGCACGAAATCCTTGATGGTGCAGAAATGAATGTTCGGCGTGTCGTACCAGGTCGCCGGCAGGTTTTCGGTGCGCGGCATATGGCCGCCGACCAGTAATTGCAGCCGCATCCGCCAGAAGCCAAAATTGGGGAATGACACGATGGCGCGGCGGCCGATCCGCAGCAGGTTCTCCAGCACCACGCGCGGTTGCCGCGTCGCCTGCAAGGTCTGCGACAGGATCACATAGTCGAAGGCGTCGTCGGGATAATTGACCAGATCGGTATCGGCGTCGCCCTGCACCACCGCCAGGCCCTTGGCGACGCAGCGGTTGACGCCTTCACGCGACAATTCGATGCCGCGGCCGTCGATGCCCCGGGTTTCCAGCAATTGCAGCAAATCGCCGTCGCCGCAGCCGACGTCGAGCACTTTCGAACCACGCTCGACCATCTGCGCCACCAGCAGATGATCGCCGCGATAATGCCTGAGGTCTTGTGGCGGCGTGCCGGTCAGCGGCAGTACCTGTTGCTGCATGGTCATGTCACCCGCCTGTCCGGGTCAGGCCGCGCGCCTTGCCTGCGGACTCCAGAAACGCGCGTGAGATATCGAAGAATTCCGGCACATCCAGCAGGAACGCGTCGTGGCCGCGGTCGGTCTCGATCTCGGCGAACGACACCCGCGCGCCGCTGGCGTTGAGCGCGTGAACGATGGCGCGCGATTCCGAAGTCGGGAACAGCCAGTCGCTGGTGAACGATACCACGCAGAGCCGGGTCTGAATGCCGCGGAACGCCTGCGCCAGCACGCCGTCATGATCGGCGGCGATATCGAAGTAGTCCATTGCCCGCGTCAGATAGAGATAGCTGTTGGCATCGAAGCGCTCGACAAACGACGAGCCCTGATAGCGCAGATAGCTTTCGACCTGGAAATCGGCATCGAACGAAAACGTCGGCAGATCGCGGTCCTGCATCCGGCGGCCGAACTTGCGGTGCAAGGCGGCGTCCGAGAGATAGGTGATATGCGCCGCCATCCGCGCCACGCCGAGGCCGCGATGCGGATAGGTGCCTTGTTCGAAATAGCGGCCGTGACGCCAGTCCGGATCGGCCATCACCGCCTGCCGGCCGAGTTCGTGAAAGGCGATGTTCTGCGCCGAATGCCGCGTGCTGCACGCCACTGCCAGTACTGAGAAGACGCGCCTGGGATAGGCGGCGGTCCACTGCAGCGCCTGCATGCCGCCCATCGAGCCGCCGACCACGCAGAACAAGGTCTCGATCCCCAACCGATCGATCAGCATGGTCTGCGCGCGCACCATGTCGGGAATCGTGATGACCGGAAAATCCAGTCCCCACACTTTGCCGGTGGCGGGATTGGTCGAGGCCGGGCCGGTCGAGCCCATGCAGCCGCCGATCACGTTCGAGCAGATGATGAAATATTTGTCGGTATCGAGCGGACGGCCCGGACCGACCATGGTTTCCCACCAGCCCGGCTTGCCGGTCACCGGGTGGATGCTGGCGACATGCTGATCGCCGGTCAGCGCATGGAAAATCAAAATCGCGTTGGAGCGCTCGGCGTTGAGCTTGCCATAGGTCTTGTAGGCGATCTGGAACGGCGACAGATCGACGCCGCAATCGAGCTTCAGCGGCTGGTCGGCGCCGAACAAGGCGACCAGCGAACTCGGATGGTCCGCTTCGTGGGCGCGCTCTTCGGCGTGGATCGCCGGGCTTGGTATCGACTGCACACTTACCATACCGACCTCTTCGGGCGGTTTCGAAAACCGCCGGAACTCAGGCCATAAAAAACCCGGCCTGAACAAAGGTTCGGCCGGGATCACTTCTGTCCCCGGCCTGTTTAGCGAGTTGTTTAACGTGGCTGCAAGCCGGCCGGCTCAAATGACCACGGAACGAACTAATAGTAGTCACGGGTAAGCCTTTCGTCAAGGCAAGCCCGTGGTTAACGAGGGTGTGCGGTCAGGGATTGGCCCCATTCCCGGCCCTTCCAGACGTCGTGATGACGGGCGCACTTGCACCATTTCCCACCATGAGGGAGAACAATTCGCTATCCCTCGGGTCGCGGCGAAGCAGCTGCGTCCGGGGACCAAATGAACGCTTTCGCTGGACGCTTCCATGCCTCAAACGCCCCCGGCCCCGCCCTCGCTCGAGGTGCTGCGCAAAGAGATCGATACCATCGATGCCCAGGTGCACAGCCTGTTGATGCAGCGCGGCGATATCATCGACCGCCTGATCTCGGTGAAGCAGACCCAGGAGGTCGGTTCGGCGTTTCGACCGGCGCGCGAGGCCGACATGATGCGCCGGCTGGTGCAGCGTCACCGCGGCATCCTGCCGCTCGACACCGTCGAGAGTATCTGGCGCGTGATCATCTCGACATTCACCTATGTGCAGGCGCCGTTTTCGGTCCATGCCGATATATCGGTCGGCGAAGTCCGCGATGCGGGATTCGGCGCGGTTTCATTTCGGATTCACCGTTCCCTACATCTCGCATTTCAGCGCCACCGCCGCGGTCGACGCGGTGGCCTCGTCGAAGGGCGATCTGGCGCTGGTCTCCGCCACCTCCAGCCGCACGCCGTGGTGGATCGCGCTGGAAGCCAGCGGTGCGCCCAAGATCATCGCGCGGCTGCCGTTCGTCGAACGCGCCGACCATCCGGCGGCATTGCCGGTGTTCGTGGTATCGCGCGTCGCCGACAGCGCCATGGTGACCGAAGTCGAGATGTGGAGCGTGCGCGTATCCGGCTGGAACGCCGAGATCGCCCGCGCCTTGTCGCCGCTGGCGGAAATCGTCGCGGTGCCGGATGCCGCCTTCGATGGCGCAGCGCTGCTGGTGTCGATCGCACGTCCCAGCACCCTGGAGAAGATCAAATCGGCCTTGATCGAGGCCGGGGCCTCGGTGCGGTCATCGGCCCTCGTCGGCAGCCATGCAACGCGCTATACGGTGCCCCCGAGCGGGGCGGCAAAGTCCTGAACGCCCCCGATATTCCGGAGCCTGAGATGTCCCGACCCGTGCCGAATCCCGGCATTCTCGATATTGCGCCCTACACACCGGGCAAGAGCCCGGTGCCGGAGCCGGGCCGCAAGGTGTTCAAGCTGTCCGCCAACGAGACGCCTTTCGGCCCGTCGCCAAAGGCCATCGCGGTCTACAAGGAAGCCGCGGCGCATCTGGAGGACTATCCGGAAGGAACCTCGCGCGTACTGCGCGAGGCCATCGGCCGCGCCTTCGGGCTCGATCCCGACCGCATCATCTGCGGCGCCGGCTCCGACGAAATCCTCAATTTGCTGGCGCATGTCTATCTCGGCCATGGCGACGAAGCGATCTCCACCACCCACGGCTTTCTGGTGTATCCGATCGCAACCAAAGCCAACGGCGCCGTCAGCGTGGTCGCGCCCGAGATTCATTTCACGGCCGATGTCGATGCGATCCTGAAACTGGTCTCGCCACGCACCAAACTGGTGTGGCTCGCCAACCCGAACAACCCGACCGGGACCTATCTGCCGTTCGACGAGGTTAAGCGGCTGCGCGCCGGATTGCCGCCGCATGTGCTGCTGGTGCTCGACGCCGCCTATTCCGATTACGTGTCGCGCAACGACTACGAGATCGGCATCGAACTGGTGGCGACCACCGAAAACACCGTGATGACCCACACCTTCTCGAAGATCCACGGTCTCGCCGCGTTGCGCGTCGGCTGGATGTTCGGGCCGGCTCATATCGTCGATGCGGTGAACCGCATCCGCGGGCCGTTCAACGTCTCGACGCCGGCGATGCTGGCGGCGGTGGCGGCGATCGAGGACACCGAGCATCAGCAGATGTCGAAGGCGCATACCGAGAAGTGGCGCCACTGGTTGACGGAGGAAATCACCAAACTCGGCCTCACCGTAACGCCGAGCGTGGCGAACTTCGTGTTGATCCATTTTCCGCAGGACAAGGCAAAGACCGCGGCCGACGCCGACGCATTTCTCACCAAACGCGGCCTCGTGCTGCGCGCGTTGAGCAACTACCGCCTGCCTCATGCCTTGCGCATGACGATCGGCACCGAAGAGGCCAACCGGCTGGTGCTCGACGGATTGCGCGACTTCATGGGGTCGAAGTGAACGCCGCGCCGCACTTCAAGAAGGTCGCGCTGATCGGTTTCGGGCTGATCGGCGGCTCGATCGCGCGTGCCGCGCGCGAACAGGGACTGGCCGGCGAAATCGTCACCACCGCGCGCTCGGCCAAGACCCGCGCGCGGGTATTGGAGCTCGGCATTGTCGACCGTGTGGCGGAGACGAATGCGCAAGCTGCCGAGGATGCCGATCTCGTCATCCTGTGCATTCCCGTCGGCGCCTGCGGCGCGGTCGCACAGGAAATCGCCGGTCATCTCAAGCCCGGCGCGATCGTTTCCGATGTCGGCTCGGTCAAGGGCGCCGTGGTGCGCGACATGGCGCCCTATCTGCCTGCCGGCGTGCATTTCGTGCCGGCGCATCCGGTCGCCGGTACCGAGCATTCCGGTCCCGATTCCGGTTTCGCCGAACTGTTCATCAACCGCTGGTGCATCCTGACCCCGCCGGAAGGCACGGACCCGGACGCCGTCGAAAGACTGCGCGCGTTCTGGGCCGCCATCGGCGCCAAAGTCGAGATCATGACGCCCGACCATCACGATCTGGTGCTGGCGATCACCAGCCATCTGCCGCATCTGATCGCCTACACCATCGTCGGCACCGCTGACGAACTGGCGCAGGTTACTTCGTCGGAGGTGATAAAATTCTCGGCCGGCGGTTTTCGCGACTTCACCCGCATCGCGGCTTCCGACCCGATCATGTGGCGTGATGTTTTCCTGGCCAACAAGGATGCGGTGCTGGAAATGCTCGGCACCTTCAACGAGGATCTGTCCAAGCTGACGCGCGCGATCCGGCGCGGTGACGGCGAGGCGCTGTTCGAGCACTTCACCCGCACCCGCGCGATCCGGCGCGGCATCGTCGAGATCGGCCAGGATTCCGCGGCGCCCGATTTCGGCCGGCCGCATGCGCAATTGGGGAAGAAGCCGGAGTGAAAAGGCGCGTTGCTTTGTCGTTTCGTGGACTGCAATGACCGCATCCTCTCTCCCGTCGTCCCTGCGCACGCAGTGACCCATATTCCGCGGCCCATCGTTAAGGGATGCTGTTCGAGGATCTTCGCGCAACACAACGTCCTGTGGTTATGGGTCGCTGCGTGCGCAGGGACGACGGTGTGAGTGACTCCCGGACATGCGCCCGCGATCTCGCGGCACATTTCTCCCGAGGTTTGCTGATAAATTCGGCCCCCTCCAATCAGAGGGCGCAGGGAATGCCGGGCGCCCGATGCGCCCGCAGCCGCGCGTGCGAGGTAGAAGTAAAAACCACGCGTAGTCACCAGGTCACACCGGAAACACCCGGCATTCCCCGCGCAATGGTTTTAACGGCTTATCCTTCGCGCTCTTGTGTCCGCAAAATCTGTCAGAATGTGCGAACGGGCGGTTCTCAACCAACCGCCCGTCGCTGGATCTGAGCCCGTTCGTGCTCAAAGGCCCTAGAGCCTGACGGGGAGCGTGGGACAGATCCGGTGTCTTCCTCAACCCGAACAGTTGCATGGGCTTGGAGCCCGGACCGAGCAAGGAAGGGAGCTGGATGATGGCACAAAATGATCTCGTTGTCGCGGGGATCGATGTCGCCAAGGACAAGGTGGATGTTTGCATTCGCGCGCTGTCGCTGCGGCAAACGTTCCCAAGCACCGCGGCAGGCCGGCGGCAGTTGATCTCCTGGCTTCGCAGGCACAAGGCGATCAAGGCGGTGATGGAGGCGAGCGGCGGCTACGAGCGCGAGTGGGCCAAGGCGCTGCGTAACGCCGGCATCGAGGTTCGGATCGTCGATCCGAAGCGGGTGCGCAGCTTCGCCCAATCGGCCGGGCGACTGGCCAAGAACGATGCGATCGATGCGGAGATGATCGCCTGGTTTGCCGAGACCTTCGGCGAGGCTCCAAGGGCCAGGCCTACGATGCAGCTCGCGAAGAGCTTGTCCAGATGGTGCAATGCGCGGCAGGCTCTGCTCGACATGCAGAACCAAGCTGAAAACAGGGGCGAGCACGCGGTACCGGCAGCGGTGCAAAAAATGCACGAGCGATTGTTGAAGACGATCGCTCTCGAACTTGCCAAGCTCGAGGCTGCGATCGCGCCCTGATCAAGGCGACGCCGCATTTTGCCGAGCTCGCCGAGATCATCGAGAGCGTGCCGGGGCTTGGCGAGATCACCTCTGCCGGCCTGATCGCGGCCATGCCGGAACTGGGCAAGTGAGCAACGAGGCGATCGCCGCCTTGCTCGGCGTCGCGCCTTACGATGACGACAGCGGCAAACGGCGCGGCGAGCGCCAGATCAAGGGTGGACGCCGCAAGGTCCGCAATCTGTTCTACATGGCTTGTCTGGGGCGGCGACACGGCACAACCCGGTGCTCAAGGCCTTCTATCGCGCCTGATCGCCAAAGGCAAAAAGACAGAAGGTTGCGCTGGTCGCCTGCATGCGCAAGCTGATCGTCATCCTCAACACCATGATCGCCCGCCGCGAGAAATGGGATGCCAGCCGCTACGCGGTGAGCTGACGAGCGCGCCATCCCGCGCTCGGTCCGCGACCGAGCGCATGCAAAGCCAACAGACCGGTGAGCGGACGGGGTCAAGGCCGTCAGCCGCCGAAGGCGGTGGCGCGCAGCGCCAGCCTTGAGGCCGGCCGATCACCGGGCTACTTCAAAAACACAGTTGCTCCCCGGTGACCGGGCTTTCTTGCCACCGTCGCCGACGGAGTTGCTCCACCGACTTGACGCCAGCGTCGGGGCGTCAGGACCACACGACTTCTCCGTCCGCTTCAGCACCGTTCGTTATCGGCGCCATCCGCGTCCACCGCATCCTGCCCCGCGTCCGTGACGATCGCGAACCGCCCCTCTGTGGGACAGGACGGCTGGAATGTGCCAGTGATTTGGGATTTCGGAAAACCAGAATATTTTTCAGGAAGGGACTGGACATTGAGGGCGGCAACGCACAGAGCACGTCACTGATTTGCCCGTCGGGTCCGGGGACGACGGCGGCGTGTTTCGCCAGGGCGTGGATGATCACCACGCAGCCATCAACTCACTCTATGATCGTGACAGTGCCGTAATGCTCCGAATCTACTTCCGCTTTCGGCGGCGTGACAGACATCGCCGGACTTGCAACCAGATCGACCCGGTCGTGAATGACCCGAAGCGGAAGCAGCAACGCTTCATCCAAAATTGAGCATCTTGCCCGTTCGAGGTTGACCTTATTATTCCTTGCAACCAAAGCTGCGGTACGTGGCGCATCGCTCCTTATGATAACTGCTGCGGCTTAATCAGGCTCATGACTCCAAACTCACCGCTGGCCAAAGGCACGATCCCGTTCGTACTGGTGTTCAGCCTGATCGGTTTGTTTGCCCTGTGGGTCGCTGGCGATGATTTGTATCATTGGTACGTCACCGGCTACCTCTATTTCCCTGCCAAGTATGGCCATGGCGTTTACACGTCATACGGCGAAGCGCTGGGGCTGTTCGTAGTCGCAGTCTTAAAAAGCTTGCTCGTCATGGTGGTGGGCATCGTGACAATTGTGGCGGCCTGCACCGCCCCGTCGTTCTTTCGAAAGAAGAGCAGGCGACGTCTCGCCGCGAAAGAGGCGCAGCTACGACATCCGCCGTGGCCACACCGGCCCAAAAGGCCCGACTAAGACCGGCATCGATACGGTATGCACGGCCCGGCAATCGTCCGCTTGTGGGCACGAAGCGGACCACGATCGATGTCCGTAGTTCGGTCGCTAACGGGAGTAAACCGGACATGACACCGACAGCCCCATTCGGTCGAGATTGACCCTGAGCGCCCCCCGCCTTCTTGTCTTCCAGCACCGCTTCCGTGCCGAGCGCGTTGATCCCGGCGGCGACACCGACATTGACGTTTTGCTTGACGACCTTGCCGAGACCGGGAATGGCCCGGTCGAGCGCGCCAAGCAGGTTGCTGACGTCCCCTCGTCTTGACGCCGGCGCGACGCGAAGTGACGATAGCTATCTGACCCTCACGTCAATCTTGCGCGAAAGCCGCGAAACCGCAAATATCCAGGCAAGTTCAGATGTTATCCCGGGAATCCCAGACAAATGCAATTTGATGACGTTATCCTCGGTCGCCGGAGCATACGCGGTTACAAACCCGATCCGGTCCCCAGGGCGCTGATTGAAGAAATCATCGGGTTGGCGATGCGCGCGCCGTCGTCCATGAACACCCAGCCCTGGAATTTCTACGTCATCACCGGCGAACCGCTCACTCGGATCCGCGCCGGCAACACGGAGCGGATGGTGGCAGGCGTACCGCAGTCGCGCGAGTTCCGCACCGGTCAGGCCTTTGCGGGTGCGCACCGCGACAGGCAGGTGGGCGTCGCCAAGCAATTGTTCTCCGCAATGGGGATCGCGCGCGATGACAAGGATATGCGACAGGACTGGGTCCTGCGCGGCTTCCGTCAATTCGACGCGCCGGTATGCATCATCGTGACCTATGACCGCGTGCTGGACGGCAGCGACGATACACCCTTCGATTGCGGCGCTGTGGCGACCGCTTTGGTCAATGCCGCATGGTCTCGCGGGCTGGGCGCCGTGATCAACAGCCAGGGCATCATGCAATCGCCGGTGGTGCGTGAACATGCCGGAATAGCTGACGATCAGGTGATCATGAAAAGTATCGCACTGGGCTGGCCGGATGAAAGCTTCCCGGCAAATGCGGTGGTGTCCGAACGAAAATCGGTCGAGGAAGCAACGGTGTTCGTCGGTTTCGACAATTAGCTGAATGCACGCGTCCGCTCGGCAGATTTACGCCCTCAAAACAGCGGCGGGATCTGTCCCACCTTGATCGGCCCCAGATACACGGTGCCGTCGGCGAAGCGCAGCGGGAACGAGCGCGCCTTCTTGCCTTCCAGCACCGCTTCCTTGCCGAGCGCGTTGATCCCGGCGGCGACACCGACATTGACGTTTTGCTTGACGACCTTGCCGAGACCGGGAATGGCCCGGTCGAGCGCGCCAAGCAGATTGCTGACATCCTGGCTCTTGACGCCAGGCGCGACGCGATCGAGCGTCGCCTGCGGCACGCCCTCATCGAGCATTTTTTCAAGGCCTAGCGCCGGAATCACCTTGTCGAGACCGGCAACCGTCATCTGCAACTCGCCGTCGAGATTTCCCTGGGCGGTGAGCCCGAGCGTGCCGGCGGCCACCGCGACCAGATCGCCCTGCGCGATCCGCGACTGCACGATCTCGACATGGCCGCCAGCCGCCTGAATTTCCCGAAACCGCGCAGGCCAGGGTTTTGGCGCCAGATCCTTCAGGCCACTCAGCAGCGTGTGCACGTCAGCATCGAACGGCTGGGTGAGCAGCGGATGCACCTCCTGCACGCTGCCGCCTTCGATCTTCAGCACGGTTTCGATCACCGGACGATCGAGCGGCGCGCCGTCTGCAAGACGGCCGTGTAGTTCGATATGCCGGGCCTGCGCCAGCGGCGTCTGCACCGATCCATTGATGCGATTGACCGACGGGTCGTCGAACACCAATGAGGCGCGCTGTGGGATAGCCGGCAATCCCACCACGCTCGAGCGGGCGGTGCGCCAGTTCACCAGCATCGAAGGTGACCCGCCACGATCGGAGATCGTCGCCGGCGCGGTGAACTCCGCGATCAGCAATTTCGGATCGTAGACCTGCGCGACCACCAGGATTTCACCGAGCTTGGCCGTAATCGGCGCCTGTGTTGCGGTCTGTCCCGCGGTCTGCGATTGAAGCGAGACGCTGGCGCCGTCGCAGCGGACTTCAAGCCGGAACGGGAAGCCGGCCACCGAACGCCTGGCGCAATCATAAACCCGGCCGGATTTCGCCTCCTGCGCGCGCCAGGCGTCGGCTTTCACATCGACCTCTGAGGCGGCAAAAAACCAGAAAGCGCTCCACGCCACGGCGGCAATCAGAAGCACGACGGGCATGAAGAAAAGGCGCCAAAGCGGGCGCCGGCGCGGCGCGAGGGTGATATCGGACATAAGGTGAGCTTTGACCAGTGATTTTGTCAATAAAGCGATGCGCAGAGCGGATGCTCAGGTTAGCGCATTTTCAGAGTATATGAAATTCTGCTAGAGCACTGGTTCTGATTGAATCAGAACCGATGCTCCAGTCTTTCGTTTTGACGCGTTTTCTTGACGCGAACCGTAGCCACCCCGGATCAAATCCGGGGCAGCCCTTCGCTCGAAAACGCTCCAAGCGTGCACGCCATGTCAGCCTAAATCATGTCAGTCGAAATCCAGTCCGAAACCGAACTATCCAAAGGCGACCTGTGGGTGTTCGGCTACGGGTCGCTGATGTGGCGGCCGGGCTTCGAGTTCATCGAACAGGTTCCGGCGCGGTTGATCGGCGAGCACCGTGCGCTGTGCGTCTATTCGTTCGACCACCGCGGGACGCCGGAAAAGCCCGGCCTGGTGCTCGGCCTCGACCGCGGCGGCGCCTGCCGCGGCATCGCCTTTCGGGTGGCGGCAACGCGACGCCACGACACCGTGGATTATCTGCGTGGCCGCGAGCAGACCACCAATGTCTACCGCGAAGTCATGCGCTCGGTCTGGCTGGAGAACGAAGCCCGGCAGCGCGTGAGTGCGCTCGCCTATGTGGTCGATCGCGGTCACGTTCAATATGCCGGAAGGCTTTCGCTGACCGAACAGCTACGCTACGTCGCGCAGGGGCACGGCCGTTCCGGAAACAACCGCGACTACGTGCTGTCGACCGTGAAGTCGATCGAGGCGCAGGGTTTTCGCGACCCGCAATTGCACCAGCTGGCCGCGATGCTGCACGATGATGCGCCGTTGCATCGGTGACTTCAACGGGAACAGCGAACCGCCTTAGAGCCTTATCGGTTCTGATTGAGTCAGAACCGGCCTCCAATCTTTTGTTTTGACGCGTTTTCTTCACGCGAACCGTTGTCCACTTCGCTCGAAAACGCGCTAGGCCTTCGCCGATGCCGGACCCGGCACGCGGCCGAACAATTGCGCCTGTTCACGGCGCGCCGCCTCGACCAGCGGATTGGTGGCGTCCTCGACCACGGTGGAAACGCGCGCGATGAATTCGCGGCGCGACAGGCCTGGCGGCAGCGGATCGAGGAATTCGACCACCAGCGTTCCCGGATAGCGCATGAAAGTCCGGCGCGGCCAGAACAGCCCGGAATTGAGCGCGACCGGCAGACAAGGCACGCCGCAATCGACATAGACCTGAGCGACGCCGGTCTTGTAGTGCGGCGGCGCATCGACGGGGGTTCGGGTGCCTTCCGGGAAAATAATCAACTGACGGCCGCGCCGTACTTCCTCGCCGGCGCGGCGCGCCATGTTGAGCAGCGCGCGGCCGCCGGCGCTTCGGTTGACCCCGATCATGTTAGACTTGATCAGATACCAGCCGAACAGCGGAATCCATTTCAGTTCACGCTTGAGGATATAAAGCGGCTGATCGAAGAATTGCAGCAGCGCGAAGGTTTCCCACATCGACTGATGTTTCGACGCCACGATCAGCGGCCCCTTCGGAATTTTCTCGAGCCCGCGATATTCCACCTTGATGTTGCAGATTACGCGCATCAGCCAGATGCTGCTGCGCGCCCAACAGCGGGCTATTTTCATGATGGCCCAGCGCGGCATCAGGTAGGTCGGAATCCCCACGATCACCCAGAACGCCAGCACCAGGTAGAACAGCACGTTGAAGACCAGCGAACGCAAGAAAATCGAAACCATCGAAAACCCGATCAATTGGCCTGAGCCGTTGCCGGTCTGCGCGGCGGAAGCGAACCGATCGACTGCTCCGCGAGCTCCGGCATCAGTTCGAGACCGGCGTCCGCCAGACGCACCCGCACCTCGGCGGCGACATATTTGACATACTCCGATAGCAGCAGCCGCAAGGTGGCGCCACTGGTCCACCAAGGCTCGTCGCGCCATTTGTCGCCGACCACCGCGTATGGAATGAGCGCAATGTCGGGCATCGCGTGCGACAGTTCGACGATGGCCCGCGGCATATGATAGTTTGATGTCACCACGATCAACGACTTGAAGCCGCGCTCGTGGGCCCAGCGCCGCGTCTCCGCCGCATTGCTGCGGGTGTTGACGGCGGAATGATCGAGATCGACGCAGCAGCCCAATAGCGACTGGTTGTCCGGCAGCGAACGGGAAATATCGCTTGCGGCATTGGTCGGATGGACACCCGAAATCAAAAGCCGCTTGCCATAACCGTCGGCCAGCAACTCCATCGCATCGGAGACGCGCGACGAACCGCCGGTGAGCACCACGATGCCGTCGGCGGAGCGGGCCGGCTTGATTTCGGCGCCGCGCAATTGCGAGAGAAACCCGATGAAACCGACCGCGGCCGCCACGAACACGATCGCCAGCACCGCGACAACAGTCGCGCGCAGCGCGCTGCGCGGAACGGCAATCGGCGCCTTTGGCACTTTATCGTCGGGTGGCAGGTTCATGTTGAGCTGACGATCCTTCCCTGTTCAAGTTTAGAGGCTTTTCGGACGAAATGGAGTCGGGCTGGCGCAATATGCCGGCAAACTGCGTCAATCGATGTCATCCAGCGTGGCGAACAGCGTTCGCCGCGACGCCCAGGCGGTGATGGCTGCGATCAGCACCGCCTGCGCCGCCAGCACCAGGTAGCCTGACGGGCGCAGCGAAAACGTCCCCAGCAACGCCACGAACTGGTCGCCGACCGGGGTACCCGAGAACCAGCCGGCGATCAATTCAGAAAATCCAAAAGCCAGCATCGCAACGCCGCCACCGATCAGGCCGCCCTCCAGACCCAGCCGCAGAAAATGCCTCAGGAAGCGGTTGGCGATGAAGCGGTCCCCTGCTCCCACGAAGTGCAGGACCTCAACGATCGGGCGATTGGCCGCCATCGCGCCGCGGGTCGCGAACGACACCGAAATGATGGTCGCGACAATCACCAGGGCCAGGATCCCGATGCCCGCGACGACGGTAGCGCCGGTCATCGACCGCATCCGCTCGATCCAGGCGCGGTGATCATCGACGCTGGCCGATGGCGACACCTGTGTCACCCGGCGTCGCAACGCGGCGAGGTCGAGCACGGTTCCGGGCTGGACCCGCGCGACAATCACGCGCGGCACCGGCAGATCGTCGAGCGACAGTCCACTGCCGAGCCAGGGCTCCAGCAATTTGGCGGACTCATCCTTGGTGAAGGGCCTGATCTCGAGGATGCCGGGTTGCGCCCGCATCGCCTCCGCGACCGCCGCCGCGTCGTGGTCGAGATCGCGCCCGGGCACGGGGCGCACCTGCACGGTGATTTCACTCGCGACCTCGGACTGCCACTCCGCCGCCGAGGCGCTGATCAGCAACACCGCGCCGGTAGTAATCGAAGCAAGGAACGTCATGATGGCAACCACGGCAACCAGTGCGCGACCCGCGATCGAGCCGCGCGGCACGATCGGCGACAGATTGCGTGCCCGCGCCGGCACCTGCGGACGCTCGCGTCCGAGGTCCACCAACGGTCCAAGCTGGTCATCGGTCCTATTCATAGATATGCAGCCGTCCCTGATGCAGCACCAGTCGCCGCGCCTCATACTGATCCATCAGCGTGATGTCGTGGGTCGCGATAATGACCGCGGTGCCGGATTTGTTCAGCTCGATGAACAGCCGCAGCAGGCGCCGCCCCAGGGTCGGATCGACGTTGCCGGTCGGCTCATCCGCCAGCAGCAGATGCGGCCGCGAGATCACGGCGCGGGCGATTGCCGCCCGCTGCTTCTCGCCACCGGACAGGATCGGCGGCAGCGCATCCATTCGCTCGCCAAGGCCGACCCATTTCAGGAGGTCGATGACCTCCTTGCGGTAGCTCAATTCCTCCCGGCCCATCACCCGGAACGGCAGCGCGACGTTTTCATAAGTGGTCATGTGATCGAGCAGCCGGAAATCCTGCAACACGATGCCGATCCGCTTGCGCAGGTCGGCGATTTCATCCTTGCCGAGCAGCGAGACGTCATGACCGAACAAATTGACCAGGCCGCGGGTCGGCCGCAGCGATAGAAACAACAGCTTCAACAGCGAGGTCTTGCCGGCGCCGGAGGGCCCGGTGAGAAACTGGAAGGAATGGGCGGGAATCAGGAAATTAAGGTCGCGCAGAATCTCCGGGCCAAGCCCGTAACGCAATCCGACATTTTCGAACCGAACCAAGCTCAGCTCCGTTCGATGTGGGGCACGACCAGAAGCCTGAAACCGATAGCCTTCAGCTTGCTGATCGCGCCGCGGCCGCGAACCAAACAAAAGTGTTGTGCTTCGGTTATGGTTTCCGGTTCGTTAACGCTCGCCTTGTAGCATCTTGCCAGTATCCTTGTGGAGACCGGCTCCATGCACATCATCTGCCCCCATTGTACAACATCCTATGCCATTGATTTGGCCACCTTGGGCGCGGCTGGCCGTACTGTGCGCTGTTCCCGCTGCAAGGAAGTCTGGCTGGCGCGGCCGGAAGATGCGACCGAAATCGCCGCTCCGGTCCCGGCGATGGCGGCAGCCGGAAATCGGGATGCCGCCGCCGAATGGGATGCACTCGCGCGCGAAGATAGCGGTCAGGAACAGGAAACCCCCATTGTCGACAGCCCCTCGATATCAGGCGACTGGCCGGACGAAAGCTCGCCCGGGACGGGCGAGGCCGACTGGCCGTCGATGGCCCTGTACGACGCCCAGGATACCGCAGCCGCCCGTCCGCAGCGCCTGTCGCGGCTACAGAGGCTGTTAGGACCGGTCGCGCGCTTGCGCGTGCCGGGAAAATCGTCCGTCAGCCTCCCCACCGCCTGCGCCGCCATGGGTGCACTGGTGCTGGCGCTGCTGATCTGGCGGGTCGACGTAGTGCGGTTGCTGCCGCAGACCGCCGCTTTCTACAAAATGGTCGGTCTCGAGGTGAATCTGCGCGGGCTGAAGTTCAAGGACGTGAAGATCACCTCCGAGACGGTGGAAGGCAAACCGGTGCTGGTGATCGAGGGCGTCATCGTCGGCGAAGCCAAAAAGCCGGTCGAACTGCCGCGGCTGCGCTTTAGCGTTCGCGATGCCCAGGGTGCCGAAATCTACGCCTGGAACGCGGTGCTGGAGCAGCCGATCTTGAGGCCGGGCGAAAAAGCCTGGTTCAAGTCGCGGCTGGCCTCGCCGCCCCCCGAAGGGCGCAATATCGACGTACGCTTCTTCAACAAGCGTGATCTCGCCGGCGGCAATATATAACGGGCCGCCATATAACCAGGCTGGCCGCTTGTGAACGGGTGTTTCGATGCCGCGCGTGCTGATTGCCGACGATGAAGACTCCATGCGCACGCTGGTGGCGCGCGCCATCGCCATGGACGGCCACGACACCGTCACCGCGGAAGACGGCGCCGAAGCGCTGGAGATCCTGAACAACGAACAGGGCGCGTTCGATCTTCTGGTCACCGACATCCAGATGCCCGTGATGGACGGGATCGCGCTGGCGCTGACCGCGGCGCGCGACTTTCCCGATCTGACGATTTTGCTGATGACGGGATTCGCCGCCCAGCGCGAACGCGCCTCCGGCCTCAACGCCATCGTGCATGACGTCGTCACCAAGCCGTTTTCGGTGGCCGATATCCGCACCGCCGTGGCCGATGCGCTGGCCGCGAGGAAATCGGGCTAGCCGCTAATAATCCTTCAGCAGCCGTTCGATGTAATCGAGTTCGATCTGCGGCCGCTGCGGATCGGCGAGGCGGCGGCGCAATTCCTCCAGAATCCGGCGCACCCGCTGCACATCGATTTCACCGGGAATCTTCACCGTGAGGTCGTCACCGAATTCGCGCCCATGCAGCGGCCTTCCCAGCGGATCGCTCTGGTTGCCGCCGCTCTGCTGACGCCCGACGCGATTGCCGGGGCCGTCACCCTGGCCGTCCCCATCGCCCTGCTGCATCGCTTCGGCGAGATTTTGGGCACCCTTGCGCAGCGCATCCAGTGCCTTGCCTTGCGAATCCACGGCACCGTCGGCATTGCCCTCGCCGAGCTTGCCGCCGGCGTCACCCATTGCGCTGTCGGCCTCGCCGAGACCATCTTCGCCGTCGCCCTGCTGCTGATCGCCGTCCTGACCTTGTTGGCCCTGCTGGCCTTGCTGGCCTTGTTGGCCCTGCTGCCCCTTCTCGCCGCGCTGACCCTGCCCCATGCCGCGCTTGGCAAGCTGTTCCTGCAGTTTCTTGAGCCGATCGCGCAGGCCCTGCTGATCCTGCTGCAGGTCGCCCATATTTTGATCGCCCTTGCCGCGCAGCCGGTCGCGCCGCAAATCCTGCCCCTGCTTGAAGGTCTTGTCGCGCAACTGCTGCTGCTTGCGGATCATGTCGCCGAGTTCGTTCAGCGCCTGCTCCATATCGCCGTCGCCGGACTGACCGGGCTGCGCCATTTGCAGGTTTTCCAGCATCTGCTGCAGTTGATCGAGCAATTGCTTGGCGGCGTCCTTGTCGCCGGAGCGCGACAGCCGCTCCATGCGCTCGATCATGTTGTTGAGGTCCTGCTGGCGCATCACCCTGGTATTGGGATCGAGTGGCCGTGCCAATGCTTGCGGATTGTTGCGCAGCTGCTCGGCGAGCTGACGCATGAAATTATCCAGCGCCGCGCGCAGATCCTGGGTGAGCTTCTTGATCTCTTCGTCGCTGGCGCCGTTTTCCAGCGCCTGCTTGAGCGCATCCTGCGCGGCGCGCAGGGCCTTGTCCACATCGGTGATGTCGCCATCCTCGATGGTGACGGCGAGCGCCCACAGGCTGGCCACGACCTCGCGCAATGCATCGTCGGTACGCGCGGCCTCAAGTTGCCGCGTGACGCTATGGAGGCCGAGATACTGGCCGGTCTCGGGCATAAACAACTCAGGCGCGATCATCAGCGCATCGAGTGCTTCGTAGACCTGCGCATTCTGATTGGCGTCGAGCGCCAGAATGCGGCGCTGCTCGATCAGCGCTCGCGCCAGCGGTTTAGTGAACAGCCGCTCCGGCAGCCGCATGTTGAACGGCTCGCTGCGTCCTTCATTGCCGGCCTCGTCCTTGGCGGTCAGGGTCAGCGTCACGTCGGCGCCGGCATAGGGATCTTCGCTGAGATCCTTCACGGTCTGCCCGACGCCATTGCGTGTCCGCGCGTTCGGAAGCACCAGCGGAAATTGCGGCGGTTCGAACAGCGGCCGAGCCTCCGCGGTTCCCTTCGGCGCGTCGGCACGACGGGCTGCAAAATGTGCCCGCGCTTCGTTCACGCCGTAATCATCCTCGATTTTGTAGGACATCTGCAGCGCGCCATGGGCCTGCCGCTCCGGATCTTTCGCCAGCGCAATGGTCGGGGCGCGGTCGGGGGTGGCGCTGAACCTCCATTGCGGCTGGCCGGAGGGCGCACGGACATGCACCGTGCCGTCGCCGGCGATCGTGAAATGCCGCTCATTGGTGCCTTTAGGCGCCTGCTGGGCCGGGACAGCCTCGGTCACGCCACCGCCGGCCACCACATCGAGCGTGCCGCCGCTGGAGCGCACGATCAGCGTGCTGCCCGCCGGGACCGGCAGCGGTCCCGCCGCGGGTAGCGCGGCTTCCTTGTTCGCGGCTGACAGAATGATCGGTGGCTTGCCGGTATACAGCGGCGGCGTGACCCAGGCATCGACCCTGATATTAGCCGGCGCCAGCACGCCGTTCCAGTCGAATGCCGCCCCGACCAGCATCGCGCGCTCGTCGCCGGCCGCCACATAGGCCGCAACCATCATCACCGCGATCAGCGCCCGCACCGCCCAGGGATCGTGGATCGCCAGCCGCGGCGACGGCAGGCCGGCGCGAATGCGCTTGATCGATGCCAGGGTTCGTTCGCGCTGCGCCTGCCACAATGCCCGCGCGACCGGATCCTGCGTGACCAGCGTATCTGAAAGCGCGGTCGCCGGGCGATGGCGGATGCCGGTACCGCGGTCGAGCCGGCTCAAACTCTCCTGGCGGCTCGGCCAGCGAAACCTGAGCAGCGGAAACAACGCGCCCAGCCCCAGAACCGCGAACAGGCCAAGCCCGATGGCACGGGCCATGAACGGCAACACCAGCCACAATCCGACCCAGGATACGACAAGAAACAATCCGGCGACTGTCAACAGCCGGGCCAAATGCGGCCACGCGCGCTCCCACGCGATCGCGTATTGAGCCCGCCGCAGGGCCTGTGTTAGCTGCAGTCGCGCGGTAGCATCAGGGTCGCGCGCTGGCTCTGATGGGTCGGGGGTGGCGCCGCTCAACAATCTCTCCAGGTTGCCCAAACACCAGCCTATCACAACGGCGGCAGTGAGGCATCTCTTCGAGAGGTAATCCGCACCCGGAAATACGCATAACACGAAGGCGTGACTGCGCGACGCCGACCTCGTAACGTCGACTACGGAACCACATCAAGGAAAGTCTAAGGAAACACGATGGACAAGAAGACCCACGATCAGGGACTGGAAATTCGCAAAGCGGTGCTGGGCGAGGCCTATGTCGCAAACGCCCTTAAAAATTCGGACGAATTCAACAAGCCGTTTCAGGAACTGGTCACCGAATATTGCTGGGGCGCGGTATGGGGCCGCGAGGAACTGCCGCGCAAAACTCGCAGCATGCTCAATCTCTCCATGATCTCGATCCTCAACCGGCCCCATGAATTGCGGGCGCATATCAAGGGTGCCCTGACAAATGGCGTCACCCGGGACGAGATTCGCGAAATCTTCATGCAGGTGGCGATCTATGCCGGCGTGCCGGCGGGCGTGGACAGTTTCCGCATTGCGCGCGAAGTGTTCGCTGAACTGGACAAGGGTTGAAACTGCCAACCACATCTTGCCCCCGCGTTCGTTCGCGGGGGCAACAACTCACAACCAAGGCTCACAACCAGGGTGCCGGCCGGTCCATCGCGATCAGTTCGTCGACCTCGACGCGCGGCCGCACCACCGCATATTGATCGCCCTTGACCAGTACTTCCGGCACCAGCGCGCGGGTATTATAGGTGCCGGACTGCACCGCGCCGTAGGCGCCGGCGGTCATGATCGCCAGCAATTCACCGGCTCTGGGTTCGGGAAGGGTACGGTCAAGCGCGAGGTAATCGCCCGTTTCACAGACCGGTCCGACCACATCGGCGACAATGGTGCGCGCGCCTCTGGCGGCTTCGCGGACCGGCAGGATGTCGTGATGCGCTTCGTACAGCGTCGGCCGGATCAGGTCGTTCATCGCCGCATCGATGATGACAAAATTCTTGGCGTCGCCCGGTTTCACATAGATCACGCGGGTAACGAGAATGCCGGCATTGCCGACGATCATTCGCCCCGGCTCGAACATCAGCGTGCAACCAAGATTATGCGTCACGCGCTTGACGATGGCAGCGTAGGCATCCGGCGCCGGAGGCGCTTCACGGTCCATGTAATAGGGAATGCCGAGGCCGCCGCCGAAATCGATATGCGAGATGGTATGGCCGTCCGCACGCAGCGTCTGCACAAATTCCGCCAGAATACGGAAGGCGGTTTCCATCCGGCTCAGGTCCGTGATCTGGCTGCCGATATGCATATCGGTACCGGTTACCTCGATCCCCGGCAGCTTTGCCGCGCGGGCATAGACTGCGCGCGCGCGCGCGATCGGAACGCCGAACTTGTTCTCGGATTTGCCGGTGGCGATCTTGGCATGGGTGCCGGCATCGACGTCAGGATTGATGCGGATCGATATCCGGGCCGTCTTCCCGGTTTCCACCGCCAGCCGTGACAGCAATTCGAGTTCAGGTTCGGATTCGACGTTGATGCACAGAATATCCTCCGCCAGCGCCGCGCGCAGTTCGGCTTCGGTCTTGCCGACGCCCGAGAACAGGATCTTGTGCGGCGGAATGCCGGCCGCCAGTGCGCGCTTCAACTCGCCACCGGACACCACATCCGCGCCGGCGCCGAGTTTCGCCAGCGTGCGCAGCACCGACTGGTTGGAGTTGGCCTTCATGGCGTAACAGACCAGCGCCTTCTCGTCGGCAAAGGCGTCGGCGAACACCCGGTAATGACGCTCCAGGGTTGCGGTCGAATAGCAATAGAACGGCGTGCCGACGCTGGTCGCAAGATCGAGAGAGATTCACTGCCTCGGCGTGAAGCACGCCGTTGCGATAGTCGAAATGATTCATGGCAGGGCTCAGTTCTTTGCAGCAGCGGATCGAGAACGAACGATCGCTTGGGACCTCTGCCGGCGGTCGGCGCTGCATCGGCTCCATAGCTTGGATTGAACACGCTCGGTTTGCTCGCCTGGTCGGCTCGCGGTATCGGTTTGCGCGGCGGCGGCCGGCGGCTGCGACGAAGCGGTCGGCGGCAAATCCAGCGGGCCCTTGCGTCCGCAGCCTCCGAGCGCAAGCACGGCAGCGCTCAAAAGAATGATGGCCCATCCCTGCGATGTTGGGCGGTCGTTGCAATTCACGTCAAAATCCCCAATGCGGCGGCACCATACAAAGATTGCGTTGCTCTGGCGAGACCTGCGGGCAACTGAATTTGCCGCGAAAATCCCGGCTCAGCCCAATTTTTGCTCTTTTTCCAGCCGCTTGAGCCAGGCCTTGGCCTGCGCCAGGACGTTCTTCGGAGCGGTTCCGCCGTAACTGGTGCGGCTCTTGACGGATGCCTCGACCGACAGCACCGCCAATGCATCGGCGGTAATCTTCGGCTCGACCGCCTGCATCGCCTTCAACGGCAACTGATGCAGCGCGACACCATCCTCGGCAGCCTTGGCGACGATACGTCCGGTGACATGATGGGCGTCACGGAACGGCATTTTCAGCGTCCGCACCAGCCAGTCCGCCAGATCGGTGGCGGTGGCGTAGCCTTCGCCGGCGGCGCTGTTCATCCGCGCCTCGTCCGGTACCATGTCGGCAACCATTCCGGTCATCGCCCGGATCGCCAGCGAGAGCGCGCCGAATGCCTCCATCGCGCCCTGCTTGTCCTCCTGCATGTCCTTTTGATAGGCCAGCGGCAGGCCCTTCATCACGATCAGCAACGCGGTCAACGCGCCGATCACGCGGCCGGTCTTGGCGCGCACCAGTTCGGCGGCATCGGGGTTGCGCTTTTGCGGCATGATCGACGAGCCTGACGTGAACTTGTCGCTGAGGCGCACCAGTCCTACCAGCGGCGACGTCCAGATCACGATCTCCTCGGCAAAGCGCGACAGGTGCACCGAGGCAATCGCCGCCGCCGACAAGGTTTCAAGCACGAAATCGCGATCCGAGACTGCGTCGAGCGAATTGGCCATCGGCCGGTCGAAGCCAAGCGCCGTCGCGGTCGCGTCGCGATCGATCGGGAACGAGGTGCCGGCCAGCGCCGCAGCCCCGAGCGGTGATTCATTCAGGCGCTTGCGCGCGTCCGCAAAGCGGCCGCGGTCGCGCGCCGCCATCTCGGCATAGGCCAGCAGATGATGCCCGAAAGTCACCGGCTGCGCGGTCTGCAGATGCGTGAAGCCGGGCATGACCGTACCGGCATGTTCCAGCGCGCGCTGCGCCAGTACCTGCTGGAACGCGGCCAGCGCCGCATCGGTCTCGTCGATGGTGTCGCGGACATAAAGCCGGAAATCAGTCGCGACCTGGTCATTGCGCGAACGCGCGGTATGCAGCCGTCCCGCCGCGGGCCCGATCAATTCGCCAGCCGGCTCTCGACATTCATGTGAATGTCCTCGAGCGCGCGCTTGAAATCGAACGATCCCTTGCCGATTTCTGACAAAATCGTGTCTAGACCCCCGGCGATATTTTTCGCATCGTTCGCCGTGATAATGCCTTGCGCAGCGAGCATCGCCGCGTGAGCCTTGGACGCCGCGATGTCCTGGGCGTAAAGGTGACGATCGACGTCGATGGAGACGTTGATTTCCTCCATGATGGCGTCGGGACGCTCGGTGAACCGGCCGCCCCACATCTTGTTGCTCATGACCTGTTACTCATGACCTGTTACTTGTGCCTGCTATTCATCATTGCGCCTGCGCACGGAACGCGTTGTACCCTTTGGGATGCAACCGACGCCCTGCATAGCCGTATCTGATACAGGATGACAAACGATATGCCCGAACTACCCTTGCCTTCCCCGACTGCCACACGGCGGATTCCCTATGTGATCGGGGCGGTCCTGGTCGGGGCGGTGATTGGATTTGCCGCGGTATACGGGTTTGGCAGCCTCAAACACACGGCGGTGGCCGGGGATTCCGCCTGCGCCGGGGCGGTCGACCTTGCGCGCAAGCTCGAGCCCCTGGCGCATGGCGAAGTCGCGGCGTTGACGATGGCGACGGCGCCGCTGAAGCTGCCGGATCTTGCGTTCGAAGATGGCGACGGCAAGCCCAGAAAGCTTTCGGAATGGCGCGGCCGCACGGTGCTGGTAAACCTGTGGGCGACCTGGTGCGTGCCCTGCCGCAAGGAAATGCCCGCGCTCGACAGCCTGCAAACCAAGCTCGGCGGGCCGAAATTCGAGGTGGTCGCGATCAATATCGATACCCGCGATCCGGAAAAGCCGAAGAACTTCCTCAAAGAGGCCCATCTGACCCGAATCGGCAATTTCAGCGATCAGAAAGCCAAGGTCTTTCAGGATCTTAAATCCATAGGCCGGGCGCTGGGAATGCCGACATCCGTGCTGGTGGACGGCCAGGGCTGCGAGATCGCCACCATCGCCGGCCCGGCGGAATGGGCCAGCGACGACGCCGTCAAGCTGATTAGCGCCGCGGTCAATCCGCCGACGGCGGGGCTTTGAGCTGGAACGTGCTTTAGGCTGTAACGTTGAGATTGCCGCCAATCCCGGCACCGACGTTGGCCAACGATGCAGTGCTTTGTCCGCCGATTCCAAGCAGCGTCTGGACCGTGGACTTCTGCGCGTCGAGGTTCGACTTCAACATCGTGGTGGCGACCTCCGTCTGCAGTTTACCTGCTTGAAGGGCCATCGCCATCATTACCAAACCCATATCCATACGCGAACGTCTCCCGAGGCGGACAGAATATCGGGCGAAAATTAATGATTCATTCTCTCTGCACGGCTTAGGCGGCGTTTGCCGCGAACGCCGCGCCGAGGGTGCGCAGCGCCCGGCGTACCCTTGCATCGGAAAGTTTCGAATAAAGCACGACCTCTCGCGACGGCAGCGGCGGCAGACCAAGCCGCGCTCCGAGGTCAATAGTATTAGACGGCGCCACCCGGCGTGCCAGCGCCGCCACCGCCAGACCCGCTGAAATCGCAGCACCAATGGTGGCCAGCCCGCCACCGACAAAAACCTCCGTCCAGGATATGCCCGCGGCATCGAGGGCGCCGACAGCCATGGCGCGCACGCTGCAAGGCTCGGCCTGGGTGGCAAGCCGCAGCGGCTCGCCGGGATCGCGATGAAAATCAGGCGCCGCCATCCAGCCGAATGGCTCTTCAAACAACACATCGCCGTCCCGGCGGTGGGCGTCGTGCCCGAGCACGATCGCGGCATCCAGCGTGCCGTCATCGAATGATGCAAGTACGTCGCGCGAGGTGTCGACGTGCAATTCGATCACCAGCCCCGGATCGGTGGCGTTCATCCGCTTCAACAATGCCGCCAGTTCTGCGCCGACGATATGATGGCTGATGCCGACGATCAGCCGGCGGTGCTCGACGGTAAACGCTCCGATCGCCGACTGATGCGCGGCGACCAGATTGCGCGCTGCGCCCAGGAAGGCGGTGCCCGCTGCGGACAACCGGACTCGTCGCGGGGTCCGTTCCAATAGCCGCCGCCCAAGCCCGTCTTCCAGGCGTTTGATCTTCAGACTGACCGACGATTGCGTGGTGTCGAGCGTCTCGGCGGCCCGGGTGAAACTGTTCAGGTCAGCTACCAGGACAAAGGCCTGGACCGCCTCGACATCGAGCGCCTTCATGACCATCCATTTAAATATGTAATCACTGAAATAATGTTACATATCGTTTTTTAATGATCAAGACGCCCCTAGTATGAATTCGGCATTCACGGCCAACACAGGAGGATTACCATGCCATTGACCCGGGTTTCACTGAGGCGCGGCAAGCCCGCTACCTACCGCAAGGCCATCCTTGAAGGCATCTATCAGGCCCTGCGTGATACCTTCGATGTTCCCGAAGGCGATCGCTTCATGATTCTTACCGAACATGACGACGACGATTTCATCTATGACGCGGACTATCTCGGCATCCGACGCAGCGATGATCTGATCATTATCCAGATCACCGTCAGCAACACGCGCCCGACGGCGCAAAAGCAAAAGCTCTATCGGCGGATCGTCGACCGGCTGATCGAGAGTCCTGGCCTGCGTGCCGAAGATATTTTCATCAACCTGGTCGAGGTACTTCCGGAAAATTGGTCGTTCGGCAAGGGCGAGGCGCAATACGTCCGATGACCGCCATGCCTGCTCTGTCGGCGCGCATGCGCGGTATCGTTGAGCTGTCCTCGGGTAACCTCGATTTTGCAACCCCGATCATGTGATCGCGGCGGCCCGCGGGGCATGATCTGAGCGACGATGGGGTAGAACGAGCTACCGCGTGGGAACCGGCTTGTCGCCGCGATAATCGTAGAAACCGCGCTGGGTTTTGCGGCCGAGCCAGCCGGCCTCGACATATTTCACGAGCAGCGGACAGGGCCGGTATTTGGAGTCCGCCAGCCCCTCATGCAGCACCTGCATGATCGACAGGCAGGTATCGAGGCCGATGAAATCCGCAAGTTCGAGCGGCCCCATCGGGTGGTGCGCGCCGAGTTTCATCGCCGCATCGATCGCCTCGACGTTACCGACGCCTTCGTACAGCGTATAAATCGCCTCATTGATCATCGGCAGCAGAATGCGGTTGACGATGAAGGCCGGAAAGTCCTCGGAAACCGCGATGTGCTTGCCGAGCCGGGTAACGAAATCCTTGGCCGCATCGAAAGTCGTGTCGTCGGTGGCGATGCCGCGGATCAATTCGACCAGTTCCATCAGCGGAACCGGATTCATGAAGTGAATGCCGATGAAACGCTCCGGCCGATCGGTCGAGGCGGCCAGCCGGGTGATCGAGATCGAGGAGGTGTTGGAGGCGACGATGGCACTCGGTTTCAGGACCGCGCAGACATCATGAAAGATCTTGCGCTTGACCTCTTCCTTTTCCACCGCGGTCTCGATCACCAGATCGCAATCGGACAATCCGTCCATGGTGTCGGCAGAACCGATCCGCGCCAGTGCCTGCTTGCGCGCTTCCTCGGTAACGATCTTCTTGGCAACCTGGCGTGACAGGTTGCCGTTGATGGTGGCCATGGCAGACTTCAGGCGGTCGGTGGACACATCGTTGAGCACCACATCGAACCCGGCCAGCGCCGCCACATGCGCGATACCATTGCCCATCTGGCCCGAACCGATCACGCCGACCTTCTTGATCATAACCGCCATTTTGCCATCTCACCGGAGCGACGCACACCGCGCCGCTCATCCCCTCGCATAAACACCCTATGCTTCATCCGGACAGGGCATTTTCCTTCAGGAATACCCCAGTCCACCCTCGACCCTGCCCCTATCCTTATCGTAAATCGCTCCCGCTTTTACGAAATATACGCGTCGTTTCGATGTTCGTTTCGATTGTCGTTACTTTCCGAGCTTGCCGATCGCTTCCGTCAGTTCGGGAACCGCCTGATACAAATCCGCGACCAGGCCGTAATCGGCAACCTGGAAGATCGGCGCGTCCTCATCCTTGTTGATCGCGACGATCACCTTGGAATCCTTCATGCCGGCGAGATGCTGAATCGCTCCGGAAATACCGATCGCGATATAGAGTTCCGGCGCCACCACCTTGCCGGTCTGGCCGACCTGCCAGTCGTTCGGCGCATAGCCGGCATCGACCGCGGCGCGCGAGGCGCCAACGCCGGCGCCGAGCTTGTCGGCCAGCGGCTCGATATATTTGGTGAAATTCTCGCGGCTTTGCATGGCACGGCCGCCGGAAACGATGATCTTCGCCGATGTCAGTTCGGGACGATCGCTCTTGGCGACTTCCTCGCCGACAAAGCTGGAGAGACCGGGATCGGCCGCGGACGCGGCATTTTCCACCGTCGCACTGCCGCCGTCGCCTGCCGCGGCGAAGGTCGAGGTGCGCACGGTGATGACCTTCTTGGCGTCCTTCGATTTCACGGTCTGGATCGCATTGCCGGCATAGATCGGCCGCTCGAACGTGTCGGGCGAAACCACCTTGATGATTTCCGAGACCTGCATCACATCGAGCAGAGCCGCCACGCGCGGCATCACATTCTTGAAGCGCGAGGTCGCGGGGGCGACGAAGGCGTCATAGGCCGGCGCCAGCGCCACGATCAGGGCCGCCAGCGGTTCGGCGAGGTCGTGGGCATAGGCATCGCCCTCGGCGAGCAAAACTTTTTTAACACCGGCGAGCTTCGCCGCGGCCTCGGCGGCGGCCTCGGTACCCTCGCCACCGCCGGCGACCAGGACATGGACTTCGCCGCCCAACTCGGTCGCTGCGGTCAGCGCCTTGTTGGTGGCGTCCTTGAGGACCGCATGTTCATGTTCGGCAATCAACAGCGTCGTCATCTAGAGAACCCCGGCTTCATTCTTGAGCTTCGACACCAACTCGGCGACGTCCTTGACCTTGACGCCGCCCTTGCGGCCCGGCGGTTCGGATGTCTTGAGAATCTCAAGATGGGCGGTGAGATCAACGCCGTAATCGGATGCGCTCTTGTCGGCGATCGGTTTCTTCTTCGCCTTCATGATGTTGGGCAGACTGGCGTAACGCGGTTCGTTCAGTCGCAGGTCGGTGGTGACGATTGCCGGCCCCTTCAGTTTGAGCGTCTGCAAGCCGCCGTCGACTTCGCGCGTCACCTTGAAATCGGAACCGTCGACCTCAAGCTTGGAGGCGAAGGTCGCCTGCGACCATCCGAGCAGCGCGGCCAGCATCTGGCCGGTCTGGTTTAAGTCGTCATCGATGGCCTGCTTGCCGAGAATCACCAGGCCCGGCTTTTCCTCATCAACGATGGCCTTGAGAATTTTCGCTACCGCCAGCGGTTCGACGTTGCCGTCCGCCTTGACCAGAATGCCGCGGTCGGCGCCCATGGCGAGCCCGGTGCGGATGGTTTCAGCCGCCTGGGCGGGACCGATCGATACCACCACGACTTCGGTTGCCTTGCCGGCCTCTTTCAGGCGCAAGGCTTCCTCGACGGCGATCTCGTCGAACGGATTCATCGACATCTTGACGTTGGACAGTTCGACGCCCGATCCATCGCTTTTGACGCGGACCTTGACGTTGTAATCCACCACCCGCTTTACCGGCACCAGAACCTTCATCGATCCTCTTTCGCTTGAATTTCAGGTTTGATCTGCTTGGGCGCGGAACCTAAAGCCCCCGCCAACCCCGGTCAACGCGCGAAGGCCAAAAATCGCCCCCATGGGCGCCGTCAGCGGTTCTGGCCGGGTACCCACAAGACATCCCCGGCGCCGTTATGGTTGACGGCGCGGCTGGCGACGAACAGGAAATCCGACAACCGGTTCATATACTGGATCGCCGCATCGCTGACCGGCTCGTCGGGCTGGGCTGCGAGTTCCACGATGATCCGCTCCGCCCTGCGACATATCGTGCGGGCCAGATGCAGATGCGCCGCGGCCGGCGTGCCTCCGGGCAGCACAAACGAGGTCAAGGGCGCCAACTGCGCATTCAGACTGTCGATGTCGCGCTCCAGGCGTTCGACCTGGCTCGACATGATCCGCAACCGTTCCGCCTTGCCCTCGCGCGCGGGGACCGCGAGATCGGCGCCGAGATCGAACAGATCGTTCTGAATCAGGCCCAGCATCGCATCGAGTGCGCGCGCGTCCGCAAGATGCAGCCGTACGACGCCGATGGCGGCATTGGTCTCATCGACGGTTCCATAGGCGCCGATGCGCAGGTCATATTTCGGGCGGCGTTCGCCGCTGCCGAGTGCCGTGGTACCGTCATCGCCGGTCCGCGTGTAGATACGATTGAGGACGACCATTCCCGCCTCCTTGCGCTCTAATGGCCCATCGCCCAAACCGTGAGCATGGTGATGACGATCGCGACGAATTGCAGCAATACCCGCAATTGCATCAGTTTCTGGGAGCGATTCGGCGATCCGCCCCGCATCATGTTGATAAGACCAAGCAGCAGCACCAGCGCGACGGCGCCCACTGCGATGGGAAGAATGATCATGCGGAGGAATGAAGCCATTGGAGCTACATAACACCGCGCCGGGCGCTCCGCCATCGCCCCGCATCAAGCCTACCATTCACGCAACGATCTGGCTTTTAGCCCAATAATATCAGAAGGTAGCCCAATGCCCGGCTTGTCGGGATTGGTTGATCCGATTGAGCCCGTCTGCCGCAGGTCAGGACGAATTGTGAGGCGATTGCGCTACATCTTTCATGTCGGCCTGGACGCGTTCTATACGTTTCTGGCCGATGACGGCTGGGCGATCGCCAGCCATATCGCGCTGTCGACCTTGATGGCGCTGTTTCCGTTTCTGATCGTGCTGACTTCGCTGGCCGGTTTTTTCGGATCAAAGGAACTCGCCGATCAGGCCGCGGGATTGTTGCTCCAGGTCTGGCCGCAGCAGGTCGCCGATTCGCTGTCTGGTCAGATCCACGATGTCATGACGACCACCCGCGGCGACATCCTGACCATCGGCGCGGTGCTGGCGGTATATTTCGCCTCCAACGGCGTTGAAGCGCTGCGCGTCGCGCTCAACCGCGCCTATTCGGTGATCGAGCCGCGGCGCTGGTACTGGCTGCGGCTGGAATCGATCGGGTACACGCTGATCGCCGCCTTCACTTCGCTCGCGATGGCGTTCCTGATCGTGCTTGGCCCCCTGATCATCGAGGCGGTGCGGCGGCATATCCCGCTTGTCGTGCAAACCAACGAGCAATTTCTCAATGTCTCGCGCTACGGCATCACGATCGCGGCCCTGATCGTCGCCCTCTTCATTCTACACGCGTGGCTCCCGGCCGGCCGCCGCAGCTTTCTACAGATCCTGCCGGGCATCATCTTCACCCTGGTGGCGTCGCTGGTGTCGGGCATCGTGTTCGGACAATATCTGGCGCGCTTCGCCAACAATTACGTGACGATGTATGCCGGCCTGGCGTCGGTCATCATCGCGCTGGTGTTTCTGTATTTCATTGCCGCGATCTTCGTATATGGCGGCGAACTGAACGCGGCGATCATCAAGTCGCAGTTGCCGCACGGCGTGTCGCTTCAAGCAGCGCAGTCGCTAAAGCCCTCGGAGACACGGGCTTGACCAGAAACGCATCCGCACCGGCCGCGCGCGAGGCCGCCTCGTCATCGGCCCGGCCCGACACTCCGATAATCGCGATGCGTCCGAACGGCGGGCCAAGCTCGCGAATGCGCCGGATCGCCTCGATGCCGCTGATGCCCGGCAATACCATGTCCATCAGCACCGCATCGAAACCGCCTTGCGCGATCCGCTCGGTAGCGGCCTCGCCTCGTCCGATGAATTCCGCCTGATGGCCAAGTTCAGTCAGAACCGCATTGAGCACGACGCGGCCGAATGGATTATCCTCGACGCTAAGGACGCGCAGGGCTTGCGCCCGATCCGACGCAACATCGGCATCCGGCCCTGAGCGCATGGCTCTCGATGCCTTGGCGCGGCTCAACGATACCGTCAACGTGAAGGTGGTGCCGCCCCCGCGGCGTTGCGCCACAAAGATGTCGCCACCCATCGCCCGCGCCAGCGCCTTCACCGACGACAATCCCAGGCCCGCACCGCCGAACCGTGAGGCGATGCTGACGTTGGCCTGCGAAAACGGCCGGAACAGGCGTTTAATCTCAGGCAGCGTGAGGCCGATCCCGCTGTCCGAAACCGCAAAGCTAACGCCGATCTTGCCTTTCGTAGCCCGCACCGGCCTGACCGCCAGCGCGACGCCGCCCTGCTCGGTGAATTTGACCGCATTGTCGATCAGGTTTTCCAGTGCCGCACGCAACCGAACCGGGTCGCCGATCACGAAGGACGGAAGTTTTTCGGAAATCTCGACCTGGGATTGCAGGCCCTTGGCCGTTGCCCGGCCGGCTAGTGAATCGCCGACGTTGCGGGCCAGCGTGCGCAAATCGAAGAAATCCTGCCGGGTACCAAATCCGGAATGGCCGCTTTTGGCGGCATCGACAAACAGGGTCGCCAGGCTCGCGAGATGTTCGGCGCCGGCCTTGATGGTGTCGACCCAGCGCCGCTCGCGCTCGTCGAGGCCCGACGTCGCCAGGAGGTCGCTGATCGCCAGAATGCCCGTCAGCGGTGTGCGAACCTCGTGCGCGAATGCGGCCAACGCCACCGCGACGATATCAGGTGCGGCCGTCCTGACGGCGCGTTTGCGCGCCTTGCCGGCAGCAACATTCGGAGCACGCTTTTTCGGCGTCCGCCCAGGGCGCTCTATGCGCGATTTCGACGCCATGATTCCCCCAACCCGGCCACCCGCAGCATGCCATGGCAGGCCGCCGGGAGTCACGCTGAAGCGCGTTTTCCACCTGCGATCAAACGCTCGCAAAAGGCGGATAATTAAGGCAGACCCAAAGGCAGGCCCACCAGGCGGCGGATTTCGGCCGGCGTGGCACCCCCGGCGCGTAGCTCGCGTAAGCCGGTAGCGGCGGTCGATTTCGACAACTTTCGCCCGGCATCGTCGCGGATGAGCCGGTGATGCCGGTAGGCCGGCTGCGGCAATCCGAGCAACTGCTGTAACAGCCGATGCAGGCTGGTCGACCAGAACAGATCCAGGCCCCGCACCACCTCCGTCACGCCCTGCAAGGCGTCATCGATGACCACCGAAAGGTGATAGCTGGTCGGCGTCTCCTTGCGCGCCAGGATGACATCGCCCCACGCCTCGGGCCGGGCGCTGACCGTGCCGGTCTCCCGACCCGGACCTTCGCCATGCTCGGTCCAGTCGAGATGGCCGGCACGCTTACACGCGGCCGCCACATCGAGCCGCAGGGCGTAGGGCGCATCCGATTCAAGCAGCCGCGCGCGCTCGTCAGGTGGCAACAACCGCGCCGAGCCGGGATAGTGTGGCACCCCATCGGGGTCGCGCGGCCATGGACCGTTCGCCTCCCGCTGCGCCACGAGCCTTGCGATCTCCGCGCGGCTCTCGAAACCCGGATAGACCAGACCCTGGGCTGAAAGCTTTTCTAGCGCCTTGCGATAGGCGGCAAGCTGTTCGGATTGCCGCCGCACTGGATTTTCCCAGGCGATGCCGAGCCAGGCCAGATCCTCATAAATCGCGTTCTCGAATTCCGGCTTGCAGCGCGTCGCGTCGATATCCTCGATGCGCAGCAGGAAGCGCCCGCCGGTCCGACCCGCCAGGTCGAAATTCAGCAAGGCCGAATAAGCGTGGCCGAGATGCAGATAGCCGTTCGGGCTCGGCGCAAAACGGAAGACAGGCGGCATTGAATTTTTCACATTCGTCATTGCCGGGCATAGTGGTCTGCCCTGCGCAGGCTACGCCATCCCTTGTGCAGGGTTTTTACGATATGAGATGGATGCGCGGGTCAAGCCCGCGCATGACGACACTAGCAAGTTGATCCCCCATATGACTGTCCATCTCAACACCCAGGCCGATCTCGACGGCGCCATCCACGCGCTGGTCAAGCAGGATCCGCGGCTGCAACCCATCTTGAAGCTTGCGGGCATGCCCGCGCTGCGGCGGCGCCCGCCCGGTTTTGCCGGCTTGGCGGCGATCGTCTGCGGCCAGCAATTGTCCACGGCCAGCGCCGCCGCGATCTGGGCGCGCCTGACCGCCGCGTTCGATCCATTTCATCACGACGCGCTGCGCCGCGCCCGCGCTGAGCGTCTCGGCCGGCTCGGACTGTCGGCGGCCAAGATCAAGACCCTGAAGAGCCTCGCGCGCGAAATCGCCGCCGAGCGTCTCGATCTTGAGGTGCTGGCGGATGAAGACGCCGATATCGCGCACAATACGCTGACAGCATTGCACGGCATCGGCCCCTGGACCGCCGATGTCTATCTGCTGTTTTGCCTCGGCCATGGCGACGCCTGGCCTGCCGGCGATCTCGCCGTCCAGGAAGCGGTCAAGATCGGACTTGGGCTAAAGACGCGGCCGACCGCGAAAGAGATGGCGCCGCTGGCGGAGCCGTGGCGTCCGCTGCGCGGCGCCGCCGCGCATCTGTGGTGGACCTATTACCGGGTACTGAAGAAGCGCGAAGGCGTGATCGGCGCAACGGAAAACCCGCCGCTAAAAGCGAACGCCGTTTTAAACAAGATATCTGTCGCAAAACAGCCATCGGCAAAAGCAAAGATCACGGCAGCCACCATGCCGGGACCGAAAAAATGAAATCCACCGACTTCATCGTTGCCCGCGACGATCTGCAACAATGCAAATTCATTGAGACTGAATTGCCCGATACTGGCGCGCTGCCTGACGACGCGCTGCTGGTCAAGGTCGAGCGCTTCGCCTTCACGGCCAATAACATCACCTACGCGGTGGCCGGCGATCTCCTGAAGTACTGGCAGTTGTTTCCAGCGCCCGGCAATTTCGGCAACATTCCGGTGTGGGGTTTTGGCGTCGTAATCGCGTCGCGCCATCCCGGCATCGCCGAAGGCGAGACGCCTGTTCGGCTATTTTCCAATGGGAACGCATCTGGTGATCGAAGCCGCCGACGTCAGCAAGCGCGGCCTGCGCGACGCCGCCGTGCATCGCCAGGGCGTGGCACCGGTTTACAACGCCTATGCGCGCGTCAGCGGCGACCCTGCTTTCGCCGGCCGCCAGGGCGATTATCAGGCGCTGCTGCGGCCGTTGTTCATGTTGTCGTTTCTGGTCGACGACTATCTGGCAGAAAACGCATTCTTCGGTGCGCGTAGCGTGATCCTCTCCAGCGCATCCAGCAAGACCGCGTTCGGCCTCGCGCATCTCGTGCATCTGCGCAAGGATCTTCGCGTGATCGGGCTGACAGCGCCGGCCAATGCCCCGTTTGTCGGATCGCTCGGATGCTATGATGAGGTCGTCGCCTATGACGAGGTGACCTCCCTGCGGACCGATCGGCCGGTTGCATATGTTGACATGGCCGGCAGCAGCGATTTGCGTACGACCCTGCACCGGCATTTCGGCGAGGGCGTAAAATATTCCGGTCGCATTGGACTGACCCATCGCAGTTCATCCCCGGACGAGCCGGACTTGCCGGGCGCCAAGCCGATCTGGTTCTTCGCGCCGGATCAAATCCGCCTGCGCGCGAGGGAATGGGGACCCGGTGGCATCGACATGCGATTTGGCGCGGCATGGTCGGGCTTCGCCCCGATGCTGGATCGGTGCCTTGAGGTCATCGAGAGTCGCGGGCACGGGGTCGTAGAGCAAGTCTATCTTGATACGCTCAACGGCCATGTTCCGCCGAATCAGGGCCATATCCTGTCGCTGGCGGCGTAATCGGACCTGCACCTGCTCTTTCTGTCCGGTCCCAAAGCGTATAGGTTTTTGGCCCAGGGAAATGCCGCAAAGACGGCCGGTGCAGAGAAACGCGCATGCTCGATAAAACCGATGATGTTTCGGTCGCCGCCGAAAACTGGCTGACGCAATTCGAAGAGGCGCTCACAAAGCCCGATCCCGTGCTGCTGAAGACGCTTTTTCACCCCGACAGCTATTGGCGCGATGTGCTGGCGCTAAGTTGGAACCTGCAGACCATCAACGGCGCGGAACCGATCCTGAATGCGTTGACAGCACACGCCATCAGCGCGGGCCCCGGTGATTTCAGGATTGATGCCGAACGCGCCGCACCGCGCCGCGTAGTTCGCGCCGGTAGCAACGCGATCGAGGCGATCTTCAAGTTCCAGACCTTGCAAGGCCGCGGCAGTGGAATTCTGCGGCTGATCCCCGACGCCGACGACTGCAACAAGCTCAAAGCCTGGACGCTTTTGACCGCGCTCGACGAACTAAAGGGGTTTGAGGAACAACTGGGCTCAGCACGGCCCCGCGGGCAATCCTACTCGCGCGATTTTCGCGGCCCCAACTGGCTCGATCTGCGCCAGGCCGCGAAAGCCTATGCCGATCGCGATCCGGTGGTCCTGGTGGTCGGCGGCGGGCAGGCCGGGCTTTCGATCGCCGCGCGGTGCACGCAATTGCAGCTCGATACGCTGATCGTCGATCGCGAGGCGCGGATCGGCGACAATTGGCGCAAACGCTATCACGCGCTGACGCTGCACAATCAGGTGCATGTCAATCACCTGCCCTATATGCCGTTCCCGTCGAACTGGCCGGTCTATATCCCAAAGGACAAGCTCGCCAACTGGTTCGAGGCCTATGTCGACGCCATGGAGTTGAACTACTGGACCGGCACCGAGTTCGAGCGTGGCACCTACAATGAGACGGAAGGACGCTGGTCGGTGGTGTTGCGCCGCACCGATGGCAGCCAGCGCACGATGCATCCAAAGCACGTCGTGATGGCGACCGGCATCAGCGGCATCGCGAATGTGCCTGACATCCCGACCCTGAAGGATTTCGACGGCACGGTGCTGCATTCCAGCCAATACAGCGACGGTGAAGAATGGAGCGGCAAGGCGGCGATCGTGATCGGCACCGGCAACAGCGGCCACGACATCGCGCAGGATCTGCATTCTAGCGGCGCCAAGGTCACGCTGGTTCAGCGCAGCCCGACTTTGATCACCAATATCGAGCCCTCGGCACAACTGGCCTATGCGACGTACAATGAGGGAACCCTTGAGGACAATGATCTGATCGCGACCTCGATGCCGCTGGTGCTGGCGCGACGCAGCCATGCGATGATCACCGAGCAGTCGAAAAAATTCGACCAGCATTTGCTCGACGGCCTCGAACGCGTCGGCTTCAGGCTCGACTATGGCGAAGGCAACACCGGCTGGCAGTTCAAATACCTCACCCGCGGCGGCGGCTATTACTTCAACGTCGGCTGCTCCGATCTGGTCGTGCGCGGCGAAGTTGGACTCCTGCAGTTTTCGGATATTGAATCGTTCATTGCGGAAGGCCTGCGGATGAAAAGCGGCGAGATGCTTGCCGCCGATCTGATCGTACTGGCGACCGGCTACAAGTCGCAGGAATATCTGGTACGCAGACTGTTCGGCGAAGAGGTCACGGCGCGCGTCGGCCCGATCTGGGGCTTCGGCGAGGGGCAGGAACTGCGCAATATGTATACGCGCACCGGCCAGCCCGGCCTCTGGTTCATCGCCGGCAGCCTGGCGCAATGCCGCATCAACTCGAAATATCTGGCATTGCAGATCAAGGCGATCGAGGAAGGGCTATTGCCGCGCGGCGTGCTTCACCGCTCCTCGTGATCGAGAATTTCCCTGACGATGAAGGATTCCGCGTGGCGCCAGGCCTTGTCGTTGTCACCGCGGAAGGTGACAAGACGATTGAAGACGACATTCCGCGTCTTCACATCGACGATGTCGAATTTTGCCCATTGCACGAGCGTGCTTAGCTTGTGAAAACTGCTGATCAGGAGATAGCCGGCGCCAGCCGTTTGCGCCTTGCCGAGCAACTGATCCGCATCGATATCGCCGACCGAACAGGCGCCGGGCGGGCAATCGAGCGCGACGTTTTGTACCTTGCCGCTCGCCGCCAAATCGGTTCGCAACGAAGCTTCGAATTCACGCAACCGTCGAAAATGATCAGCGCTTTGATCGATGACCTCGCCCGAGGTATCGACATATTGGATTTCGGCGACCGCGACGACGGGCACCTCGCCCTGTACCTCCCCTTGCGCTTCACCGCGTGGAACAGCACTGACGGTGAAAACGGCGGCCACGATCAGGGCGAGGCCGGTCGGCCTCAGTTTCATCGGCTTTTGCATGAGACGCGGCCCTGTTGCGATGCACCTTCGGCACCTTGTTGCAATGACATTGACTGCCTCCCCGGCGACTTTGTTCCGCGCTAGTTCGTCTTTTCCAGGAGACGGCGCTGGATCAGCCAGCGCGCCCCCCGGCTCCAGGCCGAGTTGGCCCCGGCGCGCAGGTCGGTCTGCTCGACGTCGACCAGCGCCCCGGATTGGGCATCGCGAATCTTGTAGGTCACCGCGTAATCCGTTCGGCTGATGCGCGTGACGATCCCGATCAGCGACCGATCGGCGTTGAGGCCAGCGGCGATTTTGGCTTCGCAGCCGTCGCAATCGTGCAATTTGCCCGCCTTGGCCGCTTCGTCGCTCGCCGCACTGACGTCGACCAACTGGTAATGTCCCGACTGCGCGATCAGCCGACGCGCCTCTTCCGTCGAGAGCCGCAATTGCTCGCGGTCGATATCATCAGGGGGCGTAGACGCCGCTGCGGCGCTGAAATCCACCAATTCAAACGGAAACACCGCAAGCTTGATCGGCGGCGGAGCGGCCGGCTCGGCGGGCTTTTCAGTTGCCTTGGCGACTGCGAACCCTGCAAGAACCATTGCCGGAGCGAGGATGAAAGTAATGCCGCGCATGGACGAACCTCGGAGTTTGCCAGATCGCGGCCATATCGCCCGACCTGCGACCGTCGCGAAACGGAGATCTTCCCTGGATTGACCGGGTGAAATGCCCGATCTAGCCTCGCCGAGCTTTCTTCCCGACGGAATTTGCTTCTAAATGCGATGGATGGGAGGGAGCTTGCAACAGGTCCCTAAAACCATGGCGGGCTTCGCGCGCGCCATCGATCTGAAGCTGCGGCTCGCATTGCGCGTCGCGGCGCTCGCGGCGGTTTGCTTTCTCGCCGTCGCGGCCTATGCCTTGTTCGACAGTGACCGGGCCAACAGAGCCAAGGCGAGCCGTATCGCCGAAATCGTCGCCAAGGATATCTCGCTACAACAGGCGCAGGCGCAATGGTATTCCCTGCCCGCCAACGTCACGCCCGATCTCCAACGGGTCGCGACGCCGTTGATGGAGCCAGGGCTCTGTATCGCCTACCGGGATAATGTCGGAGATTTCCGCCAGGGCATTTGCAATGGCGCGCTCACCGACGAAACTGCCGCCCCCAAAAGTTTCGCTGCACTTTATCGTGCCATCTTTCATCCCGGCCAACCGATATCGATGCCAACTATTATTGAAGGCAAAGCCTCCGGCGTGGCGGTCGCGACCTTCGATGCGGCCACCCAGATAGCCCAGAGCTGGCGCGAGGCGAGCCGCATTCTCTCCATCATGGCTTTGGCGTTGGCGGGGCTTTGCCTCGCTGTGTACGCGGCACTCGCGCGCGCCCTGCGGCCGACGCATGCCATCCGCGCCGGGCTGACGCAACTTGCTGCGAATGATCTTTCCGCACGCCTGCCCAGTTTCGATCTCGCGGAACTCTCCGCAATTTCCGACGTCTTCAACGCGCTCGCGCAAAAACTGCAGGCGACGCTCGCTGAACGCAACGCGTTGACGCGCAAGCTCATCGCCGTGCAGGACGAAGAGCGGCGTCATCTTGCCCGGGAGTTGCATGACGAATTCGGTCAGTCGCTTACCGCGATCGCGGCACAAGCCGCCGCCGCCGCTCATACCGCGGAGCGCGAATGTCCTGTCCTGTTCGAGGAATGCCGGGGCATCTCGCGCACCACGGCGGGCATGATGGAGACGCTGCGGGGAGCGCTCGTGCGCCTACGCCCGCCCGACATCGAGGAACTCGGCCTCACCGCAAGCCTTGAAAGCCTCGTTGCGAGCTGGAATGGCTTCGAAAAGGGCCGCACCCGGTTCGACATCGCCATCATTGGCAAGGTCGACGATTTGCCGCCAAGCGTCTGCGCAAGTCTCTATCGCATCGCCCAAGAGGCGATCACCAATGCGGCAAAGCATGCCCAGGCCCGGCACGTGCAACTGCGTCTCGAGGCAGGACACGCCGAGATCGTCCTGAGTGTCGAAGACGACGGCGAGGCCGCGGGTGGAAGCCCCTCGCCGAAAGCCGGCATGGGACTTCTCGGCATGCAGGAGCGGGTCGTCTCGCTCGACGGCACGTTGCATTTCGAGCGTCGGCCGGAAGGCGGAATACGGCTTGTCGCGACCATTCCCCATGCAGGGTCGGAATTGTGAACATGGCCGATACAGGGAACTTCACGCGGGTGATGCTGGTAGACGATCATGCCATTGTACGCGAGGGTTATCGCTCGCTGTTGCACAAGCAGGACCGGCTTCAGGTCGTCGCCGAGGCCGGCAACGGGGCCGATGCCTATCGTGTTTACAAGGAGGTCAAGCCCGACCTCGTCATCATGGACGTGTCGATGCCGGGAATTGGCGGGGTCGAGGCGATCCGGCGCATCCGCCAATGGGACAATCTCGCGCGTATCCTGGTGTTCACCATGCACCAGAGCGCCGCTTATGCGGTCCAGGCGATCAAGGCCGGTGCCCGCGGATTTGTGACGAAAAGCAACCCGCCGGATGCGCTGCTGCGCGCGATCGCCGAGGTCATGGCCGGACGCATCGCGCTCAGTCCCGATATCGACCACGAACTCGCCATGAACCGGCTCGCCGATGAGCCTTCCGCGGTGGACGCGTTGAGCCCGCGAGAATTCGAAATCCTGCGGATGTTGTTGGCCGAGAAATCCGTCGATGACATCGCCGAGACGCTGCACATCAGCATCAAAACCGCGGCCAACACGCGCTATCTCATCCGTGCCAAACTGGGCGTCACATCAGATATAGAGCTTGTACGTCTTGCGCTTCGGCAGCGGATCATCGTCGCAGAGGATATCGGAAGCTAGCCAGACACAATTTCGGCTCTCACTCCGTCTTGAGGTTGGACGCCTTGATGATTGGCCACCAGCGTTCAGCCTCGGCTTTCTGGAAAGCCCGCAGGACTTCGGGTGATTGCTGGTCCGGCCGCGATATTTGAATGCCGAGTTCCTCGAACCGTTTTTGCGCCGATGGATCGGCAAGCACCTTCACCAAGGTGGTATTCAATCTGGCGATGATGTCCTTCGGCGTACCTCTGGGCACCCACAGTCCGTACCACAGCGAGGCAAAGAAACCGGGCAGCCCGGCCTCGTCCGCCGTCGGAATTTCCGGCGACGAAGGAAGCCGCGTCCGGCCGGTGACGGCGTAGGGCCTGATGCTGCCGCTTTCGACCAGTGATTTGAAATTCGATGACGGCTCGATCATGAAATCGATCTGGCCCGCCAGAAGGTCCTGCATGGCCGGCGCATTGCCACGATAGGGTACGAACTGAAACCTGGTTCCAGTCTCCTTTTGAAATGAGATACCGGCGAGATGACCTGCCGCGCCGACGCCGGCGACGCCTACCGAGGCCTTGTCGGGATTGGCCTTGAGATACGCGATCAACTCCCTCAGGTCCTTGGCCAGCAAACTCTTTTTGCCGGCGATCAACAGCGGCTCGCTGCCGATCAGGATCACCGGTTCCAGATCCTTCAACAGATCGAACGAAAGGGTGTAGAGGCCACCGGTAAGCATATGCGTGGTCGACGTGCCGATACTGAGCGTGTAGCCGTCGGCAGGCGAACGGACGGCACGGCCAACGCCGATGCTTCCAGCGGCGCCTGCGACATTCTCGATAATGACGGATTGACCGAGAATGCTCCGTATCTGTTCAGCCAGGTATCGCGCCACCGTGTCGGTGGCACCCCCGGCCGGGAACGGGACGATCATCGTCATCGGGCGGTTGGGATAGCCCTGCGCCGCGGCAAGGCCGATCCATCCCATGCCAAATAGCATCGCGGCAACAGCCGTCACCGATCTGCGCAGGGGATCAGACATCGCCGGTCACCTCGCGTCGCTGACGTTCGGATTCTTCCGCGTAGCGACGCATCGCATGGGCTTCGGTCAGAATTCCGATCGGCCGGTGCTCGCCGCTGTTTTCCACCACGGCCAGCAATTCGGCTTCAGCGGCGTCAAAGACCGCGATGGCTTCCTGGATATTCAGGCCGGGATGCAGCACGACATGGCGATGATGAAGAATGCCGTGAAGGCCCTTGCCCGGTTCGATATCCGGCGCGTGCGCTTCCGCCACCAGCACCAGCCCGACATAATGGCCAGCGGCGTCGACCGCGACTACCTGCGTCTTTGATCCCAACGGAAACTTGGCGCGGAATTCTTGCATCGGCATATCGGCATTCACGGTAGTGACATCCGGCCGCATCAGTCGCCGCACCGTGAGGTCGCGGATCCAGCCCACATCGGCGGCGCTGCGGATGGTCTCGCCGCGCAAATGGAAGCGCCAGGTCGCGAACGAATACCCGAACAATTCGCGGGTGATCTGGGTCGAAATGATGACCGCGACCAGCACGATTGTGGTCAGCCAGAGGTTGCCAGTCGACTCCAGCGCGATGAACGACATCGTCAGCGGACCGCCGATCACGGACGCCGACAGCGCACTCATGCCGACGATCGCATAGACATTCGGATCAAGGTCGAGACCCGGCCAAATCGTGTCAAAGCCGGCGGCGAACAGGCGGCCGCCGAGCGCGCCCAGAAAAAGCGTGGCAAAAAACAATCCGCCACGAAAGCCGCTGCCCAACGAAACCACCGACGCGATGGTTTTCAGGACGAAGACCGCCGCAATAGCCGCCAGCGGCATCGAAATAATCCCGTCAAAATGCAGCGCGCCATGCCCCGACGACATCACTTGCGGCGTCAGCAATGCGAGCAGACCGACCGCGAGGCCGCCCAGCGCCAGGCGTAACGGCGACCATAAACCAGTCTTCGACAGCAGCACCTCGCAGAGCGCCACACTGCGCATAATTCCGATGCCAAACAGCGCCGCCAGAATCCCGAGCGACGCGGCGATGGCCAGGTCGCGCCCGAGCACGTCGCCGACCGGCCCGACGCCAACGCCGAGCGACAGCACCGTGAACGCATGGGCGACAAAATAGCCCGCCACCGCGGCAACGCCGACCGGGGTCAGACTGGAGGGCGTATATCCCCCCATCACCAGTTCAAAGGCATAGAAGGCGCCGGCCAGCGGCGCCCCGAACGCGCCCGCGATCGCGGCGGCAGCACCGCAGCCGACCATGAGCCGCTGATCGGCGCGCCGCAGATGAAATCCGCGGCCAAGTGAGGCGGCCAGACCGCTGGCCAGCTGGGTATAGCCGGCTTCCAGTCCGACCGAGGCGCCGACGCTGCTGGACCAGATCGTCTGCAACGCCACGATCACACTGCCGCGAAACGACATTCGCCCGCCATGCAGGGCGTTGGCCTCGATCGGATCGATTTCGCGCGCTGGCCGCCAGCGCAGCAGCAACAGGAAAGCCACCCCGAGCAGCAGGCCGCCGAGAGTGGGGACCAGTACCGCGCGCAGCGGATCGATCCTGAACTGGCTGGAGAGACGATCCCCCATTTCGAGGTTGAATAGCACCACATGGAGCAATTCGACCGCCGCACTCATCGCCGCAACCACCAACCCGGCCAGTGACCCGACCAGCGCCGCCAGGACCACCAGGCTCGTTTCATGGGCTCGAACGAATGCCCGCAGCCGGCGCGGCGCCTCTAAATAGCGGGGCTTGGTGATCATTTTGCCGTGTCCGTAGGCGGCCGAAAAAGCGGCCAGCCGCCTCGTTTAGCGGTGTTAACACCTCTCCTGCAATCCGTTCGCGAGTCCGGGACACGACGGATAAGGCCGCCAACACTCTTCACAATCCCGTCACGCTGCATGTAGTATGTCATCTCATGCTGCTTCGCAGCTTATATGGGGGCCAGGAGCGTTACTTGAACGCACATGTCTCACAAGGCGGTTGGCCGGTATTGGTACTGAACGCGGACTTCCGGCCGCTCAGTTATTATCCGCTGTCTCTTTGGTCGTGGCAGGACGCGATCAAGGCGGTGTTCCTCGACCGCGTCAATATCGTCGAGCATTACGACCGCGCGGTGCGCAGTCCCTCCTTCGAGATTCAGCTGCCCAGCGTGGTGTCGCTGAAATCTTTCGTCAAACCGACTACGCATCCGGCTTTTACCCAATTCAACGTGTTCCTGCGCGACCGCTTCGTCTGCCAGTATTGCTCGGCGGACGACGATCTCACCTTCGATCACATCATCCCGCGCAGCAAGGGCGGCCAGACGACGTGGGAAAATGTGGTCGCCGCGTGCTCGCCGTGCAATCTGCGCAAGGGCAACCTGACGCCGCAGCAGGCACGGATGTTTCCAAGGCAACCCCCATTTGCGCCGACGGTGCATCAGCTGCATCGCAACGGGCGGCTATTCCCGCCGAACTATCTGCACGAAAGCTGGCTCGATTATTTATACTGGGATACCGAGCTCGATCCGTAGCCTTGAATGGATCGGCGACCGGGCCTCACCGGAAAGCGGGTGCTTTGCCTCAGCCGGCAAGCAGGTCCAGTGTCTTCTGGTCGGGCCTGCCGCCACAGTATTTCGCGATGGCGGCAGCGAACTCCGGATCGGAAGAGACCGCACCGAATAACGTCATCGACGAGGCGAACTTCAGGTCGTCGGGACTGCCAAATATTTCGATGAGAGTGCGTCCCTTGATCGCGTTGACCAGCGCCGTGCACTCTCGAAGCCGAGATCCCAAAGCGCCATGCCCGAGATAGGCTACCGCCTCCTCGCGAGAGGCGATGGCAAATCGCCGGGCCATCGGACTAAAGCCAAGTCCGGCAAACTGGGGGAAAATGAACCACATCCAATGACTTCGCTTCTGGCCGTGACGCAGTTCCGCGAGAACTTGCGGGTAAACCGGCGCTTGCGCATCAACAAACCGCTGGAGATGGAAAGGATCGGTCATTGGGTCACTCCGGGTTGGTCCACAAATACGACACCCTCGCATAGGAGACCTTGTGACAAATCACATTACGGCAGACTTTCAAGACGGCCATTTGCGACATAAGATCGGTCCCGGTTTTGCGTGCGCCTGTTCGCTGGATCTGCGGAACATGCGCGCGCCGACTGGCCAGGAGGATTCCATGCCCGCTTTGACCGAATGGAAGGTGCCGCAGGCAAATCAACCTCGCGCAGCCGACTACAGTTTCGATCTCGACCGCGTGCTGTCCTCAGTGGTTGGCCTGCATTCGATCATTCCCGGCGATGCCTTCAGCGCCGATACCTTGGGAACCGAGCGCGCCGGCAACGGCGTCCTGATTGATGACGGGCTGGTGCTGACCATCGGCTATCTGATCACCGAGGCCGAAACCGTCTGGCTGCATGTCGGCGACGGCCGCGTGGTGCCGGGACATGCGCTCGGCTTCGATACCGTGACCGGCTTCGGCCTGGTGCAGGCGCTTGGCCGGATGGATCTCGATCCGCTGCCGCTGGGTTCTTCGGCTGCCGCCGAGATCGGCGATCGCGTGGTCATGGGCGGCGCCGGCGGGCGCACGCGGTCCGTCGCCAGCCACATCGCCGCCAAGCAGGAGTTCGCCGGTTACTGGGAGTATCTGCTCGACGAAGCGATCTTCACCTATCCCGCGCATCCCAACTGGGGCGGCACCGGACTGATCTCGAACCGCGGCGAGTTGATCGGCATCGGCTCGCTGCAACTCGAACGCGAGCGCGAAGGCAGCGCCGAGCACGTCAACATGGTGGTGCCGATCGATCTGCTCAAGCCGGTGCTCGACGACTTGCGGAAATTCGGCCGCGTCAACAAGCCGGCGCGGCCGTGGCTGGGCATGTATTCGACGGAGATCGACAACAAGGTCGTGGTGGTCGGCATTTCCGCAAAGGGCCCCGCGGCGCGCGCCGAACTCAAGGCCGGCGACGTCATACTTGCTGTAAACGGCGAAAAGGTCTCGAGCCAAACCGGTTTTTACCGCAAGCTCTGGTCGCTCGGCCCTGCCGGCGTCGACGTGCCGCTCACGGTCTATCATGAGGGCGTTACCTTCGATGTGGTGCTGGCCTCGACCGATCGTGCCCGACTGCTCAAAGCGCCGCGGCTGCATTAGCGCCCGGTCAGCAAGCAGGAAATCGCGATGAGCGAGGCCGTGGTCGACGATATCGTGGCCGTACTGCCGCCACTGCTGCAATCGCTCGAAGCGCTCGGCTTTATCGCACGCCATCTCAATCCACCGGATTTCGGACGGGTCATGCACGCCGCCGGTACGCCGGATCGGGTGTTGCGGGCCGAACTTCCCCGGCTGGCAGGCTGGCCCGACGAATTCGCGCACTTACGCACGCCATTGCAGACCGCAAGCGATGCGGCTCTCGCGGCGTTCGAGGGATTGCGCGCGGTACAGCAGGGCAATGGCGACATTGTTGCTGTGTTTCGCGCGCTGCGTCATGCGCCGCGTGCGCAGGAAGCACTATATTCCATTGCCGCGAAATTGCCGCCGGTCTCCAGCTTCTTCACCGATCCCGCTCTGCGTGAAGACGCCGATGTCCTGGCGCGCCTCGCCGAGCCGGCCCAACAAGGCACCGAAATCATTCACGACCACAACGAAACCGGCAGCCGCGGCGGCTTCTCGCTTTACGTGCCGGAATATTACACGCCCGACCGCGCCTGGCCGCTGGTGATGGCGCTGCATGGCGGCAGCGGCAATGGCCGCAGCTTTCTGTGGAGCTGGCTGCGCGATGCGCGCAGCCACGGCGCCATCCTGGTCGCACCTACGGCGACCGGGAGCCCTTCAACCAAAAGCACCTGGGCCTTGATGGGTGAGGATACCGACAGCCCGAACCTCGCCCGCATTCTCGATATCGTGCGAAGCCGCTGCAACGTCGATCCCGACAGACTGCTGCTGACCGGAATGAGCGACGGCGGCACGTTCTGCTATGTCAGCGGGCTCGAAAGCGCATCGCCCTTTACCCACCTTGCCCCCATCGCCGCGACCTTCCATCCGCTGATGGCCGAGATGGCCGACGCGCAGAGATTGCGGGGCTTGCCCATCTATCTCATCCACGGCCAGCTCGACTGGATGTTCCCGGTGCAGGTCGCGCGGCAGACGCAAGCGTTGTTGTCGGCGGCCGGAGCCAATGTGACTTACCGTGAACTGGAAGATCTCAGCCACTGCTATCCGCGCGAAATGAATCCGGTGATCCTGAACTGGCTGCGCGGTACGTCATGAATCATCTTAAAGGACGCATGACCTCATCGCCAAAACGCTGACATCCCTCGGGTCAAGCCCGAGGGGATGCATTGGCGGATCATGCGCTAGATCATCCCGCCATTGGCGCGCAGCACCTGACCATTGATCCATCCGCCATCGGGACCGACGAGAAACGCGACAACGGACGCGATATCCTCCGGGGTGCCGAGACGCTCCATCGGGTTCATCTTGGCCATGCGATCGATCAGTTCCGGGGTTTTGCCATTGAGGAACAGGTCGGTCGCGACCGGCCCCGGCGCCACCGCATTGACGGTGATGTTGCGGCCACGCAATTCCTTGGCAAGGATCGCCGTCATCGTCTCCACGGCGGATTTGGTCGCGGTATAAACGCTGTAGGTCTCCAGTTTGGTTCCGACCACGCTGGTCGAGAAATTGACAATTCGTCCGCCGTCGCGAAGCCGTCTGGCGGCCTCGCGCATCCCGTTAAAACTGCCCTTGAGATTGATGGCGATCTGCTGATCGAACAGTGCATCGTCGCAGTCGGCGATTTTTGCGAGCTTCATGATGCCGGCATTGTTGACCAGCACATCGATGCCACCGAATGCCGCTTGCGCCGCGTCGAACATACCACGCATCGCGTTGGCGTCGCTGACATCGGCCTTGGCGGTGAGCGCCCGGCCGCCGCTGGTTTCGATCTCGCGAGCCAACGCATCGGCGGACTTTGCATCGGCCGAGTAGTTGATGACGACGGCGAAGCCGTCGCTGGCGAGACGTTTTGCCACCGCGGCACCAATGCCGCGCGAGGCGCCGGTCACAATCGCGGTCTTGCTGATTTTATCGGTCATTTCTCGCCCTTATAGCCGTCCATAATGTGCCCTACATTGATGCACTGCCGATGTTTGTTTCAAGGCTTCGGGATGGCCTCGTCTGGCGATTTCCCGGGCAGGGAACCATCCCGGCCTGGCAAAGTTGTCACTCGTCACCGGAGGGTTGTCATGCGGGTTTTTCTTGGGATGATTTTGGGTGCGCTGTTGCTGATCGCAGGTGTCTACGCCTACGATTCGCAAACGACGTCAACCGTGGCCAATGGCGAGAATGCGTCGAATAGCCGGACCATCGTCAACTGGGACGTTGCGGCCACCGACTGGAACGCGCTGAAGCGTCAGGCCCATAGCGACTGGATCAGGCTGTCATCGAGATAGCCGCTATTACTTCTTCAGAGCCTTGCGTGCATCGGCAATGACCTGAGCGAACTGTGCCATTGTCAGCACGCCGGGGACGCGGAATTTGCCGACAATGAAGGACGGCGTACCCTTGAAGTCGAACGCGGTGGCCTGATCGTTGTTGCGCGCCAAAATCGCGTCGATCGCAGTGGCATTGGCGGCGAGATCGCGCGTAAGGCGATCCATTTCAATCCCCGCGCCGGCGAGCAGTTCGGAAATGCGCGGCTCGGTCAGCTTCGAGTTGATTCCGATCAGCGCGTCATGCGCCTGAATGAATTTGTCCTGGTATTTGCTTGCCATCGCCATGCGCGCCGCGGTCACCGAAGCCGGTCCCAGGATCGGCCAGTCCTTGCGCACCAGCCTGACCTTGCCATCCTCATGCACCACCTGGCTGAGTTCAGGTTCGAGCTTGCGGCAATAGGGGCACTGATAATCGAAATATTCGACGATGGTGATGTCGCCGTTGGCATTTCCGGCGACCGGGATATCCGGGTCGCGCAACACCAGGGCTTCGGTCAGCACGTTGTCGCCTTGCGCAAGCGCCCGACCCGGCGCGATGCTCACGCCGAGCATAACTGCGCCGGCGCCAAGCAGACCCAGTGTTTCGCGCCGGGTACCCGTCTGATACGGCCGGGCCGAATCAATCGATGTCGTCATCTGTGGTCTCCTGGCTGCCGTTGGCGCACGTCTATCCGCTATTTACGCTCAATATAAGGATAAGTTACGCGCGAGCATATAAAGCGCCACCGCCATAATGACCACGGCGAACACAATGTTAAGCGCGCCATGCCGTGCCGACAATGATCGCGCCGACCGGGTGCCGATCAGCCCGCCGAGGACGCCGCCGGCAATAAATAATCCGGCCAGTTCCCAGGAGATCAAGCCGGACCAGGCGTAACTGGCCGCGGTGGTCAGGCCGAACGCCGTCACCGCGACCAGCGACGAGGACACCGCGCTCATGATCGACATTCCCGTCGCCAGCATCAATGCCGGCACGATCAGGAATCCGCCACCGATACCGAAGAAACCAGACAATGTCCCCGTCGCAAGGCCGAGGCCGACGATGGCCGGCATGTTGTCCCGGGTCATCTTCACGTCGGGCACGCCGATCCGCGCACGCGTCTTCAGCATCAACACCGCGATCACCAGCATCAGCAGCGCGAACACCGCCAGCAGTTTCTGGCCGTCGAGCATTTTGCCGAAGATCGAACCGATGAATGCGCCGATCATGCCGGCCGCTGCGAACATCAGCGCGCACGACCACCGCACGGTGCCATTGCGTGCATGGTTCGACAAATTGATGGCGGCGTTGGCGGCCACCGCGATAGCGCTGGTTCCGATCGCCACATGGGGATCGGACACGCCGACCACATAGACCATCAGCGGCACCGCGAGGATGGATCCGCCGCCGCCGACCAGGCCGAGCGAAAATCCAACCAGCGCCCCCGATGCCAATCCGAGCGCACCCTGCATCGTGGAGATTATCAAGAACGACACCTTACCCTTGCTGCGGGATCATAAAGGGTTTTCCCGCAAAGCTCCATGGCGGCCGTACAGCAAACCACCATGAGATCAGCGCACCAGCATCGTCACCGCCAGCGGCACCAGCAGCGATGTCACGAGCGCATTGAGGCTCATGGCAATGCCGGCGAACGCACCCGCCACTGCGTCAACCTGAAACGCCCGGGCGGTGCCGATACCGTGCGCCGCGATGCCCACCGCGAAGCCGCGGGCACGGAAATCGGTAATCCGCATCCGGTTCATCAGGGGCGTCACGACGATCGCGCCCATGATGCCGGTGAGGACCACGGCAACCGCCGTCAGCGACGGATCGGCGTGCAACGATTCGCTGATTCCCATCGCAACACCCGCCGTCACCGATTTCGGCGCCAGCGACAACACCACCGGACGCGGCAGACCCGCGATTTTCGCCAGCCATACAACCGATACCACCGCGGTCACGGAGCCTGCCACCAGCGCCACCAGCATCGGCAGAACGGCCGCCATCACCACCTTGCGGTTTTCATAGAGCGGCACCGCCAGCGCGACCGTTGCCGGTCCAAGCAGGAAGTGCACGAACTGCGCTCCGCCGAAATAGGTCGTGTACGATGTGCCCGTCAGCAGCAAAAACGCCCCGATGATCCACATCGAATGCAGCACGGGGTTGGCCAGCGGATTGCGGTGCGTCGCCAGCGATACCGCGTCCGCGATCGCATAAACCAATAGTGTCACGGTCAGCCAGAGCAGCGGCGACTGCGACAGATATACCCACAGCGAGAGCGGATTTTCGCTCATGGCGTGCTCCGGCCGCGCGCCATGAGGCGGCTCGCGAGCAAAAAGGTCGCCACCGTCACCAGCAGGGTCACGATCACGGAGATCGCGAGGATCACAATGATGGCGATGCCATGCTCGGCGATCAGATCGAGCTTCTGCACGACGCCGACACCGGCCGGGACGAATAGCAGCGACAGATGCGCGAGCAGCCCCCGGCTGGCGTTCTCCACGCCATCCTGTTGCAGCGGCCCGCGTGCGAGAACCTTGCAGCGGTCACGCGCCAACAGCAACGCCAGCAGAAGCAGAAGGCCGACCACCGGACCCGGCATCGGCAGCTTGAGACCACGCACAAAGACTTCGCCGGCCAATTGGCACAGCAGGATCAGGCTTAGGCTTGCGATCATTCGATCGTCCGCGGGCCGCTCATCTGTCGCATCCGGCGATCCCCGCGAACGCCATGGCCGGCTCGGCGCCAATGCCGGTTCATCCCTTCAGGCGGCTGACGCATTCGCTATAGTAGCCGCCTCCCTTTTCGATCCATTTCAGGCCATCATTCGCGTTCGTGGCCTTGTTGGCGGTGAATTGGTCAGCGCAGGTCAGCGTCCGCGCCTTGTCAGGGGTCTCTTTGGAGTATTTCGGCGCAATCGCCGAAGGAAATACCGCTTGCGAGATGGTTGGTCCGCACTCCTCGTCCCGAAACTCCTTCCATTTGCGGCCCTTCAGCTTGCCGGAGATTTCAGCGGTCAGAAATTTTAGCCCGCAACCCGTCGCGGATGGCGCAGGCTTCACGACGGCCGCCGTCGATGTAGGGTTGGACGGCGAAGAACCTGCCGGCGGCGCTGGATCGTGGGCCTTGGAATTCGGGACCGGGACCGTTGCGGATGCCGCTGGCTCTGCCGCCTGGGCGAGCAGGCCGCTGCTGGCTGAATTGCCGGCGGCGATCGCCCCACGGCCGTTCAGCATCGGCAGCGCGATCTGGGAAAACGCGAAAAGCCCGATCGAGGCCGTTATCTTCCAGCCGATCTTTTTCATACCCTGCTCGCGAAATTGGCGATCCGCACCCGGCAATATTCCTTCTCGGCCGCGTTATCGACCGGCCCGGGCCAAGAGCCCGAGCCTGTCACGAAACAAGCCTGATACAAACAAGGACGCTCAGGCGGGCTTCAGCCTCTTGTTGCACTCGCTGTAATAGCCGCCGCCCTTTTGGATCCACTTCAGACCGCCATTGGCATTGGTTTCCTTGTTGGCCCTGTATTGATCGACACAGGTGTGCATCCGGGCCTTGCCGGCGCTTTCGTTGGCATATTTCGGATTCACGGCAGACGGAAATACCGCGTTGCCGACCGGCATCGGGAGGGCAGGAGCAGCTTCGGGCTTTTTCGCCACCTCTCTAGGCGCAGGTGCTGGCGCGGCGGCCGGCGTTGCAGCGGCAGCATCGGCTCCGCATTCGGCCTTGCGGAAATCATTCCACTTCTGGCCGTTGAGGGTGCCGGCGGACTTGGCCGCCTGATACTTCGCGCTGCACTCCTGCGTGCTCAGGGCCTGCGCTGGCGACATCGCCACAAACGCGGCAAAACCCGACGCCGCAACCGCACACAATAATTTGGTTTTAATGGTCATCCTTGGCCTCCTTGAGGGACATTGGCTGTCCCGAGGTCCCCATCCTAACGCAGAGACGGCGCGTGACAACGGCCATCCATCGCTGCACGAAAATTTCGCGGCGCGAAAATGCGCTCTATTCGGCTTTCATTCATCCACGGTTCAGCATTGCGGCGCGACGTTGCGCCTCTTTAACCTGAGGTGCTCCCCATGAAGATCATATCCTCCCGCGCGCTCGCGACCGCTTTCGCATCCATGCTGCTGATGGGTTCGGCGTTTGCACAAACCCCCGCGCCCGCCGCAAAAACCGACACCAAGGCTCCCATGGTTCATAGCGCGGCCTCGCTGGAATGCTCCAAGGAAGCCGATGCCAAAGGACTTCACGGCAAGGAACGCAAGAAATTCCGTTCCGAATGCAAGCGGACTGCCGCTGAAAAGAAATAACCTGATTCGGCCGGTTGTTTTACTTCTCCCTCCCCCACAAGGGAGGGAGCGGGCCGTTATCGTTGATCCAATTCTTGCCTAAACCTGTTGCATGGTGGCAGCAGCGTTGATTCCCTTTTCGAATTCGGCCTTTCACAGCGCATTGCTGCAATAGCGTTGGCGCATTTGCCGCTCACGCCGGGATTTGCCATAACGCGGCGTGAGCCAGATCCTTGCATCGATGGCCGATGCCATCCCCAGCCGTACCAAAATCCTCAACGTGCTCGAGACGCTGGCGATCGGCACCGCCGGTGGCGCGCTGTTTTTATGGGCACATCTACCGGGCGGGCTGATTTCCGGCGCCATGATCGCGGTCGCTATCGCCGCCCTTGCGGGCAGGCCGCTCGCGGTGCCGCCAATCCTGACCCAGAGCGTGCTGGTGTTGCTCGGAATTTCGCTGGGATCGCTGATGTCGCGGCAGTTGCTGCAGCACGTGAGCGCCTATCCCTTGACCATTGCGCTATTGGCGCTGGCGACATTCTGCTCGACATTCGGCAGCAGCCTTTATCTGCAACACGTCCATGGCTGGGACCGGACCTCGGCCCTCCTGGCGGGAAGCCCCGGCGCGCTGTCACAAATCATCGTGCTCGCGCTCGAAAGGGGCGCGAACGTGCCGGCGATCGCGGTAGTGCAGACCATGCGCGTGATCATTCTGACCGCAGCGCTGCCGATGCTGTTGGCGCTGACCGGCATAGCCCCGGCATCGCCACTGGCCATGACAACCGCGATCGCCTCGCCGCTTGAACTGACCGAGTTGGTCGCCGCTTCGGTGGCCGTGTCGCTGCTGCTGCGGCTGATAAAATTTCCGGCAAGCTGGATGTTCGGCGCCATGATCGGCTCCAGCGTGTTGCATGGGGCCGGTTTGGTCGAGGGCGGCCTGCCGCCCTGGGTGCGCGCCGTCGCGCTGGTCGGGATCGGCGCGCTGATCGGCTCGCGTTTCGCGCGGATGAAGCCGAAAACCATGCTCAGCCACGTCAATGCGGCACTGGGGTCGTTCCTCATTGCCATCCTCATTTCGGGGGTATTCGTCGTCGTGATCGCACTGACCACGTCCGTGCGCTTTGGCGACGTCGTGGTCGCATTCGCACCGGGCGCGATGGACGCCATGCTGGCGCTGGCTCTGACCCTGCACATCGACCCGATTTTCGTCGGCGCGCATCATCTGTCGCGTTTCGTGTTCGTCACCATCGCGACACCCGGCATCGTGCATCTGTTCGGACGGCCGCAGGAAGATGTCGACGATTAACCTCGCCCAAAGCGTTTTCGAGCGAAGAGCCCGGTCCTGATTCAATCAGAACCGAAAAGGCTCCAGGGATCAGCGACGTGCAGTCCTGACAAAACCCCACGCCGCGATCACGGCCATCAACAACGAGATCAGCACATTGTAGCCAGCCAGCGACAGGCCGAGAAAGCGCCATTGCACTTCGTCGCAGCGGATCACCTTGACCGTGTCGAGACGCTTCAACAGGTCGCCGGCGCTGCCGAGGTTACCGACCGGACCGGTGCAATCGGTCGGCCCCTTCCAAAAGCCCCACTCGACGCCCGCATGATAGGTCCCGAGCCCGGCATTGCCGAGCGCGGCCAAAGCGAGAACGGCAAGCCCGGTCAGCAGCATGGCACGCGGGGCATGCCGGCCCGCAGCCAGCGCCGTCAACGCACCGAGCGGGATCGCCAGATAATAGGCATAACGCTGCTCGAGGCAGAGCGGACAGGGACGGATATCCAGCACCAGTTGGAAATACCACGCCCCCGCCAGCGTCGCCGCCGCGATGGCCGTGACCACCAGTGCTGCCGTCAATGCCGGATTCGCGTCATCGCGCGCGGCCGATGTGGTTGCGGCGGCGTAAATCGTCACGTTGATCTCCCATCCATCCAGGCGTCCTATCCCGCATCTTCAAGCGTCCTATCCCGGGCGGTTGGCGCTGTCGAGACAGGCGCGTTCACACCGCAGTGTTTTGGCAGGTGTTTTGGCGGTGTTTGGGCCGTCCGGCGCCCCGGCACGAACCACAGTTCGCGGGTTGACCGGGAAGAGCCGCCCGCTATATTCCGCCCGCTTCGTGACGCTGGCCTCCCGGGCCGGCATCCGAAAGCCCCTGTGGCGGAATTGGTAGACGCGCTCAACTCAAAATCGAGTTCCGCAAGGAGTGCTGGTTCGATTCCGGCCAGGGGCACCAGGTATAAAACATGAGCAATATCAATAGCTTGAAGCCGTGGTTCGATTCCTGATTTTTCAGTAGAATTTGCGCGGCGCATTTGAAAACGTTGGTGAAAGTTCGCGGAAGCGCCCGCTGCAGCCGATTTTTTTGCTGGTATTTTTGCTGGTATCGAGAGAGCAAACCTGCGCGGCGAATTCGCTATTCCGAACGACGGAATTGAGCAGATGGCCCGCACGAACGAGGGCGCGTGCGCCAATCCCAAGCGGATCAGGACCGACGTCGACTGCCGCGCCGCCCCGACCGAAATTCGACAAGGGCGCGTGGAGTCCCGCCAAGATTTCCGACGTGACCGATGGCTGGCTCTATCTCCTCGTAACGCCGGACGTGAGCAGGCCTGGTAACGCTGCCTCCAAGCTTTGGCGGATGTCCCGGCAGGCACTCGCAATCCTGCGCAGCGTTCACAAGCCAACCGGCCATCGCAGGTATGCGTTTTCTTGTTCGAAGGACGCGCCGCTATCGAACAATACGCTCAACAAGCGCTTGCGGCTGCTGGGCATTGACACCAAGACTGATCATTGTGCGCACGGCCGGACCACCTTCTCGACCCTGTCTCATCACGAAGAGATCAAGGACGCCAAGGCATGAGATGGCGATGTCGTCGAGCTGCAGCGTACCGGCAGACCATTGCTATCGACCACCGCATGAATTTTGCTCGTCAGGCCGCCGCGTGACCTCCCCATCGATTGGCGCTTGTTTCGTGTGATGCAAGCTCCATGTTGATGCACTCGGACAATGGAGGTGTCGATCATCTGGACAGCCGCATTGTCGGCAGCGGCAAGTGCGTCGATGATGCGGCTCCAAACACCAGCCCGCCGCCAGCGGACGAAGCGGTTGTAGCAGGTCGTGTATGGGCCAAACGCCTCCGGCAGATCACGCCAAGGTGCTCCTGATCGTAGGATCCAGAAGATGCCGTTGAGGACTCGTCGGTCGTTTACCCGAGGAACGCCACGCGGCTTGTTCGGCAGCATGGGCTTGATGGCGACCCATTCATAGTCAGCGAGTTCGTAGCGCATGAGTTGACCCCAGTTGGGAGATTGAAGACGGGGTCTGTCTGACGCAACGCTTCTGGAACGTCCTGGTTAGGCGCTCACGGATAGAAACGGACGGCAACCTGCCGACAATCCCCACTGATCAGTCGAAAATGATCCGTCTCTGACAATTGACGGCTGAGCCCGACGCCTAGGGTCCTAAGCAAGTCTATGCCGCATCCAGGCCATCGATCCTCGAGAGAAAGGTCTTCAATATTGGCGAGGCGTTGTCGCGGCGGAAGCCGACCGTTACAGCGATCGTCGGCGCATCACCTTCGAGAGGGCGACTTACGACCGACCAGGGCAGGAAATTCTTCGCGGATGCCGGCAGAATAGCAACGCCACGGTTAGATGCGACGAGCGAGATCGCCATGGCGTAGTTGTCGATTTCGAATGCCGGTGTGACCTCGATGCCGCAGCGCTCGAGGTATTCGGCAATGAGCGCCCGGAGCACCCGCGGCACTTTCGAGATGCCTATATAGGTTTCGCCGACCAGATCCTTTGGATCGAAAGTCTCTCGCTGAGCGAGCCTGTGATTGCTGGGCAGAACAGCGACCAGCGGCTCCTGCGCCACGACCTTGAATTCGATGTCCGGTGTCTTCTCGCCGCGCAGAAATGCGACGTCCAGCCTGCCACGTGCGAGCTCCTCCGCCAGCGTCGCCGAATGATCGCTGGAGACCCGCATTTCGATGTCGGCCAGTTCGTTGCGCAACGAGCTGGTCGCCCGCGGTAGCCAGTCGACCTCCTGGCCGGTGGTGAAGCCAATCGCAAAGACCTGTTTGCTCGGCTGTGCCGCGCGCCGCGCGCCGTCGGTGGCGGCTTCGGCTTGCATCAGTGCCAAGCGAGCATGTTCGAGGAAAACCCGACCAGCCTCCGTCAGCTGCACGCCGTGCACGCTGCGGACCAGGAGCGGCACGCCGACTTCGTATTCCAGGTCCCGAATTTGCCGGCTCAGGGAGGGCTGCGCCGTGTGCAGTCGCTTCTCGGCCGCCACGGTGAGGCTGCCTTCTTCGGCGACAGCAACGAAATAGCGTAGATGGCGAAGCTCCATTCCATACTCTCCAAGTATGGGAAGGGAACTTACAAAGTCTTTTTCAAAAGCGCCAGTCGGGCCCAAATAGCTTCCAACAGCAACGAGACACCGGCTTCTGACCATGCCCTCTGGGCAGGGAACGGGTGGCTTGTGCCCAATTTGAGGAGATTTCGCCATGTCCAACCCCGTCGTGCTCATCACCGGAGCTCTGACCGGAATCGGCCGGGCCACCGCCATCGCTTTCGTCAAACAGGGCTCGACCGTGGTCGTTTCCGGCCGTCGCGAGGCCGAAGGCCGGTCGCTCGAGGCCGAGCTCCGCGGCCTCGGCGCGGAGGCCGCGTTCGTTTTCGCCGACGTGCGCCGCGAGGACGATATCCGTCGCCTGGTCGATCAGACGGTCGAGCGCTTCGGCCGGCTGGATGTCGCCGTCAACAATGCCGGCACGGAGGGCACCCCGGGGCCGGTGACCTCGACGACGCTGGAAAGCTATGCCGCGATGTTCGACACCAACGTGCTCGGCACCCTGCTCAGCCTGAAGCACGAACTCAGGGTCATGCAGCGGCAGGGCGCGGGCAGCATCGTCAACATCTCGTCAACAATGGGCGAGCGCGGCGCTGCCAACCTGTCGCTCTACGTCGCGAGCAAGCACGCCGTGGAAGGCCTCACCAAATCCGCAGCACTCGAAGCGGCCGCTTTCGGCGTCCGCGTCAACGCAGTGGCGCCGGGGCCGACAGAGACCGCGATGCTCGATCGTCTGACCGGCTCGCCGGACAAGAAGGCTGCCTTCTACGCCGCCGTACCGCTCAAGCGCGGCGCGAGACCAGAGGAAATCGCAGAGGCCGTCGCTTTCGTGGCTTCGGAGAAAGCCTCTTTCATCACAGGCCAGATCGTACGGGTCAACGGCGGCAAGACCGCAAGCTGAATCCAATCGGTCACATCATCTCAGACATAAAAAGGAGTTCTGCCATGACTACGCACACACACCAAACTGCACCCACCCAATTCGTCGACGCCAACGGCATCCGCTTCGCCTATCGGCGCTTCGGTAAGACAGGCGGCGTGCCGATCGTCATGAACATCCATTTCCGCGGCACCATGGACCATTGGGATCCGGCCGTGACCGATGGGCTGGCACAGCAACGCGAAGTCATCCTGTTCGACAATGCGGGCATCGGCGCCAGCTCGGGCGAGACGCCGGCGACCATCCCCAGCATGGCGACAGATGCCATCGCCTTCATCAGGGCGCTCGGGATCGGCAAGGCCGACATCCTCGGCTATTCGCTCGGCGGCAAGGTCGCTCAGGAGATCGCCGTGCAGGCTCCCGACCTGGTGCGCAAGCTGGTCCTGGTGGGCACCGGGCCGCGTGGCGCCGACACCGCCGCCAGCAAATCCGCAGAGATCTTCTCTGCGACCTACGATCCGCCCGAACATCTCTGGATCGCCGCGCATTTCCTGCCCAATGCAGCCGGCCGTGCCGCCGGACGGAAGTACCTCGAACGCAAGTTCCGTCGCAAGGATCGCAGCCCGGAAGTGAGCGAGACGTCCGCCACGGCTCAGTACGCGGCGATCGTCAAGTCGAACGAGAAGACCGATGGCGTGTGGGATTACCTGGCCGACATCCATCATCCTGCTCTGGTGGTCGATGGCAGCAACGACCTGATCATCCCCGCGGTCAACGGATTCACGCTGCAGCAGCGTCTGCCGAACGCGCAACTCATCGTCTATCCGGACTCGAGCCACGGGCCCCAGAACCAGTATCCGGAGCTATTCGTGGCCCACACCGCCATGTTCCTGGACGCGTAGCGAAACGCGGGTCGTCGAGCCGGTCGCGTTTCCGGCATTCGGATCGGTGCCCTAGATTTCCTGGAAGGAAGATCGTCATGAAATCGTGCTGTGGAAAGACCGCGCTCGTCACCGGCGCCTCACGCGGCATCGGGCGCGCCGCCGCTTTGGCGCTCTCCGAAGCCGGAGCCCAGGTCCTGGTTCACTACGGACGTGGCGCTGCAGAAGCGCGTTCGGTGGTCGACGAAATCAAATCCGCCGGAGGCAAGGCCCAGGCGATCGGCTTCGATCTCTCGGATCCTCAAGGTGCGCACAAGCTTGCCGCCAAGGTGCATGAAATCGTCGGCGAACGGCTCGATATTCTGGTCGCCAACGCCGGAGTGGCCAAAGCCGCCACGATCGAGGAGACAACGATCGAAGACTTCGACGCGCTCTTCGCCGTCAACGTGCGGGCCCCGTTTTTTCTGGTCCAGCAGTTGATCCCGATCCTGAAAGAGGGATCCAGCGTTATCTTCACCTCTTCGCTCGCCGCGCATGCGGCCGTGGGAGCGCTCGCCGCCTACGCGGCCACCAAGGGAGCCATCGACACCCTGGTCAAGCACTTCGCCTTTGTTCTGGGAGCGAAGGGCGTGCGCGTCAACGCGGTCGCGCCCGGCGTCGTCGAGACCGACATGTCCAGCTTCGCAAGGACCGAGTCCGGCCGCGAATTCACCCTCTCCATGCAGGCGCTAAAGCGGGTGGCGCAGCCCGACGACATCGCGGGCGCCATCGCCTTCCTGGCGTCCGATGCCGCGCGCTGGGTGTCCGGCGACACGCTGAGGGTGGACGGCGGCTCGAAGCTTTGAGCGACAAGACGCAATGAAAGGACAAACGTCATGACGGAGCGCACGATCAAGATACCCGGCCCCGATCATCCGATCACCATCGAGCGGAACGAAAAGCGGGTCGTCGTCACCTTAGGGGGACGCGTGATCGCCGATACTCGGCGAGCCCTCACACTGCGCGAGGCCAAGTATCCGCCAGTTCACTACATCCCGCGCGAGGACGTCGATATGGCCGCCCTCGCGAGGTCGGCGACGCGGACTTACTGCCCCTACAAGGGTGATGCGTCCTACTTCAGCATTCCAGCCGGCGGCGAACGTTCGACCGACGCGATCTGGACCTATGAAGCGCCCTATGAGGCCGTGGCCGAGATCAAAAATCACCTCGCTTTCTACCTCGACCGCGTCGACGCGATCGAGGAACAAGCCGCCTGAGCGGCATCTTCAAGGAGTACGTCATGTCTGATCTCACCGGCAAAGTCGCCATCGTCACCGGCGCGTCGAAAGGCATCGGTGCCGCCGTCGCCAAGACCCTTGCCGCGCGTGGCGCCGCGGTCGTTGTCAATTTTGCGTCGAGCAAGGCCGGCGCCGAGGCGGTGGTCAAATCGATCACCGGCTCGGACGGCAAGGCAATCGCCGTCCAGGGCGATGTATCCAAGGCTGCGGAAGCCAAGGCTCTGGTGGACGCAGCGATTTCTGCCTACGGCCGCCTCGACATCCTGGTCAACAACTCGGGCGTCTACGAATTCGGTCCCCTTGAGTTCATCACCGAGCCGCAGTTTCGAAAGATGTTCGACGTCAACGTGCTGGGTTTGCTGCTGATGACCCAGGCCGCGGCCCCCCATCTCCGCGAAGGCGCCAGCATTATCAACATCGGCTCCGGCGTCACCGCCATCACCCCTCCCCAGACGGCGGTCTACACCGCCACCAAGGGGGCGGTAGACGTCGTCACCGGCGTGTTGGCCAACGAGCTCGGGCCTCGAAAAATCCGGGTCAACACCGTGAGCCCTAGTCTCACCGAGACCGAAGGTACCCACAGTGCCGGAATGCTCGCGTCCGAATTCGAAGCCGGCATCATCGCCCAGACGCCGCTCGGGCGCCTTGGCCAGCCCCAGGACATTGCCGACGTCGTGGCCTTCGTGGTCTCGGACGACGCGCGCTGGGTGACCGGCGAAAGGATCTCGGCCGGCGGCGGCTTGCGCTGATGGGACGGATCCATGTCGGCCCCCGGTCATCGGATGGCCGACATTCTCCGCCGAGACTGGTCTGGAGCCGCCGAGCGAGTTTTTGGGTCTCGCTCGGCGTTGCCATGCATACGCTATGGACGAGCGCCGCGCCGGCGCTCAGCTATCGGCTCTATGCGGAGGAATGGCAGCTGTCGCCTATACAGACGACAGGCGTCTTCGCGATCTATCCGTTGTTCGTCGTCGGCACGCTGATTCTCCTGGGCGATCTGTCGGATCCACTTCGCGGCGCAAATCACCGCATAAGGTCATCAGGACTCGGGCCTCGGCACACTAAAGGCAGTCCTCGACTGCTTCGCGTCGTGCGCAATTTTGGCACTAATGTTGCTTGATGACATCCCCGGTCCGGGAATGCTTGTATGTTGAAATTCGGGTCCCTTCGTTCGAACATCGTGTTGTCTCATGCAAGCTCCCGGCCTCAGTCGTTCCGCAGATTCCGGACAATGCCGGCCTGCCACACCTCATACGCCCGAAGAAATACTGTCCCACCCGCAGTTTGTTGCCGCGCGGACAGCCTATATCGATGGGCTTCTGGGCCTCTATGACAATAATCGATTTATGAACCGTCTCCTGATCGAGGCGACGCGATCCATCGTCTTTTTCACTGCATTGGTTATCTATGCCGGCTATGATGCAGCCGATCGCACGACTTGGCCGACGATTGGTTTGTTGAAACAGACAGTCGAGCCCTACGGGCTGTCGACGGCGCGCCGGGTTGACGGACTGATCTCCCAGTTCGTTGACACAGGCTATTTGACGCTCTCGACGCCCCCAGATGATCGTCGCGTTCGTATCCTCACGCCGACCGAAAAGATGATCGCCCATGATTTGGACTGGCTCACCGTCCATTATCGCCCGCTGCGAGCCATGTTTCCCGAAACTGGCTATGATGCGCCGATGCGGCGCGATCCCGCCTTCCAGAAGGCCTTGCGGAAGATCTGCCGGGAATTCGCCACCTATGCCGCGCAATTGATGGCAGCAAATCCCTCGGTCATGTTCTTCATGGAACGCGATGCCGGCACGATGATCTTGCTCAAGCTGATCAGCCTCGGCAAAGTCGAGGGTACGGCGCGGGTGTCTTTCAGTGATCTTGCAGATCGCTTCGGCGTATCCCGGACGCATGTTCGAAAGACGGTTCAAGAGGCCGAAAAGCGTTCCTTGCTCCGATACTCAGAGACGACGATCACCCTCGCGCCAAGCCTCATCGCGGCATACGATCGATTTGTCGCGGATACGATGGCGGGACACGACATCATGTTCAAGATGAGTTCGACGCCGACCTAGACGCGAGCCAAGCAAGTTGAGGCGGAATGCCTGCTCGCTCTTGCGGCCGCTGATTGCCCGAAAAAAGTGATGGAATACGACTGCGCCAAAGCGGAACTTAGGGCGCTCGGCGCAAGTCAACGAGTTTACCCAGCGCGTTAAAGGCGACGCCGGCTTTGGGGGCAAACCGAGCCTCGATGGGGCGAGATAGCTTTCTCAAAGTCCCGCAACGGGCGCCGTCCGGTCCTTGCACTCAAAGCGGACGGGCGCTGCGCACAAATTGCACGAAAAAAGTGCCGTTGGCAGAGCCTTGTCCTGAACATATAGCATCTACGCCCTCTGGAGGCGCGTTGACGCCAAAAACACGCGTCGGTCGTGTGGGATCGCCTGCGGTTCGCTTTTTTGGCTGGCGACTTTGGTTTGTTCGTGGGACAACGCGCCATCGCTTCGATCTAACGGGCATAGTTTCAGGAGACACGCAAGTGCGGACCCTTTTCGCAAGCGCCCTATTGAGCCTGGGCATCGCTCTCGCAGCACCATTTGCAAGCCAAGCCATGGTGACCGGAGCTACTATGCCGGCGGCGACCAATCTCATTCAGGTCGATTACGACATTTATCATGCGCCGCGCGAGGGCGGTGCCCCTCTCGACTGGTGCGTCTCATACGCGCACGGTTGCGGTTTGCCCGCGGCAAACAGATTCTGCCACCAGATGGGTTTCACACACGCCGTGCGGTGGCGCGTTTATCATCCGGGGCAAACCTATGTACCAGATGGTGGCAATCATTACTGCAACGGGTCCCAATGCAGCGCTCTGGGAGATGTAGAGTGCTCTTACTGATCGGATGGCTCGGAACGGATGAGACGCAGCAGCCTGAGGGTTTCTTGCAGATGCGCAAAGTCATATGCGCTTCGCGCCAGATCGGCCGGGACCATGGAGCGTCATGGCTTCATTCACTCCCCATGGAATCTTCGCTTCGCTCGCGCATCCCCATCTAAAGGCTGTTAATGCCCCTCGAACGAGAGTTCAGGGCTTTTCATCTCCGTCCTAAGGGCAGTAGGTTGCCTGCACTAAACTGGAGCGATTTGGAAGAAAACATGAACCTGACCGCAGCCGCCACCATGCTTTTCGCGCTAGCAACTGGAGCCGGCGCAGCCGGGTTCACCCCTCAAACAGAAAGGCCGTCATCTCTGATAACGACTGTCAGATGTCTTCAACAAAATTGTTATTCCTATGAGCAATGGAACCGACCGGGGTTCAATCGAAACAAAGAAAGACCCGATGCGGGGCCGGGCCATGAAAATGAGCCCAAACGGCGCGCTTTGGAGGATTGTCTGAAGCAACATATGGCGCACGAATGTCACGCGAAGGGTCTATAGATAATTTCGGTTGAAGAAAGAGAGAGACGGTGACGCGGCTCGACAATTCTGGTTGGCCTGAAATCATATACGCTTCGGCGCCAGATCGGCCGATACCACGGGACGTCATGGCTTCAATCCTTTGGTTGGGGAAATTCACGGCCTATCTCACTCGGGGATCAATGGTCCTGCTGTTCGCTTTATCCGTCAGCGCGTGCGGCACGAAGCAGACACTGGATCAGGCCATCCATTGCGATGAATTTCATCGGCTCCCTGATGGCAGCTGGTCAACGACCAAGGATGTCTCGCTCGACTATCTTCTGAACGGGATCCAATACCAGCTGAACTATTCCAAAGACGTGCATATCAAGCAAATAGCCCAGGGCGACGGGTCCCAACTCACGGCCGCACTCGACAAGAAATGCGTATCGAACCCATAGCTCCGGACAGTTCGGTCGATCGCCACGACGGGACTGATGCCGTCGACGTGGCGGGAGACCATGCGAAGTCCTCGTGACAGAATCCGTTGAAAGCATCGACGCCACCGGGCGGGCTCGCGAACTCCATGGTGCCGCGGCCGCGCCCCTGGGGCGTGGTCATGTCAATCGCCTGGGTCGCGCTGGCGTTCGAGTTTTTTCTCGACCGAGCGTGTGATTATGTCTTCGCGCTTCCCGCCGTGAAGGCATTAGTAGATGGCAGCCGGGTTTGGCATTCGGTCGAGGTGCTTGCGGCCTGGGCCATTACTTTGCTCGTCATCATCGTCGCGGTCTTGCTGAAGCGCTGGCAGGTCGCTGCGTATCTGAATTGGTTCAGGCCGCGCGGGAAGGATGTCGCGTTCGGAATCGCCATGATTGTGATCTGGTGCCTGCTCTCACGAACGGCCTTTCGATATTTCGCGACCGGAGATGCCTTAGGCGTGGCGGATTATCGTGCGGCTGTCGCGGCCGGCACGTCTCCGTGGTGGTACGTCCTGCAATGGTGGCCGACCTACATCTGCTCGCCCTTCGTGGAAGAAACCGCGCTGCGCGGCTTCATGTGGCGCGGAATGGAATATCGCGCCGGGCGCGTCGCCGCGCTTGTCGTCACTTCGCTTTATTTCGCCGGAATGCATTACAGCTATTACGTCAGGAGCACCGGAATCGACGCGGTCGGCTTCGTCAACTATCTCATAACCGCCTTTCTGTTGGGTTGGCTACGCTGGCGCAGCAGCACCAGCACCGTCAGCATCATCGCCCATTGCATCGACAATCTGTGGGTCAATCTATCCGCAGTCATTGCCTCGGCGTTCATCGCGTGAGCGCGGGGTATGAGCCCATGCGCGGAACATCATGGCGGCTGGCTCGTCATACCCATCCGACTTCGACATGCCGCGGGCTTGCGGCGGACGGGCGGCCTCCCCTTCACGCCTCAACCGAAGATAACATCACACCGCCGGTCGAAATGAGGTGAGACATGAGCCGCAGGCTGTTTTGGATCGCTGTTGTTGTCGGACTCACGCTGCTGACGCCCGAGGCGCGCGCGCAGTCTTCGCCGCGGTGGCGGAACTGTACAGGAAATCCGGACGTGGATTTGGATCAGGAGATTCGGAGTTGCTCGGCGCTGATCCGGTCCAGCCGGGAAAAGAGGCATTACCGTGCCGTCGCCCACAACGACCGGGGCATCGCATACGCCACAAAGGGCGACCTTGACCGCGGCATCGCCGATTTTAACGAGGCGATCCGGCTCGATCCCAAAGACGCCGTTGTCTACCGCGACCGGGGCAAGGCGTACGACGCCAAGGGCGACCACGACCGTGCCATCGTCGACTTGGACCAGGCGATCCGCATCGATCCCAAATTCGCTGCTGCATACAACACCCGCTGCTGGGTCCGCGCGGTCATCGGCCGCGACCTCGCCCAGGCGCTCGCCGACTGCAACGAGTTCACTGCGGCTTCGGCCCGACGACGCCAATGTGATCAACAGCCGCGGGTTGGTGCAGTTCAAGCTCGGCGCATTCGACCGTGCCATTGCGGACTACGGTGCGGCGATTGCAAGGAATGCGAAAAGCGCCGGCTCATTCTACGGCCGCGGCGTCGCCAAGCTCAGAAGCGGCGATATAGCCGGTGGCGACGCCGACATCGCGGCCGCCAAGGCGATCAGGGCCGACATCGCGACGGTCTACGCGGGCTACGGGGTGAAGTGAAACGGTCCCGCACATGTAAATCGGGATGGCCGCCTGCCGCCCGGAATGCGGAGCACTGAAGCGGCCATATCAGTTTTGTGTTCGCGTCGATAGCGGTCAGGTCTACGCGTCGCAGTCTGCAGTGCGGCATTCCAGGCGACTATCTACATTGCTGAACGCAGGCGCGCTGAACCATTTGGCAATTCGAATAACATCCCCGTTTTTCGGGCGAGTACCGATAAGCTCGTTCACATCGCATCGAACAGGAGGCATAGTTCACCGCACAGGGGCTGCACGAATTTTGCGCCAATCGATACGGCCCCCCGGGGTCTTGCGCTATAGCGAGTCCGCCGGAAAGCAACAAGAAGCTGATAACTGCAAAGACAGTCTTAAACATGCTTTTCTCCTTGAAAATCGTATTCCGCGCGATCCTATCGCGACCCTATCAAGCCTCGAATAACCTGTCAGCTTGCCCGAACGGAAATATGAGCCGGCTCTCGTCGATTGGGCGAATAGCCGGCGGCCATGACCGCACGGCAACGGGGGGATGAATATTCGCCCGTTGATGCCGTGTCCTTGGCACCGGCATGGCCAGGATTCCGGAGGGGTAGAAGTCTGAAGCTGGCCCTTTCCTGAAGGTTGTTATATTATGAGGTCGCCGATTGGTCCGCCACGACGCGATCCGCGCCGGGGTCAATCATTCGGAGAACATGCGCATGCGAACGCTTCTGTTGCCGGCTCTATTTGCGCTCGGAGTTGGCCTCACCGGAACAGTCAGCGCATCCGCCATGACCGGCCCAGGCATCATCAACAAGGCCGCGACGAATTTTTCACCGCGCGTGCGGCAAGTTACCCATCAGTGCAGGGTCGTGACGAAGTGCGACCGAGACGGCAAAAACTGCCAAAACGTGGACGTTTGCCGCTACTGATCAGATAACGCGGCTCGTGATCGTGTGTCGGCATGCGCGCTATCACGAGATCGATCGCGGGACGTGGCCGACGCTGGGCCTGCTCACGCAATCGATAATGCTGCATAACCTTTCGAGGCTGCGGCGCTTGTCGGTTGACGTCGTCGGGTCCGATCGACGCAATTTGTTCCGTTGCCGCCAATTCGAAGCGTCATTATGCTCGTACCGAGCACGTTACATGGCGCCTGCCGCGCACGCCACGCGGAACAGGGGCCAATCGAAATGTCTTCGTCTTCAATCGCACGGTCCTATCGATGGCCCCGCTGGCAGCGCGCCAGCGGCATCACGGGACAAACGAACAGGAAGCAGGTTCCGAAGATGCAAAACCATAAACCGGGCCACATCATGCGCGCGTGCCTTGTGTCGCTGAGCCTATGCGTCTCTCTTCTGGCCACGGCCAGCGAAGCGACTGCCCAGTACCTCCACGCTCCCCCCTGCGGTCGCCTTTGTGTTGAGAAGGCACACGCAGCTTGTATGAATGCGACGAACGAGCAGTGTTTCCGTCAACAGGTCGTAAGCTGTCAGAAGGCATGCCCGCATCGATAAACCCTAATAGGCTTCCGGCTTCCCCGTAAAATCGCTGGCATGCGCCGCAAACGGCAAGGGACCTATGACGATCGCTACAAGCGCTGAGCGCTTCGGGGTGCACGAATGACCTGCGGGAATGTCGCGATTTCGAATGGCAGTGTCAGCAACAGAAGCATTGATCGCCACTCGCTTACAGCGCCGTACACTCCCATCATGATCCAGAAAGGCCCGGAGGCAACTTCATGAAAAATGTGACCCTCAGATATCTAATCCTCGGAACGATGGCCGTATTGCCCTTGGCTCTGACGGGCGTACTCGCACCGGTGGCGCAGGCTCAGAGCGGCGTCTATCCACAATGCCTAAAAAAATGCGGTGGCAACCAAGCCTGCCTGTGACGCATCGACTAGCGGCCTCGCCCGCCGACCCAAGGGGCCACCCATTGGCATGTCTTCATTGAGCGAGCGGTCGGCCGATCGGGAAGGCGCCGACCGACGGTCGAATGCGCTCGCCACGCCTAACGAGGGGAGTGAGGTATGGGTTATTTCGACGGACTGACCGAGGGCCAGTTCAAGATCGCGGAAGACGGCCGGAGGCTGTTTTTTCCGCGAGGATTTTGGGGACGTAGCTATGTCGTCGAGTTCCGAATCCGAATTTCAGCGCCTCCGCCGGCGGATGAAAATCTATCAAGCGGTCGCCCTCGTTCTGGTCGTCGCCGCCGTGATACCGCGGCAATACAACCCGTATCTTGTGATTGCGGTCGCGTTGCTTCTTATCGTGTTTTACGTCGTTTGGTCGCGCTCGTTGGTGACGCGGCTGCGGCCCGCCGAGGATCGACTGACGTTGCAAGAGGCATCCGCTGCACAGGCGCGGGCTTTTGGTCCACTTGTCCTCTGGTTTCTGGAGATAGTGGCACTGGCGTTCGTCGCCGTCGGCATCGCTATTTGGTTGACCGACCCAACGAGCCGTTTGCTGGCCATCGGCACAATTGCGTTCTTCGGACTGTGCGCAGCCTCCGGGGCCTACTTGCTCGTCCTTCGCGGGCGGAAGACGTCGACGCAGCGTTGAGTGACAGGTCCTCCAGGGGTGGCGACCTGGGCCGCGCGATTCTTCCGAAGGGTCGATCAACAAAGGCCGGTAGGGCTGAGGATCGACAAGCAGAGGATCGCGAACACTTCATTGAAAGGGGTACGGCCGCGACTGCGCCCGGTAGGGGCACCTCTCGACGCTAGAACGGAGGTGCGAAGAAAGGCCGCGCAAAGCCGCAATGCTCCGTCGCCGCCTTAGTTGCTGTGGCGATTTTGGGCCCCTGTGCCCGCTTCGATCAGGAGCATGGTCTTGACCAAAGCGTCAGGCGCATGATTACCCGGAAGGCGAAAAGTCTGGAGGGCTCCATCGGCCTTGCGGCACAAGGTATAGCTCACATCCGCCGTCGGCCGTTCCGGGCTCACACCCGGCGTCAAGGAAGAGAGGAAATCAAGCGCCCACATCATCCAATAAGGCAAATCGTGATGAAATTTGATGGCCCGGATGGACCAGCCGTCAGGCACAACCAGATTTTCTTGCGACATCCGGCCCCCGTGAAAGCTCTCCGCCCGACATGTCGCCGAAGGCCGATAGCGTTCCTGCACCGCGACTGGATTTTCAGTCTACCGCCGATCATCGACGTGTTCAATCCTGCGTCCTCGCGTTCTTCTTTCAAAGCTTATCGGGACGCGGCTTCCAAACCGGGTCATTCGCCGGTTTCACTCTGGCTCGGTCACTCCGCTGAGCCCCCAGTAGCTGCCACGACAGGCAGCTGACATCGGGCTCGGCGGTAAGGTGCCTTCGACGGACATCCCGGCGAGGATGATCAGCGGGCTCGCCTGAGGCTTGCCTGATGACAGTGGCTGCGCCCGTGTGACCGGGGCCATGCCCGCAACCATGAGGCAGACGGCGAGAGCGTGCGCCAGAGTGGACGTCCGACGTGACATGGATGTTCCCTATCGCTGGAGGATCGAACGCAAGGCAAGTTAGCACGTCCAACGCCGGAGTGAATTTGGAGTTTCGTCTAAATCGAACAGACATGCTTGGGTCGCAAGGGCGACTTTGCCCCGGTGAGCTTCCCCTTGTTCCACGGCACTCGCTTGGGCACGATCTTGGGCTGGGCAGCCCGCCAGGACCATGGAAAGTCCACGAAAACGAAAACTCCCGCAGCGCTAGCTACGGGAGTGTCGGTATCGGTGGTTGCGGGGAAAGGGTTTGAACCTATGACCTTCAGGTTATGAGTTTGAATAGTGCTCGTGGACCGGAAGTTGCCCGGGGCCAAGTGAGCACGGGGACGGCGTGTTATGAGCTTGCCAACAGCGCTTCCGGTCCGTCCGATTTGTACGCTACGGCGCGCTAGAGTTAGCGGCAACTTCGGAGAGACTTTTGTTTGGCACCGTAGGCGATATAGATGAACGCATCCCGGGCAATTGGGCTACGCGCAGATGGTGTCAAAACAAGTCAGCAGGAACCTCGTCAGCTACCACAAGAGCAGCGCCTTCCTGGTAAGCCCGCGTCGACGACAAGGTCGCGCCGTCGGAAATGCCCATCTCGCTCAGCGGGGGTTGATCCGATCGTGGCAGAGGTCATCGAAGCACATGCGGGAACCATGGTTGACAATGATAGCAACAACCGGCGCCGGCTCGTCGAGTTCAAGGACGGTTGCCGCTATGGCAAATTCGGAAAGACCAAGGCTTACGAGCTGATCGCCCACGAGAGGATCAGGGCCTACAAGATGGGAGGCAAAACCCTCATCGACCTCGACAGCGTGGATGAATATCACGCTTCGCTGCCGAGGGTCGAAGCGAGAGCAAGCTAGGCCGCCGGTCTACGCAGCCAGGCGGCGGGCACACCGTCGCGTAGGCTGTCGAGGCAGTCAGACCAATCCTGCATTAAACGCACGCGTTCGTCCCAATAGACCGCATGGCTAGAGATATCGCGGATCTTGTTCTTGTCGCCGTTGCCAAGCTGGCGCCGCACCACCTCGCCGCGCCGCCGACGCTTCTTTCTCCGCGTTCTGGGCAAGTTGGGCTTCCACTGCATCGTCGTTCGACGTCGAGCGGGTCGCGGATCGGCATCGCGCGATCAGCGCTTTCGGCGTCGGTCTCGCACCAAGCGCAACCGAGTCGACCCCCGAAGTCGCAGAGGGGAGTGTCTCGCTTGGCATCGTGAAGCAGAACGGACGAGGTACGCACAAGATCCTCCGTTAGCTTCGCGATTACATTGGATCTATTCGATGTGGATCTCGAGTCAGAGTCGGGTTCGATTCCGGTCGAGGCGATTGTGGAGACCGAAACGGCATGGGCGGAGCCTGCTGCCAAGGAGCGTGCCGTTTTATTTTTTCAACTAATACTGCGCGTCATCTTGCTGGTATTTCTGCTGGTATCGGCAGCGATTGACGGATAAAATGACCTTAAATTCATATGGTTAGGTGATTAGGGGATTGCCGGCCAGGGGCACCATACAGCTTTTAAGCGTTTGTTCTGAAAGCAAATAAGCAAGATCGAGGAGCAGTGGCGTCTATACCCCGAAAAGGGGTGCCAGATGATCTGCGTCAACTCTTCGGCAAGGGCGAGGAGAAGCGGGTCCAGAAACCCGCGACCCCACCGAAGCCAAACGTCGACCTGCCGAAGCGCTCGCCGACGTTGAGGTCGGGTGGACTAATCTGCGCGCGGGACCAAAGGCGCTCACAGAGTGCGAGGCAGACCGACTGGCCGTGACGGTGCATGAGCGGTGGCTGCGGCGGCACCAGGAAAATCCGAGCCAACAGACCGCCTGGAATGTGGACCTCGCTGACCGGCGGTTCGCGCCGCCTCGGAGGTTGAAGTCGTATCGCAGATCCCGACTTCGAATGCTCCACGGACGAGGAAGGTCGCCAGATTTCAGGAATGGAGAAATGGTGTTTCGAGATAGCTGATGAACGCTTGGTGGCGCATGGCTTGCGGGTTGACGATTCTGGTCGCTGCGTCCTCGCCCATGCCGTGTTGCGGCCGCGTTGCAGCGCGCAAGCCTGACGATAGCAAGCTTAGCGAAAGGGGGCATTCCTTCCGCAAATGTCTTCTCAACTTCCGCAGCACAATTGCCGGTCGTGTCGCGGTAGCCAGTCGTGTTCGAACAACTCGTCCGTTCAGCCGGCCGCGGCCTGGCGAATGGCATAGTGAGTGGTTTGCCTATAAGCCCGAACTGGCAAAGAAGTCGTACGAAAAGTACTCACTTCACTCAATGGAACGGGACGCATTTCAAGAAATATCCCGCAACCATGGCCAGCATGGTCGCGAAGCGCGTGGTCCGGTCGACGTCGTTGATTGCTTCAAATACCCGAACCAAATTGTAAGTTCATCGCGTCCGTCATCCAGTGACGCATTCGGGCTGCAGCATTGCCGTCCGATATTTCCCGATTGCGATTATATTCTGCTTAGCCGGTGCGTCCCTTACGAGGACACGCAATCGCTGTCGTGCAGGGGCACGGTCTTTCATTTTCAACGAAGGTCAATGAACGAAGCGGTCCTCATCTCACCAGCGGGATTATCTACGACTCGCTTGGGCCCGCCGGTCATGGAAATTAGGAAGATCGCGCCACACGCTTCATCCCCGCTGCCTTTGGCAAAGTCAGTTACGCCGGCGGCATAATGAAACGAAATTTTGCATAGCTGCCGCGCAATCGAATGAAGCGGCTGTAGCGGCGATCTCAAACTCGACCATGATGCGTGAAGTGTTGCTCTCCTTGGCTGTTTATTGAACCGTCATGCTTATTTATTTGGCGCGAATGTTTCTTTATTCAGCTGTTTATACCTTCGGCGATCTATCTATTGTGCAGCGTTGCAAAATTGCGACGACGAGAGCAATTCCGCTTGGCAATTGGGTTCTCGCACATCCGCCTCCAATCATTCTTGTTGTAAAAAAATAGAGACGATACGTTTCGTCGCGATTTGCGAATGATTTGCGTCGTGCTTTTGGGAGAACTTACATGAGAAGAGCTTTTATCGCGGCAACTGCCGTCTTGGCTTTCACGGTGGCAGGCCGCGCCGACGAGCTCACGGATATACAGACTCAATCGAAACAGCTTCGCGAACAAAACCAGGCATTGACGAAGCGGCTCGCGGATCTCGAGAAACGTCAGCAGAAGCTTGAGAAGCAGCGGCCGGTAGCGCAAGCCCAGCCCGCTTTGGCGAGCGGGAGATCTCGCGGAAGCGATGGCTGCCGATCTGCCTTACAAGGCGGTGGTCAAGGCGCCCGCGCCGGTGGATGACAGCTTGTGCTGGCATGGCGTGTGTCTGTATGGCGATATCGACATGGGTCTGACCTATCAAAACCACGGCGCTCCGTTGAACAGCCTCGCCATTTCCGCGCTGGACTATGTCGTTAACAAGAACAGTCATGGCTCATATTTTGGCGTCGCCCCTAACGCGATGAGCAACTCCTTTGTCGGTTTGAGAGGCAAGCAGGAGATTGCAGACGGCCTGTACGCCGTGTTCAACTTGCAGACGCTGTTCAATCCCGAGAGTGGAATGCTTAGCAACGGGCCCGGGTCCATCGTGCAGAACAACGGATTGCCGACCGCCGCGCAGAGCGCGTGGGGTGATGCTTCCAAGGCTGGCCAGGCGTTCAACAACGTAGCTTATGCCGGTATTAGCTCGCCTATCTACGGTACGTTGACCTTCGGCCGGCAAACCGCCCTGACCTCGGACGCCGTCGTCAACTATGATCCGCTCTCCAGTGCGGCTGCCTTCTCGCTGATTACGTTCCAGGGCCCGGCCGGCGGCGCCGGCGATACGGAAAACCGCGTCTACGACAACTCGTTCGAATATCGGTTGAATGCAGGCCCCGTTCGTTTCGCGGTGGAAACCCAGCTCAGAAATGGCGGTAACAGCGGCACGGGCAATGCTTTCGAAGGGGATATCGGTTTCGATTATATGGGTTTCTCGTTCGACGCGATCGGCGCCAAGGTCGACGATGCGGTTTCCGCAATCCCGTTGAGTGCCGCGCAAGTTGCGACGCTGAACGCCTCGCCTGGCGTGCCCCAGGGGTTAGGGGCTGTTGCTGCGACTATCTCCGACAATACAGCCTTCATGCTGGTTGCCAGGTACACTATTGGGCCAGTCAAGCTTTATGGCGGGTACGAACATATCGACTACGCCAACCCGAATAACCCGTTGGCGCCTGGCGCATTCATCGAGGGTGGATACACCGTTGGCGCTCCAAACAATACCAACTTTACCACCGACAAGATCATCCAGATCTTCTGGACCGGTGCGAAGTATTCGGTGAGGTCCGATATCGATCTGACGGTCGCCTACTATCACGAATCGCAGAACAGCTTTGTGATCGGAAATGGCAGCAACCCGACGGGGCGTTGCAGCACGGCAATATCCGCGGGCTGTAGCGGAGCGTTGGATGTAGTGTCGTTTGTCGCCGATTACCGGTTTGCGAGACACTTCGATGCCTATGCAGGCATTATGTGGTCGCAGGCGCAGAACGGTCTTGCCAACGGCTTCCTCCTCGCCGGACCAACCGGAAACAAAGCCTCCTCGTATGATCCGACGGTGGGCTTGCGCTATCAGTTCTGATGATTTGATCGCAGGTAGCAACACCAAGGACAACACCAAGGACAGAGACATTTCCGAGCCGCATGAAATACGCGGATTCGGGAACATCTCCGTCCTTGACCAAACCCGGATTCGAGGTTTTTTGTTACCATTGTCGCGCAAGATCATTGGCAAACCACGTCACGAAAGATGCGCGTGAACGGCTTCGGCGTCGGTGTAAAATCTCTCGACCTGAGACGCCCGGTTATGTTCGGTTCCGACAATGAAGGATAACGGCAGAACCAAAACCTTGCGGTTTTTTTGACGCCGGTTGGATGACCATCGATCCCGACCGCGTCGATGAGGTATCGGGAGACCGGAATTGATCCCGCCATCAAGGTTTCCCACATTCTTGACCAGTAAGGTTGCGGAAGAAGCGTCTATCGCTGCGTACTGCAATCACGTCAAACGCGTGTTCACCATCGCATGCACGCTCGATCATTTTGGTGAAAAACACCCCGCCCGAAGGTCTTGTCATTATTCTGTTATTGCGCAAAACTCCGCGGACTTCGGAAAGCCTTTCCGGCGATAACGAGGCTGTCAGTGTAGATGGCTTCCGTGTCCCGCAGCGTCAGCTTGTTTTGATGAAGAACTTGCTCAGACAGCCGAACGGAGAAGGACATTGCCCGAGCCGCGCCGATTGCCCGCGCGTTCCGTGTTTGGATCGCTGCTGATAATCTTCGTTGTCGTCGCTGGCAGCGCCGCTGCCTTCGCTTACACAGCGGGATGGTTCTCGCCCCGACGCCTCACGCCCGAAAAGATGGTGGAGGCGCTAGCTCCACCTACGGGCGCGGCACTTGGCCATCGCCGGAACCATGCCAAGGGTATCTGCTTCACTGGCGTGTTCGAATCGAACGGGGACGGATCGACGCTCTCGCGGGCTCAAGTCTTCGTCCGCGGCCAATATCCGGCGCTCGGGCGCTTCAATCTCGGCACGCCCGATCCAAACGCGCCGGATTCGACGGTCCGGGTCAGGGGCATGGGACTACGGATCTCGACGCCGGACGGACAGGAATGGCGTTCCGCGATGATCAACCCCCCTGTCTTCCCGGCGTCGACGCCGCAAGCATTTCACGAACTGCTGCTCGCCTCGGCGAGCAAGGATCCAAACGCGATGAAGGCGTTTGCAGGCGCGCATCCTGAGATCGCGACGTTCGGCGCATGGGCCAAGAGCGCCCCCTGGACGGGCAGCTATGCAGAAGATCAATTCAACAGCCTCAACGCTTTCATCTTCGTCGACAATTCCGGCGTCGAACATGCAGTACGATGGTCGCTCCTGCCAGCGGCGCAAGCCGTCCCGATATCGCCCGATGATCTCGCCAAACGGGGCCCCGATTTCCTTGAGCTGGAGATCGTCGATCGGGTCCGTCGCGGGCCATTGCATTGGACCATGGTGGTAACCGTCGCCAATCCGGGTGATTCCACCGCCGATCCAAGCAAGGCTTGGCCGGAGGGCCGTCGTACCGTCGAGGTGGGCACGCTCACCGTGCAGCAGATCCAAGCCGAGGCGGACGGCCCGTGCCGCGACATCAACTTCGATCCGACCGTCCTGCCGGCCGGCATACGGATATCGGACGACCCGTTTCCGGCCGCACGATCGTCCATCTATGCGAAGTCGTACGATCTTCGCACGGCGGAGGCTAAGGACTATCCCCGAACCGCGACGAGCACCAAGCCATGATCGGCATCGGTCAACGCTTCACCCCGCTCCAGCGCCTGCTGCACTGGCTGATGGCTTTCTGCATCCTGGCAATGCTATTCATCGGCGTTGGCATGGTGTCGACCGTTGCGCCGAAGTACCTGCCGCTCGTGTCGATTCACAAATCACTCGGCATCGCCATTCTGGTGCTCGCGCTGATCCGTTTGGCGGTGCGCCTGCGCTATGGCGCGCCGTTGCTGCCGGCCGACTTGCCCGAGCCGATGCGGCTCGCGGCGCACCTGTCGCATTACGCTCTCTATATCCTCATGATCGGTATGCCGCTGATTGGCTGGGCGATGCTGTCGGCCGCCGCCTACCCGATCGTGTTGTATGGGGGCCTACGCCTACCGGCGATCCTGCCGCAGAGTGACAGTCTGCATACGCTGTTCTGGAACGCGCATTTCTATCTGGCTTTCTGCTTCTTTGCCCTGATCCTGATGCATTTGGCCGCGGCGCTCTTCCATGCCCTTGTCCGACGAGACGGCGTATTCGAGACAATGGCGCCGGTGCCGCCTCGTGACGAGCTCACGCCCGCCGAGTGACCGGCTGTTCCGGAAGGCGCGAGGATCGCCAACCCTCCTGGTAAATTGGGGGCAAGGACTGCAGGCGAAGGACAGCGAGGGTGCCAAACCCGATCCGCAAAATTTGGTCTCGAAATGGCGGCCGAGCACGGACCGGCACATGGATCGCTCAAGCGATGCCTTGAAATGGAAGGCCGAAGGCGAGGCGGCGACGACACTCAAAAACAAAAAAATGGTTGCTTGGTTTTGCCAACACAGAACTCGGCAGTGGCCCGATCGCTGAGATAGGCGCCGGAAATACGCGGGTTCGAACTAGCACCAATTGGCAGCTTTTGGCTCCGAGCCTACCTTTGGTTGATGCAGGTCAACATCCGCAGACTTCCCGTCAGCTAAAAGGGGCAAAAGGCCACGAGGCGAGCACCCATGGGAAGCGTTCATAGCGAAGTCCTGACCGAACGGCACTTGGCGCTGTTCGGCGCTATCCTGCAGTGCTTTGCGCGCTACGAGCTGACGATAGAAAACGCAATTGCGGGCGTATTGCAGACGGACGCCTCCAGCGTAGGCATCCTCATGAGACAGCTCGACTTCACGGCCAAGCGCTTGGCGTTACTTGAACTCTTACGGGAACGATCTATTCCCGGCGATCAATGGGAACGAATATTTGCACACCTTTCCCTTCCTAGCTGCCACGTCGGTCTGCGTAACCACATCGCGCATTCCACCTGGAGAGCTTCGCCTGAGCCGAAATCAATCCAGCCGAACTGGATACTTCGATGGGCGCCTGGCATCGAACCCGCCCATCTGAGACCAAACTCCGACGACGGCGCTTATACGGTCGAAATGCTCTCCGAGATCGCGACCAATTTGGCGATTGGTCACGAACGGTTTCTTTCCTATCTAGCCGAGGCGGGTTTCATGCCGGTGGCAACCTGAAGGAGGGCATCATGCGCAAGCTGCTTCTTGCAACTCTAGTGGTTGCGGCATGTTCATCGCTCGGTTCGGCACGAGGTCAGCAGGCAGCCTCCGACGACATCATCCTGAAGGGCCATTACCTGGCCGTGCTGATGTGCTCGACTTGCCACGTTATTGGCCCCGATCAATCGATCGAACCGGTTCTGCAGCCACCGGCGCCATCGTTTGAATCCTTGGCTAAACGCAGCACCACCAGTTCTGACACCTTACGAGCGTTTTTGACCACAACGCATCGGAACATCAGCGACCCCATGGGTATGCCGAATCCCGAACTCCTCGACTTTCAAACAAGGCAGGTGGTGGCCTATGTTTTGAGCCTGCGCCAACCGTCTGCTGCTGCACTTGGTCGCAAGCCAGCTGCGGCCCAGGAAGAATCTTGCCGCGCGGAAATCACGCGTCTGGAATTGGTGCTGAATCAAGCACGCGCGAGTGGACAGCCTGTGGGAAACGTGCCCGAATCGTCTTCCGCACGGCTTCACCGTCAGCCCACTATTCAATCCGTAGAGCAGGCAGAGAGTGAGGCCAGGAAAACGGTCGAAACAGCGCTTGCGCTGGCTCGGAAATTGGAGTCGGAAGGCCTGGACGCCGAATGCGCCGCAATGCTCAAGAAAGTTGAGCCGCCGGTTGGCTCGCGTTGACTGGAATATGGGCGCTGCCAAGAGACAAGGGGGCCGACCGGTCGCGCGATTGATCTGGCGCAATGCACTCCCAGCATTCATTCCAAAAAACGAAAAAAACTTAGCTGAAATGGTGAAATGGAGGATGGTTCCTATGTCAAGAAGTCGAAATATTGCATTTTTGCTCGGAGCGTCGCTCGCTCTCGGGGTTATGTCGACCTCCGCAACTGCTCAGAGCAAAACCACTAACCGGGTAGCAATCCATGATGTTCGCCAATTGATGCAGCTTATGGACAAGGACAAGAACGGCGCTGTGTCGAAAGAAGAGTTCATGGATTTTATGTCGCAGACTTTCGATCGCCTTGATGTCAATAGGAGCGGCCAGTTAGAACCACAGGAATTGCGCCGCTTAACTACCCCGAGTTGGCCGGGGCCGCCTCTGGCTCCTGCGAGTGGGGATTGAACATTTAGATAAATATCATCAGCGCCGGCGCACTTTCCTGAAGCGAGCCAACTCAGGGCGCCGGCACCGGCCGGGGCTTTTTGTGCCCGCGGGAACCGGAAGAGCATGTCCGGTAATGGGATGGTCCGGCGGTGCCCCTGCCCCTAACGGCTCTCCGCGGGGCTCAGAAGCACGAGCAGTACATTGCCACGTCCCGGAAGACGGATGTTGTAGTTGCATGCTGTAAATCGGCGTGGGGGGTCGCGACGCTGATCGGCACACCAAGCTATTTCTTCACATCGCCGTGGAGGGTCAACTTCAAACGCTTATTCACACTTTTACGCGGGCAGCACCAATGCCCAGCCGAAAACGGCACACGCACACAGACCGATTGCCGTTTGTGCCCATTCGAGCAAACCCCAGTCATTCATCAATCTGCGTGCCATAGCGCGCCCCGAGGCGGGAACTTCGGCGAGCCAGATGTTCAGGGGCACCATCACGAAAAACGTATAGGGCAAGCTTGCAAGTATCACCGCTCCGCCGATCAGCCAGCGGACATCCTGCGTGCCGCTGAAATCCCTATAAGCAAGCAATGCCGATGCAAGGGCAAGGATCGATAACATCACCACGCCGCGGCGATTGCTGGGAACCCATTCCCCTATCATTGCGCGGCCACCAACTGCCAGCCGTGCCGGCTGCTCGACAAGATTGATATAAAGTGTCGCGCCGGAAAAGCCGGATGCGGCGACTAGAGCAAGTAAACCGGGACGCATCGCGTAAACTCCTCGACCAACTCTAATGCGACATGAAAACGGGCACGGTCATCGTGGATAGTATTCCACGCGTCACGCCTCCAAGCACGAATTCGCGCAGACGCGAATGCCCGTAACCACCCATCACGATCATGCTCGCGGAACAATCTGCAACGTGCGATAGAATGGCATCGGTCACGCCGATATCCGCGGCAGATGAAACTTTTACTTCGACCCTGACGCCGTGGCGTGCGAGGTGATTGCCGATGTCGGCTCCGCGAGTCTCGCGCTCATTTCCGGTTTTCTCATTGGCAACGATAAACAGTTCGACAACCTGCGCCTTTTTGAGCAGCGGCAACGCATCGTTGACGGCACGGGCAGCGGCACAACTTCCGTCCCAGCAACACACGATGCGATCGAGCTTCAATTCGTCTTTCTGGATATAGGGAACGACAACCACGGGACGGCCGGAACCGAACAGTGCCGCCTCGATCAAAGCGTCATTGTACGCGCCTCGGGTGTTGTCGGATTGCATGATCACGCTCAAATCGAACCGGCGCGCCATCGCTGAAAAAATGTCAGGCGATGTCAGTTCGCTCTCCGTAATCAGCCGCGGCTCGACAGAAAGAAGACTGCGTTTGGCGGCCGCCTCGAAACGAGCAATTGCGCTACGAGCTTCCTTTTCGCTCTCGGCTAGTACGTCCGTGAGAATGCTGGATGGAATACCCAGCATTGGATAGCCTGGAAGGAGCGTTTTACCGGCGAATGCCACACCTGCGAGATGCGCATCGAGCGTCTCTGCCATCGAAATGGCATAACCGAGAGCACCGTTCCTGAACTCATCGCACTCGAGATTGAGAAGGATATCCTTGACCATGCTGTGCTCCGGGGTGAACGTCAACGTTTGATAATGTTGTCACCACCGCAGCAGGAACTGATTGACACATATCAAAGCCGATGCAGGCCCGCAGTCCAGCCACGCGGGACTCGGCCAGTACGATGCCGGCCACCGATTTCGAAGGGCGAACCCGATTTGTGCCTGATGTGCCTGACGCGTAGCTGACGTCGCGTTTTTTAGTATGCTAGTTGCAGCGTAGCGCCCAGTTTTCGGCCGCCAATGAACCCCCTCGACCATCCAGGGCCCCTGAGCGCTGGCCGAGATCAGAATCAACACAGGCGCGTGAGACAAGATGTGAAAATCCGGCTCCTACAAGATAGGAGACGATCGGATTGCGAATTCGCGGGCATAGTCGCAAGCATATGCAATTTTGCCTCGCGCGAAATTCGATCGAGCACACCTTGATCGCGCACGACCGTGAAGGTCCATGGTTGTTGGTTTACGGCGCTCGGCTTGAACTGCCGATCAATTTCTCGTCAACTTATATTCGCGCACCGCGCGACGGCCCGTGAACGCCCCCGCCTTATGGCGGTACCGGGAAGAACACCGCATCAACTTCAACTCACGATCAATTGGTCTTCGACCTGGGTCACGCCGGGCGCCGACCAAGCAGTACGTTCGGCCAGATCGCGGTCACGCCAAGTGTCCACCTTGCCACTCAGTGTGACTTTGCCGCCGTCAGCCGTGACAATGATGTTCGCAGCCTCAAGCTGTGCATTACGGTCGAATGCGGACTTGATCTTTTCACGTACGTCGTAGGCGTTGACGCTGGGCTTGACCTTGATCTCGTCCGAGACTCCCTTGACGCCCTGAAGCTTGCGGACGTCGGCCTCGGCGGCACTACGCTGAAAGTACCAGTCGACCTCACCGCTGAGAGTGACCCACCCCTTCTCGACTTTCACCTTCACTTTGTCATTCGGAACACTGACATCCCAGTCGAGGCTCTGAACCGCGCGCTTCGCGATATCATCGTCGGAATTCTTGCCCTCGAAGGGGAACCGGACTTCCAACTCTTCGGCAACCGCCTTGACGCCTGTCACGCGCCCGACCGCCCGCTCGGCAGCCCATTTCTGCGTATAAGAGGAAACATGTCCGGTAAGCGTTACGACGCCATTGTTCGCCGTCACGCCGATATGTGCCGCATCGACGCTTGGCTCCCAATCGAGTTCGTCAAGAACGGCCTGCTGCAGCGATTTGTCAGTCATGGCTAAACTCCTTCTATCATATTGGGAAACGGATTAATTATCGGATTTCGCAGATGTCCTCATTGATATGCGTCAATAAGGCGAGTTCGGCTGAAATGAATACGTCCTGCCGAATCAATTCGCGCCTCGATGCTTGATATTGATCTTGCAACGGAGCCGCTTCTGAGCATGTCAGGATGGAGCCACCGGGCGTAGCAATGTTGATCTTTGTCAAGGGCGCCCCGGCGCAAGTCTTTTAGAAGGCAGACTGTGACTTTGACACTCTTATGCTTGAGCAACTGGCCGTCCGCCTCGGCGACGATTTATAAAAGGAGCCTCACATGACCGGCCATATGCCACCAATTCCGCCTGGCAACCAGAGCAACAAAGGCCCGAAGCAAACCGACGAAACCGCGCGAGACGCATCGAAGAAATGGATTCATACCGAGAATACTAACGAGCAGGGCGACACCGCGAACATCAAACAGAACACAACTAACAAAGGGAAATACCACGGAGGACGGAAGAAATAATCAGGCAGCCCGAACCATGCGCGAGTGCCCGATAGCAAACGGTCTCTCTCCACCAGGGGAAAATAGTTTGAAGAATAAGGAAATTAAATCCGACAACAGGGAATTTTAGCGCGCCGTGTCACGTCTAGAGTTGGATATCAGAAGCGTCCCTTTCTCACACACTTGTCTCCCCGGGCCACGGCCCGCAATCTGTTCTCACCGGGCAAAGTTGAGGTGAAGAGTGCTGGCCGAATACCCGCCTGCTTCTCTTGCGGCGCGCTGAGCGTGCTCTGCGCGAGGACTCGCGCGAACGGCCGTCAAGATTCGTGAAATGTGAGATGGGCAACGCGCGTTCGTGTGCGTGCAGTCCAGATTGGATAGAATTGATGGGGGGTTGTCGCATGCAGAAGACAGCTCTTTCGCCGCCTCTGCGCCTCATCGAGACAACTAGCTTCCAGAGGGATGGATGTCGCTGGGATGGAGCCACGTGCTTCGGCCACCCACCCTTCCACTAAAGCCAAAGCCATCCGCGGGGGCATCGTACGGCCCGTTCCAATGATTGTAGGCTCGGCGATATGCACCAGCGTCTCGATCGACCACTGCCGTATGGTGGAATTTACGCAGGTGATGTTCGGATGCCGCAGCCGCTTGACTCGTCGGTCCAGCAATCACCAATGCGACGAGAGCGTTCAGCGCTGTCTTTCGCATTTTCATCTCCACTTATCTTCATCGAGGCAACTTCACCTCGATTTATGCGCGTGTCCGAAAAGATGATGGGATGCACTATTCCGTCAGACCACCATCTTATTGCTTCCAGCAGCTTTCATTTGCTCTTCGCCCGAAGTAGGCGCCAACTCTCGACGCGCCATTCACGTTTTGGTGCCGCCGCCCATCCTCCCGGTCAGCCGAACCAGTCGACAACGGGTTCGAGCAGCGCTTCCGGCAAGTCCCGGTAGCGCGCCGGCATTGGAAGGGCAGTGACAAATCCGCCGGGCGTGAACGTGGCGCCGGCAAATGCGTAAGCCCGGCTGGACAGCGTCGATCGCTCCCCATGGCGATCCTTAAAACGTCTACCTGGTGATGGAATATCTCGGCCGGTTCGACCGCATCTGGCGCGAAGCCAACGTCGGGGCGACCGATCCAGGATCTGCTCAGTGGGCAATATTCCGACCTGATCGGCGTCTTTGGCTTCAACCCCTGGGAAGGCTGGTCAAGTGACGTTTCAGTCGACGCCGCCCGCGACCGGCGGCGGGGCGATTTACAGCGGCGAGACACGCCACCGAATATCAAGGATTTCGTTGATCGCCGTGAGAACCGCGCCAGCCGGTACTGCCGTTGAGGCCGGTCTGACTTCAGTCTCGTTACCTTAATGTCGGCGTTCAGCGAAATGCCGATGCCAATTCTTCACGAAGTGTGCCTGACGATGGTATCGCGGAGCCAATGATCGATTGGTTCGAAAATCCATATCCTCACCGGTCGTTCTAACCGGCCCGCGATTGAGAACCGCGCCGTTTCCAAAATCCGCACTACTGCCAATCGGGGCGGGCTGCGCGACTGCCAGGGAACTGGTCAAAGCGACCGCGGCCGCGAGAACGACTGTTTTGAGTTTCATTATTCGTTCCTCCTGTTGTGAGAAAGAGAACGAAGACCATCGACTTTGGTTGCGAGGGTCGGGAGGAACGCAACGGAGATGAGAAATCTTGTTCATCGGTACCGCCTAATAAAAGGGATTGAACGATGCCGAGCGTCGGAACTTAGGTCCAGTTGCACATGTTTATATCTGGGGGATCGTCATCGTGTTCTTGGCGGTTGTGCTGGCCTACTGAATTATGAAAACCGGTCGCCTTAGCCGACGCCAACGCAAGCAACCAGAGCGTAACGCGCTCGAGGCACAACGCAGAGACGATCCGCAGGAAACTTCGACCCGATAAAGCATTCACGGCCCTCAAACCCGACGCCGGCCGCCTCCGTTGCCGGTGGCCAGCTTGCTCGTCAGGTCCTTGACCGTTCCAAAAAAACGGCCCCGGCGCGGGCAGGCATCTGGGGAAGGTGTGCCGATTGCGCGCGGCACGGGCAGATAACTCGCCCCAGCCTTGGCGGGCCGTTCCACACAGGCGCACCTTGGAAGGTGGGAACTTCGCAGAAATGAAAGAAGTCGCCGGCCGGGGGGCGCATTCATTTCACTTGCTCCGGGTGGAGCGCAACCTTGCATGCCTGCATCCGTTCAATCAGCTGTTTAATTCCATCAAGGGTTGCCTGATCTGTGAGCCGGGACGCCAAGCGACGATAGTGCTCAATCTTCTTGTCGATCTCAACGCACTGCTCACACATTCCCGGGTTCCGCAATTACACGTCGATTTGGCAATCTTATTTGGCCGTCTCCTATAAAACAAAAAGGCCGCGTTTTGTTCATTGCCCAAAAGGGATCACTCCAAAAAATCAAAAGAGCCACAGCACTTGGCGCGGGATCAGTTCGCCATGAGCGGCGTATCAATCTTTCGAGCTGCCGCGGCGCTAAAACGCAAGCTGCGGACACTGTTTCGCATTTCATTCGGCTGGAAATCCGGTCGCCAGCCCAGGGCGCGAAGCCTTCGGTGCAAACGGCGGGTCAAGGTTGCTGATCACGACTGAGCCGCCGGCAGAAGTCGACGGGCTTACTGCCGCTTCTTCTTTGGCAAGTCATTGAAGCCCATCCGTTCCGTGGACGCCTGCTGTGCAGCTGGCGATGCATTCTTGCGGTTGATTTCCCAAGCTTGGGAACCCGCCGAAAGGATCCACGTTTCCTCAAAAAGGGAGACGAAACATGGGACTGGCAGCATACGCAATCGTGGGGGGCGCCGGCGAGTGGCGAATACGACACGATGGAAAGGACGAGAACGTTTACCAGACGAAGGAATCGGCGTTCGAGGCAGCAGTAGCAGCAGCCTCGTTGGCCCTTAGACAAGGTCATGCGGTTCAGATCAGCGCACCCGGGAGCGCTACAGCGACGGGAGCCGCTAACGCGGGTTAGCAGCGTTTCATCTGTTTGCGTATAGCCTTGGAATAGCCCTGGAAAAGGACTTTCTATGAGCCAGGAAACGTTCGCGCGGGTCGTCGGCAGTGCGGCACTTCATCTGTGGCCGGATTTGCCGCGCGATACTCAGGAAAAACTTTTTGAGGCAGCGGTTGGCAGCGATGATGCGCTTCGGCGCCACCTCGCTGTGTTTTTACATGAACATCACCCCCGCACCGCTCATCCACCTAAACCCACGGCGCTGGCGTAGAAGGGTCTGGCCCAGGTCATTGCTCGCCGGATTGATCGATCCATCCGATTGGGGATTCATTCCCTCAATAAGCGGAGGATGGCGATCCACTGGACGACCTTGTCATACACGATGCTGGGACCTATCCCGGATTACTTCTGCGCTGCGTATCGATTGGAGTTCTGGAAGTTCTGCGAACTTCCAGAGGCAAGAAAGAGCGGAATGACAGGATTTTTGCAGTTCCGTTCACCTTTCGAAGGCAACCTGCAAGATGTGTGGCACCTTCCAAAAAGGGCGATCGGGGAGCTCGAGAAATTTTTTGAGGCAACTGATGCGCTCGAAGACAAGAAACTCAAGTTTTTGGGATGGCGCGGCCCAACGCACGCGATAAAGACTATTTATGCGGTTTCGTCAGGCCGATCTACCTGCCGATTTACGATAGAGCTAGTTCGGACCGAGTTTGGAAGCATACCCTTCATCGATAGATCCTTTGGCTCATGAGGTCGTTGCTTACTGCAAGCTCGTTCAGCACCGTCAGGTTCCATCGACCTGTTTGCGCTTTATTAAACATACGCCGGCAGGATTATTCCCATCCAAAATACGACGGAGTTGAGCATGCAAGCCATGGAACAGCAAATTCGTGAGCGTGCGTATTATCTCTGGGTCGCAGATGGCTACCCTGATGGGAACGCGGACAAGCACTGGTTGGCGGCGCAACGGGAGGTATTGGCCGCTTCTCTTTCGGATATTGGTCGCGTGAGCATGAGTGCCGCTGAGCTCGCAACTCGCCCAGCAGGTAAAAAGATCAATGCGAAGGCGAAAACGAAGCGAAGAGCAGCGTAGGGTAGGCTGCCAGAACTGCCCGAACCGTTGGCAGACAAAGCCGGAAGCGTGGGACAAAGCGCGGACGATGCCAAACCGCCGGCTCAAATTTGTTTTCCGCCCATGAGCATCTTCCCGACTACTTGAGGGTTCCTTTGGGAATATATCGAGCGAAGGGGCAAACGGGGTACGGCGTTGCTGCGAGCCGGTTCTTGCCGTCATGATCGGAACCGATCCTTCGTGACAGCGCAGCCGGCTGGCTTTCTCCCATTGCGCTATCGTCGCTCACCAGCGTCTCCAAACTTCCGGTGCAGCCGAACCAAATCGTGTGGCGTTACGATATCAATCCGAGCATCTTTCCCTGCCTGATGGAGAAACTGGCCATCGAGGAAGCCGTTCCACGATCAGCCACGCGTTCTCGCGCAGAGCGGTCGCTTTCGCTGCGACGTGTCTGCGATGCGGGGGTCAGCGTGACCTGCCTGAGACGATCGGGCCAAATCCGTCTAGTACCGGGGTGGAGCGGATCGCGACGCTTAATACGCGGACAAGGCATAAGGGTTAGTCGCGATCTTCTAAGGCTCGCGCCAGTCCCGTTATTGGAGCGTCTATCCCATTATCATCTGAACCGCCAAGATACTTCGCACCTGTAGGAACGTAACTACACTCGCTGGGTTGGCCATGCAGCGCTTACATCATCCCAGCGAGGTTACCATGTACCATCACGTAAAAAAACTCATGTTCACCGTCCGCGTCGACGAGCCTGATCCGCGGTTCGGCAATATGCTGCTGGAACAATTCGGCGGCGCAAATGGCGAGCTTGCTGCCGCTATGCAATATTCCGTTCAAGGTCTCAATTGCGACGATCCAGACCGCAAGGATCTCCTGATGGATATTGGCACCGAAGAGCTGAGCCATCTCGAAGTAGTCGGCTCTTTGGCGCGCTTGCATCTAAAGCCGTCGAAATTCGACCGCGAAGCCGGGGAAGCTGATCCGCTGATTGCCATCGCGGGCGGCGGAGGCGTCAATCTTTTCAACTCGCAGGGTAACGCCTGGACAGCCGACTACCTCAAGATTACCGGCGAACTCGATGTGGATCTGCGCAGCAATATCGCAGCTGAAGCCCGTGCCAAAATCGTCTATGAGCGGCTGATCAACTTCTGTGATGACGCCGGCACCAAGGACGCACTTCAGTTCCTGATGACCCGCGAAATCACCCATATGAAGGCCTTCGCCCTGGCGCTGGAAAGCATGGGCAAGCCGGCGTTCAGTATCGGCCGCATCGCTCCGACGCCGGGTCTCGTGAACCAGTTCTTCAACAACTCTACTGGCATGGGCGATTACGGTGAAATCGATACCCGCGGTCCGTGGAACCAGGGCGATGATTGGGTATTCACCGAATCTCCCGCGCTGCAGACAAGCGATCCTAATGCGGCGCCTTCGATCGTCACCGAAAGTTCCCCGCCGGAGACGGCGCTCGGTCTTGATGATCTGCTGATTGAGGAGCTCCGTGACATCCTGCACGCGGAGAAGCAGTTGACAAAGGCACTTCCGAAGATGGCGGAAGCGGCCCGCTTCGATCAACTTCGCGAACTCTTCGAGTTGCACCTTGCGGAGACTGAAGCTCAGGTCGAACGCCTGAATGAATGTTTTAAGTTGCTAGGCAAGACACCGCGGGCCAAGGCCTGTAAGGGAATGCAGGGTATTGTTGAGGAAGGGCAGGAAGTGATGCAGGAAGGTACCAAGAAGGACGATGCGGCAGCCGATCTTGCGCTGATCGGCGCGGCCCAGCGTGTCGAGAATTACGAGATATCTGGTTACGCCACCGCTCGTAATCTTGCGCAGCAGTTACGCCAGAGTGCCGTGGTCGCTCTTCTCTCGAAATCACTGGCGGAAGAAGAGAATACGGACCAGTTGCTTAATCAGGTCGCCCGCTCACTTATGTCGGTCGCGGGAATGCCCGCTGCCATCGAGCAAAGCGGTTTGGAAACTGAACCGGCGGCTGAGTGACCATCTTTGCCCACCAAAAAGCGGTCCCGTTCGGGGCCGCTTTCTTTTGGTCGGATCCTCCGTACGCGATCATTCCCCCTGCGCCGAACCGACGGTATCCGCCATTCGCGCGCCTCGCGCACCCATTGGCTTTGGTGCCCCCGTGGTCGTGTCCCGAACCGTCTGGTGCTCCATTTCGGCGTCGATCTCCGCGCCGAGCAAGATGACGATCGCTGAAATCCAGAGCCACGTCATGAAGCCGATAACGGCACCTAGTGACCCGTAGGTCTCGTTGAACTTTCCAAAGCTGGCCGCATACCAGGAAAACAATCCCGAAATGCACAGCCAGAGCAGGGCCGCGATCGCGCTGCCCCACGTAATCCAACGCCACCGCGGAGTCTCGCGGCTCGGACCGTAGCGATAGATGATGGCCAAGGCGAAGGTGAGAACCAGGAACATCACTGGCCATCGACCGGCTCGTAGAAGAAGGTCGCCTCCCTGGGAGAGTCCAACGTAGTCGAGAATAACTGGCACGACTACGATGGACCCGAGCGCGGCGACAACGAATATGACGCCGCCGACCGTGAACAAGAGCGATATCGCGTTGAGCTTGATGATGCCGCGCTTCTCTTCCTCATTGTGAACGATGTTTAGCGTGTCGAACAGAGACTTCATGGCGGCGTTGGCGCTCCAGAGTGAAAAGCCAAGTCCCACCAAAAATGTCAGCCCGAGGGTTTGTGATCCCTTTGAAGCCACCCGTGTGAGCTGATCGCGCGCTACCTCAAGGGCGCCTCCCGGCAGAAATCCCCCGAGTTGATCCAGATGCTTCGCGATTGCAGACGGATCGGAGAACAAACCGTAGACTGCTACCAGAGCGGCGATTGCCGGAAAGATTGCCAATATGCTGTAGTACGTCATGCCCGCCGCGAGACCCATGATCCGGTGCTTGGACAGGTTCGCGTAAACCCGTAGTAGGATGTCCTTCCAACCTAACGCCGGTATTTCCGAAGGCGTCGTGGCGCGGCGGCCGCGATCGCTTCCTCCCGTCGCGCTTTTTAGATCATCGCTGTTAGAAGAAAGGGGTGGAAGGCTTCGCCTTTCATCTCCGCCGGTCGGAAAGAAGTATTCCGAGGCAAGTGCGACCCCGAGCAAGGCCAGAAGCGATACGACCGCCCGGCCGCCGGAGTGCGGGTGGGCCCTTTCTGAATCAATATGCCTATTGACCATTGCCTTTTTGTTCCCCTTCGCACCAGCCGGTGAAAACTGGTTGGCGCCTTAAGGCGGCAGTTTCCGATAGGAATCTCGAACGGTCGAACCTCAGGAGAGTTCCGAGGTCCGCAAAAGCGCGCCAGATTCTCGTGCAATGCGAGGCGCGCCATGGCGAGGGCGAATTCACCGAACTTCATCTCTTCTACAATCGCCCGACCTCCCGAACGTTTTATGCGCCCGTCAGTCAGCGACTGCTGCCGCTGGACGAAAACTGGCGACTGAAGCTGGCCGGCCTTCCCTGGCCGACGGTAAACCTGCCCGAAGTGATGGGCGAAACCACCGTGACCTTACGGGCGCTCATCCGTGAATATCTTTTCATTTCTCTCTTCCGCGCATGCGCCGAATCCCTCTCGAGCGAAAACGCAAGTCGACTGGCGGCGATGCAACGCGCCGACAAGAACATCGACGAATTGCTGGAGAATCTCAACGGGGCATTCCATCGTCTGCGCCAGAGCGGGATCGACGAGGAATTGTTCGACGTCGTCTCCGGCTTCGAAGCGCTGAGCGTAGAGCAGAAATGATGCGCATTGGCATTGCGAAAGATCGTGGTCGGTTGGAGTTGAAGGTCAGCGATGGAACGCAACTCATTCGGCAAGCGACGCGGAAAGTGCGGAGACGAAAATACATTCAAAGGATTTTCGGGTGCGGAAGGAGATAAGGTCAACCTCAAAAAATGGCCGACGACCGTGAAACCCGTGTACAGTCGAAGGAGCTTGCGCCGCCTGCCTCCATCGCATCCAACCCCGCGTCCGTGACGATCGCGATACGCCCCTCTGAGGGGTGGAACGGCGATGGATATGAAAGTGATTTGGGTAGCGGACGAAGCGGAATATTTTTGCAAAGGGACTGGACCCATATCCCAAATCAAGCCGCTATCATCGAGCGCGCCTGACCATGAGGCCTTCAATCGCCAAGCTTGGTGAGCGCGGCACCCTTGTGGAAGGCGATATGATCGGTCTTGCTGCTCTTGATCTCGTATTGTGGATCGTCCGGGCTCGCATGGTGGGTATAACCTTTGACCTCGAACTCGCGGGTATGCACGCGGATAATCGTGCCACTGACACGGCCGGCCTCGGAATTCCAGCTCACGCGATCATGGATCTTGAAGCTCTTCGGCACGGTTGTTCGATCCGATGCCGCCGAAAAACTGCAAAGCAGGCAGTTCTCGTACTGAATATTTAAGCGGCATGAGCCTTCCAACCGCGGCGCCCCCTATCGGTTCCCCGAATCGCAACATTTTGCCGGCAACTCGCGCTTTTGATTTTGGAATCGCGCGCCTGAGAGTCTACGGCGATGGCGGCTCGTCATGCGCCTTCGCCCGTTGGAGCGAACACACGAACACCTTTTTCACCATAGGCCACTCGACCAGGACGGTCGTTGAATTTGTCGATCTCCTGCAGGAGTCCGGCGTCGATCTCGTTATCGACGTCAGGTCGATACCGCGGTCGCGCACCAACCCGCAGTTCAACCAGCAGAGCCTCCCCGAAGCGTTGGCGCAATGGCAGATCGGCTATCAGCATATCGCCGAACTCGGCGGCCTGCGGGGAAAGTCGCGTAGCACGGAGTCTTCGCCCAACACCTATTGGCGCGTGCGCAGCTTTCGGAACTATGCGGACTACGCCCTGACAGCCCCCTTTGCCGCCGGCTTGGCCCGGCTGCGGGAACGCGGCAGCCAGCATCGGTGCGTGATCATGTGCGCTGAAGCGGTCTGGTGGCGCTGCCACCGCCGGATCATTGCCGACTACCTTTTGGCCGCAGCCGAGAAAGTGAACCACATTCTCGGAAAATCGCATGTCGATGTGGCAAGCCTGACACCCGGCGCGGTCGTTCGCAACGACGGGACGGTGGTTTATCCCGAGGGCGCGCGGTCAAGTTAATGTAAAGACCGTTGCCGCGGGGACTGATACCCCAAATCAGCGAACCGGCTGCTCATAGGAGCGCGCTCGATCTGCTATTCATGCCGACCACCACGATTTTACGACCACCACCATCCCGCTAGTTCTCATACACCAGCCGCGCCCGGATCGTGCCGTCGAGCGCGCGGATGTCGTCAAGAAGTCCGCGGCTGTCGTGCCCGGTCAGATCGGCGTCGAGCACGACGTAGCCGACCTCGCGGTCGGTCTCCAGATATTGCGCGATGATATTGATGTCGCGTTGCAGGAATATCTCGTTCAGTCGCCGCAGCATGCCCGGCACGTTGCGGTGAACATGGCTGAAGCGGGCACCGACCGGGCGCGCCTGCAACTGGACCTGCGGGAAGTTCACCGCGCCCATCGTCGAACCGCTGCTGAAGTAATCCAGCAGCTTGCGGGCCACTTCCCGGCCGATCCGGTCCTGCGCCTGCTCGGTCGAACCGCCGATGTGAGGGGTCAGAATCACATTTTTCAGGCCTTGCAGCGGGGTTTGAAAGCGATCCGCATTCGAAGACGGCTCGACCGGAAAGACATCAATCGCGGCTCCCGCCAGATGACCATCGTGAAGCGCTTTGGCGAGCGCCTCGAGATCGACCACCGTGCCGCGGCTGTTGTTTATCAGGTAGGAGCCCGGCCGCATCAATCGCAGCTCGGCCGCTCCGATCATGCCTGCGGTGGCCGGCGTCTCCGGCACGTGCAGGCTGACGATGTCGCTTTGGGCGAGGAGATCGGCGAGGTTCTCGACCGGCTCGGTATTGCCGTGGCGAAGCTTGTCGGTCTGGTCGAAGAAAATCACCTTCATGCCCATCGCTTCCGCCAACGTCGAAAGCTGCGACCCGATATTGCCGTAGCCGACGATTCCAAGCGTGCGGCCGCGTACCTCATGGCTGTCGGTTGCGGACTTGTCCCATGCGCCTTCATGCGCCGCCACCGAGCGGGGAAAGATGCGCCGCAGCAGCATGACGATTTCGCCGATCACCAGTTCCGCCACGCTTCGGGTGTTCGAGAACGGCGCGTTGAAGACGGGAATACCGCGCTTGCGGGCCGCATCCAGATCGACCTGGTTGGTCCCGACGCTGAAACATCCCACGACGGCCAATCGGCCAGCCGCGGAAAACACATCAGAGGTAAGCTGGGTCCGGGAGCGAATCCCCAGAAGGTCGACGCCTTTGATGGCCTCCCGCAGCGCTTCGCCTTCGAGCGCCTTGGGCAACCGTTCAACGCTCAGATATTTCGAATTCGCGAATAATTCGACGGCGCTGTCATTCACGCCCTCCAGGAGAAGGACCTTCCCCTTCTGATCGGGTTGAGAAGAATAGACGGGCATATCATCTCCATGGATCGGCTGTGCGCGGACCGCTCCCGCGACGATCCCAGCGGATCTATGCAGCGGCTTCTTGAATGGAAGATGATGCTTACACCGCATCTCCCTGATTCGGGGCGTCTGATCGGTATCTCGCAGGCGCGTTCTTCGGCGATGGAGACCGAGGCATCAGGCGCTTCGATCTCTTTCAGAAGCCGGTTCGCCGAAACCGTTGGATTGAGGTTCGTTGAGGCCGGTGCTGACGCCCGCCTCACCGCGTCAGGCCGTCAAACGATCCGTAACGCCGACGGAAAAATTCCTTCTTTCGTCGCGCCGCCTGCCCGCCCGGCAGCGTTTAACTCCAGCCGCGCGCCGTATTCAATATCCCCGGATTCATAAGACCTTTTGCGCGTTACCGTCTTTTAACTTGATCGCGCGAGCACGCCGCAGCGCCAGCTGTGGCGTGTCCGAATTCCGGCAAAGTCATTGCTGGAAATCACGGCGGTCCCGCCATCGCTCAAATCTGCGCGGCGACCTTTTCCAGACCGATCAGGCGGGCCAGTGTCCGCACTTCGCGTTTCTGGTCCTCGCGGAGTTGAAACAACAGCGGCATCGCGGCCGATTTCAACTGCTGGACTTCTGCGGCCTCGGGATCGATCGGTGCGGCGTTCGGATCGGCCTGCCGCGTGGAGTGAATCTTCCGGGCTACGGCGCGCAATGCGTTCTCCACTGCCGGCCAATAGGATTCCTGCGACGGGGAAAGTTTGAGCCGCTCCTTGATGCCGGCGATCTGCGCGTCGCTGAGCAACGCGTAGGACTTCTGCGGCGCCGGCTTGCTGACCTGTTTCGGTTTTGGCGCCGACGGCATCGTCGCCAGATCCGTAGCCTTGGGATCTGCGGGTTTTGGCGCCTCGATCTCGGCCGGGGTGCTGGACGCAAGGGCCTGCCGCAGCGGCTCGCCTGGGATCAGGTCTTTCGGGGCCAGGTCTTTTAGGGCCGGGTCTTTTAGGGCCGGGTCTTTTGCGGTCGCGTCGGTCGACGGCGGCTCGAATGAGGCCAGCGCCGCCGCGACGACGGCTAGCTTGTCCGTCTTGCTTTCCTTGTTCGAGACGACGGGACCCTCGACGGCGGAAACCCGTTCCATTGCCGGTCCGGCGGGCACGCTGGCGCGACCGAGAATGCTGGCGGCGGCTGCGCCGACGACGAGCATGCAGGTCAGCGCGATGATAGTCATGGCTCTCGTCAAGCCGTTCTCCGTTTACTTCGCGAGCCCGATCAATTTCCCGATAAGTGGGCAAGAATTAAGGCTTAACGGTGCCGCTGACGGGGCGATGGTGAATTTGACGGACAAGCGAAAGATACGGGGGAACCGTAAAGATCACGCCGCCGCGGCGAGATCGTAGGCGTCCTGGATGTCGGCGACGATATCGGATGCTTCCCACAGCGCGTCCGGGGCGACCGACTGCAGGGCGATAGTCCAGTTGCCCTTGCTGGTGCGGGGCATGCTGACGATGTCGAATTGCACGTTGCGGCACAGCGGATGCCGTTCAAGGGCGCAGGCAACCCGGGCCCTGATCTCGTCGAGGGTCGCCGGTGTCTTTTGGGCAAAAGGTGTCTTGGCAAAAAGCGTCTCGAAATCCATCTTGCATCCCCTTCAACCGCGGTTTTTGGGTGCCGCCCGCCGCGGGAGCGGCGAATGGGCTCAGACATGATTTTCGGGGCGAGTTGGTTAACGGCGCGTTAAATTAATGGGGTTTTAAGCGCCCATGCCCGCAAGAAGGCAGCCAGGATCATGGCGAGGCTGGCTGAAGACAAGGACCCGCAAGCCGATCGCAAGGCCGAATGCAGTCAAGGCACGTTCGAGGAATTAGCGAAAGACTATGTCGAGCAATTCGCCAAGCGCGAAAACAAATCGTGGAAGCAGGCGACGATTTGGTCAAGAAACATCTCATTCCACGGTGGGGAGAACTGAAGGCCGCCGATATCGCACGATCCGAAGTCAAAGCCAGGTATCGAAAATCAAGGCTCCGATCGTCGCCAATCATACGTAGGCTTCTGTGAGCGCGATCTTTTCATGGGCGATCAGGGAAGAATTGGCCGGGATCGAGTCCAAGCCGTGCGTCAAGATTGTTCGTTCGGATTTTGTCGGATAGCGAGACACCGAAATTCTGGAAAGCGTTTGAAAACGATGTCGGCCCGGTCGAGGGATTCGCTTTGAAAACAATTCTGCTCACCGGTCAACGTCCAGGCGAAGTCGCTCACATGCGGACCGAGCACATAGCCCTGCGCCGCCGACACGTCTGTCGCCAGCCGCTCGTACCAAGCGAATAACGGCGGATTGCTCAACCGTTCAGATTGCTCCGACCGCGCCAATGGGCAGTGCATCGCAGTGTGTACGCCCGCTTCGAATGCGATCGTGATCATCACGGCGCGGCACGCTGTTGATCAACAACAACGGAGAACCGCATATGTAGCAACGAGTTGTGAACTCATTCCAGGTTGCGGAGCGCACGAGCCAAATCTAAAATTTTAATTGGGAACCTGAACACTGGCATGGAGGCTGCTACATGTCCCGGGTGAAGCAAGTTTCGAAGCGAACGCGTATAACCAAAGCCGCTGGTGTGCCGGCGCTAGGGGCCGCCGGACTAAGTTTTTCGCTGGTGGGAGGCGCATCCGCTCTTCCGACCGCGGACCTTCCGCAATCTCTGAACACCACACCCAATCAACGTTTCATTCTTGACGAAGAGGAAATGGCCGACGTAAGTCTTGCCACGTTCCACGTCTTCGACAGGGAAAACGGCACCCCGGGTTTCAGGCAGGTAGCGATGGGCTGCGGTGGCTGCGGCGGCTGCGCCAGTTGCGGCTGTGGCGGCTGCGGTGGAAGTAGTGAAAGCAGCGGACGTAGTGGTGGATCTCATGGTGGCGGCTGCGGTAACGGAGGCTGCTGCGTATCGTGGGGCGGCTGCCGTCATTGTTAAGTCGATGCATTTTTATCGCATCATCTATTCGCACCGTACGAATCCGGCACATTTTTCCTGTGCAGCCCCAGCAGCCCCCTGCGCTGGGGTCGTTTTCTATTTGGCGCTCCGAGTTGTCTATTTCCCGGAAAAAGATGACGGCAACGGTCTATGGACGACACGGGTCTATGAAAGAGGCCGCAACTGAGCCGGCCTTATCAACTGCTCTTCTAAATCGCTGATCAATTTCTCCAGCCGCTCTTTGGTAAGTGGGTCGTCCTCCTCTTTTGCCATGCGCCACGGTTGTTCCAATGCCTGGACTTGCGATCAACCTGGTTATCTTCCGATCACCCTGCCGAAACTCAACGTCGCGGCCGTGTATAATGAGTTGCTTGGCAATCTCAATTGCCGCGACATCGTCCGCGCACAGGATTGGCTCCGACTGTATGAAATGACTATCAGGACCGATGAGGTAAATACGATATTCGGGCATAGCGCCGCTCGCATCTCGCGCGCTCGACGTTGATCGGGCCAAAGTTCCCCGGCTTCCGGCAAACCGCGCGGACGGGCCGCACTGGGCGACCTGGCCGGGACACGGTTCGGCATGCTTTCAACCCAGCAACTGGTCGAGCCGGTCGCGCAACTGGTCCTGGTGATACGGCTTCGCCAGCCGCGGCAGATCGAGCTGGGCACCTTCGGGCAAGTCGGCATAGCCGGTCGCAAGCAGGATCGGCAGCGACGGCCGTACCTGCCGCGAGGCCGCGGCCAGTTCGACCCCGGTCATGCCCGGCATCACGTGATCCGTCATCATCAGATCGATCGGTTGCTCGCTCTTGAGGATGTCGAGGGCATGCCGGCCGGAATTGGCGCCGATCACCCGGTGGCCGAGATCTTCGAGCATTTCCGTGGTCGACATCGCGATCAACGGATCATCGTCGACAAATAATATCACGGCGGAACGATTGACCTTCTGCGCGGTGTGGGCAGGGCTCTCGGCCTCCGGCGCCGCGGTCGCGACCGGCAGCACCAGCGTCGCGGTGGTGCCCTTTCCCTCGGTACTGGAGAGCTGCAACGCGCCGCCAAGCTGCACGGTCAAGCCATGGACCATCGACAGGCCAAGGCCGGTGCCTTTGCCGAGCGGCTTCGACGAGTAGAACGGCTCGATCGCCCGCTTCAATATCTCCGGGCTCATGCCGGTGCCGGTGTCGGTCACCGACAGCGTCAGATAGCCGCCGGATTTCAGCGCCGGATCGCTGCTCGCCTGATATTGCGCGACCTTGATTTCAATCGAGCCGCCATCGGGCATGGCGTCGCGCGCGTTGATCGCCAGGTTGAGAATGGCGAGCTCGAGCTGGTTGGCATCGACGCGCGCCGGCGGCAGTCCCTCCGGAAGATCGAGCCGCAACGCGATGCGCGGCCCGAGCGAGCGTTCCAAGAGATCGATCATGCCCTGGACCAGCGCGCGCAGATCGACTGGCACCGCGCGCAGATCCTGCTGGCGCGCAAACGCCAGCAAGCGCTGGGTCAACGACGCGCCGCGCTCGGCGCCCTGCACCGCGCCGTCGATCAGCCGGTGCAGACGCGGATCGTCGGGGATGCGCTTGCGCAACAGATCGAGATTGCCCATCACGGCCATCAACAGATTGTTGAAATCGTGGGCGACGCCGCCGGTGAGCTGGCCGATGGTCTCCATTTTCTGCGCCTGGCGCAGTTGCTCCTGGGCCTTCTCTCGCGCCGCGACTTCCTTCATCAATTCTGTGGTGCGCTGCTCGACGCGGTGCTCAAGCGTGGCCGTCAGTTCCGCCAGCGCGGTGCGTTCCGCCGCCAGTTGCTCCAGCAGATTATCCCGCTCGATTTCCGCGACCTTGCGCGCGGTAATGTCGGACGACACGCCGACCAGCGATTTGAGGCTGCCGTCGGACCTGCGAACGGCGCGGGCGCGGACGTCGACCCAATGCTGTGAGCCGTCCGGCCAGATCGTGCGGTATTCGATGCTGTAATCCCTGCCGGTCTTGATGGCACGGTCCAGCACTTCAAGCCGGCGCGCGCGATCATCGGGATGAATCGTGTCCTGCAAATCCTGATAGGAAAACGGGTCGCCCGGCTTGCGCCCGAAGAACGCCCGGCAGGTGTCGGAGGCCTCAAGCTCATACTCCGGCAAATGCAGTTCCAGCGCGCCAAGGCGGCCGGCGCTTAGCGCGGTCTGCAGCAGGCCTTCGCTTTCGGTGAGATCCGCGAGAATCGCACGGGTCTGATACTGGCGGCGGCGGCCCCTGACGGCGGAGCCGACCACGCTCACCAGCGTGGTCGGATGAAACGGGCGCTCGATGAAGGTAACATTACCCAGCACCTGTCCGAGCCGCATCGCATCCGGATTGCGCTCGGGACCGCCGCCCTGATGCGTCAGCAACACGATCGGAAAATCCGACCACGGCGGCTGATCGTTCAGCCAGCGCATCAGGGCGCGCAGATCGGCGGTCTTGATCGCCTCGTCAGCGATCACGGCGAGACCGGCGCCGCCTTCGATCTCGCGCATCAGCGCGGCCAGATCGCCGCAGATATTGGCGTAATAGCCCGCCTCCCTGATCAGTGCCGCAGCTACCGCGGCATCGCGCCCGATCGGGGCGAGAATCACAGCACGCTCGGAGGACGCGCCTGGCCTCACTGGATTTTCTCTTCCAGCAACGGCCTGCCTTCGCCGATGTAAGTCGGAACGCCACGCAGTACGCCTTGAAATCCGTCGAGCGGATTGCCGATGGTGAGGCCGCGATTGTCTATGCGGTATTCGCGAATCGTGGCTTCATGCGCACCGGTGCGCTTCTTGATGATCGACATCGCACGCCGCACCGTGCCCAGCGCCTCGAAATAGCGCAGCAGGATCACGGTGTCGGCGAGATAGGTGACATCCACCGGCGCCTTCATGTCGCCTACCAAGCCATGCTGCGCCACCGTCATGAAGGTCGCAGCACCTCGGCGATTCAAATATTGCAGCAATTCGTGCACGTGCAGGATCAGCGAATTTTCTTCCGGCATCGCGGCCTGATAACCGTTGAGACTGTCGATCACGACGGTCTTGATATGATCCTCATCGACCCGCTTGCGCACGCGGTGGGCGAATTCGCCAGGCGACAGTTCCGCAGCATCGACCTGCTCGATGAACAGCATGCCGTTCGCTTGCATCGCTTCGAGATCGATACCAAGGCCCTTCATGCGCTCGAACAACAGGCCGAGCTCTTCGTCGAATACGAACAGCGCGGCCTTTTCGCCCCGCGCGATCGCGGCAACGGTGAAAACAATGACCGCCAGCGATTTTCCGGTGCCCGCGGGTCCCAGGATCAACGTGCTGGAGCCCGCTTCGACACCGCCGCCGAGCAACTGGTCCAGTTCGGCAATGCCGCTGGACATCCTGCTCCGCACGAAATTGCTGCGGTATTCCGACGCCACCAGCCGGGGAAAGACATTGAGTCCGCCGGTCGTGATGGTCACATCATGATAGCCGCCGCGGAACTTGACGCCGCGGTATTTGACGATGCGGGCGCGCCGCCGCTCCGCACCATAGGCCGGCGCGAGTTCTTCAAGGCGCAGCACGCCATGCGCGACGCTATGCACGGTCTTGTCGGCGATGTCGGCAGTCAGATCGTCGAGCAGCATCACCGTGGTGGCGAACTTCGCGAAGTAATGCTTGATCGCCAGAATTTGCCGCCGATAGCGCAGCGAGCTTTGCGCCAGAAGCCTGATCTCGGAGAGACTGTCGAGCACCACCCGGCTGGGCCGCGCCCGTTCTACGGCTTCAAAGATCTGCTTGGTGGTTTCGCCCAGTTCGAGATCCGACGAATACAGCAGGCTCTGCTGCTGCTCGGCATCGAGGAGGCTTTCCGGGGGCAGCAATTCGAAGACCTCGATGTCCTCGCCCAGAGTCCAGCCATGGGAGGCTGCGCCGTCGCGCAACTCGTGTTCGGTTTCGGACAGAGTGATGTAGAGACACTTCTCACCGGCCCGCGCGCCCTCCAACAGAAATTGCAGCGCTACGGTGGTTTTGCCGGTCCCGGGCGCGCCTTCCACCAGAAACAGGTGTCCGCGCGAAAATCCGCCCGACAAGATATCGTCCAGTCCCCAAACGCCGGTTTGCGCCTTGCCGGTCATCGATTCAACTGAGTTCATACGACCCCCTAAGGTGGTACAAACCGACGCGGCATCATACGGTTCCGCGGGGACGGAACATTTTTTAGGGGAAAAAATCGGGCCAGATCGAGCGCCATTTTTCGGCCAGAGGCCGGAAATTATTCGGTCCGACCTCATGGCATTCTGCATTGGCCGCGGGCAACACCCAAGGCTGAGCGCTTATCATGAACATATGCGCAACCGGAACCAGCCACGTCGTGTCGTCAAGCGTTCCTGCACGAACGTTCATTGCCTCCGGACGTCCAGCCCGTTCGCCGTAGATTCGGCCGCCACAGTCACCGCAAAACCAGGATATGACCGCGACACCCGTCGGCGAGGTGTGGTGCCATCCCTTCGGCTCGCCCTTCCGGATATAAAAATCTTTTGTAAGGACCGGCATGTTCAGCGCGAACGCGCTGCCCGACGCAGTCTGACAATCCGTGCAATTGCACGTGTAGAGCAACAGCGGAAACGACGCGATCTCATAGCGGATCGCGCCGCACGGGCAGCCGCCGGTGATCGGGAGCACAGGTCGCCTGATACCCATGATCAACCTCGATTGAAAAATGCGCCAATCGGCGCTCTTCCCCTTTGAAAGCGAGGGCGGAGGACGCCCACCATTACAGCGGCGGATCGACCGATTCGTCGTATTCCTTTTTGAAGCGCGCGATCAATTCGGCGGCCGGCACAATCTTGCCGACGCTGCCGACGCCTTGTCCACTGCCCCAGATTTCCTTCCAGGCTTTCGGCTTGGCCCGCTCGCCGGACGCGTCGGTACCGAAACTCATTTTCGACGCGTCGGACTGCGGAAGATTATCGGGATCCATGCCCGCTGCGATGATCGACGGCTTCAGATAATTGCCATGCACGCCGGTGAAGAGATTCGAATACACGATGTCTTCCGCGGTCGAACTGGTGATCATCTGCTTGTAGCCCTCGACCGCATTGGCCTCCTGGGTGGCGATGAACGCCGAGCCGATATAGGCAAAATCGGCGCCCAGCATGCGCGCCGCCCGGATGGCGCGGCCATTGCCGATCGCGCCCGACAATGCGATCGGACCATCGAACCATTGCCGGGTTTCGGCCACGAATGCGAATGGCGATATCTCACCGGCATGTCCGCCGGCGCCGGCCGACACCAAAATCAAACCATCGGCGCCCTTCTCGATCGCCTTGTGTGCGAATTTCTGGTTAATCACATCGTGGAAAACGATGCCGCCCCAGCCATGCGCGGCCTGATTGACTTCCTCGCGCGCGCCCAGCGAGGTGATGATCATCGGCACCCTGTGCTTTTCACACAGCGCCAGATCCTGTTCGAGCCGGTTGTTCGACCGATGCACGATCTGGTTGACCGCGAATGGCGCGGAGGGCCGATCGGGGTGCGCCTTGTCGTGCGCGGCGAGTTCCTGCTTGATCCGCACCAGCCATTCGTCGAGCAGTTCCGGCGGCCGCGCATTCAGCGCCGGAAACGATCCGACGATTCCCGCCTTGCATTGCGCGATGACGAGGTCAGGGACGGAGATAATGAACAGCGGTGCGCCGATCACGGGCAGAGACAGACGGCCCTTGAACAAAGCAGGCATGGACATTCGTCGGATCCTTTTTGGCTAGGGCTGCAAAGTGCAAGCACCGGTCGCAGGCAAAACATCACTCTCAAGCACCGATCTTAAGAATGCCAGACATCATATCAAATTGGCAAATCGTCCATACCGCCGGATTAGCCGCGCTTGCGGCGATATCCTGACTCTACTGGCAAAGCGCACGGGTAACGTAATGATCGGTCCGGCAGTCGTCCGGCTTTCGTGCCCGGCCGGGAATCAGAACTCTCGCCGAGCAGGTCTCCGCGGCATCGCTGGTGAGGCTCTTGCCCTGCTTGAACGCCTTGGTCTGGCAGAGCTTGTCGGCAGCGTCCTTGCAGTCCGGCGCACCGTTTGCCGAAACCAGGCATTTCACACGCCCCGTCACCATCGCGGGCGTGGCCAGGCGCGAGAGGGTCTCGCCCGCGTCTTTGGCACGGGCGTTCAAGTCATCGATGGTCTCCCCCGGACTCTTCAGCGTCGGCAGGATCGACAGCGATTTTTCGAACATCTTTCCCATTTCGTTGATCAGGCCCGGATTTTCCTCGCGCGCCGGCGGCGGGGATGACGGCGCGGGCTCGACCGTCGCAGCGGCGGGGCGACCCGGCGTTGCTGGCTGGGCCGGCGTCTGCACGCCAAGAGAGACTGACGGAGAGGACGGCGAGGGGGATGACGGCGGAGAAGATGGTGACACCGCCTGCGGCCAGCCGACGCCTGTGGCGATCATCAACATCGCCAGTGCCATGCCGGCCGTCGCGAGGTGCGTCCTGGACGACGCAATCAGGTAGCCGGATCGATCAAGCATGACATCGAACGTAGCCTGAACCGGCAAACCGGCAAAGCTGCTTCAGATCATTCTCAATGCGACAATAAAACCCAGCGCCAGCACCGCGGCGCCCAGCGCCACCCACAGTCCCAGATGCTTCTCGATCCTGACCCGGATCCATTCGCCATAGCGGTTGAGCAGGACCGCGACCACGAAGAACCGTCCACCGCGCGCGATGATGGAGCACAACACGAACAGCCCGATGTTGTAGCCCGCAAAGCCCGATGTGATGGTCACCAGTTTGTAGGGGATCGGTGTCAGGCCCTTGCCGATGATGATCAGCGCGCCCCATTCGGCGTAGGACGCCCGGAAGGCCTCGACCTTGCCGCCAAGACCGTAGAATTCGATCAGCCAGTGCCCGATGGAATCATAGAGCAGTGCACCGATAGCATAGCCGAGCATGCCGCCCAGCACAGATGTCGCGGTGCAGACCGCGGCATAGAGCCAGGCGCGCTGCGGTCGCGCCAGCGACATCGGGATCAGCATCACATCCGGCGGCACCGGAAAGAACGAACTTTCCGCGAAAGCCACCGCTCCCATGATCCAGAGCGCATAGGGCTTGTGCGCGGCGTCGATACACCAATCGTAAATCCGTCTGAGCATGGCGCGATGAACCACCATGGGACGGATTTGTCCATGCCATGAATGCAAGGAAATTCGGGAAGGTTCAGTGGCGCTTGCGCAGGGTGCGGCTCTCGAGCGCGACAATTGGCCGCCGCGCGACCCGGGATGGCGCTCCCTTGGGCATCTTGATGGCGGATTTCGGCATCTTCTCGGCAATTCCCAAGAGATGCTCGCGCCGCTCCATTTCGCGCCACACGTCCTCAGGCCGCACACCGGCCGATGCCCATAAAACGGAGAGATTGTAGAGCAGGTCGGCGCTCTCCCGGACCACGGCATCGGTCTTGCCGTTGACGGCGTCGATCACGACCTCGATGGCTTCTTCGGCCAATTTCTTCGCCATCTTGGCGGGGCCGCGCTGAAACAGCCGCGCCGTTCGCGAAATTGCCGGATCGAGATCCTTGGCCGCGATGATCGCCTGGTAAAGACGTTCGAGCGAATCACTCATTGCAGGAAGCCTAATCGAAACACGTGGCCAGCGTGTTAACGACCGGCAATAATTCTACCCGCCGGCCAGCGAAGAAGTGCGGGACCACCATGCAGGTAAGATGACAATTTGAAGACACGCTTGGTATTCACGTCCGGTTGGATAATCACCACCGTAGGACTACTGACCGCCGCGACCAAAGTTCCGTCGCCGCGGACCGCTCGGCCCCTTTCTTAACCAACGCGCCAAACCCGCGGGTTTCGCCCCTTGAAGGCCATGACAGCCCGGGCGCTCATCTGGCGTTCAGGTTTCGTCCGCCAGAATGCCCGCGACGGTGTCATGAAACGACAAAATCCGGCGCGGCAATTCGAGGTCCGGTCCCGGTGCGATCCACATGCGCGTAAGTCAGACCATCTCTATCAGTTCCGCTCTGGCTTTTTTGATGGGCCTGCTGGCTTGTGGGTATCTCGGTGCGGCCGAAAGCCAGCTCGCGGGCGACGCCCGCCAACCGATCGCGATCCAGTTTTCCCTCGACCGCCCGCTCAACGCGAGCGACGCTCCTTTTGTGCTGGCCGCGACCGACGGCTTGTTCGGCGCGGAAGGCCTGTCGGTCACGACCGATATCGCCAACGGATCGCCGGCGGCGATCGCGCGCGTCGCTGCTGGCAGCAGCGAATTTGCGCTGGTCGATATCAACGCGCTGATCCGCTTTCGCGACAAGAACGCGCCGCCGGTCAAAGCCGTGTTCGTGCTGTTCAATACGTCACCCTACGCCATTGTCGCCCGCAAAAGCCGGGGTATCCATGCGCTTTCCGACCTCGAGGGTAAAACGATCGGCGTGGCCGAGGGGGATCTCTCGATCCGGCTTTGGCCGGCGCTGGCGCGGCAGAACGGGATCAAGACCGCAGGCATAAAGCAGAACACCATGAGCGCCGCGGTGCGCGAGCCGATGCTGTCGGCCGGTCAGGTCGACGCCGTCACCGGGTTTTCATATCTATCGGCGATCAATTTAAGAGACCGTGGCGTTCCGGCCGACGATCTCGCGGTGCTCAAATTCGCCGACTATGGCTGCGAGGCCTACGGGCTTGCGGTGATCGTCAACCCGGCATTCGCCGCCAAGAGGCCCGAAGCGGTAAAGGGCTTCCTGCGCGCGACGATCGCCGGCATGCATATGGCCATCAAGGACCCCGGGCACGCGGCGGATGAAGTTGTCAGCCGCATGGAAAACGGCTCGCGCGATCTCGAGCTGGAACGCCTGCACACCGTAATCGAAGACAATATCCTGACCAGCGAGGTGAAGCGCAACGGCCTCGGCGGCATCGATGCCAGCAGGCTCGACCGAGCGATTGATCAGGTGGCCGAGGATTTCAAATTCCTGAAACGTCCTTCCGCGATCGATATTTTCGACGACAGCTTCCTGCCGCCGCTTGGCGGCCGCCTGATGAATTGAGCAAAAATCAACGCGCGATCAGCAAAAGCGGATACCGGTTCTGCCGGACAAACGCCTTCGTTTGTCCGGAGACCGCGCGTTAAACCATTGAACCCGCGCATGATCTGTTTGACCCGCCTGCACTTTGGCGCATCATGCGCGGACGCTGTATCTCCCGGGCGATCCCTGATTAGATGCGCATCAGAACGATCGTTCGCTCTGCCCACCCGAGTTCGTTAAGGTATGTCCCTGCTTCGCCTCTATACCCGCGTTCTTGAATTGCTTGGCAAGGAGGCACGGCTGGGCTGGATCCTGGCCGGCGCCAATCTACTATTGGCCGGCGCGCAATTCGCCGAGCCGGTGCTGTTCGGTCGTATCGTCGACGTCCTGTCGGGCAAGACGGCGGCGGGGCCGCTCGGATCCTCGCCGGCATGGCCGCTGCTGGGGGCCTGGGCGGCTTTCGGCCTGTTCACCATCGGCTGTAGCGCCGCCGTAGCGCTTCATGCGGATCGGCTGGCCCATCGCCAGCGTCAGGCGGTGCTGACGAATTATTTCGAACACATCATGCAATTGCCACTGACTTTCCACACCGGCACCCATTCCGGCCGCCTGATGAAGGTGATGCTCAACGGCACCGACTCTTTATGGCGGCTCTGGCTTGGATTTTTTCGCGAACATTTCGCTGCGATCATGTCGCTGGTGGTGCTGCTGCCGCTGGCGTTCTACATCAACTGGCGGCTGGCAATCCTGCTGTTCATCCTCTGTATCGTGTTCACGGTGCTGACCACGATGGTGGTGCGCAAGACCTACGGCATGCAGAACGAGGTCGAGGCGCATTACACCGATCTGTCCGCCCGCGCTTCCGATGCGCTCGGCAATGTCGCGCTGGTACAAAGCTTCGTGCGCATTGATGCCGAGGTGCAGGGGCTGCGCTTCGTCGCCGACAAGCTGCTGGCGGTGCAGATGCCGGTGCTGTCGTGGTGGGCGCTGGTCACCGTCATCACCAGGGCCTCGACCACCATTACCGTTTTGGCAATCTTCACCGTCGGCATCGTGCTGCACGAACAGGGCCTGACATCGGTCGGCGAGATCGTCATGTTCGTCAGTTTCGCCACCATGCTGATCCAGAAGCTCGAACAGGTGGTCAGCTTCATCAACAACGTGTTCATGGAGGCGCCGCGCCTGCAGGAATTCTTCAACGTGCTCGATGCCGTGCCTGCGGTGCGCGACCGGCCCGACGCGATCGATACCGGACGTCTTTCAGGGCTGGTCGAATTCATCGACGTGTCGTTTTCATATGACGGCAAGCGGCCCGCGGTCGAAGACCTTTCCTTCACGGCCCTGCCCGGCCAGACCATCGCGCTGGTCGGCCCGACCGGCGCCGGCAAATCCACCGCGATCGCCCTGCTGCATCGCGCATTCGATCCGCAATCGGGTTTCATCCGGATCGACGGCATGGACGTCCGCGGCCTGACGCTGACGGCGCTGCGGCGCAATATCGGCGTGGTGTTTCAGGAGGCGCTGCTGTTCAATCGTTCGATCGCGGACAATCTGCGCGTCGGCAAGCCGGACGCCACTGATGAGGAACTGCGGGTCGCGGCGGAACGCGCCCAGGCGCTGGAATTCATCGAGCGTAGCGAGCGGAAATTCGAAACCAATGCCGGTGAACGCGGGCGGATGCTGTCGGGCGGAGAACGGCAGCGGCTGTCGATCGCGCGGGCGCTTTTGAAGGATCCACCGATCCTGATCCTCGATGAAGCGACCAGCGCGCTCGATGCCGTTACCGAGGCCAAGGTCAACGCCGCACTCGACGAAGTGATGAAGGGACGCACGACCTTCGTGATCGCGCACCGGCTCTCGACCATCCGCAACGCCACGCGCATCCTTGTGTTCGATAACGGACAGGTGATCGAAAGCGGAACTTTTGATGAACTTGTAGCGAAGGGCGGCCGTTTTGCGGACCTCGCAAGGGCCCAGTTCATGGTGCAGGAGAACGCACGGGCCAGCGTTCAGGCGCTTTGAAACGGGCAGCGCCGCGCTCAAGGTTTAAGTATCGCCGAAATTTGGCCTATTTCGTCCACGATTTAATCACCGAGCCTCTGTTCCGGATCGGCAAGCCGGTATAGGTTTGCGTTCGCCGTAAGCGACGGCGCCGGACAAGCTTAAACCCGAACGTTACATGACAGGACCAGCTTCACGAAGGCGGGTCTCAAAGGACCGGAATCGGATAGTGCATCTTCTCCGCCCGTTGCTTCGCAAATCGCCGTTGAGCTGGATCGTGGTTGTCGCGGCGCTCGCTGTCGTCACTCCGCGCGTGGCGGATGCCGAAGCACTGCTGCTCGTGGAAGCCGATACCGGCAAAGTGCTGCAAGCCGAGAACGCAACCTATCCCTGGTATCCCGCCTCGCTGAGCAAGCTGATGACGGCCTACGTCACGCTCAAGGCGGTCAAGGAAGGGCGGATAACCCTCGATACGCTGCTGACGGTATCACCGGTGGCAGCCTCGCAGGCGCCGGCGAAGATCGGCTTCCGTCCGGGCACTCAGGTCACCGTCGACAATGCGCTCAAGATCATGCTGGTGAGATCAGCCAACGATATGGCCGTGGTGCTGGCCGAGGGCGTCGGCGGTTCGATCGACGGCTTTTCGGCTCTGATGAACCAGGCGGCGCAGCAACTTGGCATGACACAGACGAGCTATGTCAATCCGAACGGCCTGCCCGCTGATGGCCAGATCACCTCGGCCCGCGATCTCGCGATCCTGGCCCGCGCCATTATTCACGATCTGCCGGAATACGAATATTTCGTCCACATTCCCTCGATCCGCTACGGCCACACGGTCACGCAGAATTTCAACAAGCTGATTGGACGCTATCCCGGCGCCGATGGCTTCAAGACCGGTTTCATCTGTGCTTCCGGCTACAATCTGGTGGCGTCGGCGACACGCGACGGCCGACGGCTGATCGCGGTGGTGCTGGGTGCGTCATCCGGCCGGATGCGCGCCGTCCGGGCGGCGCAACTGCTGGAGCGCGGCTTTGCGAACAACTCGCTGTCGTGGCTGCGCCCGTCGCTCGGCACCGTCGAAAATCTGGCACCGATCGACGCCTCGCCGCCGAACCTGCATGACGAAATGTGCGGCGGCAAGCACCACAAGCCGGCCAGCGACGAGGATGAGGACAACATTGCCACCAGCGCCGGCTCGGGCAGCGGTGAGCCTGCTCTGGCATTCTTCGCCGCCGGACTGCAACCGCCGATGCTGAAGCCATCGGAGTTGCTGGCGGCCCCGGCCGCGCCCTCGGAGCCGATTCCGGTTTATACCGGACCGACAAGGACCGGCGCCGCATTGATCGCCGCGGTCGCCGAGGACTCCGCCGAACAGGCGGCGCGTCATCACGGCAAGAAAGTTCGGGTCGCATCGAAAAAGCCGGATGCTTCGACCGCGACCAAGGACAGCGCCAAGAACGCCGCTGTCAAGAACGCCGCTGCCAAGAACACCGATAAGAACACCGAGCCGAAATCGGCCGGCAAACCGGCCGCCGCCCGGCATGCGAACGCCAAGCCGGATGCTGCTCCAAAGGCCGCTGACATACCGGATGCGAAGCCGGCGAAGCGAAAGGCCGCAGCGAAGCCCAAGCCGGCGCCGAAGAACACGACCGGTGAAGCCCAGCCCGCCGCCGACCAAAAGACCGCTGCGCCGCGTTCGTAGATTGATCCGGCGGCGGATTCCGCCGCGCGGAACATTGCTTTTCAAGCATCAATCCATTCACGACGCGCCACCGCTTGCCATCGGTCGCCGCATTGCTCAATACTGTCCAAAATAAAGCGTCCCGTCCCGACAAGCGGGCAAAAACGAGGAAGCAAACCAGGAGGGGAACTAACATGGAGCGCATCTGGCTCAAGCAATATCCGGCCGGCGTGCCCGCCGATATCGACGTAACCCAATATTCGTCGCTGGTCGAGTTGCTGGAAGAAAGCTTTGCGAAGTTCAGCGACCGCAAGGCCTTCATCTGCATGGACAAGTCGATCAGCTACCGCGACCTCGACGAGATGTCGCTGGCGCTCGCCGCCTATTTACAGAGCAAGGGTCTGCAAAAGGGCGCGCGCGTCGGGCTGATGATGCCGAACGTGTTGCAATATCCGGTATCGATCGCCGCCGTGCTGCGTGCCGGCTATGCGGTGGTGAACATCAACCCGCTCTACACCCCGCGCGAACTCGAACACCAGCTCAAGGACTCCGGCGCCGAAGCGATCATCGTGCTTGAGAACTTCGCGACCACCGTACAGCAGGTGCTCGCAAAAACCGCGGTGAAGCATGTCATCGTCGGCAGCATGGGCGACATGCTCGGCCTCAAGGGCATGATCGTCAACCTGGTGGTCCGCCGGGTGAAGAAAATGGTGCCGGCCTATTCGATACCAGGCGCGGTCAGCTTCAACGACGCGGTCGCGTCCGGCCGCAGCATGATGTTCAACAAGCCGAAGCTGGCCCCCGAAGATGTCGCCTTCCTGCAATACACCGGCGGCACCACCGGCGTCTCCAAGGGCGCGACGCTGCTTCATCGCAACATTCTCGCCAATGTGCTGCAGAACGACGCCTGGCTGCAACCGGCGCTGAAGAAGCCGCCGCACGTCGACCAGTTGTTCATCGTCTGCGCGCTGCCGCTGTATCACATCTTCGCGCTGACGGCGTGCTTCCTCCTGGCGATGCGTGCCGGCGGCGTCAATCTATTGATTCCCAACCCGCGTGACATGGCGGGCTTCATCAAGGAGTTGATGAAATACCAGATCAACTTCTTCCCGGGGGTGAACACGCTTTACAACGGCCTGTTGAATACGCCCGGTTTCGACAAGGTTGATTTCTCCAAGCTAAAGGTTTCGAACGGCGGCGGCATGGCAACTCAAAAGCCGGTCGCCGAGAAATGGCTGGCGGTGACCGGCTGCACACTCTCGGAGGGCTACGGTCTTTCGGAAACCTCGCCGACCCTGACCTGCAATCCGGCCGATACCGACAAGTTCTCCGGCTCGATCGGGCTGCCCGTTCCATCGACCTATCTTTCGATCCGCGACGAAGAAGGCAAAGAAGTGCCGCTCGGCCAGCCCGGCGAAATCTGCGCCAAGGGCCCGCAGGTGATGGCGGGTTACTGGAACCGGCCGGAAGAGACCGCCAATGTGATGACCGCGGACGGTTACTTCCGCACCGGCGATATCGGCGTGATGACACCGGACGGCTATACCAAGATCGTCGATCGCAAGAAGGACATGATCCTGGTATCGGGCTTTAATGTCTATCCCAACGAGGTCGAGGAAGTGATTGCGAGCCATCCCGGCGTCCTGGAGTGCGCCGTGATCGGCGTCACGGATGCGCGGTCGGGCGAAGCGGTCAAGGCGTTCGTCGTCAAGAAAGATCCGAACGTGACCGCCGAAGACATCATCAAATACTGCGGCACGCAACTGACCAACTACAAGGTACCGAAGCAGATCGAATTTCGGACCAGTCTGCCGAAAACCAATGTCGGAAAGATCCTGCGCCGCGAGTTGCGGGATGAAAAGAAGGCGGCAGCCGCCTGAACGGGCAGGACCGCGAGCGCTTGTCGATGACCGACGCTCGCGACATGACGCCTGGTGACATCCTCGCATTCTGGCGCGAGGCTGGCAGCGAGCGCTGGTACGCGCGGGACGCCACGTTCGACGAGGAGGTGCGCCGCACCTTCTTCGGCCTGTGGCGGAAAGCCGCGGCGGGCGACCTGTCATCCTGGGAAACGTCGGACGACGGCGTGCTGGCACTGGTCATCATCCTCGACCAGTTTCCACGCAACATGTTTCGCGACGACATCAGGACCTATTCGACCGACGGGCAAGCCCGTGAAGTCGCGGACCGCGCCATCGCGCGCGGTGCGGACACGCGCATCGAGGCGGGCCTGCTGGAATTTCTTTACATGCCGTTCATGCATTCGGAGCAATTGTCCGACCAGCAGCGTTGCGTCGAACTGTTTCGCAGGGCCGGCGATCCCGACAACCTCCGATACGCCGAGGATCATGCCGACATCATCCGCCGGTTCGGGCGCTTTCCCCATCGCAATCGTGTTCTGGGACGAAGCACCACACCGGAAGAACGGGCGTTTCTCGACAATGGCGGATTTTCCGGCTGACGACAGACCGGTGAACCAACGGGACCATTGCCGTTTCCACGGCACCTAATATTGTGCCCGCTGCCTGCCCGGTTTAAGACATATCCGCACATTGCAAGGAGAATAGACGATGACCATCAAAGTTGGCGACAAGCTGCCGGAAGCCAAATTTCGCGTGATGACGGCGGAGGGTCCGCAGGTCAAAACCACTGACGATATCTTCAAGGGCAAGAAGGTCGCGCTGTTCGCGGTGCCCGGCGCCTATACCGGCACCTGCCACAAGATGCATCTGCCGAGCATTTTCCTTAACGCCTACGCCATCAAGGACAAGGGCGTGAACACGATCGCGATCGTTTCGGTCAATGACGCCTTCGTCATGAACGCCTGGAAGCGCGACACCGACCAGCGCGATGAGGCCACTTTCCTCGCCGACGGCAACGCCGAATTCACCAAGGCGATCGGCATGGAATTGGACGCCTCCGGTAACGGCCTCGGCATCCGCTCGCACCGCTACTCGATGCTGGTGGACGACGGCGTCGTCAAGAAGCTCAACCTCGAGCCAGCCCCCGGCAAGGTCGAAGTTTCCGGCGGCGATACGCTGCTGGGGCAGCTGTAAGGACTGTCATTGCGAGCCAACGGGTCGCGCGAATGCGCGCCCGATGACAGGCTCTGCGAAGCAATCCATAAGGCGGCAACGCAGAAAGCTGGATTGCTTCGTCGCTTCGCTCCCTTGCGCAAACGCTGCGCGTTTGTGCGGGCAATGACGGTTGTGGTTGGGGCACGACTCCAACAAGCAACACCGTCATCGCCCGGCTTGACCGGGGCGATCCAGTACGCCGCGGCCTCTCGATTTATCGCTAACGCCACGGAATACCGGATCACCCGCTTTCGCGGGTGATGACACGAGTGGGTGCCTAACGACCCTAATCTCCCGTTACGCCTTCAATCGCGCCATCGCGACGCCGTCGCGCGCCAATTGGTCGGCGCGTTCGTTTTCATCGTGGCCGGCGTGGCCCTTGACCCAGTGCCAGCGCACCTGATGGGCTTTCAACGCCGCATCGAGCCGCTGCCAGAGGTCGACATTCTTGACCGGCTTTTTGTCCGCGGTGCGCCAGCCGTTCTTCTTCCAGCCGTGGATCCAGCCGGTGATGCCCTGACGCACATACTGGCTGTCGGTATAGAGATCGACGGTGCACGGCTTCTTCAGGGTTTCCAGCGCGGAGATCGCCGCCATCAACTCCATGCGGTTGTTGGTGGTATGCGCCTCGCCGCCCTTCAACTCCTTTTCGACGTCGCCGAATTTCAGGATGGCGCCCCAGCCGCCCGGTCCGGGATTGCCCGAGCAGGCGCCGTCGGTGTGAATGGTGACGACCGGGAGTAAACTCACGCCATCTGTCCTGAGGCGACGACGCCGTAGTCGCGCAAACTGGATACGCCCTGCTGAAAGCGCAGCTTGCGGACATATTCCAGCGGGTCTTTCGGGCGCACCAGCGCGCCCTTGGGCACGTTGAGAAAATCGACCAGACGCGTCAGCAGGAAGCGCAACGCCGCGCCGCGCGCCAACAACGGCAGCGCATGCTGCTCGGCCTCGGACAGCTGCCGCTCGCGGCCATAGGCGCCCAGAAAGGCCCGCGCCTTGGTGACGTTGAACGAACAATCGCTCTCGAAACACCAGGCGTTGAGGCAGATCGCGACGTCATAGGCGAGCATATCGGTACAGGCGAAGGTGAAATCGATGATGCCGGACACTTGCTCGCCGAGGAAAAACACGTTGTCCGGAAACAAATCGGCGTGGATCACGCCCTGCGGCAAATTCCTCGGCCAGACATTGCCTTCGAGATGATCGAGTTCGGCGCCGATAAAATCGCGTAATCCGTGCTGCACTTCGTCGGCGCGTGACGCCGCCGCTTCGAACAACGGACGCCAGCCCGACACCGACAGCGCATTGGCGCGCGACATCGGAAAATCGGCGCCGGCCATATGCATCTTAGCCAAAGCCTGGCCGACACCGGCGCAGTGCGCCGCGTTGGGCTTGCGCGGCCACGCCCCTTCCAGGAAATTGATGATCGCCGCCGGGCGGCCGGCCAGAACACTGAGCGCCTCACCGTTTCTGTTCTTGACCGGCTGCGGACAACTGATGCCGCGCGACGCCAGATGCGTCATCAGGCCGAGAAAGAACGGCAGGTCGCCGCGGGCGACGCGCTTCTCATAGAGCGTCAGGATGAAATGCCCGGCCGAGGTATGCAGCAGGAAGTTGGAATTCTCGACGCCCTCAGCGATGCCCTTGTAGGACAGCAATTCGCCGATGTCGTACGCCCCAGGAATTCCGCAAGCTCATCGGCGGCGACGTCGGTATAAACCGCCATCTTCGATTACTCTGCGGCGTCGGGCCGCAGCGAACGCGGCAACGGAAAGAACTCGTTCTCTTCCGCGGCCGAAACCGTCTCCACATGCAATTCGTAACGCTCGGCGAACGCGCCCATGATCTCTTCGACGATCACTTCCGGCGCCGAGGCGCCCGCGGTGATGCCGAGGCTCTGAATGCCGTCGAAGCGCGACCAGTCAAGATCGCCGGCACGCTGCGCCAGCACCGCGATCGGGCAGCCTTCGCGCTCGGCGACTTCGCGCAGGCGCTGCGAGTTCGACGAATTCGGCGCACCGACCACGATCAGGGCATCGACTACCGGCGCTACCTTCTTCACCGCAAGCTGGCGGTTGGTGGTGGCGTAGCAGATGTCTTCTTTGTGCGGACCGGAGATGTTCGGGAATCGCTCCTTGAGCATCGCGACGATTTCGGCGGTGTCGTCGATCGACAGCGTGGTCTGGGTCACAAAGGCGAGATTGTCGGGATCCTTCGGCGTGAAGGTCGCGGCATCGTGCGCGGTCTCGATCAGCGTTACCGCGCCCGGCGGCAATTGCCCGAGTGTGCCGACCACTTCCGGATGATGGGAATGCCCGATCAGCAGGATCTCGCGGCCGCGCTTGAAGTGGATCGCCGCCTCGCGGTGCACCTTGGTGACCAAGGGACAGGTGGCGTCGAGTGAGAAGAAATTGCGGGCCCGGGCGTCCGCGGGAACCGATTTTGGCACCCCGTGGGCCGAAAACACCACCGGGGCGTTGGTATTGTCAGGGATTTCAGCCAGTTCCTCGACGAAGATCGCGCCCTTGGTCTTGAGGCTGTCGACCACATAGCGGTTATGGACGATCTCATGGCGGACATAGACCGGGGCGCCGTAAATCGTTAACGCCCGCTCGACGGTGTCGATTGCCCGCACCACGCCGGCACAGAAGCCCCGGGGCGAGCAAAGCACGAGTTTCAGGGGTGGTTTGGCTGGCATGGGGGCGATCTCGGGACCGAATCACCCCTAAAAGGCGGGCTGGGAACGGTCGATGAAGGATAATCCACTGGAGGACTTGGGACGCCTTTTGGGCGCTGTCAAGGCCGGTCATCAAACCATTGCGCGGTTAGCCCCAGACGGCTTATATAGGGTGTAATTCCCGTCATCGCTGATGACCACGGCTTCGCCTCCCTGAGGTGGGCGAAGCGCTAAGGAGATTTGCCATGAGCAATGCACCGCTGATGCCAAAGGCGACTGCCGTGTGGCTGGTTGACAATACCGCGCTGACTTTCGACCAGGTGGCGGATTTCACCAAAATGCACCCGCTGGAGGTCCGCGCCATCGCCGATGGCGACGCCGCCCAGGGCATCAAGGGCATGGACCCGATTTCGACCGGCCAGCTCACCCGCGACGAGATCGAAAAGGGTGAGAAGGACCCGAGTTACCGCCTTAAGCTCGGCGAGAGCAAGGTGACGTTGCCGCCGGCGGCCAAGAAAAAGGGCCCGCGCTATACCCCGGTGTCGCGCCGCCATGAGCGGCCGAGCGCGATCCTGTGGCTGGTGCGCAACCACCCTGAATTGAAGGACGCGCAGATCATGCGCCTGGTCGGCACCACCAAGACCACGATCGCCAGCGTGCGCGACCGCACCCACTGGAACGCCTCGACCCTGACTCCGATGGACCCGGTGACGCTCGGCCTATGCTCGCAGATCGAGCTTGATTTCGAGGTGCAGCGGGCCGCCAAGGAGAAGCCGACGGATGCGGCTTACGGCGGCGCCACCCTGTTGCCGGCCTCCGAGACCACCCGCAAGGAGGCGGAATTCGAGCCCTCCGAGAAGCAGCGCGACGACCTCAACGTTGATGCCGTGTTCGCCAAGCTGAAGACCATCGGCGGCAAGAAGCAGGACGACGAATAAACTCAGGAGACCGTAGTTTCCTGTTACTTTCCGCCCCGAAAAAGCGCATAACTCGCCACAACCGGGGCGGGTATTCACATGGCCGGAATCGCTTTCCTGATCGCGCTGCTGCTCGGCGGCGGCGCGTTCCTGTTTCACCAGGCCGCCGGCGAAATTTCCGTCGGAACACAATGGGCCAGCGACGTCTGCTCGACCTCGCAGATGTTTTGCCATCATCCCGAATATCTCGCCTATGCCGCCGGCATCATGCTGGTGATCGCGATCGGCGCCAAGCTCGGCAGCATCGCGAGTTAGAGGCGGGTGCGCACATCGTAGCCCGGACGAGCCAACAGTCGCACGACCGTAATATCTCAATGTCGTCCCTGCGAATGCAGGGACCCATATGCCGCAGCCTCGCGTTCTTGACACGACGGCCCACGGCTTCCGCTCCAACAAACACCTGTGGTTATGGGGACCTGCGTTCGCAGAAGACACACAATGGCGCTTTCGCAGCTTTGAATTTCAAACAGCCGGCTCCGTCATTGCGACCGACGCGAAGCAATCCATTCCTTCTTTGCTCGGCAGGATGGATTGCTTCGCGGAGCCTGTCATCGGGCGCGCAGGGCTTGTTTGTCACCCTCGCCTGCGGATATCGGCGTGTCAGGCCCGCTAGGGCTGACATCGCCTTCCGCAAACTTGACGCCAGCATCGTGGCGTCAGGACCACATGACTTCACCGTCCGCTTTAGCGCCGTTCGTCATCAGCGCCTCAGCGTGGCCCTAAGCGTTGCGTTGAGTCTGCGCAGTACGCCCTGCCTCGCGCTCCAGTCTGGCGGCCTCGGCCTTGGCGTACCGTTCTAAGTCCGTTATTCCCACGACGGTATCCTTGCCGTCGGCATCTATCTTGACGATATGCCAATGTTGCACGCTTCTTGCGACATACTGTTCGCGCGCCATCTTCGTCGTCTTCATCCCGGTTGGCTCAGCAGCACGCTTATTCAGTGCGAACAGTACCGTAAATCGCGCGCCTCGCCCCAAATGATTTGGACCGAAAAGCGACTGACCATCAATCTGATTGACGAGGGACGAAACGATCTTCATCCCTAGACCCATCGACTTCTTTGGATCAAACCCTTCCGGAAAGCCGGGACCATCATCAGAGACCGAAAGTTCGTAGCCTTTGCCGGGATTCATAGCCAACCTGATGGTAATCTTGCCCTGGGCATATTTGGCGGAATTTGTCACAAGTTCGCTGACAATGTATCCCAGCGGTATTCCGATCGAGGTGGGGACTTCCAGCGCAATCCCTTCAACTGCAAGACTATGCTTAGCACCGGCTGGCAGAATGCCCCTCATGTCCTGGCAGAGATTCTCGAGATATTGTTTAAGCTCGACGCTTCTGACGTGATCCAGAGCGTGAAGACGTTTGTGCACGCTCCCTATCGTGGCAATACGATTTGCTGCGATCTTTAATTGCTCGGCTGCCTTGGCGTTCTGCGTCTCTCGGCTTTGCAGTGAAAGCAAGCTTGACACCATCTGAAGGCCGTTCATCAGCCTATGATCGGACTCACGGCCCATAAGGTCTTTATGCCTGATCAATTCATCTTTTTGATCCAGCAGCACTTGTTCACGCGCGAGAGCCTCTCGCAATTGGGCTTCCGTGCGATCGAGCCTTTCCAGCTCCTTCTGCCCCCTCTCAATTGCAGCGCATAATGCGAGTGGGCAATTTGGCGGCCGTTGAAATGCAGTCGCTTGAACCGAAGTTTTATGCCGAAGCCCTGCACTCCAAAGCGCATCGACGCTCATCGGTTTCTCCATCCGAAGCCTTCAAACGGTGCCGCATATTTCAATTTATGAGGGTTATCGAGCAAACGACGGTTGATCTGAATCAAACCCTCGTCGAAGGTTGCAGGACGGCTTCGTCGACGACTTCCGAAATGGGGCAAAAGCGCCGTTTTGGCTCCCCGCCAGCTACTTCCGATCTAACCCGGCACCCGATCAACGGACATCGTCAGGCCGTTTCGAATGGTCCTAAGGCATGCGAATACACGAAGCCCTACGACAACAACTGTGCATGTTTCGCAACTGCCTCACGGACGCAATCCAGGAGATATCTTCCTAGCAGTGGTTTTTCGACGACCAAAACTGCAATTGCTGCGGCACGGTCGCGCACATATTGGGCCGGATTTCCTGTGATCAGAATAGCGGGGATCGACACTCCCCGACCGCGCAGCGCACCGACCAGTTCCAGTCCATTCATTGCGGGCATATTGTAATCGACGATCAGGCACCCCGTCGCAGGCAGGCTCTCTTCATTGAGCAAGTCGTGACCGTTAGAAAAAGCCCGCACCTCGAAATCCTCACTCTCCATCATGTTTCTGAGGGAATCCCGCACGGCTTCGTCGTCATCGACGACCAGAACGATGGGCTTGGCAATGTCCGCCGCAGGCTGATTTGTCACCAAATTGCTTTCGCTGTTGGGAGCACGAAGTAGCTCTGTAAACCACGAAAGCTCGGCAGCCGATTTGATCTGTGACAAGACCGGCCTATGCCAGCCGTGTCCTCCAGCAGAATTTGCCGATAGCAATATTGATCCACATCAAGGGATGGGCTGGAGAGCCTTATTGGTTCTGATTAAATCAGAACCAGGTTCTGGGCTTTTGTTTTGACGCGTTTTCTTCAAGCGAACCGGTATCCACTTCGGTCGAAAACGCTCTAATCGGCAGAGGCCGACGCGCCCTCGGTCACTGGACCGATGACTTGATTGTCCGTCGCAGATCGAGAATGAGTGCCGCCAGACCTTGGTCATCCGGCGCAGTGACCGCAAGTCGCTCCGCATAACCAAGCGCCGCCTTCGTGTCTCCGGCCGCGCGATTGAACGCAATCAGCGCTGATAGGGCATCGCGATCGGTGGGGTGACGCGCCAAACTCTGCTTCAGCACCGTGATGGCCTTGCCGGCTTGACCGCTGGAGTTCAGCGCAACGGCATAGACATAGGCATAACGCGCACTATTCGAATCGAGTTCTGTGGCCTGCCGGAATTCGAGTAACGCCGTCTCAGGTTTTTTGAGCCTTGTCAGCGTCAAGCCAAGTGCATGGTGCGCCGCTGCTTCGCGCGGCGAAACGGCGATAGCGGCGCGAAGCACGGTTTCCCCTTCGCTGTCCCGGCCGAGTTGCCGGTAAAGATCAGCCAGATTGATCGACGCCGGGAGGTATTGCGGGCTGAGTTGGAGCGCCGCCTTGAATTCGGTCTCGGCGCCGGCTGACTGGCCGCGCCGCGCGAGAAAGCTCCCCAACGTGGTACGAGCCTCGGGCCGGTCGGCGTTGGAGCGCTGCGCATCGACAAATTCGGCCGCAGCGCGATCAAACCGCGCGCGATCGGGTGGTGGCTGGCTCGAGGTGGGAACGGCTGCGAGCAGCGAGGCAGCCCTGGCCCGGACACCACGTACTGGATCGGACAGTAGCGGCGCTACCCATGGCCAGACCTGCCCGGCCGGCACATTCTCCAGCATGTCGAGCGCGCCTATCCGTACCATTGGGTCCACGTCGGCGAGCGCGCCGCGGGCCAAGCCAATATTCGAAGGTGATACTAGCGACGCAAGCTCGGTCAAGGCGCTCGCGCGCGCGACGGCGGGCGTATTCCCATCCGAGACTACGACCGCAAGGAGTGCGGCAGCATCGGCCTGATCCGTGCGCGAAGCGTGGAATGCGGCCCCGTAACTCTGAAATCCCTTGCGACCCGGGCCGAACCAGTTTTCGACCGCGGCGGCGGCCCATTGTGGAGCCTTGTCGCGGTGGCAGTCATTGCACGCATTCGGGGTACCAAGCGTGACCGAGAGATCGGGCCGCGGGATTCGAAAGCTGTGATCATGGCGCTGATCGACCACCATGTAGGAGCGGACCGGCATGTGGCATGAAATGCAGGTTGGCGGCTGATCTATCCCGGCATGGTGTCGATGGCTGACGTCGGCGTATTTGTCGGGCGCGTGGCATTGCAGGCAGACGCCTTCGCCCGATGCTCGAAGCTTCGCACCGTGCGGCTCGTGGCAATCGCTGCAGGTGACGCCTGCAGCGAACATCTTGCTTTGCTTGAAGGGAACGTAGTTATAGGCCTCTTCCACGTCGCGGGTTTGGCCGTCCGCGTGATAGGTGCTGGGCACGAGCGGTTCGACCACATGAGTTTGCGACAGCCACTGGCCAGGAATCCAGTCTTCGTGAAAGCCGCCACGGCGCGCGTGACACAATCCGCAAGTCTCGACCTCCTTGCGAATCGTAAGCGGCGCGGCACTGCGGTCCGCGTTCCCTGTTTGTGAGTTTGTCGACCAGGTGACGCCGCGGCGCTCGTCGAAACGGACAAGCAATCCCTTGTTCAGATCTTCGCGCTTGCCAAACGGCCACCAACTTTTCTGATCGCGCGCCCAGGCCGCGTGAGATGAACCTTGCCCATGGCACGCCTCGCAGCCGACGCTGATCTCCGCCCAGCTGGTGGCGAAGCGATCGGTCTTCGCATCGTAATTTTTGCGCAGACCAGTCGAGTGACACTCCGCACACATGAAATTCCAGTTCTGGTTCAGCTTCGTCCAGTGCAGGATATCGTCGTGCTTGATCTCTTCATTTGGATAGATGTGAAACCAACGCTGGCCGCCCTTGTACTTCGGCCTGGTGTCCCATGCGATCGACAGCGCCTGAATGCGGCCGTCGGGGAATTCGGTGAGGTATTGTTGCAGCGGATCAATGCCGAAAGTGTATTTGATTTCGAATTCAGCAAGCTTGCCGTCAGGCCCATCCGTCTCGACCAGAAATTTGCTGCCCTTGCGGAAGAACCGCGAATGGACGCCGTAGTAGTCAAAGCTTCCGTCGTTAAAGTCGCCAAGCACTGTCTTGTCGGTCGCGTGTTGCATCGCCGCCTTGTGCTGCGAGGCATTCCACAATTTTGCTTCCGCCTGATGGCAGCCCGCACATGTCTCGCTGCTGACGAAACTTGCCGCCGGCGCAATCCCGTTGCTGTCGCGCAGATGTAGGCCAAAGCCGGCGGCGACGGCGATCAGCATTGCGACCGACGCAACAATCCACATCGGGCGCCCCGAGAAGACAGTTCTGGATATGTCAGGAGGGGTTGCTTGCGACAGACCGGCCTGCGTCGAACTCTCCGGCAGGTCTTCTCCGCGATCCATCCACCTTGCCGGATTTGCGTCGCTTACGTGCCAACTGCCTAGTCCTTCAGCGCCGACCGCGAAGCGCGATCGAAGCAATCCTCCCTCAGGACCCCTGTCATCATCGGCTGGCCTGCCATCAAGTCAAGTGGGCAGCGCGACGCCTTCGCATCTAGAAGGTTAGATTAAGCCGGACCTGCGTCTTCATGTTATAGACCGGGTAATCCTTGATGATGGGTACACCGGGCTCGAATGAGAGCGCGGCATTTTCCTCCAGTTTTCGCCCCACTCTGAAGTCGAACGGCAGGAACAGCCGGCCAGTCTGGCCGGTGATCGGATCGCAAAAATTCACCCGTATGTCCGGGCTCGGATAGAAGGTAATGAACCATTGGTCCGGCAGACCGACATTGAAGGCCGGTGCAATCATTGCGGCCGACCATCGGGAGATGATCGGCCGCCGATTGTTCGCGTTGAGTGGCGCCTAGTCCTTCGCTGACAACTCCTGCAGCTTCTGCATCACTTCATCCATGTTGAAGCTCGCCGCCTTCTGCCGCTGCGGAAAATCCTTGAACGTCATCAGGAACTGACCAACATAGGCCTGTGCCGGGACCAGCTGAAAGGCGTGGTCGAGCAGCCAGTCGTAGTAAGTGTTCGAGGTGATGTCGGCCCGCTCGTAAGGGTCGGTTCGGAGATTGAAGATCTTCGGAACCCGCAGGCTGGTGAACGGCTCCGACCAGACGCGCAGCGTTCCCGGGGCGCGCTGCTCCATGAACACGAGCTTCCAGTTGTCATAACGAAGGCCCGTCAATTGCTGGTCGTCGTTGATGTACAGGAAGGATTCCCGCGGGCTCTTCGGAGCCTGTCCGGTGAGGTAAGGCACGAGGTTGTCGCCGTCGAGATGGACCTTGTAGGTCATGTCGCCGACCTTGTAGCCCCGGAGCAGTTTGTCCTTGACTTCGGTGTCGCCGGCGACCGCCAGCAGCGTGGGCAGCATGTCGAGGTGCGCCACGATGTCGTTGGAGACCTGGCCCGGCTTGATCTTGCCCGGCCAGCGGAACATGGCGGGCACCCTGTAGGCACCTTCCCAGTTCGAGTTCTTCTCGTTACGGAACGGCGTCATCGCGCCATCCGGCCATGAGTTCATGTGTGGACCATTGTCGGTCGAGTACATGACGAAGGTGTTGTCGGCGATGCCTTCATCGTCGATTGCCTTGAGCACCGTGCCGACATTCTTGTCGTGGTCGATCATGGCGTCGTGATACGGGCTCTGCCACCGCCCGGACTGACCGATGCTCTCGGGCTTGGTGTGGGTGCGGAAATGCATATGGGTGAAGTTCACCCATACGAACGCCGGCTTGCCGGCCTTGTTTGTTCGCTTGATAAACTCTGCGGCCCGGTTCGCGATGTCGTCGTCAATTCCGACCATCCGCGCCCTGGTGAGCGGCCCGGTGTCGGTACAGACTTGCTTGCCGACCCTGCCGAAGCGCGGATCGACCGTCGCATCGTCCTTGTCCGACGCCTTGCAGTCCATGACGCCGCGCGGTCCGAATTTGGCACGGAATGCCGGATCTTTCGGATAGTCCGGCAGTTCCGGCTCTTCCTCGGCATTCAAATGATAGAGGTTGCCGTAAAATTCGTCGAAACCGTGCACCGTCGGCAGAAATTCGTTACGGTCACCAAGATGGTTCTTGCCGAACTGGCCGGTCGCATAACCGAGCGGCTTGAGCAGTTCGGCAATCGTCGGATCTTCCTTCTGAAGCCCGAGCGTAGCGCCGGGCAGACCGACTTTGGTCAGACCGGTACGCAAGCCTGACTGGCCGGTGATGAAGGAGGCGCGGCCGGCGGTGCAGCTCTGCTCCGCGTAAAAATCAGTGAACATTGTGCCTTCATTGGCAATCCGATCGATGTTGGGAGTTTGATAGCCCATCATACCGCGCGAATAGGCGCTGACATTGGATTGGCCGATATCGTCACCCCAAATGATGACGATGTTCGGCTTTCGCTGCTGCTGTGCTTGCACGGTCGCGGGCGCCAAAATCGGCGCTGCGAGCGTGATCGCGACCAAGGCATGCTTCCATCTTGCCATCTGGTGTTTCCATTTCTTGGGATGTGCCGCGTCCCTGCAGCAGGATTGAAGGTCATTGCGATACCTGGGCGAGACAGCGAACCAGGGCTGACAAAATCAAAGTGGTGATGAGCAATTGCCGGTTTTTGTTGGTTGGGCCGGCACACGCCGCCAAATATTAGGCCAAGCTACAGTGGGGCAATCCCGCGGACCTTGATCCAGCTCAAGTCGGAAGATCGTACCGCGGAGGAATGGTCATTGGGACCGGACGTCTTTTTGCGTCGGCGAACTCCGCGAGGCGGTTTGAAAATGCGCATGAAGTCGAACCCTAAATTTAGCTTGCAAGGAAAGGCGCTCAAAGCTGTTCTGTTGGTCGCGGCGCTCATTGGCGTACTGGCATTCACCTCCGGGCCTTCTCAAGCCGCTGATCCGTTGCCGTCGTGGAACAACGGCCCGGCGAAACAGTCCATCATCGCCTTTGTCGAGAAGGTCACCAAACCCGGCTCACCGGACTTCGTGCCTGTGCCCGAACGCATCGCGACTTTCGACAATGATGGTACGCTGTGGTGCGAACAACCCGTGCCGGTGCAGCTATATTTTGCGCTCGACCGAGTGAAGGCGCTTGCTCCGCAGCATCCGGAGTGGGCCACGGCGGAGCCATTCGCCTCGCTGCTCAAGGGCGACTTTCAGGCGGTAGTGGCCGGCGGCGATCACGCCCTCCTCGAAATCGTCATGGCCACGCATGCGGGGATGACCACGGCGGAATTCGAGCAAATCGTGAAAGACTGGATCGCCACCGCGAAGCACCCGCAAACCCGCCAGCTCTTCACCGACATGGTTTACCAGCCGATGCTCGAAGTGCTTTCCTATTTCCGCGCAAATGGCTTCAAGAACTACATCGTCTCCGGGGGTGGCATCGAGTTCATGCGGCCATGGGCTGCTCAGGTTTACGGCATCCCGCCCGAGCAGGTGGTCGGCAGCAGCATCAAGACGAAGTTTGAAATGCGCGACGGCAAGCCCGTTCTCGTTCGCTTGCCGGAACTGAACTTCAATGAAGACCGGAGCGACAAGCCCGTCGCCATCAATCAGCGCATCGGCCGCCGTCCGATCGCGGCGTTCGGCAATTCCCGCGGCGACAAGGAAATGCTGGAATACACACAAGGTGGCGGCGGAGCGCGGTTCGAACTCCTGGTGTTGCACGACGACGGGAAGCGCGAATACGCCTATGGTCCGGCGTTGGGGCTGCCGGAACCCAAACTCGGGGCCTTCCCGCAGGCACTCTATGAGCAAGCGAAGAAGGAAGGCTGGACGATCGCTAGCATGAAGAACGATTGGGGCCTGGTCTTTCCGTTTAAATCGGGAACGGTCACGGCCATCGACATTTTGCTGGAGCCGGACGCCGTCATGCTCCGCCACGCGGAAGCCGTGAACGAAAGCCACCTGAAGATATTCCCGCAAGGCTTCGCCCTAGATGCGGCACATCGCCCTCACATCACTCTGATCCAGCGTTTCGTCCGCACGGCGGACCTCGACAAAGTCTATGAAGCCGCCGGCAAGGTCTTCGCCGGCGTCAACGTGGCCGGGATGAAGCTCGAAGCCTTCAAATACTATTACGTCCCGGTCAAAGAATTGGGTGTTTCGGGCATTGTCGCGCGGCCGACGCCTGAATTGATCAAGCTGCAAGACGACCTGATTGCCGCCGTTGCGCCGTTTACGGTGCCGAGCGGAACCTCCGCTGCATTCGTCACGACCCCTGACGATCGCGTCATCGACCCTCTACTGATCGAGTATGTTTCGATGTTTGTTCCGGCATACTCCGGCGACCATTTCAGTCCGCATGTCTCTACCGGAGTCGCACCCCGGACCTATCTCGATAAGCTCCTCACCGAACCGTTCCAGCCGTTCACCTTTTCGCCAGCGGGCGCGGCCGTCTACCAGCTTGGCCAGTTCGGCACAGCGGCGAAGAAACTCAAGGAGTTTGATCTGAAGCCTTGAGATCGGTTCAGGCGCGCGAAGCGCGTAAATTGGCGACATTACAGGGCGTTGGTGGTGCAAGTTCGTCGTTGCTGTTGACTATATCCGTTACGGATATATCATGATTGCATGAGCAAGTCGAAACCGCCACTGCCGCTGACACCCGCCGTGTTCCATATCCTGCTCGCCTTGTTCGGCAAGGAGCGCCACGGCTACGACATTATGCAGCAGGTCAAGGCGGATTCGAAAGATGCGGTGAAAATGGGGCCGGGAACGCTGTACGGCTCGCTCGACCGCATGATCGAGGCGGGCCTGGTCGCCAAGGGCAACACTCAAGACCCCCGCCGTATTTACTACCGGCTCACGGCGCTTGGCCAAACCACGTTGCGCGCGGAAACGGAGCGGCTGTCCCGCGTGGCCCTGGTCGCGCGCCGCCAGCTCGGGAGCGTGACGCCATGACGCGCCCCGCCCGGCAGAACAAATCCCGGTCGTTGCGCCTCTACGCGCGGCTGCTGGAACTCTACCCGTCGGCATTCCTGCGACGGCATCGCGCGGAGATGCTGCAAAACTTCGTCGATTTCGAAAACGCTGCGACGTCGAAAGCGGCGCTTTGGCTGCTTATAGGAAAGGACCTGACGATCAGCCTCGCTTCGCTTTTTTTCGCGTCACGGCTTGGCAGATACGTGATCGGTGTCCTTGTTGCGTGGGCACTGCTCTTCGCGATCGGGTATTTCCGCTACGGCAGCACGCCCGGCCATCCGGCTTTGCATGTCTTCGGAGGCTTTCTGCCCGCCATGCTGTCCATGTACGTCGCGACGCGTCTCTACGAAACGCCGCAAAACAACCCGTACGTAATCGGTGTCCTTGTCGCATCGATATTGCTTTTCGCGATCGGGTATTTCCACTACGGCAGCGCGCACGGCCATCCGATTTTGCAGGTCTTCGGAGGCTTTATGCTCGGCATGCTGTCGATGTACATCGCGACGCGTCTCTACGGAACGCCGCACAACAGCTCCCACGCATAGAGTTTTTCGAGCGAAGTGGACACGATTCGCGTGAAGAAAACGCGTCAAAACAAACACGAAGTCCGCCAAAGCCATTTCCATGTCAAAATTGCACATCAGGCTCGGCAAGATCCGCTCTGGATCGATGCTGGAGCGCCCTGTACTCTGTGCAAAACAATAACCTGAGGAAATCATGTCAGGAATGGAGCACGCGACACCGCGTCTTAAATCGGTTCAGCGTGTCGCTCTGACTCTGCTGGTCGTTGCCGGCGTCGTCAATTACATCGACCGGGCGACCTTGGCCGTTGCCAATCCGCTGATCCGCGAGGAACTCGGATTGTCCATCGCGGACATGGGTTATCTCCTCTCCGCGTTTCTCTGGGCCTACGCTTTCTCCCAATTGCCCACCGGCGCCATGGTCGACAGGCTGGGGCCCCGCGCCCTTCTGACGATGGGCCTCAGCCTATGGTCGCTCGCGCAGCTCCTCGGCGGCCTGGTGCGGAATTTCGGCGAGTTCTTCGGAGCCCGCGTCCTGCTCGGTGTCGGCGAGGCGCCTCAATTTCCGACCGGTGCACGGGTGGTGCGGGACTGGTTCAATCAGCGTGACCGCGGTCTCGCCACGGGCGTCTTCAACTGCGCTTCATCCCTGGGCACGGCCATCGCCGTACCGCTGCTGACCTACCTCATGCTGTCATTCGGCTGGCGCGCGATGTTCGTTATCATGGGCGTCGCCGGCCTGACAGTCGCCGCCCTCTGGTATGTGCTCTATCGCAACCCCGGCGAGATGGCGTTGACGCCGCAGGAAAACGCCTACCGGACGCAAGGCGATCCACCCGGTCAGCGAACCAAAGTCACTTTTCGCGAGTGGAAGCTGTTGTTCCGCTTTCGAACCACCTGGGGCATGATTTTCGGCTATTTCGGCTGCATCTATCTGACCTGGATCTACACGGCCTGGCTGCCCGGCTATCTTGAGATCGAGCGCCACATGAGCGTGAAATATACCGGATGGGCCGCAGCGGTTCCCTTTGCATGCGGCGTTGTCGGCGGGGTGCTCGGCGGATATATCGCCGACATCCTGGTGCGCCGCGGCGTCGAGCCGCTCAGGAGCCGGCGATATCCCGCCGCAATCGCCCTGCTCGGAACGGCGGCCTGCACAGTGGCTGCAGCCTATGTCAGCAGCAATACGCTGGCGATCGCATTTATTTCGCTCTCGTTGTTCCTGGTCTACGTGACCAGCACCTGCGCCTGGGCCTTGAGTTCGGTCGCTGTCCCGACCAATTGCACCGCCTCGATCGGCGCCGTGCAGAATTTCGGCGGCTATCTCGGTGGCGCCCTGGCGCCTACCGTGACCGGTCTGATTGTGCAGAATACCGGCTCGTTTGTGCCGGCGCTCGTCGTCGGCGCCTTGATCGGCGTAGTCTCGGCAGGATGCTATCTGTTCGTCGTAGATCAGCCTATTACGGCGGCCGAAATGGATGCAACGTCACTGCTCGGGGTTGAGCCCGTTTAGGTATGTCGGGGAAGCCCCCCGGCACGAAACGCCTCTCGAACATCCTGTCACGTGTGGCGCGATGCGCCGCTAGCCGCGCGTGGTGCGTAGAAAACACCCGGCATTCCCCGCGCAATGGTTTTAACGATTTCCTTCGTGCTCTTCCTCGGCGACCGGGCTTGTTTGTCACTGTCATCGGTGCACACTTCCACCGACTTGAGCGCCAGCGTCGGGGCGTCAGGACCACACGACTTCACCATCCCCTCAAGCGCATTCGTCTTAAGCGCCATCAGCATCCACCGCATCCCGCCCCGCGTCCGTGACGAGCTGCCCTCTTTAGGACGGGACGGCATGGGATATGCGACTGATTTGGGTCAAGCGCGAAATGGAAAATTTTTGCGGCGTTAAACGCCGCCAACTCCTCATGGAATTCCGCTACAATTCCAGCCCCCAACTGCTCCACGCGGTAAAAGTATCCGAATCGGGCAGAGAAAATTCAGATGGATGTAAGCGGCGACTTCGCGAACTTCAGAGCTGTATACGATGACCTTACCAGCGAGGTGATGCGTTCGCATATTCAATTTCTTACGGATCATCTATCGAATTGGTTTCGCACATTGGACACATCGAGCGAAATCGCCCCGATAATCCAAAAACTTCAGAGCGGAATCGACTTCGAGGCATCGCATAAGGAACTGGAGGTTTCGATACGACTAAACCGCAATATGCACCCGCCCTCGCTTTGCGCTGGGCACCTCACAAGGGAGAGCGAAAGGAGGATTGCGCGGCGCCTAGCCCAGTTCGATTTCGGCGGTAACCTCGTACGAGAGGCTGACACCACCAAGCGTGAGAACCATCTTGGCCGGCAGCTTCTCGTGACCCTTGAGACGACCGTTGGCGACCGCGTCGCGCACCGCCTTTTCGATTTCGCGCTGTGAGGTGATACCGACCTTCTTGAGAAATCCGCGCAGGCTGGCGTTGAAAACGTCTTCGTTCATGGTGGCCTCCTGAAGTTACGGCCGGACCGGATTATTCATCATGTATTCGCCGAGGTCGCGCTGCTTCTTGTCGGCGTGGGCGGCGGCGTTGCTGCGCAGGACGTCGCGGTCCCTGCGGCAGGCCACATATTCGGGCGAGCCTGCGGCGACGTTGTTGGCGCGGCAGAAGGTGTCGTCGTCCTCGCTCAGCGTGGACGTCATGGGGGATTCGCCGCGCCGCGCGCAGGCGGATAGCGCCAGGGCGAGGACGATCAGCGCCGTGCAGAGTTTGGCGGCTCTAAGCTGCATTCAACATCCCGTCGGTCGCGCCATTGAAGTTATTGCCGGTAAAGTACGGAGCGCGTGCTACATGACCCGGCAATCCATCGAAAACAAGGCCGTTTTTGAAGTACGATGAAGGTACGGGTCAAGCCCGGGCATGACGATGGTGATTCACGCCCTGCCCTTCAGCGCCTCGCCGATTTCGTCCAGCACCTTGGGATCTTCTATGGTGGCGGGCATGGTCCAGGAGTTGCCGTCGGCGATCTTCTTGATGGTGCCGCGCAGGATCTTGCCGGAACGGGTCTTCGGCAGCCGGCCCACGGTGATGGCGAGCTTGAACGCGGCTACCGGCCCGAGCTTTTCGCGCACCAGCGCCACGATATCCTTTTCGATCTCGGCAGGGCTTCTGGCGACGCCGGCCTTCAGCACCAGGAAGCCGCAGGGCACCTCGCCCTTGATCGTATCCTTGATGCCGAGCACCGCGCATTCGGCCACGTCGGGATGCGAGGCCAGAATTTCCTCCATGCCGCCGGTGGAGAGCCGATGGCCGGCGACGTTGATGATGTCGTCGGTGCGGCCCATCACATAGACATAGCCGTCGGCGTCCTTGTAGCCGGCGTCGGAAGTCTTGTAATAGCCGGGAAACTCGTTGAAATAGGCTTCCTTGCAACGCCCGTCCTGCTCCCACAAGGTCGGCAGGCAGCCCGGCGGCATCGGCAGCTTGATCACGATCGAGCCCATGACGTCGGCAGGCAAGGGTCTGGCCGCCTCATCGACGACGTCGACCTGATAGCCCGGCATCGGCACCGTCGGCGAGCCGTGCTTCACCGGCAAGAGGCCGAGCCCCACCGGATTGCCGGCAATGCACCAGCCAGTTTCGGTCTGCCACCAGTGATCGATCACCGGCACCTTCAATTGCTGCTCGGCCCACGCCACCGTCGGCGGATCGGCGCGCTCGCCGGCGAGAAACAGCGTGCGGAATTTCGACAGATCATATTGGCGGATGAATTTGCCGTCCGGGTCTTCCTTCTTGATGGCGCGAAAGGCGGTCGGCGCGGTGAAAAACGCCACGGCCTTGTGTTGCGCGATCACCCGCCAGAACGCGCCGGCGTCGGGCGTTCCGACCGGCTTGCCCTCGTACATGATCGAGGTCGCGCCGTGAAACAGCGGCCCATAGACGATGTAGCTGTGCCCCACCACCCAGCCGATGTCGGAGCCGCACCACCAGACTTCGCCCGGCTTCACGCCATAGAGATTGAACATCGACCATTTCAGCGCGACCAGATGCCCGCCATTGTCGCGCACCACGCCCTTGGGCACACCTGTGGTGCCCGAGGTGTAGAGAATATAGAGCGGATCGGTCGCCAATACCGGCGCGCACGGCGCCAACTTGCCGGCCTTGAGCGCGGCCTCGCGCAGGGTGGCCCAGTCGTGATCGCGTCCCTTGATGAGCTCGCAGGATTGCTGTGGCCGTTGCAGAATAATGCAGGCCTGCGGCTTGACGCTGGAGAGCTTGATAGCCTCGTCGAGCAGCGGCTTGTACGCCACGATGCGGCCGGGCTCGAGCCCGCAGCTCGCCGAGAAGATCAGTTTCGGCTTGGCGTCCTCGATCCGCGTCGCCAGTTCCTTGGCCGCGAAGCCGCCGAACACCACCGAATGCACCGCGCCGATCCGCGCGCAGGCCAGCATCGCCACCACGGCTTCCGGCACCATCGGCATATAGAGGATGACGCGGTCGCCCTTGGCAACGCCGAAATCCTGCATGATTGCGGCGAGCGTCTGCACCTCGCGCAGCATCTGCGCGTAGGTCAGTGTGGTGACGCTGCCCGCCAGCGGTGAATCGTGAATCAGCGCCACCTGATCGGCGCGGCCGCCTGCGACATGACGGTCAAGTGCGTTGTAACAGGTGTTGACCACCGCCCCGGTGAACCAGCGGCCGTAAAGGCCGATGGTCGGATCGAAAATCTTTTTCGCCGGCTCGATCCAGTCGATCTCCGCCGCCGCCTCGCCCCAAAATCCCTCGGGATCCCGCAGCGAACGGGCGTGGACCTCGTGGTACCGGCTGTTGTCCTGGCTATTCATGGCGTTGCTCTCGCTCAGCTTTATTTGGTGACCGTGCAATGAAACAAGCTGTGGATGGCCACGACGCCCCTGGCCATGACCAGGATCAAAAGCAGCCGAATTCCCCGGAGCATTGTCAGCCTAAGCGGCGGCAATACAAGACGAAAACACTTCGCACTTCACTGGTCGGCGAGACGGGCACGCCACGCGGCTTGTTCGGAGGAACGACCCGATCGCAACTCATTCAAAGTCCGTGAGTTCACACCGCATGATTCGCCGCTCCGGTTTGGGCGCTTGAACCTTGCCCAACCGACGCCTTCAACCGGCAAAACCGGGCAAACGGCATTTCCGGGATGACCCGGCACCCCTACCCCGACATGCCGCGGACATGCCAAATTCGACGTGAATGCCCCCAGGCGATCATGCGCGATGCAGTCATCGGCTTCCTTCCGGGCGCCGGCAAACCCGTGAGCTGTCCGGCGAAGTCCTCGAAGGGAGACTGGAAACGTCGTGCCGGAAGCCGCGATATTCAACGCGGCTCCCGGTCCTGGCTCGTTCAGTCTATTCGGCCGCAATGGTGTGCATGGTCCCACCTTGACCCTGGCTCGCGAACGTGAAGCCCTCGTAGCCCTTTTCGGCGACCTCGGCGCACTTCCTGCGATACCCGCCGACGCCCTCCGGGCCGAGATAGGGCAAGAAGCGGCGCGCCTTGCCGGCGATATTGGCTCCCATGTACCAGGAATTGGCGACGGGCATCAGGGTCGAGTTCACGACCTCGGCGACATGGGCGCCCCACGCGTCCTGCGCCTGCGGGGTCGCCTCGATCGTTGCAAGCTTGTTTCTTCGCATGTGGGCGATGCATTCGGTGATCCACTCGACGTGCTGCTCGATCGACACCGGCATGTTCGACAGCACCGAGGGGCTCTGCGGGCCGGTGATCGTGAACAGGTTCGGGTAGCCGGCTATAGCCAGGCCGAGATAGGTCTGCGGGCCGTCCTCCCACTCCTGCGCCAACGCCCTGCCGCCGCGCCCCTTGATGCCGAGTTTCTTCAGCGGGCCGGTCAGCGCGTCGAAGCCGGTGGCGATGACGATAATGTCGAGCGGATACTCCCTGCCGCCCGCGCGAATGCCGTTCGGCGTGATCTCCTCGATGGGGCCGTCGGCGCTCGCATCCACCAGCGTCACGTTCTTCTTGTTGAAGGTCTCGAAGTAGTTGGTGTCCAGTGGCTGGCGCTTGGTGCCGTAGGGGTAAGTCTTGGGGATCAACTTTTCGGCGGTCGCCGGGTCGTTGACGATCGAGCGGATCTTGCGCTTGAGGTAGTCGGCAATGACATCGTTCGCGTCCTTGGAGAAGAACATGTCCTGATAGTTGGCCAGCCAGAACGCGAAGCCGCCGGCGTCCCACATCCTGTCGAACTCCTGCTCGCGTTCCTCGGGTGTTGTCTCAAGCACCGACTTCGGTATGAAGTTCAGCTCGAAGCCGAAAAACGAATTCTTGATGCGCTGGCGGACCCCGTCGTAATCGGCCTTGCGCGCCTTGGTCACCTGCGGATCGACACTGCCGTTGCGCGCAGGCACGCAGAAGTTCGGCGTGCGCTGGAACACCGTCAGGTGTTTGGCCTGCTGCGCGATCTCCGGGATCGCCTGCACCGCGGTGGCACCTGTGCCGATGACACCGACACGCTTGGCGGTGAAATCGACACCATCGTGCGGCCACTGACTGGTATGGTAGCACTTGCCCTTGAAAGAACCGAATCCCTTGATCGGCGGCATGTTGGCGGTCGACAGGGCGCCGACCGCAGTAATGACGAAGGGCGTCCGGACGACATCGCCTTTATCGGTGCGCACTGTCCAAAGTTCGGTGTTATCGTCGAAAACGACCTCGACAACGCGCTTGCCGAACTGGATGTCGGGCTTGAGGTCGAAGCGCTCGGCGCAGTGCTCAAGGTAGCGCAGGATTTCGTCCTGCTCCGGATAGCGTTCGGACCAGTTCCATTCCTGCAACAGGTTCTTGTCGAACGTGTAACAGTAGATGTAGCTGTCCGAGTCGCAGCGCGCGCCTGGATAGCGATTCCAGTACCAGGTGCCGCCGACGCCATCGCCGGCCTCGAACACAGTGACGTTCAGGTCGAGCTTGTCGCGCAGCGAATGCAGCATGTACATGCCGGAAAATCCGGCGCCGATGATCACTGCATCGAAGTCATTTTTCATGCTCTCCCTTTGCGACTCACCTTGCACATTTGTCATGACACACCTCCTTGCGAGCATTCACCTAGCATCTTCGGTTCAGTTGTCTTGTGGCCCTGCGCGAGCGCCGGTCAGCCTGCGCGAACGGCAGAGAGGCCGATCTCTGCCGGCAACATCGCAAAGCGAGTTCACGACGCCCCTCGATCCGTTCCGTTTGAGCCGGGAGGCGCCTTGGCACAGGAAGGCCGCACCGCTCGCCGGCATCATGCCGCTGCGCGCGCCTCGCCTGCCGCATAGGCGGCCGTCTCGAAATCCAGGTAGCCGACGAACGAAGTCGGGTCGCCGAACGGCAGGATCTGCGTCGCCCAATATCCGCCGAGCCCGTTCTTTCGATCGATCCAATAGAACGTGTTGGCGAGCCCGGCCCAGCCGAGCGCTCCGGCCGGCCGTCCAGTCGGCGCGTCCTCGTCATTCACCATGAAGGTGTAGGACCAGGATTTCTTCAGGCCGGGGAAGAATTCGGCATCGTTCGAAAGAGTCGGAATGATACCGGGCAGCATCGTGACTGCCTGGTTCGCTTGCAAGCCGTTGCGGACAGCGGCCTCGACCGTCTCTTTCTTGAGCACGGGGCCGCCCGGCCCGGCGCCGTCATTCAGCCACATGCGGATGAACTTCATGTACTCGCCAATCGAGGCGTAAAGTCCGTGGCCGCCCATGTGAACTTCCGGGTCGGGGGGCAATTGCAGATCGGGAAGGGGTGTCAACGATCCGTCGGGTTCTCGCTGGTGGATGGCAGCGAGGCGCGCGCGCATCGAGGGCGTCAGCGAAAAAGCGATGTCTTCCATGCCGAGCGGCGTAAAGATTCGTTCCTTCATCACCTCGCCGAGGCGCTTGCCGCGGATGCTCTCGACGATCTGGCCGCACCAGTCGATGTTGCTGCCATATTCCCATTTTTCGCCGGGATCGCGGAGGAGCGGCGTCATCAGGGACGCTTTCGAGCAGGTGATCACGCTTGGCTGGCCCTGCTCCTGCGCCAAGCGGAAGTAATTGGCGTTGAAGAAGTCATAGCCGAGGCCGGCCGTGTGCAGCATGAGCATGCGGGTGGTGATGTCGCGCTTCGGAGCCCGGAGCTTTGGCTTGCCGGCGGCGTCGAATCCGTCGAGTACCTCAAGTTTGCCGATGTCGGGGGCGTAGGTTTTAGCCGGGGCGTCCAGGTCGAGTTTGCCTTCCTCAACGCATTGCAGGACCGCCGTGCCGGTGATCGCTTTTGTCGTCGAGAAGATGGCGAAGACGGTGTCGGTAGTCATCGCCTGATTGGCGCCAAGGATACGCTCGCCGGCGGCGCCTTCGTAGATGTTTGCCGAACGATCAGTGATCATCGCCACTACGCCCGGCACACGGTCCTTGCCACTCACAACTTTCTGCAAAATCCCGTCACATGCGCTTTTCAGGTTGTTACCCATCGACGTTCCTCCTTTTGAAGTTGACGAAATTTGATCCAGTTTCCTCTTGCCACGCCGCTGGCGGTCCGCGCGGAACGATGGCAACCGATTCAACGTCTTGAAGTTGGGCTACAGTTCGATTGTCCCAACGCCGGTTGGGTAAACGAAAGTCCCACCGCGGGCCTGTCAGCAATTGGCGTTTTGACCATGAGGCGGCTCCAGGTCAGTATCGAATTTCGACCGAGCGTCGCAGAGAGTAGACCGATTTTTTGTAGTGGACTAGGCATTTCCCCTTTGGGATCGAAAATGCCAAAAGCCTCGGCTTTTTTGCCGAGGCATGTCAGCGATGCTGACACTTGATCCATCATCCGTGACGTAGTGGCGCTTCCAAGGAAGCTTATTCTCGTTGGCCAAGGTCGGCGCCTCCGATCGCCGCATCAACCGATGATCGGTCAGGCAACAACAGCCGCGCGTGGTGGAACTTTTCGGACCTCGCTTCACGCGCCGGTCTCATCACGCTCCAAGGAAAGCGGTCTAGTTCCGCACCAGCGCCAGCAGGTGGTCGAGCCGCTCGCGCATTGCCTTTTGCAGATCATAATCCGGCCGGCCGAACGCGGCGTTGCGCTGAGCGATGAAGTCATCCTGTTCGCGCTGCATGGCGCGGCCGGCGCGCGGGCTTTCGCTGGTGGCCTGGCGGACCACCTTGGTATTCACCGCGTTGATCTCGCGGTCGAGATTGGCCAGTTCGGGATTGCCGCAGATCGCCTTGTCGACGGCGCGCCTGGCAGTGGCGCAATTGAAGCTCGGCCTGTTGTTCACCGCGAGCAACGCGCCGAGCCGCTCCACCTCCAGCGCCAGCGATTTGTAATTGGCTTTTGCCGCCGCTTGATCCGGGTTCAGCTTGATCGCGGTGCCGAAATCGGCCAGCGCGCGGGGGCGGTTGCCCTTCTTGCGCCAGAGTTCACCGCGGGCATTGAAGATATCGGCCAGCGTCGGATCGAGCCGCAGCACCGTATCATAATCGCCGATGGCACGGTCGATCTGGTCCTTGCGGTTGTAGACCTCCGCGCGCGCGGTCAGCGCCTTGATGCGATCGGCTTTCGCGGTCTTTTCGTTGTCGATCAGCGGACTGCAGATAGCGACGATCTGCTCATCGTCATTGGCCATCACCGCAGCCACGCAAGGCCCGGGATCGATCCGCTGATCGGCAGGCTCGCTCGCCTCAGCGAGCGCGACACGGGGTAACGCGGCCAACAGAAAAATACCGATTATCGCGTTTCGGATCAGTACGGCGAAGGCATATCGCATCGCATTCCTAACAAGTCGTCGTTACTTCACCTACGCGGCCTCGCGTAAATGGACTTCATCCTGAGGAGCGCGCCTTGAGCGCGCGTCTCGAAGGATGGCAGCATTGGTTCGAGAGGCGCGAAGACGCGCGCCTCACCATGAGGAAGTCCCTAACTCACCTTCAGCGTGATCCCGCCATCGACCACCAGCTCGACCCCGGTGACATATTTCGATTCGTCGGAAGCGAGGAACAGCGCCGCGTTCGCGACATCCCAGGCATCGCCCATATGCCCCATCGGGACCTGCGCATCGCGCGCGCGCCACATCGCCTCGACGTCACCGCCAGCATAGCTCGCCGCCAGCCCGGCGGAGTGTTCGACCATCGGCGTCTTCATGAGGCCCGGCAGGATGGCGTTGACCCGGACGTGCTGGGCGGCGAATTCGACCGCCGTGGTGCGCGTCATCTGGTTCATCGCCGCCTTCGTGGTGGCATAAGTGACATAGGATATGCCGAGATGACGGATCGAGGCGATCGATGAAATATTGATGATCGAGCCACCGCCCTGCTTCACCATCACCGGGATGACGTGCTTCATGGCGAGGAAGGCGCTTTTGAGATTAACCGCGAATACGCGGTCCCACTCCGCTTCCGATACGTCGACCACGCTTCCCGTCTCGGCAATGCCGACATTGTTGTCGAGCACATCGATCCGGCCATAGGTCTTGAGGCAGGCCGCCACCATCGCCGCGACATCGTCGGCGCGGGAGACATCCGCGGTGAACGCGGCCGCCTTGCCGCCATCGGCCGCGATGATCCCAACGGTCTCTTCCGCGGCCGCGCCGTTGCGATCGACGCAAAACACCTGCGCACCCTCGCGCGCAAAGGTCACGGCGGTCGCCTTGCCGTTACCCCAACCCGGCCCGATCGAGCCCGCGCCAACCACCAACGCCGTCTTGCCCTTGAGCCGTTGCATCGACCTCTCCCTTTGCCGCGAAAGTGGCCGGACGCAAGCCCGCGGTCAACCCATCCGATCAATTCCGGAACGAAGTTGCGACAAATAGACCGGCGACGATGACGGCGCGAACGCGAGCCGTTGCGGGGAACCGGATGCTGCTCCCTTCGTTGGAAGAGGCACCCATTCCACAGCGAGGTTTCGCTTGCGGCAGGTCGGAATAGCCATCGAGCGCACGCTGGATGCGCTGAATTTTTTTCTTGCCGATGTGCGGGACGGCCTCGGACCCTACCTCGCCATCTACCTCCTGACCGAGCAGAAATGGGACCAGGCCAGCATCGGCGTGGTGATGTCGGTGGCCGCCGTTGCGGGCATTATCGCCCAGACACCGGCCGGTGCACTGATCGACCGGAGTAACGCCAAGCGCGCTTTGATGGTCGCGGCGGCGATGGTCGTGACATCGACATGTCTCGCATTGCCGTTGCTCCATCGATTCGAGTTGGTCGCGGCGACCCAGGCACTGGCGGCCTGCGCCGGCGCCATCTTTCCGCCCGCGGTCGCGGCGGTCACGCTGGGGATCGTCGGACCGCGGGCATTCGCTCGGCGTATCGGCCGTAACGAGGCCTTCAATCATGCCGGTAATGCCTCAGCCGCGGCTATTGCCGGCGCCACTGCCTATCTCTGGGGCCCCATCGTGGTGTTCTGGCTGCTGGCCGCGATGGCCATCGCAAGCATTGTCGCGACGCTGTCGATTCCCGCCGGCGCCATCGACGATCACGTCGCCCGCGGGCTCGACGATCAAGCGGATCGCCATGCCGGCGACGGCGACAAGCCGTCCGGATTCCAGGTGCTGCTGACCTGCCGGCCGCTATTGATTTTCGCCGGCGCGACAGTCCTGTTTCATTTTTCAAACGCGGCGATGCTGCCGCTGGTCGGTCAGAAGCTCGCGCTGGTGAACCGTGACCTCGGCACCACGCTGATGTCGGTCTGCATCATCGCCGCGCAACTGGTCATGGTGCCGGTCGCCATGCTGGTCGGACGCAAGGCCGACCAATGGGGGCGCAAGCCGATTTTCTCGGTCGCGCTTGCCGTGCTGGCGCTGCGCGGCGCCCTCTATCCGCTCTCCAACAATCCATACTGGCTGGTATCTGTGCAATTGCTCGACGGCGTCGGCGCCGGCATTTTTGGCGCGCTGTTTCCGCTGGTGGTCGCAGATCTCACCCGGGGCACCGGACATTTCAATGTGAGCCAGGGCGCCATCGCCACCGCGACGGGCCTTGGCGGCGCGCTCAGCGCTGCGACCGCGGGCTTCATCGTGGTCAAGGCCGGCTACAGTGCGGCGTTCCTGTTTCTCGCGGCGGTGGCGGCGGCGGGATTGGGAATGTTCGTCGCCCTGATGCCCGAGACCGGGCCCCGCGCCGTCGCGCTTCGTACTAAAGCATGATTCAACTGGTTAAATCATGCTCGTCGTCCATATTGTTTGAGCATGATCTCCGCGCAAACGCCCCTGGCGTTTGTCGCGAGGGAAAACCGGTGCCCACTTTTCCGGATCATGCACTAGCAACAACGAAATTCCGCGCGTAGTCTGCGCCGGCGAACCGGCCCGTCAGAAGCCGGTCTATCCGGGAGAAAGCCATAATGCCTGCCAGTCGTACCGTTGCAGTATCGTTGGGACTATCTATGGGAGCGGCCATCCTGCTTGGCAGTTCCAGCTTCAATCTTGCGCATGCTGCGCCATTCATGATCGTCGGCATCGACGAGAAGGTGACATGGGACGATGAAGGCAAGACGATCCTTGCTCTGCCGGGCAAGGACCAGGTCCTGATCGTCGATCTCGCCAATCCCGAAAGTCCCAAAATCGTCGCGACCCTGCCGCTGGAAAATTCGGTGGTCGGACCGCCGGTCAATGTCGACATCGACCCGACAGGTTCGGTGGCGCTGGTGGCGGATTCGGTTGACGTCGTCAAAGACGGCGAGACGCTGAAACAGGTGCCGAATAACAAGATCTTCGTGATCGACCTGAAGGCCAACCCGCCCAAGCTGGCGGCCACGGTCGCCGGCGGCAAGCAGCCGTCGGGACTGAACTTCAGCCCGTCCGGCAAGATGGCGCTGGTCGCCAACCGCGGCGATAATTCGATCAGCGTGCTCTCCGTCAACGGTACCGACGTCAAGGTCACCGATACCATCACGTTTCCCGACAGCGTCGCGCATGTAATGTTCACGCCGGACGGCAAGCACGCGCTGGCCGTCAGATTTCCGGCGCATAAAGTCTCGGTGCTCGATGTCAACGGCGACAAGGTGACCTACAACAAGGTCGATCTGCCGACCGGCCAGTGGCCCTACAATGTCGTGGTGACGCCGAACAGCAAGATCGCGCTGACCTCCGACAATGGCAACTCCGGCGCTTCCGACGGCAGCGTCGATACCACCAGCGTGATCGACCTCGAAGCCAACCCACCGCGGATCATCGATCGCGTCGTGGTCGGCGACGGCCCCGAGGGCCTCGCGATGTCACCGAAAGGCGATCTTGCGGTTGCCGCGATCCTGCGCGGCTCCAACGCCAACAAGAAAGCGTTTTTCTACCACAAGAACGGCAGCCTCTCGATCCTGAAGATCGACGGCAAGAAGGTGACCAAGACGCAGGATATCGAGGTCGGCGGATTACCCGAGGCGGTCGTGTTCACGCCCGACGGCAAATACATTCTGGCCGGAAACTACATGGACCAGGATTTCTCGATCCTGAAAGTCGACGGCACCAAGGTCACCGATACCGGCAAGCGCTTCAAGGTGCCGGGACATCCGGCGTCAGCGCGCATGGGACATTAGCGTTTTCCGTTTCAATGCCACTGCTCCGGCAGCCCCATGGTGAGGAGACGCGCGAAGACGCGTCTCCTCACCATGAGAGAGTTGGGATCAGCAAGGGTCTTGGACCTCATCCTGAGGAGCGGCGAAGCCGCGTCTCGAAGGATGGAGCCTTTGGGGCGCCTTTGCCGGTGTTGAATCAAGCAGACCTGATCCGCTCGAATTCGCGCATCGCTTCGCCACGCGCGAGCAGGCGTCTGGCGGTAAAGTAGGTCGGCAGCTCGACCAGCGAACCATTCACCTCGACCCGTGCCTCACCTGCCGTGCGGGCGGCTTCGAACGCCGTCACGATGTCACGGGCGCGGCGAATTTCGTCGTCACGCGGAGTCAATACGCCGTTGACGACGGCGGCATGCGCCGGATCGACCAGGCTTTTGGCGACATACCCCAATCGCCGCGCCCAGCGCGCATCGCGTTCGACGCCTTCGATATCGTTCCAAGTATAGGGACAATCGACCGCGACGACACCGGCGGCAACGCATTCGACGATGAAGCGCTGACGGCAGTAAGCGAGCTCCACATTGTCCTGTCCGCGCTCGGCTCCGAGATCGGCGGCAAGATCTTCCGACGCAAGCAGGCAGGCCCGCGTTCGTTGGCTGGCTTTCGCGATTGCATCGGTCTGAACCAGACCGCGCGCGAATTCGATGTTCGGCAGCAGCGCTGTCGACCCCTGCGGTATGCCATAGTCCCGTTCGAACCGCGTCACCGCCTCGTCGAGTTGCGCGACGTGATGCGGCTCGGCGACTTTCGGCAGCGCCACGATATCGGGACGGCCACGCATGACGGCGGCGAGATCGTCCATGCCGTCCTGCGCCAGCGGATTGATGCGGACCGCAGCAACGGCCCCGGCCGCCCGCCACAACCCATAAAGGTCCGGCGCCAGCGTGCGCGCTGCCGGACGCAGCGCCGGCGGCGTAAAGTCTTCGAGTTCCTGGATCAGGACGTCGGCGCCGCTGGCGGCGGCGCGTTGCAGCGCCGCTTCATTGGCGCCTTCCAGGAACAGCCAGGACCGGCAGAATTGTGCGAGGCGAACGGGGTGCATCAGCGTCTTGTCCCCGCTCAAACACGCCTCACTGAAACGACATGTCCAGGCATTTGGAAATGTCGGAGCCGAGACCTGAACTGATGGTGATGCAGCCTCGGACTTTTTGCGTGGTGTTGTCGCTGGCCCACACCGAATAGCCGCCGGGGCCGAAGAACGAATTGGTGTTCGGGGGCTCGGTCTCGGTAGCGTCGAACGAATAGCTGGAATCGGTCTCGAAGATACGCGGCTTCTTGGTGCAGCCACCATCGGTCTGGACGTTTATCACTTCCTTGTTGTCCCGCGTCAGCGCCAGGCTGACCTGGCATCGGAAATATTCCGACGTCTTGACGTTGAAGAGGTACGCATAGGATTTGCAGGTCGCGGTGTTGAGTTTTCCGGCGCTGAGACCGCGGCTGCAGGCAATTCTCTGGTTGTGGCTCAACTTGAACTCGTCAGCCTGGGCGCTGGAGCCAGTGTTACGACCATCAGCGCGACGCGCTGACGTCACAAGACAAATTTTCATAACATGGTTCATCCGAATCGTCCCTATGATATTCTTTAAAGCCCGGTTCTAGCCTGAACCGGCAAGATAGTCGCGAAGTCGAGACGCGGGAAATCACAAAGTCACCTGATAACGCCCGCGATCGGGAACGTCATTGACGGAACAATGACGTTCGTGATTTGTTCAAGAAACACAGTGGGCTCAACTTTGTCAGAGCCGGTTGCAGGGAGCATGCGGCGATGACGAGATTTTTGACCAAGACCTTTTTGATGGCAGCGGCGCTGACGGCGCTAACCAGATCCGCATTCGCACAAGCCGCGGCGCCGACGCCCTGGGTGCTGTCCCGGAGATGGGCTACGGCTACGACAAGGAGGGCAAGACGTTTTCCTACAAAATGGGCACCAACAACGCGGGCCTGCTGCTAAAGGGCGCCAAGAAAGTGCCCAAGGGCACGCTTGTTTTTCATCGGCCAGAACGGGCAGCTCTACATGCGGACCGGCACCGTACCTGCAAGCCGACGGCAAGTTCATGTTCGGAGCGAATTGAGCGGCCAATTTCTCCCAGATTTCGATGTCATCATCCGCGAAAGCGGATGATCGAGTACCTCGCGCCACCAAGTTCATATTCCGGGAGCGCGGGCTACTGGATGCCCCGCCTTCGCGGGGCATGACGGGAGAACTGGTTCCGGGATGACGGTGATGAGTTAAAACGCCGCGGCGAGATCTTTCGCGCCCTGCAGATTACTGTTGCGTCCATCCGGCTGTCGGTGACGCAGCAGTTTCGCCACCGTGTTGTGGCGGATCGCCACCGGGTTGCGTTCATAGCCGAACGCTGGAAGAAATTCGAGGTCGGGACCTGCTCGCGCATCGCCTGCGGCATCGTCACCATGTCGAGCCCGGTGCCGTCGCCGGTGAGATTCATCATTTCCAGTTCGGCGGCGGTCAGCGGGCGGGTATAGCCCTTGGCGCGCGCGAAAATGACCGAGGTCAGGAGCTTGTGGGTCTGCAACAACGGGCCGACATCGATGTCCAGCACCATGGCATGGATGGCCCAGCCCTGCGGCGTGTCGGCGATCTTGCTCATGCTGCCGCCATTCATCCGGCACCGATCGCGCCAACGCCACCATCCGCCTCAGCACCGCAATCTTGTAATCCATCGCCTGGCGCGGCGCGCCGGACAATTGCGCGGCCTTGGCGGTCAGCGCTCGCCACGATTTCGGGGCCCTGCTCGGCAATCAGTTCGACGCTGTTGGTGGTGAGCAGCTGGTTGTAACCGATCGCGGTGGAGATTGCGCGCGTGCCGCCATGCTCGATGCCCGATTGCACATCGTAATTGCCGGTGCCGCCGGTCTCAAACGAATAGACCCGCACCGCCTGCTCGCGCGTCAGCCCTGCCGCTGCCGCGACGCGGGCATAGGCGCGCTTGAATTCGAGCTCGCTTGGTCGGGCCGTTGCGGCTTGAACTGGTATTGCTGGGCGGCGGCCTGCAACAGGTCGGCGACGACTGGAATGGCCTTGTGCTCGCGCGGCGGACGTTCCGGCTCAGGCTCCGGCGCCGGATTCACCGGCCGCTTCGGCCCGGTATAAACCGGCGGCTGCGTCAGCACATAATCATCGAGCGTGATCGGCTGATGCTCCCGCCGCTTGGCGTTGCGGCCGCGCCGTTTTTCGGTAATCGCAGCTCCAATAGGCGCCGGCTTCCTGCTCGAACGCGGCGCGCGCTTCCTGATAGTCGGCGAGCAGGCGGCGATATTCCGCGATCGCCTGCGGCGATGCCGCCTGCGCCATCGCGTCGGCGGTCGCGGCCGGCAGCGCGCACGCATCCATGGCCGCCGTCGGCGGCGCCATCAGCAGCAGTGCAAGCCGTGAGATAGCCGGGGCCAGGAGCGAATCGTATGAGAGCGCATGGCGATCGTTCTAGCAAGCGGGGCGGCGCAAGTCAGCCCCGAAACGGCGTCAAATCGCCGCGATCGCCGCGGCTTTCGGCAACCCGGGCGCAGCCGGTGCCTTCACTCCTGCTCGACGCCACTGGCCTTGACCAGTTCCGACCATTTCCTTTCATCCTTGTCGATGAAATCGGCATAGTCTTCCGGCGTTCCCGGCGTGATCTCGGTACCGTCATGCCCAGCTGTTTCTTCACCTCGTCGGAGGCGAGCGCTGCCCGCAATTCCTTGTTGAGCCTGTCGATCACCGGACGCGGCGTGCCGGCCGGCGCCACCAGTCCATAATAAAGCGAGGCGTCAAATCCGGGCAGGCCGGCCTCGGACATCGTCGGCACATCCGGCATCAGACTGTTGCGGGTGATGCCGTCACCGCCAGCGCACGTAACAGCCCCGCCGAAACATTGGCATGGGCGGCCGGGACCGGCGCGAACGCCATCGGGATGTGTCCGCCGAGAAGATCGGTCAATGCCGGGCCGGTGCCCTTATAGGGAATATGCACCAGCGCAATGCCGGCGGCGCGGGCGAAATATTCGCCGGTGATGTGGCTGACCGTGCCGGCGCCGGCGGAGCCGAAATTGACCTTGCCCGGGTGAGCCTTCGCATAGGCAATCAGATCGGCGACGGTCTTGACCGGAAACGACGGGATGCACCACCAGCGAATTCGGCGCGTTGCCGATCATGCCGATCGGCGCGAAATCCTTGCGCGGATCGTAGCCGACATTTTTGTAGAGCGACGGACCGATCGCCAGCGTGCCGGTGTAACCGAGCAGAATGGTGTAGCCATCGGGATCGCTCTTGGCCACGATCTTGCTGCCGAAGGTCCCGCCGGCCCCGGCGCGGTTGTCGACGACGATGCTCTGGCCCAGCAACTGGCTCATCTTGTCGGCGATCACGCGTCCGACGATCGAGGTGCTGCCGCCGGGCGCGAACGGAATTACCAGCGTGATGGCCCGGTTCGGAAACGGTTGCGCCTGTGCGCGATCGAAGTCCAAGGCAACCGCCGAGCACGAGAGCCGCGGTGCAAAGCAAAGCTTTCCAGCGATGCATCGGACGAACCTCCATGACGCCATTATTCTTGTTCTTGTTTTCCTTGTTGGAACGCATCGTCGCCGAAAGCTGCGGCGGCCGCAACCCGGCTTTCGAACAACGACGCGATAGCGCCTATTTCCAGGCAAACACCGGCTGTTCCAGTTCGGCCACGCGGGTATCACGACCTGCCAGCACTTCGCGGAACTGGTACATCATCGCCGCCGTCGGCGCGTGAATGAATTGACCGGAGTAACGAAAACGGATCACGCGCCGCGTGCTTTCGGGGATCGCTATGAAGTCGAACCGATCGGCCGCCTCGATCTCCTCGAGCGGGATGCGATGCACGGAGGCGACCTCGGCTGGATTGGGTGATAGTCCCGCATTCGTGGTGGCCCACACCACGACCGGGGTAATCAGATATCCCGACCGGGTCGGATAGTCGTCCAGCAGAGCGAGGACGTCATCGGGCCGAAGCGCCAGGCCAAGCTCCTCGTGAAGCTCGCGCAACGCCGCCTCGACCGGCGTCTCGCCTTCATCACAGCGCCCGCCCGGCAGCGCCCACTGACCGCGATGGGCGCGCAGCCCTGCGGCCCGCAGCGTCAACAGCAATGCCGTACCGCCTTGAGAAGCATCGGCTGCGACGAGAGTGATCGCGACAGCGGCCCGCTTCAGCGCGGGCACGGGTTCGCTGGCCGGCAGCCGTGCAAATTCCGCGCAGCGCCCTGCAATATTCCGCCGGGTGGTATCGTCGAATGACCGGATCATCCCGCTTGACTACAACACGTCAGCGATTGATGAAATGACTGTAAAGCTGAATTCACCGCTGCAATGGAATGACCTGATATGACCGACATGGCCACGGAGACACTCAAGGCCTCCGGCTGGACCATCGTTGAGACCACAGGATTTCTCAATCTGGTCGGGCCGCTCTGGCAGCGCGTCGTCGACGGCGAACATGAATATGCGATCGAGGCGCAAGACAAGCATCACAATCGCCGCGGCCTGGTGCAAGGCGGGCTGTTGATGACATTCGCGGACCGCTCCTGCGGCATGACCGCGCGATACGTCTCGGGCCGGCCGACGCTGGCGACGGTCCAGATGGATACTCATTTTGTCGACAGCGGCAAAATCGGCGACATTCTGATATCGAAGCCGCGTGTGGTCCGCGCGACCCGCAGCCTGATCTTCCTGACCACCGAGGTGACCGCCAATGAGCGCTGTATCGCGATGGCCAGCGGCGTGTTCAAGATATTGAAGGATGATCCATAGCGTTTGAAGTTTTTTCCGTCATCGCGGGGAGCCAACGGGTCGCGCGAATGCGCGCCCGATAACAGGCTCCGCAACGAAGCGATCCAGACTTTCTTTCCGGCTATGGATTGTTTCGCTGCGCTCGCAATAACGATCTCAAACGATTATCGTGCCGGTTTAATCCCTGACTACCCTTCAAAGGACCTGATCGATGGAATATCGTCAACTCGGCCGCAGCGGCCTGAAGATCTCGCCGATCTGCTTGGGCACCATGATGTTCGGCGGGCCGGCCGACGAGGCGGCGTCGGGGCGGATCGTCGCCAGGGCGCGCGAGGCCGGCGTCAATTTCATCGATACCGCGGACGCCTACTCAAACGGCAATTCTGAGCAGGTGGTCGGCCGCGCCATCTCCAACAACCGGCAAAACTGGGTGCTCGCCACCAAGCTCGCGAACCAAATGGGTGACGATCCCAACCGTGGCGGGTTATCGCGACGCTGGGTGCTGCAGGCCGCAGATGAAAGCCTGAAGCGGCTCGGCACCGACTATATCGACATTTATTATCTGCATAGGGAGGACCATTCGACGCCGCTGGACGAGACCGTGCGTGCGATGGGCGACCTCGTTCAAAAAGGCAAGGTGCGCTACTTCGGCGTCTCGAATTACCGGGGCTGGCGCATCGCGGAAATCTGCAACATCTGCGACCGGCTCGGCATCGACCGTCCGATCGTCAGCCAGCCCTATTACAACGCGATGAACCGGATGCCCGAAGTCGAACATTTTCCGGCCTGCGGCTATTACGGTCTCGGCGTGGTCGCCTATAGCCCGCTGGCACGCGGTGTGCTGACCGGGAAATATCGCCCGGACGCGCCGCCCGAAAGGGACAGCCGCGCCGGCCGCAACGACACCCGCATGATGCAGACCGAGTGGCGGCCGGAATCGCTGCAACTGGCGCAGGAGATCAGGCAGCACGCGGAGGCCAAGGGCATCACCGCCGGGCAGTTCGCGGTGTCCTGGGTGCTGAATTCGTCGTTCGTCAATGCGGTCGTCGCGGGCCCCCGCACCGAAGAACAATGGGACGATTACGTGCGCGCGCTCGACTATCGTTTCACCGCCGAGGACGAAGCCCTGATCGATCGTCTCGTCACCTCCGGCCATCCCTCGACGCCGGGCTACAACGATCCGCAGTATCCGATCGAAGGACGGCGGCCACGAACGGCGGGCTAGAACCTTTTCCGTTCCGATTGAATCGGAACGGAGGTTCTGTTTCTTTGTTTTGACGCGCTTTCTTCACGCGAACCGGCACCCACCCCGCATCACCTGCGGGGCAGGCTTTCGCAGGAAAACGCGCCAATCGAAGAAAACCATGGCTATTGCGGCTTAAAAGGCGCACTGCGGGGGACCGCGGCGTTCTATCGGCCCTTGAACGGCGGCCCTCAAAGGAATCCCAATGCAAAATCTTTCGCCGCGCCACGTCAAAACCGAGGAGTCGCTGCGTCTCGGCGTCGTGTCGGGCTGGTACAGCACCAAGGTAAGCGGCACTTTCGTCACCGGTCCTCACGACACCCAGGAAGATTGTCTGTCGAAGATCGCCGAGCTCGATCCGCCGGCGGCAAGGAAGAAATTCTAAGGGATCGGCACTAACGCCGGCTCAACGCAGGGAGACCCCGTCATGGCGCTCACCCCAGGTACCTTCGGAGAGTACGACTACAACCGGATGGTTGTGCGCTTTACCATGAAGAACGACCAGGCCGATGTGGCCTGCGCCATCTCCACCGACGCGATGGATCAGCTTGAGGGCTCGTCGCGAACGCCACCGGAGCAGCGCGAGCAGCAATTCCTGAGACTGCGCGACCGCATCGAGGCCCGCGCCGCCTTGAAATTCAGTGATGTCGAGCTGGAGGGCAATCCTCCCGGCGTGATCCTGCGCGCGATCGATTTTCGTCCGCCGCTGAAATAACCGGACACAAACGGCGTCACGGGCGGCGCATAGACATTTCTAACCATCTGAACGGGCAGATCTTGCCGAGGTTGATGCCGGACGGGCAGGATGCTGATTGATTTATAACGGAAATTTCCTGGCCCGCGGTTTGCAATTTACACGCGGGGGTTTGCTTTGTGTGCTGCCTGCGTTGAGGCCATGGGAGTGAATCATGTCACATCATCACATACTGCCACCGATCGCTTATACGCCGCCGCCGAAGCCGAAGAAGATCGAAACGCGAAAGCGCCGTATCCAGCTCGGCACCGCCGACGGGATGGATGAAACCGGGGAAACCTACGAGGCGACGGGATTTGGTCAAGCGGCGCCGGCTGGCAACAAGCCGCCGCTGCAAAACTTCCCCGCCATCGAGGGATCCGAACAAAAACCGCAGCACCCCAAGGGGCGGCTCAGCGAAAACACCTTGAAGGTGATGCTGGAAGCGCAGGAACTGAAGTAGCGGTGAAGCGCGGCCGGGATCACTAAACCTTTTCGGTTCGCTCAAATCGTTGCCACTGTTCTCGTGGCCTCGTGGTTCGAGACGCGCGAAGCCGCGTTCCTCACCACGAGGGTCCGAGACCTCATCCTGAGAGCCCGTGAATTTATGGATCGGGTTGCACTATTGGGATGGTCGTGATTCGTTTGTAGCAGCGATTTGGAGTTGCTGCGATGTCCAAGGACGAGCTGTTTGACGATCTTGCGGTGCAGACGGCGGCGCAGACGTTCGAGCCGGGTGGCCCGCGGCTGCGCACACCGGTGCGCGACCAGATCGAGCTGCGCGCGGTGGACCTCGACCGACTGATTGGAGCGGAACATCCTGCACGGGTAATCTGGGATTACGTCCAGAGTCTCGACCTTCGGGCTTTGGAGCAATCCGTGCGGGCGCGCGAACATACTCCGGGGCGGGCCCCGGTCAGTCCACAATTGTTGCTGGCGCTGTGGCTTTATGCGACCAGCGAAGGCATCGGGAGTGCGCGGGCACTCGCCCGGCTATGCGACAGCCATGACGCCTATCGCTGGCTGTGCGGCGGTGTGAGCGTAAACTATCACGGGCTTGCGGATTTCCGCACTGCGGATCCAGATCTGCTGGATCGGCTGCTGGCCGAGAACGTTGCGACGTTGTCCACGGCTAATGTGATCAATCTCGATGAAGTCGTACAGGACGGGTCCGGGTGCGGGCTTCGGCTGGCGCAGCCTCGTTCCGGCGCAGCAAGACGCTGCACAAGGAATTGAAGAAGGCACAGCGCCGAGTAGCGCAGCTCAGGCAGGAGGTAAACGACGATCCGGACGCCAGCAACCGTCGCATTCGGGCGGCCGGCGAACGGGCGGTACGCGAGCGCGAGGTCCGCGTCAAGGCGGCGCTTGCCAAGCTTGCACAGATCAAAGCCGAGCGGGAGCGCCGCGCCAAGACCAACAAAAAACAGGTTGCCAAACAGAAGGAGCCTCGGGCCTCGACCACCGACCCGCAGGCCCGCATCATGAAGATGGCCGACGGCGGCTATCGGCCGGCTTACAATTGTCAGCTTGGCACCGTGGCGGAGGGCCAGATTGTGGTCGCCGTCGAAGCGACGGCCATCGGCTCGGATCGCGGTCTAATGCCCTCGATGCTCATGCAGATCGACCGGCACCATGGCCGCAGGCCCAGACGTTACCTCGTCGATGGCGGCTTCAACAAGAATGACGATACGGAATGGGCTGCCAGCATCGGCGTGAACGTGTATGGCCCGCCGATCCGCAGCAAGCACAACACCGATCCCTATGCGCCGCGTCGCGACGATGGTCCCGGCGTGGCCGCCTGGCGCAGGCGCATGAAGAGCCCGCACGGCAAGGCCGTCTACAAGCGACGCAGCATGGGCGAATGTATCAACGCCCGATTCCGGCAATGGAACCCTCGGCCAGTTCGTTGTGCGCGGTCGCCTCAAGGTCCAGGCCGTGCTGAGCATGTTCGCTCTCGCCAACAACATCCTCCAAGGCCATCGTCTCATCCACCTTGCCGCATGACAGAAGCCGGCCGCCTCCCGCTCAAGCGCCGCGAAAATTATCTTCTATCGATTCCCTCAAAACCCGAAAAAACTATACCTTCACAAGCTCTGAGGAGCGCGCACTTGCGCGTGTCTCGAAGGATGAAGCGATTGAAGTGGAAAATCTCAGCCGTTCCCATTCGCGAGTTTTCGCAGCATCGCATCGAAGGCCACCTTGATGCGCTGGACGGCCGGTGTCTTGTAGGGAAAGTCCTCGTTCTTCGCGTGGACCAGCATCGAGGCATTGACCTCGAACACGACGATATTTCCGAAACCATCCAGTCCGCAATCGATACCGAAATATTCAAGCCCGATGCGTTGCTGGATGGCTTGCAGCGCCGCGTAATTCGCAGGGCCGAACACCGTCTCCGGATTGTTCAAAAATGCCTCTTCTTCCTGCTGCATCCAGCGCTGATTGGCCATGTCGGTATTGACGTGATGCACCTTCCAGTCGTTCGATATCGCGAGATGATACGGCAGAATCTGACCGTTCACGAAAATGAAGCGGTACTTGCGGAAGCAATCGTCGCTGGAGCGATAGTCCATATACTCGATCAAATAGTGATCATGATCGGGGCGCTCCGCCAGAAAGGCCGATAGCGCGGCCACTTCTTCGATCTTTTCAAAATCATCGCCGCCATGGGTTCCGACTGGTCGTGCCAGAATGCTCGACGAAAACGGAAGTACCGCCTGTAGCGCCGCCATGGAACAATCGGCGCCAGCTTTGAGCCGCAGGGCTTTCGGGATGCTGCAGCCCGGTATCCCCTGCAACAGCGCCGCGACAGCGTCCCGCGTCGTGCTCTGGATTTTGCGCGGATGGTTGACGATTGGCAACTCGAGCCGGTCGGCCAGATCGGCGGCCAATGGCAGCAAGGTTTCGGCCTGATCCGCATCGGAAATCAAATTGACGACCACCTGCACGTTCTGTCTGAACAGTTCGCCGTCATATTCGCGGCCCGCGAACAACGCGAGCGTATCGGTGTCGTGGACGGCGTCCTTGAAGAGATATTCGGTCGGCGTGTTGCCGCCGAAAGGCGCATACAGCGCCAGCACCCGGAAATCCGCCGGGAATTTTGCCGCCGGGCGTTTTATCAGCGGCTGGATTTGCGCCGCTTCGGCATAGGCGGCTTGCGCGCCCTCGACATCGCCCATGCGCTGCCGGATGCCGCCTATCCAGTTGATGCTCTCGGCATCGCGCGGATTGAGCGCGACAGCCTCCTGAAAATGTTTGATCGCGGCTTCCAGCTCGTTCAGCTCAAAGCAGACCTTGCCAAGCTGGTGACGGAGCTGGCTATCCTGCGGACGCTCGCCGAGCAATTCCATCAGCAACGCCCTGGCCACGATGTATTGCTGGGTGGTCATCAGGGCTTGAACCAGATTGGTGCGCGCCGGCCAATGGCCTGCATTCAGCTTTAGGGCCTGAAGATAGAGCCTGATCGCGTCCCGGGGTTTGCCGATCTTGAGGTACACATTGCCGAAATTGCACCAGCAGTCCGTCAGATGGGGCGCCAACCGTAGCGCCGCTCTATAATTTGCAGCCGCCGCTTCGAGATCGCCCAGGACCATGCAGGCATTGCCGAGTTTCGCATGCAGTTCCGAAATTGTCTCGACGGATACGCTGCCCTCCGGTTCATTCCCAGCCGCGGCAAGGCCCTGCTGAAACGCGGCAATCGCAGCTTCGGTTCTGCCGGCACCATAATAGTCGAGGCCGATGCGCAACTGGCGCACGGCGAGCGGATCCACCACGTCGGCGTCCGGAACATCAGTGGCAGCCGCGGTCGCAAGCATGATTTTCCGCTCTTTTTTAGGGAAGGCGGCCTCGACCATGTCTCACTCTTGGTAAAGAAAACCTTACCGGCGCCACCGTTCCGGCCTGGCGCAGGCGGGGAATTTGTTTCCGGTTTTTTCCGTCGGTCTATTTCCGGCGCCCGGCCATTTCGAACACCGCGCCGGGATGATTGTCGTCAAAACGCAGGTCGAAGTCGTGAAGGTTGGCGATCGCCGCAGCGATGCTCAGCCCAATACCGCTGCCGGGAACGCGATGGCCGCTCGCGGTCCGGTAAAACCGCTGGAATATCTTGTCCCGCTCCGCCGGCTCGACGCCAATTCCGTTGTCGCGCACGCGAACGACGGGATTGCCGTCTTCCTGGGTCACCGACACCCGCACTGAGCCGCCCTCGGGGGTGAACTTGATCGCGTTGCCGATCAGGTTCGACACCGCCTCGCGCATCAAATCGCCATCGCCGAGAATCTGCACCGGCGACTGGATTTCCAGCGCCATGTTGATCGACTTCGAGGTCGCCAGCGGCTCGTAGAATTCGAACAGATCAGCGCAGATCGCCGACAAATCGATGGTCTGGAATTTGCTCGATTTCGGACCGTATTCGACATCGGCGAGGCGCAGCAGTGCTGCGACCGTCAGCATCGCTTTGTCGATATGGGCGAGTGCCTGTCTCGCCACGCCGCGCAACTCCTCATTATCGGAATTTTCCAGGCCGCGTTCGAGCTGCGCATGCACGACGGCGAGAGGACTGCGCAGATCATGCGCGATATTGTCGCTGACGCCCTTGATCTGCACCAGGAGGCGCATGATTTCGTCAAGCATCAGGTTGACGTCGCGCGAAATCTTGTCGATCGCATCATGCTGCGAGCGCACCGGCAGGCGCAGATGCATGTCCCCCTTCATGATTCTGGCGATGGTGTCGTGAATGGCGGTGAGACGCCGCGACGCGCGTCGGGCGAAGAACGCGCCGATCGCCAGCGCCAGCAGCAGCATCGGTGCGAGCCCGGTGGCCAGAGCGCCCAGCACGATCCGGCGAAAGGCGAGGGTTTCGAGCAGGCTTCGGCCGAGCAGGAGAACCGTGCCGTCGGGCCGCGTCCGCGCCACGAAGATCGCCGGCTCCCTGCGATTGTCGCCGCCGGGCACCGGCGATGCCGCGACGAAGTGAGACTTTCCGTCCACCGGAATCTTCGGCAGTTCGTCGATATTGCCGAACATGGCCTTGCGGTCCGCGCTGAACAGCGCCGCGTAATCCAGGCGCCTCAGGCCGTGCGTCAGCCGCACTTCGAACGCGTATTTCAATTCATCGACCGAGTGATTGACGCTCTTGGCGGCTTCGTCCTCGAGAATGAGACGATTGCTCCTCTGGTCGGTGGCCTTGATCTGGAAATAGACCAGAGCAAATATCCCCGTGGTCGCCACGGTGGTCGCGAACACGAACGCGATGGCGACACGCACCGCCGAGGATCGGAAGAATTCAAGCATTGTCGTTCAGCATGAAACCGGCTCCCCGGATATTCACGATCAGCGAAGCGCCGCCCCGGACGTCGATCTTCTTGCGCAGGTTGCTGATATGCACGTCGACGACATTGGTCTCGAGCGAGAAGTGATAGTGCCACACGTCCTGAAGCAGCATCGCGCGCGTGATCACCTGGCCACGATGACGCAGGAAGTATTCTAGAAGCTTGAATTCTCGCGGCAACAGATCGATCCTGATGCCGCCACGATGCACCGTTTGTTCGATCAGGTCCATTTCAAGGTCGCCGGCATGCAGTTTGGTGGTGCGCACATCGTCGAGGCGGCGCAGCAGCGATTCGACCCGCGCGGTCAGTTCCGTCATCGCAAAGGGTTTGCTGAGATAGTCATCCCCTCCCGCCTTGAGGCCGCGAACCCTCTCGTCGATCGAGGATAACGCCGAAATCATCAGGACGGGAACCTTGACGCCTTCCTTGCGCAGCACTTCCAGGGTCTTCAGGCTGTCTTCGCCGAACACCATCCGGTCCATGATCAGCAGCGCGGCATCGCCCACGCGCGCGGCATCCGCCGCCTCTGCGATCGAAGCCGTACGCACAAGATGACCTAGCCGCTCGAGTTCGATTTTGATCTCGCTCGCCAGTTCCTTCTCGTCTTCGACGAGAAGGATGGTCGGGAGAGGGATCGAGATCGTCTTCGTCAACGACTTGCTTCTTTCATCACGTCAGGGCGTGAGCCCCGGTGGTGGCGGAGGGGGCTGTGGATGCGGCGGATCCTGGATCAGGTGCTTGACCGCGGCAATCGCGGCAGGATCCGGATGCCGGATCGCCGGAATGACCTCGTTCGGCGGCCAGCCGCCGCCGAGCGCCTTATAGAGCCCAACGAAGCTGTCGCCCGCAAGCCGGACAACGTCCGCGCGCTGCGCTTCCAAAGCGAATTGCTGCCGCTCCGCGTCCAGGACGTTCAGGAAGTCGGTGAGACCCCGGTCGTAACGCTCGCTTGCGATCTTCGTTGCCTGGCGCGCCGCATCGACCGCAGTATCGAGGCTCTTCAGGCTTTGCCGGTAGCTGCGATAGTTGGTGTTGGCTTCGTCGACCTGCTGCACAGCGACGAGAATTGTCTGCTTATAGACCGTCGCCAGTTCGTGCGCCCTGTAGTCTGCAATCTCGATCCGGGCATCGAGTGCGCCAAAGTCGAGGATCGGGGCATCGATTGCCGGCCCCACCGAGCCGATCCAGGTGATCGGAATGCCGGATCCCGATCCTGCTCCACCCTGCGCGCCGCCCCCGGCGGTGAGCATCAGGCTCGGAAACAGGTCTGCGGTCCGGGCTCCGACATTGGCGACCGCCGCGGCCAGGTACCGCTCGGCTTCGCGGATGTCGGGACGCCGGCGCAGCAGGTCGATGGGAAGCCCGACCGGCGCGCGGGCCGGCAGCCGCGGTATCGCGCCAGGCCTCCGCAGGTCGCGGGCGAGTGCTTCCGGATATTCTCCCACCAGAACGGCGATCGCATAGCCGTTGGAGGCAATCAGCGCCTTGAGCGGCTCGACATCCGCCTCCAGCGTCGCAACCTGGCGCTTTGCGAGCGTCACATCCAGTTCGTTGGTCAGGCCGCGATCGAGGCGAGTCTGGGCCAGATCGAGAACCTTCCGCGCGGACTCGATGTCGCGATTGAGAATCGCAAGGCGCTCCTGCCGGGCACGCAGATCGAAGTACAAGCGGGCGACGTCGGCGGCAATCACAACATAAACCCAGTCATGCGCCTCCTTGAGCGCCTCCGCCGTATAGACTTGGGCCTCCACACGGCGCGCGATCTTGCCGAAAATGTCGATCTCCCATTCGGCGTCGAGACCGCCGATCTGGTTGATACTTCTGAGATCCTGGCCGTTGTCCGCGGCCCTCAGCGGCTGCGCGGCCCTGCCCTTGGTCTCGTCCGTCCCAGTACCTACGCCGCCCCCCGCGGAGCCATTGACTTCAGGAAGCGCCTGGCTGCCGATCACGACGAGTTGCAATCGCGCTTGCTGCAAACGATCCAGCGCAATCTTGAGATCGAGATTGTTCTCCAGCGCCCGGGCGATCAGGTCGTTCAACTGCGGGTCGCGCAACGTCCGCCACCATTGCCACAAATCGGGACTCGCGCCGCCTCTCGCCGGTTCCTTGCTCGCCGGCTGCGCCAGAAAACCAGCGGGAAGGACGGCATCCGGCGTGAGATATTCCGGGCCGACGGCACAACCGCTCAAAGCGAAGGCAACCGCCAGCGAGCTCAGACGAATCGAATCCTTCACGCCCCAAATCCTAGTCCTGCGAGAGTAACCTACTAAACATCGAAGTGGCCGAAGGCACACCGGTATTCTTGCTATTGCACAGGCTTTTGGGCCGACGCGCTTTTGGCTTCGTCCGAGTTCGGTTTGACCTTTTGGCCGGCGGCGATCTGGCTGGAGAGATTGAGCGCAACCTTGTCGCCAATGGCGAGGCCGGAGCCGATCGAAACGAGGTTGCCATCATCGCTGGCGATTGTGACATCTTTAAAGGATACGGTGTCATTCGGGTCGATGACGGCGACTTGCGGCCCAGTGGACCGGTACAACAGTGCGGCTGCCGGAACCTGGATCGCGGCGCCCCCCGTCAGCTCGAAATCCGCCTGCACATACATGCCGGGAACCAGCGAGCGGTCGGTATTCGGGACATCGATTTCGATGCGGATCGTCCGTGATGCCGGATTGATCGCTTTCGCGGTTCGGGCGACTTTACCTTCAAGCCGCAGATTGGGCTGGTCCGTGCTGGTGATCACGGCGCTGGTGCCCCGTTTCATCAGTTGCGGCGCGGCACTCTGCGGCGCGAAAACATAGATGCGCATCGGACTGTTTTCGGAAAGACGATAGAGCGATGTCGTATTGGCGGTGCTGCCCGCCGTCACCAGATTTCCGATATCGATCTGACGCTGAACGATGGTGCCTTCAAACGGCGCCTTGACCTCCTTGAACTGTGTCAGCGCCGTCAAACGATCGACGTCGGCCTGTTGCAGCATGACTTGCGCCTTCGCTGCATTCAGCTCGGCGACCGCTTCGGCGTTGCCTGCCTTCTTGGACTCGCGCTCCTGATCGGACACCACGCCTTTGGGGGATTCGCGCCAACGCTCATCGGTGGTCGCGGCAAAATCGGCCTGGGCCTTCTTGACGGCGACCTGTGCGACACTGGCGTTCAGCTTGGCCTTTGCGGCGAGAAGCTCGGCGTCCAGTTCCGGCGTCTCAATCAGCGCAAGCGTCTGGCCGGCGGAGACGTTGTCCCCGATATCGGCAAACCATTTGGCGACATAGCCGTTCACCCGGGCATAGATCGCGGTTTCATTCCAGGCTGCGGTCTCTCCGGGCAGCTTCAGGGACTGCGTGCCGGGCGCGCGCGTCACGGTGATGACACTGACGGCAGGTGCTTCCGACGCTTCCTTGCTGGTCGCGTCCACGAGCCGTGCTTCCGCTTCGTTTTTCGAGCGATGGACAAAGAAAAAGCCGACACCCAGCGCCAGCACGATCACGGCGGTCACCCGAACGATTTTCCCTCCGGTTCCGGGCGGAACGCTCTTCAGCTTCGCGAAGTCGCCGGATTCGGCTTTGTTTGGCTCGAGGTGTTCGGTCATTTCGATTCCTGTCTGACCCACAACGCGCTATCCCGGCGCAGCAAGCGATAAACCACCGGCACGAAAATCATGGTCGCCGCCGTAGCGAACATAAGCCCGCCGATGACTGCGCGCGCCAAAGGTGCATTCTGCTCACCGCCTTCGCCGACGCCCAAAGCCATCGGGATCATGCCGAGAATCATGGCGCCCGCCGTCATCATCACCGGCCGCAACCTGGTATAGCCCGCGGCGATCGCCGCGGTAGTCTTGTCGTCACCGGCCTCCATTCGCTGGTTGGCGAATGTCACGACCAGAATACTGTTGGCCGACGTCAGGCCGATGCACATCAGGGAACCCATCAACGCCGGGATGCTCAGATGGGTCTGTGTGAGAAACAGCATCCACATCACTCCGCCCAGCGTGAAAGGCACCGCCGCCAGGACGATCAATGGATCAACCCAGCTCTGAAAGTTGATGACGAGGGCAAGATAGACCAGCACCACCGCCATGGCCATGCCGGAGAACAGCCCGTTGAAGCTTTCGCGCATGGTTTCGACCTGTCCGCTGAGCGTGATCGACACCGGAGAGGTCTTGTTGGCGTCAACACGTTCCCGATCCAGCACCTTGTCGATTTCGACCGCCGCGGAGGCGAGGTCGCGGCCCTGAACGTCGGCGTTGACGTCGAAAACCGGCCGGATGTTGAGCTGGGAGGCCACCAGCGGAACGTTCTTGCGCCCGAACCGGGCGACATTCATTAGCATCTGGGTCGACTTGCTGCCGGCCGCGCTGATCGGCACCGTGGCCAGATCCTGCGTCGAGGTCACCCGATAGGTCGGCATCTGGACCACCAGCGGATAGCTCACGCTGTTTCTTGGATCGATCCAGAAATTGGGAACGGTCTGGGCGCTCGAATTGGCCGTTACCAGAACGTTCTTGGCGATCTGGTCCTCACTCACGCCGACCTGCTGGGCCAATGTGCGATCGACGTCGATGCTCAACGCGGGAGCGTCGGGAACCTGGAACACGTGCGAATCCACGACGCCGGGAATGGAATTGAGCTCGTGCGCGATCTTCTGCGCGAGCGCATAGGTCTGGTCGCTCTTTGGCCCGGAAATCCTGATGTCGATCGGCGCCGGCTGACCGAAATTCAGCACCTGATTGACGATATCGGCGGGCTGGAAGAAGAACTGCAGATCCGGAAAACGTTTGGGCAGATCGCGGCGCAGATCGGCGACATGGGCCGGCGTCGGCGTGTGCTTTTCCTTGAGCGAGATCAGAATTTCGCCGTCCATCGGACCGACGGTGGCCGAGTCGCTCAAGGCGATGTTGATGCCGCTATAGGGCAAGCCGATGTTGTCGAGGATGACCTCGATCTGATCCTGACCGACGATCTGGCGTATCGCGGTCTCGACTTCGGCGAAATAGCGCTGGGTCTCCTCAAGCCGACTGGCCGGCGGCGCACGAACGTGGAGGCGCATCTGGCCGGCGTCCACTTGAGGGAAAAAGTCTCGCCCAAGCCGGGGGAACAGCATGAGGGAGAACGCTATCAACAGCACGAAGAAAATACTGGTAACGGCCGCCCGCCCCACGCAAAACGCCACGACGTTGCGATAGCCGGCGCGCAGGCTGTTAAACCCATCCTCGAATTTGTGGTGGATCAGGCTGAAGACATTGAACCGCGAGCGTGGCGCCGCATCGTGCGCGGCGTGCGCCGCAGGACCCTCGAGCGAAGAGCGCATGAGATAGGCGAACAGCACAGGGACCAGCGTGAACGACAGCGCAAGGCTGGCAATCAGCGAAACGCAGACCGACAACGACAACGGAGAGAACAGATATTTGGCCGTTCCCTCCAGCAGGAACACGGGCACGAACACGATGCAAATGCAAAGCGTCGAAAGCGCGGTCGGAATCGCAACTTCACCGCAGCCTGACACGATGGCCTCCCGCAGCGATTCACCTTCTTTCACGTGACGCTCGATATTCTCGATGACGACCGTACTGTTGTCGACGAGGATGCCGACAGCCAGCGCAAAGCCGCCGAGCGTCATCGTGTTCAACGTCTGGCCGTCGACGAACATGATGAGAATGGCGGCGATGATCGAGATCGGAATTGTCGCCAGGATGATCAGCGTCAAGCGCCAATTGCCGAGAAACAGCAAAATCATCATCGCCGTCAGTCCGGCCGCGATCATTCCGCCCATCAGCACGCTGTTGAGCGAGGCCTTGACGAAAACGGACTGATCGAAGATCGCCTTGATATTGACGCCCGGCGGCATCAGCCGCCTGATATCCGGCAGCGCCTCCCGTACGCCGTCGATCACCGCCAGGGTTGAAACGCCGCCGGTCTTGCGCACCGTCATCAGGGCGCCCGGCTGGCCGTCGACGCTCACCGAATTGGTCTGGATTTGAAAGCCGTCGTGAACATGGGCGACGTCGCTCACGAACACGACCTGGCCGGCCACTTCCTTGACCGGAAAATGGTTGATGGCATCGATCGCATTCGGGCTGTTGTTCATCGCCAGCGAGTAATCCTTGGTCCCCATTTTGACGTCGCCGGACGGAAGGATGACGTTCTGCTGCTGGATCGCAGTGGCGACGTCCGAGGGGGTCAGGCCACGCGAGGCAAGCGCCTGCTGATCGAGATCGACCATGATGACGCGGGGCTTGCCGCCATAGGGATAGGGCACCTCCGCGCCGTGAACGACCGCAAGGTCGGGGCGGATGATGTTCTGGCCAAGATCGTTCAGCTTGGAGTCCGGGAGCGAGTTGCTCGAAAGACTGAGCTGGATGATCGGCACGTCGGTCGCGCCGTAACGCAACACCAGCGGCGGCGTGATGTTCGGCGGCATATATTTCAGAACGACGAGCGCGCTGCTCGCCAATTGCGAAATCGCGCGCGTCACGTTGGCGCCTTCGTGGAGGTATACCTTCTCGACGCCGACGCCGGCATAGGCGGTGGCCTCGATCCGGCTGATGTCGTCCACCAGCGAGGCCAATTGACGCTGGTGCAACGTCAGAATGCGGTCCCGGATGTCCGGCGCGCTCATGCCCTGATAGGTCCAGACCACGCTGACCACGGGGATGTCGATTTCGGGGAAAATATCGATCGGCATACGCAATCCCGCCCCCAGGCCCATCAGGCAGACGAGGATCAGGGACGCGACGATCGTATACGGTCGCCGCAGCGCGAAGTCAGCGAACCACATTATTAAGAAGCCTCAGCCGTTGGCACCGTGACCCCCACTTGCGCGATCTGCATCAGAAATTCTGCTAACCGATGCCTCGCGATTTTGGCAGAGCGTATTCCACCAACCGCTCAAGCCACCCAGGGAGATCATCACGCAAAAGCCTATCATAATGCCATTTCGCTTGTCGACGCGGGTATGACTAGCCGCTGCGTTTCGCCGAAGCGACTAAAGTAGATTTTAGAAAGCGAGACACGATGACGCGGCAAGATCGCTTTTTGGCGCGGTTGCCACGGCCTTCTGTTGTGTCGAAAGAAGGGAAAGCCGTATTCAATCGAGCCGCAGGGGGTGATTAGATGCTGCACCGCACACAAGCGAGTTCGTGGATGGTACAACCTTGCCTCGTGGCGCAGGCGGGGTTCCAACCATTGCCGTACAAGGTACCGGACGCAAAGAACTCGAACTCCGGACCGGCACCGGTTCGGAGAGCCGGTCAAAGCTCTGCATCGACCGTTTCAAATCGCTCGCAAATCGCTCGGATGTAACCTGAAAGCTGGCGAGGCCCCTCAGCGCTACGCGCGGTCCGCGACACCCACCGTGCCCACGCACCCGGCAAATGCGCGGCATGTACTCAAGCATTTCCGGGATCAGTTGCTTGCGCCAGCCTACTTGCGTGGCCTGCCGCGCTTGGCAAAAACCAACCCCCGCTCGTCGGCAGTACACCGAAGCGAGCTAGCCAATTTGAGGGCTTCGTTACGCGCCGGACCGGGGGCCATCAGGCGCGCCTGCTCCAGGGCGTCCGCCGCCGCGGCGTCCCAGTCGAATCGATCGGATGAGCGTTGAGTTTCCTTGCTCATCGCAGCGCAGAACTCCTGCCTAGGCGTTGATAACAAGTTCCAACATCACATTAGGAGTGGCATGATTCGGTGTCAACGTCGCCCAGACCGTCTCAGTACGGATGACAAATCGACGACAGGATCAGGCGGCGGCCGTTTCGCCCTTCCGCCAATCGAGCGCGCATCGCTCGCCGCGAAACTCAGGATGCTGCTGCGGAGATTTGCCGATCCGCGTGCGCGGGCTGCAGGACCACCGGGGGTTCCGGCCTTTCGCAGATCGCGGCCAGAATACGGTCAATTGCTTCGTCCGCCCAAACGTGAAGTTCTTCGGTGGTCTTGTTTTGCAACGGGTGCGGAACGTAAACCGCGGCCGCATCGAGTCCGATGGCGCCCTTTTGGGACTCAAAAGCCTGCTCGAACTCTGTCGTCAACACGCTCACTCCCGCCAGTCCCTTCTTGTCGAGATCGTTGAGGTCGTGCGTTGAGCACGACGTGCAAGAACCGCAGTCCGACAGGGCGATTATTATAGCGTCGCAGTTTTTAGCGATTTCGTTGATCATCTCACGCGGTGCGACGCGGGTATTAGTGGGCTTTTTGTATCGCAGCGTCGATATACCGCGCTCTTTGCAGAGTTCCTCGATCCGGTCGATGCCGTCTTGTTCGGATGCGCGGCGGTACGATAGGTGTCAAAGCCAGGCCGTTTATCGAGATCGCGCACTCCGCCAACGACATTCTCTTCAAAATCGTCGGAATGATTATGCGCCTGGCGCCCGTCGGAGTTTTGGAGCCATGGCGTTTACGGTGGGACGTTACGGCATTGGATCTATTCTGGTACTCGGTCATATGTTGATCGCGATCTATATGACGTGCGCATTGTTTGTGTTCGGAGTTCTCGGCACGATTGCGCGCTTCTATGGATTTAGCCTGCTTCGTTTTATCCCCTACATCGCCGACGAAGTGCTCGTGGTTTTTGTAACCTGCTCGTCGGAAAGTGCCCTCCCGCGCCTGATCGAAAAGCTCACCCGCCTCGGATGTTCGCGATCGAGTGTCGGCCTGGTGCTACCGGTCGGCTATTCCTTCAACGCCGACGAGACGGCGATCTATCTGTCGATGGCGTCCTTGTTCATCGCCCAGGCTTACGGCATCGACATGAGCCCGAGCGCTCAGTTTGATCTGCTGTGCAGGTTACAGTATCCTCCTGAAGCTGAGCGGCTCTCTGCCCGCTGGCGATCAGGGGCTTGCGAATATAGTGGTAGTTCTCGGTGTAGTCATAAGTCGCGGCGTTGGCTGCTGAGCTGAGGACGAGCATGGCGAACACGGCGATGGGTTTGATGGCAACGGTCTTCATGACAACCTCCTTTTCGATGAAGGTCGGTCGGCGCAACCGAAACCGCCGTTCGAACCGGGCGGATTACAAATAAGCAATTAAGCAACCGTCCAGACCCTCCACCGCTCAACCCGAGCCGATGGGATCATCGCAGGGCGGGGCAGCATAATCCAACGACGATCACTAGCGCGATCACTATAACGCGGCCGCTTCGTCCATCTCAATTCTTTATGGCGTCATTCGTATCTTGCGAATGCTGTCAGCCATGTCTGCTTCGCAGCAGCAGCGGGCTTCGGCGATCGCATTCGTTCGATAAAACAGCCACGGCTCGCGCGCGATGTCCCGTTCGACGGCCATCCGCCTTATCCCGCGCAATTCGAACTAGCTAAATCAACAGGGTGGCGTCATGGCTCATTCTCTTGTCACTTCCGCAGGCGACCGCATCATCGAACCGATGATTGCGCTTGCCAGTTGCTCCAAGCAGCACCAAATCGTCGTAGCCGGCTCCAAGGCCGTCGAGCTGATGTTGGAGTTGCATCGCCGCGGCTATGCCCGTGCCGCAGCCACGGCAAACTGCGGCCGCCCGGCTGGCCAATACGATGTCGCGTTGGTTGATTGGCGGCGGCGCACGTTCAAGACTTTGGAGGTCGCGCTTGATTGGCTGGTAGATTTCCTGAGTCCGGCCGGTACGCTGGTCGTCTGGGTTGACCCTCAAAAAGCCGTGGCCAACGAAACCCTTCGACTAGCGCTGGAAAAGCGCGGATTTGTCGTTGAGGGCGGAACAGTGCATGAATGCGGCTGCGCCGTTTTGGCGCGCCGGCATGAAATGACCCCTGTCCGTAAGGCCGCGTGACGGCCTGCCCGGGGCGCGCGAGCAATGTATCATGAATACGAAACCGCCCGTCCCGCGAGCAATCCTCGTCGGCGTCCAGATAGCCGGTGTCGATGACGTCGCACATGCCGCAAGCCTCGAAGAGTTGGGGCGTCTGGTGAAGACGCTGGGTTACGGGGTCGTCGGCACGGTATCGCAGAAGCGCGACGAGATCGATGGCACGACGGTGCTCGGCAAGGGGCGCCTCGAGGCAACTTGCGGCGATGACCGGCGGCACGGGCATCGTCGGATCGATGGCCACGCCCCGCAAGTCGAAAGCCCGCGAGCGCTTTGAAGGTCGGACGAGAAGTCGAATGCCCCGCAGATCGAGCATGCCCGGGCAGCGGCGCGCAAGCCGGAATTCGTGATCGTCGATCAAGAGATCTCGCCGAACCAGGCACGCAATCTCGAGCGGGCGACCGGAGCGCAAGTGCTTGATCGGACCGGCGTGATCGTCGAGATTTTCCATCGTCACGCGCATAGCCGCGAGGCCAAGTTGCAGGTTGAGATCGCGCGGTTGAAGTACGTCTCGCCGCGTATGCGGGAATTGCGCTGGCGGCGGACGACAGCAGGGCTATGGCGCGGGCGAATCCGATCTCGAGCTCGACCGCCGCAAGATCCGCGATCGACTGGCGGAACTAAAAGAACAGCTCAAGGATATCCAGCGCGACAGCGACCAGCGTCGATCCACGCGCAGCGATCAGCTCCGGGTCGCACTGGTCGGCTACACCAATGCGGGGAAGTCCTCACTGATGCGGGCGCTGACGGGCAGCGAAGTGTTGGTCGCCGACAAATTGTTCGCGACGCTGGACACGACGATACGAACGCTGCAGCCCGAAACTAAGCCACGCGTGCTCGTCTCCGACACGGTCGGATTCATCAAGAAATTGCCGCACGATCTCGTCGCGTCGTTCCGATCCACGCTCGCCGAAGCGCTCGACGCGTCGCTGCTGTTGTACGTCGTCGACGCGTCCGATCCGACCTACGAATCGCAGCTCGAGGTGAGCCGCAGCGTGCTGCGCGAGATCGGCGCGGATGCAGTTCCGTCGCGCCTGCTGCTCAACAAGATCGATCGCGTCAGCGAGGCGGATCGCGCCGCCCTCCGCGCCAAGCACCCCAACGCAATCCTTCTCTCCGCCAATTCACCTGAAGACGTGGCCGCGCTGCGTGAGTCGATCGTCGCGTTCTTCGAAACAGCGATGGTCGAAGACCAACTGGTGCTGCCGTACGGGAAGCAGGGACTGCTCAATGACGTGTATGAGAATGCGCGCGTGCTCTCCGAGGACTACGACACTAGCGGCCGGATCATGAAGGTGCGCGGCCTGCCCGGCGCGATCGCGCGGCTGCGCAGAACTCTGGCTGCGTCCTGAGTCGGATTACCGGCTGTGGCCTCGATTTCGGATGCTAAATCCAACGCGACAGCTATCCGACCGCGTGCAACCAGCAGCAGATGGGCTGCGTGATCCATATGAACTCCGGACGCCTGGCGCACGCGTTCTCAAGCACCGACGAAGCTGCCGCTCGCATCCAGGGCCTCGGCACTGTTACCTCTTGGACTCGACATAAGCGGTCCAAACGGCGTTGGCTAATGTCTGAGACGTTTGCTCGGCGCAGGTTTTTTCGACCTCGGTCACTATCGCCGCCACATCGATGTTCGGCTGTGTTTGACCACTTGCTGCCGCAACGTAATTGAGTCCGGTCCAGAAACCGTAGATCCAGATGGTTCCCTCCAAACGATGATCTTGCTTGGACCGCCAGTGAGCGCAACTCATGCGTCCAATTCCGATCATGTCGACCGAAACCTTGGCATCTTCCGCCGAGACCAGGCTGAGCGGGGAGGCAAAGACCATTGCCGCAAATACAGCTAATTTTGTCATGCGCCAGGCCCGGGCGTCTCTTACCCGGTCATCAAAAACTGGCTGTCCGATACGTCGGCCCATCGCTCCAGCAACGCCCCTACCAATGGATGTACGCGACGGCCCTGGGCCCATCGGCTCGGCCATGTTCAGTCTCTACAGCACGACGAATCAGGCTGCAGCGTGACGGTTGATTTCGCGGCGCTCGACGGAACCGATCCCACTCCCCTGTCTCCGAAGTTGCCTTAACTCTAGAGCGAGATGGCCTTGGAGGATGTTGTTGGCGAGAGCGAACATGCTCAGCACGGCCTGGACCTTGAGGCGACCGCGCACAACGAACTGGCCGAGGGTTCCATTGCCGGAATTGGGCGTTGATACATTCGCCCATGCTGCGTCGCTTGTAGACGGCCTTGCCGTGCGGGCTCTTCATGCGCCTGCGCCAGGCGGCCACGCCGGGACCATCGTCGCGACGCGGCGCATAGGGATCGGTGTTGTGCTTGCTGCGGATCGGCGGGCCATACACGTTCACGCCGATGCTGGCAGCCCATTCCGTATCGTCATTCTTGTTGAAGCCGCCATCGACGAGGTAACGTCTGGGCCTGCGGCCATGGTGCCGGTCGATCTGCATGAGCATCGAGGGCATTAGACCGCGATCCGAGCCGATGGCCGTCGCTTCGACGGCGACCACAATCTGGCCCTCCGCCACGGTGCCAAGCTGACAATTGTAAGCCGGCCGATAGCCGCCGTCGGCCATCTTCATGATGCGGGCTGCGGGTTGGTGGTCGAGGCCCGAGGCTCCTTCTGTTTGGCAACCTGTTTTTTGTTGGTCTTGGCGCGGCGCTCCCGCTCGGCTTTGATCTGTGCAAGCTTGGCAAGCGCCGCCTTGACGCGGACCTCGCGCTCGCGTACCGCCCGTTCGCCGGCCGCCCGAATGCGACGGTTGCTGGCGTCCGGATCGTCGTTTACCTCCTGCCTGAGCTGCGCTACTCGGCGCTGTGCCTTCTTCAATTCCTTGTGCAGCGTCTTGCTGCGCCGGAACGAGGCTGCGCCAGCCGAAGCCCGCACCCGGACCCGTCCTGTACGACTTCATCGAGATTGATCACATTAGCCGTGGACAACGTCGCAACGTTCTCGGCCAGCAGCCGATCCAGCAGATCTGGATCCGCAGTGCGGAAATCCGCAAGCCCGTGATAGTTTACGCTCACACCGCCGCACAGCCAGCGATAGGCGTCATGGCTGTCGCATAGCCGGGCGAGTGCCCGCGCACTCCCGATGCCTTCGCTGGTCGCATAAAGCCACAGCGCCAGCAACAATTGTGGACTGACCGGGGCCCGCCCCGGAGTATGTTGCGCGCCCGCTCAGGAGTGTAAGTCGCAGCGTTTCCATCAAGCGTCGCTGAGAAAAGCGCACGCGCTCAGACCGTGCGTAAGTCCTTCAGGGAATACATTTCTTTGAGAAGAATGGTGCCCAGGGGCGGGATCGAACCACCGACACTGCGATTTTCAGTCGCATGCTCTACCAACTGAGCTACCTGGGCACTTCGCGAGCCAAGGCCCGACGAGCGCCGGTTTATAGTCAGGCCGGGCAGCCCTGTCCACCACGCTTCGCCTTCGGCTACGCGTGGCACAGCCACGTGATAGTCGGAAGGCCAAGCGGGCCCGGGATAGCTCATAAGGCGAATACGGGCCGTCGCTCGAAATGAGATCTAACAGGCTGAAAACACTCGAATATTGCTATTCGGCATCTTCGTCCTCGTCCTTGCGGCCCGGAATGGCATAGGAATTTGACAGCCAGCGGTTCAGATCGACATCCCGGCAGCGTTCCGAGCAGAACGGCCGCGAGGCCTCGGTGGCCGGCTTGCCGCAAATCGGGCAGGGTTTTTCGCCTCCTTTGGCGCTTCCCTGCCCGGGGCCGGCGTTTTCTGGTGGCTTAACTGGCATTCAGCCAGCCAAAGCGAATCGGGAACCCCTCGCCGCCGAGCAGCGTGATCAATTCGTAGAGCGGCAGCCCGACGATGTTGGTGTAGGAGCCGACCATCTTGACCACGAACGATCCGGCGATGCCCTGCACGGCGTAGCCGCCAGCTTTGCCGCGCCATTCGCCGGAACCGATATACGCCTGGATGTCGTCCTCGCTCAATCGCTTGAAGCGGACGCGGGTCTCGATCAGGCGCTGGCGAAACGCCTCCTTCGGTGTCACCAGGCACACCGCCGTGTAGACGCGGTGGTTGCGGCCGGACAACAACCGCAGACATTGCGAGGCTTCATCGACCAGATTCGCCTTCGGCAGGATGCGGCGGCCGACCGCGACCACGGTGTCGGCGGCCAGAATGAAGGAGCCGCGCAGTTCGTCATCGAGCTGCACCGACTTGAGCGCGGCGTCGGCCTTGGCGCGAGCCAGCCGGTTAGCGCAGGCCCGCGGCAACTCGCCCCGTTTCGGGGTCTCGTCGACATCGGCGGGACGCAGCGCATCGGGCTCGATGCCGGCCTGATTGAGCAGGCTGAGCCGTCGCGGCGAACCGGAAGCGAGAACGAATTTGGGGCGGCCTAGCATGCGGATATATCGGCGGGAGGGATTCGGGTGGAATTCGCGCGGAACCTATCGGAAGGGGTTAGTCGAGACAACCGGCTATTGGTCCCTACCAAAGCAGGACAACGGCGGTTGTGAAAGAAAACTGTCATAGCCGCGGCATTAAATCGCAACGACACGGGTGGAACTGCAGCGTCCGCGGAGACCACGAAGGGGCTGGCTAGCCGCTCGCCGCGCCTACCTTCGAAAACCGCCTGCGGATGCGCAGCAACAGGCTGTCGCAGACCTCGCGATAGGCCTGCAGTTTCTGCTCGCGATTGCCTTCGGCTCCGGTCGGATCTTGTGTTGGCCAGTATTCCACGTCGGCCGCCAACGTGCGCGTCAGTTCCAGCGCCTTATGATGCGCCTCAGGCGACAACGTGATGATCAGGTCGAAGTTGAGCCCCTCCCAGTCGTCCAGTTCCTCGAAGGTGGTTGGCTTGTGGCCGGAAATATCCTGGCCAAGTTCGGCCATGACCGCGACCGCGAACGGATCGAGCTCGCCCTTCCTGGCCCCTGCCGATTTCACATAAAACGCGTGGGGAAACATCTGCTGCAGCAGGCTTTCGGCCATCGGCGAACGTACGCTGTTCAAACCGCATGCGAACAATACGGCTTGCGGAGTGCGCATGCGTGGCGGCGCCCCGGACATCAGGCTCGTTTGGCTTTGCACATGATCTGATCCGAAAACCGGTGCCCACCTTTCGGGATCATGCTGTTTGTTTGACGCATGATCCGGTCCGGAAACCGGTACCCACTTTTCGGGATCATGCGTTTAACCTTTCCAGTGCAGTACGCAGATCAGCGTGAACAGCCGGCGGGCGGTTTCGAAATCGACCCGCACCTTGCCCTTCAGCCGCTCCTGCAGCGTGCGCGAGCCTTCGTCGTGAATGCCGCGACGGCCCATGTCGATGGCTTCGATCTTGTCCGGGGTCGCGGTGCGGATCGCCTGGTAATAGCTGTCGCAGATCATGAAATAGTCTTTCACGATCCGCCGGAATGGCGTCAGTGACAACAGATGCGCCACGACGGGCGTGCTATCTTCGCGGCGGATATCGAACACGAGCCTGTTGCCGGTGATGCTGATATGCAGCGTGAAGGGCCCGTTATTGGCGCCCTCCGGCGCGAACAAATTCTGTTCGATCAGATCATAGATCGCGATCGCGCGTTCATGTTCGATGTCGGGACCGGAACGTCCGATCAATTCCTCATCGAGCGTCACCGCGACGATGCGGTTATGCAAATCGTCCTCTGGGGGCGGTTTGGTCATGACAGATTGAGGCGCAGCCCGACTGAGCGCGCATGGGCGTCAAGGCCTTCGGCCTTGCCCAGCGTCATCGCCGCCGGTCCCAGCGCCCGCAATTGGTCAGGTCCGCATTTCAGGATCGAGGTTCGCTTCATGAAGTCGAGCACGCCGAGCCCGGACGAGAACCGCGCCGAACGCGCCGTCGGCAGCACATGGTTGGAGCCGCCGACATAGTCACCGATCGCCTCGGGCGTGTGCGGCCCGAGAAAGATCGCACCGGCATTTCGGATCTTCGCCGAGAGCGCTTCCGGGTCCGCCGTCATGATTTCCAGATGCTCGGCGGCAATCGCATTCGCCAATGCAACGGAGTCGCCGAGATTCCTGACCAGAATGACCGCGCCGAACTGGTTCCACGAAGCCCGCGCGATATCCGCGCGTGGCAAGGTCGCCAGTTGCGCCTCCACCGCGCGTTCGACGTCGTCGGCGAGTGCCGCATCGTCGGTAATCAGGATCGACTGGGCGTTGACGTCATGCTCGGCCTGCGCCAGCAGATCGGCCGCGATCCAGCCGGCATTGCCGGTGCGGTCAGCGATCACGAGCACTTCCGAGGGACCCGCGATCATGTCGATACCGACCTTGCCGAACACCAGCCGCTTGGCGGCGGCGACATAGGCATTGCCGGGGCCGACGATCTTCGCCACCGGCGCGATGGTCGCGGTGCCCCAGGCCAGCGCCGCCACCGCCTGCGCGCCGCCGACGCGATAGATCTCGGACACGCCGCCGAGATGTGCGGCTGCCAGCACCAGCGGATTGAGCTTGCCGTCGGGCGACGGCACCACCATCGCCAGCCGTGCGACGCCGGCGACCTTTGCCGGCACTGCATTCATCAGCACCGAGGACGGATAGGCCGCGGTGCCGCCGGGCACATAAAGGCCGACCGCTTCGATGGCGCTCCAGCGCCAGCCGAGTTCAACGCCGAGCGCATCGATGAAGCGCTCATCTTTCGGCAACTGCTGCCGGTGGAAACTTTCGATCCGGTTGCGGGCGAATTCAAGCGCCTGGAGCGTGGCCGCGTCGCAGGCCTTTACCGCGGCATCGATTTCAGCCGCAGTGACGCGCAACCCGCCAGCGTCAAGGTCAAGGCGATCGAACTTGCGCGTCGCCTCGAGCAGCGCCGCGTCGCCCCGCATTGCGACATCATTGACGATGGCGCGGGTCGCGGCTTCGATATCGGCCGCCACCTCGCGCTTCATCGCGAGGAAACCCGCAAATAGCTCAGTGAAATCGGCGCGGCTTGTATCGAGACGAACAGGCATGCTGGCTTTCCGGGCGGAGGTCCTGGACCGAAGACCTCCTGCTCAATGGCGCGGCGGCAAATCGCCGTCAACCCTTCAACTCGGGGATTAACTCAATGATGTCAAAGCGGATATTCCGTCATTCCGGGACGCTCCGCAGGACCGCCCCGAAACGACATCTATATATCACATCGCACAGATGATCAGGCATCCAGTCCTGAGGGTTCCGCGCCCTCGCCGGGATCGCTCGCGCCGAGATCGTCCACGCCAAGATCGGTCAGCTCGCATTCCAGGCATTCCACGTCCAGCCGAAGCGCCCTGCCATGGCTGAACAGCAGCACCGCGCTGCCGCCGGGCGCTTCTCCCGGATGAAACTCGATCCCCAATAGATCCAGCGCGGTTTCCGGCGCCTCCAGATCGATATTGCGCGATTTGCACGACAACACGCGGTCAAAGCGCAGCGCGGCGATCAGGCGGCGCGGGGTTGTTTCTCCCGCCAGCGTCTGCTCCCAATCCAGCCGGTTCATGCCGACCACCAGCCGCTTTTCGCCTTGCCGCCAAATGATGTCGGAGGTCTGGACACGGGCGTCCTGCACATGCGCGGAAATCACGGCAAGGTCATCGGGATCAAGCGCGATCAATTTGAGCTGGGCCGTCACCGCATGACCTATAATTTTGTTTCGTTCAATCGCTGATGCGCTCGATGGAAGCCCCGCACGCCGACAGTTTCTCCTCGAGCCGCTCGAACCCACGGTCGAGATGGTAGACGCGGTTGACCATGGTTTCGCCTTCGGCGACAAGGCCCGCGATCACCAGAGACACCGACGCGCGCAGATCGGTCGCCATTACCGGCGCGCCGCGCAATTGCCCGATGCCTTCGATGGTCGCGGTTTCGCCGTTGAGATGAATCCGCGCGCCGAACCGCGCCAGTTCCTGCACATGCATGAAACGATTCTCGAAAATCGTCTCGGTGATCTGCGAGGAGCCCCCGGCACAGGCCATCAAGGCCATCAACTGGGCCTGCAGGTCAGTGGGAAAGCCCGGAAACGGCGCGGTCGACACCGTCACCGGACTGATCCCGGCGCCGTTGCGGGCGACGCGGATGCCCTCATTGTTGACGGTCACCGTGGCGCCGGCCTGCGTCAGCACATCGAGTGCCGATTGCAGCAGTTCCGGCCGCGCGCCGTTGAGTTGAACATCGCCGCCGGTCATCGCCACCGCCATCGCATAGGTACCGGCTTCGATCCGGTCGGGAAGCACGGTGTGCCGTGCGCCCCCAAGCTTGCTGACGCCCTCGACGACGATGCGCGGCGTGCCGGCGCCGGTGACGCGCGCGCCCATCTTGTTCAGGCAGTCGGCGACATCCAGGATTTCCGGCTCGCAGGCCGCATTGGTGATAACGGTGGTACCCTTGGCCAGCGTCGCCGCCATGACGGCTACATGGGTGCCGCTGACCGTCACCTTGGGAAAGTCGATGGCCCCGGCTGTGAGGCCGCCCGGCGCCTTCGCAACCACATAGCCGCCGTCGATGGCGATCTCGGCGCCGAGCTTCTCCAGCGCCATGATCAGGAGGTCGACCGGACGGGTGCCGATGGCGCAGCCGCCCGGCAGCGAGACCTTGGCCTCGTGCATGCGCGCCAGCAACGGCGCGATTACCCAGAAGCTGGCGCGCATCCGCGACACCAGTTCGTAGGGCGCGGTGGTATCGATGATGTTGGCCGCCGAAATGTGCAGGGTCTGGCCCTGATACTCACGATCGCCGGGCCGTTTTCCCGCCGACATGATATCGACGCCGTGATTGCCGAGGATGCGTTGCAATTGAGCGACGTCGGCCAGCCGCGGCACGTTGTCGAGGATCAGCGTCTGTTCCGACAGCAGGCCCGCGATCATCAAGGGTAACGCCGCATTCTTCGCGCCCGAAATCGGAATAGTGCCGTTGAGCTTGTTGCCGCCGACGATACGAATCCGATCCATGCCCCATACCTGCTTGTTTGCTGTACACAAAGTCTATAGGGCAAACCACCCTGCGCCAAAAGCTTGAAAATTTGCGGCTATTCGATGGGTTTGAGCCGTCATTCCGCGGCTATCCACAGGACCAAACCCGGAATCCGAGGTTGCCCGATGTGCCGACGAACTAAACGCAGTTGATGTCCTCGCTCTCCAGCAACGGCTTCGGATAACCATCCCGCGCGACCCGAATCATGGCGCGACCGACCTGCTCGGTCGTGGTCATGTAGGTCGGCGCGACGCGATTGAGCAGCGTCAGCAGCGGCGCGGTCGCGACATAGATTGCCTGGACCCAGGCGGTCTTGGATTTGATGCCGTGCAAGGGCTGAATGCCGGCGGGACGAAACATATAGGCCGCCTTGAATGGCAGCCTGAGCAGATCGTTTTCGGTCTTGCCCTTGACGCGCGCCCACATCAGCCGGCCCTGTTCCGTAGAGTCGGTGCCGCGGCCCGTGACATAGATGAACACCATGCCGGGGTTGAGCTTCGCCAGGGTCGTTGCCGCCGCCATGGTGATGTCGTAGGTCAAATGCCGGTAGCGCTCATCGCTCATGCCGACCGAAGAGACGCCGAGGCAGAAGAAGCAGGCGTCGAAGCCTGACATTTGCGATTCGATCGTCGAGTAATCCAGAAAATTGTCGTGCACGATTTCACGCAGCTTGGCGTGTGTTTGCCCGGTCGTGCTGCGCCCGATCGCGAGCACGCTTTCGACGTCAGCGTCGAGCAGGCATTCGCGCAGCACGCCCTGCCCGACCATTCCGGTTGCGCCGAACAGGATGACCTTCATTCGATTTCCCGTCACACCGTTGCGTTAATTATTCAGGCGGTGGCCGCGACCGGACTGAACGATACACCGGTCAACGCGGCGGAGACATCCCAGAGCCGGGCTGCTGCGGCGGCATCTTTCGCCTGCGACATGATCTTCGCCGGCACCGGCGGCCCCTTCAGCTCATAGAACCCGTTCGGGCCATAATAGCCAGCCGCCTTCGCCTGCGGCGAAGTCGCGGCAAACAGCGTGGGCAGCGCGCCATCGGCGGCCGACTGACTCATAAAGGGCTGAAGTGACTTGCTGAGCTGCCACAATAGGCCACTGTTACCCGGACCATTGGCGATCAGGTCGGTCCGCGCATAACCGGGATGCGCGGCATTGCTCATCAGCCCCCAGCCGTTGGCATCGCTGCGGCGTTGCAGTTCAAGGGCAAACATCAGCATCGCCAGCTTCGACTGGCAATACGCTTTCCATGAACTGTAGGATCGCGTGCTTTGCAGGTCGCCAAAATTGATCGCGCCCGAGCGATGCGCGAGGCTCGATAGATTGACCACATGGGGCTGATGGCCGTGACGAAGCAAGGGAAGCAAATGCGCGGTGAGCGCATAATGGCCAAGATAATTGGTGCCGAGTTGCATCTCGAAACCATCTGATGTCACCTGCCGCTGCGGCAGCGCCATCACGCCGGCGTTGTTGATGAGCAGATCAAGCGACGCACGCGTGGCGGCGTAGCGGGCGGCAAAGTCTGCCACTGAAGCAAGGTTCGCCAGATCGAGGCTTTCGTAAACAATATCGGCATTCGGGAATTGACTGCGGATGGCTTGCAGGGCGTGGCGGCCTTTGGCTTCGTTGCGGCCGGTGAGCACCACCGTTGCGCCGGCACCGGCGAGCGCCAGCGCAGTTTCATAGCCAAGGCCGCCGGTGGCTCCGGTAATGACGGCGGTCTTGCCCTTCAAGGGCGGAATGTCTGCAGTGGTCCAGTCGGCCATGCTTATATCTCCGGGCTCGAATTCGTTGCGGATAGCGGCCGCACGCTCTAACTGTGCACTTAGTGCAAATTTGCAAGAGGTGAAATCCAAGGTGGCTGTGAAAGCGCGCAAACAGACTAAATCTCGGCTGTCAAACGCAAAACCGGCCGCGCCCGGGCTGCGGCAGCGCAAGCGGCAGCAGACGCGCGAACGGCTGACCCGGGCGGCAATGGCGCTGTTCCTCGAGCACGGCTTCGAGGCGACCACGCTCGATGACATCGCCGCCGCCGCCGACATCTCGCGCCGCAGCTTCTTCCATTATTTTGAGTCGAAGGAAGACGTGGTTTTTGCCTGGCAGGAGGAGAGCACAACGGCGTTGATTGCCGCGGTCGCTGCCCGGCCCGCCAGCAAATCCATGCTGGCTGCCGCGGAGAACGCGATTTCCGCGTTGGCCCGGCAACTCGAACCGGGCGAAGCGATCGCGATGGCGCAGCTCAAGCGCGACAATCCGGCGTTGCGGGCGCGTGATCAGGTCAAATACGAGAAACTGGAGCGGGCGCTGGCGGAGGCGCTCGGCAAGCGCGCGGGTCACAAGACCCAAAAGCTTCAGGCCCGGCTGGTCGCCATGATTGCGACCGGCGCGATGCGGATCGGCGGCGAACTCTGGGCCGCCGAAGGCGCCCACGAAAAGCCGGAGCTCTTGGCAAAGCGGACATTCGCCGCGATACGAGCGATCTTCAACTGATTGCCCGTATTCGGCGTACAAATCGACGCGACCGGCAGATCCGCGGAGCCGTTTGGCTGGAGCGGCCGTGGCCGCGGCGATCATGAGCGATGACGCGGTAGCCGTGATTGAGGAAGAACATCATTTGCGCGTCCCAGTCATCGGCCGAGAGCGGCCAGCCATGCGAGAACACGATGGGCTGACCGCGGCCCCAGTCCTTGTAGTAAATTTCGATGCCGTCTTTGGTCTTGATTGCGGGCATGGTGAAGTCTCCTCTTTGTGGGGGCCTTCGTTCCGGGCACACGCTCCCGGCGCCATCGGGCCAGCCGGAGGCCGGGCCCGTTGGGGTCGTTCCGAAAAAGACGAAACTTAAGCTCGGTTATTCAGGCGAATGTTGGGATCGGCCGAAACCGTCTCACTGCGCCGATGATCACGAGGGCAAAAAACACCAGCACGATGCCCTGGACCACGGCGAACACCGGTCCGGAAGGCGGATTACCCGGCGCCAGCGCTCTCAGAGCCGGAATCTTGAGGAAGCTCTGGATCACCAGCACGAAGACGTTGAGGTAAAGCGAGACCATCGCCGTCACCACATAGACCCAGCGCCAGGCGCCGGAGAGGTTCATGACAAAAAGCGCGATACAGGCAATCGCCAGCAGCACCAGCGAGAGAATGGCGATGATGTGCGACGGCAGCAACTTCTCAACCGGAAACGGAAAACCGGTGGCGCTGGTCAAAATCGTTGTCAGCAAGAACAGCGCGGTCATCCCCGCCATCCGGTTGGAGCCTAACAGCCCGAACATAACGATAAGACCTGAAACGATACCGATCAGACTGATGACGACATGCAGCGTGGTGAATGCAGACAAGCTCATACCCAGAACCATGACGTGCTCCCCCTGTTGAAAATCAGCTAAATGCTACGACCCGTCCGGGGAAATTGCCACAGGCGAGCTGCTCGTCGGCAGCCGGCCGCGGGTAAAAGTAGCTGACGCCATGCTCCACACTTTTGCACGGCTGTCACAAACTGCAGGATTGACGCCGCGCGGCAAACTTGTCGGCGACGGATTTGATAAAGTCGCTTCAAGTCGCCTTCAATAATAGCGCGGAATCGGACCGTTATGCGCTGTCTTCCGGTCCGACAGATCGAGCAGGACTTCGTCCACATAGCACCAGCCCCATCCTTCGGGGGGATCGTAGCCTTCGATGATGGGATGTCCGGTGGCGTGGAAATGTTTGGTGGCATGTTTGTTGGGCAAATCGTCGCAGCAGCCGACATGACCGCAACTGCGGCAGATCCGCAAATGCAGCCACACACTGCCGCTCTTCAGGCACTCCTCGCAACCGAGCGCGCTCGGCGTGACGTCGCGGATGCCCGCGATGTGGGCGCAGCCTTTTGTCATGCTCAACCTCTGTCGCTGGAGTCTGGCTTGAACCGGGATTTACTCATGCTCTAAAGCGCCGGCTTTGCGGCATCGCCGAGAAACCCGTGCAATGCTGCGACCACCTGCGCGCCCTCGCCGATCGCACCGCCGACACGCTTGACCGACCCCGAGCGCACGTCGCCGACCGCGAACACACCCGGCACCGAGGTTTCCAGCGCCGATACCTGGTGTCCTTCACTCTTTTTGCACCGCGCACCGGTCACCACGAAACCCCCGCGATCGACCATCACGCCGCAACCGTCGAGCCAGCCGGTGGCGGGATCGGCGCCGACGAACAGGAACAGATTGCGGAACTCGGTGGTGCTGCATTCCCCGGACAACCGGCTGCGCCAGCGCACGCGCTCCAGGGAAGCGTCTTTGGTGCCCTCAACCGCGACCACCTCGGTATTGAACACGAGTTCGATATTCGGCGCGGCTTCGATGCGTTCGATCAGATAGCGCGACATGCTTGAGCCAAGGCCGCCACCGCGGATCACCATGTGGACCCGGCGGGCATGCCCCGACAGGAATACCGCGGCCTGCCCGGCGGAATTGCCGCCGCCGACCAGCACGACTTCCTGCGCGGCGCATAGCCGGGCCTCGATCGGCGATGCCCAATACCAGACGCCGCGGCCTTCGAAGTCAGCGAGATTTTCAATCTCGGGCCGCCGGTAACGTGCGCCGCTTGCGACCACGATCGATCGCGCGCGCAACACTTCGCCATCGTCGAGCATCAGGCCGAACGCACCGTCGGCACGGGAGCAATCGAGCGACTTTGCCTCGACCGGAATCATGATGTCGGCGCCGAACTTCTGCGCCTGGTTGAAGGCGCGGGCGGTCAGCGCCAGGCCGGAGATTCCGGTCGGAAAGCCGAGATAGTTCTCGATGCGCGCGCTGGCGCCAGCCTGGCCGCCGAACGCCCTTGTATCGCACACCGCGACCGCAAGCCCTTCGGACGCCGCATAGACCGCGGTCGATAACCCCGCGGGGCCGCTGCCGACAACGGCGACATCGTAAACCTTGTCCTTGGCCAGGGCACGTATCATGCCCATCGCGCGCGCGAGTTCGGATTCGCTGGGATTGCGCAGCACGGTGCCGTCCGGCACTACGACTAGCGGCCAATCCGCCGGCGACGGCGAATAGCGCGCGATCAGTTCGGCAGCATCGGTATCGACGGCCGGGTCGAGCAGATGATGCGGATAACCGTTGCGGGTGAGAAACCCCTGCAAGCGCAAGACGTCGCTGGAATCCGATGGGCCGATCAGCATCGGCCCTACGGCGCGGCCCTGGATCAGGCTGACGCGGCGAAGGATCAGGGCGCGCATGATGCGCTCGCCGAGATCCGCTTCGGCGACCAATAGCGCACGCAATCGCTCCGGCGGGATCAGCAGCGTTTCGACGTCGCCCTCGGCGTGGCCGTCGACCAGCGAGATGCGGCCCGAGAGCTGGCCGATTTCAGCGACAAACTGACCCGGCCCCTGATCGATGACAGGCGTGACGTGGCCGAGACCATCGCGCTGCGTGATGGCAACATGGCCGCACAATATCACAAACATGCCCGGTCCGGGCTTGCCGGTCTCGAACAGACTTTCACCGTGTTTGTATTTGCGCTCCTCGCCGAACCGGCGCATGCGCGCGATTTCCTGCGGCGTCAGCGCGGGAAATGTCTGCTCATGACGCGGAAACACGCTCGCTGCGGCAACAATCTGATCCGCCTTGTTACCCGTCGCGATATCTGCAGCCATTGCGTTCCCCACTCGAAAACAGCGATCAACAATTTCTCGAGCCTAATCAACCGGTGCTATCGCCCGGCACCTCGTCGCCGTCATGTGGTGTGACGTCATCGGCATTGGAAGGCGCGAGCGCGAAATCGTCGCGCCCCCTCGCCTGCGATTTTCGCCGCTTGAGATTTTCGCGCAGCGCCAGCTTCAGCCGGTCCTGGCGCGGGTTTTCGCTCGGATTTTTCTTGAGGCTTCCGGGTTGCCCCTCGCGTTTGTCATTGCCATCCTTCATCGTGGACCTGTTCGAATACGTTGCCGCTTAGATTTAGATAATGTCGGAGGGAAACGGGCTGATGACTGAAACCCACGCGCTCGCGCCGTTGCCGCAACGGACCCTGGACAGTTGGCATCGCTTTGTGGCCTGCGGCGATCACGACCTGCTGGCCTCCCTGCTGTCGGAACATATTGTGTTTCGCTCGCCCTTCGTGCAATCGCCGATTCCCGGCCGCCCAGCGACCCTGCTGGTGCTGACGACGGTCGTGCAGATTTTCGAGAATTTTCGCTATCACCGCAGCTTTATCGCCGGCGCCCACGACGCCGCGCTGGAATTTTCCGCCAACATCGGCAAATGGCAACTCAAGGGCGTCGATCTCATCAAATTCAGTGAAACCGGCGAAATGATCGAATTTGAGGTCATGGTCCGCCCGATCAAGGCGCTGGCGGCGCTGGGCGAGGAAATGGGGAACCGGATCGGCCCGCAACTGAGCCAGTTGAAGGCATCGGCGAGCGCTCCGGACTGATCATGGCCGCTTTTGATGGCCGCGCAGGCCGTTCTCGCGCTTGCGCGCCTTCGGGCCTTGTGGCAAGGATCGGCCCGCCTTGTCGGGGCCTGTTGGCCGATTCTTGTATCCGGGGCATGCTGCCGTAGCTCAGTGGTAGAGCACTCCATTGGTAATGGAGAGGTCGACAGTTCAATCCTGTCTGGCAGCACCATTTCCCTTTGGGTGCATTGATTTTACTGCAAAATCGGTCCTGAATGCCAACGGACCTCGTGCCTGCTTCCGCGAGCAGTGCATCGAACGGTAGCACGCGGTTTATTATGTTCCATCGTTCAAATTGTTCTGCATCGTAAAAGTGTCCCGAGGTTGTCACCTCAGATGCCCGTGCACGCCCGGCGCGCGCCGCCATCGGTTGAACGCTCTTGCGGTCTCCTGGACCAATCAAACCCGCGACATAGAGAGGACACATCCGGGCCCCCGTCTTGTGTCGTAGCGCCGTGACAAACGGCGCAAGCCCGCGATCCAGATCGGCTTGCCACGTCCATAGATCGGCCTCCATAAGCCGACCTCTCGTGAATCGCGCAAATCCACTTTTGGGAATCCCAAAAACTCGCGCCGCTAAAAATTTACCAAAGTAGTGCTAGCGCTGGACATCACAGGTGCTCCGTCAAAGCGGACGCGCGCGGCATGGATATCGGAATAACGACGGTCGGCCCAATCGATGAGGCTCGCCATCGGCTCCAGCAGGGATTGGCCTAGCGGGGAAAGGCAATATTCAACGCTCGGCGGCTTGGTCGGAAAGACATGGCGGGTGATAAGTCCGTCGCGCTCCAAGTCGCGCAGCGTCTGGGTGAGCATGCGCTTGGAGATGCCGCGGATCGCTCGGTGAAGCTCGCTGAAGCGCTGCGGTCGCGTCGCGAGTGTCATGATCATAAGTATGCTCCATTTGTCGCCGATGCGGTCGAGCACGTCGCGCACCGGGCAATGTATGGATTCTACTGACTGGGCGTCGTCCGATTGATATCGGCTGAATCGCTCGATCGCGCTCAATGCGTCGCTCATGCGGGTTCCCTCTTTCTCTCCTGGTTACAAAAAACTGCCTCCTTACGGTGCAGGTCTAAGGTCTTTATATGAGACCTACCCTAGAATATAGACCATTTAGCACCGGGAGAATACGCATGTTTCTAGTTGTGGGAATTACGGGAAAAGTCGGCGGCGCAACGGCCACACATCTGTTGGCGCAAGGTAAGAAAGTACGCGCGCTGGTTCGCGACCGCGCGAAGGCGGCAAGCTGGACGGACCAGGGCGTCGAACTGGTCGACGGCGACTGGAACGACACGGCAGCGATCGAGCGGGCGCTCGACGGCGTCGACGGCGCGTTCGTCATGCTGCCGGCCGTCTGGGCCCCTTCGCCGGACTTCAAGGAAGCCAAGGGCGTCATCGCGAACTATGTCGAGGCGCTGACCAAGGCCGCGCCGCCGCGAGTGGTCGCGCTATCGTCGATGGGGGCGAACCGGACCAGCGGGCTGGGGATGATCACGGCCCTCTCGTTGCTGGAGCAAGCCTTTCGCAAACTGACATCGCCGACCGCCTTCGTGCGCGCCGGCGGGTTTTTCGAAAACTTCCTTTACGGCCTGCACGTCGCCCAGGGCGGCACGCTCCCCGTCTACTACAACCCGACCAGCCGGAAATCGACGATGGTCGCGACGAACGACATCGGTGCCGAGGTGGCGACGCTGCTGACCGGGCCGGCGTGGTCGGGGCAGCGAGTCATCGAACTCGGTTCGATGGTCAGCGCGGATGAAGTCGCCGTCCAATTGGGGGAAGTCCTGAAGCTCGACGTCAAAGCCTTCGCTGTCCCGCGGGCCGGTTGGCCGGCGGCGTTCGAGCAGTTCGGCATCCCGAAGGGCCAGACCGGACCGGCTGAAGCGATGTTTGAGGCCGTCAACGCGGGCTGGATGGACCTCGGCGTCGCTGGCACGGAGCACGTCGCCGGCACAACGCTTCCCCGCAATGTCTTCGCGGCGGCCCAGAAGGCCGCCACGGCGTAGGTCCGCGGATCAGGGATGAGATGCGACTTTCGGACCTGCTCCGGAAATTCGCATCTCCTTCGGAATGAATGCGTCGCGGCCGGCCGTCTCCTGGCGCGACCATCACCGAAACGCCAAGAAAGATCGAGGTCGAATATGAAAGTTCTTGTTTTGGGTGCAACGGGTGGAACCGGACGGCTGATCGTCCACGACGCCCTGGAGAAGGGTCATTCCGTCGTGGCGCTGGTTCGCTCGAAGGCGCGCGCCCCCGATCTCCCGGGAGCAGACATGATCGAGGGCGATGCTCGCGACGAAGGCTCCCTCACGCGCGCCTTGGACGGCTGCGATGCCGTCGTCAGCTCGCTGGGGACTGGCCTTAGCCCCTTCCGCGAGGTCAGCGTGCTGACCGACGCGACACGCGCGCTGGTCCCGGCGATGACGCGCAGAGGCGTACGCCGTCTGGTCTGCATCTCCGCCCTGGGGGTTGGGGACAGCCGCGGCCACGGTGGCTTCGTGTTCGACCGGATCTTCCTGCCCTTGCTGCTTCGTCATGCCTACAAGGACAAGGGCCGCCAGGAAGCCGCGATCCGCGCAAGCTCACTCGATTGGGTCATAGTCCGGCCCGCCATGCTCATCAACAATCCGGCTCGTGGGAGCCTCAGGGCCGTCTCTGACCTCGCAGGTGTTAGCGGCGGCAAGATAGCCCGTGCCGATGTCGCTCGGTTCGTGGTGGAGCAACTGGCGACCGACACCTGGTTGAGGCGGACACCCGTCATCCTGTGGTGAAGGGTGGTCTCGTAGATCACCTCTTCGAGCCACAGCAATCGCCGGAGATCGGCCGGCTCGTCGACCACACAGAAAAGGTTGGACAAATGTCAAAGATTTCCTGGCGCCAAGTCTCGGCCTTGGCGCTTGCAGCTTTCTTCGTCGTGGGATCGCTCAGCAACATCTTCGCCCCTGGCTCTATCTACGAGGAATATCTGCGGTGGGGATACCCGCACTGGTTCCACTTCGTGACCGGATCGCTGGAACTCACGACCGCCGTTCTGCTGGCGCGGGCACGGACGCGGCTGTGGGGCGCGGCGCTCGGCTGCGCCGTGATGTTGGCGGCGCTCGCGACCGTCACACTCCACGGCGAATACGGGCACGGCGTGGCGCCGCTTGTCGTGGCGACACTATCGATAGTCGTCGGATGGATCGCCTGGACGAGCGAGACTCGGCGCGCTGCTGGCCGGCAATCCGGTTAAGCCGGCCCGTGAACAATTGACACTGATCCGGATCAACCGGCGCTTCCGTAGCGTCACCACGGCTCGTACTTTCGAAACGTGGTCTGAGTCTTCGCCACTCCTCCGCCGAAGGTGCGATAGAACGGAAGTAGCCGGCTTCGGTAAGGATGATCCTCAAGCCACCGCGTTTGCTAATGCGGCGGCCGACAATCTCGGGCGTTTGGTGGGCATATTTGGTTCCCTCGCAGGTCAACCGCTCGCAATGATGCAAGTCATCGCGAGTGATCCGAAGTTGAAAGAGGCAGATCACGCCGTGGCTAGGTGCTGCTTATGGCGCTCGATCCCGACTTGAAATCATGCAAGCCTCTCGAAGCAATCCTGTCTGGCAGCACCACTTTTCGCTGCAAATGCGCCTGATACGAATGACCTGGCAATTCTCATCAGCCTGACAGGACAATCATCGGGCCGAGGGGTACGCCTCGGTTGGCGACGTCTTTCAGGCGAAGCTAGGCCCCAACTTGTTCCTGCAATTGTTCAAACTGGCCGGGGCTATAGGCGGCGCCGTCCGGCGTGATGATTTCAACGTTCAGGCACCCGTCCAATAACAGTTCCGTTGCCTTTTTCATCGCGGCGGCCGCGGAATCTCGGCGCAGGGTGACAATTCCAGACGTATCGAGCGCGGTAATGAAAAACTTCATGGGCAACTCCGACCTGGTTGGTCGTTCATTCTGACCCTGAAAGCCGCTTCGTCAAGAGCGCCGATCCAGTCGGGCGCCTCATTTGAGTACGCCCACCCCCTCACGCCCGGCCACACGAATGGAGCGTCCTTCCATTCGACACCTGGCCTAGCGTCGAAATGCGGCGGCCAGATCGCGGACGGGACTCGATGCCTGTGAAACCGGTTCTGGTTGGAGCGGTGGTGAACTGGCCACCTCAGCGCGAAGGAGGTCTTCCAGTTGCCGCGGAGGAACCGGCTTGCTGAACAGGAAGCCCTGCATTTCATCGCAGGCCTGTTCTCTCAGGAATGCTTCCTGCCCGATCGTTTCCACACCTTCGGCGACGATCGTCATTCCCAGGGCCTTGCCCATGCCGATAATCGCCTGCGCGATGGCCTTGTCCTCGGAATCTTCGGGAAGATCGCGGACGAAGGAGCGATCGATCTTGATCGTGTCGATGGGGAATTGCTTCATCAGCGACATCGACGAATAGCCGGTCCCGAAATCATCGATCGCCAGGCGAATGCCGCGACCGCTCAGCGCTTCCAGCACCCGGACCGCCCGTGGCACGTTCTGCATGACCATGCTTTCCGTGACTTCGAGTTGCAGGAGGGTTGGTGACATGCCACTCGTCGCCAGCGCATCATCGACGTCATGCATCAGGTTGTCGTCGCCGAATTGCCGCGGCGAAAGATTGACCGCCATCGATACCGGCCGCAATCCCTTACGCTGCCACGCCATGTTCTGTGCGCAAGCCTCCCTCAACACCCAGCGGCCGATCGGCACGATCAAGCCGGTTTCCTCGGCAAGCGGAATGAACTGCGCCGGCGGCAGCATGCCGAGTTCAGGGTGCATCCAGCGCAACAGCGCCTCTACGCCCGTAATCCGGCCGCTCGCAAGGTCCACCTTCGGCTGATATTGCAGCGAGAACTGCTGGCGATCGAGCGCATGACGCAGGCCCGTTTCCAGCATCAGCCGCTCGACCGACTGCGTCTTGACGTCCTTGGTAAAGAAGCGGAAGCCGTTCTTGCCGTCTTCCTTGGCCAGATACATCGCCATATCGGCATTTTTCGTCAACGTCTGCACGTCGATGCCGTCGCCGGGATACATCGCGATGCCGATGCTCGCCGTGGTATGGCATTCGTGGCCGCACAACTGGATCGGCTGACGAAGAGCGGCCAGCAAATTATGCGTGACGCCTTCGATGCTTTGTCCATCCGACGTGTGCTCGAGAATGACCACGAACTCGTCGCCGCCCAGCCGCGCGACGACGTCGGCCGAACGCAGGCTAGCGCGCAGCCGGTTTGCGATTTCAACCAGCAGCGCGTCACCGGCCTCGTGCCCCAGCGAGTCGTTGATGACCTTGAACCTGTCGAGATCGATGAACAGCACCGCGAATTGCCGGTTGTACCGTGCCGCGGCCTCGATCGCGAAATGAAGAAGCTGGTTGAACATTTCGCGGTTGGGCAGTTTCGTCAGGCTGTCATGGGACGCCAGATATTCGATCTTGCGGTCCGATTTGGCTTTTTCATCGACGCGGTCGAAGTTGTCGAGCGCGAACGAAATGCTCGCCGCCAACCGCTGCAGAAGCTCGACGAACTCGGGCGTAAAGGCGTCGCGTTCGGGGGAATGAACGAGAAGGTTGCCCGCCGGCCGGCCACCGTTGAAGAACGGCACCGCCGCCGCCGATTTTACGCCCCACACACGGAAATCCCCGCGCCAGTGGCTGGTATTCTCGTCGTTCTCATAATCGTTACTGATGCTCGGCCGACCCGATCGATAAGCTATTCCCATCATGCCCCGTCCTTCGGGACGGGAGGCCGTAATCGCGTACTGACGGTCTAGAATGGCGGTTGCATTAGGCCCGGCAGAGGCCACCAGGCGGAAGAAATCGCTTTCAGGGTCCGCCAGACCAATGGTCGTCGATGTAAACCGGCCGCCACTCACGGCGGCCTCGCACACCAGCCTGAACAGTTCTTCGCGGGATTTCGCCCGCAGAACCGCTTCGTTCGTTGCGTTGAGCGCAACGAACATGCGGGTGAGACGAAGCAGCCGTTCTTCGGCAACCTTCTGTTCGGTCATATCCCGACCGAAGAAGAAGTGTCGATGTTCCGGCTCGGACCAGACCCCCGACCAAACCAGGGGCACCCGTTGGCCGTTTTTGTGGACGCAGCGGGTTTCAAGATCGCGCGTCGTTTCTCCGCCACGCGCCAATTTCATGGCGCGGCGCGTGCTGTCGAGGTCCTCTGGTAAAATGAAATCCATGGCAGGGCGTCCGATCATTTCTTCCGGACCATAACCAAGGATGGACCGTGCGCTTGGGCTGACGCGGACCAGAATGCCTCTGCGGTCGGTGATCAAGATCAGTTCGGGCGAGGTTTCGAACAGGCGCCGTCGCTCTTCCGCTTCCTGGGTGAGAGCTTCGTTCTTGAAACGAATATCGGCATCGGCCTGGGAGCGTTCTTTCGAGGCCAATGGCAACCACCGAAGAACAAGCAAGCCGAGCACGGTGCCGGCAGCGATGACGTTCATCATTTTCGGAAGAATGAGATAGGTCGGGTTGCCGAGAACGCCGACGATCGAAGCGGGAAACAATCCGTACTTACCGCCGAAATACAAACCGAAATAGAAATTTTCCGCGATGTTGCGGAAAGTATCTATGGTCAGCACGGACAACAGAAGCCGCGTCGTTCCAAACGTCCGCGGATTACGGATAAAAGCGATTCCAACCGTCGCCAGTACAGCCAGCCACAGGGCAATGATCACCCAGTAAATTAGCGCGGCAGCAAGAGTCATTCCTTGATCCAGGCTGTCGATGAAACGGCGGTAACGGATACACGCGGCGCCATAACGAACAGTTGATGTGGAGGAATTCGGCCAAACAGGATTAATGAACTCTGACAAAGCGAGACGCCGCACTCGCGCACAAGCGTTGCGGCGACAAGGACGGTGCCTTCGCGACAAGTGATTGTTGCCAAAATCTCAATGGCGGGACCGACAGCTATTGTCGACGCAAGATCGTCAGCCGAGCGTCCGCGTCGTCACGATCAACATCGGCGTCTCAAAACCACGCAACAGATGCGCGCCGAGCGGCCGCCAGGGCCCTGCCGTGGCGTCAGCAAAGGTCGCCGTGGCCAACACCGGACAACCAAGCTGCTTGGTCAGATCCTGCACACGCACCACTTCATTGACCGCAGCGCCGACGACCGTGAACTGCAGACGCTCGGGCACGCCGACGTTGCCGTAGATCATCTGGCCCAGATGAAGTGAGATGCCGAAGTCGAACTCCGGCCCGGTTGTCGGTTGCGAAGCGTCAAGGCGCCGGCGGGCTTCCTGGGCAGCGGCAAGTGCGCGCGCGCAAGCTTCTTGCGTCGAACCCTCGACGCGAAACAGGCCGAGCACCGCGTCGCCGATCAGCGAGACGACCTCGCCGCCATGATCGAGCACCGCGGCCGCCGTCATTTCGAAATAGCGCCCGAGCAGGTCCAGGAAATCTTCGGTCGAGAGCCGATCGACAAGTGCTGTCGAGCGGCGAAGATCGCTATACCACAACGCCGCGGTGATCTTTTCCCCCTCGCCGCGCCGGATCAAACCGCTCAGCACCGCCTGACCGGCGCGCTTGCCGAGGTAGGCATGGGCGATGTTTTGCGCGACGCTGCGTTCGATCCTCGATTTCAAGGCGATGCCGAGTTCGCGGGTAACACGCTGGATCTGCGCAATCTCGTCATCGGTGAACCCGGCGGCCCGGTCACCGAGCCAGGAGCAGATCACGCCGTTCTGTCCGGCCGAGTCAAATGGGACCAGGAATATAAGGTAGTCAGTGCCGCCCAACGCGCGAAATTCCTCTAAAACCTCGAAATCGAGCAGGGCTGTGGCGCCGGTCAACCGGCGTCGAAAGACCGGGAGACGATGAGTTAGGGCATGACCCATGGGACTGTGCAAAAACTGACCCTGGCCGCTCTGCTCGGGACGGAAGAGCTCGATGACGACGCCCCGCTCCCCATTCCAGGTCAGTGCGCTGGCATCATAGAGTGGATGGAGCACCCGAAAGGCTACCTGCCCGCGCATCAGCGGTATTCCCACGGCGCGCAACCGCTGACACAGCTCCCCATAAAGCTTCGCTGGTTCGGATTCGTGCAGTGCTTCGTCGGCCAGCCACTCGACGATGGCGCCGCCCAGAACGTTCGACACTGTCTCCGGATTATCCATGCGCGGCGACCTTATCCGAAATTCAGCGGGCGACCAGCGTCCAGCATCTCTCGGCACGCCGTCGCATCAGCGGATCGCGCGGGATCACGACAGCGCTAAACGACGTGCGTCTCGTTCAGCGAGCCAACGACATATTTATCATCGCATCCCAAGGACGCATCGTCGTCTGCCCATACCTTCTGGTTGCGGCGTCCCGCTGGCTTGCGATCGGATTGTAGAAGGCGGTGCACCGATTGATCGCCTGAACGACAGTTCCGGATTTTGAACGGCCCCGATTTAGTTCCCACTGTTGCTTCCTCGCACCTGCGAATTAAGGCTTCTTTGAGGTCTGATTAAGGTTCCATTAAGCACGAAAAGTTGTTGTTCCCCAACAGGTTGGGTTCTCATCCAGTGTGGCCGATTGGTGACAGCTTTTTAGTCAAAAGCTGTCTAAGTGCGCGCATCGCCGGTACACGGCCGATCTCAAAAATGAAAATTCAAAACTGCTCTGGAGAACGAACTAATGAAGAAGTTTTTGCTAGCCACTGTGGCTTTCGTCGCCGTCGGCGCGACTGTGCCAGCACTCGCCGCCGACCTTCCGGCCCGCACCACCTACACCAAGGCTCCGGCCTACGTCGCGCCGCTCTACAACTGGACCGGCTTCTACATCGGCGGTAACATCGGCGGCGCCTTCAGCGGCAACAACAATTTCGCGGGCCTCGCCACCGGCAACAACGGCGACGGCCGCTTCCTCGGCGGTTTGCAGGTCGGTTACGACTACCAGTTCGCCCCCAATTGGGTCCTGGGTGTCGAAGGTCAGTACAGCTGGCTCGCCAACAATGGCAATGGGATCATCTTCCCCGGCGGATTCGCCTACACCAACAACCAGCGCGCGCTGGGTGCGGTGACCGGCCGCCTTGGTTACACCTGGGGTCCGGCCCTGCTCTACGTAAAGGGCGGCTATGCCTACTCCGACAACAACGAGTCCGTGACGCTTGCCGGTGCCCCGGCCGCGGTCGCGTTCAGCGGCGACCATCGCAACGGTTACACCGTCGGCGCGGGTCTGGAATACATGTTCGCCCAGAACTGGTCGGCCAAGATCGAATATCAGTTCTATGATTTCGGCTCCACCTCGTTCATTGCTCCGGCCGCTCTGGCTCCGTTCGGCAGCTTCCGCACCGAAGATCACGTCGTGAAGGCCGGTATCAACTATCACTTCAACTGGGGTGGCCCGGTCGTCGCGAGGTACTGATCCTTAGGACGGATCGACTACCGATCTACGTCCAATCAACAACGTGAAAAGGCTGGCCTCGCGCCGGCCTTTTTGCATTGGGCGCAAAAATCTCCAAATTCATTCAAATTTTCGCGATTTTATTAACCCCGTAACGCGATACTGCCGACCAATTATTTTTGAACCTGACGAATGTTGCGGGCGGGGACAGCATGTCGGTGCGTTTCACATTCGGTAATCTTGGCTGGTATTTGAGGTTCTTGCGTCCGCGCTGGGGGGTCAGGGGCAGCCTTTTTTCGGCATTCGCTGTCATCGCGGGCATGGCCATCGTGATCAGCGCCGGCGCCGGCCTGGTGCTGCGGCATCTTGGCGGAACGATGCTCGATTTGAGCGGACGGGACATTCCCCGACTGGCCGCCAGCCTGCAACTTGCGGCGCAGAGCGCGAGCCTGGCCAGCCAGGGGCCGGCGTTGCTCGCATCCGGCAACGCGGAGGCATTGAACGAGCGCACCCAGAAAATGAAAGAAACCCAACAGGTCGCGCTCGCCAAGCTTGGCGAGATTACCGAACTCGGCGCCGACAAAGCGGTCGTCAGCGCGCTCAGCGAAACCGTGAAAAACATCGACGATACCATCAAAAGCCTGAGGTCGGCCGCCCGCGAGCGGCTGGAGACCGCCGCTCTCCACGACAAGCAATTCGATGCGCTACGCTCGGCGCAAGCCAACTGCGTTGCCGTCGCCAATCCAGCGATGATGGACGCCCAGGCCCAGATCAATGCCATCCTGCAGTCCGCCAACTTCTCGCCTGACGACGCGGCCGAGGCGGCACGGCTGGTCGAGCAGCTCGGCAACGTCATCGCCAGCAGCAATCTGATGGCATCCAACATGGCGGCGGCACTGTCGGCCAACAGCAGCGACACGCTCGAAGCGATCGAGAAGGAATTCAAGGCCGCGCAAGCGAGCGTCAAATCAACGCTCGAATTGCTCCCCGACACGCCCTCGACCAAGGCGTTGCGAGACGCCGCGCTGAAATTGCTGGCGCTGGGCGAGGGCAAGGCGGGTGTTTTCAAGATCCGTCAGAAGGAACTTGACGCCATCGACTATGGCCAGATCGTTCTCGATGAAACCCGCAAACTCGATGTTGGCCTTGGAATCAGCGTGCAACAGCTGGTCAGTGGCGTACAGACCGAAACTGAAGCCTCGACCTGGCAGGCGCGCCGGGAAATTTCGTTCGCGACCATGGTCATGCTGGCGCTGGGCACGCTCACCTTGATCGGATCCGCGCTGTTCGTCTGGCGCTATGTCGGCGGCAATATCCTGAGGCGGATCGGCAGCCTGCAACGTTCGATGCAACAGTTGTCCGGCGGCGACCTTGAGTTGGAGATTTATCGCTCGAACCAGCACGACGAGATCGCCGCGATGGCGAATACGCTGCAAGTCTTCCGCGAAAGCATGATAGAGGCCCGCGCGCTGTCCGCCGATCAGGACAAGGACCGCACGGCCAAGGCCGGACGCGCCTCCCGGATGGAGTCGCGGATTGTCGAATTTGAAGCCACTGTCCGAAATGCGCTGGACGGCTTGCAGAAATCCGCCACCTCCATGCAGACCACCGCGCAAAACATGTCAACGACAGCCGATCAATCCAGTGCGCTGGTGAACGCCGTGGCATCCGCCGCCGAAGAGACTTCGGTCAACGTGCAGACCGTATCCTCGGGCACCGAGGAACTGTCGACATCGATCTCCGAAATCGGTCGCCAGGTGATCACCTCAGCGGAAATCGCCCGCAAGGCCGTCGATGAAGCCGGCCAGACCGACGCCACTATGCAGGGTCTCGCCGAAAATGCCGAACGCATCAGCGTCGTGGTCGATCTGATTCAGACCATCGCGTCGCAGACCAACCTGCTCGCGCTCAACGCCACCATCGAAGCCGCGCGCGCCGGCGAGGCCGGGCGGGGTTTTGCCGTGGTGGCCTCCGAGGTGAAGAACCTTGCCAGCCAGACCGCGAAAGCCACCGATGAAATTCGTTCGCAGATCTCCAGCATGCAGGAAGTGACGACATCGGCGGTCGGCGCCATCCGAAGCATCAGCAGCACCATCAGCGAGATCAACGATGTGACGACCGCGATCGCCGCTGCGGTCGAGGAACAGGGCGCCGCAACGCGCGAGATCGCCCGCAACATTCAGCATGCCGCGGGCGGCACCGCTGAGGTCTCCAGCAATATCATCGGGGTCTCCACCGCCTCGGCGGAAGCCGGAACCGCGGCCGGCGAGGTGCTGAGCGCATCCAGTGCGCTGCGCCGCGAGACCGATGTGCTGCGTTCGGAGATCGACGCCTTCCTTTCCAACATCCGGGCGGCGTGAAACTTCGTCATTCCGAGGCTCTGCCAAGGGGGCCGGCCTATGGCCGGCCCGATGACAGGCTCCGCATAGAGGCCGCAATGACAGCCCCATCCAGCACCCGTCCAAACCCGCATCTGATTTTTTCGGCTGGCGTCGCGCCGATAGTACGGCTAAGCCGGTAACCGGCAATTTGCGGCACACAACGATGCATTCAAAATCAGATACGATTAAGTCCTCAAGCGAGGCACTGCGATACCCTTGGGAAAATCATCCCGGCGCGGATCAGGTCGTCGAGGTGATGCCCGGCGTGCTGTGGATGCGGTTGAAGCTGCCGTTTCGTCTCAATCATGTGAACATCTATCTGCTCGCCGATGGCGACGGCTGGGCGATGGTGGATTCCGGATTCGGCAACGAGGAGTTGATTGCGGCATGGACCGCCTTGTTCGAAGGCCCGCTGGCCCATGTGAAAATCACACGGCTGATCGTGACCCATTCGCATCCCGACCATGTCGGCCTCGCGGGGTGGGTGGTCGAGCGCTTCAACTGCCCGCTCTATATGTCGCAGGTCGAATATCTGCAGTCGGTCTATCACCAGAATCGCGGCACCGAAGAACGTAAACAGGCGCAGCGCCTGTTCTTCCGGCGTCACGGCATGGATGAGAACCTGACCGACAAATTGCTCGGCCGCGGCCAGGATTATTTGAAGCGGGTTTCGGTACTACCGCCGTCCTATCGCCGCATCTCGCATGGCGACGAGATTTCGATCGGCACGCGCCGCTTCAAGGTGATTACCGGCGGCGGCCATGCGCTCGATCAGGTCATGCTTTATTGCGCCGCCGACAAGCTGTTCCTGTCCGCCGATCAGGTGCTGAGCAGGATCTCACCCAATGTCAGCGTCTGGGCGGTTGAGCCCGACCAGAACTCGCTCGGCGAATACCTCGCCTCGCTCGCGAGCCTCACCACCACACTGCCCTATGACCTGCTGGTGTTGCCCGGCCATGGCGTTCCGTTCTACGGGTTGAAGACACGCATCAAGCAACTGGCCGATCACCATGAGGAGCGTTGCCGGCTGATCGCCGATGCCTGCCGGGAAACCCCGAAAACATCCAAGGAACTGGTGCCGGTCGTGTTCCACAAGCACGTGCTCGACGTGCACCAGATGGGGTTCGCCGCCGGCGAGTTGATCGCCCATGTCAACTACATGCTGGTCGAAGGGCGGCTGACGGCCGAGGAAACCGACGGCGTGCTGCATTTCAGGACGACCTGAGTCCGCACGCAGCCAGCACGGTCAATGCCGCAGTATCCTGGCCAGGAAGGCTTTCGCGCGTTCGGACCGGGGAGCATCGAAGAATTTCGCCGCGTCGGAGGTTTCGACGATCTCGCCGTCGTCCATGAACAGCACGCGGTTCGCGACACTCCTGGCAAAGCCCATCTCATGCGTGACACAGACCATGGTCATGCCCTGCCGCGCCAGTCCGGTCATGACGTCAAGAACCTCATTGACCATTTCCGGGTCGAGCGCGGAAGTAGGCTCGTCAAACAGCATAACCTTCGGATCAAGCGCCAACGCACGCGCGATCGCGACGCGCTGTTGCTGGCCGCCGGATAATTGCGCCGGATACTTGGCGATGTGGCCGGAGAGCCCGACCCGCGCCAGCAGCATTCGCGCTTTTTCTTCCGCTGCAGCCCTGGACCGCTTGAGCACCTTGATCTGGGCGATCGTGACGTTGCTCAGGACCGTCAAATGCGGAAACAGTTCGAAACTCTGGAACACCATTCCGACCGACCGTCGCAAGGCCGCAACATTGGTGACATCAGGCGCCAGCCGAAAGCCGCTGACGTTGATCTCGCCGGTATCGATCGTCTCAAGCCCGTTCACGGTCTTGATCAGGGTGCTCTTGCCGGAGCCGGACGGCCCGCAGATGACCACCACTTCGCCGTCCGCGATACGGGCCGAGCAATTCTTGAGAACCCGGAACGATCCGTAAGACTTCGAAACATTGTTGATCTCGATCATCACCTGGCCCCATAGGCGAGACGGCCCTGCAACTGCTTGACGAACTGGGAAGCGGCAAAGCAGAACACGAAATAGATGACGCCGACGGTCAGATACATTTCGACCAGCCGGCCGTCGCGCTGGGCGATCTTGGTCGCCGCGCCCAGAAGATCCGTCGCCGAGATGACGTAAACCAGCGACGTGTCCTGGAACAGCACGATGGTCTGGGTCAGCAGGATCGGCAGCACATTGCGGATCGCCTGCGGAAACAGGATGTAGATGTAGGCGTGAAGCTTGGAGAGCCCGAGCGCATCGCACGCCGCATATTGGCCGGGCGAAATCGAACGGAAGCCGGCGCGCACGATCTCGGCGTAATAGGCTGCCTCGAACAGCACAAAGGTCACGAAAATGGTCAGCGACGCCCCGACCGCGACCGGGCGGCCATTGCCGGTGATCCATCCGATCGCCCAGGGTACGAGAAAGAAAACCCAGAAGATCACCAAAATCAGCGGGATCGAACGCATCAAGTTCACATAGGCCGTCGCCAGCGCCGACAGCAGCCGATTCTGCGACAATCGCGCGACCGCCAGCAGGCTGCCGAAGACGATGCCGCCGGAGACGCCGACGAGGGTGATCTGCAGCGTGAACCACAGGCCTTTCAGCAAAAACGGGGCGGCGCCGGCGAGCACGGAAAGGTCGACCATCATGGCCGCGGCCTTTCGCTGCTGAGACCGGGCAATTGGACCGCCCGCTCGATCCGGTACATGACCTGCCAGGCAATCAGCGCAATCACGAGATAGACGATCGTCACCACGCCGAACGCCTCGAAGGTACGAAAGGTGTTCTCGTTGATCTCGCGGGCCGTCGCCGTCAATTCGACCAATCCGATCGTCAATGCCACCGAGGTGTTCTTGAAGATCGTCATGAACTCGTTGGTGAGCGTCGGCAGGATGATCCGAAACGCCTGTGGCAACAGGATCAAACGATAGGTGCCGCTGCGGGCAAAACCGAGCGCGGACGCAGCCTGGATCTGCCCGCGCGGCAGCGCCTGAAGTCCGGCGCGAACCTGTTCGGCTATCCGCGCCGCAGTGAAGAGGCCAAGGCAGATCAGGGCCGGGATAAAACTCCCCCAGGGCGGATCCATCTGCTTGATCGCCATGCCGATGCGCACAGGCAGCAATTCCGGCAGGATGAAATACCAGAAGAACATCTGCACCAGCAGCGGAATATTGCGGAAGGTCTCGACATAGACCCGCCCCATCCTGGGCAGGATTCCGTTCGGCAAGGTGCGGGCAACGCCGACCAGCGTGCCGACGACGAGCGCAATAGTCCAGGCGCCCAGCGCGAGCGAGAGTGTCCAGCCGAGACCGCTGACAATCCAGTCGAGGTATCGTCCTGCTCCATCGGGTGTCGGCTCGAACAGCAAGGACATCGTCGCCCCTTTCTAACCAAGAGCACTCGCCGGCCGATCCGATACAAGGCGGATACGCGGCGCGGATGAACCATCCATGCGGCGCATGCGCTCTGTCACTGACCGTTGGCCTTGTCGCTCGGGGCCTTGACCAATGATTTCAGCTTTTCCGATTGCGGGAAATTCAGGTTGATGTTCTTGGGCGGAATCGGGTTCTCGAACCATTTGGTGTAGAGCTTGTCGTACAGACCCGACTTCATGGCTTCGGTCAGCGCTTCATCGACGACCTGCTTGATGCCGGGGTCGCCTTTCGACATCATGACGCCGTAGGGATCGCTCGGAAAGTCATCGGACAAAAACACGAAATTGTCGGGCGCCGGCGCAGTCGCCTTGAGTCCGGCGAGCAGAATATCGTCCTCCATGAAAGCCGAGGCACGGCCTGTTTCGACCAGAAGGAAGGATTTGGCATGGTCCTTTCCTTGCAGGATTTTCATGCCGAGGCTTTTTTCAGCATTGAGTTTGGCGACGAACTGCGAGGTGTTGGTGCCCTGGGTCACCGCGACGGTCTTGCCTTTCAAATCGTCGGTCGTCTTCAAGCCAGATGATTTCAGCGCGAGCCATTTGAATTGCGGCGCGTAGAAGATCACCGAGTAACTCACCTCTTGCTGACGCGGAACGGTATTGGCGGTCGAACCGCATTCGATATCGACCGTCCCGTTTTTGACCAGGGGAATTCGGTTCGAAGAATTCACCGCCTGATAGACGACCTTGAGATTGGGCAGATCGAGTTTTGCTTTTATTTTCGCTACCACGAGATTGCAGAGTTCGAGTGAAAAGCCGATCGGTTTCTGGGCATCATCCAGATAGGAGAACGGCACCGACGAGTTGCGGTTGCCGATCGTGATGGTGCCGGAATCCTTGATTTTCTGCAGCGTCGGCCCGAGACCCTGGGCTGACGCCACCGACGGCCCGAACGCCAATACAGGACATGCAAATACAAGCCACACGCTCAGAAGGCTGCTGGCGATTTTCGTCATGGTATACTCCCCCTCTTCCACAAATTCGCCGCTGGGACGACGCGCCCGGCGTCAACCTCACCTGACGGATGCGACGGCCGCGTCGACGGCATCGCCGAGACGTTCGACGATCACATCTACCTGCTCCCGGTTCACGATGAACGGCGGCGCGAGCAAAACATGGTCGCCTCTGGTGCCGTCAATCGTGCCGCCCATCGGATAGACGATCAGGCCGCACGCCATCGCCTCGCGCTTGACCAGCGCATTCAGGTTCAATTCCGGCGCAAAGGGTTCCTTGGAGCCGCGGTCGGCGACCAGTTCGACGCCGCGAAACAGACCGCGTCCGCGGATATCCCCGATGTGATGATGGTTGGCGAAGCGCTCTTCCAGCCGGCGCTGCAGGTGGCCGCCCATCGCGACCACATTGGACAGCAAGCCGTCGCGGCGAATGACGTCCTGCACGGCGAGCCCGGCAGCGGCGGCCATTGGATGGCCCATATAGGTGTGACCGTGCTGGAAGAAGCCCGACCCTTTGGAAAAGGCTTCGAAAATCTGCTTGCTGAGCAACACGGCCCCGACCGGCTGATAGCCGCCGCCGAGACCTTTGGCGATCGCCATCAGGTCCGGCACGATGCCATCCTGTTCGCAGGCGTGCAGCGTGCCGGTGCGGCCCATGCCGCACATCACTTCATCGAGAATGAGCAATACGCCGTAGCGGTCGCAAATGGCCCGTATCCGCTTGAAGTAATCGGCGACCGGCGGCACCGCCCCCGACGTGGCGCCGACCACGGTCTCGGCGACGAAGGCGATGACCTGATCGGATCCCAGTTCGAGGATCTTATCCTCCAGCGCCTGCGCGGCGCGCGCCGCATAGGCCGTGTCGCTCTCGCCGGCGTCCTGCAAACGGTAGGCGTAACAAGGATCGATATGGTGAGTTTCAATCAACAGCGGGCGGAATTGGGACCGACGCCATTCGTTGCCGCCGGTTGCCAATGCTCCCAGCGTGTTGCCGTGAAAGCTCTGACGCCGCGCGATGATGTGCCGGCGTTGCGGCTCACCCTTCTCGACGAAATACTGGCGCGCCATTTTCAGCGCCGCCTCGATCGCCTCCGACCCCCCGCTCAGGAGATAGACGTGATCGAGGCCTGACGGGGCGTCCTCGATCAGGCGATCCGCCAGCCTCTCGGCGATGTCGGTCGTGAAAAACGCGGTATGGGCATAGGCAAGCGTATCGAGTTGCTTGTGCAACGCCGCCAGAACATCCGGATGGCTGTGACCCAGACACGACACCGCCGCGCCGCCGGACGCGTCGATGTAGCTCGCGCCGTTGCGGTCGAACAGTTCGATGCCCTTGCCCCTTACGGCAACAGGCATCACGGCATTGGCGGCGCGATGAAGAATATGGGTCATGATGCTTTCTTGTTGTTCCTTGGCTTGAGGTGCGTGTTCAACGCCGCCAGGTGCGCATCCGAATGACGAAGCGTCGCGAGCGCATCGTCGCCGCCGCGCCCGGCGATGACGGCACCCAGAACTTCGGCGACGGCGAAGGCCGGCGACATGGCGTGGAAAAATGACGGGCTATCGGTCGGGACGATCACGGCGTGCTGCGCAATCTGCGCCAACGGCGCGACCTCGCTGTCCGTGATCGCGACGACAGCTATCCCCTGTTCGACGGCATATTCCGCGAGCTCGATGGTCAGGCGCGTATACGGCATCACGCTGGCCACCAGCAGAACATCCCGGCCCGTCGCCCGCGCCAGCGCATCAGCCCCGGTCGCGGCAATGCCGTCGATATGGATCGAGCGGTCGCCTACCAGCGTCAGAACATAATGAAGATGCCATGCCACCGAATGGCTTGAGCGCAATCCGAGGCAATAGACCCGGCGCGCCGACGTCAATGTCCTGGCGGCAGCAACAAGGCGTTCGAGGCTGGCCGGCGTTGCCAGCAGCTCAATCTGCTTGCGGATCGACTTCAGCATGTCGGCGGCCAGCGCCTTATCGCCTTTCAATTTCTGGCTGACCACCTGGGCGCCGGCCTTGTCGGCGAATCCGAGATCGCCGTCGCGCACGGCGGCGGCATACAGTTCGCGCACTTCGTCGTAGCCGTCCATGCCGAGGCGTTTGGCGAGTCGGGTCATCGTCGCCGGTTGAACACCGGCCTGACGCGCCTGCTCGCGCATCGACAGCAGCGCCACGTCGCGCGGCCGATCAAGCACATAGCGTGCGCCGGCCTGCAACTGAGCGGGCATGTGGTCGAACGTCTTGATGATCTGTTCGGTCAGGGGGCCGCGATCCATCGCCGAATCTTAGCTCCGGGCGTTTCAGATTTGCAACAACTGTTTCATCCGAAAGCCATTCAATTCATTTGGATCATTTTACCCGCGGACCGCGCTGTCGAAACTTAAATCGATAAATCGCGCGTCATAGCGACGTGATCCCCGCGCTGCGCAATCCCGGCGCCGTTGCAGCGGCGCCGTTTCGATGTTCGATGACGAGAGGGTCTTCCGAGAGCCGGCGACGACATTGCGCGCCCCAGCCTTGGTCAACACGACCGAAAGCAACCGATAGTTCAGCCCTTGCAGGTCTCCCCCCCCCGTCTTGTCCCAGGTCTTGTCCCAGTCGCAACCCACAAATCGACGACGCAGTTCGTTAGTGGATTGAAGTGTGAACGAATATTTCAGCGCAGAACGCTGCATCGCAGCAGCAATGCGCCGCCATCCTATCAAAGTGATCTCACTTCCGGAAAATACAGAGCTAGTCTTCGGCCCCGAAGCGGTTCCACCGCGAGACACATATGTAAGGAAAAAAATGAGCAGCCAACTAACCGAAGCTGAACTTGCGGCGCTGATGCCGTCTGAACTTTGTCAGTACCAAACGCCGATCCCGACGCAGATCGTGGCCAGCGACGAATTTTACCCCGACCCGCAAAATGAACGGCAACGCGAAGTCGAGTCACGTTTGTTGGCCATGGCCGACGATCTCGGCGGCAAGCAAGGCCTGGATCGCCGTCGGTTTTTCCAGACCGCGGCCGGCATGGCCGCATCCTTCGTGGCGATGAACGAAGTTTACGGGGCGCTATTCGACGCAACGCCCGCCGAAGCGGCGACGCCGGCGATGGCGCAGGAGCGCGCCAACTCGCTCAAAGACCAGTTCATCATGGACATGCACACCCACTTCCTGCGCGACGACACCCGCATCACGAGCTTCGTCAACATGCGCAAGGCGGTGGGCAAGGCCGGCTGGAACAAGGAACTCAACGACCACGAACAGACCATCGAGGATCTGAAGTTCAACAATTACAAAAAAGAGATGTTTCTCGACAGCGATACCAAGATCGCGCTGATCTCGTCGGCGCCTTCCGACATCGAGCAGGACTGGTTCCTGACCAACCAGCAGATGGCGGATGCGCGCAAGCGGGTCAATGACGAAGCCGGCTCGCGGCGGTTGTTCGCCCACTGCGTCTTCACGCCGGGACAGCCCGGCTGGCTCGAAAAACTCGATGCCGGCCTCGAGTTGAAGCCGGAATCCTGCAAGGGCTACACCATCGGCGACAACACCCACAAGGAGATCAGCCGTTATCCGTGGCGGCTGGACGACGAAAAAGTTACTTACAAGGGCTACGAAAAAATGGTGAAGGCCGGCATCAAGAATGTCTGCGTTCACAAGGGGCTGTTCCCGCCGGGACTCGAAAGACAATTTCCCACGCTGCGCGGCTTCGTCGACGTCGCCGACGTCGGTCAGGCGGCCAAGGACTGGCCGCAGCTCAATTTCGTCATCTATCACTCGGGGTACCGTCATGTTGGCGGCGATCCGAAGGTGGCGCTGGCGGAATTCGAACGCACCGGCCGCATCGCCTGGACCAGCGATCTTGCCGACATCCCCGCCCAGTATGGCGTCAACAATGTATACGGCGACGTCGGGCAATTGTTCGCAACCACGCTAGTGGCGGAACCGAATGTCTGCGCTGCGCTGATGGGCATCCTGATCAAGGGGCTCGGCGTCGACCGCGTCTGCTGGGGCACTGATGCATTGTGGACAGGTGCGCCGCAATGGCAGATCGAGGGCTTGCGCCGCCTCGAAATCCCCGAGGTCATGCGGAAGAAGTTCGGCTTCGCCCCGCTCGGCGCGGCCGAAGGACCGGTCAAGACTGCGATCTTCGGCGACAACAATGCGCGGCTCTACAATATCCAGCCCAAGCGCGCGATGTTGGAACTCAACGGCGACCGCTTTGCGATGATGAAGGCGGAATACGAGAAGGCGGGACCGGAACCTTCCCACACCCGTTACGGCTATGTGGTGCCGAACGGCCCGATTGACCATTCCGTCTTTGTCTGAGACTGAATGACGGCGCCGCCGAATTCCTCACCGGATTTCGGCGGCGCTTTTTTGGTTTAATCCGCCATCGCGAAAGCCTTGCACCAGCCGTCCTTGCTGACCTCGCCTTCGACCACCTTGCAGGATTTCGGCGCCTCGAACAGCGAACACAGTTCGCAGCTATAAATGCCCTTTGGCGTGTCCTGATATTGCGCCTGCTGCCGCGTCATTTTTTCTGACGCGTACGTTCGGGAAATCTGCAGCAAGACTCCGGCCGCCGCCCCTTTCATAACCGTGCCCATCAGCTTTCGCCGCGACCGATCCGTCCGTTTTACGATCATGAAGCTTCTCACCGGCTATAGTTTCGCCGCGCCATTTTAGCCGCCTACATTGCTGTTCCGAAAGGCAGCGAAAGATACTCGCGAAAATCACGAGAAGGTCAAAAGCAGTCGGGCCGAGCTCGAAAAGGAATATCCGGATATGCCTTCGAAAGCCGACACATGGAGCATCACGCTTTGGGCGAAGATTCAGGCGTTAACGAGCGTGGAGAGAAGCTCCCGAATTAGCCTCGCGCTGCCGGTGACAGTAAAAGGCCCGCAGTGTGTTGATCGGAATCAAGTCTTGATCCGCGCCTCAGGCAACCCGGCTTCCCGCCGTTCGGGGCCCCCGAGGCCCGATTCCGGCTCGACATCAAAGCTGGAAAAGCTCTAAAAAGGCGCCGCCGTACCGGCTTCAGGCTCCGTTTTCAGGTTCTTGCGATGGATTACCGTAAATTCTTCAGTGCCGCCCTCGACCGCCTCCACGATGAGCGGCGTTACCGGGTTTTTGCCGATCTTGAGCGCATCGCGGGACGTTTTCCGCACGCCGTATGGCATTCCCCGAAAGGGACTCGCAACGTCGTGATCTGGTGCTCCAACGACTATCTCGGCATGGGGCAGCATCCCAAAGTGGTCGGCGCCATGGTCGAGACCGCTACCCGGGTGGGCACCGGCGCCGGCGGCACCCGTAACATCGCAGGAACCCATCACCCCCTCGTGCAGCTCGAGCACGAACTGGCCGACCTGCACGGCAAGGAAGCGGCGCTGCTGTTCACCTCGGGCTACGTCTCGAACCAGACCGGCATTGCAACCATCGCCAAGCTCATTCCGAATTGCCTGATCATGTCGGATGCGCTCAACCACAATTCGATGATCGAGGGCGTCCGCCAGGCCGGCTGCGAGCGCCAGATTTTCCGCCACAGCGACATGGCACATCTGGAAGAATTGCTGCGCGCGGCGGGGCCGGACCGGCCGAAGCTGATCGCGTGCGAGAGCCTGTATTCGATGGACGGCGATATCGCGCCGCTGGCGAAGGTCTGCGATCTCGCTGAACGCTATGGCGCAATGACCTATGTCGACGAGGTTCACGCCGTCGGCATGTATGGTCCGCGCGGCGGCGGCATCGCCGAGCGCGACGGCGTCATGCATCGCATCGATATCCTGGAAGGCACGCTTGCCAAGGCCTTCGGCTGTCTCGGCGGCTATATCGCGGGATCAGCCGACGTCATCGACGCGGTGCGTTCCTATGCACCCGGCTTCATCTTCACCACCGCACTGCCGCCCGCGATCTGCTCGGCAGCCACGGCGGCGATCCGACACCTCAAAACCTCGAACTGGGAGCGCGAGCGCCATCAAGATCGCGCCGCCCGCGTCAAGGCTATCCTGACCGCCGCGGGGCTGCCGGTGATGTCGAGTGACACCCATATCGTGCCGCTGTTCGTCGGCGATCCCGAGAACTGCAAACGGGCCTGCGACATCCTGCTGGAAGAGCACAATATCTACATCCAGCCGATCAACTATCCGACCGTCGCCAAAGGTACCGAGCGGCTGCGGATCACGCCTTCGCCCTATCATGATGACGGTTTGATCGATCAGCTCGCCGACGCGCTGTTGCAGGTCTGGGAGCGTCTCGGTCTGCCGCTGCGCAAGAAGTCGCTGGCGGCCGAATAGCGCCGGTCGGCCTCCGCCGCGAAATCCCGGGACCCCGGCCGGCAACATCCGGTGTTTTGCCGGTCCAATCCGGCTATACTCCCTTTCCTCGGGCGACTGTCGTTTGCGGCGGCGCGGAACGAAGCGCACGCCGAATATTAAGGGAGGTAAGCCGCGATGCTGCACGACTGGAGCGTGATCGCAGCCGCCTTCGGCTACATCGGGTTCCTGTTTTTCGTTGCCAGTTATGGCGACCGCCTGTCCCCGACCCAGCGCGGACGCGCCAGCGCGCTGATCTACCCGCTGTCGCTGGCGATCTATTGCACCTCCTGGACGTTTTTCGGCTCGGTCGGATTCGCCACCCGCACCAGCGTTGATTTCCTTGCGATCTATGTCGGCCCGGTCCTGATGATCGCCTTCTGCACGCCGCTGCTCCGCCGCGTGATCCGGCTGGCAAAATCGCAGAACATCACCTCGATCGCCGATTTCATCGCCGCGCGATACGGCAAGAGCCAGGCGGTCGCCACCACCGTCGTCCTGATCGCGATCATCGGATCGGTCCCCTACATCGCGCTCCAGCTCAAGGCCGTGTCATCGTCACTTGAAACGATCCTGATCGACGACCAGGCTTTCTCCTCGATTCCGATCATCGGCGATATCGCGCTACTGGCCACGCTGGCGATGGCGGCGTTCGCGGTGCTGTTCGGAACCCGCCAGGCCGACGCGACCGAACATCAGCATGGCCTGATGCTGGCGGTCGCCACCGAATCCATCGTCAAACTGGTCGCCTTCATCGCCGCCGGCGCATTCGTCACTTTCTGGATGTTCACGCCCGTTGAATTGGTCGAGCGCGCAATGAAGACGCCGGAAGCGGTACGCGCCATCAACTATACGCCGTCGATCGGCAATTTCCTGACCATGACGCTGTTGTCGTTTTGCGCCATCATGCTGCTGCCGCGCCAGTTTCACGTCAGCGTGGTCGAGAATTCCAGCGACGCCGAGGTAGGCCGGGCGCGCTGGCTGTTTCCGCTGTATCTGGTGGCAATCAACCTGTTCGTGATTCCGATCGCACTCGCCGGCCTGGTGTCCTTTCCGTTCGGCGCGGTCGACAGCGACATGTATGTGCTGGCGCTGCCGGTGGAGGGAAACGCACCCTTGCTCAGCGTCGGCGTCTTTGTCGGAGGGCTGTCGGCCGCGACCGCGATGGTGATCGTGGAATGCGTCGCGCTGTCGGTCATGGTCTCGAACGATATCGTGATGCCGCTGGTGCTGCAGCGCGGCCGGGAATCGCGCGCCGGCCAGAAGGATTTCGGCGACTTCCTGCTCAGGGTTCGCCGCTGTGCGATTTTCGCCATCATGGCGATGGCGTATTTTTACTATCGCGCGCTCGGCAACACCCAATTGGCGGCGATCGGCCTGTTGTCGTTCGCCGCCATCGCGCAGCTTGCGCCGGCGTTTTTCGGCGGCCTGTTCTGGCAGCGCGCGACCGCGCGCGGCGCGATGGGAGGCATGCTGGTTGGCGTCGCCGTATGGGCCTACACGCTGTTTCTGCCGAGTTTTCTGGACGGCAATACCGCCGGTCTGGAATTGTTGCAGCATGGCCCCTTCGCCATCGAGATGTTGAGGCCACAGGCCCTGCTGGGCGCCGACCTGCCGCCGCTGCTGCATGGCGCGCTCTGGTCGCTCTCGCTCAACATTTTGACCTATATCGTGCTGTCGCTGGCACGCCGGCCCTCCTCGATCGAACGATTACAGGCGGACGTGTTCGTGCCGCATGCGCTGGCGCCGATCGCGCCGACGTTCCGGCGCTGGCGTACCACGGTGACGGTGCAGGACATCCAGAGTACGGTCACGCAGTATCTCGGCCCCGATCGCGCCCGGCATTCGTTCGAGGCCTTCGCGATCACCCACCATATCCGTCTGGACCCGGCGGCGCCGGCTGATTTCGAGTTGCTGCAACACGCCGAACACCTGATCGCCTCCTCGATCGGGGCGGCGTCGTCGCGCATGGTGATGTCGCTGTTGCTGCGCAAGCGCACCGTCTCCGCCAAGGCCGCTCTGAAACTGCTCGATGACTCCCATGCCGCGCTGCATTTCAACCGTGAAATATTACAGACCGCGCTGAACCATGTGCGGCAGGGTATCGCGGTGTTCGACGCGGATTTGCAGCTGATCTGTTCCAACCGGCAATTCGGCGAAATTTTTGGGCTGACGCCACATCTCGTCCAGATCGGGATTCCGTTGCAGGAAATACTTGAATTCATCGCCGCCGTCAGCCCCAGCGGCTTCGGCGACAGCGCCTCATTGATGGAGATGCGGCTGGCCGCCTATACCACCGAAGGCGAGCCCTATCTGGAACGCCTGCCGGATCGTCACATGGTGATCGAGGTGCGCGCCAACCGGATGCCCGGTGGCGGATTGGTCATCACTTTCTCCGACGTCACGCCCTCGTTTGAGGCCGCCGAGGCGCTGGAACGCTCCAATGCCACGCTGGAAAAGCGCGTGCGGGATCGCACCGAAGAACTCACCCGCCTGAATTCGGAACTGGCACTGGCTAAAAGTACCGCCGAGGACGCCAACATCTCGAAGACTCGCTTCCTGGCGGCAGCCAGCCACGACATCCTTCAGCCGCTGAATGCGGCGCGGCTCTATGTGACGAGCCTCGTCGAGCGCCAGAGCGGCGGCGAGGATTCCCGGCTGGTCGAAAACATCGACGATTTCCTGGAAGCGATCGAAGAGATCCTCGGGGCGCTGCTGGATATTTCGCGGCTCGACGCCGGCGCCATGACGACCTCGATCACGAGTTTCAAGATCGGCGACCTGATGCGCTCGCTGGAAATCGAGTTTGCACCGATCGCACGGGCCAAGGGGCTTAAACTGACATTCGTGCCCTGTTCGTTGCCGGTGGAATCAGACCGTCTGCTGCTGCGGCGGCTGTTGCAGAACCTGATCTCCAACGCCATCAAATATACACCGCGTGGGCGCGTGCTGATCGGATGCCGGCGCCACGGCCAATCGCTGCAAATCGGCGTCTACGATACCGGCGTCGGCATTCCCGTTCTCAAGCGCAGCGAGATCTTCAAGGAATTTCACAGGCTCGAGCAGGGCGCGCGGATCGCGCGCGGCCTTGGACTGGGGCTGTCGATCGTCGAACGCCTCGCTCGCGTCCTCAAACACGGCATCGCGCTTGAATCCAATGCCAGCGGCGGCTCGGTTTTTTCGGTTACCGTGCCGATCGCGAAAGCCATCAACCACACCGCAGCGGTCACCACGGCGACCCCACTGTCCAGGACACCGATGAGCGGCTCCCTGATCGTGTGCATCGAGAACGACGCGGCGATCCTCGACGGCATGCGAACGCTGCTGACTGCCTGGGACGCCGAGGTCATCGCGGTAGGCGATCCCGACGCCGCCATCGAGGCGATCGAGGCCGCGGGCAAGCGGGTCACCGGTCTGTTGGTGGATTATCATCTCGACCGCGGCAACGGCGTCGCCGCGATCCGGGACATCCGCCGCCGCTTTGGCGAAGGCATTCCCGCCATCCTGATCACCGCCGATCGCAGCCCGCATGTGCGGGCCTCGGCACGGGACGAAAAAATTGCGGTGCTCAACAAGCCGGTCAAACCGGCGTCACTGCGGGCCTTGATCGGTCAGTGGCGCACGCAACAGATGGTGGCCGCGGAGTGAGCTCTTTCTGACGCGTATCCCGATCGCATAAGGGAATGCAGGGTTACTGCGGCGTCGGCGTGCCTTGCCGCCACTGGCCGCCGGCAATTTTCGCCGCGGCGATCACGGCCTGGGTGCGGCTCTCGACGCCGAGCTTTTGCAAGATCGCCGATACATGCGCCTTGATCGTCGCTTCCGACACGCCAAGCTCGTAAGCGATCTGCTTGTTAAGCAGGCCCTCCGACAGCATCATCAGCACCCTCACCTGCTGTGGGGTCAGCGTCACCAGCCGGTCGCGCAGGCGGGTCATATCCGGATCGGCGGCAGCCGTGAGGTCGGTGTCCGGCGGTATCCAGACGTCGCCATCCATTACCTTCGTGATCGCATCGCGCAGCGTATCGACTCCGAACCGCTTGGGAATAAACCCTGAAGCGCCGAAATCCAGCGACCTTCGGATCGTACCCGCATCGTCGCTGGCGGACACGATCACCACGGGAATCGCGGGATACTGCGCGCGCAGATAAATCAGGCCTGAAAAGCCCGAAATCCCAGGCATGGTCAGGTCGAGCAGGATCAGGTCGACATCGGACTCCTGCTCCAGCAGCGCGGTCAGTTCCTCGAACGACCCGGCCTCATCGATCTTCGACGAGACAACGACGCTCGTCACCGCCTGGCGCAGGGCATCGCGGAACAGCGGATGGTCATCGGCAATCACGAGGCGTGTTGAGGCAGCGGCGGTCATTTATTTCTTGCTAATGGGGGTTATCGCGAACCCGCGAGCACTTCGCGGAGGTTGCGAACCTAGTTTTTTCATTTGGAATTGTCCCCTGACGGATGGTCGCATGCAAGCGGACATTAATGCCATGCGTCAAACCGGTTAACTCGTGATTTGTGCGCCGCAATACGCCAGACGGGGAAGCACCCTGTCTCGGGGAACGCGTTCGCAGTGTTGCCGACATAGCCGCCTGCCGACTCGGCGCGCCGGGGGCCAAAAGTCTTATTGGGGGTGGCTTCACGGCGATGTTACCATGAGGCGAGCCCTGTGATTCAATCCGGCCAAGTCCGGCGCGCGGGGGCGAGCTTTCATCAATGATTTCGGGGAGCGAACAATGACAATGGCTGCAACAGTGGGCCGCGACGTCCGTACCGGAGGAATGACCGCTGAAGAGCGAAAGGTCATTTTCGCCTCCTCGCTCGGCACCGTTTTCGAATGGTACGACTTCTACATCTACGGAACGCTCGGCGCATTCCTCGCCAAGTATTTTTTCTCCAACGTGCCGCCGAATGTCGGCTTCATTTTCGCGCTGCTAGCCTTTGCCGCGGGCTTCGCGGTACGGCCGTTCGGTGCACTGATCTTCGGCCGCCTCGGCGATATGATCGGCCGCAAATACACCTTCCTGGTCACCATGTCCCTGATGGGCGTGGGCACCTTCTTCATCGGCCTCCTGCCGGGCTATGCGACCTGGGGTATCGCGGCGCCGATCGTTCTGATCGCGCTGCGGCTGATCCAGGGCCTCGCGCTCGGCGGCGAATATGGCGGCGCCGCGATCTATGTCGCCGAGCATGCGCCGGCCAACAAGCGCGGCTACTACACTTCATGGATACAGACCACCGCGACGCTCGGCCTGTTCATGGCGCTGCTGCTGATTCTCGGTGTCCGTACCTGGATGGGCGAAGCGGCGTTTGGCGATTGGGGCTGGCGCATTCCGTTCCTGCTGTCGGGCATCCTGCTCGCCGTCTCGATCTGGATCCGGCTCAGCCTGAATGAATCCCCGATCTTCGCAAAGATGAAGGAAGAGGGCACCACTTCCAAGCGGCCGTTGAGCGAAGCTTTCGGTCAATGGGCTAACGCCAAGATCGCGATCCTGGCCTTGCTGGGCGCGACCGCCGGCGAAGCCGTGGTGTGGTACGGCGGACAGTTCTATGCGCTGTTCTTCCTGACCCAGACCCTCAAGGTACCGGGCGTGACTGCCCAGATCATGATCGTGGTCGCGTTGGCGCTCGGCACGCCCGGCTTCGTCATCTTCGGCTGGCTGTCGGACAAGATCGGCCGCAAGCCGATCATTCTGGCCGGCTTCCTGCTGGCGGCGCTGACCTATTTCCCGATCTTCAAGGCGATCACCCATTATGCCAATCCGAAGCTCGAGACGGCGCTTGCGTCATCGCCCGTGACAGTGATCGCCGATCCCGCCGAGTGTTCGTTCCAGTTCAAGGCGACGGGTACTGAAAAATTCACCACCAGTTGCGACGTCGCCAAATCCGGGCTCGTCAACCTGTCGGTGAACTACAACAACGAAGTCGCGCCAGCGGGCACCAAGGCCAAGGTGAAAATCGGCGATCAGACCCTGGCGGCCGACAGTCCCGACTTTGCCAAGCAACTGGCTGCGGCGATCAAAGCCCATGGCTATCCGGCTTCCGCGGATCCGGCCGAGATCAACCACGTCATGACGACGGTCATGCTGTGGTTGCTGGTGATCTATGTGACGCTGGTCTATGCACCGATTGCCGCATGGCTGGTGGAGTTGTTCCCGAGCCGAATCCGCTACAGCGGTTTGTCGTTGCCCTATCATATCGGCAACGGCTGGTTCGGCGGCTTCCTGCCCGCGACCGTATTCGCGATCGCGGCAGCCACCGGAAATATCTATTCCGGTCTCTGGTACCCGATCGGCGTCGCCCTTATGAGCCTGGTCATCGGCTTCCTGTTCCTGCCGGAAACCAAGGACGTCGACATCACCAAGACCTGAGATTTTTTCTTGCGGCGACTGCCGCTCGCAGAGGACCAACACAACAAGCCGGCCGTGGAGCGATCCACGGCCGGCTTTTTTCAGGGGTTACCGAACGTTGCCGACAAACTGCAATACGATCTCACGCCGATGCGGACGGCGGCGATGCTCGATCAGATAGATCGCCTGCCACGTTCCAAGGGCGAGTTCTCCGTCAAGGACCGGAATCTGCAGCGAGGTCGCCGTCAGCATGGTCTTGACGTGCGCCGGCATATCATCGGGTCCCTCGGTATCGTGGCTCCAACCCGCATGCTCCGGCGCCAACCGGTCGAGTGCGGCCGTCAAATCTGCAAGCACCGACGGATCGGCGTTTTCCTGAATCGTCAGCGACGCCGAGGTATGGCGAATGAACAGCGTCACCACGCCCTCGATCGCGCCGGCGTCTTTTGCAAAGCCTGCGACCTCGGCGGTGAGATCGACAAAGCCGCGTCCCGATGTCTGAGCGGTGAGACGCGACGATACGATCGTGGCCGTGCAGACGGTCGACGGCGGCGTGCGCGATATTGATCGGGGTGGGGTCATGAGCCATCTCTCGATTGTCGCCCCCGCGATCGCCGTTTTGTAGTGCGGGCAAGGACGTGCTTGCACCGTGCCCACCATTTCACACCGTCGAAGATCTCGGTGGGCACGCTTCGCTTGTCCCCCTACGAAGTGGGGCCAGCCCGTTTCATATCTTGCCGGAGACATCCTTCTGCATCCGGTTGGCCATCTCGACCAGCCGCCGCCACGCCTGCTCCAGAAACGACATCATGCGATCCATGTCGCGGTCGCTCGGCAGCGGGATTTCGATGCGCCGCTCTCCCTCGGCCACCTTCGGCTCCGCCTTTTTCAGCGAGTCCGTCTTCGGCAACGCCTCATCGATTTTGCCGGTGACGACAGGTTCGCGCGCCGCCAATTCCGCCTTGAGTTTTTCCAGTTCCGCTTTGGATATTTCCAGCTCTGTTTTGGATTTTTCCAGTTCTGTCTTGGATTTTTCCAGTTCTGTCTTGGATTTTTCATTGTCCGCCAGCAGCCGGCCAATTTCCGCATCGAGGGCGGCGCGTTCGTCAGGCACGGTATAGCAGGCCCAGCCCGCGCCGGAATTGCTGCAGGTCGAAACTGCACCGGTGCGGGTATCGAGCCGGACCACACCATCGGTGACCGGCGACAGCGCGTAGCGGCCGTTTTCGGTGTCCGGCATCGCCTGCGCGGCGGCGCTGGTCATGCCTGCAGGTAAAAAGCCCAGCCAGGAGATCAGCGCCATGGAGATCAGCGTCGGGGCTGCGAGGGACCTAGGAAATTTCGAGGGCGATGTCGCAATGCTCATGATGCTCCGCCTCAAAACAGGTTGGTTTCCTATCCTGCGCTAGACTTGCGAACGATAAGGCGCGCGATTGGCCTTCAACGCGTCCGCGAGCAGTTCGATCCGATCCTGTCCCCAAAATACCTCGCCGTCGAGCACATAGGCCGGCGAGCCGAAGACGTCGGTCGCCATCGCATCCTGCCGGTTCTGCTCGTAGATCGCGCTGACCGCATCGGTCGCTGAACGCTCAATCAGTTGCTGGCCGGGAAGTCCGGAATCGTCGGCCAGTTTCACCAGGGTCGCGGGATCGGCCAGATTGAGCTGGTCTTCCCAAACCGCCGGAAACGACCGGCGCAGGAATGGATCCGGATCGTGTCCGGCTTCGATCGCCGCGATCACAACACCGTCGGCCAGCCGCGCGTTGAACGGCCAATTCGCCGGCTGAAGATGAAACGACAGCCCACGCTTGTCGCGCCAGCGCTGCAGTTCGACCAGGCGATAACGCTGCCGCACCGGATGACGCTTCAACAACGGCAGGCCGCCCGTCTCCGAAAAAAGATCAACCAGCACCACCGGCTTGTGGTTCACCTTGAGGTCATAGGTGCTTACGACCTCCCGGAATGCTTTGTGCCCGATATAGGCCCACGGGGATTGCAGCGAAAAATAGTAGTCGATCTGACGCGACATACAGGCTCCGGGTACGGATGAGAATATTGGCGCCCATCCCAACAGACCCGCCAGCCCGATGCAAGGCCGCCAAATGTTTGGACACGGCCGGCTGCGAAACGCCAGCGCGCTCGGTCGGCGAACGAACCGTCTGCTCGCCGACGCTGGCCAGCCCCCCGAAGATTGCGCCGCGGGTTGGATCGGCCAAAGCTGTAAAAAGCTTACGTTTGCCATGGGCTTAAAACCCAAAAATTAATGGCTATGAACAGGTCAAACCGGCCCGCAAAGTGCGGCCGCCCTTTGCTAATTCGAAGCCGAGCTGTTGCACTGCGGCGACAGCTCCATCCCGGGTTTGCGGCCTTCGCCATAAGTTTAGCTAAATCAATAACTTATATGGTTGTGACGCAATCTTGACTTGATTAGATGTGGTCAGTATGGTCCGCGCGGCTTTTGAGGGTGACGGGGCGTACTTTCCACCAACCGCAGCATCGTTTCGGGTCTCCGCAGCATGGCTGAAGGCACGAATGAAAGCGGAAATGGAAGTGGCGATCACTCGTCCTCCGACGAGGCTGCGCTTTCCGCAAGGCTCGGAAGTCTGGATCATCGGTTGTCCGAAATGCGGGACAGCCGAAAAATCAAGACTGACCAACCCGAAACCGAAAGTGGAGATGGCGCTGCCAGAAGCTCGGCGATGGCGCGCGGTTTCCAGCTTTCCTCGGAGTTGATCGCCGGTGTTGTCGTCGGAGCGCTGCTTGGCTGGGGTTTCGACCGTTTGCTGTCGACGTCACCTTTTGGGCTCATCGTGTTCTTGCTGATCGGCTTCGCGGCCGGCGTGCTGAACTTGATCAGATCGGCGGGTGTTGCTCCGGACAGAACCGGCCGCTAAGGAAAGCCGGACGATTTGATTGTAGAACGCCGGCGTGGCCGGCGGTAGCCTAGAGATGCCGTGCGGATGATCGATCCGATCGAACAGTTCCACATCGAGAAGCTCTTCACGATTGGCCATATCGGCCATCAGGAGATCGCCTTCACCAATTCATCCGCCTACATGTTCGGGTCGGTGGCGTTGATTTCGCTGCTGATGATCGGCGGTGTCGCCGGCCGGCAGTTGGTACCGGGGCGCATCCAGTCGATTGCCGAATTAAGCTACGAATTCGTCGCCAATACCATCCGATCGAATGCCGGCAAGGACGGAATGAAGTTCTTTCCGCTGGTGTTTTCGATCTTCATGCTGCTGACCGTTTCCAACATCCTTGGCGTCATTCCCTACGGATTTACGATTTCGAGCCACATCATCGTCACGGCGGCACTGGCACTCCTGGTGTTCTTCACCGTGCTGATTTACGGCTTCTACAAAAACGGCCTGAAATTCTTCAAGCTGTTTGTACCAAGCGGGATTCCGATCTTCATCCTGCCGCTGGTCGTATTCATCGAGGTGTTCTCCTTCTTCCTGCGGCCGATCTCGCATTCGGTACGTCTGTTCGCGAACATGCTCGCGGGCCACATTGCGCTCGCGGTGTTCGCGAGTTTCATTCCGATGCTGGCTGGCCTCGGCATTGCCGGTTACACCGGCGCGGTGCTGCCGCTCGGCATGGTGATCGCGCTGACCGCGCTTGAACTGCTGGTCGCGTTTCTCCAGGCCTACGTCTTCACCATCCTGACCGTCATCTACATCAACGACGCTATCCATCCGGGCCACTGATCCGGCCTCACCACCAAACCTCAAGAAGGAGTTCGTTTCATGGATCCGATTGCCGCGAAGTACATTGGCGCTGGTATTGCCTGCATTGGCATGGGTGGCGCCGGCGCGGGCGTGGGCATCATCTTCGGCAACTATCTTGCCGCCGCGGTGCGCAATCCTTCGGCCGCGCAGGGTCAATTCGGCAACCTGATTTTCGGCTTCGCCGTGACCGAAGCGCTCGGCATCTTCTCGCTGCTGATCGCGCTGCTGCTGCTGTTTGCGCTCTGATCCATCACCGATCTGGCCGATGAGATTCCAGGGTCGAATCTCGATTAGCCGAACAGGAGAAGCCCGTGGCTGAAAGTCATGGCGATGCCAAGGGCGCAGCAGCCCACACCGAGGCGGACGGCGGCCACAAGGCGCCGTTTCCCCCGTTCCAGGCCGACACCTTTGCCTCTCAATTGGTGTCACTGCTGATCGCATTCGTCGCGCTCTATCTGATCGTTTCGCGAATAGCACTGCCGCGTGTCGGCAGCCTGCTCGACGAGCGTCAGGATAAGATCGATGGCGATCTGGCCGCCGCGCAAAAGCTGAAGGACGAGTCCGACGCCGCGCTGAAAGCCTATGAAAGCGAACTCGCGGCGGCACGTTCCCGCGCGCAGGCAATCGGCGCCGAAACCCGCGAAAAGCTCAACGCGGCATCGGAGGCCGAGCGCAAGACGCTGGAAGAACGGCTGTCGCTCAAGCTCGCCGAAGCGGAGAAAACCATCGCATCGACGCGCGAGGCGGCGATGAGCAATGTCCGTGGCATCGCCGCAGAGGCGGCCACTGCCATTGTGCAACGGCTCACCGGCGTGCCGCCCGACGGCGCATCGCTGGACCGCGCAGTTGACGCGTCCTTGAAGGGATAAGTTTGATGTTCGCCGAACCGGAATTCTGGGTCGCCGTTGCCTTCGTTATCCTGATTGGCGTGTTTGCCTATTTCGGCATCCACCGCACGGTGCTGACAGCGCTGGATCATCGCCGCGACCGCATCAAGGCGGAGCTCGACGACGCCCGTCGCCTCAAGGATGAGGCCGCCAAGTTGCTGTCGGAATACAAGGCGCGTCACGCCACCGCAGAGCGCGAGGCCCAGGACATCATTGCATCGGCGAAAGCCGAAGCCGAACGCATCGCGTCCGAAGCCAAGACCAAGATGGAAGATTTTGTCGCCCGGCGTACCAAGACCGCGGAAAGCAAGATCGCGCTGGCGGAAGCGCAGGCGCTGGCCGACGTACGTGCGGCTGCGGCCAACGCGGCCGTAGCCGCGGCGTCCACCATCCTGTCGCAATCGGTCAAGGGCCCGATCGCCGACGATCTCTTGGCCAAGGGCATTACGGAAGTTCGCCAAAAGCTGAACTAAAAAACATCAACCTGAAAAACCAAAAAAGCCGGTGCGATCCTTCGCACCGGCTTTTTTCGATCACCACATCTCATTTCATTTCGCCAGGACGGACGATCCAGTATTCGGGAGTGTCCGCAGAAACCCAAAAATCAAAGCGTCGCCGAGGCCGCAGCCATCGACGGGCAGGAGATTATCCTACCTCTTCCTCGCCGTTCTGGCGGGTGCCTCCGGCGTCAGAGCCTGCGGATCGAAGCCGATATAGAAGATGTAGTTGTCGCTGGTGACTCCCGGCGGGGACGAATAGACCAAATCCTCCCCTACCAGGCTGAACGGCACATTGGTCTCCGTCATCGACACCGTAGTGCGGTAGACCTTGGTGGCAATCGTGCGCTCCTGGACGCCGCCCTGCACCACGGCGACACGAAGCGGGATTTCGACGGTGGCCGGCGTTCCGGCCGGACCGGCAATGACGCGGCCCTGGATCCCGATTCGAGCGGTGATCTGGCCGCCGCTTCTCGTACAGTCGCGCGCGGTGCGGGTGATGGTCGCCTGATAGCGCAGATCGCTCCCGACCGGCTGCTTGCCGGGCAGCGCCACCGCGTAGGTGGAGGCGCCGGCGCAAATCTTCACGACCGGACAATCCGGTTCGGTGCCGTCCGCCGCCTGCACTTCGCCGACGCCTTGCGATTTCCTGCCGAATAGCTGGCTGAACCGGTCGGTGATCGACGGGGGGGAGCCGCCGTCATCGGGCGAACTGCTGAACATGCTGGAGGCACCGCCACCGCACCCCGACAGCACGACACCCACTACAGCAAGTGCACCCGCCAAACGCAGATGCCCCGCCGCGCCGGCGCCCATCGTCGGCCTGATCAGCCTGTTACGCATTATCCAGATGTCCCCGAGTGTAGCCGTGCATTCAACCCACAGCGAACAGCCCCACGCTCTGGCGCGTTATAACAGCGCAATGGCGGCAAACCCAAGGCGTGTGTCAAAATCATGAAACCGAGGGTTAACCCCGAAAATCCTCATGCAGCAGGCCGAACAGCAGATGGTCCTGCCAGACGCCGTTGATGCACAGATAGCGCCGCGCCAGACCCTCGCGGCTGAAGCCACACTTCTCCAGCACACGAATCGACGGCGCATTGGAGGGAATGCAGGCGGCTTCGATACGATGCAGATTGAGTTCGCCGAACAGGCAGGGCAGCAGCACGCGCAGCGCCATTGTCATGTAGCCACGATGCGCGTGGGGCTGGCCGACCCAGTATCCGATCGTGCCGGCCTGGACGATGCCGCGGCGCACATTCGCAAGCGTGACGCCGCCGATCATCGCCCCGTCGGACTCCCGGAACACGATGAAGGGGTAGGATCGGTCGGCGGCAACGTCTTCCGCATAACGGCGCAGGCGCCGTCGGAAGCCCGAGCGCGTCAAATCGTCGGACGGCCAGATCGGCTCCCATGGGGTCAGATAGTCACGGCTCAATTCACGCAAATGCGCCCATTGCAGGAAATCGGACATCTGCGGAGCGCGCAGCAGCAGGCCGTAGCCGCGTGGAGCAAGCGCAGCCGGTCCGCTGGATGGCAAGCGAAACAGGGCCATACGTCCTACTCCCCCCGATGCCTAACCAAGCTGCCTGAACGAAGAGGCCTGAATCCAATCACCGCGCGACGGTCCTTTAGTGAAGCCGGGCCTTGACCTTTGATTTGGTCAATCCTTCCGCAAAAGCCACCGCCGTGTCCAGCCCCCTTCCGCTGCCAAGGGCCACGACCGCCGGCCGGCTGCGCGACAACAGGCCCCGCGCGGCGTTTCGCGTCGATTCCACGCTTACGGCATCGATCCTGGACACCAGTTCTTCTACCGTCAGAGGGCGTCCATAGGCCAGCACGTGGCGCGCCAGCTGTTCGGCACGGGAGCTGCAGCTTTCCAGCGCCATCAGGAGTCCCGCCTTCATCTGCGCCTTGGCGCGCGCGACCTCGGCCTCGGTCAAGGTCTCGACGGCATCGTTGATGACGTCGACGATCACTTCCATCATCTCGGGCGCGTCGCCCGGATCGGTACCGGTGTAGAGCCCGAAAAAGCCGGTGTCGGTATAGGGCGCGTGGAAGGTGTAGATCGAGTAGCACAGCCCGCGCTTCTCGCGGACCTCCTGGAACAGCCGCGACGACATCCCGCCGCCGAGCGTGTTGGTGAAAACCTGCAACGAGAACAGTGACAGATCGGTTTGCGGCACGCCCTCCAGCGCCAGCGTCAGATGCGCCTGTTCGAGCTCGCGATGCACGACGCGGGAGCCGCCCTTGCCGAACATCGCCGGTTGCGGCTTCGGCGCAGGCGCGCCGTCGAAGCTCGAGAACCGCTGTGTCACTTCCTCGACTACCCGCTTGTGATCGACGGCGCCGGCGGCGGCCACCACCATATCCGGACCGCGATAATGCGTCGAAAGGTAGTCCCGCAGCGTGTCCCGATTAAAGCCTTTCAGGGTCTTTGCCGTCCCCAGCAACGAACGGCCCATCGGCTGATCCGGATAACACAGCTCGTTGAGATGTTCGAACACGACGTCATCGGGCGTATCCTGCGCGGCGCCGATCTCCTGCACGATCACGCTCTTCTCGCGCTCCAGTTCGTCCGGCACGAAAGTAGGATTGGCGAGAATGTCCGAAAGTACGTCCAACGCCAGCGGCACATCGGCCTTCATGACGCGCGCATAATACGCCGTGGTCTCGGTTGAGGTGCCGGCATTGAGATCGCCGCCGACGGCCTCGATTTCCTCGACGATTTCGCGCGACGAGCGCCGCGCGGTACCCTTGAACGCCATGTGTTCGAGCAGATGGGAAATCCCGTGCTCGTTGGGCTTTTCATCGCGGCCGCCGACGCCGGCCCACACCCCGAGCGCCGCGGTCTCGAGATGCGGCATGGTGTCGGTGATGACCGTCAGGCCGGAGGGAAGCTTGGTTACATCGACGCTCATCCGGCAACTCCTTGCTTCGCGGCGCGGCTGACCGACAACACGAATTGTTCGACTTCAACCTGGTCGTTCTTCATGACTTTAATGTGCTCCGGCCTGGTCATCAGGCCCTCGAGCCAGGCCGGCAATTCCGGACGCACGCCGCAGGCGGCTTCCACTGCATCGGGAAACTTCGCGGCATGCGCGGTCGACAGCACGATGTTGGGAAGCTTCGAATCCGGCGTATCGCGATCGGCCACCGCCAGCGCCACCGCGGTATGAGGATCCACAAGGTCGCCGGCCTCGCGCCACATGGTGCGGATCGCGGCGCTGGTTTCTGTCTCGTCCGCGCGGCCCGCGTCGAATTCCTCGCGGATGGCTGCCAGCACCGCATCGGGCAGCACGAAGCGCCCGGACTGTTTCAGCGACGCCATCAACCTGCGAACGATGGCCGCATCGCGGCCACTCGCCTCGAACAGCAACCGCTCGAAATTCGAGGAGACCTGAATGTCCATCGAGGGCGACGCCGAGGCGTGAACCTCGCGCACTTCATAGATGCCGGTCTTGAGCGTGCGTGGCAGGATATCGTTGACGTTGGCGGCAATTCGCAGCCATCGGACCGGAAGGCCCATGCGCTTGGCGACGAAGCCCGCGAATATGTCGCCGAAATTCCCCGTCGGCACGGTGAAATCCACCGGTCGCGCCGGCGCCCCGAGCGCAACCGCCGACGTGAAATAATACACCACCTGCGCCACGATCCGCGCCCAGTTGATCGAATTGACCCCCGACAGCGCCACCGCATCGCGAAAATGATGATGGTTGAACAGCCCCTTCACGATCGCCTGGCAATCGTCGAAAGTGCCTTCGACGGCAACGGCGTGGACATTGCTGGCGCCGGTCGTGGTCATCATCCGGCGCTGCACGTCGGAGATTCGGCCGTGGGGAAACAGCACGATCAAATCGACATTATCCAGGCCGGCGAACGCGTCGACCGCGGCGCCGCCGGTGTCGCCCGAGGTAGCGACCACGATGGTGGTGCGCTGCGCCCGCTTCGCCAGCACATGATCCATCAGCCGCGAGATCAGCTGCATCGCCACGTCCTTGAACGCCAGGGTCGGGCCGTGAAACAGCTCCAGCAGGAATTGATTGGGACCGATCTGGTCAAGCGGGACCACCGCGGGGTGACGGAACGTGGCGTAAGCCTCGTTGGCCATGCGGCCGAGATCGGCATCGGAAATTTCGTCGCCGACAAACGGGCGGATCACATCGACCGCGACTTCCCAATACGGTCGGCCGAAAAATCCGGCGATGGTTTGGGACGAAAGCTGCGGCCACGTTTCCGGCACGTAAAGGCCGCCGTCGCGGGCGAGCCCGGTCAGCATCACATCGCAGAAACCCAGGGCCGGGGCCTCCCCCCGTGTTGAAATGTACCGCGTCAAGCCACCCTCCAAAGGCCGTGGTGTTCCACCAAGCCTTTGATGTAGATCGATAATATAACTTCGCCGGCGGCAAAGTCGCGGCACCATAAAGCGTTTTCGACTGAAGTGGAAACCGGTTCTTGTCGCGGCCGCGGCTAAACGACGAGATGACTCCGGCTGATTCGAGAGGCGGCTGCCCCGGTGAACGTTCCGGCGTGGGAGCCGCTGCGGCCAAGATTCGTAGGATGCCGGTGAGGGCGGCCGACAATGTTCGCTTCACACCTATCGTCGGCGTAGAGCGCGCTCGTAAGGCCGCATGCTTGTGGACGGTCACCGGTGCAGGGCCCAACTTTATCGTCATACGCCTGCAAGAAATGGCTATTTGATTGACGGCGGCACGGTGAGGTTGCAGTCTTCGTTGGGACTTTGGGGAACGGTAAATGCCTAGCGCGGCCCCGCAATGGGGAAGGCGAGCATTGGATTTTGTCGACGCGGTCGATGTCAATGATGGGGCGTGGACGAAAATCTGTTCCCGTCGTTCGGTGCCTGGATCGATGCTCGTTTGGCAGGGACTTGCTGCGAACGGCGCGCTGTCCGCGATCGATCCCGCCGCTCCAGCATCGCGCATCCTGTACCAGCCAGCGGCAGCCTCACCGTTCACTTTCAAGCGCCCCATAAGCAAGGCGGCATCACGGTCGGGTCAGAGGAGACGTTATGTTACGGGAGGGTAGAAACAGGCCGCTGGTCGAGGCCATCGACAACGCAATTGAGCAAGCGGAAGATCTTGGACTCACTTTCATCGCCAGCATATTGATGATGGCGCGCCTTGAGGCGGACCAGTCTATTCTATTGACGAGAGCGAGGCGCGTTACCGACGAGCACGCGTAGCGTGCTCGTGCTCATTCCCGAGGTGGCATCCCGCGTCTTTGCGTGCGCAGCCACACCCCGAAAGCAATCACCACCGCGCTGGCCAACAGGAACCAGGTGATAGCGTATTGCAGGTGATCGTCCTTGAGATGCACCTGCAGCGGGCCGGGTTTTGGAATGCCGCCGACGGGCATCGGCTGCTCCAGATCGATGTAGAACGGCGCCACTGGCTTGCCGTCCCCGCCCCAGCCAAGCGCCCGCGCCATCGCCAGATGATCCCGGGTGAACCAGAGACGCTTGGCGAGATTTGCCGATGGCGTCAGCACGCCCGCCGCTTCCGGAAAACGAATGTAACCCGACAACATCACCGGTTCTTTGGTGATGAGCCGCTTCACGGCGCGATCCTGCTGCTCGCGCTCCTGCATGGCGTTCTGGACGAACCCAGCATTGATCACGACGGTCTCCCCGGTCGGCAGCCGCGCCGGCATGAAGGCCCACGTGCCGGCACCGGAAATATCGTCGCGCACCGCCGAACCGGAGCTGTAAACCATCGCATCCGGGGCGGGTTGATAGACCGCCGAAAAACTGACGCGACGGAATTCGTCCTTGTTCGGCGTCAGCGCGCTCCATTGCGAGGGCGACGGTAACGGTGCAGGCGCCACCGCGAGCCGCTCGGTCAGCGCCGCGATCAAGGCGTGCTTCTCGACCCGGCGCTGCAACTGCCACACCCCGAGGCCCACGAACAGCGCCACCATCAACAGCGTGAAAACGCCGAAGCCAATGCCGCCGCCCCGCTTTGCGGAAATGCCAGTCATTTCGGCCCGCGATCGATCAGCCGGCCTTCGGCGGCCTTGTGATGGAACTGGAGCGCGATCAGGAGCGCCTTCATGGCGCGTAGCGGCAGCAGCGTGGTTGCGAGAATCAGCGGTAACCAGAGTGCGGCATGGACCCAGAAGGGCGGCTGATACTTGATCTCGACGATCAGCGCGCAGCCGACGACGATGGCGCCGGCAATCATGATAATGAAAACGGCCGGGCCGTCGCCGGCGTCGATAAAGGCGTAGTCGAGTCCACAGGCTTCGCACCGCGACCGCAACGTCAGGAATCCCGAATACAATTTGCCCCTGCCACAGCGCGGGCATTTGCAGGCGATGCCGCGCATCGCACTCTCCATCACTGTCGGAAAATTCTGGTCTGGCATGGCTGGTCTTTCGCGCCGGCGAAACAAAAAGGGCGGCCCTGCGGCCGCCCCTCTTAGCATATGTGGCGACCAACTACTCGGCGCCCACCAGGCGACCGCCGCCGGTGCCCCAAACATAGATGCAGATGAACAGAAACAGCCACACCACGTCAACGAAGTGCCAGTACCAGGCGGCGAATTCGAAGCCGAGGTGCTGGGTCGGGCTGAACTGGCCGGCATAAGCGCGTATCAGACACACGATCAGGAAGATGGTGCCGACCAGCACGTGGAAGCCGTGGAAGCCGGTCGCCATGAAGAAGGTCGCGCCGTAGATATTGCCCGAGAAGGCGAACGCCGCGTGGCTGTATTCATAGGCTTGCACGCAGGTGAAGGTGGCGCCGAGCAGGATCGTCAGGATCAAGCCGTATTTGAGACCCTGGCGGTCGTTCTCCAGCAGCGCGTGATGTGCCCAGGTCACCGTAGTGCCCGAGGTCAGCAACAACAGCGTGTTCAACAACGGCAGATGCCAGGGATCGAAGGCCTCGATGCCCTTGGGCGGCCACACCCCGCCGAACAGCGCGTCGCGGGTGACATGAACCGGATCGCCGGGGAATAGCGATGAATTGAAGAACGCCCAGAACCAGGCGACGAAGAACATCACCTCGGAGGCGATGAACAGGATCATGCCGTAGCGGTGGCTGATCTGCACCACGCGGGTGTGGTCGCCCTTGAACTGCGCCTCCCGGATCACGTCCGCCCACCAGCTCGCCATGGTGTAAAGCACGCCGATGGTGCCGACGCCGAAAATGATCGGTGCCGCTGCAAACAGATGATGCATCCAGGTGATCGCACCGACGGCCATGATAAAGGCCGAGACGGAGCCGACGATCGGCCACGGGCTCGGATCGACGAGGTGGTAGTCGTGGTGCTTGACTTGCGCCGTAGCCATTGCAGTCTCTCCGTTAACGATGCCGTTGGTATTCGGCACGTATGGTCTCAAAATCAAATCCGGGATCTCTCATCCCCGGGCATCAAAGGCTTCCCTTGGCCTTTGTCAGATTCGCTCGCCGCCAGCGGCTTCGGTGCCGGCTCGCGCAAGGGATAGAACGTGTAGGACAGGGTGATGGTGTTCAGTCCGTCATTATCGCTGTCGCTGACGATCGACGGATCGACATAAAACACCACGGGCAGTTCGCGTTTCTCGCCGGGCGCCATGGTCTGCTCGGTGAAACAGAAGCAGTTGATCTTCTGGAAATACGCGCCGACCGTCAGCGGCGCCACATTATAGGCCGCCTGCCCGGTCGTGGTCCGCGCCGATTGGTTGGTCGCGGTGAAAAACACGGTGACGACCTCACCGATCTTGATCTCGATTTCGGTTTGCTCCGGTTCGAACTTCCACGGCAGGCCGCCCGCGACATTGGAATCAAAACGCACCGCCAACTTGCGCGTCAGTGGCGCGCCTGACGGCGCAGAAGTTGCGACTTGGGTTGTGCCGTTGAAGCCGGTGGTGCGGCAGAACCAGTTATAAAACGGCACCGCCGCATAGGACGCGCCGACCATCAGTACCACTACGAAACCGCAGATCGCAGCCACCGTGGCATCACGGCCCAGGCCGCGGCGCGTTTTTTGCTCGCGGCGCGCGATCGCCTTTTGGCTTTCGGTCGGCTGTTGCGACGACATCGTCGGTTGTTTTTCCATGTCGCTCACATTGGCCGCACTAGCACAGCCGGTCCCCTGACGATGGTGACCGCGAAAAACAGTACGACCAGAACGCCGAGCGCCAGCGCAATGGCGATCGAACGCTGGCGGCGGCTCTTCTTCTGCGCCTCGGTGAGGATGATCCCATTTGGCACTCGCTTGTCGTCCATCATCGCGCCATGTGTCCCCTACCAGATCGAGGGCGCGACGGCATGGGCGACAACCTCAAGCAGCAATGTCGCGAACAGCGCGAACAGATAAAGGATGGAGAACGCGAACAGCTTTCGCGTGGCGCGTAGCGCCTCGCTTCCCTGGCGGCGGCGGTAGACGTTAATCGCGAGCGTCAGCATGCCGGCGCCGAGAACCAGCGAGGTCACGCCGTAGACCGCGTCAAAATAGCCGAGCGGCCATGGTGCGAACGCGACCGCGACCAGCACAATCGTATAAAGCAATATCTGCAGCCGCGTCGCATCTGGGCCAGCGATCACGGGCAGCATCGGCACCCCGGCGCGCGCATAGTCGTCGGTGCGAAACAGCGCCAGCGCCCAGAAATGCGGCGGGGTCCAGAAGAAGATGATCAAAAATAACAGCAGCGGCTCGACCGACAGCGAACCGGTCGCGGCCGCCCATGCCACCACCGGCGGCAGTGCGCCGGCCGCACCCCCAATCACGATGTTCTGCGCGGTCCAGCGCTTCAGCGCCATCGTGTAGATCACGACGTAGAAAAAGATCGTAAACGCGAGCAGCGCACCGGCCACCCAATTGACCAGGATGCCCAGCGTCATCACCGAGAAAAACGCTAGCGTCATTCCGAACGTCAGAGCTTCCGGACGGGTGATGCGACCGCGCGGGATCGGCCGATTGGCGGTGCGCGACATCAAGGCGTCGATGTCGCTCTCGTACCACATGTTCAGCGCACCCGACGCGCCGGCGCCGACCGCGATGCACAGGATCGAGGTGAACGCCAGCACCGGGTGCACGTGGCCCGGCGCGATCATAAGGCCAACCAGCGCGGTGAAGATCACCAGCGACATCACGCGCGGTTTCAGCAGCGCGATGTAGTCGGCAACATCGGCCTCTGAAATCCGGGGCGGCAGCTCGATGGCGTTGTGATCGATAACCGACAAGGCAGATCTCGCTCCCTAAAGGCGCGGCGCAGTCAGCGCGCCGCGCACTCGCATTACTGGACGCGCGGCAATACTTCGAACTGATGGAACGGCGGCGGCGACGACAGCGTCCATTCCAGCGTGGTGGCGCCGACGCCCCACGGATTGTCGGCGGCCCGCTGCTTGCGCACGAACGCATCGATCACGCCGTAGATGAAGATCAGGACGCCAAGACCGGAGATGTATGCTCCAACCGACGACACCACGTTCCAGCCAGCAAACGCATCCGGATAGTCGACCGAACGCCGCATCATGCCTTGCAGTCCCAGAAAGTGCTGCGGGAAAAACAGGATGTTGACACCGATGAACATCACCCAGAAGTGCGCGTTACCGATGGTCTCATTGTACATGTAGCCGGTCATTTTCGGGAACCAGTAGTACCAGCCGGCGAAGATCGCGAACACCGCGGCGACACCCATCACATAATGGAAGTGCGCGATGACGTAATAGGTTTCCTGAAGCACGCGATCGACGCCCGCGTTGGCCAGCACGACTCCGGTAACGCCGCCAACGGTGAACAGAAAGATGAAGCCGATCGCCCACAGCATCGGCGTCTTGAACTCGATCGAGCCGCCCCACATCGTGGCGATCCAGGAGAAGATCTTCACGCCGGTCGGTACCGCTATCACCATGGTTGCGGCGACGAAATACGCCTGCGTCGCCGACGACATGCCTACCGTATACATGTGGTGCGCCCACACCACGAAACCGATGCCGCCGATCGCCACCATCGCGTAGGCCATGCCGAGATAACCGAACACCGGCTTCTTCGAGAAGGTCGAGATGACCTGGCTGATCATGCCGAAGCCCGGCAGGATCAGGATGTAGACTTCGGGGTGACCGAAGAACCAGAACAGATGCTGGAACAGCACGGGGTCGCCTCCGCCCTCGGGGGAGAAGAACGTGGTGCCGAAATTGCGGTCCGTGAGCAGCATGGTGAGGGCACCAGCGAGCACCGGTAACGCCAACAACAGCAGGAACACGGTGACCAGGATCGACCATACGAACAGCGGCATCTTGTGCAGGGTCATGCCCGGCGCGCGCATGTTGAAGATCGTGGTGATGAAATTGATGGCGCCGAGAATCGAAGAGGCGCCGGCCAGATGCAGTGCCAAGATGACGAAGTCGACCGCCGGTCCAGGATGACCCGTCGTCGACAGCGGCGCATAAAGCGTCCAGCCCGTTCCGGCACCGCTGGAGCCCGGCTCGCCCTCAACGAAGGTCGAGATGATCAGCAACGCGAACGCCACCGGCAGCAGCCAGAAAGAGATGTTGTTCATGCGCGGGAACGCCATGTCGGGCGCGCCGATCATCAGCGGCACCATCCAGTTGCCGAAACCGCCGATCATCGCCGGCATCACCATGAAGAAGATCATGATCAGACCGTGCGCGGTCACAAATACGTTGTACTCGTGGGTTTGGTGGAAAACCTGCACGCCGGGAAACATCAGCTCCGCCCGGATCGCCATCGACATCAAGCCGCCGATGATCCCGGCGATGATCGCGAACACCAGGTACATCGTGCCGATGTCCTTGTGGTTGGTCGAATAGACGTAGCGCCGCCATCCGGTCGGATGGTCGTGCGCGTGATCGTCATGAGCATGATCGTCGTGAGCCGGTGTCGCTGCGGTCGTTGCCATTTTCAAATCCTGCCTTGCAGTCTTGTCGGACCCTGCGGTCCCGTCGCCCTTGTCGTTATCGAAGCGCGTGAGCTCCCGAGCTCACTGCGCCGCTTCGGCCGCCGAGGCGAACGAGTTCGCCGGATTGGCCGCAAATTTCTTCTTCGCTGTCTCGACCCAGGCCGTGAAATCCTGGTCGCTCACCACCCGCACTGCAATTGGCATGAAGGCGTGATCCTTGCCGCACAGTTCCGAGCACTGGCCGTAGAACATGCCGGTCTTGGTGGCCTTGAACCAGGTTTCGTTGAGTTGGCCGGGGATCGCGTCAATCTTGATGCCGAACGCCGGTACGGCGAAAGAGTGGATGACGTCGGCGCCGGTGACCTGCACCCGGACAACCTTGTTCACCGGCACCACCAACTCGTTATCGACGCCGAGCAGCCGCGGCTTCTTGTCCTGGGCCAGCAGCAAATCGAATTCGAATTTGCCGTTGTCCGGGTAGGCGTAGCTCCAATACCACTGCTTGCCGGTCGCCTTGACCGTCAGATCGGCCTTGGGAACGTCGAGCTCCAGAAACAGAAGACGGAACGACGGTACCACCAAGGCAACGAGAATCATTACCGGGATCAGGGTCCAAGCCACTTCGATAAGCGTGTTGTGCGTGGTCCTGGAGGGGACCGGATTGGCCCTGGCGTTGAATTTCACGACAACCGTGATCAGCAGCGCCAGAACAAACAGCGTGATCATCGTGATGATGACAAGTAGCCAATCGTGGAACCACATGATGTTGTCCATCACCGGCGTGGCCGATTCCTGCAGCTTGTATTCCCAAGGTGCCGGCTGCCCCAGCAGTTCTTCGGCAGATGCTGCTCCGCCGGCCACCAGCGCAATGCCAGCCACCGCTAATCCCAGCAACCGCCGGCCCATTTGGCCCTTCGACATCTTCATGCCGTTCGCGCTCCTTTAATAGAACCCTAAAGCATTCCGCCGGATGGCGATAAATGCTGCACGATCCGCCCCCTGACAAACGGCCTTGGGATGTACTTTAGAAGCATACCCTAAAGTACTTGGGCCAGATCGCTAGAACGCGTCGAAATCCAGCCTCTCAAACCATAATTCGTCGCCTCTCGCAATGCAGTAGTAGGGTGCACAGCGTTGCGTTCGCGTCTATTCCGCAGATGCCACATTTTCCCGCGACATCTGGCAAAAGCAATGGTTTTGCAGCCTGACTTGGCTTGACAGGCGGATTGCCCGATGTAGGCACAGACGGAGCGCTCCACAGGAACCTGATTCGCGACTCGCAGGGCGACCGTGTTGGCGTGGAATCGCCTTCAAGGTGCCGTCATTGACGTGTCAGTCCTGTATCGGACTGGCACTGCCACGAAATATTCAAGGAAATATTAGAGGGATCGACCCTGATGGGGCCTTCGAAACACCACGCAAGAAGCGCCGCTAGCCGCGGCCATGCGTTTGCCGCAGCCGGTCTTGCCATCCTGCTCTCGTTCGGCCTGACGGCGACCGCCGGCGCCCAGGGCGCGGTGCGGTCGGTGCATGGCGACTGGCAAATCCGCTGCGATACCCCGCCGGGTGCGCAAGGCGAGCAATGCGCCCTGATCCAGAGCGTGGTGGCCGAGGACCGCTCCAATGCCGGTCTCACTGTCATCGTCCTGAAAACCGCCGACCAGAAGAGCAAGCTGATGCGGGTAGTAGCGCCCCTGGGCGTCCTGCTGCCCTCGGGGTTGGGCCTCAAGCTTGATAATGTCGACGTCGGCCGGGCCGGTTTTGTCAGGTGCCTGCCCAATGGCTGCGTGGCAGAGGTGATGATGGACGACAAGCTGCTAGGCCAGTTCCGTACCGCCAAAACAGCGACTTTCATCATTTTCGAGACCCCCGAAGAGGGCATCGGATTCCCGCTGAGTTTGAACGGCCTCGCCGAGGGCTACGACAAGTTGCCGTGAGTGAGGCTGCCTAAGATAAGGTGACCTAAAACCGGACAGCCATCAGGATCAGATTTTCGTACACACCGTCGACCTGAACCGCATCGCGCTGTACGCCCTCAATCTCGAAGCCGACTTTCTTGTAAAGCTCGAGCGCGTTGATGTTTCTGCCCCGGACCGCCAACTCGACCCGGTGAAAGCCGAATGCCTTGGCCGCGACGAGCGACCGCCGGATCAGTTCGGTGCCGATTCCCTGCCGCCGAAATTGCGGCAGCAGCCCCATTCCCAGGATTCCACCATGCGCATAGATCAGCCCCGGTTTGGCGGTCACGTCGCACCACCCCACTACTTCGCCGGCCGATATCGCGACCAATTGAGGGTAGCCCCGTTTGATATTGTCGCGAACGAAGGCTCGCGTCGTCTCGATCGGCGGCCCCTCCAGAAACGATAGATATCGCCGCTCCCGCGCGACAATGTCGAGGGTCCGGTGAAATCCGTCGATGTGATTTTCCTCAATGGGAACAATATCCACCAGCATGGCCGACATTCTCGCCCGAGACCTCGTTTCCGCCCTCGCGGAACGACCGTGAAGCAACTATCTTGAATTCAGGCCTCCCACAACGGATCATCGCTATGAACCCCTCGACCTCCCTGCTCGACCGCGCCAGCCTCGACCGCGATTCTGTCCGTAACGAAATCGCACGCGGCCTGGAGGGCGCCGACGACGGCGAGCTGTTTCTGGAATATAGCCAAACCGAAGCGCTGATGTTCGACAATGGCCGGCTGAAGCAGGCCACCTATGACACCTCGCAAGGCTTCGGGTTGCGTGCGGTAAAGGATGACGCCGTCGGCTATGCGCATTCCTCGGACGTCTCCCTGCCGGCGCTGATTCGCGCCGCGGATGCGGTCCACGCGGTGCGCGGCGGCTATAGTGGAACCTTCGCGGCAGCGCCGGCGCATACCAATGTGCGGCTATACGGCGACGACAATCCGCTGGACGCCCCCGGTTTCGAGTCAAAGGTAAAACTGCTCGCCGAAATTGACGCTTACGTCCGCGACAAGGATCCGCGGGTGCGGCAGGTCACGGTCAGCCTGGGCGCGACCTGGCAGGTGGTCGAAATCCTGCGGCCGGATGGCGAAAGTTACCGCGATATCCGTCCCCTGGTGCGCGTCAACATTTCGGTGGTTGCCGGCCAGGGTGATCGTCAGGAAAGCGGCAGCAAGGGCTATGGCGGCCGCGAAGGTTATGCCCGCTTCATCGACACCAAGGCATGGCGCGAAGCCGCCGATGGCGCCATCCGCGAGGCGCTGGTTAATCTCGAGTCGGTTCCCGCCCCGGCGGGCGAAATGGACGTCGTGTTGGGCGCCGGCTGGCCCGGCGTGATGCTGCACGAAGCCGTCGGTCACGGCCTCGAGGGCGATTTCAACCGCAAGCAGACCTCGGCGTTCGCGGGCCTGATGGGCCAGCAGGTCGCGGCCAAGGGCGTTACCGTCGTCGATGACGGCACCATGGCCTCAAGACGCGGCTCGTTGTCGATCGACGACGAGGGCACCCCGACCAACCGCACCGTGCTGATCGAGGACGGCATCCTGGTCGGCTACATGCAGGACCGCCAGAATGCCCGGCTGATGAACATGAAACCGACCGGCAACGGCCGCCGCCAAGGCTATGCGCACGTGCCGATGCCGCGCATGACCAACACCTACATGCTGGCCGGACGGCACGATCCCGCGGAAATCCTGGCTTCGGTCAAAAACGGCGTCTACGCCGCGAATTTCGGCGGCGGTCAGGTCGACATCACCTCGGGTAAATACGTGTTCCAGTGCACCGAGGCCTACAAGATCGAAAACGGCAAGATCGGCGCGCCACTCAAGGGCGCGATGCTGATCGGCAACGGACCGACCGACCTGCATCGAATCACCATGATCGGCAACGATCTCGCGCTGGATACCGGCATCGGCACCTGCGGCAAGAACGGCCAGGGCGTACCGGTCGGCGTCGGCCAGCCGACGCTGCGGATGGAACGTATTACCGTCGGAGGAACCGGCTAATGAGCGTCGAGAGAAATCTGTGGCACCGAAGGCGCATGGCTGGGGCGCCCAAATCCTCCAATTCGCAGCGGCCTTGGCGATCGTCTTCCTTGCCAAAGGCGCGATCGCTGAGCCTTTCTATGTGCCGTCGGGCTCCATGGAGCCGACACTTTTGATCGGCGATGCGCTGCTCGCGTCGAAATATCCCTACGGTTACGGCACTGCGTCGCTGCCGATCCAGATCAACCTGCCGGAGACCGGGCGCATATTCGGCGGAACGCCGAAACGCGGCGATGTCGTGGTGTTCCGCTGGCCGGGCGACCGCTCGCAGGCGTGGGTCAAGCGCGTCGTCGGGCTGCCCGGCGACCGTATCCAGATGCGGCAGGGCCAGCTCTTCATCAATGATCACGCCGCCGCGCTGAAGCCGGATGGCATTGGCGAAGCCGAAGACGACAATGGCGGCTCCGAACCGGCCTATCGCTATATCGAGACCTTGCCGAACGGTGTTTCGCACGCGATTTTCAAGCTTCATGACAATGGTCGGCTCGACAACACGCCTGAGGTGACGGTGCCGCCGGGCCACCTGTTCGTGATGGGCGACAACCGCGACAATTCCGCCGACAGCCGCGTCCCGGTCCGTGAGGGCGGCGTCGGCTTGTTGCCGATAGACAATCTGGTCGGCCGTGCCGACGCCGTCGTCGGGTCGTGGGATCTCGGAATCCGCAACCAGCCGGTATGGACCTGGCTGTCCGGCTTTCGCATGGCGCGGTTCTTCACCGCGGTGCATTGAAGGTGAAACCGTAGAGCGCAGCGTGCCCGCCATTCACAGCGAACCGACAATTGATTGTTGAAATGGCGGGCACGGCGCAGATGCGCCTTTGCCCACCCTGCAGCCCGGCTCAAACTAAAACGATGTCGTCAATTCCGTCAGCCATTGCGGCGACGCATCGACCAGCGCGGCTTCTATCTTTTTGTCGGCGCCGCTGACGATCGCTACGCCGATCACGATGAACGCGGCCCCGAGCAGGGCCTTGCCGAGCTTCCCTGCCGACATCAGGCTGGAGCGGACGCGCATCAGGGTCGCGCGCGACAGCAATCCGAGCAGGACCAGCGGCACGGCTGCCCCGATGCCAAACACCACCATCGTCAGCGTCACCCGCGGCAGATCCTGTCCCCGTGAAGCCAGAAGTGACGCCGCGCCGAGGGTCGGACCAACACAGGGCGACCAGACCGCCCCGAGCAAAAGGCCGATCGCGAACTGGCCCGCCAATCCCGACGACGCAAAGCCGCCGAACCGCCGATCAGCCCAGCTGGAAACCGGTCCACCGGCCGCCGCGAGTTGCGCCTGCCATGACGGCACGACCAGGACCACGCCGAGCATGATCATGATCGCTGCGGCGATAACCCGAAACAAGCCGGGATCGAAGCCGAGCCCGAATCCCACCAGTGCGAGCAGCAGCCCAAGGGCCGTGAACGACACCGCAAGACCTGCCGCCAGTGCGAACGCGCCAAGCGGATGGGCGACGACCGCCGCGCCGAGCACTATCGGCACCAGCGGCAGCACACAGGGCGACAGGATCGACAGCAGCCCTGCCGCAAACGCCAGCGCCAAGTCCGTCATGAAATTCTAGAGGCTCTTGTCAAGGAGCGCTGCGATTGAATCCTGTTTGGTATCGCCGACGGAGCGGCCCTGCTCGGCCGATCCCTTGAAGACGATTAACGTCGACTGCATTTGCGCACCGAACTGCTTGACCACTGGTTTCATGGAATCGAAATCGACCCGAAGAACCACCAGATCCTTGAATTTGGGGTCTGCGGTCAATTTGTCGAGAATGGGCTTCTGCGCCTTGCAGGTTGGGCACCAGTCGGCGTGGATTTCGACCAGAATGGGACGGCCCGAGGCCTGAGCCGCCGTAAAGGCCTCCGCCGAAAACGGAATAGCGGTGTTACTGGCCCATGCCGACGACTGCAGCCCTGCGGTTGCCAGCGCGGTTGCCAGAATGACCCCGCTAAAAGTCCTGCGCGTCAAGATCATCGTGAACTCCGTGGTTAAGGTGCGCTTCCAGACACCAGTCAATCAAGCATGACCGTTTTCGGCGCGCACCTCCATTACGCCGGCGATGTCACGAATGTTACCTCACCACGCCCGAGATAAATCCCGGCTTGCGCCGCGGCGGCTTGATTTCCTTTTTCAAAAAGCAATGCGCGTCTTTTCCGACATATCCCCGCCGCGCATAGGTCCAGGCCCGGCATCTATTATCGCTGGCGCAAGCGGCCTTGCAGGCTTCGTCGCCCTCGCCGCTCTTGAGCTCGAAACTGTGGTAGTCGCCGCCGAACCGGTCGATCGAGTTTTCGACCGCCCCATTGCGCGGTTCGACCACTCCGGCTCCGCGCACGCCGGAGACGCAGCAACTATCCTCGACGCGGGCCGGTACGCTGCTCTTCAGCCAGCACACTGCGCTGCCGGCCGTATCGCCCGGATAGTTGAAACTCCAGGCCCGGCAGCGCCGGTCGCGCTCGCACACCAGGGCACAATCCGCCGGATCGCCTGATGGCACCGGCGAACTCTGATAATCGCCACCTGGACGATCGAAATTGGTCTGGGCTTGTGCCGGTCGCGTGGCGATGGCGGTCGCCGAGAAAGCGAGCACCATCAAACACGCCCTGAGCAGGCGGCCTACCCACATTCGCGATTGCTTTCAACTGATTGGACTTAACCGCATTTCGCGGTCTGCCATTTGATAGCCACGAACCTGTACGGCGGATGAACGGCGCAGACGCCGGTCAATCGAACCATCTCTTTCAGGGTAAACCGCCGGCCGCCACAGGCAAACACCTTAAACCAACGGCCTGGAGTTTGTTTTGACGTGTTTCCTACTCCAGATAGGTCTACGCAATCTGCGTAAGCTTGATTGCTGTGCGAACCGGTATCCACCCCGGATCAGGTCCGGGGCAGGCTTTCGCTCGAACACGCTATCGGGATATCAGAACGCGTATTCGTCATAGGCCGGCTCGACCGACCCGCGCCATGGACCATGAAATTTCTCGAGCATCTCCTCGGCAGGGGTATGGCCGGCGTCAATAATCCGGTCCAACGGCTCGAGATGACGGGTCTCGTCACGGCCGAGATGATCGACGCGCCCGCGCCGCCGCAGCCCCGCATGCGACAACGCCAGGCACTCCTTGGCGATTTCGAACAGATAGCGCTCCCTGATTCGGGCCTTGAAGCCGAGCCGCGGCACGTCATCGCGGAGCGCCTGGCGTTCGTGCGCGTTCCAGTGCTTGACGAGGTCCCAGGCGGCATTGAGGCTGGTGTCGTCATAGAGCAATCCGACCCAGAACGCCGGCAACCCCGGCAGCCGGCCCCACGGCACGCCGTCGGCGCCGCGCATTTCCAGATAGCGCTTCAACCGCACCTCGGGGAAAATCGTCGAAAGATGGTTGGCCCAGTCCGACAGCGTCGGACGCTCGCCGGGAAATGCCGGATTCTTGCCGTTGAAGAAATCGCGGAACGACGAACCCGAGACGTCGATATAGGCATCGCCACGTTTGACGAAATACATCGGTACATCCAGCGCGTAATCGACCCAGCGCTCGAATCCCATGCCGTCCTCGAACGCCCATGGAATCATCCCGGCGCGCGCATTGTCGGTGTCCCGCCAGATCTCGGAGCGGAACGACAGGAAGCCATTGGGCTTGCCTTCGGTGAATGGCGAATTGGCGAACAACGCGGTCGCGACCGGCTGCAACGCCACCGATACCCTGAGCTTCTTGACCATGTCGGCTTCGGAGGAGAAGTCGAGATTGGTCTGCACCGTGCAGGTCCGGTACATCATGTCGAGGCCGTATTGGCCAACCTTCGGCATGTAGCCGGTCATGATCTTGTAGCGGCCCTTGGGCATCATCGGAATCTGCGCCCGCGACCATGACGGCGTCATGCCCAATCCGAGAAAGCCGATCCCGAGCGGAGCCGCGATCTCGCGCACCTGTGCCAGATGCGCCATCAATTCGGATTGGGTTTGATGCACGGTCTCGACCGGCGCACCCGACAGTTCAAATTGTCCACCAGGCTCCAGCGAAATCGCGCCACCCCCGGTGACGTCGTAGAGACCAATGATATTGCCGCGTTCGATGATCGGCTCCCAGCCGAGCAGGAGCTTCATGCCTTCCAGCAGCGCGCCGATGCCGCGTGCGCCCTCATAAGCGACGGGCCGATGGCCCTTCAATGTAAAAGGCGTTTTTTCGTGCTCGGTGCCGATCCGGAATTCGGAAGCTGGCTTCACGCCCGCGGCGAGCCACGCGACCAATTCGTCACGCGATTGCAGCGGCGTCATATCGATCTGGTCACGCGCCATACAAATTCCGGATGTGGGGCGTTTCGACCGAACGCGCACGGTGTCGGGGAAGGTTACGGACAGCATTATCCGCAAACCTGGGGTTAAAAAGCAGTATCATCGTGCAGGCGCGCCGTCTCTCGCGGCGAGCAGCTGCGCCTCATCGCACGAGCAGCCCAGCCGGTCGAGTAGCCCGCAGAGCTTGACGGCGTCCGCGTCGGACAATTTGGAGCCGACATGTTTTTCGATCGCCGCGGAATAGGCGTTCCACATCTTCTTTTGCAGTTCGCGGCCGTTCTCCGTGATCTCGACGAACTGACCGCGCTTGTCGATCTTGCATTCGCGGCGCGCCGCCAGCCCTTCGTCCACCAGCCGGTCAATCAGGCGCGAGGTCGAGTATTGCGGGATCAGCATCTGCCGTTCCAGCTCCACCGGGCGCATTTCGCCCGTCGGCGCCCGCGACAGTTCAAGCAACGCGTCATACCAGGCCAAAGGGGGAAAACCCGCTTTTTTCAAATCCTGTTCGACCGCGTCGAGCACCCGGCTCTGGATTCGCATCAGGCGAATCCAGGCGGCGGTCGCCTCGGTCGATGGTTTGCGTTTCATGGTCGGGTCCATAGATGTGACGGACAAGTGTAGCGCACTTAATGCAGCTGCATCAATCTTGACTATTTCATGCCGTTGCATTTGGTTATGCGGCCGCACGTCACAATGACCAAAGGGAAGGAAATTCCAATGAAATTATATTATTCGCCCGGAGCGTGTTCGCTCTCCCCCCATATCGCGCTGCTGGAAGCAGGTCTGCCCTACGATCTCGTGAAGGTCGATCTTCGCGCCAAGAAGCTGGAAAATGGTGACGACTATCTGAAGGTGAATCCCAAGGGTCAGGTGCCGGCGCTCGGCCTTGACAACGGCGAACTCGTGACCGAAGGCCCGGTCATCGTGCAGATGATCGCCGACAAGGCTTCGGCCAAGAACCTCGCACCTGCCCGCGACAGCGCCGAGCGCTACAAATTGCAGGAATGGCTCAACTTCGTCACCGCCGAACTGCACAAGAATTTCGGCCCGCTGTTCAGCCCGGTGCTTTCGGACGACGCCAAGGCCTTCTTCAAGGACCGGGTGATGGGCAAATTCAAGTATGTCAATAGCGCGCTGGCCGGCCACGACTACCTGATGGGCAAGCAGTTCACCGTCGCCGATGCCTATCTGTTCACGATGCTGTGCTGGGCCGATCGGATGAACTTCGATCTCTCCGCATTGCCGAACCTGCTCGCCTACAAGTCCCGCGTCGCCGCGCGCCCGAAGGTCCAGGAAGCCCTGACCAGGGAAGGCCTGCTCAAGGCGGCGTAAGCCTTCGATGCAAAACGATTGTTCAAAAGGCCGGATCGATGATCCGGCCTTTTTTCTTTTTCCTCTTGAGAAGTCGGGGCCGGTGCGGGGCCCCACAGCGTCGTCCCTGCGAAAGCAGCCCATAGTCACAGGCGTTTGTCTTGGAAGAAGGCGTCAACCACAACGCCTCTTTTATGGAACACGGCGTATAGGTCCCGGCGTTCGCCTGGCGTTCGCCGGGACGACGATCTTTCTTTACTCTCGCAGCCTTACGCTGCCTCCGCCTTCTTCTTCGGCGGGAAGCGGCCATAGAACGTCTCGCCTTTTTCCGCCATTTCGATCAGCAGTTTCGGCGGGGTGAAGCGCGAGCCGTATTTGGCCTCCAGTTTATGACACAGCGCGACGAAATTCTTGCTGCCCATGAAGTCGATATAGGACAGCGTGCCGCCGGTGAACGGCGCAAAGCCGAAGCCGAGGATCGAGCCGACATCGGCCTCGCGCATATCGGTGATGACGTGATCTTCCACGGTGCGCGCGGCTTCCACCGCCTGCACCACGAGGAAGCGCTGTTTCAGCTCCTCAACGTCGAGCGTGTCCGGATCGAGATGCTTCGGCTGCAATCCGCCCAAGGCCGACCACAGGCTCTTCTGGCCTTTGCCCTTCTCCGGATAATCGTAAAATCCCTTGCCGTTCTTGCGGCCGAAACGGCCCTGTTTTTCGACCATTTCGACCAGTAGCTTCTTCTGGGCCTGGTCGATGGCATTGGCGCCGAGATCAGCCTCGGTCGCCTTCATGATCTTGAGCACGAGATCAAGCGCGACCTCGTCGGACAGCGACAGCGGCCCCACCGGCATGCCCGCCATCTTCGCAGTGTTCTCGATCATCGCCGGCGGGACGCCTTCCATCAGCATTTCCAGGCCTTCGGCGGTGAAGCGCAACACGCAGCGGTTGGCGAAGAAGCCGCGGCTATCATTGACCACGATCGGCGTCTTGCCGATGGTGCGGACGTAATCCAGCGCGGTCGCAAGCGCGACGTCGCCGGTGTTCTTGCCGACGATGATTTCGACCAGCATCATCTTCTCGACCGGCGAGAAGAAGTGAATGCCGATGAACCTGCCCTCGTCCTTGAACTCCTCTGCCAGCGAATTGATCGGCAGCGTCGAGGTGTTGGAGGCGAAGATCGCGTCCGGCTTCAGCAGCGGCTGCGCCTTGGCATAGGTTTCAGCCTTGACTTTCCTATCCTCGAACACGGCTTCGATGATGAGGTCGCAATCCTTGAGCACATTGTAGTCGGCCGTAGCGCTGATGCGCGACAGGATGGCGTCGCGGTCGCTTTCCTTGGCGCGGCCCTTCTTGATCAGATCGTCGATCACCGATTTCGCGTGGCCCTTGCCCTTGTCGGCGCTTTCCTGATCGCGATCGATCAGCACCACGTCGATGCCGGCGCGTGCCGAGACATAGCCGACGCTGGCGCCCATGAAGCCCGCGCCGATAACGGCGAGTTTCTTGACCTTGGTCGGCGGCACGTTCTGCGGACGCCGCGCGCCCTTGTTCAACTCCTGCATCGACAGGAACAGGCTGCGGATCATCGCTGCGGCTTCCTTGCTGCGCAGGATCTGCGCGAAGTAGCGCGATTCCACCCGCAGCGCCGCATCGATCGGCAACTGTAATCCCTCGTAGACGCACTGCATGATGGCGCGCGCGGCCGGATAATTGTCATAGGTTTCGCGACGGAAGATCGCGTTGCCGGCCGGGAACATCATCATGCCGGCTTTGGAATAGACCGGGCCGCCCGGCAATTTGAACGCCTTATCGTCCCACGGCGCCACCGCCTTGCCGCCGCCCTTGATCCAGTCCTTCGCCGATTTGATGAGGTCGGCGGCGGGGACCACCGCGTCAACCAGTTTCAGCGCCTTGGCCTTGTCGAGATTGACCGCCTCGCCCTTCAGCAGCAACTGCATCGCATCCTGCGGCGGCACGATGCGCGGCACGCGCTGGGTGCCGCCAGCGCCGGGAAAGAGTTCGACCTTGACTTCGGGCAGCCCGAGACGGGTCTTCGGATTGTCCGCGGCGACGCGGTAGTGGCACGACAGCGTCAGTTCGAATGCGCCGCCGAGCGCCAAGCCGTTGATCGCGGCCGCCCACGGCTTGCCGGATGTCTCGATGGCGCGAAACACCAGGGAGGATTTGCGGCTCTCATCGAACAGCATCTGGTTGGCCGCGACCTCGCCCTTCGCCTTGAGCAGGTCCATATATTTGTGGTTCATGCCCTCCAGCATCGACAGATCGGCGCCGGCGGAGAACGCCTCCTTGCCCGAAGTGACGACGATGCCTTTGACAGCCGCATCGGCGGAAGTCTGCTTCACGATCTCCTCGAGTTCGGTGATCGTGGTTGTGTCGAGTACGTTCATCGAACGGCCGGGAATATCCCACGTCACCAGCGCGATGCCGTCGGCGTCGGTTTCGACTTTGAAATTCTTGAAGGCCATATTGTCGCTCCCTCGATGCCGGCAACCCCAGGGGCGCGGCGGTTGTTTCTAGTCGTGCCCTGCCGATGTCTTGCGATGACGGGTATCGCTGCGCTCAACCCATCCTGCGATCGGCTCAAACTCTTTCGATAATCGTCGCGGTGCCCATGCCGCCGCCGATGCACAGCGTGACCAGTGCGGTCGATTTGTTGCTGCGCTCAAGTTCGTCGAGCACGGTGCCGAGGATCATCGCTCCCGTGGCGCCGAGCGGATGGCCGAGCGCAATCGCGCCGCCATTGACGTTGATCTTGGCATTGTCGATGTCGAAGGCCTGCATATAGCGCAACACCACCGAGGCAAACGCCTCGTTCAACTCGAACAGGTCGATGTCCGACTTCTTCATGCCCGAGCGCTCGAACAGTTTTTTGGTCACATCGACCGGACCGGTCAGCATCATCGCCGGCTCCGAGCCGATATTGGTAAAGGCGCGGATTTTTGCCCGCGGCTTCAGACCGTGTTTTGCCCCGGCTTCCTTGCTGCCGAGCAACACCGCGCCGGCGCCGTCGACGATACCGGACGAGTTGCCGGCATGATGCACGTAGTTGATACGTTCGATTTCCGGATGCGACTGGATCGCTACCGCGTCGAAGCCGCCCATCTGACCCATGGTGACAAACGACGGCTGCAATTGCCCGAGCGACTGCATCGTCGTGGTCGGCCGCATGTGCTCGTCCTTTGCGAGGATGGTGAGCCCGTTGACGTCCTTCACCGGCACCACCGAATTCTTGAAACGGCCCTCGTCCCAGGCCTTGGCGGCGCGCTGCTGGCTCTGGACGGCGTAGGCATCGACGTCATCGCGCGAAAAGCCGTATTTGGTCGCGATCAGGTCGGCCGACACGCCCTGCGGCATGAAATAGGCCGGCACCGCGATCGAGGGGTCCATGGGCCACGCGCCGCCGGAAGCGCCAATGCCGACCCAACTCATCGATTCGGCGCCGCCGCCGATGGTGAGTTCATGCTGACCGCTCATGATCTGGGCGGCCGCGAAATTCACCGCATCGAGGCCCGAGGCACAGAAGCGGCTGATCTGAACGCCGGGAACGGATTTACCGAGACCGGCCTTGAGCGCCGCGAAGCGCGCGATATCGGAGCCGGCCTCGCCGACCGGATCGACCACGCCGAGCACGACGTCATCGACGACATCCTCCGCCAGGTTGTTCCGCTCCTTGAGGGCTTTCAGCGGCGCGGTCGCCAGCGCCAGCGCGGTCACCTCGTGCAGCGCGCCATCGGCCTTGCCGCGGCCGCGCGGCGTGCGAACGTGATCGTAGATATATGCCTCAGGCATGACGCCCTCCTGGTATGAGGATCATAATATATAGGCGGATGGGAAGATGTCGCGGATCGTATCGCGGCTTTGGCAAGAATTTCTCTGGTAAGTCTCCGGTCAGAAAGCTTCCGCAGCCAGTTCCATGGTGGTCGCGCTTCCGGTCTGGATGCGCGCAAGATGCACCGACGTTTCCGGCAGCATCCGTTCCATGAAGAAGCGGCCGGTCACCAGCTTGGTAGTCAGATAGGGCGTTGCGCCGCCAGCCGCAATCTTGTCTTGCGCGACTTTCGCCATCTTCGCCCACATATAGGCGAAGGTGACGAGGCCGAACAATTGCATGTAGTCGGTGGCGGCGGCGCCGGCATTGTCCGGCTTCCCGAACGCATTCTGCATCAGCCAGGTGGTGGCCTGCTGCAGATGGCCGAGCGCCGTACTCAGCGGCGTCACAAAAGGCTTCATCGCCTCGTCCGCGCCGTGATCCTTGGCGAAGGCTGCAACCTCGCCAAAGAACGACATCACGGCGCGGCCGCCATCACGCGGGAGTTTACGCCCAACGAGATCGAGTGCCTGAATACCGTTGGCGCCCTCATAGATCATGGCAATGCGCGCATCGCGCACGAACTGCTCCATGCCGTTCTCGGCGATATAACCGTGGCCGCCATACATCTGCTGCGCCAACACGGCGTTGGAGAAGCCGACATCGGTCAGCACGCCCTTCATGACCGGCGTCATCAGCCCCATGTGATCATCCGCCTCCTGACGATCCTTTGGATCGCTGGAGCGATGGGCGACATCGCTTTTCAGCGAAGTCCAGACCACCATCGCGCGCGCGGCCTCGTTGAAGGCGCGAATGGTGAGCAGCGTGCGCCGTACATCGGGATGCACGATGATCGGATCGGCCGGTTTGTCCGGCGCCTGCGGTCCGGTGAGCGCGCGGCCCTGCAAGCGATCGCGGGCATAGGCGACGGCGTTCTGGTAGGCGACTTCGGATTGCGCCAGCCCCTGCACGGCGACGCCGAGCCGCGCCTCGTTCATCATCACGAACATGCCCTGCATGCCCTTGTTTTCCTCGCCGATCAGCCAGCCGGTGGCGCCGTCGTAATTCATCACGCAGGTGGAATTGCCGTGAATACCCATTTTGTGTTCGATCGAGCCGCAGGACACGCCGTTGCGCGTCCCCAGCGATCCATCGGCGTTGACCAGGATCTTCGGCACCACGAACAGCGACACGCCCTTGATGCCGGCCGGGGCGCCCTCGATCCGCGCCAGCACCAGATGAATGATGTTGTCGGCAAGGTCGTGCTCGCCGGCGGAAATGAAAATCTTGGTTCCGGTTATCTTGTAGCTGCCGTCGGCCTGTTTCATGGCCTTGGTGCGCAGCAGACCGAGATCGGTGCCGCATTGCGGCTCGGTGAGATTCATGGTGCCGGTCCATTCTCCGGCCACCATCTTTGGTACGAACATCGTCTTCTGTTCGGGCTTGCCATGCACCATCAGCGCCGCGGTCGCGCCCATGGTCAGGCCGCCATACATCGAAAACGCCATATTCGCCGCACTCTGGAATTCCGTGACGACCTGGCTCAGCGTGATCGGCAATCCCTGGCCGCCATATTCCGCCGGCGCCGAAAGACCGAGCCAGCCGCCTTCGGCCACCTGCTTGAACGCTTCCTTGAAGCCTTTCGGGGTGGTGACGCTGCCGTCGTCGTGGCGGGTGCAGCCCTCGATGTCGCCGACGCGATTAAGCGGCTGCAGCACCTCTTCGCTGAGTTTCGCCGCCTCACCCAGGATCGCCTCCCGCACATCGGCGGAGGCGTCGCTAAAGCCGGGAAGGTTGTCATAGCGGTCGATCTGAAACACGTCGTTGAGCAGGAAACTGACGTCTTCCAGGGGGGCTTTATAGATCGGCATAATGTCCTCTCGGCGCGCTGGCGGGACTTCGTTTAAGGGAGATTTTGCAGCGCAGCAATCGTTCGCTTCCAGATGGAGACCTTAACCGGTTCGACGCGCAACGGCAGCCCCGGCGACCACGTAACCTAGAAAATCACCCTTCCCGGCCGGTCAAATTCGCCGGCAGGGCAACTTTCGGGGCAAGCCGCCCAATTCCTTAACCGGTTATTTACCGTAACACGAAAAAGTCGAAGTCAGAGGCAGACGTCCTGCGCGAAATTCGATTGTCTCTTGATCAGGGACGCGCGGGGAGGCTGAAGGCGCGGGGTGGCGCGCCGGATTCGGAACCGGACGACAGCATGAATTCGCGCGTATCGTGGAGTGTTGAAGGCATCGATCCATCCGTCCGGGAGCGGGCCGAGGCTGCGGCGCGCCGTGCCGGCATGTCGCTGAGCGACTGGCTCAATTCTACCATCGGCGATCCCGCTCCTCCAAACTTCCGGGCCATGGCGGATCAGCGGCCGACGCCGCCGAGCCAGGAAACCCACGATGTCGCGGACATTCATCAGCGGCTGGATTCGATCACCCGCCAGATCGAACGTATTTCGCGTCCTGTTCCTTCCAACGACATACTCCGGAACGACGCGCTTCGAAGCGGTGCGCCCCGTGGCGACGCTCCGCGCGATGGTTCGGGCGTAGCGCGGCAACTGAACGACGCCATTTCGCGGCTGGACGCGCGGTTGTCACAGATAACGAACGCTGCGCCGCCGAAGCAGGCCCAGTTTCAGGAAAGGCAGCGCCAGGCCGATATGGTCGAGCGCGCGGCAACACAGGTCTATCGTCCGTCACCGCCGCTCAGCCCGGCCTCGTTCGACGTCGCGATCGCGGAAATCTCGGCGCGTCAGCACGAACTTGACGAGGTGACACCGCGGGCGGTGCCACCGCGCAACGCCCCGCCGATCGCGCCGGTAGCGCCGACCGCGCCGACGGGGCCGGATTTTTCAACGCTGGAACGTCATCTCTTCAAGATCACGAGCCAGATCGAAGCGCTGCAACGTCCCGACAAGATCGAGCAATCGATCGCTGCCTTCCGCAGCGAATTGGCGGAAATTCGCAACGCCATCACCGAGGCGATGCCGCGCCGGGCGATCGAATCGATCGAGAACGAGATCCGCTCGCTATCGCGCCGCATCGACGACACCCGCCAGAGCGGCATCGACGGTCAGGCCCTGGCCGGCGTCGAACACGCGTTAAGCGAAATCCGCCAGGCGTTGCGCTCGTTGACCCCCGCCGAACAACTGGCGGGCTATGACGAGGCGATCCGCAATCTCGGCGCCAAGCTCGACCTGATTTTGCGCGCCAGCGACGACCCCTCCACGATTCGCCAGCTTGAAGGCGCTATCGGCGCCCTTCGCTCCATCGTCTCCAATGTCGCGTCCAATGATGCGCTGGTGCGGCTCAGCGACGATGTGCGCGCGCTGTCCTCCAAGGTCGATCAACTGGCCCGGTCCGACGGGCATTCTGATTCCTTCGCGATGCTCGAACAGCGCATTGCCGCGCTGACTTCGTCGCTGGAAAGCCGCGAGAACCGACCCGCGGCCAGCGACAATTCCGAACATATCGAAAATGCGCTGCGGGCTTTGTCTGACCGGCTCGACCGGATGCCGGTCGGCAACGACAATGCTTCCGCCTTCGCCCATCTCGAACAGCGCGTCTCCTATCTGCTCGAACGCCTCGAAATGTCGAGCGATCACCGCGCCGGCAATCTCGGCCGGGTCGAGGACGGCCTGCAGGACATTCTGCGCCATCTCGAAACCCAGCATGCGAATTTTGCGGCGCTCACCGAAAGCAACCGGAATGCCGCCACGCCGTCCGACAGTGGCCTGGTCGACATCGTCAAACGTGAATTGTCCGATATCCGTTTCAGCCAGTCGGAAGCCGGCCGCCATACCCAGGATTCGCTCGAGGCCGTTCACAACACGCTCGGTCATGTCGTCGACCGGCTGGCGATGATTGAAGGCGATCTGCGCGCGGTACGCACTCCGCCGGTCGCGCCGCAGCCGGAAACGCCACGAGCCCCCTCATACGCCCCGCCGCAGACCGCAGCACCGCGGGCCGCTATGGCGCCGCAGCCCAAACCGGAATTGCCGAATCCGGCCGCGGAACAGCAACATTTCGCCGCCGCTCCGCGGGAATTCCATGCGGCTTCGCCGCCGGAACCGTCCGTTTTGGCTACCGCGGCGCCAAAAGCGATCAGCGAAATTCTGGCACCGCAGGTGGCGCAATCACCGCGCGTCGCGATCGCGCCGGACCTGCCGCCCGATCATCCGCTCGAACCGGGCACCCGGCCAACCGGGCGAGCCGCTTCGCCGACCGAGCGTATCGCGGCTTCCGAAAGCGCCATTAGTGGAATTCCGGCGACTCCAGGCGCGCCGGTCAGCACGTCGAGTTTCATTGCCGCGGCGCGCCGTGCCGCCCAGGCCGCCGCAGCGGCGCCGACTGGCGACAAGGCCGGCCGCGGGCCGCTCAAGCAATCCGCCCAGGGCCAGGCCAAGGAGCCGTCGACGATCACCTCCAAGATTCGCTCGCTGCTGGTGGGCGCGAGCGTGGTCGTGATCGTGCTCGGCACCTTCAAGATGGCGATGACGCTGCTCGATAGCGGCAGCGCGCCGCAGATGCCCGCGATGGAGAATTCGAGCGAGCCCCAGCCTCCGGTCGGGTCGCCCGCCGCTGACATCGCCAAGCCGGCCATATCGCCCCCCGCGTCGCCCTCGATGACTTCACCGACCCCGATCGGACGGCAATCGCTCAATACGGCCGCACCTGACGCCGCCGACAGCACCGCATCGGTAGCGATCCCGCAGACGTCGCCCGGCGATGTTACCGGCACCATCACGGCGCAGCCAACGACGCCAGGCAATGGCAAACTCACCTTGGTGCCGATTCCGCCGGCCGAACGGCTGCCCGACACGATCGGCGGCCCGGTGCTGCGCGCCGCCGCCCTCAAAGGCGATCCGACCGCCGCCTATGAGATCGGCGTGCGCTATGCCGAAGGCAAAGGTGTTGCTTCGAATTTCAACGAAGCCGCGAAATGGTATGACCGCGCGGCGCAGGCCGGCGTGGTGCCCGCGATCTTCCGCCTAGGGACGCTTTACGAAAAGGGTCTGAGCGTGAAGAAGGACGTCGATATCGCACGGCGCTATTACATGCAGGCCGCCGAGCGTGGAAACGCCAAGGCGATGCATAATCTGGCGGTGCTTGACGCCGACGGCGGTGGCAAGGGTGCCGACTACAAGGACGCGGCACAATGGTTCCGCAAGGCCGCCGATCGCGGTGTCGCCGACAGCCAGTTCAACCTCGGCATCCTCTATGCCCGCGGCATCGGCGTTGAACAGAACCTCGCCGAATCCTACAAATGGTTCAGCCTCGCTGCAGCCCAGGGCGACGCGGATTCCGGTCGCAAGCGCGACGATATCGCCAAGCGGCTCGACGCCCAGTCACTGGCCGCCGCAAAGCTAGCGATCCAGACCTTCACGGTGGAGCCGCAGCCTGGCGACGCCATCAATGTGGCGACCCCCGCCGGCGGATGGGATTCAGCGCCGGCACAGGCCACCATCGCAAAACCCGCCGCCAGGCTGGTTTCGACCAAGCGGACCGCTTCCGCGCATTGATGCCCCTGGAGACGCCGTTCGGCGTTCCCGGCATACACCCCAACGACATTGAGATATAAGCAAGCTCGCCGGCGGTTCTTGCCAGGATGACCGCCGCGGAGATTGCCAAGAGGCTTGTCTTGTCTGTTGATGATGGTCGCGATGAAGGAAGCCGGTTCCGAACGTCGCCGACCGGGCCGGCGGTTGCTGCGCCGCGCGCGCCGGCCGAGCGTCCGCAGGCAAATCGCCGTCACGTCATCGGCACCAGGCGGCGATTTGGATCGGTTCTGATATTCATTCTCCTGATTTCCGGCTTCGGCATTCGCGCCTACCGCGACCTGTCGCGGCCCGAGGCGTGGGCCTACTGGAAAGACCAGTATTTCTCACCGAGTATGACGTCGTCGCCGATCGCCGGGGCCGATCTCGACGGTTCCGGCCACGGCCGACCCGGACTGGCGATCCGCGGCAAGATCGGCTCCGCCGCCGCGAGCTGGTTCCGGGACAGAATAGAGGAGGCGCATCTGGTGGCAGGCGATGTCATCTTGCTGTCTTCGCCCGGCGGCGATTTGAATCAGGCCATCATCATGGGCGAGACGATCAGATCGCGCGGGCTCGTCACCGCCGTTGGCGTCGCGGACACGGCCGGCCACATCAAGCCATCGTATTGCGCCAGCGCCTGTGTGCTGGCCTATGCCGGCGGCAAGACCCGCTATGGCATCGAGGGCTCCGCGCTGGGAGTCCACCGGTTTGTGACGTCCTCGCCCGGTCGCGATCCCGTCGCCGAAACCCAGCGGACCGCGGGGATGGTCTTGAGCTATATGACAAAGATGGGCGTCTCTTCATCGGTCGTGGAGGCCATGTCTGAAACCAGGGATGTCCGCTGGCTCGGCACCAGGGAAGCTTCGGCGATGAACCTTATCACCGATTCCATCGGCAGGCGTTGACCCCCGCCGCCCGTTAATCTGAATCGTTCACCACATCAGAAATTGTGACGTGGAAAGCAGCAGAAAAGCGGCCGCGGACGCCATTCTTTAGTCCCTCCCTTGGATGATTTCGGCTATGCAGAGGCTCGGCATGTGAGCCGCATTCTCCAGGAAACCACGCCGTGAGCGGTTTCGGCCAGCCTCAGGGCTAACTCCGAAGCAACGCGCGTGCAGCTTTATCTTCCGATCGCCGACATTCCGGTCAATGTTTTCCTCATCCTGGCGATGGGCGCGGCGGTCGGTTTCGTGTCCGGCATGTTCGGCATCGGCGGCGGCTTCCTGATGACGCCGCTGTTGATTTTCATTGGCATCGCGCCCGCGGTCGCGGTCGCCTCGGTCGCCAGCCACATCGCGGCCTCGTCGTTTTCCGGCGCGATATCCTATTGGCGCCGCCGCGCGATCGATCCGGCCCTGGCGCTGGTGTTGCTGAGCGGCGGGACCATCGGCACCGCGCTCGGGGTGTGGACCTTCACGCTGCTGCGCTCGCTCGGCCAGCTCGACCTCATGATTGCGCTGTCCTACGTCGTGCTGCTCACCGGCGTCGGCGGCGCGATGTTCTATGAAGGACTGCGTGCAATCATGCGCGTGCGGCGCGGCGTCGCGGTTCCGCTGCGCCGTTCGGGCAGCCATGGCTGGATCCACGGACTGCCGCTGAAGATGCGCTTCAAGCGCTCCAAGATCTACCTCTCGGTCATTCCGGTGGTCGCAGTCGGCCTGCTCATCGGTTTCATTGGCGCGGTGATGGGCATCGGCGGCGGGTTTATCCTGATCCCGATCATGATCTATCTGTTGCGGGTGCCGACCTCGACCGTGATCGGCACCTCGATGGTGCTGACGCTGGTCACCATGGTGTTCGCCACCCTGCTGCACGCGGTCACCAACCATCTCGTCGACGCCGTGCTGGCGCTGATCCTGATGACCGGCGGGGTGACCGGCGCGCAGTTCGGCGCGCGTGCCGGTCAGAAGATTCGCGGGGAACATCTGCGGCTACTGCTCGGGCTTTTGATTCTCGCGGTCGGAATCCGCTTTGCGGTCGAACTGGTGATCCGGCCCGACGATCTCTTCACCATCCGCGAAATCCGGAGGTGCGGGATGATCGAACCCCGTTACCGCGCCATGGTCGGCCTGATGCTGGTGCTGGGTGCTGTCTTCGCCGCGCCGCCCGCGCGCGCGGAACGGCTGATCGTTTCGGTCTCGAATCACCGCGTTACGGTGACATCCAACTATTCCGGCGAAGAACTCGTGCTGTTCGGCTCGGTTGAAAAGGATGCGACCACGCCCGCCACCCGCACCGCTTATGACCTCGTGGTGACCGTCAGCGGTCCCCGCGCAGACATGGTGACGCGGCGCAAGGAACGCAAATTCGGCATCTGGATCAACACGGATTACCGCGAATTCCTGAAGGTGCCGACCTATCTCGCGTTGTTTTCCAACCGGCCGTTCGACGCCATCGCTTCGCCCGAGGTCGCACGGCGGCAACAGCTTGGGCTCAACAATGTGCTGCTGACCCAGCGCGTCGGGCCTGACTACGCCGATGTCGTGCCGAACGACGCTTTCCGCAGCGCCTTCGTACGGCTGCGCTCCGAACACGGACTTTACCGCGAGGAAACCTCCGCGGTGACGTTCCTGACGCCGACGCTGTTTCGCACCGGCATTCCGCTGCCGGCCGAAGTGCCGATCGGAACCTATGACGTCGAGATCAAGCTGTTTTCCGATGGTCAGTTGGTGACGCACACCGAAACCGCGTTCGACATCGTCAAGGTCGGTTTCGAGCAGTTCGTTGCCACCACCGCCCGCCAGAACGGCCTGATCTATGGACTGGTCACCGCCTTCATGGCGCTGATGAGCGGATGGATGGCGTCGATCGTGTTTCGCAAGGATTAAAGACGCCTCCTTCAGGATGAGTTGTGTGCGTGCGGCACCTCGATCACCGTGGCGACGCCGGGCTCGAGAAGTTTCAAACGCGCCCCGCTGGTGGCTTCCGCCGATGCCAACCCGGCAACACTGCGCCTCGCCGATCGCCTCGCGGAATTCTGCGACAATGTGCAGGCGAAAGCGGCGTAGGGTTGTGGGGTCATTCCGGTGAGCGCTGGGACGACGAAGGCTTCCGATTCGATTTTCAGCGCGATGCCGACGGCTGGTGCGGGTTGCAAATCGCAAACCTCGCCTCCGGCAACATCGTGCAATGGATCCGCATCGAGGGCGCGGAAAGCGAGCTTTACGATGTCGCGGTGCTGCCCGGCGTACGGCGGCCGATGGCGGCTTCCTTTATCGGCCCCGAGATCAACAATCCCCTGACGTTCGAGGCATGATTCGTGGGGCGTGAACCCGCGCAGAGATTTGCTGGTTCAGCCGACGGCGAACAATTCCGCATGGTCATCGCGCAACTGCCGCTTGAGCAGTTTGCCGCTCGGATTCTTCGGCAGCGCGTCGGCAAACACGATCCGCTTCGGCGTCTTGAATCCCGCCAGCATCGCGTGGGAATGCGCCAGCACTTCCGGCTCGCTCAGCGAATGACCCGCCTTGACCACGATCACAGCGACCACGGCCTCGACCCAGCGCGGGTGCGGAACGCCGATGACGGCGACTTCCGAGACTTGCGGCAGCTTGTAAAGTGCCTCCTCCACCTCGCGGCTGGCGACATTCTCGCCGCCGGTCTTGATCATGTCCTTCTTGCGATCGACCACCGTGATGTAGCCTTCGTCGTCGATGGTCGCGAGATCGCCGGAGTGGAACCAGTCGCCCTCGAACGCGGCCGCGGTGCGGACGTCATCGTGGAAATAGCCAATCATCAGATGCGGCGAGCGATGCACGATCTCGCCGACCTGGCCCGGCGCCACGTCGCGCATGGCGTCATCGACAACCCTGGTCTCGACATTGATCACCGCGCGTCCACAGGAGCCGGGCTTGCGCAACTGGTCCTGCGGACCGAGCATCGTCGCCAGCGGCGCGATCTCGGTCTGGCCATATAGATTCCACAACCGCACTTTCGGCAGGCGTTGCGCCAGTTCGCGCAGCACTTCGACCGGCATGATGGAGGCGCCGTAGTAGCCCTTGCGCAGGCTGGACAGATCGGTGGAATCGAACAGCGGCGAACGCAATAGCGAAATCCAGACCGTGGGCGGTGCAAAGAACGAACTGATGCGATAGCGCGCGATCAGCGGCAGCAAATTCTCCGGCGTCGGATAAGCGGTAATGATGTTGGTGGCGCCGACATAGATCGAGGGACCAAAGAACACATCGAGTTGCGCGCAATGATACAGCGGCAGCGCATGCAGGGTGAGGTCGTCCTCGGCGATCCCGGCATCGATGATGCAACTTACATACTGCCAGATCACCGCGTCATGGGTCAGCATCGCGCCTTTCGGCGAAGACTCCGTGCCACTGGTATAGACGATCTGCGCCAGATCGACGCCGTTGAGTTCGACATCTGGAGTCGTTCCTTCGGAGCTAACGAGGACATCGAAGCCGATCATGTCAACCTGCGGCTCACTGGCCTGTTCGGAAGGAAGCCAGATGAGATCGCGCACGGCGGTGTCGATCACGATGGCCGCGCGCGCCAGCGCGGCGAGGCCCGTGTCGGTGGCCAGCATGGTTGCGCCGGCGTGCCGCAGGATGTAGGCGACTTCCTCGGCCTTGAGCATGAAATTGATCGGCACCAGCACCGCGCCGAGTCGCGCCAGCGCAAACCGCATCGCGACAAAGGCGTGAGAGTTGCGCGCCAGCACCGCGATACGCGTGCCCTTGGTGACGCCGCGCTCCGCCAGACCGGCGGCCATGCGCGCACTGATGCGGTCGAACTCCGCATAGGTCCAACTGGTATCGCCGCACACCACGGCCAGTTTGGTGGGCGTCCTCGCGGCGCTGCGATGCAGCAAGTCGGCCAGGGTCTGACGACGCGTGATTGAATGCATGGTGGCGTTCCCCATCCACAACGTCTTGTTCAGGCCAGTCTGCCTTCGGGGACTGACCCTGACAAGGTGTTGAACCCCTTCGCTCTGCTTGCGGGGAGAGGGGAAGGAAACCTCAGTAGCAGCGCGAGGCGGCGATGGCGTGCAGGCGGTTGTCGCCAAGTACATGCGCCGTGAAGCCCGGGGTCTGGAAAATTTTCGCGAACGCCGCGTCGCGAATGCTGAGGCCGCCGGTATAGGCGCCGAACGCCGGCATCACGGCGCGCTCGCCGTCGCAGGCAAAACAGCGCCGCTCCATCGAACGCCCGCGCGTCGCGACGCGCGCCTTGGGATGGAGATGTCCGGCGATTTCCCCCGATGCCCCGGTCGGCTCATGACGAAACGCGATACGGCCGATTGCAACTTCGCTGGCGACGATCCCGCCGAGGTCTGATGGCAATGATGGATCGTGATTGCCCGAAATCCAGATCCAGTCGCGCCGCACCTGCAACACCGCGATGGTGTCGCGGTCCGGCCCCGATAGCCGCTCATGAGCAGTGCGGTCATGAAAGCTGTCGCCGAGCGCGATCACCATGCGGGGATCGTGCCGCGCGATCACGGCCGCGAGCCGGCTCAGCGTCGCCACCGTATCGTAGGGCGGCAGCAGCACGCCGCGGGTCGCAAAACTGGAGCCTTTTTCCAGGTGCAGATCGGAGACCACGAGCAGCCGCTCGTCCTCCCAGAACAATGCGCCGGAGAGATCGGCAACCAACGTCACATCGACGATATCTATCGTCGAGATGCGTATATCAGATGATTGGTCCTGCGGAGATTGCGCGCGCGCCGTCACGATTTATCCAGTACCTCTTATCCAGTCGCCTCTTTGACCAGTTCCTCGGCGGCTTCCGCGAGCAACTCGTCGGAGGCTTCGCCATAAACGGCTTCGCGGCCGATTTCCAGCATCACCGGCACCGCCAGCGGCGAGACCCGGTCGAGTTCGCGGAAGGTAATTCGCCCCTTGATCCGCGCGAGCATATCACCAAGCCGGCGAAGATCGAGCAGCCCGGTCGCGGCATCGGCCCGCGCGGCGCGCAGCAACACGTGATCCGGCTGGTGCTTACGCAAGACGTCGTAGACCAGATCGGTCGAGAACAGCACCTGGCGGCGGGATTTCTCCTCACCGGTGAAACGCCGCGCGATCAGGCCGGAAATGAGGGCGCAGGTGCGAAAAGTGCGCTTCATCAGCGCGGATTCCGCAAGCCATGCTTCGAGGTCGTCGCCGAGCATGTCCGGATCGAACAGCGCGTTGAGATCGAGCCGGTCCTGCCGGATCATCGACGAGACGTCGCCGAGCCCCCAGATCGCCAGCGCATATTCATTGGCGACGAAGCCAAGCGGCCGGGCGCGGGCGCGCTCCAGTCTTCGGGTCAGGAGCATGCCGAGCGTCTGGTGCGCCAGCCGGCCCTCGAAGGGATAGCAGACGAGGTAATGCTTGTTGCCGCGCGGAAACGCTTCCACCACCAGTTCGCGCACGCCGGGAATGCGCGACAGATGCGCCTGCAACGACAGCCATTCGCGCACCTGGTCCGGCAGCGCGCCCCAGGCCCGTTTGTCGGCCAATAGCTTTCGCACCCGTTCGGCGAGATAGGTCGAGAGCGGAAACTTGCCGCCCATATAGGACGGCACTTTGGCGTCCTTGTCGTTGGCGCGCGAGACGTAGACCTGGTCTTCCACCAGCGCTTCGTAGCGCACGACCTCGCCGCCAAACACAAAGGTGTCACCGACCACCAGCCCCTCGATGAAATATTCCTCGATTTCACCGAGCATCCGGCCGCCGCGACCGAGCATGCCGGTCGAGCCTGAACCGCCGCCGCGCGAGCGCACCAGGCGCACTTTCAGCATCGCCTCCTCGACGATGGTACCGACATTGAGACGATAGCTTTGCCGCACCCGCGGATTGGTGACGCGCCAGCGCCCGGCCTTGTCCTGCTTGATGCGCGCGAAACGCTCATAGGTTTTCAGCGCATAGCCACCCGTAGCGACGAAATCGACCACGTCGTCGAAATCGGTTCGCCTCAGGCCCGAATAAGGCGCCGCAGTCAGAACTTCGCGATAAAGCTCATCGGAGAGGAACGGCTCGCCGCAGGCGCAGCCGAGCACGTGCTGCGCCAGCACATCCAAGGCGCCGGTGCGCAGCGGCGGCGTATCCTGCGCATTTTCGTTCACCGCATCGATCGCCACCGCGCATTCGAGCACCTCGAAGCGATTGGCGGGCACCAGCACCGCGCGCGAGGCTTCATCGATGCGGTGATTGGCGCGGCCGATCCGCTGCATCAGCCGGGACGCGCCCTTGGGGGCGCCGATATTGATGACGAGATCGACATCGCCCCAGTCGACGCCGAGATCGAGCGACGACGTACATACCACGCCGCGCAGCTTGCCCGCTGCCATCGCGTCCTCGACCTTGCGGCGCTGCGCCACATCGAGCGAGCCGTGATGCAGCGCGATGGCGAGGCCATCATCGTTCATGCGCCACAGATCCTGAAACAGCATCTCGGCCTGGCTGCGCGTGTTGACGAACACCAGCGTGGTCTTGTTGCGCTTGATCAATTCATAGACTTCGCCCAGCGCGTGGCGCGCACTGTGCCCGGCCCATGGCAATCTTTCGCGTGTATCCAGCATCTCGACCACCGGCGCCGCGGCGCCGCCGGCGACCACGATGTCGGCCGCCTCGCTGTTGCCGTCGCGCTGCGGCACCAAAAACCGCGCCAGCAATTCCGGCTCTGCAACCGTCGCCGACAGCCCGATCGCACGGATCTGGGGTCCCAGCCGCCACAGCCGCGCCAGGCCGAGTGACAACAGGTCGCCACGCTTGGAGGTCACCAGCGCGTGCAACTCGTCGAGCACGATGCGCTTGAGCGAGCCGAACAGAAACGGCGCGTCGTCGGACGACAATAGCAGCGCCAATTGTTCCGGCGTGGTGAGCAGGATATCCGGCGGATATCGCCGCTGCCGCTGCCGCCGCGACACCGGCGTGTCGCCGGTGCGGGTCTCGACCTTGATCGGCAAGTTCATTTGCGCGATGGGCGTTTCCAGGTTGCGCGCGATATCGACCGCGAGCGCCTTCAGCGGCGAGATATAGAGGGTGTGAAGGCCGCGGCTACGCTGTATGGCGCGGCCGGTGGAGACAAATTCACGGCGCGGTGATGTCGCGGTCGATTCCTTCCCATCACTTCGCGAAGAACGCACCTGTGTTGAGGCCGCGCTCAACTCCACCAGCGTCGGCAAAAATCCGGCGAGCGTCTTGCCCGCACCCGTTGGCGCAATCAGCAGGGCGGGACGGTCGTCGCGGGCTTTCGCGAGCAGCGCCAATTGATGCTCGCGCGGCGACCATCCGCGGCTTTCGAACCAGCGCAGGAAGATTTCGGGCAATAGCGCGGACGCGGAGTGATCTGGTTCGACGATATTCACGGCGGCAGGTTAAGCCGGTCTGGCCGCGGCGGTCGAGCACTTAAAACCGGATGGTTCCAATCGAGGCCCCGACGGATAGTTCAGGATTTTTCCGCCACCACGACCAGTCCCGGCACCGGCGCATAGTCCTCATTGCGGGCCGACAATTCGTCGAATTGCGACAGCGTCAGGCCGGCGGCGTCAATCGACGCGCGTACGTAGGGCACGCCATGGGCATAGCGCAGCCCCGCGCCGAGAATGACGTCGTCGCCGTCATGGGTCTCGACCGTGAACGCAAGCAAGCCGCCTGATACCAGCACGCGCTTCACCTCCCGCAGCACCGCCGCGAGATCAGAGACATAGACCATCGCGTCGGCAGCCAAAATGAGATCGGCGCTGGCGTCGGGCTTGCTAACGAGGCCCTGCGCCATGTCGGCGACTTCAAGTTCCGTATAAATTCCTCGGGCGCGGGCGCGCTCGATCATCCGCGGCGACAAGTCGATCCCGGTGAAATGATCGACCGCGCGCGCGAAGGCGGTGGCCGCGAGCCCAGTGCCGCAGCCGAGATCGATAGCGCGCTTGAAGAAGGCGGGCTTGCGGAGCGCGGCGCGGACCGCCAGCACCGCCTTGAACAGCAGCGCGGGGCCGCGATAGCCGAGATCGGCCACCAATGACGCTTCGAACCTTGGCGCATATTGATCGAACAGCGCGCGTACATAGGCCGGCGGCATCGCCGACAATGGCTCGGCCCCGAGCAGCGTCAGCCGCAGGCCGGCGCCGTGCCGGTCGTCGGTGTCCGATATCTGCGCCCGGCGAAAGGCCGATATCGCCGCCTCGCGCTCGCCAAGCCGTTCGCGAATTTCGCCGAGGGTAAACCAGGCGGAGGCGAAACCGGGCGCCAGTTCCGTCGCCTGCAACAACAGATCGGCGGCGGCGACGAGATCGCCCTCGAGCTGAAGGTCGCGGGCGAAATCGAACCGCCGGTCGGCCATCAGATCGCCGGAGGACAGGAATAATCGCGCAGCCATCGGTTCTACACTCGCCGGGGGTTCACCTCGCCCCGCCGGGGAGAGTTCGGTGGGACGCGAAGCGTCTCACCGGGTGAGGGCTCGGGTCTCTCAATGAATCGAGAACCCTCACCCGCCACGCCTTCGCTGCGCTTCGGCGCGGCGACCTCTCCCCGGTGGGGAGAGGTAAAAAACGCCGCGACACCCCCTATATAACCAAGATGCGTGCGCAAGACATCCTGATGCCGGTCCCCGCCGGACTGTGCTGCAAGCCCGGCGGCTTTCATATCGATCCGGTACGGCCGGTCGAGCGCGCCCTGATCACCCATGGCCATTCCGACCACGCCCGGCCTGGCCATGGCGCGGTGCTGGCCACTCAGGAGACGCTCGACATGATGCGGCTGCGCTACGGCGACAATTTTGCCCGCAGCACCCAGGCGATCGCTTATGGCGAACCGATAAAGCTCGGCGACGTCAGCATCAAATTTCACCCCGCCGGCCATGTATTGGGCTCGGCGCAGATCGCGGTCTCCTGCCAGGACACCTGCATCGTCGCCTCCGGCGACTACAAGGACTCGCCCGATCCGACCTGCGCGCCGTTCGAAGTGGTTCGTTGCGATGTGTTCATCACCGAGGCCACCTTTGGCTTGCCGGTGTTTCGTCACGGCCCCGCGGACGACGAAATCAAAAAGCTGCTGGCCTCGGTCGTGCTGTTTCCAGAGCGGGCCCATCTGGTCGGCGCCTATTCGCTTGGCAAGGCGCAGCGCGTAATCGCGCTGCTTCGCGCCGCCGGCTATGACGCGCCGATCTACCTGCACGGCGCGATGGAGAAGATCACGCGCTATTACGAAAGCCGCGGCGTGGCGCTGGGCGAGTTGCGCGCTGGTCAAGGGGGTGAAGAAGGCCGATCTCGCCGGCACCATCACGCTGGCGCCACCTTCGGCGACGTCCGATATCTGGACACGGCGATTCCCCGATCCGGTGACGGCGTTCGCCTCAGGCTGGATGCGGGTGCGCGCCCGCGCCCGCCAGCGCGGCGTCGAATTGCCGCTGGTGATTTCGGATCACGCCGACTGGGACGGCCTGACTGCGACCATCGACGCCACAGGCGCCGGTGAGGTCTGGGTCACCCATGGCCAGGAGGACGCGCTGGTGCATTGGTGCACGGCCAAGGGCCTGACCGCGCGCCCGCTCGATCTCGTGGGCTATGGCGACGAGGATGAAGGCGAAGCCATGCGTGCCGGCGAGGATGCCGAGGCATGAACCGCTTCGCAGAGTTACTCGACCGTCTGGCCTACGAACCCGGCCGCAACAACAAGCTGCGGCTGATCACGCGTTATTTCCGCGAAGTCGAGGATCCCGACCGCGGCTATGCCCTCGCCGCCCTCACCGGCGCGTTGTCTTTCAAGCATGCCAAGCCCGGACTTATTCGCGACCTGATCGCCGAGCGGACCGATCCGGTGCTGTTCGCGCTGTCCTACGATTATGTCGGCGATCTCTCGGAAACGGTCGCGCTGATGTGGCCGCGCGCAGTGCACTCCCCTCCCTCCACGCGCATCGCGCGTGGTGGGGTCCCGAGGCGAGCAAAGCTCGCTCTCGGGGTTGGGAGTGGGGGGCAGTGCGGCATTCATGGAAGCAGTGTTTTCCGCTGACAGTCCCCCCACCCCCGACCCCTCCCCGCCGCTTCGCGGGGTGAGGGGAGAAAAGCCTGGTCACAACAATCCCCCTCCTCCGACCCTTACCGAAGTCGTCACCACGCTGCGCACGCTCGGCAAGACGGAACTGCCGAAGCAGCTGACGCGCTGGCTCGACGAACTCGACGAGACCGGCCGCTGGGCGCTGCTCAAACTCGTCACCGGCGCGATGCGGATCGGGATTTCGGCGCGGCTGGCCAAGACCGCCGCGGCCGAACTCGGGGGCAAGGACCCGCATGACATCGAGTTGATGTGGCCCGGTCTCGCCCCGCCCTATCTCGATTTGTTCGCGTGGCTGGAAGGCCGCGCGGAAAAGCCGGTTAATCTCGATCCCGCGCCATTCCGGCCGGTGATGCTGGCGCATGCGATCGAGGATGACGATTTCGCCCAGCTCGATGCGGCGGCTTTCATTGCGGAATGGAAATGGGATGGCATTCGCGTCCAGGCCGTCAGCGGCCGTGACCGACACGGCAACATGCTGGCCCGGCTTTATTCGCGCAGCGGCGAAGACATCACCAAGAGCTTTCCGGATCTCCTGCCGTCATTGCATTTGCCCGGCGCCATCGACGGCGAGCTTCTGGTGCTGCGCGATGGCCGGGTGCAGAGTTTCAACGTCTTGCAGCAGCGCCTCAACCGCAAAATGGTCTCGCCAAAACTGATCAAGGAATATCCTATCCACCTTCGCGCCTATGACCTGCTCGGGGAAGGCGAGACCGATCTGCGCACGCTGCCGTTTGTCGAGCGCCGCGCCCGGCTTGAAGCCTTCGTCAACAAGCTTGACGATGCCAGGATCGATCTGTCGCCGACAATTCCCTTTGACAGTTGGGAGGCGCTGACCGCCGCGCGGCAAAATCCCGCAAGCGCCGGTGCCGGCGAAGATGCGCCGGCAGTCGAAGGCGTGATGCTCAAGCGCCGCGACGCGTCGTATCTGCCGGGACGCCCCAAGGGCCAATGGTGGAAGTGGAAGCGCGATCCGCATTTGATCGACGCCGTGCTGATGTATGCGCAGCGTGGCCACGGCAAGCGCTCATCCTATTATTCGGACTATACTTTCGGGGTCTGGACTACTGGCGAAGACGGCGAGCAATTGGTCCCGGTCGGCAAGGCCTATTTCGGCTTCACCGACGAAGAACTGCTGCAGATCGACCGCTTCGTACGTCGCAATACCACCGAAAAATTCGGTCCCGTGAGGCATGTGGTGCATGAACCGGATCAGGGGCTGGTGCTGGAAGTCGCTTTCGAGGGCCTGCAACGCTCGCCGCGGCACAAATCCGGTGTGGCGATGCGGTTTCCGCGCATCAACCGGCTGCGCTGGGACAAGCCGCCGCGCGAGGCCGACCGGCTGGAAACGCTGGAGCGGATGCTGAAAGACGTAGCGTTTTCAAGCGAGAGCCTGCCCCGCACGTGATGCGGGATGGCTACCGGCTCGCGTGAAGAAAACGCGTCAAAATAAATAAGCCGCTGCTGCCGGCCATTGACGGCAACAGACGGGTTCCCCATCTGCCCTGCTCTGTATTAGAATGAGCGGGCGAATCCGCGCGGGAGAGCACCGATGCCAAATGACACCAGGGAATTGCCGAGGGCCAATGACGGCCTCTCGCGCTTTCTCGGAGGCTCGCCGCTGACGGTGGCATTTCGGCTGATCCTGTTGTCCATTCTGGTCGGCGTGGTGTTGGCGGCGATTGGCTTCGATCCCTGGAATATCGTCAACAGCATCCGGCTGTTGTTTCAGCGCATCTGGGATCTCGGCTTCGACGCCATCAACGGCTTGTGGCGCTACTTCCTGCTCGGCGCCGTGATCGTGATCCCGATCTGGCTGCTGTCACGGATGTTCGGCGCGCCGCGTGGGCGATAAACCCCACGCAGGCAGCGCTTGTTAGCTTCCACCACCAAGGTCACGACCACGCAGGTTTTCGCCATCGCCGGACCGGCGATGGTCGCAAACCTGACGACCCCCCTGATCGGCGTGGTCGCGACAATCGCGATCGGGCGGCTCGGCGATGCGACGTTGCTCGGCGGGGTGGCGATCTCGTCGGTGATTTTCGACTGCCTGTTCTGGCTGTTCGCTTTCCTGCGCATGGGTACGGTCGCCTTCACCGCGCAGGCGATCGGCGCCGGGGAAACCCAGGAAATAGGCGCGCTCCTGGTGCGGGGTTTTGCAATCGCGGCGTTGATCGGCGCGGTCTTGATTGCCCTGCAAGTACCGCTCGGCGCGATGTTGCTGGGCGCGATGGGCGGCAGCGAGGGCGTCACCCGCGCGGCGAAGACTTATTTCATGATTCGAATTTGGTCGGCGCCGCTGGCGCTCGCCAATTATGTCGTGCTTGGCTGGCTGATCGGGCAGGCCCGCGCCCGGCTCGCGCTCGCCGTACAGATCGCGATCAACCTCATCAACATGGTGGCGACGGTGCTGCTGGTGCTGGTCGCGCATACCGGCATCGCCGGGGCCGCGATGGCTGCCGTCATCGCGGAAGCGGCCGGATTCGTGCTCGGCGTCCTGATCGCACGGCGCCTCACGCAGGGAAAGCCTGGTATTTCCCGCGCCATACTGCTCGACCGGAGCAAGCTGATCCGGATGCTGGCGGTCAACCGCGACATCATGATCCGCACCGCGGCGCTGATCGCGGTATTTCTCTTCTTCACCGCGCAAGGCGCGCGCGCGGGCGACGTGACGCTGGCCGCCAACGCGGTGCTGAACAATTTCCTGATGATCAGCGCGTTCTTCCTCGATGGCCTCGCCAACGCCGCCGAACAGCTCTGTGGACGCGCTTGTGGCGCCCGTGACCGCGCCGCGTTCTCGGGCGCGGTCCGGCTGGTACTGCTGTGGGGGGCCGGTTTTGCACTCGCGGTGATCGCCGGCTTCGCGCTGTTCGGCCCATCGCTGATCGATGCCATGACGGCGAGCCCGGATGTGCGGCAACAGGCGCGCGATACGCTGTTGTTCGTGGTGCTGTCGCCGATCCTGGCGGTGTTCGCCTTCGCCTATGACGGTATCTTCATCGGCGCGACCTGGGCGCGCGACATGCGCAACCTGATGGTACTTTCACTGCTGATCTTTTTCGCTGCATGGTTTTCGCTGCGGTCGTTCGGCAATGCCGGGCTGTGGGGCGCGCTGCTGGCGTTCTATGCCGCGCGCGGCGGCCTGCAGGCGCTGCGCTATCCGGCGCTGCTGAGAACTTCGTTCCGGAAAGGGCTGCTGCCCGGCTGACTCTGGAGGATCCGATGCAACTGCAATTTATCGGCTGCGGCGATGCGCTCGGCTCCGGCGGCAGGTCCAACACCTGTTTTCACGTCACCGGCGCGGGCGTCAATTTCCTGATCGATTGCGGCGCATCGTCGCTGCCGGCGCTGAAACGACAGGGTATCGCGTGCAACGATATCGACCTCATTTTGATCACGCATTTTCACGGCGACCATTTTGGCGGCCTGCCATTTCTGCTGCTCGACGCGCAATTCTCGCGCCGAACCCGGCCGCTGGTGATCGCGGGGCCGCAAGGCATTGAGATGCGGCTGGCGCAGGTGATGGAAGCGTTATTCGAGCACTCTTCCAAAACCCGGCAGCGATTCGATCTGTCGGTCGTGGCGCTGAGACCTGAGCAAAGGCAGACATTTGGCGCAGTGAATGTCACGCCGTTCCCGGTCATGCATGGCGAATCCGGCGGCCCGTTTTTCGCCTACCGGATCGAAGTCGACGGTCGCGTGATTGCCTACAGCGGCGATACCGAATGGACAGAGGCGCTCATCGCCGCGGGGCACGATGCCGATCTGTTCATTGCCGAGGCCTATTATTACGACAGGGTGGTGAAAAACCACCTCAGCCTGAAAACGCTTGAGGCGCATCTTAGCGACATCAAGCCGAAACGGCTGGTGCTCACCCATATGAGCGACGACATGCTGGGGCGGCTGGATGCACTCACCCATGAGACGGCGAGCGACGGCATGGCGGTCCAGGTTTAGCTGACCGGCCAGTCTTCGGCCGTGATCGTCGCGGCATCGGCGCCGACGATTTCGGACAGCGAGTTCGCGGCCGGTACGCAGCAGCGTCGACGTAAGGTCGTTCTTGATATCATCCACCAGGCCAAGGCCTTTGTAGATCAGCGCGGAATAAAGCTGGATCAGGCTGGCGCCGGCGCGGATCTTGGTCAGCGCGGCGCCGCCACTATCGATGCCGCCGACACCGATCAGTGGGAACGCGCCCTCGGTGCGCACATAGGTTTCGGCCACCATGCGCGTCGACAGCCGGAACAACGGCCGCCCGGACATTCCGCCGGCCTGTTTGGCACGGAGTTGCTCGCGCAAGGTCGAGGGCCGAGCCAGCGTCGTATTGCTCACGATCATGCCATCGACGCGGCGCGAGCGCGCGATATGAACCACGTCGTCGAGTTCGGCAAGGCTCAAATCTGGCGCGATCTTCAACAGCGCCGGCAAATCGCCGGCGTTCTTGCGCACGCGTTCGCGCGCATCGATCACTCGCGCCAGCAGATCGTCGAGCGCCTTCGCCTGCTGTAGATCGCGCAAACCCGGCGTATTCGGCGACGACACGTTGACGGTGAAATAGCTCGCCACCGGGGCAAACGTTTCGATCAGGCTGACATAATCGGCAGTGCGATCCGGGGAATCCTTGTTGGCGCCGACATTGACGCCGACGATGCCGCCGAGATGCGCGCGCCCGGCCAGCCGCCGCAGCACCGCTTCGGCGCCGTCATTGTTGAAGCCGAGGCGATTGACCACGGCCTCGTCGCGCTCCAATCGAAACAGCCGCGGCCGCGGATTGCCGGTTTGCGGCTTCGGCGTCACGGTCCCGATTTCGACGAAGCCGAACCCCAGCCGCAGCAACGCATCCGGCACCTCGGCGTTCTTGTCGAAGCCGGCGGCCATGCCGATCGGATTCGGAAAATTGAGGCCGAAGGCCCGCACCGTCAATTTCTGATCGTCCGGCCGCGGGCGCGACGGCGGCAGCAGCTTCAGGCCCTGGACCGCCAGGCGATGCGCATCCTCCGGATCGAACCAGCGCAGCAACGGCAAAGAAAAAGCCTCGAAGGCGCGGATCACGGCGCTAGCTCCGGAATGTCATGATAACCGTCGGACCGCGCGCGCAGGCTGAGCACGCCGGTGACCGCGCCGAGGTCGAGTTCGCCGTAGAGATGGGGGAACAATTCATCGTTGCGCGACCGTTCCCACCGCAATGCGTCGCCCAAAGCATCGGCATCGACCGCAATCAGGAACAGTCCGGTTTGGCCGACGAAGTGTTTCCGTGCGGTTTCCGCCACCTGCGACGCCGTGGAAAAATGGATGTAGCCGTCGCTGATATCGACCGGGCTGCCGCGATAGACGCCTTGCCGCTCGGCCTCGCGCCAGGCCGAAGCGGGGCAGATTTTATAGATCATGCGCACTCGTCCGGCGTCCTGCTTGTGGTCCGAGTGGCGTGGGATGTCCTCGGAGTTCTTGTATTTTGGCGGATCATGCGCAGCGACCGTATCGACGGCATGGTCGCACTTCAAGGGTGGTATTCGAGGTCGTCCAAGGTCTTGCACCGGGCTCTGAAAATCGGTTTATTCAGGGAATAATTCCTAATTTCGGACACCCTAGCCGCATGATCAGGCATCCCAGAGCAGCGCCGCGGACGCTGACCCACGACCAGGTCTGGACCGCGCTGGATCGACTGGCCGAGCGCGCGGGGATGTCGGCTTCGGGACTGGCGAAAAAGTCCGGCCTCGATCCGACCACTTTCAACAAATCCAAACGCGTTACTGCTGACGGCCGCGAGCGCTGGCCCTCGACCGAATCGGTGGCCAAGGCGCTCGCCGCCACCAGCAGTTCGATCGACAGTTTCGTGCACCTGATCGGCGAAAGCGCACGGACCGTCCGGACGGTGCCGCTGCTCGGTTTCGCGCAAGCGGGAAACGGCGGCGCTTTCGACGATGGCGGCCTGCCCGCCGGCAAGGGCTGGGAGGCGATGGCGCTGCCTGCCATCGATGACGAACGTGCCTACGCGCTGGAGATTTCCGGCGACCAGATGAAACCCGCCTACCGCGACGGCGACGTGATCATGGTATCGCCGGCAACCCCGATCCGGCGCGGCGACCGCGTGGTGGTCAAAACCACCGACGGCGAGGTGATGGTCAGGGAACTCAAGCGCCGGACCGCGAAGACGCTGGAACTGCAAGCGCTGAACCCCGCTGACGCCGACCGCACCCTGGCTGCGGCCGACGTCGCATGGATCGCGCGAATCGTGTGGGCTACGCAATAGGCAAATGCCTGACGTTCTCCACGACCTGCTCCGCAAATCCCTTCAGATTGTTTTTTGCGGAACCGCCGTAGGGACGGCGTCCGCGAAAGCCGGCGCCTATTACGCGCATCCGCAGAACAAGTTCTGGAGGATCCTTCACGAGACGCGACTTATCCCCGAACTATTGCAGCCGCATCGGTGTCGCGATCTCCTCAATCACCGGATCGGTCTACGGATTTCGTGAAAACACATTTTGGGATGGATCATCAGATACCGCTGTCCAGGCTCGGAGAGATTTCGCGGACGCGCCTGTGTGCATCGATCCTGGCGTGCCGACCGAAGTTCCTCGCTTTCACCAGCAAGACCGCCGGACAGAAGGTTCTCGGCGGGAAGAGAGACTACGGCGAGCAGATCGAATTGATTGCCGAGACACAGAATCTGGATATTGCCGTCAACCTCCGGCGCAGCCAACGGCGCCTGGCGTCCGGAAGTCTGGCACCGGTTCGCGGAACACGTGAGAGCGAGCGCAGCTATAGCCGGCTAGGTTGAATGTAGCCTCGCGCCATTGGCGCAGCCGTCCGGGCTTGGCCGTCCGAAGGACGGCGTCGCTTCCGCTCGCCTATGCCCGGCAATCCATCAAACTGAAGAAACTTTTTTGCGAATTAGATGGATGCGCGGGTCAAGCCCGCGCATGATGAGATGAGTGGTCGCCGGGTCTTCGGATCAGCTTTTACGACGCGTAGTCCGGTTCCTTGCGGTCGAGGATGCGCTTCAAGGCCGCGAAGTGCCGCTCGGCCGGAGCTTGGGCCCTTGTAGAGATAGGCCCCGCTGATATCGCGCCTGGTCTTCTCGACCACAGCATCGGGGAGTTTTTTGAGCGGCTGGCCGGTCCACATCGCGTAGATCTGAACCTGCGCGGCGCGCTCGATGTAATACAGCCGGTCATAGGCATCGGCAACGCTCTCGCCGACCGTGCTGATGCCGTGATTGGCCATGAACAGCACCGTCTTGTCGCCGATCACCTTGGCGAGGCGCGCACCCTCGGCAGGATCGAGCGCCGGGCCGGTGTATTCGTCGTCATACGCGATCTTGCCCGACATCCCGACCTCGGTCTGGCCGATCTCCTTGATGCGCGGATCTTCGAGCCGCGTCAGCGCGCTCGCATAGGGCATGTGGGTATGAAACACGGCCTTGGCCTGCGGCAGCGCCTTGTGGATCGGCGCGTGGATGCAGTAGCAGGAGCGCTCCACCTCGCCCTCGCCGCGCTTGACCTCGCCGTCATCGATGCCGACTTCCATGAAGGAGGACGCGGTCACCTCGGACCAGTGCATCCCGACGGGATCTGGAAGTAGCGGTCGCTGCGGCCGGGCACCACGAAGGTCAGATGATTGAAGATGCCTTCGTTGAAACCGTGCATGAAGGCCAGCCGGTGTGCGCCGCGAGATCGACCCGCGCCTGCCATTGCTCGGCACTGCTTTCTTCCAGCGTTTTTGGCGAAACCCTGAACTGCATGAGCATCCTCCCGCTATTGGCTGCCTCTCGCTGGAGGCTTGGCCCATTCCTGACAGCGACATCGTAGCGCAATCCGTAGCCGCGTTGACTGAATTTACGGCGGCCCTGCCATCTCGATTTGCGGCCCAGGCCGGCAGCACTGGGGAGAAAAGCGACGATCGCCACCGGCTATTTGCAAGGCAACGTCCGGTGCACTGAGCGTTACTTCTTGCCCGTCAAAATTACGACCAATCCTATCAGCGTTCCGAGAATTCCCACTACACCGGGTACCCACATCAGGAACATTTCAAGGCGCGCTTTCCTTTCCGCGCGAACAGCCGAACGGAGGATACTGATGCCGAGTTGCGGTCAAAGACGTGCACCCATCCGGTCATCTTCCCACATTGTCTTATCGTCGCGTGCCGGCAGCGGCAAAATCAACTGAGATGCCCTCGACACGAGAAATCTCCGAATGAGTTGCGCGCACGTCGTCTTGATGCTCAAAATACTCCTGTGCCGAATATTGATCTATCTCATGCAACTCGTAACAACTCGCCTTCCGCTTTTTCACCTCTTTCATCCGAGCGTCGTTCGCGCCTTCAATGCCGTCCCAGACGTGGGCAAGGCTCCAGGGTTTCCATCGTAATGGCAGATAATCGAACATCGCTACGTAGCCAACTCAAAAACGTCGATCGTCACCTTCGTAATCCGCAGAGCAAGCGCATACGCAAGAAGAAATGGCCAGATTACCAATTGGCCCAAGCCATACACGATCTCAGCCTCTTCATCTCGCGGGGCGGCTATCTGCGCTGGTGCCGTCCGCATATATGCTGCCCAATCATCAAGCCTCACCTGTATTACAGATAACGGGGAGAACAAGCTCGGGTTGGCTTTCAGTTTTTCGATCGGAAACATTCTGCTATACGGCATCGTCACAGCATTTGAGAATTTTTCCCTGAGGCTCTTTATCTGTTCGGCAGATAAGTGCGGCTTTATCTCCTCCGAGAATCGTTTCAAACCTTCGCAAGGTGTCACAGACGCGCGTACCATCACGTCACCACACAAAACCTTGAGAGGTCCGCCAGAGACGAGACTACCTGCTCTCGAATCGGCTCCTCCCCACTTTGGTGCGCCACTACAAATATCTTTGTCAGAACGATCTCCCGTTGAGAGGCATAAGCAGCGGCAACTAACAGCAAGCCAACTGCCGCGGTTCCGAGATACCAGTAATCGATCCTCCGCACTTTCCGCTGTGTGAGATTTTGCGTGAACGCATAATTTGAATGAGTTGTGCAAGAAACGACAAGAAGGCGAGGACGAGATATGTGATAAATCCCATTCCAAAGTAGACGGCAAACCCAAGGGCTACCGAAAAGAGAAGTGATCCTATCGTGGACACACAGCCGACGATACGGCGCCCTCGCGGAAACGAGTTATATACCGCAAACACCTCCCGCAGGGTTTTCGGCTTTACCTTGTCGACCATTGCGATCCACCAGTCCGCGAGCAATTCGACCGCTCGCATGTTACACTAGTGAAACGAAAATCCCGCGGCAGTTGCATTGGCAGAACGAGCCGCGAAACACAAGAAACAGTTCGGAAAGGGGCATGAACGAATGAATGCGCAACGTTGCCTCAAAGCGCCGTCACCCAATTGACAGACCTGTTATCCCCACGCACTTGAACGGCTCAGGAGCGGCCGCGTCTGTGAGAGAGTGGCCTTGTGGGAGAAGAAGAAACTTACGCGCTCCGCGCCAGCGCGCCGTCGATCATGCTCACCGCATTCGGCAATCCATAAACCGCGACGAACGATCCGAAGCGCGGGCCTTTTTCCTGGCCGAGCAGCACTTGATAAAGCATGTTGAACCAGTCGAGCGAGACGCCCGGCCGGCCGTCCTTGCCCTTCTTGACGGCGTCGAGGAACGGCTCGCGGCGGCCGATCTCGTAGACCACGTTCTGGATGTCCTCGGCCGATGAGTCCGGCGGCAGTTGCGATAGCGCGTCGCGCAGATCCTGTAACGCAGCGCGTTCGATATCGGTCGGCTCGCGAAATTTCTTGGTCGGCGCCACGAAGTCGCGATAGTAATTGATGGCATAGCCGACCATCGCGTCGAGCTTCGGATGGGTCTGCGGCGTGACGCCGGGACGATAGCGCCCGATGAACCCCCATAGCGTCGCGGCGTTCTCCGCGTTCGACGACGACACCAGCGTCAGCAGCAGTTGGAACGTGACGGGCATGTCGGCCACCGGCGGATGGCCGGCATGGATGTGCCAGACCGGATTGGCCAGTTGCTGCTTGGCGTCCTGCCGCGGGAAACCTTCGAGAAACTGCTGGTAGTCGTCAACATTGCGCGGGATCACGTCGAAGTGCAGCCGCTTCGCCGACTTCGGCTCGCGGTACATGAACAGCGACAGCGATTCCGGCGACGCATAGCGCAGCCATTCATCGATGGTGAGCCCGTTGCCCTTCGACTTCGAAATTTTCTGGCCCTTGTCGTCGAGGAACAGTTCGTAGTTGAACCCTTCGGGCGGCGTACCGCCGAGCGCCGAGCAAATCCTGCCCGACAGCTTGACGGAATGGATCAAATCCTTGCCGGCCATTTCATAGTCGATGCCGAGCGCAAACCAGCGCATCGCCCAGTCCGGCTTCCATTGCAGCTTGCAATGCCCGCCGGTGACCGGAAGCGTGACGCGCTCCCTGGTTTCGGGATCGTCGTAAGTGATGGTCCCGGCCTTTACGTCATGGGCTGTGATCGGCACCTGCAGCACCATGCCGGTGCGCGGACAGATCGGCAGGAATGGCGAATAGCTCGCCGCGCGTTCCTCGCGCAGCGACGGCAGCATGATCGCCATCACCTGGTCGATGCGCTCGAGCACGCGCAGCAGCGCCGCATCGAATTTTCCCGACGTATAATAATCGGTCGAACTGGCAAACTCGTAGTCGAAGCCGAAAGTGTCGAGAAACGCACGCAGCCGGGCATTGTTGTGCGCGCCGAAACTCGGATGGGTGCCGAACGGGTCGGGCACCCGGGTCAGCGGCTTGCCGAGATGCTCCGACAGCATCTCCTTGTTCGGCACATTGTCCGGCACCTTGCGCAGGCCATCCATGTCGTCGGAGAACGCGATCAGGCGGGTCTTGATCCTGTCTTCGGTCAGCACGCGAAACGCATGGCGCACCATGGTGGTGCGCGCGACCTCGCCGAAGGTGCCGATATGCGGCAGGCCGGACGGCCCGTAGCCGGTCTCGAACAGCACCTCGTCCTTTGGCTTTTTCTTCAGCCGTGTGACAATCGCCCTGGCCTGCTCGAACGGCCAGGCGTTGGATTGTTCGGCGAGCGCACGCAGGTCGCTCGGGCTAGCGGCAAGATCGATCGTGGACATTAACAGGGTCTCCAGGGCCGCGGAAACTAGCGTTTTCGCCGCGAAATGCAAAATGGCAACAAAACCTGCGTCGTCCCGGCCAAGCCAACGGGTCCGGCCTTCGACCGGCCCGATGACAGGCTCCGCGCGAGCCGGGATCCAAAACCACCGATATCAACTGCTATGCCCGGCTGGAGCCGCAGCCTGCTCCGCAGATACATTCGTGGCTATGGGTGCTCGTTTTCGCGGGGACGACACCGATCCTAGAACGGGCTGACCGAGAAATAGCGCAGCCATAAATCGGTGTAGCGGCCTTTTTCCCACAACCGGAACAGCGCCCAGTTAAGCGACTGGCGCAGCAGATCATTGCCCTTGCGCACGGCGATCCCAATGCCTTCGCCGAAATAGCGGCTCTCGACAAACGGGCCGCCTGAGAACGCGCAGCATTCAGCGGAATCAGTCCCGTTGATCCAGAACGCCAGCGAGATCGCATCGCCGAAAATGAAGTCGACCTCGCCGCGCCGCAACGCCTGCCGCAACGCCTCGTCGTTGGGATAGGAGTGCAATTCGGCATCGGTGAACATCGCCTTGAGATAGGCTTCATGTGCGGAGCCCGCGATGGCGCCGACTTTCTTGCCCTCGAGATATTCCGGGCGAACCTCCCGCATCACGGAGTCGCGCCGCGACACGAACCGCGCCGGCGCCCGGTAATACGGATCGCTGAAATCGACACGGGCGCGCATTTGCGGCGTCACCGCCAGCGAGGCGATGATGGCGTCGCCGCGGTTGCTGGCGATCGCATCAAGCAGCGTCTCGAACCGCCGCATCTGGATCGTGCAGGTGACCTTGATCTCGTCGCAGATCAGCCGCGCCAGATCGACATTGAAGCCCGCCGGATTGCCGTCGGGACCGGTGAAGTTGAACGGCGGGTAATCCGTTTCGGTCAGAAACCGGATCACGGAGAGCCGCGACAGATCGGGCCGGTCGGGCCGCCGCCGCGGGTCCCAGAAGCCCGGGACCGCCTGAGGCGCCGCTTCCGGAGCGGGTTTTGCAATACTTTGCGCCCGGGCACCGTCCGCGCCCAGGGCCAAGGTCAGCAGCGACAATCCGGCCAGCACCAGCGCGGCACCGGCGTTTCGGCGAAATCTTCCAAATTGGCGTGAAGTTATCAGGGGTTGCATTGCCGACCGCGTTCCGGATCAGACGGCCTTATAGACCATCCGGCAGGCAAAGAAATGTCGTTTGCGCCGTAAAGACCTCGCGTCGGAGGTCAGAGGTACTGCTTCAGATCGGCCGCGGCCTGCTCCGGCGTCCGGTTGAGGTTGAACGGTGAGACGAATTTGCCGTCACGATCCATCAGATAGGTCAGCGCGGTGTGGTCCATGGTGTAGTCGCCATCCTTCAGCGGAACCTTCTTGGCATAGACCCGGTACTCCGAAAGCACTTTTGCGATCTGCTCAGGATTGCCGGTGAGGCCTTTCAGGCGCGGATCGAAGCTCGACAGATAATCCTTCATCGCCGCTGATGTGTCCCGCTCAGGATCGACCGAGATGTAATAGGCATTGACCCCGTCGGCGTCCTTGCCCATCGCCTTCAGCACCTCGGAAATCTCGAACAGCGTGGTCGGGCACACATCCGGGCAATGGGTGAAACCGAAGAAGATCAGCGTCGGGTGGCCCTGCATGCTCTTTTCGGTGATGGTCTGGCCGGTCTGGTCGGTCAGCTGGAATGGGCCGCCGATCGCAGCCGGGGCTGCCACATGACGCAACCCGCCGAGTGCCCACAGCATCAGCACCAGCCCGATCACCAGGCTTCCGGCGAAAGCGCCGATAATGACGAGCGGGCGGGTGGTCCGATCCATTGTGAAATTCCTTTTATTGGCGGATCAGAAACAGGCGGAGATGCCGGAGGTGATCGTCTCGAAGAACACCGCTGTTCCGTAGTGGAACCAGAGCGCGAGCGCGCCGACCAGGAGGACCGCGCCGAGGGCCGCCACAATTGCCACCATCGTCGGCGCGAGCTTGCGTCCCGGCTCTATTGTCCCGGGCAGTTCCCGCGGCGTGGAGATTGGCAAAGCCATCGACGACCATCTGAATGAACGGGATCGGCGGGACGGTTTTTTGCCGCTGTTCGCCGAATTTCACTTCCAGATAAAGCCAGTCGCGCGGCCGGGCAAGCGCCCCGGCCGCGGCGGCGATCACGTCATGCTGAGGGATGGTGCGCAGCTTAGAGCGTTTTCGATCGAAGTGGCTGCCGGGTCGCGTGAAAACCCGCCAAAACCAAAGATTAGAGCCGGGTTCTGGCGCGATCAGACCCGATAAGGCTCTAATGCGCCGCGGAGGCCCGGGCGTCGAGGAAACAGGGATGGTACATGCTCGCCAGTTCCTTGCCGCGCAGGAAAATCATGCGTTGCGTCAACCCGCCACGCGAGGCAATCCAGTGCTTCACCGCCGAGGGATACATCGAATACAGCATCTGGGTGGCTTCGGGATTGGTGATCGCATGACCGTCGTCGCTGAAGTCCCATGCCGCGTGGAATCCCAGGCTGGCGTGAGACGTCACGCAGATCTTGTCGTGGGGAATAGCGCCGAGAACGATGGTACAGGCCGAGGCGCACAAACCGTCGATGATCACCATTTCGCCGGAACTACGCAGGTCCTGGTACTTGTCGACGTAGGTGCCGATCCGGCCGCCGCGGTCCTCGCCAATGCGAACCACCGCCTGGCTCGCGCTCACACCTGCCAGCAGGAGAACGAACGCGAGCAGCCCCGTCATGCACTTCATTCCAGCCCCCAAGTCCTGTTGTTGAAAGTCCCGTTGTTGAACCCGAATCTGATCGTCGTCGTGTAAGTGTCACCAGCGTGTTGCGAGACGCCAATTTTGTCCAGATGCTAACGGCGACTCAAATCAAATTCAAATTAAGTGTTGCAGGCCGGCTGCACTCCGGCGCCGGAATATCCCAAACTGGAACATTCCGGCGGTCCGACGGCGATAGCGCGGCGATTAAGAGATGTTTTACCGTTGACCACCCCGGCTGTCGCGGTTTCAATGATCCGCAACAATCCGGGGGATGCGGAATGGCCGGGGATGCTGACGTCATCGTGGTCGGCGCAGGCCTCGCAGGCCTCGTCGCCGCAACCGAGATTGCCGACGCCGGCAGACGCGTGATCGTGGTCGATCAGGAAGGCGAACAGAGCCTCGGCGGCCAGGCCTTCTGGTCGTTCGGCGGATTGTTTCTGGTTGATTTACCCGAACAGCGCCGGCTCGGCATCAAGGACAGTTACGATCTGGCGCTACAGGACTGGATGGGATCGGCGAGCTTCGACCGCGATGAAGATGCGTGGCCGAGGCGCTGGGCCGAAGCTTACGTGGCGTTCGCGACGGGCGAGAAACGCGGCTGGCTGCGGGCGATGGGCCACCGGTTTTTCCCACTGGTCGGCTGGGCCGAGCGCGGCGGCTACGATGCGATGGGCCACGGCAATTCGGTCCCGCGGTTCCACGTCACTTGGGGCACTGGCCCCGGCGTGGTCGAGCCGTTCGAGCGGCGGGCACGCGAAGCGGAGGCCCGCGGGCGGCTGACGTTCAAATTCCGCCACCACGTCGATGCGCTGTCGATCAGCAACGGCATCGTTGACGGCGTCAGCGGTTCGGTCCTCGAGCCTGATCCTGTGGCGCGCGGCCAGAGCAGTTCGCGCCGCATCATCGGCGACTTCGCGCTCCACGCCGGGGCCGTGATCGTTGCCTCCGGCGGCATCGGCGGCAATCACGATCTGGTCCGGCAGAACTGGCCGAGGCGGCTTGGCGACGCGCCAAAGAATATGATCACCGGCGTGCCCGAACATGTCGACGGCCGCATGATCGGCATCACCGAAGCCGCCGGTGCGCGGCTGATCAACCGCGACCGGATGTGGCACTATGTCGAGGGCATCCGGAACTGGTCGCCGATCTGGCCGCGCCATGGCATTCGCATCCTGCCCGGGCCGTCTTCCATGTGGTTCGACGCTACGGGCAAAAGGCTGCCCTCGCCGTTGTTTCCCGGCTCGGACACGCTGGGCCAGCTGCAATACATCCAGTCGACCGGTTACGATTATTCGTGGTTCGTGCTGACCCAGAGCATCATCAAGAAGGAATTCGCGCTGTCGGGCTCCGAGCAGAATCCCGATCTCACCGGCAGGAACTGGCTGATGACCGCGCGCCGCGCCACCAATAAGGGCGCACCCGCGCCGGTCGAAGCGTTCAAGAAGCACGGCGCCGATTTCATCGTGCGCGACAACCTCGCAGACCTGGTCGGCGCGATGAACGCGCTGGTCGACGACAATCTTTTGAAGATGGAATACCTCAAGGCGCAGATCGAGGCGCGCGACCGCGAGATATCAAATTCTTACGTCAAGGACACGCAGGTGATGAACATCCACAATGCGCGTCAATATATCGGCGACCGGCTGATCCGCACCGCCAAGCCGCACCGGATTCTCGATCCCGCCCACGGGCCGCTGATTGCGGTGAAGCTCAACATCCTGACCCGCAAGACGCTGGGCGGCTTCGAGACCGATCTGGATTCGCGCGTGTTCGGCAACGACGGCCAGATCATGCCGGGACTCTACGCCGCCGGTGAAGCCGCCGGGTTCGGCGGCGGCGGCATGCACGGCTATCGCTCGCTGGAAGGGACTTTTCTTGGCGGTTGCCTGTTCTCCGGCCGCAACGCCGGACGTGCCGCCGCGAAGGCGGCCTCCTGAGGTCGACGTCGCGGAGGCCATGGTCACCCCTGTGAAAACGGTGGTAGCGGATAACGCGCCTGCGCGCTAAGTAGCGCCGACATTCATTCGGAGAAAAAGCATGACCATCCAGCGTTTCGAAATCGGACCACGCATGAGCCAGGCCGTGGTGCATGGCGACACCGTCTATCTCGCAGGCGTCGTGGCCAAGACAACGGCCGGCGAAAGCGTCGCAAAGCAGACGCAGGAAGTCCTCTCGATCATCGATGGTCATCTTGCGAAGGCGGGAAGCGACAAATCGAAGTTGCTGTCGGCGACGATCTATCTGCCCGACATGAAAAACTTCGCCGAGATGAACGCGGTGTGGGACGGCTGGGTGTCAGCGGGAAACACGCCAGCCCGCGCCACCGTCGAGGCCAAGCTCGCCGGACCCCAATATGGCGTCGAGATCATGGTCATCGCGGCGCGGTAACAACTGGCGCGAAATTGAATTTAGCTCAATGACGATGTCGGCGGCCGGTTTTCCGGCGGTCGACAGCGCGCTGGAGACGACGCTTATTCCTTCGGCCAACCACGCGGAGCTGAAGAGCCTGTTGCAGACCGGCCTGAAGATTTTCCAGGGCCACGAGCAGCACGCCGAACACCTCGCCGCGATGCTGAAATAAGGAGCCTCAGATGACGCCGGGACGGATTTTTCCGATCGTCGCCATGCTGACATTGGGAATGTCTGTCCCGGCGCATGCCGAGACCATTCAGATCACGATGGACAACCTGGTGATCTCGCCGGCAGAGGCTTCCGCAAAGGTCGGCGACACCATCGAGTGGGTCAACAAGGATATTTTTGCTCACACCGCGACCGCGCGAAACGGCGATTGGGACGTGACGTTGCAGCCGAAGAAGTCGGCCGTCCTGGTTTTGAAGAAGGCCGGCGCAGTCGACTATTATTGCCGCTTCCATCCGAACATGAAGGCGGCGCTCACCGTCGCGCCGTAACGGCGGCGGGCCGCCCGGTGACAATCCCTGCGATCGGAATCCTTGACCTCAGAGGTAATCGATCAGCGCGTGCAAACCTTCGATAGTCGAAGCAGCCGATCCAACCGGCGCTAATCGAAGGAGCGAGACAATGACCGACGTCCATACAGTTGCCAGCCGCTATATCGAACTGTGGAACGAGAGAACGCCGAGCCGCCGCCGCGAAATGCTGGCGGCGAACTGGGCGGACGACGCGAGATACGTCGACCCGCTGATGAGCGGCGACGGCCATGACGGCGTCGATGCTTTGATTGCCGGCGTACAACAGCGCTTTCCGGATTTCCGGTTTCACCTGATCGGTCAGCCCAACGGATTTGGCGAGCACATCCGCTTTTCATGGGGACTCGGTCCTGAAGGGGCCGACAGCCCGATCAAGGGCACGGATTTCGGCGTCGTCGAGGACGGACGTATCCGAAGCATCACCGGCTTTCTCGATCAGGTGCCGCAAGGCGCCTGATGCAGTGAGTGCGACTGCCCCGGCGATCCGGGGCAGTCTACCGCTGCGCAATCAACTTGAACCGCCGGCCAGTCGCGACGCGCCGATGATCTGACCGTCCGGCGCTTCCAATACGACCGCGACATCCTGTCCTTCGGGAAATGGCTCGCTGAGGCGTAGCGGCGTTCCCGACCATTGGCCGACGGATCGGATCGATCGGACCACATTGGCTTCCGTCAAGGTCCGGCCGCTGTTTTCACCACGGCCGATCGCCGTGGTGTGTTCGTGGTCAAAGCCGATCAACAGCACCTTTGCAGCACCACTGCCGGAGTCGACCTGGATCGAAACCTGCTCACCGTTCCTGGTCACGCGGACCGCCGCGGCGGTTTGGTTACGACGCTTGGCGTTTTCGATCGCCGATCCGACATCGCCGCGATCCGAACCGACCATGCTGGCGGCACCATCGACGACCATCTCCGGCGTGTAGGATCCGTCGCCAAAGCGGTGACCATACCGGTCCTGGCGCTGTGTCGCCGCTGGCAATGAGAACGGATCTTTCCAGCCGAGCCGATCCCAGTAGGTGACGTGGAAGGCGAGCGGCAAGACGTCACGCCGGTCTCTCGACAATTCGTTCAGATAGGCGTTCGCAGGCGGACAGGACGAGCAGCCCTGCGACGTGAACAATTCGACGACGACCGGCCGCTCCGCAGCGATGGCTGCAACCGGAGACAAACCGGCGATCAATCCAAGGGACATGACAAAGCGCGACAGCATGGCGATCCTCCTCTGGTCGGTTCATCCTGTTCGCTACACGGGAGTGCATTGTTACGCGCGGCCGGGACACCGCCGTACACCACACGGAATTCTTGAAGAACGGCAGCGAAATGAAGGTCAACCCACCGGCCAAGCCGAAACCAAAATCAGGGCCTTCGCCATAACGGCCCACCTCAAGATCAACTCATGCTCCCCGGCATAAAGCACCGCGCTTTTGGATGACCATCCAGATAGTAAGGCCAGACCATCGTTCGGCCGGCGCGGTTGGGCCCATCCACGACAGCTTCTTTCGGAACGTCAACCCACTCGCCATCGATGCGCACGCGATAGTGACCATCCTTGCTTTCCCAATCTGCGTCGTCGACACGCTTTGCCTCGCTGCCATCGCAGCAAGGACCCTTGCCACTGTGCAAGCTCTCATACCACCCGTTCAACTCGGGGTGATCCCGATCATGAGCACCAGCGCTACCGATTGTGAGGACCGACAGGGTAACAGAAGCAAAAATCCCCATCGTGTGCCAATTTTTAGTCATTTCACGTCCAATTGTTGTGTGATCGCATCACGCGTCCTGGCCAGGCATGCCCATCAGCGGAATTATGCAAACCGCGTGCCTCGCTTGAACGCGATTTCGCGCAAGCACGTCGGACATAAGTGCAAGGCTCCGCCGGACAAATGACATGCCGATCATCATCTATCACGTTGTCGAGAGCCGAGAGGCGGTTCAAGAAAGGCGACCCGCACAACGTCACAGGCCCCGTTCGCCGTTTTTGGAAAATTTCGCCGGACCGCGCGACGACTTCATCACCCTTGAAATTTACGAACCCTGGTGGCGTCACCAGCAGCTTTTCCTTGGTGGCGTCTCTTACATCGGCGGAGTGGAGATTAGCTCGCGCAGCGGGCTCGGAGCCGTCAGGGACGGACGCATCAGCATCACCGGCTTATTTGATCAAGTGCCTCAGGGCGCTTGACGCCGGGAATGCGACTGCCCGGCCATCTGGGGTAATCTATCAAAGGCTGCAAAAACAAAGCCGCGCCAACCCGAGGGTTGACGCGGCGATGAAGCTTCTGTTGCCAGGTGCTCCGGACCCCGAACAGGTTACGCCGCGAGGCGCACTTCGTTCAATGCAACGTTATCGTTTGCATTTAGGTTTTTGACCCGATAACGGCGGTATCATGCCGGGCACAATTCAGAGCTTCTTCGCGACCATCGATCCTGTTTCGCCCCCGCCTCAGCAGCCCTAAGGATTTTGCCTTTCGACAAAATCGATCTCACCGGCAAATCGATCTGCCGGAATGAGACCTTTAAGCTCAAGGGCTGCTCAGGTGGAGGCGCCGGGTACTGCCCCCGGGTCTGCCCGCAGTCCGCTCTAAGGTTCAGCGCCATCGTCTTGCGACGCGAAAACCCTACGCGCGATCGATCGGGAAAGATAGGCGAAAGTCCGGGAACGGTGGGGCGAAGCTCGCAGTCGGCCAAAACCTGGAGCGGGCGAAGGGAATCGAACCCTCGTATGCAGCTTGGGAAGCTGCCGTTCTACCATTGAACTACGCCCGCGGTCTGCTCACCTGATTAGCCGAGACTGCGCGTTCCGCCAAGCCGGTTGATCGGTTACCCCCTCCCCACCTTAACCGAACCCGCATTTTCCAGGTGCAGCCGTTGATGACGGTGATATGATGCCTTTGGGGTTGGGGTGGCGTAAATGGCGGGGCGTGGGTACACGGTATTCGACACCGGGATCGGCCGGTGCGGCATCGCGTGGAGCAATTACGGGATTGTCGGCGTGCAGTTGCCGGAAGCTCGCGAGATCGAGACTCGGGGCCGGATGCTGCGCCAGTATCCCGAGGCGCGCGAACTTCGTCCGCCGCTGAATGTCGAGATCGCGATCGAGGGCATTGTCGCGCTGCTGCGCGGCCAGCCCAGCGATCTCTCCGACGTCACGCTCGACATGAACGGCATCCATGCCTTCAATGCGCGGGTGTACGCGTTCACCCGGAAGATCCCGCGCGGCGAAACCCGTACCTATGGCGAAGTCGCCGCAGGCCTCCGGGCATCGGGCGCCGCGCACTCGGTCGCGCAGGCGATTTCCAAAAACCCGTTCATGATCATCGTGCCCTGCCATCGCGTGCTCGAGGCCGGCAGCTATACCGACAGGATTTCGCCGAACGGCGGCGCCATCTCCAAGCGCCGGCTGCTGTCAATCGAGGGCGCGCACATGATCAGCAGCAAGACCTTGTTCGACGTGCTGCTTCCGGTTGCTCCGCCGCGCCCGCAGGGCTAAATTCGCGGCATGACCGCGACCACCTTGTTGCTGCGTCCATCCATCACGGTGTCCGACTTCCGCTGCAGCGCCGGGCCGGATGACACGCCGTTCGCCGAACAGCATCGCTGTCACTCCGTGTCCTATGTGCGCAAAGGCAGCTTCGGCTGCCAAACCCGCGGCCGCTTCTCCGAACTGGTGGCAGGATCGGTGCTGGTCGGCCATCCCGGCGACGAATATGTCTGCAGCCACGATCATGTCTGCGGCGACGAATGCCTGTCGTTCTTTTTAAGCCCTGAACTGGTGGAAACGATCGGCGACCGCCCCGGTGTCTGGCAGATCGGCAGCACGCCGCCGCTGCCCGAATTGATGGTGCTCGGCGAACTGGCGCAGGCCGCTGCGGATGGCCGCAGCGATATCGGCCTCGACGAGGTCGGACAATTATTCGCGAGCCGCTTTGTCGAGGTGGTTTCCGGGCGGCGCGAAAAATCAGCGGCGGCTTCCGCGCGGGATCGCCGCCGGGCGGTGGAAACCGCGCTCTGGCTCGACGCACATTCGCACCAGGAAATCGACCTGGAGCAGACCGCCGCGAAGGCCGGCATCAGCCCGTTCCACTTCCTGCGGCTGTTCTCCGGCGTGCTCGGCGTCACCCCGCACCAATACCTCGTGCGCTCGCGGCTGCGCCATGCGGCGCGCCTGTTGGCCGACGATGACATTTCCATCACCGATATCGCCTATGATGTCGGGTTCGGCGATCTCTCCAATTTCGTCCGCACCTTCCACCGCGCCGCCGGAGTCTCGCCGCTGCGGTTCCGGCAGGCCTCGCTGGCGGCAAGATTTTTGGCAACCGCAAGATTTTCCAAGATCGGCTGAACCTGCACTGACTAGGATGAGCTCCTGACCGCGCCTGTTCGGGCGCGTATCCATGGGAGATCATCATGTACGACCACATCGGATTGAAGGTTAAAAATCTCGACGCCAGTGTGCGTTTCTACACCGCGGCACTGGCGCCGCTCGGATACGTGTTGTGCTCGCACGACGAGAGCGGCGCGGGTTTCGGACCGACGGGCGAACCTGCGCTGTGGCTTTATCCGCACAAGGGCCCTGCCGGCGCGGGCGCGCATATCGCCTTCCGCGCGCCCGGACCATGCGGCAATCCGGAAATTTCACAGCGCGGGCGCCAAAGCCGGCGGCCACGACAACGGCGCCGCCGGTCCGCGCGCCGATTACAGCCCGACCTATTTCGCCGCGTTCCTGATCGACCCCGACGGCAATAATGTCGAGGCGGTTTGTACGTAGCCGTCAAACTCAAATGCAACCCATAAAATTGGGCTCTCTGGCTGAGTTCGTCATGCCCGGGCCTTGTGCCGGGCATCCACGTCTTACTGCACTCAATACAAGAAAGACGTGGATGGCCGGGACATAGGCGAGCGGAAGCGACGCCGTCCTTCGGACGGCTATGCCCGGCCATGACGAAAAGCGAGTCAATTTCATGCGGTTAGAAAAGCCCGAAAATGCCGGACGCTTTTTCAGCCAACTCTAAGAGGATCACGTCACATGGCCTCCATCCACAGGGATATCCCGATCAACTGCCACCCCGAGGACGCATGGGCCGCGGTGCGCGATTTCGGCGCGGTGCATCGCCGGCTGGCACCGGGATTCGTGCTCGACGCCCGTCTTGATGACGACGCGCGCGTTGTCACCTTCGCCAACGGCACCGTCGCGCGCGAATTACTGGTCGATTGCGACGACACGCGACGGCGGCTGGTCTATGCCGTGGCCAGCGAACGGGTCAGACATTATAACGCATCGGTGCAGGTCATCGCCGATGGTGAGGCGCGTGCCAAGCTGATCTGGATCGTCGATCTCTTGCCCAACGACATCGTGCCCTATATCGCCGGCCGGATGGACCAGGCCTCTGTCGCCATGCAGAAATCCCTGGATCGCAGCAGCGCGTAAGACCGCCGGATCAGGATAACGCCGGACGGGCTCGCACGATATTGCCGGCCTTCGGTCCCCATCGCGTCAGAACAACGCTCGAAGCCGAGAGCACGCCGAGTGCCACCATCGAGGCCGCCGCCAGCACGAAGAAATTCGCGGCCGTCGCATCGCGCATCGACAGCCACCAGCCACCTGCGCCGATGAACAGCAGCCGTGCGCTTTGCGCCAGCACCGGCCCGATCACCTTAGCCGCGCCCTGCGATGAAAAATACATCGACATCGCAAGCCCGATGAAGGCGTAGAGCGGTGCCGCGGTCGACAGATATTCCCGGCTGGCGGCGCGCACGCCGGGATCACTGGTGAAAATATTGACCCAGAGATCTGGGAAGATCGCGATGAAAGTACCGATCAAGCCGACCGAAACGAACGACACCAGACCCGCAGTCCACGCAATCCGCCGCGCCCGCGCCACCCCTCCCGCGCCGATCGCCATCCCGATCATCGGTACCGACGCGATGCCGACCGCGAAGGCGACCGAGGTCAGCATAAATTCGAGCCGCGCGCCGATGCCGTAGCCGGCCAGAACCGCGGTGCCGAAACCTGCCAGCATGTGCGTAAAGAGGCTGATGGTGAGTACCGATTGCAGCGGCGAGAAGCAGGAGACCGCACCGACTTTCAGGATATCGATGAACATCGCCCGGCGAATGCGAAGCCCCCTGACCTTGGGAACGACGCGCGCCCGCCCGGAAAACAAATACCACCCCATCATCGTTATGCTGATCGAATAGGCGATCAGCGATCCCGCTGCGACGCCCGGCATGCCAAATCGCGGAACCGGTCCCAAGCCAAGACCGAGCGTGCCGCCGAGAATGATCTGAAGCACGGCGGAACTGAGGATCATCAGCGACGGCAGTTTCATGTTGCCGGTCCCGCGCAGGATTCCCGCCATGCTGTTCATCAGCCATGGCAGCACCGCGCCACCGAAGAAAATCTGCGCATATCCGATGGCGTTGGCGAGCACGTTGCCACGGCCGCCGAGCAATCCGAGCAGCGAGGGACCGAAAATCAGCATGCCCAGCGTGAAGGTCAGCCCGAAGCCGATGCCGATCAGCATGGCGTGCGCGGCCAACGCCGACGCGCGGTCGACATTGCCGGCACCGAGCGCACGCGCGATCGCTGATGCCACGCCACCACCCATCGCACCGCCCGACATTGTCATGGTCAGGATCACAAAGGGAAACACCAGCGCCATCGCCGCCAGCGACTCGACGCCGAGCCGGCCGATATAGGACGTCTCGGCAATGACCACGCAGGTGCCGGCGCCGAGTGCAATCACATTGGGCCATGCCAGCCACAGCAGCGTGCGCAGGATAGGACCATCGAGCAGCGCATTTTTTGCCCGTGGCTCAGGCGGCGGAAGCGGCCGCTCCTCTTCGTCGACGGGTATCTCGGCGACCGCGATATCGGGCAATTATTTCTCCCTGCATGATCCGCCGGAATTTTGAGCGGTTTGGATCATGCGCATTTCAATATATAAAGCGCGCTCCCGCGCGATCTTTGCAGCGCCATAATTTGCTGCGTCATAAACTCTCGTAGCACGAACAAATCCAAATCCATCTGCGTCCGGCGCATGGGCCGCCTGCGCAATTCATTCGCCAGGTTATTCGTCCAGCTTATGCCGTGATGCGGAAAGTCCGATCAGCCGATCGACCAGACAAAGGGCGGCCCGCCGCCTGCGGCGGGTCGCATAGTTACCGCGATACGCCGGCCGCAGCCGGCCGCGAGACCTTCGAACAATCCTTGCAGGACGCTCGCGCACGCCGGGTGAACATCGGGCACATTCGCCATCAGCTTCCATGTCGCTTGTCGGATTTCGAATGCGCCGCCGGACCCGGTGATCTCAGCGACATCGTCCTGCGCTTCGAACAGCGCGCCAAGGAATGTCGTAAAATCTCGTGCGCTTCCGCGGCTCGCGGAAAAAGCGCGCGCGACCTCATCGAAATACTGCATGCCGATCAACTTGCCCGTGAGATGCAAGAGATAGCCGGCATCGTCAGGGCCGAACAATTGCACCATGACCGGTGCGGCGGAGCGCACATATTCCATGGCGTAGTTGCGATAGGCTTTTTCAAGCCGCGGCTTCGGCCAGCTCGCGAACGGCAACGCCGGCGCGGTTGCCGGATCGAACAGCGGGGCTTCGAGATGACGCGCGAATACCAGCCGTTGATCGATCTCAAGCGCATGATCGTATTCGCAGTAATAACCCTCAAGTCCGTCCTGACCGTCGACGCTTTGCTTGGTGCAGACGAAGCCGAGCCGCGGGTTGCCGAGCGCGACGCCGTTGTTGGCGTGCCAGCCGCGCAGCATCGCGCGCGAGACTTCGCCGGGGATGCCGCAGATCGCCGTTCCCTTCCAGATCCAGCGCGGCGGCGGATAGCGGATCCAGGCCTTGCGATCCGACTCGTACATGTATTCGACGCTGACGCCGCCGATCCAGTTGGAGAGATAATGGTATTGCGCGGCCGCCACCGCCGGCGGCAGGTGGCTGAGGCCGAGTTTGTCGAGGCCCGGCAGGAAGCGTTCCTGCTGCTGGCGGCGAAACACCCGGAACACGAATTCCGCGGCGTCCGGGATGCCCCGCCGCGTCACTACGGTGAGAATGAGGCCGGTGAAACAGGCATGATAGAGGTCGGCGACACCCCGCCAGCGCAGCCACTTTACCGCCTGCGCGTCGCTTTGTGCTTCCGTCATTTTCGCCTCCTCGTCTTTTTTGCGTTTTATTCGTTTGGCTATGAGCATAGGCTCGTGCCGTTCATTTCATAGGAAGTTCATGGCCAGGACCGAATATACGCCGGCTTTGCGTATTGTATTGCCACAGACGAGGAACAGGCATGCGCCACAATATGATGCTGACCAGAAGTCTTCTGCTGGCAACCTGTTTCGGCGTTCTGGCGCTCCCGCTCGCCGCCTGCAACGAGCAGGACAGCGCGGTTACTGCACAGACCTTTGGTCCCTCGCCCACGCTGCCCGCACCGCAAAGCTCCTGGCTTCCGACGGTCAACGTGGCCAAAGCGGTCGGCTGGCCTGCTGGCGCCAAACCCACCGCGGCTAATGGCATGGCGGTCAACGCCTTTGCCACCGGGCTAGACCATCCGCGCACCGTGTATGTCCTGCCCAATGGCGACGTGCTGGTGGCAGAGACCAATGCGCCGCCGAAGCCTGATGACGGCCACGGCATCAAGGCCTGGGCGACAAAGTGGGTGATGGGCCGCTCCGGCGCCGCGACGCCGAGCGCGAACCGCATCACACTGTTGCGGGACGGCGATGGCGACGGCGTCGCCGAGACCAAGAGCGTGTTTCTCGAAGGGTTGAATTCACCGTTCGGCATGGCGCTGGTTGGCGACGACTTCTACGTCGCCGATTCAGATGCGATCATGAAATTCCCCTACCACGCCGGCGACACCAGGATCACCACGCCCGGCGTCAAGCTGGCGGATCTGCCGGCGGGCCGCATCAACCATCATTGGACCAAGGATCTTGCGGCCAGTGCAGACGGCAGAAAGCTTTACGCGACCGTCGGCTCCAACAGCAATGTCGGTGAGAACGGCGTCGAGGCCGAGACCAACCGTGCCGACGTGCTGGAGGTCGATCGTGCGAGCGGCAAATGGCGCGTCTTCGCCTCGGGCCTCCGCAATCCGAACGGGCCGTCATGGCAGCCGCAAAGCGGCGCATTATGGGTCGTCGTCAACGAGCGCGACGAACTCGGCAACGATCTCGTTCCGGACTATATGACCTCGGTCAGGGACGGCGCCTTCTACGGCTGGCCCTACAGCTATTACGGCCAGCATGTCGACGTTCGCGTCGAACCGCAGCGGCCCGATCTGGTGGCCAAAGCGATCGCGCCGGATTATGCGCTCGGCGCACATACCGCTTCATTGGGGCTGACGTTCAACACCGGCAAGCTGTTTCCGCCCGAGATGGCCAATGGCGCTTTCGTCGGCCAGCACGGCTCGTGAAATCGTAATCCCCGCGCCGGCTACAAGGTAATCTTCGTGCCGTTCGCCAACGGCATGCCCTCAGGCAAGCCGCAGGACGTGCTGACCGGTTTTCTCAATGCCGACGGCGAAGCCCAGGGCCGGCCGGTCGGCGTCAGGATCGACAAGCAGGGCGCGCTCTTGGTGGCCGACGATGTCGGCAACACGATCTGGCGCGTAACGCCGTCGGCGAAGTCGGCGGCGCGATAATATCTCGTCCCTCATGGAGAGGAACGCCTCTTCTCTCGAACAAGGCTGCGTTCAAGAAGGACCACGCTCTATCAGATCCGCGATGGCCGTGATCGAATCCAGACGGGTCAGGTCCAAATCGATCTCGGAAAAATTCATGCCATAATCGGTCTCGATCGTCATGATGATCTCGATCGCATCGAGTGAGTCTAGCTGGCCGCTTGTAAACAGCAGATCGTCGTCGCCAAGCGGTGCGCCGTCGCCCTTCATTCGGAGCCGATTTATATCTGCTGCCTCAGCCCATCTTGATGCGCCTGTGGCCTGGAACCATCGCTACGGGTTGAGATTTAACGTCTTGATTGCGAACCGATAACAGGAGAGGGCAATCCACGTGGCCAAGCCAGACACCGGGAAATCGTCGGCTGCGGAAAAGAAATCCAGCCGCCATATCTATGACCAGAGCATCGGAGTTCATCGGCAAACGGACGACGGCCGCCCCCGCCAGTCCGAGGATGACCAACAGCGGGAGCAATTCGGGCCAAGGGGGGTGCCGGGAAAACCTGATCCGGCGAAGATGGTGCCTCAGCGAAGGAAAAAGACTCCCAACGACTTTGACCCGGGTCACACGGCCTGACACGGGCGCTCTTCCACATCGATCGCGTCATTCGGGAAATATCAAAATTACCGCACTGATGCGGATTGTGAAGTCGTCGCGTCGCCTGTCACCCGCCAAACCGTATTGCCGACATCGTCGGCGATCAGCAACGCGCCGCCTTTATCGAGCGCGAGGCCGACTGGCCTGCCTCGCGCCTGTTCGTCGCCGTTAAGGAACCCGGTCACGACGTCCTGCGGCATCCTGTTGGGCTTACCGTCGCTGAACGGCACGAATATTATTTATAGCCGTTCAATACTTGCCGATTCCAACTGCCGTGCTCGCCCACAAATGCGCCGCCGCGATAGGATTCGGGAAGGCTGGTTCCAGTATCGAATGCAAGCCCGAGCGGAGCCACATGCGAACTCAAAGCATAATCGGGCGGAATTGCCTTGCGACGAGATCGGGCCGCTGGGGCTGAACCCGGGGATCGATATGCTGGCCATAATAGCTATAGGGCCAGCCATAAAACGCGCCATCCTTAACTGAAGTCATATAGTCGGGCACGAGATCGGGCCCGATCTCGTCGCGCTCATTGACCACGGTCCACAATGCGCCGCTCTTCGGTTCAAAGGTCAGGCCGTTCGGATTGCGCAATCCACTCGCGAAAATACGGAAACGCCCACTGGCACGATCGACCTCAAGAATGTCTGCACGGTTTTTCTCTGCTTCGATACCGTTTTCGGTGATGTTGCTGTTAGACCCAACGCCGACATAAAGCTTTGAACCATCGGGGCTGGCAACAAGGCTCTTTGTCCAGTGATGGTCGATCGGGCCGCCAGGCAGCGGCGTCAGCGTTTCGCCGGGTGTGGTAATGGTCGTTTCGCCAGTTTTATAACGATATCTGACGATCGCATCGGTATTGGCGACATAAAGATCGTCGCCAACGAGAGCGACGCCAAATGGCGAATTCAGATGATCGAGAAAGACCGTTTGCAGAGTCTGGAACGCCATCGCCATTGGTATCTCGCAGAAGCGTGATGCGATTGCTCGGCCCGGTATTGCCACCCGAAGTCGCCCAAAACTCGATGAGCCCATGACGATCTCTTTGGGCCGCTTGATCGCCGCTGCCGGGGGCGCCTTCGGATTCCACAACCAGCACATCACCGTTTGGCAGGACATAGAGCGATCTCGGGTGCTGGAGGCCTGTAGCCATCGCCTTGATCTTCAATCCCTTTGCGACCGACGGCGTCTCATCCTTTTTCCATCCCACCACCTTCGCAATGTGCATCGGCGGTAGAAGATATTGTTGCAGGTCAGGCAGGCGCGGGTTCGCGCCGATTTGAGCTTTGGGGTCGCCGCTGCCATCGTTGCATCCTGAAAGAGACAGCAGGGAACCCATAATCACGAGAAGACGAAGACTATTCATCGGCTTACTCCCACGCCATGGCGATACACCAGAGCCCAGCCAAGCCAACCGGTAATGGGCAGGATCAGCACAACGACGATCGACAGGACGATCCCGGTCGGGACAACGGACGTCCATCCGTCGCGCGTGTGAATCAGGAGATTGAAGAACGACAGCAGCAGCACCAGAAGATTGCCGAGCAGATGGGGCCACGCCGGCGCCTGTGAGCGGATCAGTCGATTGCCGAGAAAGTCGGTCAGACCCGCCAGCCCCGCAAGGACGCCTCCGATAAGACCCGCGATCAAGAGCCACGAGGAAAAATCCGCCCACATCATTTCGGCGGTCGCGTAATAAGCGATGTCGGTCAGCAGAGCGCCGATAAAGCAAGTGATGGGAATTGGCACCAACATAGGATGAATGGGATGCCTAGCAATTAGCGCGGTGGAGTGAAGGCTTTGGTCTGTCACGCGCGCTTCCTTCCAGGACAAAAGAACTCGCAGCAAGTCAACCATCCGGGAAATATTCGGTTCCTGACCGGGCAACGGCAAGAATATCAGGAACTCGACGGGGGGCCGCCGGAACGGCCAAGGCATAGACATTTAGACAAGAAGGCGGCGGGGTGACCCGCCGCCTTCTGTAACAGGTCAGCCAATTGAGTAGCGCGCGCTACACCCGAAAGTGCTTGCTCAATTTCAGGCCCTGCGCCTGATAATTCGAGCCGATGCGCTGACCGTAGAGGGCATCGGGGCGACCCAACATTCTTTCGTAAACCAGCCGGCCGACGATCTGGCCATGTTCCAGGATGAACGGCACCTCGCGCGAGCGCACTTCCAGCACTGCGCGGGAACCCTGTCCGCCGGCGCCCGCATAGCCGAAGCCGGGATCGAAAAATCCGGCATAATGCACGCGGAATTCGCCAACCAGGGGATCGAACGGCACCATCTCGGCGGCATGATCCGGCGGCACCTGGACGGCTTCTTTCGAGGCGAGAATATAGAACTCGCCGGGATCGAGAATGAGGCTGCCGTCAGGCCGTGCGGCTATCGGCTCCCAGAATTCACCGACCGCATAGCCGCCGCGGCGGTCGATATCAACCACGCCGGTGTGCCGCTTGGCACGGTAGCCGACGAAACCGCCGGCATTCTCGCCGCTGAGATCAACGCTGAGCGCGACGCCGTTGACAAGGTCGGCATCATCAGCATCGACCAGCCGCTCCAGATCGTGCAACGCGTCGAGCTCGTCGGCATTGAGGACGGCATCGCCGGTGCGAAAGCGGACCTGGCTGAGCCGCGATCCCTCGCGCAGCAATACCGGAAAGGTTTTCGGGCTGATCTCGGCATAGAGCGGGCCGTGGTAACCGGCGCCGATCATGTCGAAGCGTCGTGTACCGTCCGCGATCACCCGGGTGAACACATCGAGCCGCCCAGTCGAGGCTCTTCGGATTGGCGGCGGCGACGATTTCCGGCGGCAGCGCGAGGCTTTCCAATAGCGGCACGATGTAGACACAATTGGTTTCCAGCACCGCGCCGTCAGTCAGGTCGATTTCGTGCAGCTTCAATTCGTCGATGCGCTCCGCAACGGTCGCGCCCGGCCCCGGCAGAAAACTCGCACGCACCCGATAGGCGATGTCGCCCAGACGCAGATCGAGGCTCGCCGGCTGGATCTGGCTTTCGACAAAGGGATAGGCCGGCAAGATCAGGCCAGCATCCGCCATCGCCGCGATCATGCGGTCGGGCAAAATGCCATTGGCGTCAGGCGAAAGCGTGAACGACACGGTAAGATCCCCGGGGTGACTTCGTGACCGCCATGAGATCATGATCCCGATCATGATCTCATCTCTTTGTTTAAGCATGACCTCCGCGCAAACGCTTCCGGCGTTTGTCGCGAGGGAAAAACTGGTTCCTATTTCTCCGGATCATGCTCCAGACGCGGAAAATACGGACTTTTATCGGTTATCCGATGGCCGCCTTGACGGAAAGGGCGCGACCGAATAAGAGCATGACTTATCCCGTGGTGATTTGAGCCGGCCGGCTTGCAGCCACGTTAAAAAAATCGCTAAACAGGCCGGGGACATGTGTGATCCCGGCCTGTGGAATTTTCCAGGCCGGTTTTTTGTGACCATTTGAAGGTGGTCACGATGGAGGTCACATGACTAATTCTACCACAGCCGCTTCGCCGACAGCCCACTACCGCCCGGAAACCCGGCTGGTTCATTCCGGCACCATCCGCTCGGAATTCGGCGAAACATCCGAGGCGCTGTTTCTCACCCAAGGTTACGTATACGACAGCGCCGAGCAATGCGAGGCGCGCTTCAAGGGCGAAGACCCCGGCTACATCTATTCGCGCTACTCCAATCCGACGATTGCGATGTTCGAACGCCGCATGATCGAGCTTGAGGGCGCCGAAGCCGGACGCTCGACCGCGACCGGCATGGCCGCGGTGACGACGGCAATCCTGGCGCCACTGAAAGCCGGCGATCACGTGGTCGCCGCCAAGGCGATGTTCGGATCGTGCCGCTACGTGGTGGAAGATCTGCTGCCGCGCTACGGCATCGAGTCGACGCGGTCGACGGCCTCGATCTCGACCAGTGGAAGAAGGCGATGCAGCCGAACACCAAGAGCTGCTTCCTGGAGAGCCCGACCAATCCGACGCTCGACGTGCTCGATATCGGCGCCATCGCCGAGATCGCGCACAAGGCCGGCGCGCGGCTGATCGTCGACAACGTCTTTGCAACACCGATCTCGCAGAGCCCGCTGACGCTGGGCGCCGATGTCGTGGTGTATTCCGCGACCAAGCACATCGATGGCCAGGGCCGCTGCCTCGGCGGCATGATCCTGTCGTCGGAAGCGTTCATCGCCGAACACCTCCACACCTTCATGCGCCAGACCGGCCCGTCGATGTCGCCGTTCAACGCCTGGGTGCTGCTGAAGGGATTGGAGACCTGGCGGTCCGCGTCCGCGCCCAGACTGAAACCGCCGCCGGCATTGCCGAGGCGCTGGCGCAGCATCCGAAAATCTCGCGGCTGATTTATCCGGGCCGGGCCGATCATCCGCAGGCGGCCCTCGTGAAGAAGCAGATGCGCGCCGGATCGACGCTGGTCGGCTTGGAGGTCAAGGGCGGCAAGGCGGCGGCGTTCCGCACGCTCAACGCGCTGAAGCTGGCGCGGATTTCGAACAATCTCGGCGACGCCAAGAGCATCGTCACCCATCCGGCTACCACCACGCATCAGCGACTGACGCCCGAGGCGCGTGCCGAACTGGGGATCAGCGAAGGTTTTATCCGATTCTCGGCCGGCCTCGAACACCGCGACGATCTGATCGAGGATTGCAGGCGGCGCTGGAGAAGGCGTGAGGTTCGTTGTCGTCCCGGCCACCGAGCCGGATCCATACGCCGCGGCCGTGCGCTTAGGGACGGTAGCGGACACCTTCCTCCACCCATAACGCCCTGTAGTTGGTCCCGGCGTTCGCCAGGCGTTCGCCGGGACGACGATGGTGATGGCGCTACGCAACCAGTTCACATGGGCCGATAGGCCCGAACCCGGCCGGCAGATTGCGCCGAGCTTGATCTGGCCGACCGATTTGATGATGTCGTCGCCGAGCAACTGGGCGAAACAGGCGTAACCCCAGTCGTTCATGTGCAGGCCGTCGGCAATCACGAAACTGTCGATCGGGAGCGCCTGGTTCTCGTGCCATTCACGCATCACCTCGAAGCGCGGGAAAATGCCGACATGGCGAAGGTCGGCGACCTTGTGGAGCAGCTGACCATATGGCTTGCGCTTTCCGCGCGTCATTGACCCTCGGAGAATATTGCGGATCGACCAGCACAAGTCGGCGCCCGAGGCCTGAATGCGCGCGACGCCATCTTCCACCAACTTCGCGGTCGCGGCCGGATCGAGGTTGCGCAGCACGGCATTGGTGCCGACCTGCCAGATCACCAGATCCGGTTTTACGTCAATCACCTCGCTTTGCAGGCGCCTCATCATTTCGGGCGCGTCCTCGCCGCCCCTGCCTGCATTGACCACCGTGATGTCGGCGCCCGGATATTGCCGACGCAACTGCGCCGCCAGCCGGTTGGGATAGGTGAATTCTGGCGAGGTCGAACCATAGCCGGCGGTCGAAGACGATCCGAACGCGACGATCAGGACCGGCTCTCCCGAAATCAGCTTGTTCGCGACATGCGGCAGCGATCCCATCGATTTGGCGCCGCCCTTTGGCGGCAGGCATGGAACGCGGCTGAAAATGTCACTGGCCGATTTCGCAACCTGCTTCACTTTTTCGATCGCCCTGGTGGTGAGAGTTTTTGTTGCGACGGATTGGCCTGATCAGCGGGCGTCGCATCGCCCGCGCCGGCCGCCTGCCCCGCCGCCGTCTTCGCGCCGTCGGATTTAGCACCGTCGGATAACGCCGCGTGTTGCGTCACCTGCACCGTCTGCGCGTCCGCCATCGACGTTGGCAATAAAGGGCCCGCGATCGCGACGGCCAGCAATGTCATTCTGCAAAAAGGGCGGTAACAACTCATAGACGTCATAAACGCTGCATCCTCAATTCTGCTGGGCCGGATTGACATGAGCCGCGTCGATCACAAACCGTGACAGCGCTCGGCCAAGGCAATCGTGGACACGCTTTGCAAGCTCGATGCCGTGGAACGTGCTGAACAAATCGAACTCTCCCAACTCGTCCGATGCTGCATGATGGCGAACCGGTCAACAGCGGAACATCGTGCTGTTGTGCCACCACCCGCATACTATCCAGGTAGGGCGGCGCGGAATTTGGCTAGGCATCGTCTCCGTGCGCGGGCTGTATACAAGAGATTCGTCAAGAGCTACGTCGGCTCCGGCCTCTTGCAGCGCAACAACTCCGTCATCAAGGCCGCTACAAAATCATGGGATCGGTGGATCGTCGTGGACGGTGCCGGTCTGCCAGATAACCAAGGTAGCCTTTTTTACCTTCCATCAATTTAACCA